>JACKJV010000009.1 GCA_020637775.1 Brucellaceae bacterium | reverse complement strand
GGCTGACGCGAAAGCCGCGCCTTGGTTTCTGGTTCATCGTGGCGTCGCTCATTACAAATTCCTTCTGCCGGCAGCACTGGGTGTACTGCCGTCGCACGGGGTCGCCAATGGGAAAAGAGGGGGTGCGGGGCGCCCTTCGGTCAGGGCGCCCCAGGTCCCGGCGGGCTTAGCCCAGGCCGGCATCCTTGAGCTGACGGTTCACGCTTTCGGCCAGCTGGTCCAGACCTTCGTCGACCGGCACTTCGTTGGCGACCATCTTCTGCAGCATGGCGGCCCATTCGGTGGTCAGGTCGAAGAACAGCGGCTGCGCCGTGAACTTGATCGAGGCGCCCGGCGCGGAAATGTCGTGCATCTCGACATAGCCCGGATAGGAGGCCGACAGCTTGTCGCGGAACATCTCGTCGGCCCAGACGCTGGCGCGCGCCGGGTTGACGAGGTCCATCTTGCGGGCACCGAACAGGTCATGCTCGGGGCCGGTGACCCACTGCAGGAAGTACCAGGTGGCGTCCTTCTTGCCGGAGAACGTGGACATGGCCATGGCCCAAATCCAGATGTTCGGGGTCGGCGCGGTGGCTTCCGGATTGGCAGCAAAGGCCGAGAAGGCAAGGTTGCCGGCCTCGGCATTGTCGCCGCCGTTCATGAAGTAGCCGAGAATGTCGGCGTCGAACATCATGGCCGACTTGCCGGCGCCCAGATCCGTTCCGACCTGATACCAGGTGTGGGTCGACCAGTCCGGCGCGCCGGAATCCTGGATCATCTTGACCCACTTGGTGTGGAACTGCTTGGACACGTCCGTGTTCATGGCAGCCGACAGCATGCCGTCGTCAGCGACATTCAGATCCTTCTGGCCGAAGTTCGCATAGCCGGACAGGAAGCCCGGATGAATCGTCGCCCAGGAGCGCGAACCGCGCACGCCGATGCCGTATCCGCCATCCATCGCAGCCTTGCCCTTGGCCGCGGCGTCGAGCAGTTCGTCGATATTGGTCGGGACGGCAATGCCGGCGGAATCGAACACGCGCTTGTTGTAGGTGAGGTTGTTCTGCTCATAGGCGAGCGGAATGCACCACTGCTTGGCATCCTCGGAGCCCAGCGCACCGCCCGGCTTGCCGTTCCAGGCGCAGGACTTGACCACGCCCGGCAGCATGTCGCCCCAGTTGTAGTCAGGATTGGTCTTGGTGTCGTCCTTGATCCACTGGTTGAGATCCTCGATCCAGCCGGCCGGACCGTAGGTCCAGGTCATGTAGGCGCCGCTCATGAAGGCGTCATACTCGGTCGAGCCGGAGGAAAGGGCCGCGGTGACCTTGTCGAAATAGACGTCTTCAGGGAAGACGTCGTATTCGACTTCCATCCCGGTGAGTTCCTTGAAGTTCTCGATGTTGGCCAGCATCGCATCGGTGTAGGGGTGCTTGTTCAGGAGAAGCTTGATCGTGGTGCCGGCGTGCTTCTTCCAGTCGAAGCCGTTCTGGGCCAGAGCCTTGGTCGCGGCGGCATTCACCATGAAGCTGGCGGTGGCGGCCGTGACGCCGAGCGCGCCGAGCCCGCGAAGCAGGTCGCGGCGGCTGACAGAGCCGCGCACGAAGGCGTCGACAAGCTGCTTTTCCTTTTCATGCATTTGGGTCTTCCTCCCGTTGGTGTCCTGATCAGGACGGTTCCAGGTTGACGAGAGCACGGGCTGTGCGCTCATCGGTTATGAGGCCGCTGAGCAGGCGGCTCTCAAGCACGGAGTGGATGGCGTGGACCTTTATGGTGCCGCCAGCCAGGGCAATGATCCTGCGGTCGCGCAGTTCGTCGAGACGCAGCGCGAGCGTCCGTTCCGTCAGCGTGGTGTCGACCGGATTGCCCTTGTTGTCGAAGAAATGGCCGAGTATTTCGCCGGTCCCGCCCCTGGCGCTGACCTCGGCGATTTCGCCGGGCTCGATCATGCCGGTGGCCACCAGCGATGCGCCGGGTTCCGCTGTGCCGATGCCGACGAACAGCAGGCTGGCCGAGCGCGCCAGATCGAGAACATCGGATATGCCACGCTGGGACAGGAGCACGTCGCGATCCTCGACCGTGTTGGCAAAGAATGGCACGGGCATGACATAGGCATCCGCGCCGGTGCGCTCGGCGAGGCGGTGGATCACGTCATGGGGGTTGGCGGAAAACTTGCGCGTCAAACCGCCAAGCAGCGAGACGAAGCGCGTCTTGCCCGCGCTCATGCGCGGCAGGAATTCCACGCTGGCAGCCAGCGTGCGGCCGTGGCCGATGCCGATGAGGAGGTTTTCCTCGCGCTCGATCTCGCGGCGGAGGAACTGTGCCCCTGCCCGGCCGAGCGAACGCAGCGGCAACTCGTCGGAATCGATATCTGGCACGACCTCGCAATAATCGAGGCCGTGGCGTTCGCTCAGCTTCGCCTCCAGGGCGACGCATTCGGCGACTTCGCCATCGATGAAAACCTTCACGAGTCCGGCCTGGTTGGCCCTGGTGATCAGGCGATGTGCCTTCATGGACGTCAGGCCCAGGCGTTTGGCCACCTCCGCCTGGGTCAGCCCCCCGGCATAGTGAAGCCAGGCTGCGCGTGCAGCCATGGACGCCTCGTTGTCCGGCGTGGTGATCGAACCGTTGACCGCCATTGGAATGCCTCCCTGATGATAAAAATATCATCGTTTGAAATTTTTTTCACGACACGTAAATTTTGTCAAGGGGATGACATGGTGTTTCCCCTTGCGGCACAGGCGCAGGATTCGGCGCCATCGACAAGCCTGCCGGCGGTGCGGGCGGTCTCGCTATCTGGAAATGATGGTTCGGGGAAGCCGGGTGCGCGTGGCCTACAGGTCGATCCGGCGCAATTCTTCCAGGAGATCGAGAAGCTGCTTCATGTTGCTGGCGCCGAAGCGGGCTTCGAGGCGGGCGAAGATGGCGGCATTGTCCGGCAGGTGATCAAGAATCAGGGCGCGGCCCTTGCCGGTGATCGAAACCAGGGTGCGGCGGCGATCCGCGTGGTCCGTGCGCCGCTCGATCAGCCCCTCGCCTTCCATTGTGCGCAACATGCGCGTCAGGCTGGGCAATTGCAGGCATGCGGCGGCGGCAATCGCACTCTGTTCAACCTCGCCCATCTCGTCGAGCACGCGCAATACCCGCCATTGCTGCTCGGAAATGCCGCTTTTCTGCAACATGTCGCGAATCGGCCCCATGACCGTTTCGCGGGCACGCAACAGCGCGATGGGGAGCGACCGCGACGTGGGCGCGAAGCGGTTCGGTTGCTGCTTGTCGGATTCCTCAGCCATCGCTTCTCTATCTTCCGTTTTTCCGGACATGCCAAGCGGGCAGACTTGACAGGTTCCGAATTATTACTTAACATGATAACTAATAGGGAGGAGTGACGGCGTGCCGCATATCCAGATCGACTATTCGGGCAATCTCGAACATCGCCTCGACATCGCGGGGCTGTGCCGTGCCCTGCGCGATGCGGCGGTGGAGACGGGAGTCTTCCCGCTGGCCGGTGTCCGGGTTCGTGCCACGGCCTGCACCCATTGGGTGATCGCCGATGGCGACCCGCGGCATGCCTTCCTCGACATTTCCATCCGTCTGCGCGGCGGGCGCCCGCCAGAGGACAAGCAGCGGGCGACCGCGCATGTGTTCGCCACCGCCGAGCGTTATTGCGCGGCGGTGATGGACTCATCCTCCTTCATGCTGTCGCTGGAAATGCGCGACATCGATCCGGAGCTGAGCCCGAAGGCCAGTTCCATTCGCAAATATGTTTCCGGAGATGCTTCATGAGCGATCTGCAAGCCCGCCTAGCCGCCCTTCAGCCCCATCTGGAGCGTTTCCGCGGCAATGGCGTCGAAAACCTGATCGATGGCGAGAGCCGGCCTGCCATTTCTGGCGACACCTTTGAAACCCGCTCGCCGGTGGATGAGAGCCTGATCGCGCAGGCTGCCAGCAGCGATGCCGGCGATATCGATGCTGCGGCCAGGGCCGCCAGGGCCGCCTTCCCGGAATGGCGGGCGATGAAGGGTGCCGACCGCCGGAAGCTGTTGCACAGGATAGCCGACGCGATCGTTGCCCGCGCAGAGGAAATCGCGCTTTGCGAATGCTGGGACACGGGCCAGGCGTACCGGTTCATGTCCAAGGCGGCGCTTCGCGGCGCGGAAAACTTCCGCTTCTTCGCCGACATGGCGCCCTCCGCGCGCGACGGCAAGTCCCTGCCCTCGCCCGGTCATCTCAATGTCACCTCACGCACGCCCATCGGCCCCGTCGGCGTGATCACGCCATGGAACACGCCCTTCATGCTGTCGACGTGGAAGATCGCGCCGGCGCTTGCCGCCGGTTGCACGGTGGTCCACAAGCCGGCGGAATTCTCGCCGCTGACAGCGCGTCTGCTGGCCGAGATCTGCCATGAGGCCGGTTTGCCGAAAGGGGTGCTGAATCTCGTCAACGGTTATGGCGAGACGGCTGGCAAGGCGCTGACCGAACATCCCGACATCAAGGCCATTGCCTTTGTCGGCGAAAGCCGCACCGGATCGATGATCATGGCGCAGGGCGCGCCGACGCTCAAGCGCGTGCATTTCGAACTCGGCGGAAAGAACCCGGTCATCGTCTTCGATGATGCCGACATGGAGAGGGCGCTGGATGCGGTCATCTTTATGATCTATTCGCTCAACGGCGAACGCTGCACCTCTTCCTCAAGGTTGCTGGTACAGGAGAGCATCGCCGACACGTTCCACGCCCGCCTTGCCGAGCGCGTCGCGCGGATCAGGGTCGGCCATCCGCTCGATCCGGCGACCGAAGTGGGGCCGCTCATCCACAAGACCCATTTCGACAAGGTCGCCTCCTATGTGGAGGCCGGCAAGCAGGACGGCGCCCGTCTGGCCGCCGGCGGAAAGCGCGTCGGAAGCAAGGGATGGTTCATCGAACCGACGTTGTTCACCGGGGCCACGCAGACCATGCGCATCGCGCGCGAAGAGGTCTTCGGCCCCTTCCTGACATCGATCACCTTCCGCGACGAGGACGAGGCCCTCGCCATCGCCAACGATGTCGACTATGGCCTGACCGGCTATGTCTGGACCAATGACATCACGCGTGCGCTGCGCTTCTCCGAGGGGCTGGAAGCGGGCATGATCTGGGTGAATTCGGAAAACGTGCGTCACCTGCCGACCCCGTTCGGGGGCATGAAGGCAAGCGGGATCGGCCGTGACGGCGGCGACTGGTCCTTCGAATTCTACATGGAGCAGAAGAACGTGGCCTTCGCCACGGGACGTCACAAGATCACGCGGCTCGGTGCCTGAACGGGCTGTGCCGCATCCGCTTCCCCCTCGTTTCGACCGCCGAGCTTCCAGGAGATCATGCCATGCCGGTTCCCGCGCCAAATCTCTACCCACCCTTCAATATCGTTCGCCTCAGCCACGTGGAACTGATCGTGACCGATCTGGCGGCCAGCCGGGCCTTTTATGTCGATACGCTCGGCTTGCAGGTGACCGACGAAACCGAACGCACCGTCTGGCTTCGCGCCATGGAGGAGCGCGGGCACCATTGCATGGTGCTGCACAAGGGCGATGTGCCGTCGGTGAACTACCTTGCCTACAAGGTCTTTTCCGAGAACGATCTCGATGGCGCGCATGACTGGTTTGCCGCGCGCGGCCACACGGTGGAGTGGGTGGACCGGGACTACCAGGGCCGCACCCTGCGAACCCATGATTGCTTCGGCGCGCCGATGGAATTCTATTTCCGCATGGACCGGCTGGCGCCCATCCATCAGCAATACGCTTTATATCGCGGTGTTAAGCCGCTCCGGATCGATCACTTCAACTGTTTCGCCCCGAATGTCGACGAGGCGGTGGCCTTCTACAACGAACTCGGGTTTCGGGTGACGGAATATACCGAGGACGAGGAAACCGGGCGTCTGTGGGCCGCGTGGACCCACCGCAAGGGCGGTGTGCATGACATCGCCTTCACAAATGGCACCGGCCCGCGCCTGCACCACACCGCATTCTGGGTGCCCACCCCCCTCAACATCATCGACCTGTGCGACCTCATGTCGACCACCGGCTACCTGAAGAACATGGAGCGCGGTCCGGGCCGGCACGGCATTTCCAATGCCTTCTTCCTCTATATCCGCGATCCTGACGGGCACCGCATCGAAATCTACTGCTCGGACTATCAGACCGTCGATCCCGATCTGGAGCCGATCCGCTGGGACCTGAAGGATCCGCAACGCCAGACCCTCTGGGGCGCCCCCGCGCCAAGGAGCTGGTTCGAGGAAGGCAGCCTTTTCGCGAATGTGGCACTGAGCGAGAGTGACATGAAGGCGCAGCCGATCATCGCGCCGTGACGACAGCGGCTTGCCACGGGCGTGGCAGGCGCGCAAACAGGCGGCATCGCATCCGCCTGCCATGACCTGCTGCAAGAGGGAACAGACACCATGACGCCTGAAGACTTCCGCAAGTGGTCGCGCATGGCAGCCGATTGGGGCGCGGATTATCGCGAGAGCCTGCGCGAGCGGCCCGTCAGGGCGCAGACGGCACCGGGCGACATTGCCGCGCAATTGCCTGCCTCGCCGCCGGAAGAAGCGCAGCCGATGGATGCGATCATGGCCGACTTCGAACACATCGTGCTGCCGGGCATGACCCATTGGCAGCATCCGCGCTTCTTCGCCTATTTCCCGGCCAATGCGGCGGATGTCTCGGTCGTGGCCGAGTATCTGGTCACCGCGATGGCGGCGCAATGCATGCTCTGGCAGACGAGCCCGGCGGCGACCGAGATGGAAACCCGGATGATGGACTGGCTGCGCCAGGCCATCGGCTTGCCGGCGCATTTCTCAGGCGTCATCCAGGACAGCGCCTCTTCCGCCACGCTGGCGGCGGTGCTGACCATGCGCGAACGCGCACTCGAATGGGGCGGAAACAGGCATGGTCTTTGCGGCCAGCCGCGCCTGCGTGTCTATGCAAGCGCGGAGGTGCATAGCTCGATCGACCGGGCCATCTGGATTTCCGGCATCGGCCAGGACAATCTGGTGCGTGTGCCCGTCTCCGGCGAACGGCGCGGCCTCGATCCGCAGGCCCTCGATGAAGCCATTCGCGCCGACCTTGCGGCGGGTTTCCTTCCGGCCGGCGTTATCGCCTGCACCGGCGGCACGAGCACCGGCGCTTGCGACGACATTGCCGCCGTCATTGCTGTCGCCAGGCGGCATGGCCTCTACGTCCACGTGGATGCGGCATGGGCCGGATCGGCCATGATCTGCCCCGAGTTCCGTTCTCTGTGGTCGGGTGTCGAAGGCGCCGATTCGGTCGTCTTCAATCCGCACAAATGGCTTGGCGCGCAATTCGACTGCTCGGCCCATTTCATTGCCGATCCCGAAAGCCTGGTCAGGACACTCGCCATCCAGCCGGAATACCTCAGGACCCAGGGCCATGACGGGCTGATCAACTATTCCGAGTGGTCGGTTCCGCTCGGCAGGCGGTTCCGGGCGCTGAAACTCTGGTTTCTCATTCGCGGCTACGGCCTTGAAGGCCTGCGCCAGCGCATCCGCAATCATGTGGCCTGGGCGCAGGCGCTGGCGGAGCGCCTGCGGGAGACACCGGGTTTCGAGATCGTCACGGAACCGGTTCTCTCGCTCTTCACCTTCCGCCTGAAGGGGCTGGACGACGCGGCGCAGCTTGCCTTCGTCAACCGCGTCAATGACGACGGGCGCATCTACATCACCCAGACACGCATCGACGGGGCCATTGCCATCCGCTTCCAGGTGGGCCAGTTCGATGCCCGCGAATCCGATGTGGCGATGGCCGGCGACGTGCTGGCGGAACTTGCGGAGACAGCATGAAATTTGCCACCTTTTCATCTGCCGGAGAGACATTCTGGGGCACCGTCGGCACGAATGGCGTGATCGCGCTGTCCCCGGATTTTCCGCAATACCGCACATTGCGCGATGTCATCGAAGCCGGAGCGCTCGGCGCCGTCGGCAAGGCCGCTGAAGGACGGGCGGTGACGCATCCCGATGGTTCCTTTCAATGGGAAATCCCGGTTCCGGATCCAGAGAAGATCATCTGCGTCGGTGTCAACTTCCCCGACAGGAACGCCGAGTACAAGGACGGGCAGGATGCACCGCCCAACATGAGCCTGTTCATCCGTTTTCCGCGTTCATTCGTCGGACACGAGCAACCGCTGCGGCGGCCGCCCGAAACGCACCAACTGGATTATGAAGGCGAAATCGCCGTGGTCATCGGCACGGGCGGGCGGCGCATTGCCGAGGCCCGCGCCCTCGACCACATTGCGGCACTGACGCTGTGCAACGAAGGCACGCTGCGCGACTGGGTGCGCCACGCCAAGTTCAACGTGACGCAGGGCAAGAACTGGGATGCTTCCGGCGCCATGGGGCCATGGCTGGTTCCCTTCACCGATCCCGCGCAGATCACCGATATCGGCCTGTGCACCCGCGTCAATGGCGAGACGCGCCAGCAGGACAGCACAGGGCGGATGCTGTTCCCGGTTGCCCGCCAGATCGCCTATATCTCCACCTTCACCACGCTCGTGCCCGGCGACATCATCGTCACCGGCACGCCGACAGGCGCCGGCGCCCGCTTCGATCCGCCAGTCTACCTCAAGCCGGGCGACCAGGTGGAAGTCGAGGCCGACGGTATCGGTGTCCTGCGCAACGGCGTGGTGGACGAATGACGCCCGGCGAGATCGAGGACGCCGCGAGGAGGCTGTTGGAGGCGGAACGGACGGGCGTCCAGTGCGGATTGCTGAGCCTGGCCCATCCGGGCATGACGCTGGACGATGCCTATGCTGTTCAGGCCGCGCTTGTCGCCCGGAAGCTGGCGAAAGGCCGCCGCGTGATCGGCTGGAAGATCGGCCTGACATCGCGGGCCATGCAACAGGCGCTGAACATCACGACGCCGGATTCCGGCGTGCTGCTGGACGACATGCTTTTCGAAACGGGGGCGACCGTCCCGGCCGGCCGGTTCATCCAGCCGCGGATCGAGGCGGAAATAGCCTTCATCATGAAGGACGGCCTGTCCGGCGCCCAGACGAGCCGGAGCGACGTGCTGGCCGCCACGCAGGCCATGGCGCCCGCACTCGAAATCCTCGACACGCGCATCCTGCGCGCCGATCCGGCCACCGGCAAGCCCCGGATCATCACCGATACCGTTTCGGACAATGCAGCCAATGCCGGCATCGTGCTTGGCCATGAACGCCACGCCCCCGGCGCCGCCGACCTGCGCTGGACCGGCTGCATCCTGAAGCGTGACGGCATTGTGGAAGAAACGGGTCTGGGTGCCGGCGTGCTCGACGATCCGGTCGCCGGCATCGTCTGGCTTGTGAAGCGGCTCGCCGTTTACGGCCAGGGCCTGTCGGCGGGCGACATCGTGCTGTCCGGTTCGTTCATCCGCCCGGTCGAGGCGCCGCCCGGCAGCCGCTTCGAGGCCGACTTCGGGCCGTTCGGAACCGTGTCCGTCGCCTTTGGCTGAAAGGCGCCCTGCCCGGCCGCCTTGCTCTCGCCGCCGATCCGGTCTATGCGCCTCATCGATTGCGGCCAGTCGCATGCCCCTGCATGCCCGCCGCCTGCCCCCGAAAGCACGGAAAGAGCCTCATGTCCGCACCGCGTGTCAGTTTCGTTTCCCTCGGCTGCCCCAAGGCACTGGTCGATTCCGAGCGTATCATCACCCGCCTGCGTGCCGAAGGCTACGAGATCGCCCGCAAGCATGACGGCGCCGATCTTGTCGTCGTCAACACCTGCGGCTTCCTCGATTCCGCGCGCGACGAATCGCTGGGCGCGATCGGCGAGGCGCTGAACGAAAACGGCAAGGTGATCGTGACAGGCTGCCTGGGGGCCGAGCCGGACGTTATCCGCGAGCGCCATCCCGGCGTACTCGCCATTACCGGCCCGCAGGCCTACGAAAGCGTCATGGCGGCGGTTCACGAGGCCGCCCCGCCCGTCCACGATCCGTTTCTGGACCTTGTGCCGGAACAGGGCGTCAAGCTGACGCCGCGCCACTATGCCTATCTCAAGATTTCCGAAGGCTGTTCCAATCGCTGTTCCTTCTGCATCATCCCGGCGCTGCGCGGCGATCTCGTTTCGCGACCGATCGGGGACGTGTTGCGCGAGGCGGAAAAACTGGTCAAGGCAGGCGTGAAGGAGATCCTCGTCATCAGCCAGGATACCAGTGCCTATGGCCTGGACATGAAGTATGCCGAAAGCCCCTGGCAGGACCGGCAAGTGCGTACGAGGTTCCTCGATCTTGCCCGCGAACTGGGCGAGATGGGCGTGTGGGTGCGCATGCACTATGTCTATCCCTACCCCCATGTCGACGAGGTCATTCCGCTGATGGCCGAGGGTAAGATCCTGCCCTATCTCGACATTCCCTTCCAGCATGCCAGTCCGGCCGTGTTGAGGAACATGCGCCGCCCGGCACACCAGGAAAAGACGCTGGAACGCATTCGCCGCTGGCGCGACATCTGCCCTGATCTGGCCCTTCGCTCCACCTTCATTACCGGTTTTCCGGGGGAGACGGAGGAGGATTTCACCATGCTGCTCGACTGGCTGGACGAAGCGAAGATCGACCGCGCCGGCTGCTTCAAATACGAGCCGGTCAAGGGCGCCCGCTCCAACGATCTCGGCCTTGAAGACGTGCCGGCCGAGATCAAGGACGCCCGCTGGAAACGCTTCATGGAGCGCCAGCAAGGCGTTTCGGCCAAACTTCTGAAGCAGCGTGTTGGCAAGCGCCTGCCGGTCATCATCGACACGGCGGACGGTACGGCGGGCACCGGCCGGACCAGGTATGACGCGCCGGAAATCGATGGTGTCGTGCATGTGCGCTCACGCCGCCCGCTACGCGTCGGCGACATCGTGACCGTGAAGATCGATGGCGCGGACGCCTACGACCTGCACGGCACTGCCGTATGACGGGACTGGCGCATTAACCCTGCCGGTTCACCCTGTCAGACGTATCTTATTTCGCTAAAGCAAGCTTGCCGCTAGTTTATGCCTTCTTCATGGAGGCGGCAGGCAATGACATCGGCAGATCAGGCTCAAGGCAACCGGCCGGCTCAGCGCATGGGATCGCTTGATCTCCTGCGCCTGGTCTCGGCGCTGGCCGTCGTCGCCTTTCACTACCTGTTTCGCGGCAGCGCCGGGCAAGTGCCCTATCTCGATCATCCGTATCCAGCGGCGCAAGCCATGGCGCTCTACGGCTATCTCGGCCTCAACCTTTTCTTCATGATCTCCGGATTCGTGATTGCCTGGTCGGCGGAGGGCCGTACGTTCCGCGCCTTCGCCATTGCCCGTTTCGCCCGGCTCTATCCCGGCTTCGTCATATGCATGACCATCACATTCGCCGTGCTTCTGTTTGCCGGCGATCCGCGCCTGCCGGTTGGAACCGCTCAGTATGCCGCCAATCTCGCCATGATCCCGCAGGTTTTCGGGCAACCCTTCATGGACGGTGTCTACTGGACCATCGTTCTCGAACTCGTCTTCTATGGCTGGGTTTCGCTGGCGATCCTCAGCGGCTTGTTTGCAAGCCGGAAGCTGCTGCTCCTGACCTCGTGGCTGGCCATCTCCATGGTGAACGAATACTGGCTTGGCAGCGGCGCGCTGCGCATGGTCCTGATCACCGAATACGCCCCCTTCTTCGCCGGCGGCGTCCTTGCGCATCACATCGTCTCGCGGGGATGGCGGCTGGATGCCGTGCTGCTGGCATTTGCCGCCTTCCTGATGGCGCTCACGCACATGAAGGGCATGCAGGGCTGGATGATGGCCCATTATGGCATTGCGCCCGGCAACCAGGCACTTGCCATTTCCGGTCTGGTCCTTCACCTCGTCTTCTGGGCGGCCGTGGCGGCGCGCGGGCTGTTGCCGTCGACCGGATTGGTGATGATGCTCGGTGGACTGACCTATCCGCTCTATCTCCTGCACCAGAATATCGGCTATGTCGGCATCAACGCCTTGACGCCGCTGCTGGGCCAGACGGCGGCATTGGTCGCGACCCTTTGCGCGATCCTCCTCGTCTCGTGGTTGGTCTGGCGCCATGGCGAGACGCCCGGCCGGCGCATGATCGCCACCCTCCTGAATCGCGGTGCGGACTGGCTGGTTTCCCGGCCATTGGTGCGCCGGATGGTGCTTGCGCGGCAATAAAAAAACGCGGGACCGAAAGGCCCCGCGCAAAGTTCATGGAAAAATGAAGGCAGCCTTACTGCGGCAGCTTGTCGTCCACGCCTTCGACATAGAAGTTCATGCCGAGAAGCGTGCCGTCATCGGCCACTTCGCCTTCTGCCAGCCAGTCGGAACCATCCTGCTTCTTCACCGGACCGGTGAAGGGATGGAATTCGCCCGACTTGATCTTGCCCTCGATTTCCTCGGCCTTGGCCTTCAGGTCGTCGGGCATGTTCGTGTAGGGCGCCATCAGCACCTCGCCTTCCGGCATGCCGGCCCACACATCCACCTGTTCCCAGGTGCCATCAAGCACGGCCTTCACCCGCTTGATGTAATAGGGTGCCCAATTGTCGACGATCGAGGTCAACTGGGTTTCCGGTCCGAACTTGATCATGTCGGATGCCTGGCCGAAGGCCTTGATGCCGCGCTCGGAGGCCACCTGCATGGGTGCGGTGGAATCCGTGTGCTGGGTGATGATGTCGGCACCCTGATCGACCAGTGCCTTGGCGGCATCGGCTTCCTTGCCTGGGTCGAACCAGGTATTGGCCCAGACCACCTTGACCTTGAAATCCGGATTGACCGACTGCGCGCCCAGCATGAAGGCGTTGATACCCATCACCACTTCCGGGATCGGGAAGGATGCGATGTAGCCGGCGGTACCGGCTTGCGACAGCGAAGCAGCGATCACGCCCTGCACATAGCGCCCCTCGTAGAAGCGCGCGTTGTAGGTGGCGACATTGGGGTGTTCGCGCTTGTAGCCGGTGGCATGCTCGAACTTCACGTCCGGGAACTTGGCGGCCACCTTGTTGGTGGCGTCCATGTAGCCGAACGAGGTCGTGAAGATGATGTTGCAACCCGAGCGCGCGAAACGCTCGATGGCGCGTTCGGCATCCGCGCCTTCCGGCACGCTTTCCAGATAAGCCGTTTCCACCTTGTCGCCGAGCGCTTCCTCAAGGGCCAGCAGGCCCTGGTGATGCTGGTAGGACCAACCGAAATCGCCGATGGGACCGACATAGATGAAGCAGGCCTTCACCTTGTCCATCTGCGCCATGGCGCCACTGGCCGCCGCGAGTGACATCGCGGATGCAGCGGCGAGGGAGAGGATCAGTTTTTTCATATGTTCAACCTCTTGAGTGTGTATGTCGCGCGGGGCTTCCCGTCCTGGTTCTTGTCTAGCGGTCCGGAACGAACGGCCGCCCCAGCGAGGCCGGTGTGTTCATCATCGTCAACCGCCTGTTTCGGGAGATAAGCACAAGGACCACCACTGTTGCCAGATAGGGAAGCGAAGAAAGGAACTGGGACGGAATGGATTTGATCAGTTCCGCCAGCCAGAACAGGGGGGCAGGCAGGAATCCGAGCTCTTTCAGGCTGATTGCCTGGATGTGGAGCTGGAGGATGGTGATCGCACCGAACAGATAGGCACCGGCCAGCACCCTCCAGGGACGCCATGAGGCGAAAACCACCAGCGCGAGCGCGATCCAGCCGCGCCCGGCCGTCATGTTCTCCACCCATTGCGGTGTGTAGGCCAGAGAGAGATAGGCACCGGCAAGACCCGCGCAGGCGCCGCCATACATGACGGCGAGATAACGGATGGCAATCACCTTGATGCCCAGCGCATGGGCCGAGCCGTGGCTGTCGCCGACCGCGCGCAGCGTCAGGCCGGCGCGCGTGCGGAACAGGAACCACGCCGTCGCCGCCGTCAGGGCGATGGACACATAAAACAGCGGATCCTGCCCGAACAACAGGCGGCCGACCAGCGGCAGCGCGGAAAGGCCCGGTATGGCGATGGCCTCCATGCGCACGCCCGGCGTTCCGACGAATGATTCGCCAAGTTGCCCCGACAGGCCGATGCCGAGCAATGTCAGCGCCAGGCCGGTGGCCACCTGGTTGGTGACGAGGGTCAGGGTCAGGAACCCGAACAGGAGCGAAAAGGCAGCGCCGGCCACAACGGCCGCGATGGCGCCCAGCCATGGCGAACCGGAGATGAGCGCCACGCCAAATCCGGTGACGGCGCCGATCAGCATCATGCCCTCGACGCCGAGATTGAGAACGCCGGAGCGTTCGACCACCAGTTCGCCGATGGCGGCCAGAAGCAGCGGGGTCGCCGCTGTCGCGACGGTCAACAGGATCGCCTCAAGCACCGCGCGCCTCCCCGGTTCCGCGCACGATACGTACGCGATAGTGAATGAGCGTGTCGCTCGCCAGAACGAAAAACAGCAGCATGCCCTGGAAGACACGGGCGGTCTTGTCGGAAATCTGCAACGATATCTGAGCCGCTTCGCCGCCAAGATAGGTCAGCGCCAGGACGAAACCGGCGACAATGACCCCGAGCGGATTGAGCCGGCCCAGAAAGGCCACGATGATCGCGGTGAACCCGTAACCGACCGAGAGCTTCTCGTTGAGGCTCTGCACCGCCCCGGCCACTTCCGTGATGCCGGCAAGTCCGGCCAGCGCGCCGGAAACCAGGAAGGCAAACAGCGTCATGCGTCTGGGCGAGAAGCCGGCAAACCGCCCGGCGCGCGGGCTCTGGCCAAGCACCCGCACCTCGAAACCCTTCAGCGTGCGCGACAGCAGGAACCAGACCACGATCGCGGCGACAATCGCCAGCGCGATGCCGATGTTGGCCCGGCCGGAGGCGGGCAGGATTTCCGGCAGCAGCGCATCGGCATGAAATGCGATGGTGCCGGGAAAGCTGAACCCTTCGGGATTGCGCCATGGTCCGCGCACAAGCCAGTCGTTGAACAGTTGCGCGACATAGACGAGCATCAGGCTCGTCAGGATTTCGTTCGTGCCGAAACGCACCTTCAGCAGCGCGGGAATGCCGGCATAGGCGGCACCGCCGACCATGGCCATGACCAGCATCATCGGCAGGACCAGCGGCCCCGTGAGACCGGGAAACATCACCGGCAGCAGGGAACCCAGCATGGCGCCGGTGATGAATTGTCCTTCCGCGCCGATGTTCCAGTTGTTGGAGAGATAGCAGACGCACAGGCCGGTGCCGATGAGGATCAGCGGCGCGGCCTTGATCGCCAGTTCATGCAACGACCAGGTCTCGGTCAGCGGCTCGATGAAATAGGAATAAAGGCCGACCGCCGGATTCTTGCCCAGCAATGCAAACATGATCGCGCCGGCAATGATGGTGAGCCCCAATGCGACGAAGGGCGACAGCGCGCTGAACAGGACCGAATGGCCGGAGCGCTTGACGAGTTCGATGCGCATCATGCCCCCTCCGCATGCGGCGTTGCCTTGTGGCCGGGCTCTGCCCCGCC
The DNA here is from genome assembly GCA_020637775.1 of Brucellaceae bacterium. GTDB lineage: Bacteria > Pseudomonadota > Alphaproteobacteria > Rhizobiales > Rhizobiaceae > Zhengella. The sequence goes on along the minus strand of JACKJV010000009.1, from coordinate 135,239 downwards.
CATCAGCAGGCCGATATTCTCGTACGTGGCCTCGCCAATGGGAACCGGTTTGGACAGCTTTCCGTTGTGCATGACAGCAATGGCGTCGGACATCTCGAACAATTCATCGAGATCCTGGCTGATGATGAGAACCGCCGATCCTTCGCGTGCGAGCTCGATCAGCGCCTGCCGGATACGCGCCGCGGCGCCGGCGTCCACGCCCCAGGTCGGCTGATTGACCACCATCACGGCGGGCCTGCGGTCCATTTCCCGCCCGACAATGAACTTTTGCAGGTTTCCGCCTGACAAGGCCGAGGCCTCGGGATCCTCGCCGCTCTTGCGCACGTCCATTTCCTTGACGATGCGCCGGGCGCCATCGGCCAGCGCCGCCGTGCGCACGGTGCCAAGAGCGCCGAGATAGGTGCCGCTGTCGGTGGCGTGGCGCGACAAGAGCAGGTTCTGCGACAGCGGCAGGCCCGGGGCGGCGCCGTGGCCCAGCCGTTCTTCCGGAACGAAACCCGCGCCGAGCCTTCGCCTTGCCGAGATGTCGAGATGGCCCGCATCCGTGCCGCGAATGCGCACGGCGCCAGCTTGCGCCTGCCTCGCCTCTCCGGAGACCGCCTCGAAGAACTCGCCCTGCCCGTTGCCGGCGACGCCGGCAATGCCGATGACGTGGCCAGCGCGAACGGTCAGGTCGATATTGGAAAGCCGCACGGAAAACGGTGTTGCAGCGGCACGCGACAGGCCCCGGATTTCAAGGAGCGCCTCGCCGTCCTCGCCGGCAGGGGCCGGGCGCGAAACGGTCTGGATTTCCTCGCCTACCATCATGCGTGCAAGCGAGGCCGCCGTTTCGTCACGCGGATTGCAATGTTCCACGACCTTGCCATGGCGCAAAACCGTGGCGCGGTCGCATAGCCGCTTCACCTCTTCAAGGCGGTGCGAAATGTAGAGGATGGACTTTCCTTCCTCGCGCAGCCGCTCCAGCGTCTCGAACAGCTTGTCGGCTTCCTGCGGGGTCAGCACCGATGTCGGCTCGTCCAGGATGATCAGTTCCGGCTTCTGCAGCAGACAGCGTATGATCTCGATGCGCTGGCGCTCGCCGACGGAAAGGTCGCCCACCAGTGAATGCGGGTCAAGCGGGAGACCGTATTCGACGGAAAGCCTTCGCGCGCTGTCGGCGATCTGGGCCAGCGGCGTCGAGCGGTCCAGCGCGAGCGCGATGTTTTCGGCCGCCGACAGGGCTTCGAACAGCGAGAAATGCTGGAAAACCATGCCGATGCCCAATTGCCGCGCCATGCTCGGCGAGGTGATGGCCTGCGGAACACCTTTCCAGCGGATGGTGCCGGCATTGGGTTCCAGCGAGCCGAAGAGCATCTTGACGAAGGTGGACTTGCCCGCGCCGTTTTCGCCGAGCAGGGCGTGGATTTCCCCCGGCGCTATGGACAGATCGACCCGGTCATTGGCCACGAGCGTGCCAAACACCTTGGTCAGTCCCTCGACGTCGAGAAGACGCCCTTTCTCCTGCAAATCCGTATCGCTCAACCGGCCCTACCCCCCCAATGACGCGATGAACCGGCAGTCTAACCGGTCAACCGGCCCGCTTTAGCCGGCTGCGTCTTGAAACAGCTTCAAGCTTTTTCCCGGCAAATCAAGGCACCAGAACCGTTGTTCCCGTTGTCTTTCGGCCCTCCAGATCGCGATGCGCCTGCTCGGCGTCCTTCAGTGCGTAACGCTGGTTTATGTTGATCGTGACGATGCCGCGCGAAACGAGATCGAACAGTTCCCCGGCCGCCTGCTCGAGCGCTTCGCGGGCGGCGACATAGGTGAACAGTGTCGGCCGGGTCGCGAAAAGCGAGCCCTTTTGCGAAAGATGGGCCAGGTTGAAGCCCTCGATCGGCCCGGACGATTGTCCGAAGGAGACGAAAAGCCCAAAAGGCTTCAGGCAGTCCAGCGAACCGGGATAGGTGTCCTTGCCCACCGAATCATAGACCACATCGCATTTCCCGCCGCTGGTCAGGCGGTCGATCTCGGCAACGAAATCCTGCTCGCGGTAATTGATGACCTCGTCATAGCCATGCGCCAGTGCCAGTTCGATCTTGTCGGGCGAACCCGCGGTGCCGATGACGTTGGCGCCCAGATGCTTGGCCCACTGGCCGGCGATCAGGCCCACGCCACCTGCCGCGGCATGGAAAAGGATGGTCTCGCCCGGCTTGACCGCATGCGTGCGGCGCAGCAGGTACCAGGCCGTCATGCCCTTGAGCATCATGCCGGCGGCCTGTTCGTCGCTGACCCCGTCGGGGACTTTGACCAGCCGGTCGGCAGCGATGACACGCTTCTGGGCATAGGCACCGAGGCCCGCGGCGTATGCGACGCGGTCGCCAGCGGTCAGGCCGCTCACACCTTCGCCGACGGCTTCGACGATACCGGCGCCCTCATTGCCGGGAATGAACGGCTGGCCGGCCGGCGCCGGATAAAGCCCGGTGCGGAAATAGGTGTCGATGAAATTGAGCCCGATCGCGGTATGCCGGATCAGCGCCTCGCCCTTGCCCGGCGCCGGCGTCTCGACGTCCTCGTAACGTAGGACATCCGGCCCGCCCGTCTCGTGAACACGAATGGCCTTGTGCATTGTCAGGAACTCCTTTTGCCGAGATTGGGAAACATCTGCATGATCGCGCCGATGAGGTAGAGATAGAGACCGGTCGCCGAGATGCCGATCTTTACCCAGAAACTGGCCTGCATGTTTTCAACCAGCGCGATGACGCCGAGCGCGCACCAGGCCAGGAAAACCGGGAGGTTGATCTCGCGGAGGCGCTTGACGCGCACCGGATGCAGGAAGTTGACGGGCACGAAGGTGAGGATGGCGGAGAAAACGACTGCGGCGAAGGATGTCCATTCGCCCGGCTCGATGACGAAAAGCGTGAAGACGAGCATGTTCCAGACAACCGGGAAGCCCTTGAAGAAGTTCTCCTTCGTCTTCATGGATGTGTCGGCGTAGTAGATGGCGCTCGAGATGACGATGATCGCCGCCGACAGGAACGACAGACCCTCGCCCATGAAACCGCGATTGTAGAGCGCGAAGGCTGGTATCAGCACATAGGTGACATAGTCGATGACATTGTCGAGCATGTCGCCCGACCAGGTGGGCAGGACCGACTTGACCTGGAGCTTGCGTGCGATCGGCCCGTCGATGCCGTCGACGAAAAGCGCCAGTCCGAGCCACAGGAACATGGCCGTCCACCGCTCTTCCGCGGCTGCCACAAGTGACAGGAATGCCAGGAAGGAGCCCGAGGCGGTCAGCAGGTGGACCGAAAAGGCCTTGGCCTGGGGCCAGGTCACCTTCTTGCCCGTGGGCCGGGAAAACAGCGGTCGTTTCACGCGCACGCCCCTCCGGCGGAAAGTCTCCACGCCATCGATTTTCCTCCCTTGCCCCGGTTTCGGGTCTGGTGCCCGGGCCGCAACATCCGGAAATGCCGCCGCCGTTGCGGGTCCATCCATTGCCGGCATGCCCTGTGCTGCCATATACGAAACCGCAAGGCCAGTGACTAGCCGTCCTGGACCGATCGTTTTTCACGGGAGAACGCATGGGCCAGTCAGATATCGTCATCGTGGGAGCGGGTCCGGCCGGGATGGCCGCGGCCCTCGCCCTGTCGCAGAGCGGCTGGCGGGTTTCACTCGCAGGCCCACCGGCCAATCCGGACGACCGGCGGACAACCGCCGTGATGATGCCGGGCGTCGATTTTCTCGCGCGGCTCGGGGTCGATGTGCGGGGTGAAGACGCCGCGCCGCTTCGCACGATGCGAATCGTCGATGCCACACGCCGCCTGGTGCGCAGCCCGACCGTGACCTTCCGCTGCGGCGAGATTGGCGAGGAGGCCTTCGGCTACAACATCGCCAACCGCCGGCTGAACGACCTGCTTGCCGATGCAATTGCGCGAGACGGCGCCATTGAACGCTTCGGGCAGGCCGTGACGCGCTGGATGCCTGAAACCGACAGTGTCTGCCTGGGGCTCGGCGACGGCCACACGCTTCAGGGCCGCCTGGCTGTCGCGGCCGATGGTCGCGCCTCGGCAGGACGCGAGGCCGCCGGCATTCATGTGCGTACCCGCTCGCTGCCGCAAGTCGCCCTCGTGACAACATTCCGCCATGAGCGGCCGCATGAGGATACCTCCAACGAATTCCACACCGAGCATGGCCCGTTCACGCAGGTGCCGCTGGCCGATCCGGACCGGTCCAGCCTGGTCTGGGTGACGTCGCCCGCGGAGGCGGATCGTCTGTCCGGTCTGACGGAAGAGGCTTTCTGCCTTGCGCTCGAGCAACGGATGCAATCGATGCTGGGCCGGATTTCACAGCCCGGTTCACGCCAGCCATGGCCGCTCTCGGCCACCCTGCCGGCCGGATTCGCCGCGCGGCGGGTGGCGCTCGTCGGCGAGGCGGCACATGTGTTTCCGCCCATCGGCGCACAGGGTCTCAATCTCGGCCTGCGCGACGTCATGGATCTGGCCACGGTTCTGGAGGGCGTCCCGGATCCGGGCGCGCCGCATGTGCTCGCCCGCTATGCCGGCCGGAGGCGGCCGGATATCCTGGCGCGGGCCGGCGCGGTGAACGCGCTCAACGGCACCCTGCTTTCGGACCTCCTGCCCGCCCAGATCGCCCGCAGCGCCGGTCTCGGCCTGCTGCGCTCGCTTTCGCCGCTGCGCGGCTTCTTCATGCGCGAAGGCATGGCTCCCGGCAGCGGCCTGCGCCACCTCGCCGGCGAACTCGGCGGCCTAGGGAAAGAGGTCGGGCGGAAGGTAGCCGCCGGTCACCAGCAGCAGAAGGCCCGTCACTGAGACAACCGATATGGTGGTGGTCACGAGGATGGTTGCGGAGGCGCGCTCCACCCACACACCATATTGCTGCGCGATGACGAACACGTTCGTTGCCGTCGGCAGCCCGGCCAGCAGGACCGCTGACCAGACCCAGACGGGATCGAAGTTGCCCACCCAGCTCAGGGTGATCCAGCAGATCAGCGGATGGACGAGCAATTTCAGCGGCACGATCAGGCCGATCTCGGCGGGCATCCGCCGGAGCGGGCGCAGGGCCAGTGTCACGCCCATCACGAACAGCGCGCAAGGAGCCGCCGCATTGGCGAGATATTGCAGGAGGCGCTCCAGCGGAACGGGCGGCGCGACATGCAGCGCCGCGGCGCTTACGCCGACAACGGTCGCGAGAATGAAGGGATGCAGTGCGATTTTCCGCACGACGCCGATGGCGATGCGCAACGGCGGTTCATCGGTGCCGCCCGCCAGCCCCATCATCAGCGGCGCAATGGCGAAATGCAGGATGTTCTCGAAGCAGAAGATCAGCGCCACCGGCACTGCCGCCTCCTGACCCAGTGCCAGCAATGCCAGGCCCGGCCCCATATAGCCGATATTGCCGTAGGCCGCGGCCAGCCCCTTGACGGTGCTCTGGGCTATCTCGCCGCGCGAACGGATCACCGACCAGACGAACATGACCGCGAAGACGAGATAGGTCGAGAAGACGGAACCGAAAATGTAGCCCCATTCGGTGAGCTTCTCGATCGGCGTCTTGGACAGGAGCTGGAAAAACAGCGCGGGCAGCGCGATGTAGATGATGAAGGTGTTCATCCAGCCCAGCGCCTCAAGCGGCTGGCGGGTGATGCGCGCGACCACGAAGCCCAGAAGGATCAGCCCGAAAAAGGGCAGGACGAGGCCGATGACATTGCTCATGGATGCGAAGGGTACTGCGCTGCGATCTGACGACAAGGCGAATGGCCGGAATGCCTCCGGGCCACAGCTTCATTACACGGGCAGAACCGATACGTCACGCGGGCGCGCATGGAAATTCCTGAAGCGTCGCCGCAAATCGCCGGCGCGGATGCTCAGGCGGGCCGGTTCACCGCCTGTTCATGCGACCCTGCCATGATAAGCCGGCAAATCGGGAGGCCAGCGGCTGCGGGTATTGAACCATCGTGTTCAAGCCCCAGATAAGGCGTCCAGGAGAGTGTTGCAGATGAGCATGATAAACCAAGCGAAATTCCAGATCGGGCAGGTTGTTCGCCATCGCCTTTTTCCGTTCCGCGGCGTGGTCTTCGACGTTGATCCCGTGTTCGCCAACACGGAGGAATGGTATCAGGCTATTCCGCCGGAAATCCGGCCGCACAAGAACCAGCCCTACTATCACCTGTTCGCCGAGAATGCCGAAACCGAATATGTGGCCTATGTCTCCGAGCAGAACCTGCTTCCAGACGATTCCGGCGAGCCGGTCCGCCACCCCCAGGTGCGTGAGTTCTTCGCCGGCATGAGCGAAGGCCGCTACGTGCCGCGCGAGGCGAGCATGCACTGAGCAACGATCACGGGCGGTCGACATGAAAACGGGGCCTTGCGGCCCCGTTTTCATTTGATCCGATGCTGGCGGGAATCGCTCAGTTGGATTTCGCCTTTTCCTGCTCGGCCTGAAGCTTCTTCTGGAATTCTTCCTGCCGCTTGGCGATTTCCTCCTGGAGCTTCTTCTGGCGCTCCTCGTAGTCCGACTGCTGGATCGGTTCGCCGTCATAGGCCTCGGTGAAGCCTTTCAGCGTGATCTTCACCGGTGTCGGCTGGTTCTGGAAGTTCACGGCGGTGATCGTCAGTTCGCCGCCCTTCTTGAACGAGTTGATGATCTCGTCGGTCAGCGGTGCCTCTGCAATGCAGCTCGGCGACGGCTGGATCGGGCAGATCACATATTCCAGCTTGGCGGTCTTGCCGCCATCGATCTGCAGGCCGATGCCGGGCGGCAGGATACGCATCGGCGGAACGGTGATCTGCATGATCCGGCGCTGGGCCTTGCCTGAAATCTCGATGAGGGAAATGCCGACCAGCAACTGGCCCGTTTCCTTGGCCGCCTTGATGAACTGCACATTGCAGACATCGCTGTCCTTCTGCTTCTGGCACAGCTTGAACCAGCCGTCAGGAATCTGGTTCTGCTGGGCGGACGCAGGCGCGGTGAACGCCGCTCCGGCGGCGGCCAGGGCGAAAGCTGCAAGAGTCAGCTTCTTCATCATGTCTATCCTCTTAAATCCTTGGCGGCATTCTCGCCGCCGCCAGCTGGTCTCGTGTTGCCCAAATGAGGCAATTGAATGTCGCCGGAGCCTTTGCGGCGGACATGCACCGTTCGCGCGGGTTGTTACACCGTGGCGCTGCCAAGGGCAAGCAGGCAGCGGCCGGGAATCGGCGGTTCGCCCGCGTTGCCCGGACGTGGCCATTGAGCGGCACGCCATGCATGGTAACGTCACGACCGAATCATGAACGAGAATGCCATCGGGAACCGCCCATGTTTCTCCTGCGCCTCCTTGTCGCCCTCACCGCGGCCGTCCTCATGGCGGGGCCGGGCCATGGCCAGCCGGTCCATGCCATCTCGATGCATGGCGAACCAGCCCTGCCCGCCAGCTACGACCATTTTCCCTATGCCAATCCGCAGGCACCGAAAGGCGGGCGTGTCGACTACGCGGTGCGCGGTACGTTCAATTCGGTCAATCCGTTCATCGTCCAGGGCGATGCTTCGCGCGGCCTGTTCGACCAGGAATTCGGCTACAACGTCTTTGAAAGCCTCATGGCGCGCTCGCGCGACGAGGCCTTCACGCTGTATCCGCTGATCGCGCGCGCGGTGGAAACCGACGAGGAGCGCAGCTTCATCGAGTTCACCCTGGACGAGCGCGCCCGTTTTTCCGATGGAGAGCCGATCCGCGTCGAAGACGTGCTGTTTTCCATGAAGCTGATGAAGGAGAAGGCGCGGCCGCTTTACCGGCGCTGGCTGGACGGGGTGGACCGGATCGAGAAGACCGGCCAGGGCAAGGTGCGGTTCACCTTCAACGAGAAGGCCGACCGGGAATTGCCGCTGCTTCTGGCGCTTCTCCCCATCCTGCCGGAACACGCGACCGATTTCGACACGTTCGACCGCACGACGCTGGAGCCCATGGTCGCCTCCGGGCCCTATGTCATGGCCGGCATTGATCCCGGCCAGTCGATCACGCTGAAGCGCAATCCCGATTACTGGGCCAGGACCACCCTCCAAGCGCGGTTTCGACAATTACGACGAAATCCGGATCGTCTATTTCCGCGACGAGGCGACCATGTTCGAGGCGTTCAAGAAGGGCCTCGTGGATGTCTTTGTCGACAAGGATCCGGTGCGCTGGAAGAACGAGTATGAATTTCCGGCAATCGCGGACGGGCGGATCGTGAAATCGGAATTCGAGGAAGGCCTGCCGTCCGGCATGCTGGGTTTCGTGTTCAACACGCGCCGGCCGCTCCTGGCGGACAAGGCCCTGCGCGAGGCGCTTTCGGGCCTGCTGGATTTCGAATGGATCAACAGGAACCTCATGACGGGTCCTACACCGGACGAAGAGCTTCTTCGACGGTTCCGAACTCGGCTCCCATGGCAAGCCTGCAAGCGCGGCGGAAAGGCGCTTCTGGCGCCCTTCCCGATGCGGTCGAGCCGGAGGCCATGACGGGCACGCTTTCGCCGCCGGCTTCGGATGGTTCGGGCCGTGACCGCGCCTTTCTCCGCCATGCCTTCGAGATCCTCAAGGCGGGCGGCTACAGGCTGCAAGACCGTGTGATGCTGACGCCTGACGGCCAGCCGGTTCGCTTCGAGATCCTGCTCAAGGGAAAGTCAGGCGAAGCGCTGGCGGCTGCCTGGCAACGCACGCTGGCGGCGCTCGGCATTGCTGTCGAACTGCGCAGCGTCGACGATGCGCAATACCAGCAGCGCCTGCAAACCTATGACTATGACGTGATGATGCAGTTCTATTATTCGTCCCTGTCACCGGGTGCCGAGCAGATCGGCCGCTGGGGATCGGCCGCCCGCGACCTGGAAGGTACCTACAATTTCGCCGGCGTCGCGAACCCGGCTGTCGATGCCACGATCGATGCCCTGCTCAAGGCGCGCGACAAGGATGATTTCGTCACTGCCGTCCGCGCCTATGACCGCGTTCTTCTTTCCGGCCATTACCTGGTGCAGCTTTACCACCTGGAAGGTCAGCGCGTGGCCCATTCCAGCGCCATCCACCACCGGAAACGACGCCGGTCTACGGCTACCAGTTGCAGACCTGGTGGCGCGAATGAGCGGCCGGCCGATCGCGCCGTCGCGCCATGTCGAGGGCCTCCTGGATATCATGGAGGCGTTGCGGACGCCTGGAACGGGCTGTCCATGGGATCTCGAACAGGATTTCGCATCCATAGCGCCCTACACGATCGAGGAAGCCTTGAAGTGGCCGATGCGATCCAGCGCGGCGATCTCGTCGATCTGCGCGACGAACTGGGCGACCTGCTTCTGCAGGTCGTCTTTCACGCCCGCATGGCCGAAGAGCAGGATGCCTTCGCCTTTGCCGATGTGGTCGAGGCAATCACCGCCAAGATGATCCGCCGACACCCGCATGTCTTCGGCAATGGCGATGCCGCCGACCCGGCGGCGGTCAAGAAGACCTGGGACGATATCAAGGCGTCGGAACGCGCCGCCAAGCGGGCCGAGCGCCTTGCCAAGGGGCTCGACCCGGAGCCGGGTGGCAAGGGCTATCTCGATTCGTACCCACTGCCCTGCCTGCACTGTCGCGCGCGCTCAAGCTGCAACAGCGCGCGGCCACGGTCGGTTTCGACTGGAAGGAAACCGCGCCGGTCCTCGACAAGATCGAGGAGAAATCGGCGAGTTGCGCGAAGCGCTCGCATCCAGTGACACGGCCCACGCCCGCGAGGAATTCGGCGATGTGCTGTTCGCGCTGGTCAATCTCGGCCGTCACCTTGGCCTGGACAGCGAGGATGCCCTGCGGCGCACGAACGACAAGTTCGCGCATCGCTTTCACAAGGTGGAACAGGCGCTTGAACAACAGGGCAGTTCGCTGGAAAGGCCAGCCTCGACGAGATGGAGGAACTCTGGCAGGCGGCCAAGGCAAAGCCCTGACTCCTGACCGGAGATGTCAGTCTTCCCAGGCCTCGCGCGCGCGCCGGCCATGAATCCGCTCGAGGATTTCGTCCGCCGCGGCCTGCGGCGCCTGCAGGTTCAGGCTCACGCCGCCATCCTCATGGTCTGTCCGCTGCATGACCGTTGCATGGCGGTAGACCCAGTCGATCAGCGGCATCTGATCGGCGCTCAGCGTGACGGAGAGCGCGCAGCGTGCCCGATATGTGCGTTTCGATGGCAGCCATGAGGGCGTCGGTTCCCTCGCCCGTGATCGCCGAGACCGCGATCGGCCGGTTAGCAGCCGGCAGGGATTGCGTATCCTCGGCAAGCCGCGCCCTGTCCGCATCGTCCAGATTGTCGATCTTGTTCCAGACTTCCAGAACGCGGCGGCGGTCGCCGGATCGACGCCGAGACCGGAAAGGATTTCCTCCACGTCCTCGGCCTGCGCCACCGTGTCGGGGTCGGAAATGTCGCGCAGGTGGATGACGAGATCGGCTTCGACCACCTCTTCCAGCGTCGCCCGGAAGGCCGCGACGAGATGGGTCGGCAGATCGGAGATGAAGCCGACCGTGTCCGAGAGGATGATGATGGCCCCATGCGGCAGCCTGACCCGGCGCAAGGTGGGATCAAGCGTGGCGAACAGCATGTCTTCGGCCATCACGGACGCACCGGTCAGCCGGTTGAACAGGGTCGACTTGCCGGCGTTCGTGTAGCCGACGATCGCAACGACCGGATAGGGAACCTTCTGCGCTTGGCACGGTGCAGGTCGCGCGTGCGCCGAACGGTTTCCAGCTCCCGCCTGATCTTGGTGATCTTGTCCTGGAGGATGCGGCGGTCGGCCTCGATCTGCGTCTCGCCCGGGCCTCCGAGGAAGCCGGCGCCACCGCGCTGGCGTTCAAGGTGGGTCCAGCTTCGCACCAGCCGGCCGCGCTGATACTCCAGATGGGCCAGTTCCACCTGCAGCACGCCTTCCTTGGTGCGCGCGCGGCGGCCGAAGATTTCCAGGATGAGACCTGTCCGGTCCAGGACCTTCGCCCCGAATTCGCGCTCCAGATTGCGTTGCTGAACCGGGGTCAGCGGATGATCGACGACAACGAGTTCCGCGCCCTTCTCCCGCACGATTTGCGCAAAACCCTCGATCCTGCCCGTCCCGAAAAGGGTTGCGGGCCGTGGCTGGGCCACGGTCACGATCTCGGCGTGGACGATTTCCTGGTCGATGGCCTGAACGAGACCGCAGGCTTCCTCCAGCCGGGCCTCCGGCGAACGGGAAAGCCGCCGCCGGACGCCGCCGTCGGCATCGCGCCGGTCCTGCAGGCGTGTCAGTACGGGAACGAGAACCAGCGCCCGGACGCCCAGGCGCAGGCCGTCACCGTCATCCCCGCCCCCGGCGTCTTTCGGGCCGGAAACCAATCAGGAACCGCTCTCTTCGCTCTCGAACATCTGCACAGGCTGGCTGGGCATGATTGTCGAAATCGCGTGCTTGTAGACAAGTTGCGAATGCCCGTCCCGGCGAAGGAGAACGCAGAAATTGTCAAAGGATGTGACGACACCCGTGAGCTTCACGCCATTGATCAGGAAAATCGTGAGCGGATTCTTGTTCTTGCGGACTGTATTGAGGAAAAGATCTTGAAGATTTTGGGAACGTTCAGCCATTTTTTGTTCTTTCACCGCGTCATTCTAGTTTGACAATCCGGGGGCAATGGGTCGGGAGACCGGCAGCAATCCGGCAGCGGCAGACGGCCTGAAACAGAAACACAAATGAAACGGTCCACCCTCTCCGTACCCTGCGGGTTATCAAACCATGGTCTTTTCCGCAATGTCAAAGAAGGCCTTGCGCAGCGAAAGTGCTATGCCTCCCGGCGCGCCGTTGGCGACGGTGCGTTCATCGATGCGCACGACAGGCATGACGAGCGTCGTAGCGGCAGTGATGAAGGCCTCGCGGGCGTTCATCGCTTCCTCCACGCTGAAAGGCCTTTCCTCAATGGCCAGACCCAATGAAGCGGCCACGTCGAATACGGTCGTGCGCGTGACGCCGCGCAGAATGCCGAATTCAGCCGGGCGCGTCACGAGAATGCCGTCGGCTGTCACGATCCAGGCATTGGTTGCCGCCCCTTCGGTCACCAACCCGTCCTCGTCCACGAACCAGGCTTCCGCTGCGCCCGCTTCCCTGGCGGCCTGCCGCGCCATGACATTGGGCAGAAGGCCGATGGTCTTGATGTCGACGCGCTCCCACCGGTTTTCCGGCACGGTGATGACGGCGATGCCTTTCTCCGCCCGGGCAGTGGCGGCGGCGGGATCGGTCCTGCGCGCCGTGATCACAAGGGAAGGCCGCACCATTGGATGGGGAAAGACGTGATCGCGCGGCGCCACGCCGCGGGTGACCTGGAGATACACCATGCCGTTGACAATGCCGTTGCGGCGCACCACCTCGCGCATCACCACTTCCAGGGCCAGCCGGCGCATGGGCCAGGCCATGACGAGCTCATGCAGGGAGCGGTCGAGCCGGTCGAGATGACGGCTGATGTCGATGATGAAGCCCCGCGCCACCTCGCAGACTTCATAGACGCCATCGGCAAACTGGTAGCCGCGGTCCTCCACGTGAACCACCGCATCGCGATGGGGAACATAGCGGCCATTGACATAGGCGATGCGAGGCATGGAACTGGATCTCCGCGGAGTTTGAACGTGTCTTGGAAGGCGGCCCGGTATCAGAAGAATTCCAGGCTGACGCGGAACATCTGCTCCACCTGCTTGACGGCCCGCTGCAAGGCGAAGATCACGACCCGGTCGCCCGGCCTGACCTTCAGCGCTCCGCCGGGCTTGATCATCTTGCCGTCCCGCCAGACCGCGCCGATGCGCATCCCGTCCGGCAGGTCCAGTTCGCGCAGTTCCGCGCCGACGAGCGACGAGGTCTCCAGGGCTTCGGCCTCGATGATCTCCGCTGCCCCGCGCTGGATCGTGTGAACGGCGCGGATGCGGCCGCGCCGCACATGTTGCAGAACGCGCGAGATGGTGATGTTGCGCGGATTCACATAGGCATCTATGCCGAGCGTGCGGGCGAACTCGTGAAAGCCCGGATTGTTGATGAGGACGAGATTGGACTTGCAGCCGAGGCGCTTGGCCATGGCCGATGCCAGGATGTTGACCTGGTCGTCATTCGTCAGCCCGACCATGAGATCGGCGTCGGCAATGTCGGCCTCCATCAGAAGCCGCTGTTCCAGCGCATCGCCATGCAGTACAACCGTGCGATTGAGCTGGTCGGCGATGTCGATGGCGCGCTCCCGGTTGTTCTCGATGATCTTGACCTTGGCGTGGGCCTGGCGGCCTTCCAGCGTGCGCGCGACGAAGAGGCCGATATTGCCGCCGCCGACGATGACGATCCGCTTGGCTTCGGGCTCCTCATGGCCGAACAGGCCGAGCGTGCGCTTCACCTGCCCGCGTTCGGTGACGACATAGGCGAGATCACCGGCCGCCAGCTGGTCCGCCGAATGCGGGATGAAGACCCTGTCGTCGCGCGATACGCCCACCACCGTTGAAGGAAGGTCGGGGAACAGTTCGGTCAACTGCGCCAGCGGCGTGTTGATGACCGGGCATTCCTCCATGCACTCGATGGCCACCATGACGACATTGTTATCGGCAAAGCGCACGATGTCGGTCGCACCAGGCAAGGCAATGCGCCGCAGCACCATTTCGCCCACTTCCACTTCCGGCGAAATGATGACGTCGATGGGCATGTGGTCGCGCGAGAACAGGTCCTGGTAGTGCTTGCGCAGATAGGATTGCGACCGGATCCGCGCGATCTTGGTCGGGACGTTGAACAGCGAATGGGCGACCTGGCAGGCCACCATGTTGACTTCGTCATGAAGCGTGACGGCCACGATCATGTCGGCCTGTTCGGCGCCGGCTGCCTCCAGCACTTCCGGATGCGAGCCGTGGCCGATGAAGCCGCGCACGTCGAGCGTGTCGCGCACAGCGCGGATCAGTTCCGGGGAGGTGTCGATGACCGTGACGTCGTTCTCCTCCGCAGCAAGCCGCTCGGCAATGCCATAGCCCACCCGGCCGGCTCCGCAGATGATGACACGCATGGCAGGTCTCCGCCCCTATTCAAACACCCAGCGACTTCAGCTTGCGATGAAGCGCGGACCTCTCCATACCAATGAATTCGGCTGTGCGCGAGATGTTGCCGCCGAAGCGGTTGATCTGCGCGACCAGATAATCGCGCTCGAACATCTCGCGCGCCTCGCGCAGCGGCAATGCCATGATGTGCTGGTCGGTCTGGCTGGGCGTTCGCGGCATCATTTCGCCGATTTCGGCGGGCAGAAGATCGGCCGTGATGGGCGATTCGGGATTGTCGCCGCGGGCAAGGATCATCAGCCGCTCCACGTTGTTGCGAAGCTGGCGCACGTTTCCCGGCCAATTGTGCGCCTGCAGCACCGCCATCGCGTCATCGCCGATCTGCCGGGGCTTGATACCGGACTGGCGGGCGATCTGGCTGACGAAATAGTCGGCCAGGTAGGGAATGTCCTCGCGCCGGTCGGCCAGCGGCGGAACGATGACCGGAACCACGGCCAGGCGGTGATACAGGTCCTCGCGGAACGCACCCTCGGCAATCATCGCCTCGAGGTTGCGCGCGGTCGAGGAAATGATTCGCACATCCACCTTGACCCGGCGTGTGCCGCCGACGCGTTCAAACTGCTGGTCGATGAGCACACGCATGATCTTGTTCTGCGTCTCGCGCGGCATGTCGGCCACTTCGTCCAGATAAAGAATGCCGCGATGGGCTTCCTCCAGCGCACCGACCTTGCGTTCCGCGCCGTTCGATTCGGTGCCGAACAGTTCGATCTCCATGCGCTCCGGCGTGATCGCTGCCGCATTGATGGAAACGAACGGCCCGCCCGCCCGGGCCGACTGGGCATGAATGGCGCGGGCGACGGCCTCCTTGCCCGAACCCGACGGGCCGACGATCATGACGCGGCTGTTGGTCGGCGCCACCCGCTCGATCGTCTGGCGCAATTGCATCATCACATGGGAATTGCCGATCAGGTCGAAGGAATCGCTCGACCGTTTCTTCAGTTCCGACACCTCGCGCTTCAGCTTCGAGGTTTCCAGTGCGCGTTCGGCGATCAGGATCAAGCGATCGGACTTGAACGGCTTCTCGATGAAATCGTATGCGCCGCGCCGGATGGCGGAGACGGCGGTCTCGATCGTTCCATGTCCCGATATCATGACCACGGGCAGATCCGGGTGGATCTTCCTGATCGCATCGAGAAGCGCCAGCCCGTCGAGCCGGGAGCCCTGCAGCCATATGTCAAGGAAGACAAGGCGCGGGACACGTTCCGAGATGGCGGCCAGCGCACTGTCGCTGTCATGGGCGGTGCGTGTCTCGTGCCCTTCGTCTTCCAGGATACCCGCCACAAGCTCGCGAATGTCTGTCTCGTCATCGACAATGAGAATGTCAGACGCCATGGTCCACCTTCCGGTCGTTTTCTTGTTGCGTATGCGCCCCTTTGGCCACCGGCGCGGCGCCGCTGCCGGCCGATGGCAGAACGATGCGGATCATCGCGCCGCGCCCGCCGTGGAACGATGTTGGCGCATCGTGCAGGCTGAGCGTGCCGCCATGGTCCTCGACGATCTTTCGCACGATGGCCAGGCCAAGGCCCGTACCCTTCTCGCGCGTTGTCATGTAGGGTTCGAGCAGCCTCTGCCGGTTCTCGCGCGGCAGGCCGCGGCCGTTGTCGATCACCTCGACGACGATCCGGCCGTTGTCATTGCGGGCGGTGATCCGGATGACGCCCTTGAGGCCCGGCTCGTCCACCGTCGCTCCGTCGATCGATTCCGCCGCGTTCTTGACGAGATTGCCGACGGCCTGCGCCATGAGGCGGTTGTCGAAGCGGCCCGGAAGAGGCTCGTCCATGAAGGCGCGCTCGAAGGCGATCTCGCTGCGCGACACCTCGACGAGGAAAGAGGCTTCGCGCAGCGCCTCGCGCAGGTCGGTCTCCTGCATGGCGGGTTTCGGCATGCGGGCGAAGGCCGAGAATTCGTCGACCATGCGGCCGATGTCGCCGACCTGGCGGATGATCGTGTCAGTGCACTGGTCGAAAACCTCACGATCCTCGGTAATGACCTTGCCGTAGCGCCGGCGGATCCGTTCGGCGGAGAGCTGGATCGGGGTCAGCGGGTTCTTGATCTCATGGGCGATCCGGCGCGCGACATCCGCCCAGGCCGACGTGCGCTGCGCGGTGACGAGGTCGGTGATGTCGTCCACCGTGACCACATAGGCATGGTCGTCGTCATCGGAATCCTCCACCGTGATCTGCACGTTGAAGGTCCGCTCCACGCCGTTGCGGTAAAACGCCGTCTGTTCGCGCCAGACCGGACGGCCGGAATTGCGCGCGATTTCGAAGACCTGGCCGATATGCGGCAGGATTTCCGACAGGTTCTTGCCTTCCACATCAGCCGACAGAACGCCCAGCATCTGCTCGCCGGACCGGTTGACCAGCGAGATTGAACCGTCGAACTGGACACCGATGACACCGGCTGTCACGCCCGACAGGACGGCCTCGGAAAACCGGCGGCGCTCATCGATCTGGTCCTTGGCGCCCAGCAATTCGTTGCGCTGGCTCTTCAACTGCGCGAGCATCTTGTTGAACGTATCGCCGAGATAGGCGACGTCACCGTCGGACTGGCGGACCGGGACGCGCACATCGAGATTTCCTGTGGAGACCTCATCGGCCGCGCCGATCAACTGGCGGATCGGGCGCACCAGCCGGTCGGCAACGGCAATCCCGGTCCAGATTGCCGAGAGCACGACCACAAGGGTGACGCCGAGGTAAAGCAGCGCGAAGGCCACCTGCGTCGAGGTGCGGTTGTTGGCCAGTCCCTGATATTCGGAGACGTTGGCCGCCACGATCTGTCGTGCCTTGATGACTTCCGGATCGACGACGCGCACGGTGTAGAGAAACAGGTCGCCATCCTCCAGTTCGCGCAGCTTGACGACGCAGCCGACCAGATTGCGAAAACGGGGCGGAATGAGCACCGGACGGCCATCCTGCGCCTGTTCGATCACCTCGGGAAACGGTTCCGGCATGGGAAACTCGGCCGTGGTCTCCGCCGTCATGACGAAGGCGCCCTGTGCATTGATGAGCGCAGCATGCGCCAGCGCCCGCCCATTGGCCTGGTCCGACATGAACTTGCGGAAACCGCCCTTGTCGAGACTGAAGAGCAGCCGGTTCTGGTCCAGGTCACCGGCCATGGAAAGCGTGGTGCCCTGAAGGCTTCCCGCGTTTTCGCGGATGTAGGCCTCGGCAATGGAAAGCGAGGAATTGATGATCGCGCGGGTGCGGATTTCGAACCAGCGGTCGAGTCCGATGTCCAGCGTCACCGACGCCACGATGGCAACGAGGATGGCGGGGACCGCTGCCACGAGGGAAAACAGCGCCACGATGCGCACATGCAGCCGCGATGCGGCCTTGCCGATGCGGCGCGACTGCATGATCCGCCGTGCCTCGCGCACGATCAGCACGATCAGCGTCAGCACGAGCGCGGCGTTGACGCCGATGAGGATCAGGGTCGTGGTTTCGTCCGGGGTGATGGGCGTGAGGCCCATCAGGATGACGAAGGACGTGACAGCGACCAGCAGCGAGGCAACGACGGTCAGGACGCCCGGCAGCGCGAGCAGCCTGCGGCCTTCGCCCGGCATCATGCCGTCACCTTTTTCCTTCATGCGATCCAGCACGAGAAACCGTCCACCCGTCTCGGTTCTGCCCCGTCAGCGAGGCGTGACCCTATTGCAACGCATTGTGACGATTCTGCAACAAAACGCCGTTGAACGGAAGCTCTATGGGTGGCCGATGGTGAAAATGAGGCGGAAATCCGTTCAGCCCGTTTTCGCCGTTCGATAGACGTTGACGCCCAGTTCGCGGATTTTCTTTCGCAGCGTGTTGCGGTTCAGACCGAGCAGTTCCGCGGCCTTGATCTGGTTGCCGCGGGTTGCCGTCATGCATGCCAGGACGAGGGGATATTCCACATCCTGAAGCACGCGCTGATAGAGGCCCGGTGGCGGCAGGTCTTCGCCGAAACTGCGGAAGTAGCGCTGCAAGTAGTGCTCGACCGCCTGGGAAATGGTGATTTCCTCCGGCAGGCTGGCCATTCCCGCCGGCGCCGCCGCGCCCGGCACGCCGGACAGTTCGGTTTCGACGATCTCCGCGGTGATCTCGTCCTGCGGATAAAGGGCTGCGAGGCGGCGGACGAGGTTTTCCAGTTCGCGCACATTACCCGGCCAGGGATAGTGCTTCATGATGTCGAGCGCGTCCTGCGATATGCGTTTGGCAGGCAGGCCTTCCTTTTCTCCGGCCTTGAAGAAATGGCGCACCAGGTCGGGCACGTCCTCGGCGCGTTCGCGCAGCGGCGGCAGGCGCAGCGGGACCACATTGAGACGGTAGAACAGGTCCTCCCGGAAGAGCCCCTGGTTGATCGCGACACGCAGATCCTTGTTGGTGGCGGCCACGATGCGTACGTCGGTCTTGATGGGCGTGCGTCCGCCCACGGTGGTGTATTCGCCCTGCTGAAGCACGCGCAGAAGCCGTGTCTGCGCCTCCATCGGCATGTCGCCGATCTCGTCGAGGAAGAGGGTGCCGCCCTCGGCCTGTTCGAAACGGCCGGTGGAGCGGTGCTGGGCGCCGGTGAAGGCGCCGCGTTCATGGCCGAACAGTTCCGACTCGATCAGATCGCGCGGGATCGCGGCCATGTTGATGGCGACGAAAGGCCCGTTCCGCCGGCGGCCATATTCATGCAGGGCGCGCGCCACCAGTTCCTTGCCGGTCCCGGATTCGCCGGTGATCATGACGGTGAGGTCCGTCTGCATCATGCGCGCCAGCATGCGGTAAATGTCCTGCATGGCAGCGGACCGCCCCACCAGCGGCATGGAATCGGGCTGTTCGTCCGTTGCCTTGTCCACCGACGGCCGTTTCGGCTCAGCCATGGCCCGGCCGACAATGTTCAGCAATTCGGTCAGGTCGAAGGGTTTGGGCAGATATTCGTAGGCGCCGCGTTCTGAAGCGCGGATGGCCGTCATGAACGTGTTCTGCGCACTCATGACGATGACCGGCAGTTCCGGCCTGATCTTCTTGATGCGCGGCAGAAGGTCAAAGGCATTTTCGTCCGGCATGACGACATCGGTGACGACGATGTCGCCCTCCCCGGCCGCGACCCAGCGCCAGAGCGTTCCGGCGTTGGAGGTGACGCGCACATCGTAGCCGGCGCGCGCCAGCGCCTGGTTCAGCACGGTCCGGATTGCCGCATCGTCATCTGCGACCAGAACGGTTCCGTTGGGCATGGTTCAGTTCTCCGTTGCCGGCGAAAGGCCGCCGGTCTCGTTGCTGCCGGGCTTCCATGCCGGCATGAGGATTCGGAATGTCGTGCCGCGCGCCGACGTGTCGCATTCGATGACGCCGCCATGTTCGCCCACGATCTTTGCCACCAGCGCCAGTCCCAGGCCCGATCCGTTGGTCTTGGTGGATATGAAGGGATCGAAGATGTAGGGCAGGATGTCGTCCGGAACGCCCGGGCCATTGTCGCGCACGCAGAATTCCAGCGGCAGCGAAACGCGCTCGGCAGTGCCCGGCACGGACAGGCGGATGCCCGGGCGGAAGGCGGTCGACAGCGTGATCTCGCCATCGGCCCGGTCGCCAAGCGCCTCCGCGGCGTTCTTCACCAGATTGAGGAAAATCTGAACGAGCTGGTCGCGATTGGCATAGACCGGCGGCAGTGACGGGTCATAGTCCTCGTTGATGTGGAACTTTCGGGCAAAGCCGTTGAGCGCCAGCGCCTTAACATGGTCGAGCACGACGTGGATGTTGACTGGCGCGCGGTCGATGGGGCGTTCGTCGGAAAAGATCTCCATCCGGTCCACCAGCGCGACGATACGGTCGGTCTCGTCGGTGATGAGCCGCGTCAGGGCGCGGTCCTCGTCGGAGGCGGAGAGTTCCAGCAATTGCGCGGCACCGCGAATGCCCGAAAGCGGGTTCTTGATCTCGTGCGCCAGCATGGCCGCAAGGCCGGTGACAGAGCGGGCCGCGCCGCGATGCGTCATCTGCCGGTCGATCTTGTCGGCCATGGTGCGCTCCTGGAACATCACCACGACGGAGCCGGGAATCTCGATGACCGGCGCGACGTAGATGTCGACCACCTTGTCCGGGCCGAGCCGCGGCGAGGAAATGTCGACCCGGTATTCGTTGACCGGTGCGCGGCGCTCACGCACCTGCTCGACAAGCGTTGCCAGCGGCGATCCGAAGGGAATGAACTGGTCGAGCCGGTTGCGGGCCAGAATGGCGGAGGAGGAGCGGAAGAAGGATTCCGCATCGGCATTGGCAAAGGTGATATAGCCCTTCTCATCGACCATGATGACCGGATGGCGGATCGTGTTGAGGACAAGCTGTGCCGGATCGGCCGTGCTTGTGAGGGTCTGCGCGGCCGGCTTCATGCGGCTCTCCGTGTCTCGGTGAATGAGGGGTCGGTCAGGACCGTTTCCAGCGCCGTCATCACGGTGTGCGGGTCGGTCCCGGTCATGATCGCCGTTCGCATGGCATCCGGGCAGCCGGGCGCGTGCCTTTCGAGATACCAGCCCAGGTGCTTGCGCGCCTGGCGCAGGCCGGGCTGGTCACCGTAGAGTGCAAGCATGTCGCGATAGTGATCAATCACATAGGCCGCCAGATCGTCCGGCGCGGCGTTTCCACGAGCGGGTCCGTTCCTGGCGGCGGCTGCCGCCGCGGCGATCGACCCGGCGAGCCAGGGCTGGCCATAGTGGCCGCGCCCGATCATCACGGCATCGGCGCCGGACTGCGCCAGGATGGCGGCTGCATCCGCTGCGGTTTCCACGTCGCCATTGGCCACAAGTGGCACGCTGACAGCCTCGCGCACCGCATGAATGGCGCGCCCGTCCGCCCTGCCCTTGTAGAACTGCATGCGTGTGCGCCCGTGCACGGTGATCATGGCGACACCGGCATCCTGCGCCATGCGCGCGATGAGCGGCGCGTTCATGCTGTCGGTGTCCCAGCCGAGACGCATCTTCAGCGTGACGGGCACCGATACCGCCGCCACGACGGCATGGACCAGCGAAAGCGCATGGCCGGGATCGCGCATGAGCGCAGAGCCGCAATAGCCGCCCGTCACCTTCTTGGCGGGACAGCCCATGTTGATGTCGATGATGTCCGCGCCGCCTTCCTCGGCAATGCGTGCTGCCTGCGCCATCGCCTCCGGCTCGCGTCCGGCAAGCTGAACGGACTGGATCGGAATGCCGGCAAGGCGTATGCGCCGCATGGATTCGGCGCGACCGCGCGCCAGTTCACCCGAAGCGACCATTTCCGATATGGTCAGGCCTGCGCCTGCCCGATGCGCACGCAGCCGGAAGGGCTGGTCGCTGACGCCCGACATGGGCGCAAGAAACACCCGGTTCGGCACCGTGACCTTGCCGATGGCGAGGGGTTGTGCAAGTTTTGCGAGGTGGTTCATGATTATTTTTCGGGCATTTTCCTTACTGCCTTTTTTCTAGACAGTTCCGGCTCGCAATGCAATTGGCTTTTGCACTGCCGCAAAAGAAAACCGGTTGCAGGCTGGCATCCCCTTGCGGCCCGCAGTATGGCTTGCTGCGCGAAGGGCAAAGGCGCAGGGGCATCAACGTGACAAACATGGCGGAAACACGGTTCGATGCAGTCGTGGTGGCAGCCGGACGGGGCGAACGCGCCGGCCAGCAGGGCGGGCCGAAACAATACCGGATGATTGGCGGCAAGCCGGTGCTCCGCCATGCGCTGGAGAGTTACCTGCGGCATCCGAAAATCCGCCGCGTCATTGCTGTCATTCATGCCGATGACCGCGCCCTGTTCGAGGTGGCAAGCGCTGGACTGGACGCCGGACGGCTGGCTTTCGTGACCGGCGCATCCGACCGGCAAGGCTCGGTTCTCAAGGGGCTTGACGCGCTGTCGGGCGAGCCGCCGGATTTCGTGCTGATCCATGACGGCGTGCGCCCCTTCTGCGACGCAGCCATCATCGACCGCGCGATGGAAGCGCTTGGGCCGGACAATGGAGTTCTGGCGGCGGTTCCGGTTTCCGATACGCTGAAAAAGGGCGATCCGTCCGCTCTTGTGGCCGGCACCCTGCCGCGCGACGGGTTGTTCGCGGCGCAGACGCCGCAGGGTTTTCCGTTTTCAGCGATCCTGGAAGCCCATCGCAAGGCGGAAACGTCCGGCCTGCGCCATTTCACCGACGATGCGGCCATCGCCGAATGGGCCGGCCTGCCGGTCCGCCTGATCGCCGGTTCGCCCGACAATTTCAAGATCACCTGGCCGAGGGATATTGCCATGGCAGACCGCATTCTGGCCGCCGCCTTTCCGGATGTGCGCACCGGCAATGGCTATGATGTCCACACGTTCGGGCCCGGCGATCATGTCTGGCTGTGTGGCGTGAAGATCCCGCACGAGAAAACCCTGTCCGGGCATTCCGATGCCGATGTCGGCCTGCATGCGCTGACCGATGCCCTGCTGGCAACCATCGGGGCGGGTGACATCGGCACGCATTTCCCGCCCTCCGACCCCCAATGGAAGGGTGCGCCTTCGCATATTTTCGTGGAACACGCCGTGCGGCTGGTGAAGGAGAAGGGCGGACGCATCGCCAATGCCGACATCACGCTCATTGCCGAAGCGCCCAAGGTCGGCCCGCATCGCGTCGCCATGACGGCGGCGCTTTGCGCCATGCTGGGCGTGGGCCCGGAACGGGTTTCGGTCAAGGCGACGACGAACGAGAAGATGGGCTTTGTCGGCCGGCGCGAAGGAATTGCCGCCATCGCCACCGCAACCGTCATCTATCCCGGCGAGGTGCCGGAATGAGCGCTGCAACAAGGGAATTCGCTGCCGCGGTTCTGGATGCCGCACGTGCCAGGGGCATGATGATCGCCACGGCGGAAAGCTGTACCGGCGGACTGATCATCGGTGCGCTGACCGACATTGCCGGTTCGTCCGATGTGGTGGATCGCGGCTTCGTCACCTATTCCAACCAGGCCAAGCAGGACATGCTGGGCGTATCGGAAGACACGCTCACGGCCCATGGCGCGGTCTCGGCTGAAACGGCTACCGAAATGGCAGCCGGCGCGCTGGCCCGTTCGGGCGCCGATCTCGCCATTTCCGTCACCGGTGTCGCTGGCCCCGGCGGCGGCAGCGATGAAAAGCCGGTCGGCCTCGTCTGGTTCGGGCTTGCGAAAGACGGCGCGCGGGCGATTGCCGAGAGCCGCATGTTTGCCGGGCTCGACCGCGAAGGCGTACGCCGGGCCACCGTCCTTCACGCGCTTGCAATGCTGAAGGCCGCGCTGGACGCCTGACGTTCAGGCCGCTCCGCCGCGCCCGTAGATCACGTCCGCGCGCTTTTCAAAGGCCTCGGCGAACATGCGGAAGGCTCTGTCGAAGACCGCGCCCATCATGGCGCCCAGGATACGGCTGCGGAATTCGTAGTCGATGAAGAAATGAACCGTGCAGGCATTTCCACCGCGCGGTTCGAATGACCATTCATTGGTAAGGTACCTGAAGGGTCCGTCGACATATTTCACCAAAATCGTTTGCGCCTGGCGGTCCAGCAGAACCTGGCTGGTAAAGGTTTCCCGGATCGCCTTGTAGCCCACCGTCATGTCGGCCACGATCATCTCGCGGTGATCGCGTTCGCGACGCGAGCGCACGGTCAGTGCCTCGCACATGGGCAGGAATTCCGGATATTTCTCAACATCGGCAACAAGGGCGAACATGTCGCCGGCAGCGTGCTCGACCGGGCGTCTGGTCTCGAATTTGGGCATGGATGATCGATCAGTCCTTCGCAGACGCCTGCCTGGCTTCGCGCGCGGCCCTGAGCCGTGCGAAATCCTCCCCCGCATGGTGCGATGAACGCGTCAGGGGGCTGGCGGACACCATCAGAAAGCCCTTCGAATAGGCCGCCGTCTCGTAGGACTTGAACTCTTCGGGCGTGACGAAGGCCTTGACCGGGTGATGCTTGCGCGTCGGCGCCAGATACTGCCCGATGGTGATGAAGTCGACATCGGCGGAACGCAGGTCGTCCATGAGCTGCAGCACCTCGTTGCGCTCCTCGCCCAGGCCGACCATGATGCCCGACTTCGTGAAGATGGCCGGATCGATTTCCTTGACCCGCTGCAACAGGCGTATTGAGTGGAAGTAGCGCGCGCCCGGCCGCACCGTCAGGTAGTTGGACGCCACGGTTTCCAGATTGTGGTTGAAGACATCGGGCTTCGCCGCGACGACGATTTCCAGTGCGCCCTCCTTGCGCAGGAAATCCGGCGTCAGGATTTCGATCGTCGTTTCCGGCGAGGCCGCCCGCACCGCCGCGATCACATCGGCAAAGTGGCGCGCGCCACCATCGGCGAGATCGTCGCGGTCCACCGAGGTGATGACGACATGCTGCAGCCCCATCTGGCGCACAGCCCTGGCCACGTTTTCCGGCTCGTTCGGGTCTAGCGCATGCGGCTTGCCGGTGATGACATTGCAGAAGGCGCAGGCGCGCGTGCAGATCTCGCCCATGATCATGAAGGTGGCGTGCTTCTTGTCCCAGCATTCGCCGATATTGGGACAGCCGGCCTCCTCGCACACCGTGACAAGGTTGTTGTCCTTCACGATGGAGCGGGTTTCCTGATAGGTCTTTGACACCGGCGCCTTGACCCGTATCCAGGCGGGCTTGCGCTGGATCTCGTTCTCCGGGTTCTTCTGCTTTTCCGGATGGCGCGGACGCTGTTTTCCGGTGACGGTGTCGAGAATTGTGACCATGTCTTGCTATGCCTTTTTCCGGGCCTGCACTTCAGGAACGCGTGTTGCGGCTGCTTTTTCCAAAAAGCCAAAGGATGGCAATCGCGCCAAGCGTCGCAACCACGAGATTTCCGAGGAAACCGTAATAGGTGATGTTCAGCAGGCTGGCCAGCGTGCCGCCCACGAATGAGCCGGCAATGCCGACGAGGATGTTGGTCAGCAGGCCGTGGTTGCGGTTCAGGGCGCGCTCGGCCACGTAACCGGCGAGAAAGCCGATCAGCAGCATGCCGAAAAAGCCGACGCCCGCCATGCCCATAACGCCGAATTCGGATCCGTAGGAATGCATCATGTCGCCATCATCCCCTTGTCAGGCCTGCCCATCATATGGGCAGTGACCGTGCCTTTGTCACCCGCCCGCCACAGCGGCTGCCGGCCAGATCGCGCGCGAGCCGGTCGGCCATCGTCTCCAGATCATGCGTTGAGTACGCGGCCATAGGCGTCCAGCACGCTTTCCTTCATCATCTCCGACAGGGTCGGGTGCGGGAAGATCGTGTGCATGAGTTCCTCTTCCGTCGTTTCGAGGTTCATGGCGACCACGAAGCCCTGGATGAGTTCGGTGACTTCGGCGCCGACCATGTGGGCCCCCAGCAGTTCCCCCGTCTTCTTGTCGAAGATCGTCTTGACCATGCCCTGGTCCTCGCCCAGCGCAATGGCCTTGCCATTGGCGCCGAAGGAGAAGCGGCCGACGCGGATGTCGCGTCCCTGCTCCTTTGCCTTCGCTTCCGTCAGCCCCACCGATGCCACCTGCGGGTGGCAATAGGTGCAACCGGGGATCTTGGCCTTGTCGGTGGCATGGACATTGGGCAGGCCGGCGATCTTCTCGATGCAGACAACGCCCTCGTGCTCGGCCTTGTGCGCGAGCATGGGCGGTCCCGCCACATCGCCGATGGCGTAAATGCCTTCCACATTGGTGCGGCCATAGCCGTCAATGACGATGCAGCCGCGCTCGGTCTTCACCCCGAGTGACTCAAGGCCGAGATTCTCGATATTGCCCTGAACGCCAACCGCCGAAATCATCCGGTCGGCCTCGATCACCTCGCTCTTGCCGCCTTTCAGTTCCACGGTGGCTTTCACCGAATTTGCGCCCTTCTCGACCTTGGTGACCTTGGCCTCGGTATGGATCTTCAGCCCGGCCTTTTCCAGTTGCTTGCGTGCGATGGCGGAAATCTCGGCATCCTCCACCGGCATGATCGTTGGCATGACCTCGACAACGGTCACGTCGCAACCCATGGCGTTGTAGAAGGAGGCGAACTCGATGCCGATGGCGCCCGAGCCCATGACGAGCAGCTTTTTCGGCAGTTCCTGCGGCACCATGGCCTCGAAATAGGTCCAGATCAGCTTGCCGTCCGGCTCGATGCCCGGCAATGCGCGGGGCCGCGCGCCCGTGGCGACGATGATGTGTCTTGCAGAATACTCGCCCTCGCCCTTCGTGCCCTTGGGCGCCGGGTGCTGCGGCTGCATGGGCGCCTTGGATGGCTTGCCAACCGTGATCCTGCCCTTGCCGGCCAGTTTCGCCTCGCCCCAGATGACGTCGACCTTGTTCTTCTTCATCAGGAAGCCGACGCCACCATTCAGCCGGCCGGAGACGCCGCGCGAGCGTTCCACGACCGCCTTGACGTCGGCCGTCACCTTGCCTTCCAGCTTGAGGCCGTAGTTCTTGATATGATCGGCATAATGCATGATCTCGGCCGAGCGCAGCAGGGCCTTGGTGGGAATGCAGCCCCAGTTCAGGCAGATGCCGCCCAGATGCTCCCGTTCCACGATGGCCGTCTTGAAGCCAAGCTGCGCAGAGCGGATGGCGGTCACATAGCCGCCCGGGCCGGAGCCGATGATGATCACGTCGTAGGAATTGTCAGCCATGGTCGCCAAGCCTTTCGGTCAGGATGCGGGCCGCTTCAGGAGCAGCCATTCTCTGGTGTTGCGGGGTTTCCCATGCGCCACGAAGGGCGCGCGCGCTGCGGTTTCAAAGCCGTGGGCGGCGTAAAGGGAAAGAGCGGGAGCATTGTCATCTGCACAGACCAGCGCCATGGCATGCCCGGCAGCCCGCTCCAACTGGTCGGCCAGCAGCCGCCGCGCCAAGCCTTGTCCGCGATGGCGGGTATAGACGGCCAGCGCGTCCAGCAGCCAGCCGCCAATGGCTCGCCTGAACAGGGACATGACCGGCTCGAAGAGCGGATCGGGATGATCGGGGAAGGTGGTCCATGCCGGCAGATGGTAGCCGACGGCCATGCCTGCCGTCAGGCCTTCCACATGCGCGATCCGCGCATTGCGCCAGTTGCAGGGGCTGGCCTCCCCCAGATAGCTTTCGCGCCCGACCTCCAGCGCGCTGGCACCCGCCCCGTTCGCAGCCGCCCTGCCCCAGGCTTCAGCCGTCAAGCCATGGCCCGCGATGTCGTCGAGAATCGCAAGGTCTGCACAGTCGGTCGGTCGTGCTGCACGTATGTGCAAGGGGCGGTCTCCGCGTTGTCCGGGAGACCGCCCGAGCCATCGGCTCAGCTGGCGAGCATCCCGTAGATTTCGTCCTTCAACCGCAGGCGCTGCTTGCGCATGTCTTCCATGTGGAAGTCATCGGTCGGTTCGACATTGGTCTCGGCGCGATGAATGGCGCGGTTGATATCGTGATACTCTTCGAAAAGCTTGGCGAAATGAGCGTTTGACGACTTCATCTCGTGCATCTTTTCGGTGTGCTCCGGGAATTCCTCCGCCAGTTCGTGCGGCACATGGGACATCGGCGAACCTCCTGTTTTGTCCGTTCGTCCCGACCCTAGTGCCTGCTTCCCCTTCTTCCATTGACCCCGATCAAAGACCGAGCATCACGTGAACCATTGGCGCCAGCGCCTTTCCGAGCGCGCGCGTGTTTTCGCCGTCTATGTGGACACCGTCGGCCGGCGCCGTGCGGGCGACGCTTCCCGCATCGAAGAAGCCGCAATCCGCCTCATCCGCCAGATCCGCATAGAGCGAGGCCAACATGGCCGACTGTTCCACACCGCCTGCAAACATGGCGGCGAAGAACGGGTCGGCTGTCTCGCAGAGCGGCGGCGGCGCGACGATGAGCACATCCGGCGCCCGCGCGCCTTCAATGCCCGGCACATGGTTCTTCACGATCGTCACAAGACGGCGCATGCCCTGAAGCGCCGCGACGGCCGTGCCGGCGATATGCGGCTTCATGTCATTGCTGCCGAGCATGATGACGACAAGATCCACCGGCGCATGCGTGTAGAGCACGGTCGGCAGGATGCGGGCGCCATTGCGGTCGCAATCGGCCAGATGTTCGTCATAGGCCGTGGTGCGCCCGCGCAGCCCGTCGGCGATGACCCGGGCACGGCCTT
Source organism: Brucellaceae bacterium (assembly GCA_020637775.1). Classification (GTDB taxonomy): domain Bacteria; phylum Pseudomonadota; class Alphaproteobacteria; order Rhizobiales; family Rhizobiaceae; genus Zhengella. Next base: position 107,149 of record JACKJV010000009.1, on the reverse strand, counting down.
CCAGTGCTGCTTCCAGCACATTCGGCCAGCGCAAGGCCTCCGGATGCCGGCCGCCGGTGGCCGGATCGGATCCCCATGTCAGCGAATCGCCGAAGGCCAGGACGGTCTTCATGGCTCAGACCAGCATGCTCATCGGGTTTTCGATGTAACCCTTGAACGCGGCGAGCAGCTCCGCCCCGAGCGCGCCATCGACGCAGCGATGGTCGGTCGACAGTGTGACCGTCATCATCGTCGCAATGGCAATGGCATCCCCCTTGACGACGGCACGTTTCTCACCCGCCCCGACCGCAAGAATGGTCGCATGCGGCGGGTTGACCACGGCGGAGAAATTTGACACGCCCATCATGCCCATGTTGGAGACAGCGGTCGTGCCGCCCTGATACTCCTCGGGCTTGAGCTTCTTCTCCTTGGCGCGCGCGCCCATGTCCTTCATCTCGTTGGAAATGGTGGACAGGCTTTTTTCTTCCGCCCGCCGTACAATCGGCGTGATCAGTCCGCCGGGGATGGACACGGCAACACCGACATCGGCATGATGATGTTTCACCATGGCCTCATCGGTCCAGGACACGTTCGCATCGGGAACATCGCGCAATGACAGCGCCAGCGCCTTGATGATCATGTCGTTGACCGACAGCTTGTATGCCGGCTTGCCATTCTTCTGGGGCGCGGACGCATTGAGCTGGACGCGCAGCGCCAGCAACGCATCGAGTTCGCAATCCACCGAAACATAGAAATGCGGGATCGTCTGCTTGGCCTCGGTCAGGCGCCGGGCGATGGTCTTGCGCATGTTGTCATGCTTGACCAGGTCGTAGCTGCCTTCGGCGAAGTTGCGCAGCACGGCATCGGTGGACGGACCTGCCGCCATGGCCGGTGCAGCGGCAGGCGCCGCCTTTTGTGCTTCTGCCTTCGGGGCCTCTGCCTTCGCCGCGCCGCCCTTCCTGGCGGCCTCGACATCGGCCTTGACCACGCGTCCCTTCGGACCGGAGCCGGTTACCTTCGCGATGTCGATACCTGCTTCCTTCGCGATGCGCCGGGCAAGTGGCGAGGAAAAGATGCGGTCTCCGCCGGACGCGGGCGCGGGTCCGGCCTGCGGCGTCTTCGGCGCGGCATCGGAGGCCGGGCCGAGCAGATCGGCCGTATCCTTTGCCGGGCCTTCGGCGGAAGGCGCGGGCTTTTTGTCGGCGGACGATGATTTTTCGGCACCGCCCTTGGCGCCGCCGCCGCCCTTCGCAGCCTCGTCCACATCCTCGCCCTCCCCGGCCAGGATGGCGATGACGGCATTGACCTTGACGCCCTCGGTGCCTTCCGGAACGACGATCTTCGCGACCGTTCCCTCGTCCACGGCTTCCACTTCCATGGTCGCCTTGTCGGTCTCGATCTCGGCGATGACGTCGCCGGCGGAAATGCTGTCGCCTTCCTTGACCAGCCACCTGGCGAGATTGCCCTCTTCCATGGTGGGAGACAGCGCGGGCATGGTGATTTCAATCGGCATGGCGCTCTCCTCAGGCCTTGTAGGTGACGGCTTTCACCGCCTCGATCACCTCCGCCACGTTCGGCAGGGCGAGTTTCTCAAGGTTGGCTGCATAGGGCATCGGCACATCCTTGCCACAGACCGTGACGACGGGCGCATCGAGCCAATCGAAAGCGCGCTGCATGACCTGGCTTGCGATATGGTCGCCGACCGAGGATTGCGGGAAGCCTTCCTCGACCGTGACGAGCCGGTTGGTCTTCTTCACGCTTTCGATGACGGTATCGAGGTCCATGGGCCGGATGGTGCGCAGGTCGATGACTTCGGCGTCGATGCCCTGGCCCGCCAGTTCCTCGGCCGCCTTGACCGCATAGGTCATGCCGATGCCGAAGGAAACGATGGTGACATCCGTGCCTTGCCTGTGAATGCGTGCCTTGCCGATGGGCAGCACGAAGTCATCCATTTCCGGAACCTCGAAGGACTGGCCGTAGAGAATTTCGTTCTCCAGGAAGATGACCGGATTGGGGTCGCGGATCGCAGCCTTCAGCAGGCCCTTTGCATCGGCCGCCGTGTAGGGCTGGATGACCTTCAGGCCCGGAATGTGGCTGTACCACGCCGCGTAGCATTGCGAATGCTGCGCCGCCACGCGGGCAGCCGCGCCGTTCGGTCCGCGGAAGACGATGGGCGCGCCCATCTGCCCGCCCGACATGTAAAGGGTCTTGGCCGCGGAATTGATGATCTGGTCAATCGCCTGCATGGCGAAGTTGAAAGTCATGAATTCGACGATGGGCTTCAGACCGGCCATCGCGGCGCCGACGCCGATTCCGGCAAAGCCGTGCTCGGTGATCGGCGTGTCCACCACGCGTTTCGCGCCGAATTCCTCCAGCAGGTTCTGGGTGATCTTGTAGGCGCCCTGGTACTCGGCCACTTCCTCGCCCATGATGAAGACATCGCCGTCCCGGCGCATTTCCTCGGCCATGGCCGAGTTCAGCGCCTCGCGCACGGTCATCTTCACCATCGTGGTGCCATCGGGAATGTCCGGGTCGGCGCCGGCCTCCGGCTTCTTCGGCTCGGGATGAACCTTGCCTTCGCCCGGCACGCGGCGGGCCTCCATGTCGGCAACCGGATCGCCCGCGGCCGCCTCGCCTTCACCCGAGGCGCCATCGGCCGCGCGGTCGCCATGGGGATCACGCGACGCAGTGCCTTCGCCGGACGCCCCTTCGAGCGCGGATTCGTCCTCGCCTTCGGCCAGCAGCAGGGCAATGGGCGTGTTCACCTTCACGCCCTCGGTGCCTTCGGCCACGAGAATCTTGCCGAGAACGCCCTCGTCCACGGCCTCTACTTCCATTGTCGCCTTGTCGGTTTCGATCTCGGCGATGACGTCGCCCGCGGCCACGCTATCGCCTTCCTTCTTGACCCATTTGGCCAGATTGCCCTCCTCCATCGTCGGGGAAAGCGCAGGCATCAGGATTTCAATCGGCATCGTCTTCTTCCCCTCAGAGCAGGATATCGGTGTAAAGCTCGGACGTATCCGGCTCCGGATCGTTTTGGGCGAATTCGGCGGAGTCGGCGACGATGTCGCGGACCTCCTTGTCGATCTTCTTCAGTTCGTCCTCCCTGGCCCATTCCTTTTCCAGAAGGCGCGCCTTGACCTGTTCGATCGGGTCCTGCTCCGTGCGCATTTTCTGCACCTCGTCCTTGGTGCGGTATTTCGCCGGGTCGGACATGGAGTGGCCGCGATAGCGATAGGTCATCATTTCCAGGATGATCGGCCCGTTGCCGCCCCGGCACCAGTCGAAGGCTTCCTGCGAGGCGGCCTTGACCGCGCGCACGTCCATGCCGTCCACCTGCATGCCGGGGATCTTGAAGGACACGCCGCGATGGGAGAAATCGGTTTCGGCCGATGCGCGGCTCACCGAGGTACCCATGGCATAGCGGTTGTTCTCGATCACGTAGATGACCGGCAGCTTCCACAGGGCGGCCATGTTGAAGCTCTCGTAGACCTGGCCCTGGTTGGCCGCGCCGTCTCCGAAGAATGTCACCGAGACATTGTCATTGTCGCGATAGCGGTTGGCGAAGGCCAGGCCCGTGCCGAGCGAGACCTGCGCGCCGACAATGCCATGGCCGCCATAGAAATGCTTCTCCTTGGAGAACATGTGCATGGAGCCGCCCTTGCCCTTGGAATAGCCGCCCCGCCTGCCGGTCAGTTCCGCCATCACGCCGCGCGCATTCATGCCCGCCGCGAGCATATGGCCATGGTCGCGATAACCGGTGATGAACTGGTCGCCATCCTTCTTGGCCATCTCGATGCCGGTGACCACCGCTTCCTGGCCAATGTAGAGGTGGCAGAAGCCGCCGATGAAGCCCATGCCATAGAGCTGGCCGGCCTTTTCCTCGAAACGGCGAATGAGCAGCATGTCGCGATAGGCGCGGAATTCCTGATCCTTGTCAAACTCCTCGGGCGCCGGCGCCTTGCGGATGAGCCCCGGCGAACCGGTGGCGCCCTTGCGGGATGAGGACTTCCTTGCTGCTGCGGCCATGCTGCGCGCTCCCTGTCTTGAGATTTCCTCCAGGGGCGGGAGAACATGACCCGAAAGGCCGAACGGCCTCCCACCCGTTCACTGGGCGATACGCTAGCAGGTTTCAGCCATGCGGCAAATGCATTTCTCGCATGGGAGGCATGCAGGCAAATGTCTGCAAATGTTGAGGAAAACAACTGTGAACCGAAAAATGGTTAATTCCGCGCGGACCTATCCGTTCGGCCCGGCCAGAATCACGATCTCGTCGGGACCGACCCTGCCCAGCTGCCTGCGAACCTGCTCGTCGAGCATGTCCTTTTCGATGGTGCCATCATGGAGCAGCTTGTTGCGCGCTTCAAGCCTCCGACGCAACGCGGTGGTTTCCGCCAGTTCCTGGCTCAACTGCGCGACCTGCGCTTCCAGCTGTGCCTTGTTCTTCAGGCCGTATTCGCCCTCGAAGGCGTGATATCCGAAATAGCCGAGAAAGGCGGCTGCCAGCAGGGGCAGAATGAGACGGCCGGACTTTCGGCGCTTGTGCTGGCGGGTCCACATGGGCGGGCTGCTACTCGATACCAAAGACAGGCCTGCATCATGCGCGGTCATGCTTAAGGCTTGGTTACGCCGTCCGCTAAATTGAAAGAAAACGGCCGCGCCCCCAAGGGACGCGGCCGCGATGGGCAATCGCTGCTTGTCCCGGGCTCAGGACTTGAGAATGCCCCGGCCGGCATAGCGGGCCTGGGAACCCAGTTCCTCTTCGATACGGATGAGCTGGTTGTACTTGGCGAGCCGGTCGGAGCGGGCCAGCGAACCGGTCTTTATCTGTCCGCAATTCGTGGCGACGGCCAGATCGGCGATCGTCGCATCTTCCGTCTCGCCCGAACGGTGCGACATGACGGCCGTGTAGGATGCCTTGTGGGCCGTCTCAACGGCGTCGAGCGTTTCGGTCAGCGAACCGATCTGGTTGACCTTGACGAGGATGGAATTGGCCGCGCCAATGCGGATGCCGTCGCGCAGGCGGGCCGAATTGGTGACGAAGAGGTCGTCCCCGACAAGCTGCACCTTGTCGCCCACCGCCCTGGTCAGCGCCACCCAGCCGTCCCAATCGTCCTCGGCCATCCCGTCCTCGATCGAAATGATCGGATAGGCTTCGCAAAGCCTGGCGAGATATGCCGCCTGTTCCTCGCCCGAGCGGGTGACGCCCTCGCCCTCGTAGGCATACTGGCCGTCCTTGAAGAACTCGGTCGAGGCGCAATCGAGCGCCAGCGCGATTTCCTCGCCGGGCTTGTAACCGGCCTTCTCAACCGACTTCATGATGAAATCGAGCGCGGCTTCGGCGCTCTTCAGGTTGGGCGCGAAGCCGCCTTCGTCGCCGACGGACGTGTTGTGGCCGGCCGCCGACAGATCCTTCTTCAGCGTGTGAAAGACCTCCGCGCCCATGCGCACGGCTTCCGCGATGCTGCTCGCGCCGACCGGCATGACCATGAACTCCTGAAAGTCGATGGGATTGTCCGCATGGGCGCCGCCATTGATGATGTTCATCATCGGCACGGGCAGCACGCGGGCATTGGGGCCGCCGACATAGCGGTAGAGCGGCAGGCCGCAGGCCGAGGCCGCAGCCTTTGCGACCGCAAGCGAAACGCCGAGAATGGCATTGGCGCCGAGCCGTGCCTTGTTCGGCGTGCCGTCCAGCTCGATCATCACCTGGTCGACATGGATCTGGTCTTCGGCATCCATGCCGCCGATGGCTTCGAAGATCTCGCCATTCACCGCCTCGACCGCCTTCTGGACGCCCTTGCCGAGAAAGCGCGTGCCACCATCGCGCAGTTCGACCGCTTCATGCGCGCCGGTGGACGCGCCCGAGGGCACCGCAGCCCGGCCGAACGAGCCGTCTTCAAGCCGTACATCCACTTCGACCGTGGGATTGCCGCGGCTGTCAAGGATTTCCCGTGCGGCAATGTCGATGATCGCAGTCATTGAATCGGTCCTCTGTTCTCAAGACAGTGGGAAATCCGGCGCCTCCTTAACGAAAGCGTCAGGCCGAAAGCCGGAAGACCCGTGCGAACTGGAAAATTGAAATTGCCCAGCCTGCGCAAGATGCGGCATTGCCGGCTGCCTTTTGACCCGCCCGTCCGCCGTCCCTCACAGCCGCTGCGACAGGCGGTACGGCAATAGCAGGCACCGCTCATGACCCGAACCTGAACCGGCTTGCCCTCTCGCGCTGCTTAAGCCCATCTGACGATTTGCCAAGGCCTAATTCGCCGAGCAGGTCACCTGCGCAACACGTGCATTTTTACCGAATTACACCCGGTTTGACGATGGAGTCGATCTCATCGACAGCTGCTCGAGAAGGGCCGGCAGTGTCGGACCACCCTACTGTCTGGGCCGTCCGGATGACGTAGCGATTTTCCGGATCGTCGTGGTCTCGACGAAGATGCCGCAATGCCTGTCGCCACGGCTGCGCGCGCAAGATAGGGCACCATGCGCCGGTCACCGCCCGACGAGGCACCCTGCCCGCCCGGCTGCTGCACCGAATGCGTCGCATCGAAGATTACCGGCGCGCCGGTTTCAGCCATGATCGGCAGGGCGCGCATATCGGACACGAGGGTGTTGTAGCCGAATGATGCGCCGCGCTCCGTGATGAGCACGTCCGGATTGCCGCTGTCGGTGATCTTGCGTACCACGTTCTTCATGTCCCAGGGCGCGAGAAACTGCCCCTTCTTGACATTGACGACCTTGCCGGTGCGCGCCGCCGCTACCAGAAGGTCCGTTTGCCGGCATAGGAAAGCCGGGATCTGGAGCACATCGACATGTGGGGCGACGATGGCGCACTGCTCCTCGGTATGGATATCGGTGAGCACCGGAAGGCCGAATTCCCGGCGCAGGTCTTCGAAAACCGGCATGGCGGCATCCAGCCCGGCGCCGCGTGTCGCGCCGATGCTGGTGCGGTTGGCCTTGTCGAAGGATGACTTGTAGACAAGGCCAATGCCGAGGCCGTCGCAGATTTCCTTCAGGCTGCCGGCCATGTCGAAGGCGTGCTGGCGGCTCTCAAGCTGGCAAGGACCAGCGATCAGCGACAGTGGGCTGCGTTGGAGAAAGGTGACTGCCACCGGCAGAAACAAGGGTGTTGGGGCGATGTCATGTCGGATAGTCCTCGAAGATGAAGGTGGCGCTCTGCCCGGCTGGCCGGACCGGTCACGTGCCGGTCACCGCTTGAACGGTATGCAGGCGCAATCGCTCAGCAGCGCGTCCGATCGGACAGGCGGACAACGTGACAGGCGATCCGGGTCGCCAGGATCAGCGGACGAGGCGAAGGCTGCATTCGGGAGACCACCGCGGTCTTCAGCATCGCCTCGGCACCGGTGAAGCGCTCATGAACCGCGTGGCGGCGAGGCTTCCTGAGTCCGAGCTGATGCCCGGACCGGACGCCATTGCATGGGTTTCAGCGTCCGGTCACACGGAACGTTGACGCGCTGGCAGGAAGAACGGCATTCGGCCTTCGCGGCAAAACGACCAGGAAGGAGGCTTCCCAGAAACCGCGCTGCGCTGCCGATCCGGCGTGCGGCGCAAGCCGCGCGAAATCAGCCGTGACGCTGTTCGCATGACGCTTCCGGCGAAACGCCGCGGTCCACCCATCGGCGTCTGGCTTTGACCGCACGTGCGAAGAAATAGCCGTGTCGTGCCGCCTGAGGCGAAAGGGCATCGCCGGCTGAAGGCATGTCCGCGGTTCTGCCGCGTTGCGTCGCATCGCCAGCGGCTCCGGAAAGTGCCTCGCGCGAAAGTCGAGCTGTTGCTTGCCGAAGGCGTGAATGCCGTCCGGCGCGCAGGTGAAAGAGCGCAAGCCGTCCGCATCCGCGTCCAGCGAGGCTGCGGACGAGTGATCAGCGCCGGGATGGCTGTTTTGCCGCGGTTTCAAAAAGCGAGGCCGTTCGCTGCCCGCGCTGCACGGCCGTTCGAGAATCCAGGACCAGCGCTGAACAGGTGGGAGGACCCGCCCGGCTGCTGGCATCGATCCGGAAAGAAAGTGCCACCGAACGATCACGCAGCCAATGCCGACAGTTTTCATTCGGCGTCATCCCCAGTGAGCGCCGTCGCTGAAAAACAGACGCAGAGCAATTCGACGGTGCAAGGGGCCATGCACCGTCACCACAATCGCGGCGCGATCGGGTAGAAGCTGAGCGCGCCAGAGGCGCGCCCGGGCCAATTTAGCATCCATCCAGCCTGACATCGACCGGCAAAACGGGCGAAGCAATGGCTCCCGCGGATGCAGGACGCGCGCGCGTCTCACTCGACCACGCGCACTGCACCCTTTCGCCGCCGAGGTCGTCAGCGCCGCATAGGCCTTCAGCGCGGTCGTGATCTTGCGCTTGGCGCTTTTCCCGGCTGCCAGCCCCTTTCGTCCTGCATCTCGGCGGCGCTTGGCCAGTTCGGTCATCGTCGACGGCGAGGTTGATGGTCCGGTTGGGAATGTCGATCTCGATCAGGTCGCCTCGCGGACCAGGCCGATGGCATCCGCCCTCGGCTGCTTCCGGCGAGGCATGGCCGATGGACAGGCCTGAGTGCCACCGCCGAGAAGCGCCGTCGGTGATCAGTGCGCACGCCTTTCCGAGGCCCTTCGACTTCAGGTAGCTCGTCGGATAGAGCATTTCCTGCATGCCAGGGCCGCCACGCGGGCCCTCGTAGCGGATCACCACGACGTCGCCGGCCTTGACCTCGTTGGAAAGGATGGCCTTGACCGTTGCATCCTGGCTTTCGAAGAGGCGTGCCGGACCCGAAAACTTCAGGATGGATTCGTCCACGCCCGCCGTCTTCACGATGCAGCCGTCCTCGGCCAGGTTGCCGAACAGTACGGCCAGACCACCATCCTGGCTGTAAGCATGTTCCCTGGCGCGGATGACGCCTTTTTCGCGATCCGTATCGAGATCGGGATAGCGCCGCGACTGCGAGAAGGCGACTTCGGTGCGCACGCCGCCCGGTGCCGCGCTGTAGAATTCGCGCACGTTGTTGGCCTGGGTGCGCATGATGTCCCAATGCTCCAGTGCATCGCCCATCGTGGCCGAATGCACCGTGGGCAGGCTCGTGTTGATGAGTCCGGCGCGATCCAGTTCGCCCAGGATCGCCATGATGCCGCCGGCGCGATGCACGTCCTCCATGTGAACGTGGCTGACCGCCGGCGCGACCTTGCAGAGAACCGGCACCTTGCGCGACAGCTTGTCGATGTCGGACATGGTGAAATCCACCTCGCCCTCATACGCGGCGGCCAGCAGGTGCAGAACCGTGTTCGTGGAGCCACCCATGGCAATGTCCAGCGTCATGGCATTGGCGAAAGCGTCGTAATTGGCAATGTTGCGCGGCAGGACGCTCTCGTCATCCTGCTCGTAATAGCGGCGCGCCAGATCGACGACCAGATGGCCAGCCTCGATGAACAGGCGCTTGCGGTCGGCATGGGTGGCCAGTGTCGAGCCATTGCCCGGCAGCGCAAGGCCGAGCGCCTCGGTCAGGCAGTTCATGGAATTGGCGGTGAACATGCCGGAGCACGAGCCGCAGGTCGGGCAGGCGGAACGCTCGATGGCTTCCACCTGGGCATCGGTGACGCTGTCGTCGGCCGCCGCCACCATGGCGTCGACCAGGTCGAGCGCCTGCTCCTTGCCGTCTTCCCAGACCACCTTGCCGGCTTCCATCGGCCCGCCGGAAACGAAAACCACGGGGATGTTGAGGCGCAGCGCGGCCATCAGCATTCCGGGCGTGATCTTGTCGCAATTGGAGATGCAGACCATGGCGTCTGCGCAATGGGCATTGACCATGTATTCCACGCTGTCGGCGATGACCTCGCGGCTGGGCAGCGAATAGAGCATGCCATCATGGCCCATGGCGATGCCGTCATCCACGGCGATGGTGTTGAATTCCTTGGCGATGCCGCCGGCCGCCTCGATCTCGCGGGCTACAAGCTGGCCCAGATCCTTCAGGTGGACATGGCCAGGCACGAACTGCGTGAAGGAATTGACCACCGCGATGATCGGCTTGCCGAAATCGGAGTCCTTTACGCCGGTGGCGCGCCAGAGTCCGCGGGCGCCGGCCATGTTGCGGCCATGGGTGGTCGTGCGGGAGCGATAGGCAGGCATTGTTCATCCCTCTTCTGATCTGACCCTGCGTTTTGGCGCTTCCATCCCGTTTTTTCAACCGGAATCGGTTCACCCCTCGGTGAAAACCGCCAAATGAACTTCAATGCTTCCTTGAAAACCGGCGATGGAACACGGCTCTCAGGACAGGACGGCTTCGCGCGCCCTTGCTCCTGCGGCAATGGTCGGGCCGGAGGAATTCAGCTTTTCGATGGCGAAGCCTGCCGCAGCCTTGTACCTGGCCATGAAGTCCGAGCGTTCTGCTGCCGGAATCACGTCGTCAATATTGTCGAATTCACCGCCACAGCGCTCGTCCACCATGTTGAGAGGCCGAACGGCCCTGCGCCACGGTTGCGCAGCACGAGTTCGAAACCGGCCCGCACAATCGGGCGTCATAGGCAGCCAGCGCTTCGCGTGTCACGCCGTGCTCCACCATTGCCGCGCCCAGAATCCGCGCATCGATGATCGCCTGGCTGGCGCCGTTGGAACCGGTCGGATACATGGCGTGGGCGGCATCGCCGTCAGCGCGACCGCGCCATCGACCCAGGTCGCAACGGGATCACGATCGATCATCAGGTTTTCATAGGCGATGTCGGCCTTGCGCAGCATGTCCGGCACATCCAGCCAGTCGTAGCGGAAGCCCTCGAAATGGTGGACGAATTCTTCCACTTCCACCGGACGGAACCAGCCGCTGGCCCGCCAGCCTTCCGAGTTGTCAGCGTCATCTCGGCGATCCAGTTGATCGTGGCGAGGCCGGTTTCCGGATCCGGATGGGAGATCGGGTAGATGACCATGCGGTGGCGGTGGGTGCCGAGACCGACAAAGGACGACCCGGTGCGGATCGGCCGCGCCTGCGTGGTGCCGCGCCACATGATCGCCCCGCCCCAATGGATCGGCGGTTGCGACGGGTGCATGTGCGCGCGAATGGCGGAATGGATGCCGTCGGCGCCGATCAGCAGCGTGCCCGTCTCGCGGCCGCTGGAGCCGTCTGCATGCTCGACAAGCGCCGTCACCGTGCCGTCCGCATTGTTCGCATAGCCGGTGATCTTCGCGCCGAGCCGCACAGAGGCCGCCCCGGCGCGCGCCATGAAGGCTTCGGCCAGCATCATGTGGAACTTGCCGCGATGCACGGCATATTGCGGCCAGTTGTAGCCGGCCAGCAGGCCGCGCGGCTCGGAATAGATGTCATTGCCGTTCAGGCCGACCAGCGCCCATTCCTTCGCCGGAACGCCGACGCGGTCCAAATCGTCCCCGGTGAAGCCAAGATCGTAAAGCTCGCGCACGGCATTGGGCTGGATGTTGATGCCGACGCCCAGCGGCTTGAGTTCGCGCACCTGTTCGAACACCGTGCAGGCAACGCCGATCTGGTTCAGCGTCAGGGCGGTGGCAAGGCCGCCGATACCGCCGCCGGCGATCAGGACATGGGGCTTGGTCATGACTGTTTTTCCGACATGCAAGGATTTTCGTGTCGCGACGGTATAGGCAAGCGGTTGATGGGGCGCAACGCCTCAGGCGGCCGGATTGCCGGTCACATCGCTGCCGGCCTTGCGTCATGTCTCATGGCATGGCGAAGACGCCCGGTCGCCTCCCGGTCCACACTTGCTTCTTCTCCCGTCAGGACCACACCGAACAGCCTGTGCGCCTGCTCGGCCGTATAGCGCTCCAAACGCACATCTTCTGCCACGGCTTGCGGGTCGCGCGTCAGCAGATCGCCATAGCCGCCGCCGCCCGGCGTGCGCACATGGACCCGGTCGCCAGGCGCCAGCGGAATGTCCTGTTCCTTGGACAGATGCTCCGGCGTGTAGGGCCGCCCCGCGCGCCAGACGGTGACCTCATTGACGGCACCGTCCGCCCCGCCCAGCGCGCCCTGCGGGCTGAACCAGCCATGATCCATGACGAAGGATGCGCGCGCTGCGCCACGCCGCAATTCAAGCTCATAATCAGGCCTGAAGCCGCCGCGATGCCGTCCGGCCCGCCCGATCCCTCGCGCAGTGCATAGCGACGGTAGAGCACGGAAAGGCCTGCTCCATGATCTCCACCGGCGGGCTTTGGATATGCCGATGGTCGAGCAGCCATTGGCCAGCCCGTCATGGTCGCCATTGCCGCCACAGCCGCCGCCGGAAAGCTGGTACATGACAAAGTCGCGCGCCCTGGCAGGATCGTGCCCGCCGAGCGCGAAGTTGCCCGATGTGCCAGCCGGCGCTGCCGTCACACGTCCGGCACGGCCTCCACCAGCGCGGCAAAGACGGCCTCGGCGATGCGCTGCGAGACCTCGGCGGCGCAGCCCGAGACCGGGCGCGGATAGCGGGCATCGAGAAATGTGCCTTCGTATCCGGTCACATGCAGCGGCTCGAAGGCGCCGGCGGAGATCGGAACCTCGGGAAAGATGTGGCGCATGGCGAGGTAGACCGATGACAGGGTGGTCGCCAGCACCGAGTTCATCGGCCCGGCACAAGGTGGCGCGGAGCCGGCGAAGTCGAAGGTGAGACTGTCGCCTGCCTTGGTCACGGCAAGGCGGATGGCCAGCGGTTCGTTGACGACGCCATCGCTGTCCACCCAGGCGACCGAGCGGTAGCAGCCGTCGGGAATGGCCGAAACAAGCGTGCGCATCTGTTCCGCGGCGCGTGCCCGCAAGGCGCCGATGGCCTCGCGCACGGTCGCGTCGCCATAGCGGTCCAGCAGTTCGCCGAGCCGGTCGGCACCGACCTGCAGCGCGGCGGCCTGTGCCTTCACATCGCCGATGCGCTGGTCCGCCACGCGGATATTGGAACAGATGATGGCGTAGATTTCCGGATCGAGAACACCCTGTTTGAAAAGGCGGACGGGCGGCAGGCGCAGACCCTCCTGCTCCACCGCGGTCGCCGAAGCGGAGAAGCCGCCCGGCACGGCGCCGCCCGTGTCCGGCCAATGACCGGTATTGGACAACCAGCAGAAGATCTTGCCGTCGCGGTAGAAGGGCATGGCGAAACGCACATCCATGAGGTGCGTGCCGCCCAGATAGGGATCGTTGACGATGTAGATGTCACCGGGCGCAGGTGCGGCTGCGGTTCCCGCCGCTATCATGGCAATCAGCGTGCGGGTGGAATATTGCATCGTGCCGACGAAGACCGGCAGGCCGCCCGCCCCTTGCGCGATCAGCGAACCGTCCCCAGCGTCATAGATGCCGTCGGACCGGTCGTTGGCCTCTGCGATCACCGGCGAAAAGGCTGCGCGCGAGAAGGTCAGATCCATCTCGTCGCAGACCTGCTGCAACCGGCCTGGATGACCGAAAGCGTGACCGGATCAGCGCCATCGCCGCCTCCCACCGTGATGATGATGTTGCCACGGGCATCGCCGATGGCGTGGTCTCCGGCTCCACCAGAACCGTCGTCCATCTGCTGAATGACAGCCGGGCCATGCAGTTCGAAACCCGGTGGCAGGGAAATCGCGCCAGTAGACGGGCGTGTCGCTCCATCCGCTGTCAAACCAGGACGGATCGCGTCCCGTCTGCGCCTCGCCAAGCGTTGCCTTGCGGCCGGCCGGATCGATGAGCGCCGAAAGATCGAGGGTTGCACGTTCGCCGATCACCGACACGTTGACGTTCAGCAGAACGGCGCGGATCTCCGGCAATTGCACCTTGAACCGGGCAAAATAGGCCTGCTCGAACAGGCGCTGGATCGTCTCGCGGTCGGGTGCGGACGCAGCGCAGCAGATGCGTCTGTCCGGAGAATTGCATGTCGGCCGAGACAGATGCCTGATCGCCCGCGTTTCCACCGTTCCTTCCGGATCAGCGCTTCGCCCTCGGCCATGCGTTCGGCGACAAGGCGATGCAGGGCTGCCACGTCAAGCGTGGCCACCGGACTGTTGATCGTGTTGCGAAGTCGTGGCGCATGTCGGCCACCACGCAGCCAAGCGCATTGGTGATCCCCGGGCGCGGCAGCACGAGAACGCGGGGAATGGCCAGCTCGCGCGCCAGCGCACAGGCATGCAACGGCCCTGCGCCGCCGAAGGCGAACAGCGCGAAATCGCGCGGATCGGCACCCATGGAGACCGAGACCATGCGGATGGCGCCGGCCATTTTCGTGTTCGCCATGCGTATGACGGCCGCCGCCGCCCCGGTTGCGTCGAGGCCGAGCGGATCGCCGATGGACGCCGCGAAGACCGCGGCGACATGATCGATGGAAACACCGCCCTCCACCGATTTCAGCCGCGCGGGATCGAGCCTGCCGAGCAGCAGGTTGGCGTCCGAAATCGTCGGCTCGGTGCCGCCACGGCCATAGCAGACCGGCCCGGGCACCGCGCCCGCGCTCATCGGCCCGACATCGAGCAGGCCGGCCGCATTGACCCGGGCAATGGACCCGCCACCCGCCCCCACCGTGCGCACATCCACCATGGGCACGTGGATGGGCATGGCGTATTCGATCTCGATCTCGGACGAGACCGGTGGCTGGCCGCCACGGATCAGCGCGACATCGGTCGAGGTGCCGCCCATGTCATAGGTGACGAGGTTCGAAATGCCGGCGAGCAATCCGGTATGGGCCGCCGCCTTGACGCCCGAGGCGGGGCCGGACATGACCGTCTTGGCCGCCTCGCGGGCGACCATACGCGACGACACCATGCCGCCATTTCCGTTCATGACAAGGACTTCGCCGCCATAGCCGCGCGCTTCGAGTTCCTCGCGCAGGCGGCGCACATAGCGCTCCAGAAGTGGCTGGACCGATGCATTCACGGCGGCTGTCACACCGCGTTCGAACTCGCGCGCCTCCGACAGGATCTCATGGCCAAGCGTGACATGATCGTTGGGCCAGAGTGCGCGGACGATCTCGCCAGCCCGGCTTTCATGAGCCGGATTGGCATAGGCGTGGAGGAAATGGATCACCACGGATTCGCACCCGGCGGCGATCAGTTTGCGGGCGCACGCATCCACTTCGGCCTCGTCAAGCGGGATGACGATGTCGCCCTCTGCATCCATCCGCTCGGCAACTTCAAGGCGCAGGTCACGCGGAATAATGGGGTTGAACTTTCCTTTCATTCCATAGGCTTGCGGGCGAGTTCTGCGGCCAAGCTCGAGCACGTCGCGAAAGCCGCGCGTGGTGATGAGGCCAGTGCGCGCCAGCTTGCGCTCCAGCACGGCATTGGTGGTGGTGGTCGTGCCGTGGATGATGAGGCCGAGCGTGGCGAGGTCGGCCTCAGCCTCCTCCAGCGCCGCCAGCACGCCATAGGCCTGGTTGTCGAGTGTGGATGGCACCTTGGCCAGGTGGACCGCGCCGCTGGCCTGGTCAAGCAGGACAAGATCGGTGAAGGTTCCTCCCACGTCGATCCCGGCGATACGCACGCCCGCCTTTTCCATGCTGGACCCCGCGATTTTCTTCGTATGCAAATGAATGCGCAAACCCCTTGCCTTGTCAACGCGAAGCGGCTGCAATGGTGACGGCGCAACGAGGTGGGGAGCTCAGGCGGCATGGAGAAGCGGGGCTTGGCATGCCTGGCTGGCGGTCTTGCCGGTCTCGGGCTTCTGGCGGGCGCGGCGCCTGCTTGCGCCCATGTTTCGGAAGGCGGGCTTGTCCTGTTGCTGCCGACAGGCATCTACATCGCGTCCGGGGTCATCGCCGTGGTGTTGACCGTGCTGGCCATGCTGCTGCTGCCGAGGGCGATCACGGGGGCATTGTTTGCTGCCGTTTCCCTGTCCCTGCCGGGACTGCGGCCCCTGCGCCTCGGCGGACAGGTGGCTGCCCTTGCATTGCTGGTCGCGCTTGTCACGAGCGGATTTCTCGGTACGCGCGATCCGCTGGAAAACCCGTTGCCGCTGGCGATCTGGACCGTCTGGTGGATCGTGCTGGTCTTCCTCCAGGCGCTGATCGGCGATCTCTGGCGCTGGATCAATCCGTTTGCCGGTCTGGCATGGCTGCTCGAAAGAGCCGGCCGCCCAGGCGCCGTCATTTTCCTGCCGGAGCGGATCGGTGCCCTACCCGCGGTCGTGCTCTACGTGGCTTTCGGCTGCTTCTATCTGGCAGACATCGCACCGGACGATCCCGACAGGCTGGCTGCGGTCGTGTCCGGCTATCTCGTCTTCACGCTGATGGCCATGCTGCTGTTCGGCCCGCGCGCCTGGCTGCGACACGGCGAGTTCGTCACCGTGCTGATGAGCCTCATCGCCCGCGTCGGCCTGGTTGCCCGTCGCCGGGATGGCTGGCGGATCGGTCTCTGGGGGCATGCCATTGCGAACGCACCGCCTCTGTCGTCCGCGCTCGCCGTTCTCGTGCTGCTGATGATGGCCACCGGTTCCTTCGACGGAATCAACGAGACCTTCGCCTGGCTCGCGTTCATCGGCGTCAATCCGCTGGAATTTCCGGGCCGCTCTGCCGTCTGGTTGCAAACCGTGCTTGGCCTGTTTGCGACCATGGCGCTTTTCGTCACCGTCTTCGCGGGCGCCATCTGGGCCGGCCTGCGGCTGGCAGGCGAACAGCACCGTTTTTCCGAGGTCTTCCGGCGCCAGGCTGCCGCGATCCTGCCCATTGCGGCCGGCTATCATCTGGCGCACTATCTGACGGTCCTGCTCGTCAACGGGCAATACGTGCTGGAAGCCCTGACCCATGCCTTTCATGAACACGGTGAGCATGACGAGGTCACGACCGGGTTTCTGAACACGACCGAAAGCGTGCGCGTCCTTTTCCTCACGCAGGCCGGCGGCGTGGTGGCCGGCCATGTGATCGCCATCGTGGCTGCCCATGCCATCGCGCTTGGCATGTTCCCGTCGAACCGCAAGGCGCTGCTTTCCCAGGTGCCGCTGATCGCGGTGATGATCGCCTTCACGCTGTTCGGGCTGTGGCTGCTGGCCGCTCCGCGCGGCGCATGAGCGGAAGCGCTTGAAAAGGCTGGACTCGGAGGCTGACCTTGCGCAAGGTTAACAGTTGAAGGGGCATGCCGCCCGTCTTCCAGAGGAGAACGTCATGACGACCAGTGACAGGAAAGACCTCCGCAGCACACGCCGCGACATCCTGAAGGGTGCGGCTGCCGGAGCCGGTGCGATTGCTGCTTCAACGGCCCTGCCGGGGTTCGTGCGCTATGCACAGGCGCAGACATCCGAACCCATCAGGATCGGCTTTCAGGTCCACCGTACCGGCATCGGCGCGGCCTACGGGCGCTGGTATGACCGGGTGACGACCGCGGCCACCAAGCTGATCAACGATGGCGGCGGCATCAACGGCCGTCCGGTCGAGATCATTGCCGAGGATGACGGCACCGATCCCAAGCGCGGCGCCGAAGTGGTCGAGAAGTTCGCCAGCCAGCACAATTGCGACATTGCCTACGGCACCCTCTTCTCGCATGTGGTCATGGGGTCGGCGCCCCGCGCCGGCGAGCTCAAGATTCCCTATTTCGTGGTATCGGAAGGCCATCACGTGGCGTCCGGCGCGCTCAACCGATACACGCTCCAGCCCGGCATTTGCGACGTGAAGAGCCAGGTGAAGTCCATGGCCCCCTTCGTGACGCAGAATCTGGGCAAGAAGGTCACCATGATCTTCCCCGATTATGCCTTCGGCCACGACCACCGCGACTTCTTCTCCGAGGCCGTCGAGGCCAATGGCGGCCAGATCATCGAGAAGATCGCCATTCCGCCGACGGAAACCTCCTTCACCAAGTACTTCCCCAAGATCCCGCGCGAGACCGAGGTCATCTACCATGTCATGGTCGGGCCGGCCGTGCTGACCTTCGTCAAGGAAATGGGCGAGTTCTACGGGCCGAACAAGCCGCAGATCTTCGGCTTCATCGACAGCCTCGAAGCCGTCGACCTGAACAGCCCGGGGCTGGAATTCCTCGATGGGACCTATTTCTGGGAAGGCATGCCGCGCTATGCCCAGGCCGACCAGAGCGACCATGACAAGTTCTACCGCGAGCATGTCGGCGTGGACGCGAACGGCGCCTCGGTTTCCGACCCCAAGGACGTGTCCACCTACGCCCACATGTTCGGCTGCTGGGAGACGCTGTTCGTCATCAAGGCGGGCATGGAGGCGGCCGGCTACCAGGGGCCGGGCGACCGCGCGAAACTGATCGAGGCCGTCGAGGCAATGACCACGATGGAACGCTCCAACGAGCATCCGCAGGGCGCCAAGCTGTTCAACGGCAAGACGCACCAGGTCTTCGGCCCGCAATACATCTCGAAGGTGGAGGGCGGCAAGCTGGTCGTGCAGCATACCACGTCGATCGAGGACGGGCTTTATCCCGACGAGGTCGACTACACGACGCAGGCGCTCTGAGCGCATACAAACGGGGGATATCGGCGGGAACAGCGACCGCACCGGCTTGATCCGCACAGCCGGCGCGGTCCACCCTCCTCATCATGGATTTCGGGCCCTATCTCTTCCTGGCCTCGCTCGAGGGGGCGGTGACGGCGGCGGTGCTGGCGCTGACGGCAGCCGGCCTGTCGCTGGTCTTCGGCATCATGCGCGTGGTCAATGTCGCCCATGGCGAATTCTTCATGCTGGGCGCGGTGATCGCCTGGTGGGTCGCGTCCATGGCCGGCGGGCATCCCGCCATCGGTTTCGTGATGGCGCTCGTGATTGCGCCGCTGATCGTCGCGGCCATCGCCTCGGCCGCCGATTTCCTGGTGCTCAAACGGGTGCAATACGATCCGGAACGCACCATCGTGGCCACGATCGGCCTGCTCTACATCATCCAGCAAATGGTGCTGATGACCTACGGGCCCGAGGCGCGGCCCGTCGAGGCGCCGTTCAATCACCGCATCTATTTTCCCTGGTTCGGCTATTCGACCTACAAGTTCTTCGTGATCGGCGCGGCAATCGTCCTGCTGATGGCGCTGTGGCTGGTCATGACCCGGACACGGCTCGGCATCATTCTGCGCGCCACGCAGCTCGACCGCGAAACGGCACTGGCCTTCGCCATTCCGGTGGAGCGCGTCTACGCACTCACCTTCGGCCTCGGCGCGGGCCTGGCAGCGCTGGGCGCCGTCCTGATCGTGCCCATACAGCAGGCGCACTACCTGATGGGCGGCGACCCGCTACTGCTGTCCTTCATCGTCGTCATCATCGGCGGCCTCGGCAGCCTCGCCGGAACCGTTGTGGCGGCCGTGCTGATCGGCATGAGCGACGGCATCATCTCTGTCTTCTTCTCGCCGACGCTGGCCAAGATCATCGCCACGCTGGCTGTCGCTCTCGTGCTGGTCTTCCGCCCGCAGGGCCTGTTCGGAAAGGCGGCGCGATGAACCTCGCTCTCAAGGCTTTCCTCCTGCATGGCGGGCTGGTCGCAGCGCTTGTGCTGGCGCATTTCGCACTCCCGGAATACCATCAGGGCAATCTGGCGCGCATCATGGTGCTGGCTGTCTATGCCATGGGCTACAATGTCCTGTTCGGCTATTGCGGCCTTCTGAGCCTTGGCCATGCCATGTTCTTTGCCGCGGGCATGTATGGCATGGGGCTGACGGTCCAGCATCTCGATCTTGCCGCCGCGCCAGCCCTGGCCGCGGGGCTGCTGGCGGGCGTCGCGCTGTCGGCGGCGGTTGGTTTCCTGGCGCTGCGCACCACCGGTGTCGCCTTCATGATCGTCACGCTGATGTTCTCGCAGGCGGTTTTCCTGACCATCCTCTATTTCACGCCCTGGACACGGGGCGATGAAGGGTTCGTCATCCAGCCCGCGGACCGCGTCCTGTTCGGCATCGACCTTTCGAATGCCGACAACCGCTATTTCGCAGCCCTGATCCTGTTTGCCATCGTTCTCCTGGCCACGTCGCGGCTGGTGCAGGCGCCGTTCGGGCGGGTGCTGGTCGCCATCCGCGAAAACGAGGAACGCACGCGCATGCTGGGCTATGACGTGTTTGCCCACAAGTTGGGCGCGGTCATCGTTTCGGGCACCATTTCGACGGCGTCCGGCGCGGCCTATGGCCTGCTGTTCGGCTATGCCGGCGCCAGTTTCGCAGCCGTGCAATATTCCATCCTGCCGCTCTTGTGGGTGTTGCTGGGCGGGGCGGGAACGATCATCGGTCCCTTTGTCGGAACGCTGTTCATGTTTTACCTGATCGACCTGACCAGCAGCGTGACCACGGCCTACATGCTGCTGGCCGGCGCGGCCCTCGTGCTGCTCACGCTGTTCGCGCCGCAAGGCCTTGCCGGCACGCTGCGCAAGAGGATGGCGCCATGGCTGCCGTGACGCCGCTCCTGTCCACGCGCGGGGTATCGAAGAGCTTCGGCGGCCTGCGTGCGGTGCATGCCGTGGACTTCGATCTTCCCGAAGGGCAGATCCGCGCGCTGATCGGCCCGAACGGGGCCGGCAAGACCACGTTCGTGTCGCTTCTGTGCGGACGGATTCCCGCAGACGAGGGCACGGTCTCCTTTGAAGGCCGCGACATCACCGCCCTGCCCGCCCACAAGCGCATCCAGGCCGGCATGGCCTACACATTCCAGATCACCTCCGTCTTCCCGAAGCTGACGCTGCGGGAAAACATCGCCCTGGCCGCGCGCCGGCGCTCCGGTCACGACCGGGCAGCCGCAAGCCATGCCGTGGAGCAGGCGCTTTCCCGCGTCGGCCTGTCCGCCCGGGCCGGGCAACTGGCCGGCGATCTGTCCTACGGGCACCAGCGCCTGACCGAAATTGCCATGGGCCTGGCACAGGCGCCCCGCCTCCTGATCCTCGATGAGCCGACGCAAGGGCTCTCCGATGGCGAAATCGGCGAGTTCAACGCGCTCATCCGCACCGTGTCCGCGGATACGACGATCCTGCTCATCGAGCACAACATGGGCGTTGTCATGGAACTGGCCGAGTTCATCACGGTGCTGAACTTCGGCGAAGTTCTGGCCGAGGGCCCGCCCGATTCGATCCGCGCCAACCGGGCGGTGCAGGAAGCCTATCTGGGGACGACCCATGCTTGAACTCGACGCCATACGCGCCGCCTATGGCGCGGCCCCGGTGCTGCACGGGGTTTCCTTTGCCGTTTCCTCCGGTGAGATACTCTGCCTGCTGGGGCGGAACGGCGCGGGCAAGACATCGGCCATGAAGGCCATCATGGGCCTGTTGCCGCTGACCGGCGGCGCGGTGCGCCTGGATGGCGAGACCCTGTCGGCCTTGCCGGCCCATGAGGTGCCCAAACGCGGGATCGGATACATCCCGCAGGGGCGGCGCCTGTTTTCGGAACTGACGGTGGCCGAGAACCTGGACGTCGGACTGATGGTGCGCGGCAATGGCGCGGATACGCGGGACCGGGTGCTCGCCATGTTTCCGCGCCTGCGCGAGCGTTACCGCCAGCGCGCGGGAACCTTGTCAGGCGGCGAACAGCAGATGCTGGCGACGGCCCGGGCGCTGTGCATCGAACCTTCGGTCCTGCTGCTGGACGAGCCGACCGAGGGCCTCCAGCCTTCCATGATCGACCTCATCCGCGATGTGATCGTGGCGATGAAGGCGCAGGGCGTGGCCATCCTGCTGGTCGAGCAGCGTGTGGATGCGGTGCTCGAAATTGCCGACCGGGTCGCCTTCCTCGAAAACGGGCATGTGCGCGATGTGATCGCCGCCGGTGTCCTGCGTGCCGACCACGGACTCGTCGAGCGCTATGTCGGGGTTTGAGCGTGACGGCTAAAGGTCCGTGCTGGTCGTGATCCGCACGCCTTTGTCCTTCATGTCCTGCATGGCTGCGGCAAGCGATCCGTCCATGTCGATGGCGCGGCAGGCATCGGTGACAAGCGTGGCGGCAAAGCCGTCGCGCACCGCGTCGATAGCCGAGTAGTAGACGCAGAAATCCGTTGCCAGACCGGTCAGCACGACGTGCGAGACGCCACGGTCGCGCAGGTAGCCGGCAAGCCCCGTACGCGTCGTCTTGTCGTTTTCATAGAAGGCGGAATAGCTGTCTATGGCCGCGCGAAAACCCTTGCGGATGACAAGGTCGGCGGTATCGGTTCTCAGGTCGCGGTGAAACGCCGCCCCGTCGCTGCCCTGCACGCAATGAACCGGCCAGAGAACCTGCGGCCCATAGGCCATTTCGGTCAGGGAAAACGGGTCCGCGCCGTCGTGATTGGCGGCAAAGGAGGCATGATCGGCCGGGTGCCAGTCCTGCGTCAGCACGCGCACGGCAAAGCGGTCCTGCAAGCCGTTGACGACCGGAACGACATGATCGCCTTCGCCGACAGCCAGGGCGCCGCCCGGACAGAAATCGTTCTGTATGTCGATCATCAGAAGCGCCGTATCGGCGGATTTTCCTTGCGTGGCCATCATTTGCCTCCGTTTCCTGGTTCGTTTTCCCGGCCTTCGGCCATACGGGCCAGCAATGCCAGAAGCATCTGCTGCTCCGGCGCGTCAAGCGGCTCCAGCGTTGCCCGGGTGATGGCGCGGGCGGCATCCACGCGCGCGGCAAACAGCGCACGTCCCGCTTCGGCTAAATCGACGATCAGCCGGCGCCGGTCGCGCTTGTCGGCGATCGTCACCACGAGCCCGCGTTCACGCAAACGGTCGATCACGCCCTTGATCGTGGCTGCATCCATGGCGGTCTGGCGGCCAAGATCGATCTGCGACAGCGGGCCGCATTCATGCAACTTGGCCAGCGCGGCGAACTGCGTCGGCGTCAGGTCACCGATCCCGGTGGCGAAAATGGCCAGATGCCGTTGACTGGCCTTACGTAGGATGAAGCCGATCTGCTTATCCAGCCGGTAGGCCTGATCCGGTTTGCCGTCCTTCACGGGCATCGTCCCCTGGTTTCGCGCATGTTGCCAGTCGATCATTGCGGTTGACACCTCCTTGGCGCAAGCGCAAAATCCGTTTGCATACAAATGATAATAGGGGCGCAGCGAGAGGAGAGGCTGACGGTCCGTGACGTATGTGAGACCCGATACGCTGGGCGAAGCCCTGGACTGGCTGGCCTCCCATGAGGGCCGCGTCGCCGCGGGCTGCACCGATCTCTTCACACTCACGCAAAACCAGGAACTGCCGTGGCCTGTGGTCGATGTCACCGCGATCGCGGAACTCAAGGCGATCGGCCATGGCGCGCATGGCTGGCGCATCGGCGCGGCTGCAAGCTGGCGCAGCATCATTGCCGCCGATCTGCCGCCGGCCTTCGATGCGCTGAAGCTGGCGGCACGTGAGGTCGGCTCCAGCCAGATCCAGACATCCGCGACCATTGGCGGCAACCTGTGCAACGCCTCGCCGGCGGCCGATGGCGTTCCGCCTCTGCTGGTCCTCGATGCCGGGGTCGAGATCGCGTCTGCGGCCGGAATCCGTACCTT
Source organism: Brucellaceae bacterium (assembly GCA_020637775.1). Lineage (GTDB taxonomy): Bacteria > Pseudomonadota > Alphaproteobacteria > Rhizobiales > Rhizobiaceae > Zhengella. Next base: position 83,850 of record JACKJV010000009.1, on the reverse strand, counting down.
GCCGCTGGCCGCGTTCCTGACCGGTCCACGGCAGACAGCGTTGCAGGCTGGCGAAATGCTGACGGCCATCCTGATTCCGGACGCAGCCGCGCAGGGGCGCGCGCATTTCCTCAAGCTCGGTGCGCGCAAGCACCTGCTCATTTCCATCGCCATGGTCGCCGCGCGACTGACCCTCGAAGGCGGCCGGATCCGTGACGCCGCCGTGTCGGTCGGCTCCTGCGGCCCGGTGGCGACCCGCCTGCCAGCGCTTGAGGCCGCACTTGCCGGCGCTTTGCCACACGAGGCATCCGAAGCGGTGACGGCGGATCTGCTTTGTTCGTCACTGTCGCCCATTGACGATATTCGGGCGGACCGCGCCTACAGGCTGGAGGCGGCCTGCGAATTGCTGCGGCGGGCACTCGATGTGCTGGGACAGGAGGCAACGTCATGAGGGCGGCGCTCGCCTTCACGCTCAATGGCCAGCCCTTTTCGGTCGCGGCGGCTCCCAATGCCCGGCTCAGCCATGTCCTGCGCGAGGAGATCGGCCTTGCCGGCACGAAGTCGGGATGCGACGCCGGCGATTGCGGCGCCTGCACGGTGCTGCTGGACGGTGCGCCCGCATGCGCCTGCCTGACGCCGGTGGCCCAGGTTTCCGGACGTGCCGTCGAGACCGTCGAAGGGCTGTCTGTCCACGGCGCGGCGAACCGGCTGCAAGACGCTTTCCTGCGCCATGGGGCGGCGCAATGCGGCATCTGCACGCCCGGCATGCTGATGGCCGCGACCGCGCTTCTGGCCGCAACGCCACGCCCGACGCGCGAACAGGCCGAGGACGTCATTGGCGGCGTGCTGTGCCGCTGTACCGGCTATGCCAAGATCGTGGACGCCATTTGCGATGCCTGGCGGGACGGCGGCGACGGAGCGCCCTGCCCGCAAGCGGGCCAGGCGGTGGGTGCGCGTCTGCCCCGGCTCGACGGTTTGCCGAAAGTGCTGGGCAGCGAGATTTTCGGCGCCGATGCGTGGCCCGAGGATGCACTTCTCGTCCGCGCCATCCGCTCGCCGCATCATCGCGCACGGTTCCGCTTCGGCGACATCGATCGCTGGACAGAAAGGCGGCGCGGGATCGTGGCCGTCTTCACGGCCGCCGACATACCCGGACGGAACCGTTTCGGCGTCATCCCGCCCTTTGCCGACCAGCCTGCCCTGGCGGAGCGGGAAGCCCGGTTCCGCGGTGAGGCAATTGCCCTCATCGCCGGCGAAGCGGATGCCATGCGCCGTCTCGACCTTTCGGATTTCCCGGTTGAATGGGAACCGCTTCCCCCGGCGCTCGACACCGATGCGGCCCGCCAGGCCGATGCCGCGCCTGTGCATGACGAGCGGGTCGGAAACCTGCTGATTACCGGCAATGTCAAATGCGGCGATCCGCATGCTGCGCTGGCCGCGTCGGCACATCGCGCCACGCTCTCGGTCGAAACCGGTTATGTCGAACATGCCTATATCGAGCCGGAAGCCGGCTTCGCGCGCATGAACGGCGATGTGCTGGAAATCCAGGCCTGCACGCAGGCGCCCGTGATGGACCAGGAGGACACGGCCCTGGTTCTTGGCCTGCCGAAGGAGAAGGTGCGCATTCTGCCTGCCACTGCCGGCGGCGGCTTCGGCTCGAAGCTGGATGTGTCCTTGCAGCCGTTGATCGGTCTTGTCGCGCTGAAAACCGGGCGGGCGGCCCGCATGGTCTACACGCGAAGCGAATCGATGATGTCGACGACGAAGCGCCATCCCGCGAAAATGACCGCCACCGCCGGGACCGATGCCGAAGGGCGTATCACCGGCATGCTCTTTGATGGCGATTTCAACACCGGCGCCTATGCAAGCTGGGGGCCGACGGTCGCCACCCGCGTACCCGTGCATGCCTCCGGTCCCTACCGGACGCCCCATTACCATGCCCAGGCGCGCGCCATTCATACCAATGGCCCCATTTCGGGTGCGTTTCGCGGGTTCGGCGTCCCTCAAGCGGCAATCCTGCAGGAAAGCCTGTATGATGAACTGTCCAACAGCCTCGGCATGGACCGGCTGGACTTCCGCCGGCTCAATGCGCTGGCCGACGGCGACCGCTCGGTTTGCGGGCAGGCCATGCATGGCGCCGGCATCGCGGAATGCCTGGATGCGCTGAGGGGAGACTGGCAACGCGCCCTGGCCGAAGCAAGGGCTTTCAATGCCGCGAATACCGGCCGCAAGCGCGGTGTCGGCGTGGCGTCGTGCTGGTATGGCTGTGGCAACACAGCCCTGCCCAATCCCTCGACCATGCGCGCAGGTGTCACGCCGGACGGTCGGCTGGTGCTTCACCAGGGTGCCACCGACATCGGCCAGGGGGCGAACACGGTGATCAGCCAGATTTTCGCCGACGCGCTCGGCGTGCCGCTGGACATGATCGAACGCGTCGGCCCGGATACGGCCCTGACACCGGATTGCGGCAAGACATCCGCCTCGCGCCAGACCGTCGTTTCCGGCAAGGCGGCGCTTCTCGCCGGAAAGGCGCTGCGTGAGATCATCCTGCGCCACGGCAACATGGGGCCCGGCGCCACGATCGCCCTGGAGGGAACCTGGCTGGTGCTGCGCGACGGCCCCGCCATCCGTCATATCGACCTGACGGCGCTGCCCGCCGACGATCATGGATATGTGATGGCGGCGCAGGAGAGCTACGATCCCCCGACCGAGGCTCTGGACGAGAACGGCCAGGGCAAGCCCTATGCCATTTACGGATACGGGGCGCAGATGGCCGAACTGGACGTCGATCTGGCGCTTGGCACGGTGCGGGTGCTGCGTATCCTTGCCGCCCACGACCTTGGCCGCGTCATCAATCCGCAGCTTGCCGAAGGCCAGATCGAGGGCGGTATCGCCCAGGGGCTCGGCATGGCGTTGATGGAGGAATACATTCCCGGCCGCACCGAGAACCTGCACGACTACCTGATCCCCACTTCCGGGGACATGCCGCAGATCCGCTCCATCCTGATTGAAAAACCGGACCCCGAAGGGCCGATGGGCGCCAAGGGACTCGGCGAGCATGTGCTGATTCCCACCGCACCTGCCATTCTCAATGCCATTGCCCACGCCACCGGAGTCCGGATGACAAGAGTTCCGGTCCTGCCGCACCGTTTGCGTGCGGCCTTGCGGGCAAGGGAGGCGGCGCATGACGGGTGAAAGAGCCACCGCAAGTACCGCCCAGGGCGAAAAGATCCGCTGCGATGCCTGCCCTGTCATGTGCTACATCGCCGAAGGGCGCGCCGGAGCCTGTGACCGCTACGCCAACGAGGGCGGCCGGATCGTGCGCGTCGATCCGGTCACGGTGCTGGACCGGCGGCTGGCCGCAGGCGACGAGGTGACGCCATTCCACGGCCAGGACTGGAACGGCGAACTGTTTTCCGACGATGCCGGGTTCCTCACTGCCATCGGCGCGGGCACGACCTATCCCGATTTCAAGCCCGCACCGTTCATCGTCTCCCGGCAGATCGAGGGCGCGGATGTCGTCACCGTCGTGACCGAGGCGATCTTTTCCTATTGCGGCCTGAAGGTGAAGATCGACACCGACCGGCATCTGGGCCCGGAAGCCGCCACGGTGCGCGCGGATGGCGAGCCCATCGGCCATGTGATGACCTCGGAATACGGGTCGCAAATGCTGTCGCTGGGCGGTGTGCATCATTTGACCGGCGGTACAAAACCGGAAGGCCGCGTGACCTGCGAAACCTTGCTGGCCCTGGCCAACGGGGACGCGGCGGAACTGGCCATCGATGGCGGCTCCACGGTGGTCGTTCAGGCCGGGGCTGCGCCCGTGGTCGATGGCAAGCCGGAAACGCGCATGCGCGTGGGGTGCGGATCGGCCACCATCGGAATGTTCGCATCGCAATGGCTGGGCCTCGTCGACGAGGTGGTCGTCGTCGATGACCACATCACCGGCGTGGTTTCGGAACATCAAGCCGGCAAGGTCATCGGCTGGCCGGACACCGGCATTCGCATCAAGGGCCGCAAGTCCACGCCGGGGCGCTATTTCCGCGTTGCCGAACCGGGTCTTGGCTGGGGCGGCACCAATATCGAGGATCCGCTGGTGATCCTCGGAGACTGGAAGCGGGAAAAAGGCGCGCGCCCGGGCCTCACCCTGCTCATGGTCTCCACCACCGGCGAACAGGCGGCCTATTTCGTCCTCGACGACGATCTGAAGCCGCAACGGCGCCCCATGCCGGCGGCCCTGGCCCCTTCCGTCCGATTGATCGCGGAGAATTGCGAACCCGCATTGTGCTCGGTGCTGTTCATGGGCGGTGCTGGTGGATCGCTTCGCTCCGGGGTGACGAGAAATCCGGTTCGCCTGACTCGCTCTGTCCACGAGGGGCGCACGCGGGTGACATTTGGCGGGGCGGCCACCTATCTCTGGCCGGGCGGCGGCATCACGGTCATGGCCGACGTGCTTGACCTGCCGGCCCGCGCCTTCGGTTCGGTGCCGACGCCCGCCCTCGTGGCGCCGCTGGAATTCACCATGACGCGGGACGAATTCCGCGCCCTTGGCGGCCATGACGACGCCGTGCGCGCCTTTGACGACATCCTTCGTTCAGGCGGCGAGTACGGGTCGGCTTTCCGTGGCCTGGCCCATCTGGTGCGGGGGGGCGGCCGGTGACCGGCGCCGGGCCGCAGATCCGGCACCTGCCTGATGGGCGGCGAATGCATTTCCACCATGGCCCGATCGACCTCGTCATCGATGCGGAAGGAACCGGCGCCCGGGAGGCACTGCACCTGGCGGCAACCCGGTTTCGCGCCCTTTTGCAGGAACTGGCAGACGAACTGCCGCTGTTGCGAAGCCCCGCCATGGAGGATTGCCGGTGCAAGGGTCCTGTCGCCCGTGCCATGGAACGGGCGGTGAGGCCGCATCTGCCCGGTTTCATCACGCCCATGGCGGCGGTGGCCGGCGCGGTGGCCGACGAGATCCTCTCGGTCATGGCCAGCGTGGGCGGCCTGGGAAAAGCCAGCATCAACAATGGCGGTGACATCGCCTTCCGGCTGATGCCCGGCGAAAGCCTGACGGCGGCCATCGCCGGCGTGTCCGGCGGCAGGCTGGTTCTTTCGCACGGGCAGCCATGGCGCGGCATTGCCACATCCGGCTGGCGCGGGCGCAGCCATTCCCTCGGCATTGCCGATGCCGTGACCGTCTTCGCACGCAGCGCCGCCGACGCCGATGCGGCTGCAACCATGATCGCCAATGCGGTGGATCTTCCCGGGCACCGCGCCATTGAACGCGAGGCAGCGCGGACATTGTTCCCGGACACCGATCTCGGCGACCGGCTGGTGACGACCGGCGTCGGCGTCCTTTCCCGCGCCGAGATCGACCTGGCGCTGGAACGCGGCGCGGCACCGGCACGGCAACTCGTCGCGCGCGGTGTCATCGGCGGCGCCCTGCTATGCCTCATGGGCCAAACCAGAACCGCAGGCGATTGCCCAGCAAGCCTGCCGGAAACCAGACTGCCGGAGAACCAAGATGCCTGATTTTCCCATCCGCAAGATCGTCCTCCATTCGGAAGAGATCCTTCACGACAACGGCCCGGCGGCAAAGGGCGGGCCGCGCCTGCGCGCCGCGGCCATCGCCATCGTGGCCAATCCCTTCGCGGGCCGGTTCGAGCCGGACCTGCAACCGGCCATGGAGGATCTCAAGCCGCTGGGCCGGGAACTGACCGAAAGGCTGATCGTCGAACTCGGCGGGCTGGAAGGGATCGATGGTTATGGCAAGGGTGCCATTGTCGGAGAAGCGGGCGAGATCGAGCATGGCGCGCTTTGGCATGTGCCGGGCGGTTATGCCATGCGGGAGCGTCTCGGTGAGGCCAGGGCCATCGTGCCATCGGCCATGAAGCTGGCCGGCATGGGCGCGGCGCTGGATGTGCCGCTCGGCCATATCAACGCGGCCTATGTGCGCAGCCATTTCGACGCCATGGAAATCCGCGTGCCGGATGCGCCGCGCGCCAATGAAATCGCCTTTGTCCTTGCCATGGCCAAAGGCCCCCGCATTCATTCGCGCATGGGCGGACTGGAGGCCTGGGACGTGAAGGGCGAGGATGGCCTGCGGTGATCCCTGCCCGGCACGGAACATGAAAAAGGCGGGTCAACCCCGCCTTTTGATTGATAAATCCGGCGAGCGACTGTCTAGTCGACGAAGGCACGTTCGACGACGTAGTCGCCGGGCTTGGAATTGGCGCCTTCCACGAACCCGCGCGCTTCCAGAATGGCCTTGAGATCCTTGTTCAGGCCCATCGAGCCGCAGATCATGACGCGATCCGTTGCCGGATCCAGCGGCGGCTGGCCGAGTTTGTCGAACAAGTCGCCGCTTTCGATCAGGTGGTAATGCGCCCCATTTGCGGGTTTCCTCGCGCGTCGTCGTCGGAAATGAATCAGCTTGGCGCTGGCTTCCTCGCCGACAAGCATGTCCTCTTTCGCCTGCGCCACGAGATCGAAGCCATATTGCAGTTCGGCCGCCAGCCGGCAGGTATGCGTCAGGATCACCTGTTCGAATTTCTCGTAGACCTCCGGTTCGCGGATGAGCGAGGCGAAGGGCGCGATGCCGGTGCCGGTGGACAGCATGAAAAGGCGCTTTGCCTGGCAAGAGCGCGTCCACCACCAGCGTACCGGTGGCCTTCTGCTTCATCAGCACCGTGTCGCCCGGCTGGATTTTCTGCAAATGTTCGGTCAGCGGGCCATTCGGCACCTTGATGGAGAAAGAACTCCAGTTCCTCGTCCCAGGCCGGGCAGGCAACGGAATAGGCTCGGAACACCGGCCGCGCCGCGTTCGGCAGGCCGATCATGACGAACTCGCCGGAACGGAACCGGAAGCTCTTGGGCCGCGTGATCCGGAACCGGAACAGACGGTCGGTGTAATGCTGCACCATCGTCACGGTCTCGGCATAGCAATTGGCGGGGACAGGAAATTCGCCCGGTTGTCCATCGTCTGCGCCGTTTCCACGCTCGCCATGCTGTCCATCCTCTTTTGATCTGTTGCCCGTCCCTTTCGGGCGAGACCGGCGGAACCTAGACGAAAACCGCCGGCACCGCATAGCATTTCCGACCCCTGTCTGCACGCGGGAGGGAAAAGAATCCGGAAGACCACCTTTCGCGAAAACCGGAATTCCCGCCTGCATCTTATCGCATGGGTGTTCAGGCCGCGACCTGATGCAGATCAAACCAGTAGCGGATCCGGGCCGGGCACAAGCGCCGTGCCAGCGCGGCCAGACCGTGCAGGCGGACGGATCCGGATGGCGCTCTTCGGCCTTGGCGCCGCAATCCGGTTCCACATGGCAGGAAGCGCCACCTGGGCGGTCATTTCCATGAAGGCCTCGGCATTTTCAGCCGGACCGGACGTTTCCGTCATCATGTGGCGTCCCTGCCGCCAGATGTCCAGCCCTTGCGCGAGCGGCGCGGACAGCGGGCCGGATTCCGCTTCGACCGCCACGAAGGCCTCGAAGGCCGCCGCCGCCGCGCCGTTGCGATTGCGCAGCATGCGGGTCGCCAGCGTCAGCGCGTGGATGCCGTTGGCCCCTTCGTAGATGGCCGAAATGCGCGCGTCGCGGAAAGTCTGTTCGACGCGGTATTCCCGAAGATAGCCATAACCGCCCAGAATCTGGATGCCGAGATTCGCGGCCCGGATGCCCGCTTCGGAACAGGCATATTTGCAGACAGGGGTGAGAAAATCGACGAGATCGGGATCGGCACCCTCTTCCAGCGCGACCAGAGCGGTGTGGCACAGCGCGCGCAGGCCCATGGCCAGCATGTCCTGCTCATCGAGCTTCGCCGCTATGTCAGGGTGCCGGTCGATCGTGACCGGCTCGCCCGTCGCAGCATCACGCCCCTGCAGGCGTTGGCGCGCATAGGAACGCGCAATGTCGGCAGCGCGCGCGCTGTGCGCCACACCCTGCAACGAGACATCGATCCGGGCGTGGTTCATCATGGTGAACATGGCTTTCAGACCCTCGCCCGGCTTGCCGATGATCTCGGCTTGCGCGCCGTCGAAGACCATCTGGCATGTCGGCGAAGCATGCAGGCCCATCTTGTCCTCGATGCGGGCCACGGATACCGCATTGCGGCTGCCATCTGGCTTCTTGTCGAGGCACACGAAAAGGCTGAGGCCGCGCGTGCCGTCCTCCACGGCTCCGGTGCGGGCCAGCACCAGGTGAAGGATGCCCTCACTCATGTCCTGGTCACCGCCCGAGATGAAGATCTTCTCGCCGCTGATGCGCCAGGCACCGCCCTCCTCGACGGCGCGGGTGCGCACGGTCGAAAGATCCGAGCCCGAGGCCGGCTCGGTCAGGCACATGGTGGAAAGCCATTGGCCTGTTGCAAGCGGTGGCACCAGGCGCGCCTTCTGTTCATCGGTGCCGAAATGCAGAATCGTGCTGATGGCGCCGGGAACAAGCGCGGTCACCATTTGCAGCGATTGGTTGGCGCCCGAGAAAATCTCGCTGGTCGCCGCCAGAACGGGCGCAGGCAGTCCCTGCCCGCCAAGGTCCGCAGGCGCGGTCAGGCCGGTCCAGCCCTGCCCGGTATAGGCGCGGTAAAGCGTCTTGAAACCGTCTGGCATGATGACGCGGCCATTGACCAGGCGCGCGCCCTGCCTGTCGCCAGCCTCGTCGAGCGGCGCGATCTCGCCCTCGGCAAAGGCTGCGAAATGGCGGATGACCTCACCGGCCAGCTCGCCGTCCCAATCCGCCAGCCGCGATGCCCCGGCGACGTGTTCGAGCGAAAACAGGATGTCATCAACGGGAGCCGCGAACGCCTTCATGTCCTTCCGCCTCCCCCTACAGAAGCCCGAGCAGCTTGCCGGCATTCTCCTTGAGGATTTTCGGCCGTACCTCGTCCCTGATCTCGATCTTCTCGAAATCCGCCAGCCAGCGCTCCGGCGTGATCATCGGCCAATCGGAACCGAAAAGAACCTTGTTCTTCAGGATCGAGTTGCAATAGCGCACGAGGATCGGCGGGAAATATTTCGGGCTCCAGCCGGACAGGTCGATATAGACGTTCGGCTTATGCTGGGCGACGGCCAGGGCCTCCTCCTGCCAGGGGAAGGAGGGATGGGCCATGATGATCTTCATGTCGGGAAAATCGACCGCCACGTCATCGAGATACATCGGGTTGGAATATTTCAGCCGCATGCCGTTACCGCCGCGCATGCCGGATCCGACACCGGTCTGGCCGGTGTGGAACAGCGCGATGCAGCCGGCATCCTGGATCACCTCGTAGAGGTCGTAGGCCATCCTGTCGTTCGGGTAGAAGCCCTGGAACGTGGGGTGGAACTTGAAGCCCTTGATGCCGAAATCCTCGATCAGCCGGCGGGCCTCGCGCACGCCCATCTTGCCCTTCCAGGGGTCGATGGAGGCGAACGGAATGAGAATGTCGTCATTCTTCGCCGCGATCTCGGCCACTTCCTCGTTCCTGTAGCGGCGGTAGCCGGTCTCGCGCTCGGCATCGACGGGAAATATGACAGCGGCGATGTTCTGCTCGCGGAAATGGGCGGCGGTCTGCTCGATCGTCGGCGGATGGCTCCATGGCGCACCGAAATACCTTGCCATGGTCGCCTGAAGGTCGTCATACCCGTCATCGGGATGGCAGCCGCAGGGCTCCTCGGCATGGGTGTGGATGTCGATTGCGCGAACCTTGTTGATGTCGACCATTGCGGGCCTCCCAGTCCTACGGGGTCTTGCGGCGATCAGCGGAAGCTGGGATCGCGCTTCTGCAGGAAGGCCTGCAGGCCTTCGACGGCATGCGGGCTGGTCTGGGTGACCGCCGCGCACAGGCTTTCGGTGAACAGGCCGCCGGCCTTGTCCATATCCTCGATGCGTGCGAGGGCCTGAATCATGATGTAGTTGGACAAGGGCGCGTTGTCGGCGATCTTGCGGGCCAGATCCATCGCCATCGGCAAGGCCTCGCCCTCGCCGACGCTGTAATGCGTCAGCCCCAGCGCCAGGCCTTCGGCGGCATTGTACTTGCGCCCCGTCAGCATCATTTCGGTCATGCGGTCGGCGCCGATGATGCGGCTGACCCGCACGGACGCACCGCCGCCGACATAGATGCCGCGCCGCCCCTCGGGCAGCTGGAAGATGACGGAAGGCTCGGCAATGCGCACATGGGTCGATGTGGCCAGTTCGAGCCCGCCGCCGATCACCGCGCCGGTCATGGCGGAGACGACCGGCAGGCCGCCGAACTGGATCCGGTCCATGATTGCGTGCCAGTTGCGGGAATGGCGCATGGTGCCTTCGGCGTCGCGCTGGACATGCTCGGACAGATCGAGGCCGGAACAGAAATGGCCGCCATTGCCACACAGCACCGCAACCTTGACGCCGTCCGGCACCTTGCGGAAGAAGCCGTCGATCCTGTCGAGCAGGTCGTCGCACATGGCATTGCGCTTGTCGGGCCGGTTCATCGCGAGGATCGCGATGTCGCCCCTGATATCGATGTCGAGCATGGATACTCCCGTCATTCTGACGCCTTGCCGGCGTGGTTGCGGCAAATGATTGCCAATCGAAACTATTATGTCAATAAACTAATTGCCTCGCAGCTGTTTGCCGGGCTGCCGATCCCCGTGTAATCAGGGGTTTCGTCGCCGGAAACAACAGGGCAGGTTTTTCCATGCTGGATTTCCAGGAGATGCCGGGCTACCTCGTCCGGCGCCTTCACCAGATCGCCGTCGCCGTTTTCGCGGAGGACATGGCCGGTAATGGCCATGACATCACGCCGGTCCAGTTTGCCGCGCTCAACGCGCTCAACCACCGTCCGGGCATAGACCAGGCCACCCTTGCAGGCCTGATCGCCTATGACCGGGTGACGATCGGCGGCGTGGTCGACCGGCTGGTCAACAAGGGCCTCGTGATCCGCAGTGTCAATCCTTCCGACCGGCGCGCGCGCTGCCTGCGCCTCGCCCCGGCCGGCGAAAAGCTGCTGGATGAGGTGGAGCCGCTGGTCCTGCGCGTTCAGGACCGGATCCTTTGCAGTCTGGATGAGGATGAACGGGCGATGCTTGTCACGCTCCTCAAAAAAGCGGCCCGGAACGGCAATGAACTCAGCCGCGCGCCGATGCGCCCATTCCCGGCGGCAAAGTGAACAGGCCGGATTTACGCACGATTGGCTTCGTCGACCGGGTTGTAGCAGGCAACGCAATGGGCGCCGGCGCCTTCGAGCGGCGGTTCCACCTTGCGGCATTCGTCCAGCACGCGCCAGCAGCGTGGATTGAACGGGCAGCCGGGCGGCGGATTGAGCGGTGACGGCAATTCGCCTTCCAGCTTGATGCGCTTGCGCGCACCGGACGGGTCTGCCGATGGCGTGGCCGACAGCAATGCAACCGTATAGGGATGCTTGGGATTGGCGAACACCTCTTCCGCCGGCCCGGTCTCCACCGGCTTGCCCAGATACATCACCATGATGTCGTCGGCGATGTGACGCACGACGGACAGGTCATGGCTGATGAAGAGATAGGCCAGGCCGAATTCGTGCTGCAGGTCCATCAGGATATTGAGGACCTGCGCCTGAATGGACACGTCGAGCGCGGACACCGGCTCGTCGAGGACCAGCAGTTTCGGGTTCAGCATGAGCGCGCGGGCAATGGCGATGCGCTGGCGCTGGCCGCCTGAAAACATGTGCGGGTAGCGCTCGTAATGCTCAGGGCGCAATCCCACCCGCGCCATCATGGCCAGCGCCTTCGCGCGCCGCTCCCCGGCGGTGTCACCGGTGTTGATCTTCAGCGGCTCTTCGAGGATCGCGCCGATCTTCTGGCGCGGATTGAGCGAGCCGTAGGGATTCTGGAAGACGATCTGCACCTTGCGCCGCAAATCGGGATCGCCGGCCTGCACCGGCTTTCCGTCGATCAGCAATTGCCCGTCTGTCGGCTCCTCGATCATGGTCACGAGACGCGCGAGCGTCGACTTTCCGCAGCCCGATTCGCCGACCACGGCCAGTGTCTTTCCCGCTTCCAGCGAGAAGGACGCGCCGTTGAGCGCCTTGACCGTCGCGGCATCGCGGAACATGCCGCGATTGACCGAATAGTGGCGTTTCAGGCCAGTGGCCTCGGCAACGATGGCGTTCATGCGTTCACCTTTGCGGCCTCTCCGGGATGCCCCAGCGGCTCGCCCTCGATCAGCGGGTAGTTGCAAAGTGCCAGCCCGAGGTCGCGGCCCTGGCGTTTCGCGCCCACCCGGCAGGAATCCGTTGCGAAGGCGCAGCGCGGCTCGAACAGGCAGCCGGGCGGCCTGTCCCCTTGCCCCGGCACGACGCCGGGAATGGATGGCAGGCGGCCGCGCCTGAGCGCCCGTTCGGGAAGCGCGGAAAGAAGTGCGGCCGTGTAGGGATGATGCGGATCGGCGAACAGGCCCTTCACGTCCTGTTCTTCCACTTTCTGCCCGGCATATTGCACCTGCACGCGCTCTGCGGTTTCCGCCACCACGCCCATGTCGTGGGTGATGAGGATGAGGCCCATGCCCTGCTCGCGTTGCAGACGGACCAGAAGATCGAGGATCTGCGCCTGGATGGTGACGTCGAGCGCGGTGGTCGGTTCGTCCGCGATCAGCAGTTTCGGATTGCACGCCAGCGCCATGGCGATCATCACGCGCTGGCTCATGCCGCCGGAAAGCTGGTGTGGAAATTGCGAAAGGCGGTCTTCCGGCGCCGGAATGCCGACGAGTTCGAGCAGTTCGATGGAACGCGCGCGCCGCTCGGCCCGCCCCATGCCCAGATGCAGGCGCAGCGTTTCGCCGATCTGGAAGCCGACCGTGAAGCACGGGTTGAGGCTCGACATCGGCTCCTGGAAGATCATGGAAATGTCCCGTCCGACGATCTTGCGCCGCTCGCGGGAGGAAAGCTTGAGCATGTCGCGGCCGTCGAAACGCATGGCGTCCGCCGTCACGGTGGCCGTCCAGGGCAGAAGTCCCATGAGGGCGAGCATTGCCACCGACTTGCCGGACCCGGATTCACCGACCACGGAGAGGATCTCGCCCTTGTCACAGGACAGGCTCACCCCGTCGACGGCCTTGAACGGACCCGATGAGGTCTTGAAGGTGACGGTCAGGTTTTCAATCTCGAGAAGGGCCATGGCGTCAGCTCTGCTTGAGTTTCGGGTCGAGCGCATCTCGCAGACCGTCACCCATCAGGTTGATGGCAAGCACGGTGACGAGAATCGCAAGTCCGGGGAAGGTCACGACCCACCATGCGCGCAGGATGAACTCACGCGCATCGGCCAGCATCGTGCCCCATTCGGGCGTCGGCGGCTGTGCACCCATGCCGAGGAAGCCGAGCGCGGCGGCATCGAGAATGGCGGATGAAAACGAGAGCGTCGCCTGCACGATCAGCGGCGCCAGGCAATTGGGCAGGATGGTGACGAACATCAGCCGCAGGCGCGAGGCGCCGGCCACGCGGGCCGAGATGACATATTCGCGTTCACGCTCCGACAGCACGGCGGCGCGGGTCAGGCGCACGAAATGGGGTTGCAGGATCAGCGCGATGGCGATCATGGCATTCATCAGGCCCGGACCGAGAATGGCGACGAGCACGAGCGCCAGCAGCAGCGACGGGAAAGCCAGGATCACGTCCATGACGCGCATGATGGCCGTGTCGATCCAGCCGCGGAAGAAACCCGCGATCAGGCCGATCAGGACGCCCACGCTGACCGATAGCGTCACGACCACCAGACCGATGAACAGCGAATAGCGAGCGCCGTAGATCAGCCGGGAAAGGACGTCGCGGCCCACCGCATCGGTTCCCAGGAGATAGGTCAGTTGCCCCCCGTCCTGCCAGAACGGAGGCATCAGCAGCGCCTCGCGGTTCTGCAGCGACGGGCTGTGCGGCGCAAAGACCGGTGCGAAGATCGCGATGATGGCGATGATGGCGAAGACGTAGAGGCCGATCACCGCGCCCTTGTTCTGGGAGAAATAGTACCAGAACTCCTTGAGCATGGCGCGCCGCATGGCGCCGGCGGTCACGGTCGCAGGGGTATCCTGCATGGCTTCGGTATGGACCATGAGCCTGTCCTCCTAGCGCCGGATGCGCGGATTGATGAGCCCGTAGAGCACATCGACCAGCAGGTTGACGATCATGATGATGGCGGCGATCAGAAGCAGGCCGCCCTGCACCACCGAGTAATCGCGCTTGAAGACCGAATCGACCATCCACTTTCCGATTCCCGGCCAGGAGAAGATCGTTTCGGTGAGGATGGCGCCGGCGAGCAGCACGCCGACCTGGAGGCCGATGGTGGTGACGACGGGGATCAGCGCATTGCGAAGCGCGTGCAGCCCGATGACACGCATTGGCGGCAGGCCCTTGGAGCGGGCGGTGCGCACATAGTCCTCGCCGAGCACTTCCAGCATGGCCGAGCGAGTCTGGCGGGCGATGACGGCCAGCGGGATCGTCGCCAGCACGATGGTCGGCAGGATGAGATGGCTCACCGCGGATGAAAAAGCGCCCTTCTGGCCCGACAGGAGGCTGTCGATCAGCATGAAGCCGGTGACGGGCGGGAAGAAGTAGAGCAGCGAGATGCGGCCCGAGACGGGGGTCCATTGCAGCACGCCGGAAAAGAAGATGATCAGCAGCAGGCCCCACCAGAAGATCGGCATGGAATAGCCGACAAGCGCCACGCCCATGATCGACTGGTCGAACCACGAGCCGCGCTTGACCGCGGCGAAAACGCCGGCGGGAATGCCGATGGCGGTGGCCACGATGATGGCGCACAGCGACAGTTCGATGGTCGCCGGAAACAGCGTGAAGAACTCTTCCAGAACCGGCCGCTTGGTGACGATGGAGGTGCCGAAATCGCCGCTCAGGATGTCGCCGACATAGTTGAAGTACTGGACGATGATCGGCTGGTCGAAGCCGTAAAGCTGCTGTAGCTCGCGGTAGCGCTCCTCCGACATCCCCCGCTCGCCGGCCAGCAGCATGATGGGATCGCCCGGCAACATGCGGATGAAGGCGAAGGCCACGATGGAGACACCGACGAATGTCGGAACCAGCAGGGCGAGACGGTAGAGGAAGAAACGAAGCATGGGTCAGAACGCCGTCACGTGAGCCATGAAATGATCCGGACAGCCGGGGCGGTTTTGCGCCCCGGCTGTCCGGTGGTTCAGGTCCGAACGATTATTCGGCGATGTCGACGCCGTCGAACCAGTGCCCGCCGAGCGGATCCATGACGTAGCCGGTCACGTTGGAGCGCATCGGCATGAACACCACGGAATGGGCGATCGTGGCCCACGGCGCTTCCTGCTTGAAGAGCTCCTGCATCTTCATGTAGATCGCCGCGCGTTCTTCCTGGGTGCCGGACTTGGCCTCGATGAGCATCTTGTTGAACTCTTCGTTGCACCACTGTGCGCGGTTGGCACCGCCCACGCCGTCACAGCCGAGAAGGCCCAGGAAGTTGTCCGGGTCGCCGTTGTCGCCGGTCCAGCCAAGCAGGACCGCACCGTCGCGGTCGGTCGCCTTCGAACGCTCCAGATACTCGGCCCATTCATAGGACACGATCTCGACATCGACGCCGATCTTGGAGAAATCCTCCTGCATCAGCTCCGCCATGCGGCGGGCATTCGGATTGTAGGGACGCTGCACCGGCATGGCCCAGATCTTGAGGCTGAGGTCGGAGACCCCGGCTTCCTCGAGTGCCTTTTTCGCTGCTTCCGGATCGTAGGGATCATCCTTGAGACCGTCGTTGTAGCCCCAGATCGTCGGCGGAAGCGGCGCCTTGGCAATCGAACCGGAGCCCTGGAAGACGGCATCCATGATCGCCTGCTTGTTGATGGCCATGTTCAGCGCGCGGCGGACTTCCGCGCGGTCGAACGGCGCCTGCTGGGTGTTGTAGGCCAGATAGCCGACGTTGAAGCCCTGCTGCTCCATGACCGTCACGTCCGGATTGTCCTTGAGCGACTGGACGTCGGCCGGGTTCGGATAGGGCATGACGTGACACTCGCCGGCGAGCAGCTTCTGCTGGCGGACGGAGGCCTCGGTCGTGATCGCGAAGACGAGATCGTCGATCGGCTGCTTGCCGTTCCAGTAGTCGGCGAACGCCTTGTAGCGGATGACCGCGTCGGGCTGATAGGCGACGAAGCTGAAGGGACCGGTGCCGACCGGCTTCTGGTTCAGGTCGGAAAGCGCGCCGCCGTCCTGCAGCTTGTCGGCGTATTCCTTCGACACGATGGAGGCAAAATCCATCGCCATGTTCGCCATGAACGGCGCCTCGGCGCGGTTCAGAACGAACTTGACCGTCATGTCGTCCACCTTCTCGATGGATTTGATGAGGTCCGGCATGGACATGTAGGAGAAGTATTCCCAGCTCGCGCCCTCGACATAGGCGTGGAAGGGGTTGTCCTTGTTGAGCTGCCGCTCGAAGGAGAAAATCACGTCATCGGCGTTGAGTTCGCGCGACGGGGTGAAATAGTCGGTCGTGTGGAACTTCACACCCGGCCGGATCTTGAAGGTGTATTCCATGCCGTCGTCGGAAACGTCCCAGCTTTCCGCCAGGCCGGGCACCACCTCTGTCGTGCCGCGCTTGAATTCGACCAGCCGGTTGTAGACCGGCTTGGACGAGGCGTCGAACGTCGTTCCGGCGGTATACAGCGCCGGATCGAAACCTTCCGGAGAGCCTTCAGAGCAGTAGACAAGCGTCTTGGCGGACGCCGCCGTGGCAAAACCCGCGGCAAGAATGGTCGCGGCAAGCAAGGTCTTCATCGGTTTCATGGAATCGAGTGCTCCTCTGTTTCATTTTCATTATGGCCCTTGTTCAGGCCTTCCCGTCTTCTGGTCATGCGGGAACGGTTGCACGAGTGCCGTGCAACGATAGTCGCAGGGAAACCCATTCCGGCGACAAAAGCAATCGTCCTTCCGATAACCGAACGGAAGCGCCCTTTCGGCATTTGCGGATCGCCGTGCTTGCCGGTTCATCCGTCCCACCCGGCGGCGCCTTCGGGACGCTGCCGGAAGCACGCTTGCAAGGCGATGATTTGCCGGCTGATTTATCGCCACATCAAAACGGAACCGCTTGCGGACGAACCGGAAACCAACGGTCGAAAGGCGCTGCGCGTCCATTCAGGCCGGTGATTTTGCTCGATGATTCGCCGCATGGATTCGCAATCGGCAAAACAATGGTCTAACCTTCGTCTTTCCGCCAAGGCGTCCGCCGGCAAGGGTTTCATCTGGAAAAGCGAAGGAGAGACAATGAAGACGCAACGACAATCGGGCCTGCTTTATCCGAACCGCCGCCGCTTCCTCGGTTCAACGGCCGCCGCCGCCGGCCTGGCAATGGGTGGAGCCGCCCTGCTGCCGGGCATTTCGCGGGCCGCGCCCAACAGGGGTGGCACGCTGCGGGTGGCCAAGGGCCATGGCCAGACCACCGACAAGCTGGATCCGGCGACCTTCGAAAACGGTTTCATGACCGCGCTCTCCTATGGCATCAACGGTTTCCTGACCGGCTTCGCCCGCGATGGCTCCATCGAGCCGCAGATCGCCGAAAGCTGGGAGGCCACGCCTGACGCCAGGGTCTGGCGCTTTACCATTCGCAAGGGCGTCACGTTCCACAATGGCAAGACCGTGACACCCGATGACGTGGTCACGTCGATCAACTATCACCGTGGCGAGAAGTCGACCTCCGCCGCCAAGCCGCTGCTCAGCGCGATCACGGACGTGAAGGCGGAAGGCGATATCGTGGTCTTCACGCTGGATGCCGGCAGCGCCGACTTCCCCGCCGTCTTCACGGATTATCACCTTGCCATCCTGCCGCCGGGCGATGATCGCGGCGTGGACTGGAAGTCCGGCGTCGGCTGCGGTCCCTACAAGCTGATGAACTTCGATGCGGGCGTCTCGGCCCGGTTCGAGCGCAACCGGGACGACTGGAACCAGGATCGCGGCTTCTTCGACAATATCGAGCTGCTGTCCATCGTGGACGTGAATGCACGCACGACGGCGCTGATTTCCGGCGATGTCCATGCCGCCGACAAGCTGGACCTGAAGACCATCAGCCTTCTGGAGCGCAATCCCAAGCTGACCATTCATTCCGTGGCCGGCAACCAGCACTACACGTTCGCCATGTCGACCAACAAGGATCCGTTCAAGGATGTCCACGTGCGCCGCGCGATGAAATATGCCGTCAATCGCGAGGAACTGGTCGAGAAGATCCTGTTCGGCTACGGCTCGGTCGGCAACGACCATCCCATCGGGCGCGGCCAGCGCTATTTCAACGACGAGATGGAGCAGACGTCCTACGATCCCGACAAGGCGAAATTCCATCTCAAGCAGGCCGGCCTCGACAGTCTCGACGTCACGCTTTCGGCAGCCGACGCCGCCTTTGCCGGCGCCGTGGATGCCGCGGTCCTGTACCAGAACTCCGCAAAGGCCGCCGGGATCAACCTCAAGGTCAACCGGATGCCCAATGACGGCTATTGGGCGGATGTCTGGATGAAGCATCCGTTCAGTGCGGTCTACTGGAGCGGCCGCGCCGTGGAAGATGCCATGTTGTCCACCGCCTATGCCTCGGGCGTGGCCTGGAACGACACCTTCTGGGACAATGAACGCTTCAACGAGCTTCTGGTGAAGGCGCGGGCCGAACTGGACGAGGACAAGCGCCGGGCGATGTATTACGAAATGCAGGTCATCCTCAACGAGGATGGCGGCGCCATCATCCCGATGTTCGCCAACTGGGTCTTTGCCACGGGGCCGGAAGTGGTGACAGGCGACGAGTTCTCGTCCGTCTGGGACATGGATGGCGAACGCTGGATGGAGCGCTGGTCCTTCGCCTGACCGGCCCTGCTGCCGGAGCGTGGCGCCGCGCGGTTTCGCGCGGTGCCCTTCCCTGCCCTCCTGGCGTCATGGCCCGACGGACGACGCCAGGTCCGCCGCCGCTCCCAGAGCGAACGGCCAGGGCGACGCGGCTCCCTCGCCATCCACATGGCAAAGGATCGTTTCCACTGCTGCCAGGGCCGCGCCATCGCCGCGCGTGATCTCGATTTCCAGGCACACGCTGTCCGGAGCGGATTCCACAAGCCGTGTCTCCATGCGCAGGCGGTCGGCGGCATGCGCCGTGCCCAGCAGGCGGATACGGCATTCGCTGACGACGAAACGCACCTCGTCCCTGGCGCATCCCGCCGCTTTTGCGAGCCGGTCGATATAAGCCCGCGACGCGGCCATACCGGCTTCCATGAAATGAATCTCGCGCATTACGCCGTCTTCACCGGTCCATGAGGCGGGCACCTGGCGCTCCAGCATTGGCGTTGCGCCGCCACGAGCAGTTTCTGCCAGGCCGGCCTCATGCTGCCGGATGACACCGCCTGCCCCGCTGCCGGTCCGCTTCAGGGCCCGGAGAATGGCGACCAGATTGTCGTCGCGCAGGCGCTCCAGATCCCGGATTTCCATGTGGCCTGACTGGGCGTCGGATTGCTCCGCGATCAGGTCCACAAGTGCATCGTTGAACTCCGGGACATCCGTCAGCCGTGTCCATGGCCAGGAAAGCGCCGGGCCGAATTGCGCCATGAAGTGTTTCATGCCCGCTTCGCCACCGGCAATACGATAGGTCTCGAACAGGCCCATCTGTGCCCAGCGCAGGCCGAATCCCATTCGGATGGCCTCGTCGATCTCGCCTGTCGTGGCAATGCCATCCTTCACCAGCCACAGGCTTTCGCGCCAGACCGCCTCCAGCAGGCGATCGGCGATATGCGCGTCGATTTCCCTGTTGATGACGAGCGGAAACATGCCGATGCTGCGCAACACCTCCGCGGCGCGTCCGGTCTGCCCAGCCTCGCCCACCAGTTCCACAAGCGGCAGAAGATAGACCGGGTTGAACGGATGGGCGACAATGGCGCGCGCGCCACGCGCATTGAGTTCGGATGGCTTGAAGCCGGAGGTCGATGACCCGGTTATGGCGCCTGGCGGGCAATGGGCCTTGATCTCGGCCAGGATCCGGTGCTTGAGATCAAGCCGTTCCGGCACGCTTTCCTGAACCCAATCGGCGCCTTCCACGGCGGCGGCAAGGGCTGAATGGAAAGACAGACGTCCCTCCCGCGGCAGCGCGCTGTCGTAGAGCGCGGGCAGGCTGGCGCGCGCATGGGCCATGACCGCGCCGATCTTGCGTTCGGCCTGCGGATCGGGATCGAAAACCGCCACATCCCAGCCATTGAGCAGGAAGCGCGCGGCCCATCCGCCGCCGATAACCCCGCCGCCGACAATCGCCGCCTTTCCGGTCATCGCGGTGCCCTCTTCACAAGACCCAGTCTTTCACGCACGGCCTGCGGCCCCATGATCCTCGCCCCCATGTTCTCCACGATGGTCACCGCCCGCTCCACCAATTGCGCATTGGTGGCGAGCACGCCCTTCTCCAGCCACAGATTGTCCTCCAGCCCGACGCGCACATTGCCACCCGCCAGAACCGCCGCCGCCACATAGGCCATCTGGTCGCGGCCCAGGCTGAAGGCCGACCATGCCCAGTCGTCCGGCACCGCATTGACCATGGCCATGAACGTGTTGAGATCGTTCGGCGCCCCCCAGGGCACGCCCATGCACAGTTGCACCAGGGCGGGCGACGCCAGCGTTCCTTCCGCGACCAGTTGCCTGGCGAACCAGAGATGGCCCGTGTCGAAAGCCTCGATTTCCGGCTTCACGCCCAGTTCCGTCATCATGGCACCCATGGCGCGCAACATGCCCGGCGTGTTGGTCATCACATAGTCGGCTTCGGCGAAATTCATCGTGCCGCAATCCAGCGTGCAGATTTCCGGCAGGCAGTCGGCCACATGCGCCACGCGCGCGCCAGCGCCGATCATGTCGGTTCCCGCTTCGTTGACCGGAAACGGCGCTTCGGTGGAGCCGAAAACGATGTCGCCGCCCATGCCGGCGGTCAGGTTCAGCACGACGTCGACATCCGCCGCACGTATGCGTTCGGTCACCTCGCGGTAGAGATCGCCACGGCGTGACGGCGCGCCGCTTTCCGGATCGCGCACATGGCAATGCACGATCGCCGCACCGGCCTTGGCCGCATCGATGGCGCTGGCGGCGATCTGTTCCGGCGAACGCGGCACATGCGGTGAGCGGTCCTGTGTGGCGCCCGAGCCCGTGACGGCACATGTGATGAAAACGTCCCTGTTCATGGCAAGCGGCATGCCCGCAATCCTCCCATTCGGTCCTGACCTTCCCTTGCAGGGTGAAACGTCCTGCACCCCTCGTGTCAATGTCCGCCTGGCCTTCCGGTGGCGTCATTGTTGCGGCCAGCCCATCCGGGCGGTCCGGCAAATGCACAAAACGGCTGAATTTTTTCCCGGTAGACGAAACCGGAGAGCGCCGCGTCTCGTAACGAAACCTTGACAGCCCACGTTCATCCGGGTGCGGGCGCCCGCCACTTCAATCGACTGCATTCATGGCCTTCAAGCACGAAACCGACCCTGCAAGACCCGTCCTTCTTCTGTTCCGTCACGATCTGCGGATGTCCGGGAATGGCGCCCTGGATGCGGCCGCGGCCAGCGGCAAACCCGTGGTGCCGGTCTATATCCGCGAGACGGGCGGGCCGCGTTTTCGCGCTCCGGGCGCAGCGTGGCTGTGGTGGCTGCATCATTCGCTCGAAAAACTGGCGGCCGCGCTGGAAGAGACCGGCGTGCGCCTGTCGTTTCGCTCCGGCATCCAGCGTGACATCGTGGAATCGCTTGTGGAGGAAACGGGCGCCGACATGGTTCTCTGGAACAGGCGCTACGACCCGGCAGGCATGGAGGCCGACGCAGAGATCAAGTCCGCCATGAAGGAGTGCGGCCTGCATGCCGAGAGCTTTGCCGGCGCGCTTCTGCATGAACCTTGGCAGGTGAAGACGGGTTCAGGCGGCTATTACAAGGTCTACTCCCCTTTCTGGCGTGCCTTCAGCGCCGGTTTCGAGCTCCAGGCGCCGGCGGTAGCCCCGCGCGCCTTGCGCCGGTTCGACGGAAAGGTGACAAGCGAAGCGCTGGATGAATGGCGGCTTCTGCCCACAAGCCCGGATTGGGCCGGCGGCCTGCGCGAGACATGGAAGCCGGGCGAAGACAATGCCCACCGCCTGCTGGATGCGTTCCTCGACGGCGCGATCAAGGGCTATCGCGACGAACGCGACCGCCCGGACATTGAGAGCACATCGCGCCTCTCGCCCTATCTCGCCCATGGTGAAATCTCGCCCTGGCAGATTTTTCAGGCCATCGAGAACCGGACATCCATCGACGCGCGTCCGAAGGATATCGAGCATTTCCGCAAGGAAGTGGGGTGGCGCGAGTTCAGCTACCACCTCCTCTTTCACAATCCCGACCTTGCGACCCGAAACTTCAACAGTGATTTCGATTCCTTCCCGTGGGGACCGATCGGCGACCGGCTGGAGAAATGGCAGAAGGGCGAGACCGGATACCCGATCATCGACGCCGGCATGCGCCAATTGTGGCAGACAGGCTGGATGCACAACCGGGTGCGCATGGCTGCCGCGTCGTTTCTCATCAAGCACCTGCGCGTGCATTGGCGCCATGGCGAAGAATGGTTCTGGGACACGCTGGTGGACGCAGACCCGGCCAACAACGCGGCAAGCTGGCAATGGGTGGCAGGCTCGGGAGCCGATGCCGCCCCCTATTTCCGCATCTTCAATCCGATCCTCCAGGGCGAGAAGTTCGACACGAGGGGCGACTATGTCCGCCGCTTCGTTCCGGAACTGAAGAACCTGCCGGCCGAAAAGATCCACAAGCCGTGGGAAGCCCGCCATTCCATACTCGACAGTGCCGGCGTCACGCTCGGCAAGACCTATCCCGAACCGCTGGTCGATCACCAGCAGGCCCGGGACAGCGCCCTTGAAGCCTACAAAACCATGCGGGGAGAAGCATGACCATTCACAAACCCGACTTCACGTTGCCGCGGGGACAGCGCATCGCCGTCATCGGTTCGGGCATTTCCGGCGCTTCGGCCGCATGGGCGCTTTCGGCCATTGCCGATGTCAGCCTCTACGAGGCCGGCAGCCGTGCCGGCGGCCATACCGCGACCGTGGATATCGACTATGACGGCACGCCGATCAGCGTGGATACGGGCTTCATCGTCTACAACGAACTGAATTATCCGAACCTGACCGCGCTGTTCCGCCATCTCGATGTCGAGACGGTGGAGAGCGACATGGGTTTCGCGCTGTCGCTCGACAATGGCCGCCTTGAATGGTGCGGGTCCTCGCTTGCGCAGGTATTCGCGCAGCGCCGCAACGTCGTATCGATGCCCTTCCTGTGGATGCTTCGCGAGATCCTTCGCTTCAACCGGCAGTGCCGCGCGGACAAGGCGGACGGCTTGCTGGCTGGCATCAGCATCGGGAATTATCTGAAACTGCGTGATTTTTCTCAACGCTTCATCGACGATTACCTCATACCGATGGCGGCCGCGATATGGTCCACCCCGCGAATCCGCATGATGGATTTCCCGGCGGAAACCTTTGTCACCTTTTTCGAGAATCACCGCCTGATCGATTTCGAGCGGCCGGTCTGGCGCACCGTCAAGGGCGGGGCGCGGACCTATCTCGACAAACTGCTGGCGCCGCTGGGCGAGCGTGTGCGTCTTCGCGAGCCTGTCACGGCCGTTCATCGCGAGGGCGATGGCGTGCGGGTCGCCACCGCCAGGGGGGCAGCGCGCTATGATGCCGTCATCATCGCCGCGCATTCCGATCAGGCCCTTGCCATGCTGGCCGATCCGTCGCCGGCCGAAACATCGATCCTTTCGGCCGTCGGCTACCGCGAAAACCGCGTCATCCTGCATCGCGATGAAAGCCTGATGCCGCGCCGCCGCCAGGCCTGGGCGGCCTGGAACTACCTGCGCGACAGCCGCGACGACGGCACCGCGGAGGTGGCGGTGACCTACTGGATGAACAAGTTGCAGGCCATCGACGCATCAAAGCCGCTGTTCGTGTCGCTCAATCCCCCGCGTGAACCGCGTGCCGGAACGGTCTTTGGCGAATACAGCTATGCCCATCCCCAGTTCGACGCTGCCGCCCTTGCCGCGCAAAGGGCGCTTCCGTCGATCCAGGGTGCGCGCAACACCTGGTTTGCCGGCGCATGGACGGGGTTCGGGTTTCACGAGGATGGACTGAAATCCGGCCTTGCAGCCGCCGAACAGCTTGGCGCGGTCATCCCGTGGCGCGAGCCTGCGCTGCCGGTGCATGAAGACCTCGTGGCAGCCGAATGAACGAACGGTCGAAGGCAATGCGGCAGCGCGTGAGAAACCTTCTGGAGAACGGGCCGCCGCCGGACGCCGCGGCGACGCTCTATACCGGGCAGGTCATGCATCACCGGCTCAAGCCCTTCGGCCACCGCTTCACCTATTCGGTGGCCAGTCTGGTCATCGATATCGACCGGCTCGAAGAGGCTGGCCGCCTGTCGCCGCTCTTCGGTGTCGACCGCGCCGCGCCGCTGTCCTTCCGGGCAAGCGATCATCTGGCGGAGGGATTCGCAACCCTGCGCGAGCAGGCCGATTCGCTGCTGGCGCGCGCCGGCGTCGCGGAACCCGCGGCGCGCATCCTGCTGATGACCTATCCGCGCATGTTCGGCTATGTCTTCAACCCGATATCAACCTGGTTCTGCCATGGCGCCGATGGCCGCCTGATTGCCGTTCTCTATGCCGTCAGCAACACGTTCGGCGAGCGTCACACCTATGTAGCGCCCGTCTCGGAGGGGGAGCTTTCGCCTGCGGGATTGCGCCAGAGCCGGGACAAGCTGTTTCACGTCTCGCCGTTCATATCCATGGATGCGCGCTATCATTTCCGCGTTCTGCCGCCGGGACGGGAGGCGCGCCTGCGCATCCACGAGACGGAGCAGGGAACCCCGGTGCTTGCCGCAACGTTCAATGGATGCGCGTTGCCCGTGACCACCGCCACGCTTTCCGGCCTGCTTTTGCGCCAGCCGTTCATGACGGCGAAGGTGATCGCGGGTATCCACTGGGAAGCGCTGAAACTCTGGCTGAAGGGTGCCCGGTTTCATACCAGTCCGCAGCCGCCCGGGGCCATGGCAAGCTGGCAGGGCGGCCGGGCCCTTGAACCGGGCGAATGACAGGATATTCTAAAGCTGCATTGTCCGGATGCGGCTTTCCAACATCGGGAGCGACAGATGGGGCATGAGCAAACAGCCGATGGCAGTTTCGACGGCGCGTTGCGCCTGACCGGGCCGGCAGATGTGGCGGCGGCGGCTCGCGGTGTGCCGGCGCGCATAAAGGCAATCCTCAAGACACTGACCAGCCTGCCCTGCGGGTCGCTTGCCATCCGCATGCCGGACGGACGCGCTGTCCGGGTTGGCGGCAACGGCCCCGGCCCCGACGCCCAGGTCATCCTGCACAACTGGAACCTGCCCATGCGCGCCATCACCGGCGGCACGATCGGCGTGGCTGAAACCTACATGGCCGGAGACTGGGAGAGCCCGGACGTCACCACATTCCTCGAATTGTTCATCGTCAACACCGAGGAGGGCGAGAAACTTGCCGGAGGCTCGCCGCTGCTGACCGCGTTGCAGCGCCTGCGCCACTGGTTCAACCGGAATTCACGCACCGGATCGCGGCGCAACATTTCCGCTCACTACGATCTCGGCAACGCCTTCTACCGGGAATGGCTCGACGAGACGATGACCTATTCCTCGGCGCTCTATGCCACGGGGGCAAACGACCTGGCGTCGGCACAGCGCGCAAAGTACCAGGCGCTGATCGACGATACCGGCATCCGGCCCGGCGACCATGTGCTGGAGATCGGCTGCGGCTGGGGCGGTTTTGCCGAGTATGCCGGAAAGGCCGGTGCCCGCGTGACGGCGCTTACCATCAGCCGGGAACAGCATGATTTCGCGGCCCGGCGCATCCAGGAAGCCGGCCTTGGCGAGCAGGTCGAGATCCGTTTCCAGGATTACCGCGACGAGACCGGCCGCTATGACAGAATCGCCTCGATCGAGATGTTCGAGGCGGTGGGCGAGGAATACTGGCCGGTCTTCTTTTCCAAGGTGAAGGAAACGCTGAAACCGGGCGGCACCGCAGGCATGCAGATCATCACGATCAATGACGAGGCGTTTCCTCTCTACCGCAAGCGGCCGGACTTCATACAGCGCTACGTCTTTCCCGGCGGCATGCTTCCCTCGCCTTCGGAACTGGTACGCCAGGGCCGGAATGCCGGCCTTTCCTATATCAACGAGCGTCTGTTTCCGCAGGATTACGCCCGCACGCTCGCGGAGTGGCGCGAGCGTTTCCACGGCGCCTGGGAACGTGTCGCGCCGCTGGGATTCGACACCCGCTTCCGCCGGTTATGGGAATTCTATCTGCACTATTGCGAGGCCGGTTTCCGCAGCGAATATATCGATGTACGCCAGGTGGTCTACCGGTCGTGACATTGCCGGGCGGCGCGCTCAAAGCAATTGCGGATCGATTCCGCGCCCTGCCCTGTCCACCACTTCGCGCAGGGCAAACGTCGAGTTGATCTTCGTGACATGGGGCAGCGCCGTCAGCCAGTCGCGGTGGATGCGTTCGTAATCCTGCAAATCCCTGGCCGCGATGCGCAGGATGTAGTCATACTCGCCGGCGACAAGAAAGCAGGCCATCACGTTCGGCACTCTCTTGATGGCGGCCTCGAAATCGTTGAGCGTCTTCTCGAACTGGCCGGACAGCGAGATGTGAACGATGGCGGTCAGCCCGAAACCCAGCACCTTGTTGTGCAGGCGGGCGTGATAGCCACGGATCGCGCCGGTCTTCTCAAGCGCATCCAGCCGGCGCGAGCAGGCGGATTGAGACAGGCCGACCTTGTCGGCCAGCGAGGCATTGCTGATGCGCCCTTCCGCCTGGAGCGTGGACAGGATGGCAATATCAATCTTGTCTAAATTCATTTGCGCAAACCATTTGCGTTGTTTCGCGTGTTTAGAACAAGAATCCACCAATTTTTCAAGCTCTCACCCGGAACAATGCAAACCCATTCGGCGTCTGTTCAGGGACAATAAGCCGCATGTGAATTCGCCGTTGAGGAGAGCGCCATGCGCATCGGTTGTCCCAAGGAAATCAAGAACCATGAATATCGTGTCGGGCTGACGCCCGGCTCGGTCCGCGAATATATTGCCCATGGCCACGAGGTCATCGTCGAAAGCGGCGCGGGCGCAGGTATCGGGGCTGACGACAATGCCTATCGCAGCGCTGGCGCGGCAATTGCCAAGACGGCTTCCGAAGTGTTCGAGAAGGCCGACATGATCGTCAAGGTCAAGGAACCGCAGCCGTCGGAATGGGTGCAGCTTCGCGAAGGCCAGATCCTCTATACCTATCTTCACCTTGCGCCCGATCCGGAGCAGACCAGGGGGCTTCTGGAAAGCGGTGTCACCGCCGTGGCCTATGAAACGGTAACGGACGACCGCGGCGGCCTGCCGCTGCTGGCGCCGATGTCGGAAGTGGCAGGGCGTCTTGCCATCCAGGCCGGTGCCACGGCCTTGCAGAAGGCCCATGGCGGCCGCGGCGTGCTGCTGGGCGGCGTGCCGGGCGTGCTGCCGGGCAAGGTCGCGGTGATCGGCGGCGGCGTTGTCGGCCTCAATGCGGCCAAGATGGCGGTCGGCCTGGGCGCGGACGTGACCATCATCGACCGGTCGATTCCCCGCCTGCGCCAGCTCGACGACATCTTCAACGGCCGCGTCCATACGCGCTATTCCACCGTCGAGGCTCTTGAGGAAGAGTGCTTCTCCGCCGACTGCGTGGTGGGTGCGGTTCTCATTCCCGGCGCGGCTGCGCCCAAGCTTGTCAGCCGTGAAATGCTTTCAGGCATGAAGAAGGGCGCGGTGCTGGTGGATGTGGCGATCGACCAGGGCGGTTGCTTCGAGACCTCGAAGGCCACCACCCATGCGGAACCGACCTACGAGGTCGACGGCATCATTCACTATTGCGTGGCCAACATGCCCGGCGCGGTGCCGGTCACCTCGGCCCATGCCCTCAACAATGCCACGCTGCATTATGGTTTGCAGCTTGCCGACAAGGGTCTGAAGGCGCTGGCGGACAATCCGCACCTTCGCAACGGACTGAACGTGCATCGCGGGCGCGTGACCAACGCCCCGGTGGCCGAAGCACTGGGCCTTGAAATGGCAGCGCCTGAACTGGCGCTCAAGGTGGCCTGACGGTTCCTCCCGTCCGGCCCTTCACCTCGACCGGTGGAACCGGTCTGCGTTGCAGGCCCCGGCTTCGGGCCGGACAAACAAAGGCCCGCCGATTCAATCCCGGCGGGCCTTTTCTTTCGGCCTGTCACTCCCAGGCCTCGATACGTTCCACCGACCATCCGACGGGTTGAAACCCGGCTTTCTGGTAAAGGAGCAGCGCGTGCGGGCTGTCCAGCGTATTGGTCTGCAGCGTGATCTTTTCAGGCTCGTGAGCGAATGCGGCATGGACCGCCTCCGACAGGAAGTAGCGGGCAAGTCCCCTGCCCTGGAAATCCGGCAGGAGACCGAAATAGACGATCTCCGCGGCCGCCGGCATGTGCGCGCGCCCGATTTCGAAGAACCCCGCCGGCGCGCCATCGCAATAGAGCACGGTGATCTCCACGGCCTTGTCATGGATCGCTGCGCCGAGCGCGGCATCGTCCAGCCCGCGGCGCATCTGCCAGTGATGTGGCCGCCCGACCTGTTCATAGAGCCAGCGATAGAAGGCGGGCGGAATGCCGGGCGCGCGCATCAGCGCCAGACGCGGGCCGGTTGGCATGGCAACGCGTGGTGGCCGCCGCCGCATTTCCAGATGCGTGACCCGTGTTTCCAGCATCGGCACGGTGGTCAGCTTCCCGTTTCCACCGGCGTATCGCTGCGTCCGCCCCATTCGGTCCAGGATCCGTCGTAAAGCCGGTGATCGTCGTGGCCGGCCTGTTCCAGCGCCAGGATCAGCACCGCGGCGGTGACGCCCGAGCCGCAGGACGTGACGACGGGACGGGACAGGTCGACGCCTGCCGCCTCGAACCGTGCCTTCAGCGCATCGGGTGCGAGCAACTTGCCGTCGCGGGAAAGATCGAGCGTGGGCACGTTGATGGCGCCAGGCATGTGGCCGGAGCGAATGCCGGCCCTTGGCTCCGGATCGGTGCCGGCGAAGCGGCCGGCCGGCCGTGCGTCGACGACCTGCGCGCTGCCCGTATCCACGATTTCACGCATCTCGTCGAAGAAGACCACTGCCGCCGGGTCGAATTGCGGCTTGAAGAAGGCGCCTGCACAATGGGTCTGCTCCGCGGTCACCGGCCGTCCCTCGCGCTTCCAGCCATCCAGCCCTCCCTCCAGGACATGCACGTCGCGGGCGCCAAACGTGCGGAACAGCCACCACACGCGCGGCGCGGAGAAGAAACCGGGGCCATCATAGACCACGATCGTGTCATGGACGGTGATGCCCATGGAACTGGCATGTCGCTCGAATTCCAGCGGCGAGGGCAGCGCGTGGGGCAAATCAACCCCCGGCTCGACAACCAGATCCTGGTCGAAAAAGACGGCGCCGGGTATGTGCGCCTCGGCATATTCGGCCTTGGGATCGCGGTTCTGCGCCGGCAGGTACCAGGAGCCGTCGATGATGGAGAGGCCTGGCTGGCCCAACCTTTGCTGAAGCCAGTCTGCGGTCACGATCACGGGGGCTGCGTCATTGCTCATCTTGGGTCAATCCGTCCTGTTTGCGGTCCGCGCATGCCATTCTTCAATCGATTCGTCGGGATAGCCGTCGTGGCAGCGCGTCGGATTGGATCCCGGCTCATCCACCCATGCGGGCTTGAAGGCCAGCATGATATGCGTCGTTTCCGACGCTTTCGGCAAGGGCGTGTCGATGGCCGAGGCGAACGGATGAACCAGGTCCGGCCAGCGCGGATCGTGCAGCCACAGCGCTGACCCGCACCCGCTGCAGAAATGCCGTTCCGCCGGGCTTTCCTCGCCATCGATCCTGGCATGGTAGACGGTTATTGCTTCGCCGCCCTCGACCGAAAGCGTCGCTGCATCGCCCTTGAGATTGATGGCATATCCGCCGCCGCCCTGCGTCTTGCGGCAGATCGAGCAATAGCAGCGCTGGTAGGGCACCGGCGTATGGCTTTCACAGCTAAAGCGCACGCGACCGCAGTGACAGGAGCCTTCCAGCCTCATCATACCCTACCCCGGCGCATCGCCGAACCGGATCCGGAACCGGCGGTTTTCACGCCCCTTCTTTTCGATCTTGCCGATATGGATGGCGCCAACCTCCTCTGTGGTCGACACATGCGTACCGCCGCAGGGCTGGCTGTCCACCGTGGCGTCTTCGCCGATACAGACGAGGCGGATGGTGCCCGAGCCGGACGGCGGGCGCACGTTCTTCGACTTCACCAGGCCGGGATTGGCAGCCAGGTCGTCTTCCGAGATCAACCTTGTGAAGACAGGATGCTTGCCGTTGACGAGTTCCATCAGCCTCGCGCTGACCTCTTCCTTGGTCAGGGCGGCGTCGGGAATGTCGAAATCGACGCGGCTTTCCTCCTCGCCCACAGAAGCGCCGGTGATCGGATAGGGACAGACCACGGTGAGCAGGTGGCAGGCCGTATGCATGCGCATCAGCTTGTACCGGCGATCCCAGTCGATGTGGAGAACCAGCGCCTCACCCGGATCCGGCACCGGCTGGCCGTTGGCCGGCACGTGGATGATCTCTTCCTTCGTCTCGCCCGTCACCGTGGCGGCGATCTCGATCATCGACCCGTCGGCCCGTTCAAGGCGCCCCGTATCGCCCGGCTGGCCGCCCGATGTGGCGTAGAAGACAGTCTTGTCGAGGATGATGCCGCCGCGTTCGTTGACGGCGGCGACCCTGGCCTCTGCCGTGGAAAGATAGGCGTCGGCCCGGAACAGGCAATCGGTCGCGCTCATTCGCCGGCATCCTCGAAGGGAACCGCGATATCGCTTGCCGCTTCCATCCACGCCGGGTACGGCAGGTCCCTGGAGCGCAGGAAATCCGGATTGAACAGTTTCGACTGATAGCGCGTGCCGTAGTCGCACAGGATGGTGACGATGGTGTGGCCCGGGCCGAGCTCGCGGGCCAGCCGCATGGCGCCGGCAATGTTGATGCCCGATGAGCCGCCGAGGCAAAGCCCTTCTTCCTGCACGAGATCGAAGATGATCGGCAGCGCCTCGGAATCGGGGATCTGATAGGCGAAATCCGGGGTGAACCCCTCAAGGTTGCCGGTGATGCGCCCCTGGCCGATGCCTTCGGTGATGGAGGATCCCTCCGATTTCATCTCGCCGGTCGTATAGTGGCTGTACAAGGCGGCACCCAGCGGATCGGCCAGCGCCACCTTCACGTCCGGCCGGTGCGCCTTCAGGCCGGCGGCGACACCCGCAAGCGTTCCGCCGGTTCCGACGGCGGCGACGAAACCGTCCACCTTGCCGCCGGTCTGCGACCATATTTCCTCCGCGGTGGTGGCGACATGGCCATCGCGATTGGCGATGTTGTCGAACTGGTTGGCCCAGATCGCGCCATGCGGGCTGGTGGCGGCCAGCTTTTCCGCCAGCCGTCCGGACACCTTCACGTAGTTGTTGGGATTGCGGTAGGGAACAGCGGGAACCTCGATCAGTTCAGCGCCAAGAACCCGGAGCGCGTCCTTTTTCTCCTGGCTCTGGGTTTCCGGAATCACGATGACCGTACGGTATCCCAGCGCCTTGGCGACCACCGTCAGGCCGATGCCGGTATTGCCAGCCGTGCCTTCGACGATCAGGCCGCCGGGTTCCAGCAAGCCGCGCTTTTCCGCATCGCGAATGATGAACAGTCCGGCGCGGTCCTTGACCGACTGGCCCGGATTCATGAACTCGGCCTTGCCGTAAATTTCGCAACCGGTTGCTTCCGATGCCTTGCGCAGGCGGATGAGCGGCGTGTTTCCGATACACTCAAGTACTGACGCGATCATGTTTTTCCCGTATGACTCTCTCGTTGCCCGAAAGGGTATGGACCCATGCCCGGGCTTGCAAGCGGCCTTTTTGCGCTACCGTCGCGCTTTTGTGCAGTTTTTGTCTCGTTCGGGCAAAAAAGCCAGCTTGTTTTGCCTGTGATCCGGATTGTCTCGCCTGCCGTAAACCGGGACAAATGGTTCAACGCAGACAATGGCGCGGTTGCGGCCAGGGGAAACGAGATTTGAACAACACGGATACACAAGAACGCATT
This sequence comes from Brucellaceae bacterium, assembly GCA_020637775.1. GTDB lineage: Bacteria > Pseudomonadota > Alphaproteobacteria > Rhizobiales > Rhizobiaceae > Zhengella. The sequence continues at coordinate 51,759 of JACKJV010000009.1, read as the reverse complement.
GACGCGCTCATGGCGCGTTACGTGTCCGGGCTCTTGCCGGAGCCCGCGCGCGTGCTTGTCGATGCCCATCTGGAACTGTCGCCGGCCAATCGTGGTATCGTCACCGGCCTTGAAACGCTTGCAGGCGATGCGCTGGAGCATATACAGCCAGCGCCCCTGCATGCGGCCGATGCCTGCCTTGAAAAGATCTTCTCGTCGCCGGCCCCACAGATACGCCTTCCATCCAGGCCCCGCCCCGGCTCGCTTCTTCCGCGTGCGATCGCGGCGTTCATCGGGATGGACGAGGACGAGATCCCCTGGAAAATGAAGATGCCCGGTTTTCGCGACTACGAACTGGGCGAGATCGACGGCTGCCATGTGGAGCTGTTCTGGATCAAGCCCGGCCGCGCCATTCCGAAGCACACCCACGAGGGGATGGAGCTTTCCCTCGTGCTCGACGGCGCCTTCAATGACGACACGGGACGCTATGCCCGTGGCGACATCTCCGTGAACGATGAGACGGTGGATCACCGGCCCATCGCGGAGAAGACCAAGCCATGTATCGGCATGGCGGTGACCGACGGCCCGCTGCGCCTGACAGGCTCCATCGGGCAGCGGTTATCCGACATCCTGCTGGCCTGAGGATACACAGCCAACCGCAACCTTGACCCGCCGGGGAACCGGCGGGTTCTTTTTTTCGTATGACAGGTCAGGAACAACGCGCCGGAGTCAGCCATGAGTCTTTATCGCGCACGCCCGGAACACGGCGTCGCCTGGATCACCGGGGCTTCAAGCGGAATCGGGCGCGAAGTGGCGCTGAGGCTCGCCAAGGACGGCTGGCGGGTTGCGGTGACGGCCCGCAGCGCCGAAAAGCTCGACGACATGGCGCGCTCGGCAACGGGGTTCAAGGGAGAGATCATTCCTGCACCGGGCGACGCCACCGAAGAGACCGCAATGGTTCGCCTCGTCCGTTCGCTGGAAGAGGAGCACGGCCCGATCTCGCTGGCCCTGTTCGTGGCGGGAAACTACTGGCCGGTGCATGGCGAGAGCCCCGACCTCGAGAAATTCCGCAAGACCTATGACATCAACCTCTTCGGTGTGCTGAACGGGCTGGTGCCCGTGGCACAGGCCATGCGCAGCCGCGGGCGCGGCCATATCGGCATCGTCGGATCGGTTTCGGCCTATGGCGGTCTGCCGCTGGCATCAGCCTATGGCGGCTCCAAGGCGGCCGTGAACTACCTGGCGCAATCGCTGAAGTTCGACTTCGACAAGATGAACATCCGCTTGCAGGTGTTCAACCCGGGTTTCGTGGATACGCCGCTGACGGAACAGAACAAGTTTCCCATGCCTTTCCTGATGAAAACCGGCGATGCGGCCGCGCGGATCGTCGACGGACTTGGGCGTGGCGGGTTCGAAACGGCGTTTCCGCGCCGTTTCGCCTTCCTTCTCAAGCTGGTGAACCTGTTGCCGTGGAGCCTGTACTTCCCCGTCATGAGCCGTGCCATGGGATGGAACCGTCGCCCGCTTCGCGACTGATCCTTTCCGGTGGTCATCGCGCCCGGCTTCTGGCCTCGATCCGCTCACGCGCCGCCATCTGTGCCGCCTCGTCGAGGGGGAAGGACCACATCAGCGCGACGGCGACCAGTTTCAGGACAACCGGCGCCCAGGCATAGAGCGCTGCAAGGGTGAAGAGGGCAAAGGGCGAATTGTCCGCGCCGGCTTGCGGATCGAACCCGGCCAGTGCGAGCAATGGAAAGGCCACGCCCGCGCCGGCCGCCAGCGACAGCTTGGTCGCCAGGCTCCAGGCGGCGAAATAGAAGCCGGACCGCTGCGCGCCCGAGACAGCCGTGTCGGCATCGATCACATCGGCCTGGATCGACGGGGGCAGCGCCAGATCGAAGCCGAGCACGAAACCGGTCACGATGCAGACAGCGGCGAAGGCGGCGATGTCGCCGGCGCCAATCAGCGGCACCAGCGCGAACACGGCACAGGCCAGCAGCATGGCCAGCGACCAGGCGCGATGCTTGCCAAGGCGGGAAGCAAGAAGCGTCGCCGCCGGAACGCCAGCCAGGCCGCAGAGGAAGTAGAGAAACAGCAGCGGGCCGCGCATGTCCGGTTCAGCAAGCCGGGCGGACACGAAATAGAGAAAAAGCGTGGCAGGAATGCCATTGGCCAGGCCATTGACGAAATAGGCGCCGATCAGGCGCAGAAACGGCGTGTTGGCGCCCATTGCGGCCAGGCTCCGCCTTAGCGAAAGACGCGCCACGGAGTGGTCTCTCGGCTCCGGCACGATGGCAAGCGCGGCCGCGCCAAGAACGAGCAGGCCGCCTGCCACGGCAAGACCGAGGGCGGCCAGGCCGCCACGTTCGCCCGACCCGCCGCCGGCGACGGCAAACGGGATGGCGATTGCAGCCAATGTGCCGCAAACGGTGAAGAACTCGCGCCATCCGGTAATCCGGCTGCGTTCGCGATAGCCGCCGGCCAGTTCCGCGCCCCATGCCGACCAGGACAAGAGAAGGGCGCTGAAACCTGCGGTCAGCACGGTCATCCAGAGCGCCAGGTAGGCGCCGGTGGCATCCAGCGGCGGTGCAAAGAGCATCCAGGCGGCAAAGGCCGTGGCGGGCATCGCCAGGGCCACCATCGCGCGGCGCCGCCCGAAGGCGCTGTTCCAGCGGTCCCCGAGCCAGCCGAGCACCGGATCGTTGAGGGCGTCGAACAGGCGTACGGCAACGAGTATGCCGCCGATGGCGCCCAGCGGCACGCCGACGGTCTCGCTGTAGAAGGTCGGAACGATGACGTAGAGCGGCAGTGTCAGAGCCGCGATCGGCATGGCGGGCAACCCGTAGGCAATGACCACGGTTATCGGCAGGCGCGGGAGCGGCATCAAGTCGGTTCCTTCTGGCCAGACACTCTACGAAAGCCAGGCCGGTTCGGTTCTTGTCCGGGAGGCGCCGATTGTGCCGGCTGGCGCTTGGCGCTAAACCTTGGCCACACACCGGGAGGCACCAATGCTGCGCAAGATCATGTGGACACTGATTGTTCTGATTGCCGGGTTCGCCGTGCTCTACGCCGTCGGTCCGCGCACGCCGGTTGATACGGAGATATCCGTGGATACGCGGTCCATCGGTGCCGATCCGGAAGCTGCCATCGCGCGCAGCGAGGCCAATGTTCCGGGCATCCGGGAAGGCGCGGAAAAGCAGATTGTCTGGGCATTTCCGCAATCGAGAGCCCGCACGCCGCTTGCAATCGTGTATGTGCACGGCTTCTCGGCCAGCGCGCAGGAAGTCCGTCCCTTGCCCGACCTGGTGGCGCGGGCGCTGGGCGCGAACCTTTTCTTCACCCGCCTGACAGGCCATGGCCAGAACGGCGAGGCGCTGGCCCGCGCCACCGTCAACGACTGGATCAACGACCTGGCCGAGGCTCTGGCCGTGGGCAAGGCGCTGGGCGGCAAGGTCGTCGTCATGGCCACGTCAACCGGGGGATCGCTGGTCACCTGGGCCGCGGCCCAGCCGGACCTTGCCCGCAACATGGACGCCGTGGTGCTGATTTCACCGAATTACCAACTCAAGGCGCCCGGCTCCTTCCTCCTGACACAGCCCTGGGGCATGCAGATGGCGGACATGATCGTCGGACCGGAACGGTCGTTCGAGCCAAGGAACGAAGCGCATGCCAGGCATTGGACGACGCGTTACCCGACCCGCGCGCTGATGCCCATGGCCGCTTCGGTGGATCTGGCCAACAGCGTCTTCCCCGAGATGATCGACCTGCCCGCGCTCTTCATCTATGCGCCGGGCGATGCCGTGGTTGACCAGACGGCCACGGCGGCCAAGGCGGCGAAATGGGCAGGGCCGCACGCGGTGGTGGAAGTTACCGACAGCGTCAACCCGTCGCAGCACGTGATTGCCGGTGACATCCTGTCCCCCAACACGACACAGCGGCTGGCGGACAGGACCGTGGCGTGGATTCGCGGCCTCGCCCTGTAGGCGTTCAGCTTTCTTCCGGGCGCGCATCGCGCGAGGCGAGATAGACCAGCAATCCGGCACCGAGCGTTACGGCATAGAAAAGCCAGAGCGCGCCATAGGCAGCCTGCGGTTCACCCGGGACAGCCCACGCGGTCACGACCCATCCGGTGAGGAACTGCAAGAGCCCGACACCGCCGATGGAGAAGAAATTCATCAGCGTCACGCCGCGGCCTGTCAGATGAGCAGGAAGGAAGGCGCGCGAATGCGCCATCAGCATGCCATAGCTCATGCCGGCCAGGCCGATGACGACGAGTGCGGCCGTGACACCGACAAGCGCAGCCGAGGGCGACAGCCACAGCCAGACGATGGCGCCGAGCACGATGGCATTGCCGCCGGCGGCGACCCATTTGCGCGTGCCGAACAATCGGTCCAGCGGCCCGTAGAGAAAACTGCCGGCGACCATGGCCATGGCCATGGCCAGCGTCACGTTTCCGATGACGATCGCGTCCGCGCCATGGACATCGGCCAGATAGGGACCGGCCCACAGGCCGCGAATGCCTGCGGCCGCGGCATAGTTGATCGCGACAAGCGGGATGATCGGCCACAGAACCCGCATCCGCATCAACTCGCCATAGCCTGCAAAGCCGCTGGATCTGCCCTCACCTTCCGGACGCGGCGGATCGCGCAGGACGAGGAAAAGCAGGACGGCGACAATGACCGTGACCGCAGCAAGGCCCGCCATGACCGGGCGCCAGCCGAACGCCTCGCCGGCGGCGGCCAATGGCGTTGCCCCGATGACATTGCCGGCCGAGCCGAAGGCCACCATCCATGAGGCATACATGGCGAAGCGGCCCGGTGAATAGACGCGCGCGAAGATGAAGAAGGCCGCCATCAGCACCGGTGCGCACCCGATGCCGATCAGCACCATGGCCAGCGTTATCATCCATGGCGCGCTGGCAGCGGCAAACAGCAATGCGCCGCCACCGCCGGCCACGCCAAGCATGATGGCGGCCGTGATTCGCGGGCCGAACCGGTCCAGCGATACGCCGACAAGGAACTGCATCAGGGCGAAGGAAACGAACCAGGCGCCGGAGGCTTCGGAAAGATCGGCTTTCGTTGCGCCCAGATCCGCGCTCAGCGCCGGCGTCAGGACGGCAAGAAAGGAACGGTAGAACTGCGAGAGCACATACGCGAATGCAAGCACGGCGATGCCGGCCATGAAAACCCCTCCTCCGATCCTGCCGTCGACGCCTCGTCCGTACATCCGGCGCGCAATCCAATCGCACTGAAAGCGCTGCCATGGCAAGCCGCCGCCGGGACAAGCTTTTCGATCTGTCGGATCAAACGCCTGCAACGGAACCGGCAGGCGGGGTCGGTCTGTCCGCCGCATCGACAAGATGCTGATGGATGCGCGAAAGATGGTTGGCCGAACGATGAAGCCAGCGCATGGCATCGAGGCGCGTGGCGATCTCGCGCATCGTCGCCGGCACCGGCGCGGCATGTCCGATGACATCGATGCGATAGCGCTCCTCCATGGCGCGAATCATCGCCTCGAGCCGGGTAAAGCGGACCGACCGCCCTCCCTCGTCGAGTGACGCCGATGTTGCGATCACGCCGGCGAAAACACGCGCAAGCCGCGCGAGCCTGCGATCATGCGGCACGATGGCAAGCCTTTCATCGTCCTCGCAACGGCGAAGCAGCCGTTCCATGTGGTCGAGAACATGCAGCAGCGCGCTGACCCGCTTGCGATTCCAGCCGCTGTTGGGCATCGCTGCCACATAGTCCGTCAGTTCTTCCTTGGCCAGCCGCAGGCGCACGAGGCCGCCACCGCCCGGCGACGAGGCCGGACGCAGGCGCCAGGCGACATGGTGCTCGATTTCGGCCACAAGCAGCCGGGCACAGGCTGCCGCCGCATCGGCTGCCGCTTCGCCATCGGCCAGCAGTCGCCTGTCCAGCATGCCGGTCAGGGATGGGAGATGATCGGGAACGAGAACCGCCATCAGTCGTGAAAAGGCGCCGGCAAAGGGCAGCACAAGAACGACGCCGAGAACGTTGAAAACCGTATGAAAGGCCACGAGCGCGAATTGTGCGTCGCCTGGCACCTGAACACGGGGCAAGGCAAGCTTGGCGAACAGATCGAGCAGCCCGAAGGCAATCACGCCCGTCATGACATTGAAGATGACGTGCGCGAAGCCGGTCCGGCGAACCGCAGCCGATCCCCCGATGGTGGCGAGCGCGGCGCTGAAGGTCGTGCCGACATTCATGCCGATGACCATGGTGGCGGCCTGCGGCAGATTGATCGTTCCCACCGAAAGTGCCGCCAGCGCGGTCGCCACGCCCGCCGATGAGGAATGCGTTATCAAGGTGATGGCGATCCCGACCGCGACCAGTTCGAGCCGCCCGGAAAGGCTGTCCGCGGGGAAGGTTTCCGGTGTCACCAGCCCTTCGAAGGCGGCCATGCCGCGTTGCATGGCGTCGATGCCGATGAACAGGAGGCTGAAGCCGGTCAGGGCGTCGCCGGCACGCGCCCAGCGGCCCGGAGCGAACATGCTCGTCAGGACACCCAGCAGCAGCAGCGGCATGGCCACCGTGCCCAGTTGCAGCTTGAAACCCACCGCAGCGATGATCCACCCCGTCACCGTGGTGCCGATATTGGCACCCAGGATGACACCCAGAGCCTGATTGAAGGAAAGGATGCCGGCGCCGACAAGCCCGACGGTCGTGATCGTTGTGGCGCCCGACGACTGGATGACCGCCGTCAGCAGCGCACCGGTCACCGCGCCGGACGCGGCATTGGTGGTAAAACGGGCCAGGAACCGGCGCAACATGCCGCCCGCCAGGCTGCGCAACCCGTTGGTGAGCATGCGAATGCCGAGGATGAACAGGCCGACACCGCCGACCGACAGGAGGATGTCGTCCATCATCCGGGACGCCCCGTTGACGCTGGCTGGCCGGCGCGGCGCATGTCAGGTTCCGTCCGCCGCGGGGAAGTGCTCTTTCAGCCAGCCTGCCAGAACCGGGCGTACCGCTTCGCCCAGGACGACGCCCAGATGCGAAACGCCAGGCAAGAGGGCATATGTGCCCATGTCCGTTTGCGCGGAAATGACCGGTTCGAACCGGTCTGCATGAAAGGCTTCGTCATCGGCGCCGGCAACCACCAGCAATGGCTTGTCGATGGATGCCAGATCGGCTTCGTAGTCGTCGCGTGGCGCGAAACTGACATTCATGCGGTAGGTGTATTCAGTCGTTGCAAGGTCGCCATACGGCCCTTCCAGAACGGATGCGGGCATGTTGAAGGAGATGACCGGCAGGTGATTGAGAGCCGGGAACCGGATCGTGTTCAGCATGACAAGGCCGATGATGCGTCTTGTCGCCGGCTGCGCCCAGCCGCCGGAATTGGGCCGCACCGTGGGTGCGTCATATTTCAGGAAGGGCGCCAGCAAAACATAGCCGTCGACCGGCACGGCGGGCTTGCCGCCGGCATAGCGGATGACAAATCCGCCGCCGGAGGAGTGCCCGCCCAGGATGACCTTGCGCGGATCGCCCGGGCGCCTGATGACCGCGATGAGGTCGGCCATGTCCTCTTCGAGCTGGCCGATGTGCCCGACATCGCCGCGGGGGCCGGGATTGGCGCCATGGCCGCGCATGTCCGGCGCGATCACGCTTGCCAGCCCCTGCCGGGACAGCCATTGCGCCAGCGGGTGCCATTGCATCGAGTTCCAGCCGGAACCGTGAACGAGGAAGAGCCAGGGCGCGCCGGGCCTGGTCGAATCATAGCGCCTGTAGGCGAGATCCGTGCCGTCACGGGCCTTGAAAAGGGTCACATCCGGCATGCCGGAATAGTCCGCCTCAATGGCCCCGGCAAAGTCGAGCGTGCCGCCATCCCCGGTCCTGTTGCCAACCGGCGGGGGACTGTCGCTCAACACCAGCGCCACGGCGATGGAAAAGAAGACCGCAATGGAAATGCCGGTCGCGACGGCAATCTTCTGGAACATGCTTGCCCCCGGTTTCATATGATGAGGTTGGCGAGAATCTCGTTCTCGGTAATGTCCTGATATCCCCAGCCGCCCTTGTCAAAGCGCTTTGTCAGCCGGGCGAAATTGCGCGGGTCCCTCGTCTCGATACCGATCACGACAGAGCCGAAATTGCGTGCCGACTTCTTGAGATATTCGAACCGGACAATATCGTCCTGCGGTCCCAGCAATTCCAGGAAGTCGCGCAGGGCGCCAGGGCGTTGCGGGAAGCGGAAGATGAAATATTTCTTCAGGCCCTCGAATCGCAGGGAACGCTCCTTGACGTCAGGCAGCCGCTCGAAGTCAAAATTGCCGCCCGACGTGACGCAGACGATGGTCTTGCCGCGTATCTCGTCGGCCGGGATGTCCTTGAGCGCGTCGACGGCCAATGCACCGGCCGGTTCCAGCACGATGCCCTCCACGTTCAGCATGTCAAGAATGGTCGAGCACAGGCGGTTTTCCGGGATCAGGCAAACGTCATCGGCGGAAAGGCGGGAGAGATGGCGAAACGGCTCGGCGCCGATCTCGGCCACGGCCGCGCCATCGACGAAATTGTCGACATGGTCGAGGCGGACGCGCCGGCCGGCCTCCAGGCTTCGCTTCAGGCTGGGTGCGCCTTCCGGTTCGCACAGGATGAAGCGCGGCGCCGCTCCGGCCTCGTGCCAGTAGCGCAGGGCCCCGGACGACAGGCCGCCGCCGCCCACCGGCAGGATGCACATGTCCGCAGCCACCCCTTCAGGCAACTGCCCGGCGATCTCCAGCGCCACCGTGGCCTGGCCCTCGATGATGTCCTTGTGGTCGAAGGGTGGGACCAGTTCGCCGCCCTGTGCCTTCGCATAGGCGATGGCGGCCTTGTAGCAGGCGTCGAAAATGTCGCCGACCAGTTCGATTTCGACATGCTTGCCGCCAAAGGCCCTGGTCTTCTCGATCTTCTGTTGCGGCGTGGTCACCGGCATGAAGACAACGCCCTTGCGGCCGAAATGGCGGCAGGTGAAGGCGAAGCCCTGGGCGTGATTGCCGGCGGACGCACATACGAAGATGCGGTCGCCGCCACGCTCGACGGACTTGCGCATGAAGTTGTAGGCCCCGCGCAGCTTATAGGAGCGAACGGGCGTCAAATCCTCGCGCTTGAGCCAGATATCCGCATGGTATTTGCGCGAAAGGTAGTCGTTGCGCTGCAGCGGCGTGGGCGCGAAGAGGGCGCGCACCGCATGCATGGTGCTGTCGACGCGCTGGGGAAATCCGCTCATGGTGATACCTTCCAATCCGGGGCTGCCGGTACCGGGAAAAAAATCGCCCGTGCCGATCTGGCCGGTGACCGGCGGGGAAACATGCGCTAAGGAAAGCCGACGGTTGCAGTGTCGGAATCCATTCTGCAAGACGGCTGTTTTTAAACGATGACAGCGACGGCGCAAGGTGCGGGTCGCGCTAGCACTGGGTGAACGGTTTGAACGCAAACACGGCTCGCGCGGCAGTCTTCGTCGCCTCCATATTTGCGCTTTACATGGCGGTTGCCATGCTGATTCCGGCTGCCGTCGATCTCTATTTCAACAATCCCGACTGGAAGGCTTTCGCATTGTCTGCCTTCTTCCTGTCCGGCCTGTCATCCGCTTCGGCGATGGCAACGCGCGTGCCCACGCCGGCCATCAACAGCCGCTTCGGCTTTCTGCTGGTCAATCTCCTGTGGCTTTCGATGATCGTCGCCGGCGCCTTTCCCTTCTTCGCCTCGTCGCTGGAAATCGGCTTTGCCGACACGGTGTTCGAAACGGTTTCGGCGATCACGGCCACCGGTGCGACGGTGCTGACGGGGCTGGACGACATGCCGCCGGGCCTGCTGCTGTGGCGTTCGATCCTGCAATGGATCGGCGGGCTCGGCGTCATCGCGCTCGGTGTCTTCCTGCTGCCCTTCCTGAAACTGGGCGGCGTGTCCTTCTTCCGCATCGAGTCCTCCGATACGGATGACAAGCCCTTCGCCCGCTTCTCCACCTATGCCGTCTCGATCATCTCCATCTATGCGCTGCTGACGCTGGTCTGCGCCGTGGCCTATGCCGTTGCAGGCATGCCGCTCTTCGATGCCGTGAACCATGCCATGACCACCATGGCCACAGGCGGTTTTTCCACCCACGACGCATCCATGGGCTTCTACACGTCGCCTCACATCATCTGGACCAGCACGGTCTTCATGACGATCGGCGGCCTGCCCTTCGCCGTTCTCATCCTGTTTGCGATCCGCGGCCGCAGGGATGTCTACCTCGACCCCCAGATCCGCCTCTATCTCGGGCTGATCGTGCTGTTCTCGCTGACGAACGCGATCTGGATCACGGTTACGGACCGCATTCCCTTCTTCTTCGCACTCACCCATTCCACCTTCAATTTCGTCTCGATCATCACCACGACCGGCTACTCCTCCACCGACTATGGCGCCTGGGGCCCCTATACCGTGGCCACCATCTTCGTGGCGATGTTCCTGGGCGGCTGCTCCGGATCGACGACAGGCGGGATCAAGGCCTACCGGTTCTACATTCTTTTCCAGGTCTTTTCGAACGGCCTGAAGCGCCTGATCTACCCGTCAACCATCCTGCCGGTGAAATATGGCACCAGGCCGGTGGATGAGCAGACACAACGCGCCGTGGTCCTTTTCATCGCCGCCTTCTTCGTCATCTGGGGCGTGCTCATCGTGCTGCTGTCGGCGACCGGACTGGATTTCGAGACGGCGGTCACAGGTGCGCTCTCGGCGATCACGAATGTCGGCCCGGGCCTGGGCGACGTGATCGGGCCGACAGGCAATTTTTCCAGCCTGTCCGACGTGGCAAAATACATCATGGCGGTCGGCATGCTGCTTGGCCGCCTGGAAATCCTGGCGGTCCTGATCCTGTTCACGCCAGCCTTCTGGCGGCGCTGAACCGCCCCACTGTGGCGCCACTGCAACGCGTGGCCGGCTCTCCCCTCTGGTTGACGGGAACGTGACCGCTGCCACTTTGCATTGCAGCATGCGGGGCGTTATGGTCGGATTCGGATTCAAAAAGACACTTCCATGCCTGTTTACCAGTTCCGAATGTCCCTCGTGGCCTTCATGGCCCTGCTCATTCCGCTTGGCGGCTGCGCAAGCGACCTGGCCATGCGCCGTATCACGTCACCGGAGGCGATTGCCGCCGGCGTGCCGCAGGGCGCAACACAACACCGGATTCTCGTAGCGACCACGCGTGCGCCGGACGACAACCCGGAAATCCTCTTCAGCGGAGAGCGCGGCGACGGTGTCAGTTTCGCCGAGATCACGGTTTCCGTGCCGCCCGATCACGAGACCGGCGAGACCGAACGCGTGTCGCGCGGCCTGCCCGATCCGTCGCGCCATTTCGTGGCCACGGACATCCGGCCGGTCGCAAATTCGAACGCCTTCACCCAGACCGCCCGCGCCGGCAGCAGCCAGGATGTCCTGGTCTTCGTTCATGGCTATCGCAACACGTTCGCCGATGCCCTGTTCCGGATCACGCAGATCGTTCACGATACCGGATTCCAGGGAACGGCGATCCTGTTCAGCTGGGCGTCACGAGGCAGCACGCTGGACTATATCTACGACCGCGACAGCGCCACGGCGGCCCGCGATGCGCTGGAATACACGTTGCGCAACGCCGCCCGGGCAAATCCGCGCCGGATCGACATCATGGCCCATTCAATGGGTACCTGGGTCACCATGGAAGCCCTGCGCCAGTTGAAGATCTCGGGCGATCCGACACTCGGTGGCCGGCTGGGCGATGTCATCCTGGCCTCGCCCGACATTTCCGCCGATGTCTTCAAGGCCCAGATGCAACGCTACGGCAAGCCAAGGACGCCGTTTTTCGTCCTGCTCTCGCGGGATGACCGCGCGCTGCAACTCAGTCAGGTGCTCGCCGGCAACAAGCCTCGGCTCGGCGCCTATACCGACGACAAGGAAATCGCGGAACTCGGTGTCGTCGTTGTCAACCTGACCGAAGCAGGCAGCAGCGGCATCAACCACACCAAGTTCGCCCAGAACCCGCAACTGGTTGCCTTGCTCGGCGAGCGGCTGCGCAGCGGCGAGAAGTTCAATCCGGAGCGCAACAAGCTCGGAACCAGCCTGGCGACGCTCGGTGTCGGTGTCGGGACAGTGCTGGAATCGACCGCCCGCGTCATCGTGACGACGCCGCAGGCGGTGTTCCAGACGGCCTTGCCGCAATAGGCCGGAAGCAAGACGATCCGGCGCGGCCAAAAGGCCGCGCCGCGCCTCCTGCCGGAGGCGTCTTGCCGGGGGCGGCAAATCAATCACACGTTGGAAAGTTCCCTGGCATGCAGCCAGTCAGCATGCTTCGGCGCCTTTTTCGTGCGCGCCCATTCCTCCAGCATCTCCCACTTCACCTCGTCGAGTTTCCGTTTCATCGCCTCTTCTTCCGGATCGTCACAGGCGAGTTCGACGCGGTGACCATTGGGGTCGAAGAAATAGATCGAGTGAAAAATGGAGTGGTCGGTGACGCCAAGCACGTCGATACCATTGGCCTCGAGCTGGTCCTTGAAGGCAATGAGCGTGTCGCGGTCCTTCACCTTGAAGGCGATATGCTGAACCCAGGCAGGCGTATTCTCGTCGCGGCCCATGTCCGGCTTGGTCGGCAGCTCGAAGAAGGCAAGCACATTGCCGCCACCGGCATTCAGGAACACGTGCATGTAGGGATCGGGTTCATGCGTGGACGGAACATGATCCTCCGCAATGGCCAGAACGAAATCCATGTTGAGGTTTTTTACATACCACTCAACCGTTTGCTTGGCGTCCTTGCAGCGGTAGGCAACGTGGTGAATGCGATCCAGTTTCGGTGTGGCAGTCATCGGCCTTCTCCCTTGTCCGGCCCGGACGGTACGGGCTTCCGGCTCCGTCACGGCCTTCAATCAATATGGTTACGGATGTAACGGTTGTTTTTGTAACCATCAACGGCGACCATACGATCCGGACAAAGAAAAACGGCGGACCGGAAGGCCCGCCGCCGTCAAGGATGGTCGTGACCGGTTCTGTCAGTCGATCTTGCGTGCCGGCATGATCGTGCCCGAACAATCGCCAAAGCCGATGCGGTAGCCATCACCGCGCGCATGGCCCCTCAGCGTCACGGTGTCGCCGTCCTCGATGAAGCTGCGCGTGCCACCGCCCTTGATGGCGACCGGTTCCTTGCCGCCCCAGGAAAGCTCCAGCAGCGAGCCGCGCGACTCCTTTTCGGTGCCGGAGATCGTGCCGGATCCGAGCAGGTCGCCAACGCGCATCGGGCAGCCTGAGGTGGTGTGGTGGGCAAGCTGCTGCGCGGAGGAATAATACATCTCGCGGTAATTGGTGCGCGAGAGAACGGTTTCCTCTCCGCCTTCCGGCGTCAACGCCACCTCGAGGTCGATGTCGTAGAGCATCGGACCCGGTTCCGCGAGATAAGGCAGCAAGGGCTTTTCGCGTTCCGGCGTGGAGGTGCGGAACGGCGCCAGCGCGGCGGACGTGACGATCCACGGGCTGATCGTCGTAGCCGTCGCCTTGGCCTGGAAGGGACCGAGCGGCTGATATTCCCAGGCCTGGATGTCGCGCGCCGACCAGTCGTTCAGCAAGACATAGCCGAAGATGTTTTCGAAGGCTTGCGACACCGATATCGGCCCGTTCGACGGCTGGCCGACAATGGCGCCCATTTCCAGTTCGAGATCGAACCGTTGCGACGGCCCGAAACGCGGCGCCGCGTCGTTCGGGCCCTTCAACTGACCATTGGGCCGGACAACGGGCGTGCCCGAGACGACGACCGAGGACGCGCGGCCATTGTAGCCGATGGGAATATGAAGCCAGTTCGGCGGCAGTGCGTTTTCAGGGCCGCGAAACATGACACCGACATTGTAGGCGTGATTCCGGCCAGCATAGAAGTCGGTATATTCGGTCACCGCGAAGGGCATGTGCATGGTCGCGGTCGTCATGGGAACCAGATGCGGCTCGACGCCGGCGCGGGAGGCGGACCCTTCGGCAAGCATGGAAGTCAGTTCGCCGCGCAGCTTGTCCCAGGCCACGCGGCCCATGGCCATGAACGCATTCCAGGCGCCGGTTTCCAGAGCGCCCTCGTAGTTCAGCCGGCCCTCCGCCTCCAGCGCGGCGACATCAAGGATCATGTCGCCGATCGCCACCCCGCAGCGCGGCTTGCCGTTACCGGTCGAGAACACCCCGTAAGGCAGGTTGTTGAGTGGAAATTCCGATTCAGGCGAATTGGCGCTCTCCACCCAGGATCGCTTCAATGCGGTCATGCTTTTCTCTCCGGTCCGTTCACTTGCCGTCCGGCGATCCGTCATAGTGCTTCACGAGATCTGCCCAGCAATCGATATAATTGTCCTGCAGCGGCGCTTCCTTCGCGGCAAATTCCGTCAGGTGCTGCGGGAAACGGGTTTCGAACATGAAGGACATGGTATTGTCCAGCTTCTCCGCCTTCAGACCGGCATTCGAGGCGCCTTCGAAGGCCTGCTTGTCCGGCCCGTGCGGCAGCATCATGTTGTGCAGGCTCATGCCGCCGGGCACGAAGCCCTCCGGCTTGGCGTCGTAGATGCCGTAGATATTGCCCATCAGTTCCGACATCACGTTCTTGTGGTACCAGGGCGGGCGAAAGGTGTTCTCGGCCACCATCCAGCGCTCGCGGAACAGCACGAAATCGATATTCGCGGTGCCCGGCTGGCCCGACGGTGCGGTCAGCACGGTAAAGATGGACGGGTCCGGATGATCGAACAGGATCGCCCCGACCGGGCAATAGGCGGTGAGATCGTATTTCACCGGAGCATAATTGCCATGCCAAGCGACGACATCGAGCGGCGACTGCGCGATCTCGGTGACGTGAAACTGGCCGCACCACTTGATCGTCAGCGTGGATGGCACCTCGCGATCCTCGAAGGCGGCGACCGGCGCCTTGAAGTCGCGCGGATTGGCCAGGCAATTGGCGCCGATCGGTCCCCTGCCCGGCAGCTCGAACTTCTGGCCGTAGTTTTCGCAGACAAAACCGCGCGCCGGTCCTTCCACGACCTCGACCCGGTAGACAAGGCCGCGCGGAATGACCGCGATTTCCTGGGGCTGGAGGTCGATGATGCCCAATTCGGTCCAGAAGCGAAGCCGGCCGGCCTGTGGCACGACGAGAAGTTCGCTGTCGGCGGAGTAGAAATAGTCGTCCTCCATCGACTGGTTGACCAGATAGATGTGACTGGCCATGCCAACCTGCGTGTTCACGTCGCCGGCCGTCGTCATGGTGCGCATGCCGGT
Organism: Brucellaceae bacterium; assembly: GCA_020637775.1. GTDB lineage: Bacteria > Pseudomonadota > Alphaproteobacteria > Rhizobiales > Rhizobiaceae > Zhengella. Next base: position 36,547 of record JACKJV010000009.1, on the reverse strand, counting down.
CAGCCAGGTCAGCGGCGCATCGGCATGGGGCACCGGGTTCCAGCGGTACTGGCCGAGCGAGATGATGTCGTCGCTGACATGCGGCGCCGTCTTCCAGTAGGGCAGTTCGATCTTGCGATAGCGCGCCGAATGCTTGACCGACGGGCGGATGCGGTAGCACCAGGTGCGTTCGTTCTGGTGGCTCGGCGCGGTGAAGGCGGTGCCCGAAAGCTGTTCGGCATAGAGGCCGTAGGCGCATTTCTGCGGGCTGTTCATGCCTTGCGGCAGCGCGCCGGGCAGCGCCTCGGTCTCGAAATCGTTTCCGAAGCCCGGCATGTAGCCGGGCGTGATGGCGCCGGCCTGATCCTGCTGGATGTATTTGCGCTTGGTCTGGATGTTCATGGGGTCAACTCCCTGTCAAACGGCATGTCTCCGGCCTACCCGTTTCCACCGGCCTCTGCGGCAGCCTCAAGGGCTGCGTCGAGAACGGCCATGTCGCCCACGTGATTGGCGAGAATGAGGATCAGGCGGGCATTCAAGGCATCGCTCTCCTCCTTGCTCAGCCCCTCATGAGCGGACAGCAGCCGGGCGTAGAAGTCGTCCGGCCGGGCGATGTTGGGGGCGGTGTTCAGTGCATTCATCGGTCGTCTCCTCAGCTCCGCCCGGCAGCCTTGTTGATGGCGGCGCGCATGGCGGCTTCGTCATAGCTCTCCCAGCGCGCGGCGACATGCTGGTCAGGCCGCATGAGATACACCGCCGATGTGGCCGCACCGAGGTAGCGTTCGGCGAGCGCGGGATTGTCTTTCGCGGACAAGGCCAGACGCGTGGCGCAAATGCCGCCTTCGCACAGCGATTCCGGTGCATCGGCATCGATGGCGAGAATCCGGAATTCGTCACCCAGCCGGTCGATCAGCCAGGCGCCGTCGGGCAGCGGTGCATCCGGTGCTGGCGAACCGGGGCGCGTGCGCTTCGGCATGGAATCGCAATCCGGTCCGTTGAGCGGGGAGCCGTCATAGGTGCAGGGCACCGAAAGGCGGCCGGAATTGACCAGGGGCCGGGCGAATTCATAGCGCTCCGACAGGTCGAGGACGGCATTGCGGAAGATGGTGCTGACCTGCGATTTCGGCGTGATGAAATCGGTCGAGCGCGAGGAGTTCAGGATATTCTCGTCGGCGCCGTGAATGCGCTCGGCATCATAACTGTCGAGCAGGCTGTCGGGCGCCATGCCGTCCATCACCAGTTTCAGCTTCCAGATCAGGTTGTCCGTGTCCTGCAGCCCGGAATTGGCTCCGCGTGCGCCGAAGGGGGACACCTGATGGGCCGCGTCACCGGCGAAGATCACGTGGCCGTGGCGGAACTTTTCCATCCGGCGGCATTGGAACGTGTAGATCGAGACCCATTCCAGCTCGAATTTCGCATCCTCGCCAAGCATGGCCTTGAGGCGCGGAATGACGTTCTCCGGTTTCTTTTCCTCTTCCTTGTCGATGTCCCAGCCAAGCTGGAGATCGATGCGCCAGACACCGTCGGGCTGCTTGTGCAGAAGCGCCGACTGGCCCCGATTGAAGGGCGGATCGAACCAGAACCAGCGCTCGGTCGGGAAATCGGCCTCCATGATGACGTCGGCGATGAGAAAATTATCCTCGAAGACGCGGCCGACAAAGTCGAGGCCCATCATGGCGCGGATGGGCGAACCGGCCCCGTCGCAGGCAATCAGCCAATCGGCCTCCAGCACATACGGCCCGTCCGGCGTCTCCACGGTCAGCCGGACGCCATCGTCCAGCGTCTCGACCGAGGCCACCTTCGAGCCGCCGCGAATTTCCACCGGCCTGCCTTCGCCTTGCAGGGCGAAGACCCTGTCGACCATGTACTTTTCGAAATGGTATTGCTGCAAATTGATAAAGGCGGGCCGCTTGTGGCCATCCTCCGGCAGAAGGTCGAAGGCGTAGACCTGGCGCTCGTCGAAGAACACCTTGCCCGTGTTCCAGGTCACGCCCTTGTCCACCATCGGGTCGCCGCATCCCAGCCTGTCGAGAATTTCCAGCGGACGCTTGGCAAAGCAGATGGCGCGCGATCCCCAAGACACCTTGTCGTTCTCATCCAGCACCACAACCGGAACATTGTGTTGCGCCAGATCGATGGCCGCGGCCAGGCCAATGGGCCCCGCGCCGACAACGATGACGGGATGACGCACGGGTTGCGGCGCATCCTGATCCGACGAGCGGGTATAGGGATATAGGGGGGTCTCGAAAATCCTGCTCATCTCTTCCTCCCGGACAGAAACAACCGGCGCGGGCAAGGACCGGGCGCAAGGCACCCCTGTCTGCTTCCCCGCCTCCGGCGATCAACCCTGCAACTGTTGCCACATTTCCACGTCGCGCTCCGCCGTCCAGATACGTGGCGTGTCGATGCCGCGTGCCTCGTCATAGGCGCGCGCGACGTTGAACGGCAGGCAATGCTCATAGATGGCGTAGTCTGCGAACTTGGGATCGCATTCGGCGCGCACCGCATCCCAGGCTTCCTTCAGGGAGCCGCCTCGCGCGGCAACGCGGGCCGCCGGACGGTAGGTGCTTTCCACGAAGTCGCGTGTGTTCTCGATGGCGGTTCCCACCATCTCCCGGCCAACCAGCGCATCGCCACGGCCCGGCGCAATGGCGTCCACATCGAATGACTTGATGGCATCCAGCGTGAAGCCCCAGTCATTGAAATGTCCGTCGCCGCAATAGCAGGCGGAGTGGTATTCCACGATGTCGCCGGTGAACATGACGTTTTCATCGGGCACATGGATGACCGCATCGCCGGCGGTATGGGCGCGGCCGAGATGCATGATGTCGACGCGGCGATTGCCGAGATAGACAGTCATCGAATCGGAGAATGTCGTGGTGGGCCAGGTCAGGCCCGGAATGCTTTCATGGCCTTCGAACAGCCGTGGAAAGCGCTGGAACTCGCTGTCCCAGTCTTCCTGGCCCCGCTCGACCACCATGGCGCGGGCGGTATCCGACATGATGATCTGCTGCGCACCGAAAGCGGACGCCCCAAGCACGCGCACCGCATGATAGTGGGTCAGCACGACATGGGTGATCGGCTTGTCGGTCACTTCGCGGACCTTTTCAATCACCTTGTTGGCAAGGCGCGGCGTGGCTTGCGCCTCGACGATCATGACGCTGTCATCACCGATGATGACACCGGAATTGGGATCGCCCTCGGCGGTGAAGGCCCAAAGCCCCTTGCCCACTTCCGTGAAACTGATCTTTTTTTCTGACGTGTCGCCCTGCGACGCGAAGGCTTTTGCCATCGTTTCATCCCTCTTGTTTGCGTGATCGCATCTGAGGCAGCTTGAGCCACCTTTTCGTTGGTTACGTATGTGACAGTCTATTTTGTAACTAACAAGGGGCGGCTCGATTCCGGGCGGTGAAAATCCGCCTTGCCGGGGGGCAGCCGGGAGCCGGCGCCAGCCGTTTGCGACGTCGCTTTTGACCATGATCCGATCCGGAAAATGTCGCGAAACGGCACAAATGGAACATGCGATGACGCAAATGGTATCGCACTGCACAATGAGAGATGATTACATAAGGAACATCAGGCGTTCGGATGCATTGCACCCGGACGCACAATCTCTTGACCGAACAGGTGCAGAAATGACCAGGGACCAGTGGATCCGCGAAATCAGCACGCGCGCAGCAACTTGGCATGCCCTGGCCGGTATTTACGTGGCGATCGTCGCCACGATGGTGCTGACCGGTATGTCGATGACGTGATTGCATGGTGAAACGGCGGGCCGCCGGCCCGCCGTCTCATCGTTTCGCTCAGGTATCCGCCGCTTCCCCGATATTATCGACGCCGCGCTCTTCCAGCAGCGTGGATAGCCAGTTCGGATCCATCTCAGGCACCGACGACAGCAACAGGTCGGTATAGGGATGATGCGGCGGCGTGAACATCTCGTCCTTCGGCCCCTGCTCCACGACCTTGCCATGCTGCATCACCACCACCTCGTCCGCGATCGAGCGGACGGTGGCCAGGTCATGCGTGATGAACATGTAAGACAGGTTCAACTCGCGCTGGAGCTTGTCGAGCAGTTTGAGGATTCCCTCCGCGACAAGCTGGTCGAGCGCGCTCGTCACCTCGTCGCAAATGATGAACGAGGGCTCGGCCGCAAGGGCGCGGGCGATGCCGATCCGCTGTTTCTGGCCACCTGACAGTTCGGTCGGGTAACGGTTGTAGTATTTCGACGGCTCCAGCTCGATCAGGTCGAGCAATTCGTCAACGCGGTTCTTCAGGTCGCCGCCCTGCAGACCCATGTAGAACTGCGCCGGGCGCCCGATGATCTCGCTGATGCGAACCTTCGGATTGAGTGCGGTGTCGGCCATCTGGTAGATCATCTGGCACTGCCGCAACTGGTCCTTGGTGCGGTCCTTGTAGCTGGGGGGCAGCGGTTCGCCACGAGACAGGATCTGGCCCTTGAGCGGCGGCAACAAGCCGGTGATGCAGCGTGCGGTGGTTGACTTGCCGGAACCCGACTCGCCGACCACGGCTACCGTCATGCCCTCGTAGACATCGAAGGAAACATCATCCAGCACCTTGGTGTCGCCATAGGCGGCGTCCACATGCTGCACGGAGATGACCGGCGCGACATTCGGATCGGTCGGGCGCGCCTTCTGCTCGCGCTTGAAGCTGCGCACCGCCCACAGGCTCTTGGTATATTCCTCCTGCGGGTTTTCCAGCATCTCGGCGGTCGGCGCCTCCTCGACCTCCTCGCCCTTCAGCAGAACCTTGATGGTGTCGGCCATCTGGGCAACGACCGCCAGATCGTGAGTGATGTAGATCGCGGCGGTGTTGAACTGGTCCACGATGTCGCGAATGGCGGCCAGAACCTCGATCTGGGTCGTCACGTCGAGCGCCGTGGTCGGCTCGTCGAAGATGATGAGATCCGGGCGGCAAGCCATGGCCATGGCAGTCATGGCCCGTTGAAGCTGGCCGCCGGACACCTGGTGCGGATAGCGGAAGCCGATCTCACCGGGATTGGGCAGGCGCAGGCGCTCATAGAGTTCCATCGCATCCTCTTGCGCTTCCACGCGTTTCTGGATGCGATAATGGAGCGGCGCTTCGGTGTGCTGGTCGATGATCTTGTGCGCCGGATTGAAGGATGCCGCCGCCGACTGCGCCACATAGGCAATGCGCGATCCGCGCAGGGCCCGCAGCGCCGATTTCGGCGTCGTGGTCAATTCCATGCCATCGAACTCGATGGAACCACCCGATATCCGGCAGCCATCGCGTGCGAAGCCCATGGCGGCAAGCCCGATGGTGGACTTGCCCGCCCCCGACTCGCCGATGAGGCCCAGAACTTCGCCGCGATGGAGCGTGAGGTCGACGCCGTGGACGATCTCGAACCATTTCTCGTCGGCATAGGCCTCGATGCGCAGATCCTGGATTTTCAGCAGGACGTCTTTTTTCTTTTCACTTGCCATTGGATCATTCCTTCAAGCCGGAGGAGCGATAGAGCATCCAGTCGACCACGAAGTTCACCGCGACGGTGAGCAGCGCGATGGCCGCGGCCGGGATGAGCGGCGTGATTTCACCGAACGAGATCAGCGTTGCGTTCTCGCGCACCATGGAGCCCCAGTCGGCGGTCGGCGGCTGGATGCCGAGACCGAGGAAGGACAGGCCGGCGATCAGCAGGAAGACGAAGCAGAATTCCAGGCCGAATTCGGCGATCAGCGGTGCGGTCGAATTGGGCAGGATTTCGCGTCGTATGAGATACCACGTTCCCTCCCCGCGCAGCTTTGCCGCCTCGATATAGTCCATGACCACGACATTGCCGGCCACGGCGCGGGTGAGACGGAAGACGCGCGGCGAATAGATCACGCCGACGACGATGACGATCACCAGCAGGTTGGTGCCGAAGATCGACAGCATGAGCAGCGCGAAGATGAGCGACGGCACCGACATCACGATGTCCGCAACACGGCCCATGACCTGGTCGAACCAGCCACCCCTGGTGGCTGCCAGAAGGCCGGCCAGCGCGCCCATGAAGAAGGCAAGGCCGGTTGCAACGAGGGCCAGGCCGACCGAGTTGCGCGCACCGAAGATGATGCGGCTGAACATGTCGCGGCCGAGCTGGTCGGCGCCGAGCAGCATGTTCTGGTCCGGCGGCGCGAAGGAAGATGCGATCACTTCGGCCTCGCCATGGGGCGCGATGACCGGGGCGAAAATCCCAGCAACCGCATAGATGAAGATGACGAACATGCCGAAGCTGGCGGTCAGCGGTGCTGTCCGCAATTCCTTCGAAATGCGTTCAGGGGTGAGGATGACGAGGAATTCCTTGAACGCGTAGGCCATGCCCGCGGCCAGCGCCAGGGCGCCGACACCAATGGTGATGGCACGTAAGCCGCCGATGCCGCCGACAATGCCGACGACGATGGAAATCAGCGTCAGCCCGAACAGGATCAGGAACGGTTCGCGCCGCTTGTAATAGGCCGCGACGCAGGATGCGGCGATGAGAAGGCTGTAATAGCCGATGACAAACATGTTCATGGCTGCCCTCCCTTATTTCGGATGCCGCAGACGGGGGTTCGTCAGGATCGCCCCGACATCCGCCAGCAGGTTCAACAGGATGAATGTCGCGGCGAAGATCAGGCAGCAGGCCTGCACAACCGGGAAATCCCGCTTCGAGACCGCATCGACCAGAAGCTGGCCGACGCCCGGATAGACGAACACGACCTCGACCAGGACGACGCCGGTGATCAGGTAGGCCAGGTTCAGGGCAACGACGTTGATGATCGGCGCCCAGGCATTCGGCAAGGCGTGGTGCGTGATCACCTTCCAGGCCGGCGCGCCCTTCAGCCTTGCCATCTCGATATAGGGCGATGACAGGAGGTTGATGATGGCGGCACGCGTCATGCGCATCATGTGCGCCGTCACCACCAGAACGAGGGTCAGGGCCGGAAGGAAGGTGCGGTGCAGGATGTCGATGAAGCTCATGCCCGGTTGCAGGCTGGCGATGGCCGGGAATGCATTGGTACGCACCGCCAGATAGAGGATGAGGACGTAGCCGAGGAAAAATTCCGGCGACGAGATGGACGTCAGCGTGAGCACGTTGGCGACGCGGTCAAAGGCCGTGTTGCGCCACAGGGCGACGATGACGCCGAGAATGATGGCGAACGGTACGGCGATGACGGCCGCATAGGTTGCCAGGAAAAGCGTGTTCATGAAACGTGGCCCGATGGCCGCGCTCACGCGCTCTCCCGAGACGAGCGATGTGCCGAAATCTCCTGTCACGGCTCCCCCGAGCCATTGCAGGTAGCGCACGACCGCAGGCTGGTTCAGCCCCATCTGTTCGCGCAGCGCAGCGACCGTTTCAGGTGTCGCACTCTGCCCCAGGACCGCCTCGGCAATGTCGCCGGGCAACAGTTCGACGGCGAAGAAGATCAGGATTGAAACAACGAAAAGCGTCAGCAGGCCGAGCCCGAGCCGCTTGGCGACAAGAGATACGATGTCCCCCATGACCGAGTGTCCCTTCTTTCCGGAGCGTCCCTTGCCAGGCCAGGCCGGCAGGCGCTCCATTTTCTTGTTTCCCGCGCCTGCAGGCGCGGGTCCGGTGTCCACTTTCACTGGGATTGCGTTGTGAACCCCGGAAAGACTGCCCCTTTCCCTGCGTCACGGCAAGCCCGCCGCCCGAAGGCACAGGCTGCTTGGCCGCCACGGGAATGCCCCGGCCGCGTGTTGCGGCCAGGGCGTATCGGCTTGCGCGGCAGGGGTGCATGCCCCCTGCCCGCGGGTCATTGTCAGCTGAACCACCAGCGGCTCGGCGCGCGTGCGCCGTCACAGGCCCAGCTTGCGGCCAGCTGGTCGCCATGCATGACGTTGGAGCGGCGGGCGAAGACGAAGTTGTTGAAGAACGGAATGATCGTTCCACCATCGTCACGCATGAGCATGCACATTTCGTGGTACATCTCGGCGCGCTTCGTATCGTCCAGCTCCGACTTGGCCATCAGCAGCAGTTCGTTGAACCGGGGATTCTTCCAATGGCTCTCGTTCCAGGCTGCATCCTTGCTGTAGGCGAGCGTGAACATGACATCCGGCGTCGGACGCGCGCCCCAGGAAACGGCGGTGAACGGCTTCTTCAACCAGACGTCGGAATAATAGCCATCGTTGGGCTCACGCACGACCTTGATGTTGATGCCGGCCTGCTTGGCCTGCTCTGCATAAAGGACGCACATGTCCACGGCGCCGGAGAAGACGCTGTCGGCGGTCGAGAGGCTGACGGAGAGGTTTTCCGCACCGGCCTTCTTGAGAAGCGACCTGGCCTGATCCGGATCGTACTCGCGCTGCGGGATGTCTTCAGGCCAGTAGGGCTGCACGGGCGACAGATGGAAATCGTTGCCCTTGGTGGCGGCGCCGAACGCGATCTTCTCGACGATCTCGTCGCGGTTCATGGCGAGCTTGAGCGCGTTGCGCACGTCGACATTGTCGAAAGGCGCGGTGTCGCAGAACATCGGCATGGTGATCGCCGCGCCCGAGGGCACATTGTCCACCTTGATGTTCGGATTGCGCTCCAGAAGGCTCAGCGTCTTGAGCTCCACCAGCGAGATACAGTCCACATCACCGGTGACGAGCGCCGTCTGGCGCGCATTCGGATCGTTGAGGATAATCATCTCGACCTTGTCGAAATAGGCGCCCTCGCCGTGCCAGCCTTCGTTGCGGCTGAGCGACCAGCTGACGCCGAATTCGCCATTGTCGATCTTGTAGGGGCCGCAACCGTCGCCCGACTGCCAGTCGATCGTGCCGTCGTCATTGGCCGGGCAGATGGCCAGATGGTAGTCGGTCATCAGCCACGGCAGGTCGGCAATGCCGCGCGCCAGGGTGACGACGACAGCATGATCGCCATCGGCCTTCACGTCGGTCACGTCGGTCAGCAGGGCCTTGGCCGCGGACGTCGTCTTGTCGCCGCGATGATGGTTGATGGATGCCACGACATCCTTCGCCGTAACCTTGTTGCCACTCTTGGCGAAGGTCGCATTCTCGTTGAGCTTGAAGGTCCATTCGGCGGCATCCGGCGTCGCCGACCATTCGGTGGCGAGATCCGGTCCGAGCGAATTGTCCGGATTGATCATCGTCAGATAGCTACGATACTGATGCGCCAGGAAGATCATCTGGCGGGTCACATAGGTGCCAGGATCGTGGGTATCGGACGTGTTGCCGTCATGAACACCCCAGCGGAACGTTCCGCCGCGCTTGGGCGCCTGGGCATGGGCCGTGGTCGTCCACAGGCCGCTGGCCGTGGATGCAGTCAGGCCGGCGGCCATCGTCCAGGACATGAACTCGCGGCGCGACACGCGGCCCAGCCGCGCCTCCTGCGCAATGCGGTCGATAAGTTGCTGATCGGATCCCTTTGACATGGTTCCTCCTTCGGTTCCCTTTGGCTTGGCGGCCGGCCAGGCGGCCGCATGGTGCACGTTGAAGCGGTCCGGCCCATGACGCACCATGGCCCCGGAATGAATTCGTGCTGACCCGATGGAAGCATGTGAGAGATCAAACGTCCAGTGCAACACTATAATTCGCCACCGGAAATTCGCATGGCACCGATTTTGCATTCCAGATTCACAAGAATAACATGCCGTAGTTTTACTTATAAAAAGCCTCTCAACAAATATATTCTCCTTTTGATTGCGATGTCGACAGGTCAATTATTTTGCCTTATTTCTTTTCTTTCATCGTCCATGGCTTGAAGGGCCCATGCCGTATCCGCTGACGGAGGGGAATGGGGCTGCCTGTCCCGCGGACTGCAAGTTCTTGCAAGTGTTCAACCTGAGATACGAAAAGTCGCGACGCGCTCAACTGCATTTTTGATGCAACGCATTTTCTTCATCTCCGGATAGCCGAATCGGCGCATGGAAACTACTCCCGGTTGCAAATTCCAAGGTTGCGTGCCCGGCGCAAACCGCTCAGCCCTTCATGTCGGGCAAAGACACGCGGAACCGGCCGCATGGGCAAAGGCACTGCCATCCGCCTCGGCTTCCGAGACCCCTTCGCGGTTCGGATCAGAGATGGTGCGAAGTTTATGGTCAGTCCCATTGCCAATGTATTTCCTGTCATATTAACATTAGGTGGGGCTTAAGAGGGATGGGACGATGGCGGCTCATAATATTTTTTCTCATAGCCCGGAAGAAAACATTCAGCGGCTTTACGAATATACACTGCACCGGCCGGCAACTGGCCAGGAAGTGCTCGATGCGCTTGAAATGCGCACGGCCGGCAGCAGTTATGAGAGTATTTTCAACGCGCTATTGTCCAGCGACGAAATGACGGGTGTCGTCTTCCGCGTGGTGCGATTGTATGAGGGCGTTTTCGGCAGGAAGCCCGACCACGGAGGTCTGACCTATTGGAGTGACGTCTATCGTCACGTGCTGGAGTCGAATCCGCTGGAGACGGACAAGAACAATCTCATCACGAGCATTCAAGACTGGCTCGACCCGACACGAACCGACGAATTCGCCGAACGCTACGGCACCAATCCGACAGACCTGGAATTCACGACCAATCTGTACAGGAACATCCTGGGCCGGGAACCCGATCCGGGCGGCCTGAACTACTGGGTCGGGCAGCTTGCCGTTCTGACCCGGGAACAGCTCGTGATCGAGTTCACTGAATCCGTTGAATTCATTTCGAGAAGCAACGACGCCATCGTGCAGTTTGCGTATAATGGCTTTCTGGGTGCCGAGGATTTCGAAGGCAGTCTGCTGCCGCCCAATCCCTCCCCGGCCGAAGGCCAGCTTGTCATTGCCGTCGATCAACCGGGCATGGGGCAGGAACTGGCCACGCTGGTTGGCGATGAACTGGTTCCCGTCGGCAATATCCAGCCGGGTACGGATTCCGGCCAGGCCGGGGAATTCGGCTTTGCCATGCTTGATGGCGGTTTCTACACCTATGCGGAAACGGGCGCCGCCACCTACCTTGCCGAGTTCCTCGGCAAGTCGTTCGATCCCGTGACCCCGGGTGCCGGACTGCCGGCCATCTATACGCCTGGAACCCTCTACGGCTATATCGAGTATGAAGGCACACTCTACTTCGTCGGCTACAATGGCGTCACCGGTCCGGAACTCTACAGCTATGACGGCAGCACCATGGAACTGGTGGGCGAAATCGCGCCCGGACCTGCCGCCGGCATGCAAACCGACTATGAAATCAGAGGTTTGAGCGGCTTTGTGGAGTTTCAGGGGGCTGTCTATTTCGAAGGAGTCACGGGCACGCATGGCAAGGAACTGTACCGCTTCGACGGCAATACAATAGAACGCGTCACCGATATCAATCCCGGGACGGGTTCGGCCAATATCGGCGCCTATAGTGGCTACATCCTCTACGACAACAAGCTCTTCTTCTCAGCCGACGACGGCAGCAGCGGCCGCGAATTGTGGTCTTTCGATGGCCAGACCGCCACCATGGTTGCCGACATCGACGCCGGCCCCGGGAATGGCTTGCCCAATGAGGACGGAATTCTCACCACGCATGACGGCTACCTTTTCTTCACCGCCCACGATCCCGTCAATGGGCTGGAACTGCGCCGCTACGATGGCACGGATATCGTCACATACGATCTTGAACCCGGTGCGGCCGGTGCGTTCGACAACATCGAACAGGCATGGGGTGACTATGCCGGCGACCTGTATTTCTCGGCACGGACGGCGTCGACCGGCGCCGAACTCTTCCGCTACAGCAACGGGACCGTCGAACTGGTCAGCGACATAGAGCCCAATTCGCCGGATTCATTTGCTGGCAAACCGACCGGTTTTGCGGTGCTCGACGACATCCTCTATTTCTCGGCATACCGGCCCGTCACCGGCTACGAGATTTACCAGTACAATGGCAGCGTCGCTTCGCTGGCATTCGACATATCGCCCGGTGCGAGCTGGAGCACATCCTCGACATCGATTTTCGAGGTCGTGGATGGTCGGCTGATCTTCGATGCCTGGGAAGACGGCTACACGAAGCTGTTTGCCTATGACGGTACGAACCTCACCAATATCGGCTTGTTCGGGAATGTGAACGGCAGCGTCGAGAGCAGCAACCCTGTGGCTTACGATGGCATGACCCTGGTTGGAATCGCGACCCCTGCCCTGGGCTACGAGCCCTACCTGATGACCCCCGGCGGCCTGCAACTGATCGGCGACTTCATTCCCGGAACCGGTTCCAGCCGCCCCTTCACCTATGGGCACGCCGTCTACGATGGCGATCTCTATTTCGGCATGGAGGGCTCCGGCGTCGGCTACGAATTGTACCGCTATGACGGCACGGATGTCACGCTTGTCGAAAACATCCGCAGTGGCGGCGCCGATTCCAATGTCGGGTTCGGCAGCGGCTTTGCCAACCATGACGGCAAGCTCTTCTTTTCCGCCATCAGCACGAGTTCGGGCTATGAGCTTTTCTCCTATGACGGCACCAGCGTGGAGATGGTGTTCGAGCAGACACCCGACACCACAGGGGCTGCGCCTGGCAGGAATACCGGGTTGATCTCGCTGGGCGACAAGCTGATTTTCGATCTGGATATCGACGGTCTTGGCAATGAACTCTATGCCTATGACGGGACCGACGTGGAACTCGTGGCGGACATCAATGCCGGTTCCGGCGACGCCTTCGCCTTCAATGGCTTCCAGTACGCCATCCTCGACGGTCTCCTGATCTTCGGCGCTACCGACGAGACCGGTGACAGCGAATTGTGGACCTATGACGGAACCGATGTCGAGCAGTTCGACATCTATGCCACCGGTTCGTCGCGTGCCGGACAGAACGGGTTTTTCACGTTCGAAGATCGCATCCTGTTTTCCGCACGAACGGATTTCGGGCAGGAGGTCGTTGTCTTCGACGGTACGTCCCTGGAAGTGATCGACGTCTTCGCCGGTGGCGGCAGCAGCAATCCCTTTAGCGGTGGCGCGATCGAATATGGTGGAAAGCTGTATTTCTCCGGCCGCGTTGACACGGCCAGCAATTTCGAACTGCTGGTCTATGACGGAACGAACGTCACTGTGGCCGCTGATATCAATTCGGGTAGCGGCTCGTCCGATGCCGGGGAAAACAGCGGTTTCGTGGAATTCGGCGGCAAGATCTACTTTTCCGCGTTCACCGAAGAAACCGGAGCCGAGCTTTACGCCTTTGACGGGCAGGAGGCCGAACTCGTCGCGGACATCCTGAAAGGCGACGGTTCATCGGGACCAAGCGACCTTTTCGTGCAGGGCGGCTATCTGTATTTCAAGGCCACGACCCGCGAACTCGGGTCGGAGTGGTATGCCTATGACGGCACCGACATCGGGCTTGTGGCAGACATGGGCCAGCAGGACCTGATGTTCAATGCCGACGAGCATCACATTCTCTGACGTCACGAACGCGGCAGGGCCAGCGCGCTTTCCGGACGCTGGCCCCTTGCGCCCTGGCGCGGCGGCCTCTTGCGGCGGGCAGACAACGGCTACTGGCCGGCTTTCCCCACAATGCCCGACACCGCTGCATTCACCCCGGAAACGATGGTTCCCGTATTCACGGCACCAAGCGCGGTGGTGGACAGGTTTCCGATGGTTCCGTTCACCTGGACCATCGCGTTCCTGATGGATCCGTCGACAGCACTCATGTTGGATGCCACATTGACGACGACTGCACCGGTATCCACCGAGCTGCCAACCTGCTCCAGCGCCGCCGATATCGCTTTCGCGGTGGTGCTCTTGGCCTCATCCACGGTCGAGTTGACGCCGAGCGTGATCTCTCCGGTATTCACGGCGCCGAGCGCCGTTGTCGCCATGTTGCCGAAATCCAGGGTCGGCATCAGCGATTCCGTTGCCGAAGCCACACCGGCAAGAGCCACGGCGGTGGTTTCGGTGACGCCGGTGACGGTGTTGCTGATCGAACCGTCAATGCCATAAAGGCCCTTGACCTCGACCAATGCGGGCACCATTCCGTCCACCAACTCGACAGCGACGTCGAGCGAAACGTTGTCCAGGATGGGCTGGTTCGTCAGTGTCGCACCAAAGGAATCACCGCTGACAGAAAACAGGTTGGCGCCCAGAGGGATGCTGATTCCGATATCCACAATGGCACCGGAGCCCGTTGCGATCTTGTTGGTGCCTGCATTTTCAGTGCTGTAATCGCTGCCCGGCACAGTCGAGATGACATACCCTGATCCCGGGCCGACGCCATCATCGATATAGGCAACATTCGTCAGCTTCACCCCGTCTGCGCCAGCGACCCCGTAGACGGCATCGCCGTCACCGAAACGGATGTCCGGGCCGACACCGGTTGAGCCGGTGATCTCGACAGCGTCGTTCGTGTCCTGCAGATAGATGTAGCCGATCAGGACCAGCTCGCTCTGATCCAGTGTGTTGTTCTGCTCGACCTGACCGGGAACGGACGCCTCGACGACGCCAGTGCCGCCAAGATTCTCCGCGATATTGGCATAGGTACCATTCACGGGAGCCAGATTGGTCGCATTGTCTATCTGCCCCAGGACGCGTTCCAGGACCGACTGTGCTGACGCGGTGTGAGGTGACGCGGCGACGAGGCCGAGCGCAGCGAGGTTCCCGATAATCGTTCGTTTCATGTCAATTTGCCGCCCATCACTTCAATTCGAGACAGTCTTCAGTTTTGATCCGGTCGCAGGTCATGCAGACCGGCCACCACCGTGCCCCGGTTTAAACGTCTTCACGCCTCCAGATCAAACCCGTTCATGGTTCATGAAACCCGCCTTCGACAAGTGTCGTTATTGTTAGGAAAAACAATCATTTGGCATTGGCACCATTGCACGCTTGACAAGCAACCCACGATATGAGTCGCTTGGCGATGGCGGGCCGGGCTGGAGCCATGTCACAATGTGTGATTGCCGCGAAGTCTGCAATTGAGCGGGCGGTATCAATCTGCTAGCAGATATTCGCGAGCGGACGTGGTGGAACCGGTAGACACAAGGGACTTGAACGCAAATTGAGTGCTTCGGCGGAAACGCCGGATGCAGAACTGCTCAAATTCGGGGAAACCTGTCAGATGGCGATCCCGAGCCAAGCCGGCCATCCGGAAGGTGTAGAGACTAGACGGGCAGCACCTAAGGCCATGCGCTACGGTGAAGGTATAGTCCAGACCACAAACGCCCCCAGGGCGGCGGCGAAAGCCGTAGCTGGTATGAAAATCCCTCGGCTTTGGCCATGCGGGTTCGAGTCCCGCCGTCCGCACCATTTTCCATGACGTTGCAATCCGGAGACGACATCGCGCGGCTTTGCTGCCCGCGCTCGTCCCGTCGTCGCACGCGTGCCGCGCGCCCTGGCGATACCATCAAGCGTGGAGCGCGCGTGCCGCCAGTGACTTGATGAAATTCGCCGTGGCCTCGGGGGCGGAATATTGCACCATGTGGCCGACGCCATCGAGAAGGCGCACTTCGCAGCCCGGCAGGCGCTTTTCCATGGAAAGGCCATGGCGCTTGTAGTCCAGCACACGATCGGATGTGCCGAACAGGACGGCGGCGGGCACACGGATTTCCCCCACACGGGCCTCGACGGACGGCATGTCCTGTTCGAGACTGACGAGATCCGTGGATGTTGCGTAGAAGTGGGACGGCCGGACGCCCGTCAAGGCCGCGCCGCCGACCGCATAATCATCCGGTGGCTTTTGCGGACCGAAGACGAAATCGAGGGTCTGTTCCGTCGCCTTGACCGCTGCGGGAATGGCATAGGTTCGCGCCATGAATTTCCGCAGGCGGGGCGAGCGGATGTAAAGCGGGCGGAACTCCGGTGCGATTTGCGGTGAAAAGACGGTGAGCGGCGCGATCAGGGCCAGCCCTGCCACCTTCTCAGGTGTCGTGAGCGCGGCCGCAAGCGCCACCGCCCCGCCGAGCGAGTGGCCGACATAAAGCGCATTCCCGACGCCGAGTTCGTCCAGAATGGCGGCTATGTCCCTCGCATGGGTGGTGATTGCGCCGTCGTTGCCCCAGTCCTGCTGCGAATAGCCCGAACCGCGCCGGTCGATGGCGATCAGGCGGTAGCCCTGTCCCATGGATGGCCAGAGCGGTATGTCGAAATGGTGCAGGTTTCCGCCAAGGCCATGAATGAAGACAACGGGCCGCCCCTGCCCCCGGTCCTCGACATGAAATTCACGCCCACCAACCGTGATCAACCTGCCGGTCGGCGGCACCATCGTTTCAGCGAATTGCGCAATGCCGCGGGTCTTGCGTGCATACCACCAGACATGCAGCGCCACGGCCAGGAGCCCGAGCATGGTGGAAAGAAAGAGGGGAGAGGCCATGAAAACCGGTTTCCCTGTCTCCGGATGCGTTTGCCGGAAATGTGGCCCATGATCGCCCGCCCTGCAATGCATGAAGACACGAAAAGCCGGGAGAATTCATCCCGGCTTTGCGCCATGGCATGGTCAGGCCGTCAGCCGCGCGGCAATGGTGGCGACGCGCCGGCCCTGGAATTCGGCGCCTTCCAGTTCCTGTTTGCTCGGCATGCGCGAACCGTCGCTGTTGCTCGTTGTCGTCATGCCATAGGGAGCGCCGCCGCGCACCGTGTCATTGCCGGATTGGCCCTGATAGGCATAGGACAGCGGCACGACGATCATCCCGTGATGCTGCAACGCGGCCTGGGTCGAGATCAGCGCCAGTTCGGCGCCGCCGTGCTGCGTGGCGGTTGACGACATGACGGAGGCAACCTTGTCGACCAGTGCCCCCTTGGCCCAGAGCGGCCCGGTCTGGTCGAGAAAATTCTTCAATTGCGCCGCCATCATTCCGAAGCGCGTCGACACGCCGAAGATGATCGCGTCATAGTCGGCCAGTTCCAGCGGGTCGGCGACCGGCGCATCCTGGTCAAGCTTGTAGTGGGCCGCCTTTGCCACATCCTCGGGCACCAGTTCCGGCACACGCTTGACTGTCACATCCGCGCCGGCTTCGCGCGCGCCCTTTGCCGCAGCCTGCGCCATGGCTTCCATATGTCCCCAGCTCGAATAGTAGAGAACCAGAACCTTGGTCATTCCGTAATCCTTTCATCTCGCGCGGGCATTCCGCCCGCAATCGGGCTACAGATACGCCTGACCGGCAAAAGGAGAAGGTGAACGACAGACAACGCATCGTTCACCGGAATTGGCACTTGCCTCGCAGGGCGCTATCGCCGATTTTCCCCGCCTTCCAGAGGAGTGATGGGCATGGGCGACATTGTAACGGCCGGCATGGTGGTGATCGGCGACGAAATCCTTTCCGGGCGAACCAAGGACCGGAATGCCGGTCATCTGGCCGACATGCTTACGGCCGCCGGGATCGACCTGAAGGAAATCCGCGTCGTTGCCGACGAACAGGACGCCATCGTGGAGGCCGTCAACGCGCTGCGTCACCGCCATACCTACACCTTCACCTCCGGCGGCATCGGCCCCACCCATGACGACATCACCGCCGACGCCATCGCTGCGGCCTTCGGTGTGCCATGCGAGACCGATGCGAAAGCCCATGCCTTGCTGGCAGCCCACTATGCGCGCCGGGAAATGGACTTCACGCCGGCACGCCAGCGGATGGCGCGAATGCCGCGCGGTGCAGCCCATATCGACAATCCGGTTTCGGTGGCGCCGGGATTCGTCATCGGCAACGTGCATGTCATGGCCGGGGTTCCGTCCATCTTCCAGGCCATGCTCGACAACGTCATGCCGACGCTGAAGACCGGCACGCGGCTGATTTCGCGGTCTGTTCATTGCCCGTTTGGCGAGGGCACGATCGGCGACCGCCTGGCCGCCATCCAGAAGGACCATCCCGGCACGATCATCGGCTCTTACCCCAAATACGAAGGCACGCGCTTCTGGACCGATATCGTCGTGCGGGCACGGTCGGAAGACATGCTCGCGCCGGCGGTCGCGGCGGTCGAGGCCATGGTTCAGGGACGCATCGAGGCGGGCGCCCCGAACATGTAGTGTCGATACCGGGCAATTGACGCCGATCAAGGCGCTTGGAAGACCGGCCAAGCATGGTTACCCTCGAACGAGGGACACCGGACCGCCCGAACGGGACGTTGCCGGGTCCGATTAAGGGAGAGGACCGCCCCCATGACCTACAAGACAATCGTCACGATCATTCCCGATGCGGAAACCGGCGCCCGGGTGCTCGATACGGCCATCCTCGTCGGCAGCAAGAACGACAGCCACATCATTGCCGTTCATGCCGAGCCGAGCGCGGCCGCCTATGCCACGCCGATCGGCTTTCCCGATGCCGGCGTCCTGGAAACCAATATCGAGGAAGGTCGCGAACGCGCCCGCGAACTGAAGGAAAAAATGACCGAAAAGGCCCGTGCCGCCGGCGTCTCGCTGGAGTGGCGCGACATGGAGAGCTTCATCGGCGACAGCGCCGTGGCGGCGCTTTCCTCGGCCTATTGCGCTGACCTGGTGATCGCCGGCCAGCCCGAGCCCGGCAATGCGGCAGCGCCTGCCGACGATGTGGAAGCCCTGCTGTTCGAAGGCGGCCGTCCCGTGCTTTTCGTGCCTTACGCCGCGCGCATGCCCTCCAATATCGGCCGTGTGCTGGTTGCCTGGAACGGAACACGCGAGGCGGCGCGTGCGACCTTCGATGCCCTGCCCTTCCTGCGCGAGGCGGACAAGGTGGAAGTATTCACCGTCGACCCGCCGAACAATGCCGACCAGAGCAGCGCCGTCGCCGGCGCCGAGATTGCCGCGGTGCTGGCGCGCCACGGTGTCGAGGTTTCGGTCGAATCGCAGATTTCGGACGGCGTGCCGGCTTCCGCCATCATCGAGAACCGTCTGGCCGATACACAGGCCGACATGCTGGTGATGGGCGCCTATTCCCACTCGCGTCTTTCCGAGCGCCTTTTCGGCGGCGTGACGCGCACCGTGCTCAAGTCGATGCCCGCCATCACGCTGATGTCGCGTTGATCCGGCGCCGCTGACGATCCTCAAGCCCGCCGCGCCATGCGGCGGGTTTTTTGTTGCGGATTGCCTGCGGGTCTTGACCGACATCAAGGCAATTGTGCAGTGCGGCATCCATTCTGCCGCCGAAGAGCCGGACCTGACAGACATTCGTGGGGAAAGGGTCGCGGCGCAAAGGAGAACACGATGAGCTACAAGACAATCCTGGCATTCCTGCAAACCCCTGCTGACGAAGACCGTGTTCTCGATGCGGCCTTTCCGATCGCCCGTCTGTTCGGCGCCCATCTGATCGGATTTCACGCAGAGCCCGATCGCGCGGCCGTTGCCGCCCCGGCCTATTACGCGCAAATGAACCAGGCGGTGCAGCAGGCTGACCGGTTCGAGGAGCGCATGGACACGATGGCGGCGCGCTTTCGCGACCGTGCCGCGCGCGAGGATGTGCTGAGCGAATGGCGCTCGGCCTCCACCCGCGGCATGGACACATCGGGCGCCGTCATCGACAGTGCCCGCTGCGCCGATCTCGTGATCGCCGGCCAGGCGGACGGCAAGGGGTCCTCCAAGCTGAACGCCGAGGTCGAGCGCGTGATCTTCGAGAGCGGACGTCCGGTGCTGGCCGTTCCCTATGCGGCGAAAATTCCCTCGCGGATCGATCGCGTGGTGGTGGCCTGGAACGGCACGCGCGAAGCGGCCCGCGCCACTTTCGACGCACTGCCCTTCATCATGGGCGCCAACGAGGTGGAGGTGTTCACCGTCGATCCGAAGCGCGAGGACCAGACGCCGGCGCTCGCCGGGGCCGAGATTGCTTCCGTGCTCGCCCGCCATGGCGCAAACGTGAAGACGGAAACGCAGATTTCCGACGGCATCCCGGTTTCCGCCATCATCGAGAACAGGCTGGCCGACACGCAGGCCGACCTTCTGGTCATGGGAGCCTATTCGCATGCGCGCTGGACGGAACGCCTCTTCGGCGGCGTTACCCGCACCGTGCTGGAATCCATGCCCTGCATCACGCTGATGTCGCGCTGATGCCGACATGAAAGCGGATACCGGCGCTTGCCAAGGCGCAGGCGCCGGTATCCCTTGTTTGTCTTCCGTTTCTCATGATCGTCCGGGGGGAGATCAGGCTGTCATGACAAAAACCGATAATGGCAGGGAACCGGGCGGGGCCGATCGGCATTCGCCCACAAACCTGCGCGCGAATGAAAGGCCGGGCAAGGCACCGGCAAGATATCCAGTCATGGGCCCAACACAGCTTTCCCCCCTCTTCAATCCGGAATCGGTGGCCGTTTTCGGCGCCTCGGAATCAAGCGATTCCGTTGGCGCCAAGGTCTTCGCCAACCTCGTGGACGGCGGTTTCGAAGGCGACCTGATCGCCATCAATCCGAAACACGACACGGTGCTCGGCAAGCCGTGCTTTGCCACGATCGCCGCCGCCGAGCGCGAAATCGATCTCGCCGTCATCGCGACGCCGGGCAAGACGGTGGCGACGATCCTGCGCCAGTGCGGCGAAGCGGGCATCCGCCACGTCGTTATCCTTTCTGCCGGGTTTGGCGAGACCGGCGATGCCGGCCATGCCAGCGAAACCGAACTCGCACAGATCGCGCGGCGCTATGGTATCCGCTTTGTCGGTCCCAATTGCGTAGGCATCGTACGGCCCTGGCTCAACCTGAATGCGACATTTCTCAAGTCCGCTCCGCCAAGAGGCCGCCTGGCGCTCGTCTCGCAATCGGGCGCGCTGTGTTCGGCGATCGCCGACTGGGCAGCGCCACAGGATCTCGGCTTCTCGGCCATGGTGTCGCTTGGCAATTCGGTCGACATCGACTTCGGCGACGTGCTGAACTTCCTGGCCACCGACCCCAGGACCGATGCAATCCTGCTCTATGTCGAGGGTGTGCGCCATGCCCGCTCCTTCGTCTCCGCGCTTCGCGTGGCCGCCCAGATCAAGCCGGTCATCGTGCTCAAGGCCGGACGGCACAACCAGTCCTCCAGGGCTGCCCACACGCATACCGGCGCGCTCATCGGCTCGGATGCCGTGTTCAACGCGGCGCTGGAACGCACCGGCGCGGTTCGTGCCCATACCTACGGCCAATTGTTCGCGGCGGCCGAAATCCTGTCGGCCGGAAAACGGGCGGCGGGCAACAATCTCGGCATCATCACCAATGGCGGCGGCGCGGGCGTGCTGGCCGCAGACCGATCCGGCGACATGCGGATCAACGTGCCCTCGCCTTCTGCCGAAACCATCGACGCGCTCGACAAGGTGCTTTCGCCATACTGGTCCAAGGCCAACCCGATCGACATTCTCGGCGATGCCGGCCCGGAGGCCTATGGAGCGGCCGTGAAGGCGGCCCTTGCCGACAGGGCTTTCGACGGCGTTCTCGTCCTGCTGACGCCGCAGGCGATGACGGGGCCGGTGGAGGCGGCGCAGGCGGTTCTCGATGCCATTCCGCCACGCAACCGCAAGCCGATCCTGGCCTGCTGGATGGGAGAAACGACGGTCAGCGAGGCGCGCAAACTCCTTTCATCCAACGGCATTCCCGATTTCATGACGCCGGAGCGCGCCATCGAGGGCTTCTTCTATCTCTCGCGTCACGAACTGAACCGGCGCATGGCGCTGGAACTGGCAAGCCCCCTGTCGGATCTGGAGCCGCCGGATCTGCAGGGCGCGCGCATGATCATCCAGCAGGTGCTGGCCGAAGGGCGCGACATGCTGTCGGATCTCGAATCGAAGGCCGTGCTGCGGGCCTTCCGCATTCCGGTGAACACCACCATCGAGGCGGAGACGCCGGCCAAGGCGCTGGTGGCTGCCCAGACCGTCGGCTTTCCCGTGGCCGTGAAGATCAATTCGCCGCAGATCTCGCACAAGTCCGATGTCGGCGGCGTGCGCACCAATGTGAACAGCGCCGGCACGCTGCATACCGTGGTCCGCACCATCATGGAAAACGCAAAGGCGGCCCGTCCCGATGCCGAGATCAGGGGCGTGACCGTGGAAGCCATGGTCGACATGCCGCATGGGCGGGAACTCATTGCCGGGGCCAGCCGCGACCCGGTGTTCGGGCCGACCATCGTTTTCGGCGCGGGCGGCAAGATGGTCGAAATCCTTGAGGACAGCGCCGTGACGCTGCCGCCGCTGAACGCCGTGCTCGCCCGCAGGCTGATCCGCCGGACCCGTGTCTCGCGCCTTCTGGAAGCCTATCGCGACGCTCCGGCTGCCGACAGCGAAGCCGTCATCCAGGTTCTCATGCGCATATCCGACATGGTCTGCGAGATACCGGAAATCGAGGAACTCGACATCAATCCGCTGTTTGCCGGCCCCGAAGGCGTCGTCGCGGTCGATGCGCGCATCCGCGTCTCGCGGCCGCCGGCCACCCAGGGCCGCTACGAGCATGTCGCCATCGCGCCCTATCCGCGGCACCTGGAACGCGAGGACCTGCTGCCCGACGGCCGGACCTTGCTGATCCGTCCAATCCGGCCCGAAGACGCCGAGAGCGAACGCGAATTCGTGCACAACCTGTCGGATCAGGCGCGCAAGTTCCGCTTCATGCATGCGCTCAACGACCTGACTCCGACCATGCTCGCCCGTTTCACCCATATCGACTATGCGCGCGAAATGGCGCTCATCGCGATCACGGAACTGAACGGCGAACCGACCCAGGTGGGCGTCGCGCGCCATGCGGTCAATCCGGATGGCAAGACCTGCGAATTCGCCATTGTCGTTTCCGACAAGGTGCAGGGTCAGGGCATCGGCACACGCCTCATGCAGGCGCTGATGGACGAGGCGCGCGAACGCGGCCTGTCGATCATGGAAGGCACCGTGCTGGCGGAAAACCGCGGCATGTTGCGGCTGATGGAAGGACTGGGCTTCACCATGCGCCGCTCGCCGGACGAGCGGGACATCATGATTGTGGAACGCTGGCTGTAGATACGTGCGGGCCGGCACAAACCGGGGGGACACAAATGCTCGGAATGATTTCACACAACGACTGCCTGCTGCATGATCCGGGATCCCATCATCCCGATCATGCCGACAGGCTTTACGCGATCAACAACCAGATCATCATGTCGGGCCTCGACTTCGTGCTGCGCCACTACGATGCGCCGCTGGCCACACGCGAGCAATTGGGGCGGGCACACGATCCGGCCTATGTGGACCGCGTCTTCGACATGGCCCCCAGCGAAGGCTCGGTGGAGATCGACGGCGACACGGTGATGTCGAAGGACACGCTGCAGGCCGCGCTCAGGGCCGCCGGCGCCGGTGTCATGGGCGTCGACCTGATCATGCGTGGCGAATCGAACCCGGTCTTCTGCGCCGTCCGGCCGCCAGGCCATCATGCAGAATATGCCAAGGCGATGGGCTTCTGCCTGTTCGACAACATTGCCGTGGCGGCGGCCCATGCGCTGGAAACCCATGGCCTGGAGCGCGTGGCCATCGTGGATTTCGACGTCCATCACGGCAACGGAACGGAAGATATTTTCAAGAATGACGAACGGGTCCTGTTCTGCTCTTCCTTCCAGCACCCCTTCTATCCGTATACAGGGCATGAATCCGATACGCGAAACCTCGTCGACGTGCCGCTTTCCGCGGGTGCGGACGGCACGGAATTCCGCAAGCAGATCCGCCAGCACTGGCTGCCGGCACTGGAGGATTTCCGGCCGCAATTCGTCTTCGTCTCCGCCGGTTTCGACGCGCATGTCCTCGATGACATGTCCGGCCTCAAGCTGACCGAGGCCGATTATGGCTGGATAACCGAGGAACTGGCGGCCATCGCCCGGACCCATGCGCAGGGCCGGCTGCTCTCGATGCTGGAGGGCGGCTATGAACCGGGGGCGCTGGCGCGCTCGGTCGTGGCGCATCTCAAGGCGCTTCTCGGCTGACGCCCCTCGTGGCGCGGCGGGCGGGCGATGCGCCTTGCCCGCCGGGCCGCTTTCGGGCTATCTGCCTGCGACCCGTTGTTCAAAGCATGAAGAGGCCAGGCAATGTCTCTGCCCGAAAAAGCATTTCCCGTATCCTGGGACCAGTTCCACCGCGACGCCCGGGCGCTGGCCTGGCGGCTGTCGGGCAAGGCGGAAAAATATCACGCCATCGTCTGTATCACCCGTGGCGGACTGGTTCCGGCCGCCATCATCTCGCGCGAGCTGAATATCCGGGTGATCGAGACCGTCTCCATCGCGTCCTACCACGACTATACCGAACAGGGTGAGTTAAAGGTGCTGAAGGACGTTTCGCCGGCGATCATGGAAAACGAGGGCGAAGGCGTGCTCATCGTCGACGACCTGACCGACACCGGCAAGACGGCCGCGATCGTGCGCGCCATGATGCCGCGCGCCCATTTCGCCACCGTCTATGCCAAGCCGAAAGGCGTGCCGCTGGTGGATACCTTCGTCACCGAGGTCAGCCAGGATACCTGGATCTACTTCCCCTGGGACATGGGCTTTACCTACCAGCAGCCCATATCCGACGGCCACAAGGGCTGACAATGGCGCCGGAAAAGGTGATTCGACCTTCCCGGTCCGGATCATGCTGCCAGGCATGCCGTTCGCGCGGGTATTTCAGCAACCCTGAATTGTTTTTGTCATGGAAACGTCACGGGAATCGGCTAGAAGGTCGTTCTTCGCTGGAATCTTCAAAGAACCCGCCTATCTTCGATGCATGATTACAAACCAGACGCGTGTACAAATGCTTGAGGGTGTTCGACGCATTCTCGGCGGTCCGGAGGCTGCCCTGCAATCTGCTGCCCTGCCGTGGCGAAAGTCCGGCAAGGGGATCGAGATCATGCTGGTCACAAGCCGCGGGACGGGACGATGGGTTCTGCCCAAGGGCTGGCCGGAAAAAGGCGAGACGCTGAGCGAATCCGCGGCTCGCGAGGCTGCCGAGGAAGCGGGGGTCGAAGGCCGGCCGGAAGACGACAAGGCCGGCGTCTATTACTATGACAAGGTATTGCGCAACGGCGTCATGCGCCGCTGCGAGGTTCACGTTTTCCCGATCCGTGTGCGGAGACTGGCAAAGGTGTGGCCTGAATTCGGGCAACGCGAGCGCAAGTGGTTTCCGCCGGCCAAGGCGGCCAAGCTTGTGGACGAACCCGATCTCGCCGAACTGATCGCGGGATTCTCGGGAAATCCCTGACGGGCGCAGCCGCGGACAGCGGTATGTGACAGTTTTGTGACAAGCCCCCTTGCGGCAAGGCGCAGGGGCGCGCTAAGGCGACCGGGATCGATACCGAACCAGAACCGGGAGCCATCATGGCCGGGGATAAGCCGCCGCTTCGCAAACATACGCTCGACAAGGATCTCGGCAAGCTTTCCCGGATCGAGGAAGCCACCGTCACGCTTTCGCGCGGGCTCGTGGCGCCCGGCGTGGCGCTCGCCTTTCTTGCACTGTCGGCTGTCTTTGCAGCCCTCTATGCGGGTTCTGGGGCCGGCGCGCTGACCGTCATCGCCGCGGCCGCCATAGGCGCCTACATGGCGCTCAACATCGGCGCCAACGACGTGGCCAACAATGTCGGCCCTGCCGTCGGCTCGCGCGCCATGACCATGGGCGGGGCGCTGGTGCTTGCAGCGGTCTGCGAGAGCGCCGGCGCATTGATTGCCGGCGGGGACGTGGTCTCGACCATTTCCAAGGGTATCATCGATCCGGCAACCGTTGCCAATCCGGACATCTTCGTTGCCGCCATGATGGCGGCGCTCATCTCTTCGGCGCTTTGGGTCAATCTGGCCACATGGATCGGCGCCCCCGTCTCGACCACCCATTCCGTGGTTGGCGGTGTCATGGGCGCGGGCATTGCCGCGGCCGGGATGGCTTCCGTCAACTGGCCGACGATGGGCGCGATCGCCGCGAGCTGGGTCGTCTCCCCCCTGCTGGGCGGCGTCATTGCGGCCGCCTTTCTCGCCTTCATCAAATCGTTCATCATCTATCAGGACGACAAGATCGCAGCCGCGCGCCGCTGGGTGCCCGTCCTCATCGCGATCATGGCCGGTGCCTTCGCTGCCTATCTGGCGATGAAGGGCTTGAAGAAGATCGTCCACCTGCCCGGTTCCTCCATCCTGTTTCTGGGCCTGGCGGTTGCCATCCTTGCCTGGGCGGTGGTCAATCCGCTGATCCGCCAGCAATCGGAAGGACTGGAAAACCGCAACCAGTCTCTGCGCAAGCTCTTCCGCCTGCCGCTCATCTTCTCGGCAGCCCTGCTCTCCTTCGCCCATGGCGCCAACGATGTGGCCAATGCCGTGGGACCGCTGGCTGCGGTGGTGCACACGGCGATGGAGGGGGATGTGGCCGCCAAGGTCGGCATCCCGCTCTGGGTCATGGTCATCGGCGCGATCGGCATTTCCATGGGCCTGCTGCTCTACGGCCCGAAGCTCATTCGCATGGTCGGTGAACAGATCACCAAGCTGAACCCGATGCGGGCCTATTGCGTGGCGCTGTCGGCGGCCATCACCGTGATCATCGCCTCCTGGCTCGGCCTGCCGGTTTCCTCCACGCATATCGCGGTCGGCGCGGTGTTCGGCGTGGGCTTCTTCCGCGAATGGTACACGGCAAAATCCAAGCGCCGCCGCGCCTATCTGGAGCGCAAGCAGGGCAAGCTCAGGGCCGAACGCAAGGCCGCTGCAGGCGTGTTCGAAGAGGCCTGGGAAGCGGCCGAGGAAAGCGAGGAAAATCCGGTCGCGCGCGACGAGATCATGCGCCGGCGGCTGG
This sequence comes from Brucellaceae bacterium, assembly GCA_020637775.1. Taxonomy (GTDB): domain Bacteria; phylum Pseudomonadota; class Alphaproteobacteria; order Rhizobiales; family Rhizobiaceae; genus Zhengella. The sequence continues at coordinate 10,011 of JACKJV010000009.1, read as the reverse complement.
TCCGCAGGACCCATGCGACCACGATCGCCGCTGCCTGGGTCATCACCGTTCCGGCGGCTGCCGTGCTGGCGGCCCTTATCTTCACGGTGCTGCGACTGTTCTCCTGAGGTTGCGGCCCTGGCATGCCAAAGCGCGACCTGCCGCCGCGTGGTCCAGGCCAGCGGCGGCCATGGGCAATGAAACGGCGCGCATCGATCAGAACCGCGAAGCGGTGGATAATTTCCGGCGCCCTCCCCGTTATCCACACCCTCCCACATACAAGATGTAGCGTCACACAAGTTTCAAGGAACGAGTGCTTGACCGGTCCCGGCGAGTCACTTTTTATAAACCTCAAGTTCGGAGTTCGGGCGTGGGCGCGCCATGTCAAGCGTGCTGTCTTCCATCAGGTAACGCGTGCTGTCAGTTCGGGAGTCAATCGGCTTTCCGGTGACGGCGAAGCTGTGTCCGGCGTGCCACCATGCGGCCACCGGTCAATCGTAAACGGGGCGTTAACACTATATTTAGTGTTTGCGCCAAAACTGCACACAAGATAGAGTGAAGCTCCCTGATCGGGGGAATCATGAAATCAGGTGGGGGATATGCGGCGGGAACGCCGGTGCGGGCAGGCAAGCGGGGCTGTCTGGGCCAGCGGCGGAAACCGCCGGACGGGAAACGGGCGGATGCCGGTACACCATGTGCCCGGCATTGGTCGCAGCGGCCGGGACGGGCCACAACATCTAGCTTCTCCGGTGCGAGGACCGGAAAACCAAGGGGATCATGACAGATGCGCATTGAACGGCGGTTCACCACGACGGAAAGCGGAGCTTATGGCGGACTGGAATTCCGCAAGGCGACCAGCGAGATCCGCAATCCGGACGGCTCTGTCGTTTTCCGGCTGGAAAACATCGACGTGCCGGCCCGCTTTTCCCAGGTCGCCGCCGACATCCTGGCGCAGAAATATTTCCGCAAGGCCGGCGTGCCGGCGCGCCTGAAAAAGGTCGAGGAAAACGACGTCCCGTCCTTCCTGTGGCGTTCCGTGGCCGATGAGAAGGCACTGGCGGCCCTGCCGGAAGAGGAGCGCTACGGATCCGAGACCGATGCGCGGCAGGTCTTCACGCGTCTGGCCGGCACATGGACCTATTGGGGCTGGAAGGGTGGCTATTTCGACGGGGAAGAAGACGCCGCCGCCTTCATGGACGAACTGGCCTACATGCTGGCCGCGCAGATGGTCGCACCCAATTCGCCGCAATGGTTCAATACCGGCCTGCACTGGGCCTATGGCATCGACGGCCCTGGCCAGGGCCACTTCTATGTCGACCCCTTCACGGGCAAGCTGAAGCAGTCGGATTCCGCCTATGAGCATCCGCAGCCCCATGCCTGCTTCATCCAGTCGGTCGGCGACGATCTCGTCAATGACGGCGGCATCATGGATCTCTGGGTTCGCGAGGCGCGCCTGTTCAAATACGGGTCGGGCACGGGTTCCAATTTCTCCCACCTGCGCGGTGAAGGCGAGAAACTGTCGGGCGGCGGCAAGTCATCCGGCCTGATGAGCTTCCTGAAGATCGGCGACCGGGCTGCCGGCGCCATCAAGTCGGGTGGCACCACGCGCCGCGCCGCCAAGATGGTGGTGGTCGATATCGATCATCCCGACATCGAGGCCTATATCGACTGGAAGGTGAAAGAGGAGCAGAAGGTCGCCGCTCTCGTCACCGGCTCCAAGATCGTCAAGAAGCATCTGGCCGCCATCATGAAGGCCTGTGTCAATTGCGCAGGCCATGACGACGACTGCTACGACCCGAAGCTCAATTCGGCCCTCAAGCGCGCCATCAAGGACGCCAAGCGCGACCAGGTGCCGGAGAACTATGTCAAGCGCGTCATCCAGTTCGCGCGCCAGGGCTACACTTCGATCGAGTTCAAGACCTATGACACGGACTGGGATTCGGAAGCCTATCTGACCGTCTCCGGCCAGAACTCGAACAATTCGGTCTCGCTGAAGGACGATTTCCTGCGTGCCGTGGAAGAGGATGGCGACTGGAACCTCGTCAACCGCATCGACGGCAAGGTGGCGAAGACGCTGAAGGCGCGCGACCTGTGGGAGAAGATCGGCCATGCCGCATGGGCTTCCGCCGATCCGGGCCTGCATTTCAACACGACCATGAACGACTGGCACACCTGCAAGGCGGCCGGCCCCATCCGCGCCTCCAATCCGTGCTCGGAATACATGTTCCTGGACGACACGGCCTGCAACCTGGCCTCGCTGAACCTGCTGCAATTCAAGGACGCGGACACGGGCCGCATCCGCATCGACGACTACGAGCATGCCGTGCGCCTCTGGACGGTCGTGCTGGAAATCTCCGTCATGATGGCGCAGTTCCCGTCGAAGCAGATTGCCAAGCTGTCCTACGAATACCGCACGCTGGGTCTCGGCTTCGCCAATATCGGCGGCCTGCTGATGACCTCCGGCATTCCCTATGACAGCCCGCAAGGCCGCGCCATCTGCGGCGCGCTGACGGCCATCATGACCGGCGTGGCCTATGCCACTTCAGCGGAAATGGCCGGCGAACTGGGCACTTTCCCCGCCTACAAGCCGAACCGCGATCACATGCTGCGCGTCATCCGCAACCACCGCCGGGCCGCACACGGCCTTGGTGAGGGCTATGAGGATCTGGCCGTCGCGCCGGTGCCGCTGGATCATGCCAATTGCCCCGATGCCGCACTGATCGAGCATGCCACCGGCGCCTGGGACAAGGCGCTGGAGCTGGGCGAAAAGAACGGCTACCGCAATGCGCAGGCAACGGTCATCGCGCCCACCGGCACGATCGGCCTGGTCATGGACTGCGACACGACGGGCATCGAGCCGGATTTCGCGCTGGTGAAATTCAAGAAACTGGCCGGCGGCGGCTATTTCAAGATCATCAACCGCGCCGTTCCGGCTGCCTTGCGCACGCTCGGCTACAGCGAGAGCCAGATCGCCGAGATCGAGGCCTATGCGGTCGGCCATGGCAACATGAACCAGGCGCCGGGGATCAACCCGTCCGCCCTGAGGGCCAAGGGCTTCACCGATGACAAGATCGAAGCCCTGAACACGGCGCTCAAGAGCGCGTTCGACATCAAGTTCGCCTTCAACAAGTGGACGCTGGGCGAGGATTTCTGCCTGCACACGCTGGGCTTCACCAATGAGCAGCTCGATGACTTCTCCTTCGAGATGCTGCCGGCGCTGGGCTTCACGAAGAAGGAGATCGAGGCCGCCAACATCCACGTTTGTGGCGCCATGACGCTGGAAGGGGCGCCATTCCTGAAGGAAGCGCATCTGCCGGTCTTCGATTGCGCCAATCCGTGCGGCAAGATCGGCAAGCGCTATCTGTCGGTGGAAAGCCATATCGACATGATGGCGGCGGCCCAGCCCTTCATTTCCGGCGCGATCTCCAAGACGATCAACATGCCCAACGATGCGACCGTCGAGGATTGCAAGAGCGCCTACTTGCGCTCCTGGAAAAAGGCGTTGAAGGCCAACGCGCTCTACCGGGACGGCTCCAAGCTGTCGCAGCCGCTCAATGCCTCGCTGATCGAGGACGAGGAGGATGAGGAGGACACGCTGGAAGCCATCGTCGAGGCGCCGAAGGCAGCCGCGGCGGCAGCCGTCACGGAAAAGATCGTCGAGCGCATCGTCGAGAAGGTATCGCGCGAACGCGAGAAATTGCCGAACCGGCGCAAGGGCTATACCCAGAAGGCCGTGGTCGGCGGCCACAAGGTCTATCTGCGCACCGGCGAATTCGATGACGGACGCTTGGGCGAAATCTTCATCGACATGCACAAGGAAGGTGCTGCCTTCCGCGCGATGATGAACAACTTCGCCATCGCCATCTCGCTCGGCCTGCAATATGGCGTGCCGTTGGAGGAATATGTCGAGGCCTTCACCTTCACCAAGTTCGAGCCGGCCGGCATGGTCATCGGCAACGATGCCATCAAGAACGCCACGTCCATTCTCGACTACACCTTCCGTGAACTGGCCGTGTCCTATCTCGGCCGGCATGATCTCGCCCATGTCGACACCTCGGACTTCACCAACACCGCACTCGGCAAGGGCATCACCGAGGGCAAGCTTCAGCCGGTCTCCAAGGGCCTGACCCGCGGCGCCTCGCTGAAAGTGGTGACCGGTACGGAAACGCCGAAGGGCTCGGCGACCACCCCTGCCCCGAAGGCACCGGGTTCGGCGCCGATGCGCGCCGTCTCCGGCGCGGCGGCCGTCGCGGTGGCGGCGAAGTCGAACGTGCTGGAACTGCGCGAGGAATCGACCGCCTTCAAGCGCGACTACGAAGAACGCGCGAAGGAGTTCGAGGACGAGGCGGAGATGGAGGAACTGTTCTCCGACGACGCCCAGAACGAGGCGGAAGCCGCCAAGGCGGAGGCGAAGAAGGTGGAGAACGACCGGCGCGCCAAGGCGATCATGCAGGGCTATACGGGCAATTCCTGCCCGGAATGCCAGAACTTCACCATGGTGCGCAACGGCACCTGCGAGAAGTGCGACACCTGCGGCTCTACGTCGGGCTGCAGTTGACCCGAACCCGCCTCTGAGCGGTATGCCACACACCTGTCGTCCAGAGTTCGGGGGCATGTTTGCCCCCGAAATCGTTTGCCCCGTCTGTCAATGCCGGTAGCCCAAGCCGCGCCGAACGCCGCGCAAATCCGCCGCTTCCAGAAAAGGCAGCGACGCGCGACCGTGGATCTGGAGGGGCCGGCGGCTGTTCTCACACGATTCCGAAATCGGAAAGGGCGGCATAATCATCTGTAAATGCCGCCTGGATCGCAACACCGTCGAGCACGCTGTCGAAGATCAGCCCGGCTTCGATCCTGCCGTCAAACAGGCTGTCAATGCGATCGTTGTCCTCCGTCCGGTTCATGGTACTGCCACCGAAAACCAGGTTTTCATCCGCGTTCAGCCAGTTCGCTCCGGTTTCCTCCAGATCGGCGATCTCACCGTCGAGATAGAGGCGGGCCACGCCGCCACCGAAGGTAAAGGCTGCCTCATGGGTTTCACCCGCAGCGATGCTGTCGCGCGCGACCAGGGTGTGTGACCTGTCCGTGGTCTGGAAACGGACGACAAGATCGTCTCCCTGCACATACATCGTCAGGTGGCCGCCATCCTGGTAGCCGTATCCGTCACGCGAGAACAGGGTGTCGCGGTCGCCATCGGTATCGTCGGGCGTGAAGCGGACCAGCACGCTGGCTTCGGCCAGCGCGAATGCCGGCGCCGACACTTCCTCATGGTATCCGCCTGAACGCGAGACGGTGAGCGGTCCATCGAGCGCAAACACCTGTCCCGCCTTCAGCGCGGCAAGATCGACATTCCCGACTGTCAGCGCTTCGTTGCGCAACACCCCGTCCTGCAAGTCCTGGCCCAAGAGACCGTTCAGCCAGTCGGCGACGGTGGAAACCGATGCATTCCTGTCGCCGTCCTCGTTGAGGAAGCGGCCGCGATCGATCTCGAACCCGATATGATAGATGCCGTCGGCAACCGTGTTGACGGCATTCCTGCCGAACAGTTCGGAGACCGCGCCATCGCCCTGGACGAGGTGAAACCCGGTTTCCGCGCCCTCCTCGTCATCCCCGTGCAATCCGGTGAACAGCGCCAGCGTCTGCGTGTCGGACCGGATATACTGGTTGATGTCGTAGATGTCGAAGGTGGAAATCGTGCCATCATTGGCCGCGCCGGTGGCTTTTATGGCCGTCAGGATGATGGCGTTGAGACCATCGGCAGCCTCGGCGCCGGCGCGGATATCGGATGTGGAAATGCGCTGCTGCAAGCGATCGTCGTCCGTGATCGTGTCCACCAGGATGTCGAGCCCGGTTCCGCTGCTGCCATGGACATAGGGGTTGACGGTGGACGCGGCCGCCAGCGCGGCCATGTCGGTTTCCGACAAGAGGCTGTCGAGCCACCCGGCGACGGTCTGCAGGGATGCATTGGCATTGCCGTCCTCGTTCAGAAGCCGGTCGCCGCGAATCTCGAACCCGATATGGTACAGGCCGTCGGCAACGGAATCGATGGCGTTCGAACCGTATAGCAGGGTCGTCGCCCCGTCCTTCCGGACGAGGTGGAAGCCCGTTTCCACGTCGTTGGCGTCATCGCCATGGGCTGCCATGAAGGCATCGAACCGGGCCGCGTCCTCGCGAATATAGCGGTTGATCTCATGAATGTCGGCGGTCCGGATGGTGCCGTTGACGGCCACCCCGGTCCCGATGATCGCCTCCACGATCAACGCGTTGAGTTCATTTGCTGCTTCGGCGCCGCCACGGATATCGAATTCGGATATCCGCGCCTCGAGACCGGGATCGTCCATAATGACGGAAACCAGGTGATCGAGGCCGGTACCCGTGCCGCCCGGGGATGGTGCGTTTCCGGTGGCCAGCGTCCCGGCCTGAAGATCGGCGGCGAGCAGTTCATCGAGCCAGTAGGCGACTGTCTGGACGGAGGCATTGCGGTTGCCATCCTCGTTCAGGAACCGGCCGTTCTCCACTTCGAACCCGATATGGAAAATGCCGTCGAACACCGTGTCGAGGGCGTTTTCGCCGAACAGAAGGGTCTGGCCGCCATCGTTCTGCAACAGGTGATAGCCTGTTTCCACGCCATCCTCGTCATCACCATGCGCGGCGACGAAGGCATCAATGCGGGTGGGATCGGAGCGGATCCACTGGTTGATGGCCAGGACATCGGAGGCCGTGATGGTGCCGTCATCGGCCAGCCCGTATGTCGCGATGCCATCGAGGATCAACCGGCTGATCGCCATGCCGGCATCGATGCCCTCGACCTGCCCTGATGTCGCGACGTTGCGCTCGATGCCCGGATCGTCGAACACGATGCCGGCCAGGAGGTCAAGCCCGGTGCCGGTTGTCGCGACGGCGAGCGGATCCGCATCAGCGTTGAACAGCGCGCCGGTGCCGTTGGCCGCGGCGTCGAGATCCTCCGAAAGCAGGGAGTCGAGCCACCAGGCAATGTCTTCCAGGGAGGCATTGCGGTTGCCGTCTTCATTGATGATGTTCCTGCCTTCGTAACCGAAGACGAGATGATAGATGCCGTCAAAGACCGTATTGACGGCATTGTCGCCATACATCCGGGTCTGCGCCCCGTCGCTCTGCACCCGATGGAAGCCGGTCTCGATTCCTTCCTCATCGTCGCCATGGAAGGCGATGAAGGCGTCTGCCCGATTGTCGGCGATCCAGTCCGACAGGTCCCGAACGTCATCGGCCGTCAGGCGGCCGTCATTGCCAAGTCCGGTGGCCCGGATCGCCTCGACAATGATGTGGTTCATGCCGTCGGCGGCGGCGGCTCCGCCGGCCACTTCTTCCGGCGGCAACCGCCTTGCAAGGCCGACGTCATGGACGATGACATCGATGACCGCGTCGAGGCCGGTTCCCGTCGAGCCTGCCGGCAGGCTGGCGGACGCGGCCGGCGCACCAGCCAAGGCGGTAGCCTGCGGCACGGCGCCGGTAAACGCCTGAATTTCGGCACTGGAAAGCGCCTTGTCGAAGACGGTGACGTTTGAAACCCGTCCATCATGGGGATCGGCGGTCCAGTCCGGGCGACTGGCGCTGCGCGCCCAGATGTTCACGCCAATGCCGATCTCCCGGTCATTGCCCTCCCAGGTCGCGGAAGCAGCCTCGGCGTCAAGACGGACGCCGTCGAGATAGAGCGTTGCCTCCTTGCCATCGAAGGAGAAGGCCAGCGCATGGGTGCTCCCCGGCTCCACCACATCCCTGGCTTTCAGGTAGACGGATTCGCTGTCCGTCTGGAAGCGGATGTGGATGTCATTGCGCTCGACCCAGATGGTGGTGTCGCCGCCGGCGCCAAAACCGCTGCCGTCCTTGGAAAAAAGGACGTCGCGTCCGCCATCCTCCGGCGTGTCGGCAGTGAAGTCGAAAACGAGCGTTCCGGCCTCCAGTTGCAGTTGGTCCTGGTGACCGGTGACGACGTAGCCCGTACCATTGTCCACATCAACGTCACCCTCGTGCACAAACACGATATGCGCGGCAAGGGCGTCGAGATCGACATTCAACGGATCGGCATCCGGATTGCGCAAGACCCCACTGACAAGATCGTCCTTCAGCAATTCATTGAGCCAGAAGGCGACCTGGTCCACCGAGGCGTTCCTGTTGCCATCCTCGTTCAGGAACCGGCCGCCTTCGATCTCGAAGCCGATGTGGTAAATGCCGTCCATCACCGTGTCGATGGCACTGCGCCCGAAAAGCGTGGTCCGGCTGCCGTCGTCCTGAATCAGGTGAAAACCGGTTTCCACACCGGCCTCATCGTTTCCATGCAACGCGACAAAGCTTGCCAGGCGCGCGGCGTCGGCGCGGATCCACTGATTGACGTCATGCAGATCGATCCCGGTTATGACACCGTCATCGGCAGCGCCGACGGCCCTGATGCCCTCCAGGACCAGCGCGTTGAGGCCATCGGCTGCCGCCGCTCCACCGGCGATCTGCGACGTGGCGATGCGCAGTTCAAGGCCCGGATCGGCATTGACGATGTCGACCAGCGCGTCGAGACCGGTTCCGGTCGTGCCCGTCACGAACGACATGACAGCGCCATTTGCAAGCGCGCCCATGTCACTGTCGCTCAGCAGCCCGTCGATCCATGCCGCCACATCCTCGACCGTCTGGTTCCTGGCACCGTCCTCATTGAGGAAACGCCCGCCATCGATATCGAAGCCGAAGTGATAGATGCCGTCGGCAACCGTGTTGACGGCATTCTCTCCGTAGAGCCGTGCAACCGCCCCGTCGTCCTGAACGAGGTGGAAACCGGTCTCAACACCGTCCTCGTCATCGCCATGGGCATCGATGAATTCCGCCAGGCGCCCGGCATCCGAGCGCAGCCAGGTGTTCACATCACGCATGTCGGCTGCCGTGATTCGGCCGTCATTGGCAGCACCGGTCGCAAAAAGGCCGTCGAGCAGAAGCTGGTTCAGGATGTTGGCGGCCTGCGCACCGCCTGCGATGTCGCTGACCGCGATCTTCCGGTCCAGGCCGATATCGGTCTCGATGATATCCACCAGCACATCAAGCCCGGTGCCGGTCGCGCCGCCTGGCAGCGGATCGACAGACAGGTTGACCAGAGCGCCCTGCGCCAGATCCGGATCAAGCAGATTGTCGAGCCACGCGGCCACCGTCGTCACGGAGGCATTCCTGTCGCCGTCCTCGTTGAGAAAGCGGCCTTTCTCGATCCCGAAACCGATGTGGTAGAGACCGTCGGCAACCGTGTTCACGGCGTTGGCGGCATACAGCCGCGCGCTCGCGCCATCCCCTTGCACAAGATGGAAACCGCTTTCCGTATCGCCATCGTCGTCGCCATGCAGCGCCATGAATTTTTGCAGCAGGACCGCATCGGAGCGAATCGCGGCATTGATCTCGTAGACATCCGCGGCGCTGATCCTGCCGTCATTGGCCAGCCCCCTGTCGCGGATGATATCGATGATGATCGCATTGATATCCGATGCGGCTTGCGCGCCGTCCCGGATTTGCGATGTCGATATGCGATGCGAAAGGCCGGGATCCTGCACGATGATGTCGATGAGTTGATCGAGGCCGGTTCCGGTGCGTGACACGGCGAGCGGATCGGCATCGGAGGCCAGAGCCCCGCTGCCCTTGGCGGCCTGTGCAAGGTCGTCTTCGAGGAGTTCGTTCAACCACCAGGCCAGCTTTGCCAGCGAGGCATTCCGGTTGCCGTCCTCATTGATGATGTTGTTGCCGTCATAGCCGAAGACGAGATGGTAAAGCCCGTCGGCGACCTGATTGACCGCGTTGCTGCCGAAAAGAATGCCGGATGCACCGTCGCCCTGCACCAGATGGAAACCCGTCTCCACGCCATCCTCGTCATCCCCGTGAAGCTGGATGAACTTGTCGGCATGGTGGGTCCGGATGTGGTCTGACACATCGCGGACGTCAGCCGCGGTGATCAGCCCATCATTGCCGATGCCAAGGGCGCGAATGCCCTCGACAATGATCTCGTTCATTGCATTGGCCGCCGCGGCGCCGCCA
>JACKJV010000008.1 GCA_020637775.1 Brucellaceae bacterium | reverse complement strand
ACCAGAACGCCATCGACCGGGACGCTGTCGCCGGGCCGGACCCGCAAGCGGTCGCCGGCCAGAATGTTTTCCAGCGGAGCGTCGTATTCGTCGCCATCGGACGTGATCCTGCGTGCCGTCTTCGGCGCCAGGTCCATGAGCGCGCGGATCGCGTCGCCGGTCTTTTCGCGGGCCCGCAGTTCAAGCACCTGGCCGACGAAGATAAGCGCGACGATCACCACCGAGGCCTCGAAATAGGTGCCGACGCCACCTTCACCGCGGTAGTCGGCCGGGAACAGGCCAGGCAGGAAGACGGCGAAGACGGAGTAGACATAGGCCGCCGCGACGCCGAGCGAGATCAGGGTCCACATGTTCGGGGAGACATTGACGACGGAGGACCAGCCGCGCCTGAAAAATGGCAGGGCGACCCAGAGGACCACGGGCGTGGCGAGGACGAACTCGATGTAACCGGCGAACTGGTGGCCGATCCAGTCGCGGACGGGCATGCCGATCATAGAGCCCATGGTCAGGATCATGAGCGGCACCGCCGCCGCCACGGCGATCCACATGCGCCGGGTGAAGTCGACGAGTTCCTCGTTCTTCTCGTCCGGTGCTGCGGTGACCGGTTCCAGCGCCATTCCGCAGATCGGGCAGCTTCCGGGTTCGTCGCGGATGATCTCCGGGTGCATCGGGCAGGTGTATTGCCGTGCCTTGCCGTCCATGCCGGTCCTGCCGGTGGCGCGACGGCTGGCATGGTGCCAAGGGTCGGCCTCGAACCGGTCATGGCATTTCCCCGAACAGAAATGGAAGACCTCGCCCCTGTAGGATGCGGTAGGCGTCTGAGCGCCCGGCGTCACCGTCATTCCGCAGACCGGATCCGTGACGGCATCGCCCGACGGGGCATGACCAGCATGGCCATGGGAGTGGTGATGTTCGTGTGTCATGCCGGAAAGATAGTGGTTCCAGCTACGGCAAGGTCAAGCGCCCGGCCCGCGCAGAGGCGCGCGATAATATCAAAGCATTGAAAATACGGAATAATTCATCAGAAGAGAAGAACTGGTGGAGCCGAGGGGGATCGAACCCCTGACCTCGTCATTGCGAACGACGCGCTCTCCCAGCTGAGCTACGGCCCCGTTCCAGTGAGGCGCATTTATGGGAGTGGCGTGCATGCTGTCAAGCGAAAGCGTGGCATCGCATCGCGCTTGATGCGTCCTTGGCGCGCGGGCGGACTTGCCGCCCGCCAAACCAGTGGCTACATGACAGATACGACAAACGGACCGAGACCATGCTGGCCTTTCTGCAGACACTCAACCTGGCGCTGGACATCTATTCCTGGATCCTGATCGCCATGGTGATCTATTCTTGGCTGTTCGCCTTCAACGTGATCAATTCGCGCAACCAGTTCGTCGCGATGATCGGCGATTTCCTCTACAAGGCGACCGAACCGCTGCTGCGGCCGATCCGGCGCATCCTGCCCGATCTTGGCGGCATCGATCTTTCACCGATCGTCCTGTTCCTCATCATCTTCTTCCTGCAGCGTTTCATCTGGACGACCATCGCGCCCGCAGTGCTGTGAGCGGCGGTTGTTTCCGGCAGGGCGCTGGCGGCCTCGAGCTGTTCGTGCGCCTCACGCCCAAGGCCGCGCGCGATGCTGTGGAAGGCTGCGGCTCATCCGCCGACGGGGCGGTGCACCTGAAGGCGCGGGTGCGCGCGGTGCCGGAGAAGGGCAAGGCCAATGCGGCGCTGGAAAAGCTCGTCGCGCGCTGGCTCGGCGTTCCGGCTTCGACCGTTTCGGTCACGGCCGGCGGGACATCGCGGTTGAAGACCGTGACCATTTCCGGAGATGGTGAGGCGCTGGCCCGGCAAGTGCAGCAGCTTGCGGGCGAAAACTGATTGTCGCCACGCGGTGACCTCTGGCAAACTGGCACCGGTCCAACCTGCCGGAGACGCTGCCGATGCGCCTTTTCCTGTCCTTCGCCGCTGCAATGCTGGTATTGCCGCTGATTGCTTTTCCGACTTTCGCCGCGCCGGACAGCGTCTATACGAAGCTCGATACGCAGAATGGCTGCACGGTGATCGACCGGCCGGCGGAAGAGGAGGGCGGTGACTGGGCGAAAATGCTCTGTCCCGGTTATCGCGACTATCCGGTCCACCTTTCCTATGGCGATCTGCGCGACAGCCTTTTCTACGGGTTTGCGCCAGGTGGCGTAGCGGACAGCTGGGAGAGCTTCGGCGGGTTCAACTCGGTATCGGACACGATCGAATGGCGTGTGGAGCGCGGCGTTCCCTTCGCCACGATTCATCGCTGGACGGTGTCGACCGGCGATGCCGGCAAACCGGTGCAGGTTCTGGTGGTGGAAAAGGTGGGGCAGCCGGGCGAGCGTGAGGGCTGCGTCGTGGGCTATGTGGTGGCGACAGGCAATTCCGGCCACAACCGGCAGGCGCGCGACCTGGCGGACCGCCACGCGCGGGGTTTCGCCTGCTGGCGGGACGAGCCGATCGTTCGCGCGGGCACTGTGGCTCTGCCCTCAACGTCGCGGCACCGGCAGGAATGACGGGACCGGCATGAAAAAGCCGGGCTTGCGGGCCCGGCTCCTGTCATGTCACGAACCTGATCCGCCGGGTCAGGCCTTTTCCGCCCTGGCGCGCTCGACGGCTTCCAGGATCATGCGCTTTGCCGCATCCTTGTCCTGCCAGCCGCCGATCTTGACCCACTTGCCGGGTTCCAGATCCTTGTAGTGTTCGAAGAAATGCTCGATCTGCTTGAGCGTGATGTCGGGCATGTCGTCGTAGTTCTCGACGCTGTCATAGCGCTTGGTCAGCTTGTGCGTGGGAACCGCGATGACCTTCTCGTCCTTGCCGCCATCGTCCTCCATGACGAGAACGCCGATGGGGCGGACATTGATGACGCATCCCGGCACGAGCGGACGGGTGTTGCAAACCAGGACGTCGATGGGATCGCCGTCTTCCGACAGGGTGTGGGGAACGAAGCCGTAATTCCCTGGATAGGTCATCGGCGTGTAGAGGAAACGGTCAACGACGAGCGTGCCGGCTTCCTTGTCCATTTCGTACTTGATCGGGTGGCCGCCGACCTGGACTTCGATGATGACATTGATGTCTTCCGGCGGGTTGTTGCCGATGGAAATGGCGTCAATACGCATGGATCACTCCGGGGTTTGTCGTTGCGTCCCCGATAGACGAGCCTTGGCCATTGTGCAATGCCGCATAAGTCCAACGCGATGCGAAAAAAGCCGCGCCGGCAAATCGGCGAATCCGATCAGTTCCAGACAAAGGCGACCTTGCGGAGGGCCCTGGAATCGAACACCTCGACCCCCTCGGCCACGTCTTCGCCGCCGCGCGAGAAATAGAAGGCCTGGGCGATGTCGTTTTCTTCCAGCGCCCAGACAACCATGCCGTTGAGGCCATGGTCTTCCAGCGTGGCACGGGCCGCATCGAACAGGCGGGAGCCGAGGCCGATGCCCTGATACTCGGGCAGGATGTAGAGCTCGTAAATCTCGCCCTGTTGAGCGAGTTCCTTCGCACGGTTCCGGCCAAGCGTCGCATAGCCCGCGATGACGCCGCCGATCTCGACGACCAGCACCGAGGCAGCCCGGCGGATGGCATGGTCCCACCATTGCACCCCGCGCCGGGCGATCATGCGGGATAGCGCTCCATGCGGGATGATGCCGGCATAGGCACCTGTCCATGCGTGAAGATGCACATCGGAGATGGCAGCTGCGTCTTCCGGCTCTGCGCGCCGTATGTCGATGCTCAGCGTGTTCATGGTTTCTTAACCATAGAGGAGAGCGGCCCTTGCGCCAAGATGCACCTTTGCACCACCCACAGGCTTGTCCGGTTCGCAATGGCGTTCCGCCATGCCATAACGGGCCATGCTGGTGTGCCTGAAGGGACGGGACAATGGTGCAGGGAAAGGCGGTGCTGGTTGTTTCCAGCCATGTCGCGCGCGGTTCGGTCGGCAACCGGGCGGCGGTCTTCGCGCTCGAAACGCTGGGTTTCCCGGTCTGGGCCGCGCCGACCGTTCTGCTGCCCTGGCATCCGGGGCATGGGCCGGCAACGCGCATCGTGCCGCCGCCGGATCAATTCCGCGCCTTCATGCAGGATCTGGCGCGCGCGCCATGGGCCGGTGAACTTGCCGCCGTCCTTACGGGCTATCTCGGCGATGCCGGGCAGGCCGGCGCAGTTGCCGACCTTGTTGCGGCGCTGAAGGACAAGCAACCCGGTTTGATCCATGTCTGCGACCCGGTGATCGGCGACAAGGACGGTCTTTACGTACCCGAAGCCACCGCGGCGGCAATTCGCGACCGCCTGCTTCGGGTGGCGGACATCGCCACGCCGAACCGGTTCGAACTGGAATGGCTGGTTGGCCGCCAACTCGGCACCAATGGCGATATCCTCCGCGCGGCACCGGAAACGGGTCCTGCGCGCCTGCTCGTCACATCCGCTCATGCCATGATGGCGGATTCCACGGCCAATCTTCTCGTGACGCCGCGGCGCGCGCTCCTGGCCGAGCACAGGCTGATCCCCCAGGCGCCGAACGGTCCCGGCGACCTGACCGCCGCATTGTTCCTGGCGCGGCTGCTCGGTGGCGACGACGAAGGCAAGGCCCTGGAAAAGGCCACGGCCTCGGTGTTCGAAGTGCTCAACCGGTCGGTGCGCGCCGGATCGGACGAGCTTCTCCTGGAACAGGAGGCCGACAGTCTGAAACATCCTCTGGCCATGGTCACGATGCGCCAGCTTGCGCGCCCCGCGCCGCGGCGGGTGAAGACATGAACGGCGTTCTGGCCGGCGTCGATGGATGCAAGGCCGGTTGGGTGGCGGCCATCGAGCGTGCCGGGTGCGAACCGGTCCTGGCGGTATTCGCCTCCTTCGCCGGACTGATGGAAACGCTGGGGCCGCATGCCATTGTTGCCGTCGACATGCCGATCGGCCTGCCGGAGCGCATCGGGCGCGGCGGCCGCGGACCGGAACAGGCGATCCGGCCGCATCTGGGCGCGCGCCAGTCCAGCGTCTTCTCCATTCCCTCGCGCGCCGCCGTCTATGCCGAACCGGGGCCGTTTGCCGACTGGAATGCGATGCGCGCGGCGCGCCTGCGGGCCGACCGGGTGGCGCGGCAGACATCGGACCCGCCGCGCGGGCTGGCCTTTCAGGCGTTCACGCTGTTTCCCAAGATCCGCGAGATCGACATCCTGCTTCGGGCCTCCCGCGACCTGCGCGACCGCGTGATCGAATGCCATCCGGAACTGGCCTTCTGGCGTCTCAATGGCGAAAAGGCGATGACGCTGCCGAAAAAGCTCAAGGGCCGTATCCATCCACCGGGCATGGCCGAGCGGCGTGGCCTGCTGATGCGGCATGGCCTGCCGGAGGCGCTGGTGGCGGCGTCCGCGCCGCCCGGTGCGGGCGCGGACGATTGCCTGGACGCGCTGGCCTGCCTGATGATCGCGCGGCGGCATGAAAAGGGCCTGACCGAAGCCTTCCCGGACCCGCCGCTGACCGATGCGCACGGAATACCCGTCTGCATTCGCGCTTGACAGGGGCGGCGCAGGGGGCTTGATCGGGCATCGGCATGGACCAGAGGCGCAGACGATGACCACATTCCCCACTTCCCTTGCCCAAGGGTATCGCGATTTCATGCAGGGGCGCTTCACCGTCGAAACGGAGCGCTACCAGACGCTGGCGCGGGAAGGGCAGAAGCCGGAAACCATGGTCATCGCCTGTTGCGATTCGCGCGCCGCGCCGGAAATGATCTTCAATGCATTGCCGGGCGAACTGTTCGTGGTGCGCAATGTGGCCAACCTGGTGCCGCCCTACAAGCCGGACGGTGAATATCATTCGACATCGGCGGCACTCGAATTCGCGGTTCAGAGCCTCAGGGTCAAGAACATACTCGTTCTCGGCCACGGGCGCTGCGGCGGCATATCGGCTGCGTTGACGAGCGGGGCGGAGCCATTGTCACCGGGTGACTTCATCGGCAAGTGGATGGGTCTGCTCGGCCCTGCATCCGAGGCTGTCGGCTCCTATACCTTCATGACCGGCACGGAAAAGCAGACGGCGCTGGAACGGATCTCGATCCGCTATTCGCTCAACAACCTGCGCAGCTTTCCCTGTGTCGACATCCTTGAAAAGAAAGGCCGGCTCGCGCTGCACGGCGCGTGGTTCGACATTTCCACCGGTGAATTGTGGGTGATGAACGCCCAAAGCGGTGATTTCGAACGGCTGGCGCCGGAAATGCTGGCCGAAGGAATGGAACCGGCCGGGAAAGACAAGGCCTGAACGGCGTGCGTTCACCTT
This sequence comes from Brucellaceae bacterium, assembly GCA_020637775.1. Taxonomy (GTDB): domain Bacteria; phylum Pseudomonadota; class Alphaproteobacteria; order Rhizobiales; family Rhizobiaceae; genus Zhengella. The sequence continues at coordinate 206,005 of JACKJV010000008.1, read as the reverse complement.
CTTCTCAATCCCTGCTTCTCTGGTGAGGCAAGACCCATGCGCCCCGTTTTCCGCCTTGCAGCTTTCGCCCTGTATCTGATCGTGTCCGGTCCGGTGCTGGCCGACCCGGCCAATGTCCTGGCGCGCTGGTATGACGGATTGGCAGCCGGCGACGCTACCGTGCTTGCACCGCTCATCGCGGATGAGGCCGTCTTCGTGCTGGAAGACATCGGCATCGAACAAAACAGGGATGCGTTTCTGGAAAGCCTGCCGGAATGGCGCGAGGCAATCGCGGGCGGATCGATCGACTGGCGGCTGGATGCGGCGGGCGCGGACACCGCCACCGTGGTGGTCTGCTACCGTTTTCCCGGCAGCGCGGTGGAAACGCGCGAAACATTCGCATTCGCTGGCGACCAGGTCGTGCGCAGCGAGCAGGCCGAAACGGGCGAGGACTGCGAGGGCTCGTAAGCGAGCCTTGTTGTGCGGGATCGAGGCCGGCGCGAAGGCCGGCCTTTCTCATGGTTTGCCGAGTGCCCTACCGGCCGTCGATCTGCGATGCCATGATGGCGATGGCCTGCTGATAGACGCCGGCGGCATTCCAGCCCTGGATGGCACGGTAATTCGGCTGGCCGGGCTGGTAGCCGGCGCCCGGACGCCAGCCATGGGCGCGCAGGAAATTGGCCGTCGATGCCAGCGCATCGGCGGAGGAGCGCGACAGGTTCAGCCCGCCGCCATCGAAATCCACGCCGTAGCGGGCGACGGAACCGGGCAGGAACTGGGTCTGGCCCCATTCACCATGCTTGGCGCCCACGGTCGAACTGGACAGAACGCCGCGATCCACCAGCTTCAACGCCGCCAGAAGGTGACCGGTGAAGAAATCGGACCGGCGGCAATCGTAGGCCAGCGTGGCGGTGGCGGAAAGCAGATTGGAATTGCCCTGGAAGCCGCCAAAGGCCGTTTCCATGCCCCAGATGGCGATCAGCGGGCCGGGGGGCACGCCATAGCGGGCCTCGATCTGCTTCAGCAGCGATGCCTTGGACTTCTTCAGCCGTTTGCCCTTGGCGACAATGGTGTTGGCGCCGCGTACCTGCATGAATTTCTTCAGCGAGTATTTGAAGCTTTTCTGGCCCCTGTCGGCGCGGATCGTATCATTGGCGTAGCGTGTCGCCATCAGGGCGGCGATGCCGCGCTGGCCGACGCCGGCGGATTGCGCCTCGCCGGCCATTTGCCGCTTCCAGGCATCGAACCCGGACGATGTGTTTCCGCACTTGGCTGCAAACGCGGCGCCGGGTGCCATGAGAAAGGCACAAGCTACGGCCGTGGCCATGGCGTGGCGTCGGATGGTCATCGGTAGGTCCTCCGGATAGAATGAATCGTCAGCCCCGGCGTGAATTTGCCAGTGATTGCGCTTCTTGTCATCCGGGGCAATGCCTGAAACCGGCAACAAGAGGAAATGCAATTCCTGCAGGCAAACATGGCAATCGCGTGGCAGTACCGTGCATTTCGGCAGCCGGGTTGACTCCGTGGCGTTCCCCGACTATGCACCGCGTTCGACTTTCCGCGACGAGTGAGAACTCCGACGCGCCGACCAGGAGGCGGGACGCCCCGCAAACCTGGAGGTCAACGCCCGGCAGCGCGATGCGCCCCCGGGCGCCGAACCGTTTTGGCGATTGGAATTCCGCGCTGCGATGGTTATCTCCGGGGGCATGAACCCCGGAACCCAAGGACTGGACGATGTTTGAGAGCTTATCCGACCGGCTCGGATCAATCCTGAACGGCCTTACCGGCCGCGGCGCGCTTTCCGAGGCAGATGTTTCGGCGGCCCTGCGCGAGGTGCGCCGCGCCCTTATCGAGGCCGACGTCGCGCTGGACGTGGTGCGTTCCTTCACCGACCGGGTGCGCGCCAAGGCCGTGGGCCAGGATGTGCTCAAGTCGATCAAGCCGGGCCAGCAGGTCGTCAAGATCGTTCATGACGAACTGGTCGAGATGCTGGGGTCGGAAGGCGAGGCCATCGACCTCAACGCGCCGGCGCCTGTCGTCATCATGATGGTCGGCCTGCAGGGATCGGGCAAGACGACAACCACCGGCAAGATCGCCAAACGGCTGACCGAGCGCCAGGGCAAGAAGGTGCTCATGGCCTCGCTGGACACACGGCGCCCGGCCGCGCAGGAGCAGCTCAGGCAGCTCGGCGAACAGACGGGCGTGGCGACATTGCCGATCGTGCCTGGCCAGGATCCGGTCGCCATCGCAAAGCGTTCCGTCCAGGCGGCGAAACTCGGCGGCCATGACGTCGTCATCCTCGATACGGCCGGACGCACGCATATAGACGAGCCGCTGATGGTGGAAATGGCCGATATCCGAAAGGTGTCGGACCCGCATGAAATCCTTCTGGTCGCGGACTCGCTGACCGGTCAGGACGCGGTCAACCTGGCGCGGAATTTCGACGAGCGCGTCGGCATTACCGGCATCGTGCTGACCCGCATGGACGGCGACGGGCGCGGCGGCGCCGCCCTTTCGATGCGCGCCGTGACCGGCAAGCCGATCAAGCTGATCGGCACGGGCGAGAAGATGGACGGGCTGGAGGAATTCCACCCCAAGCGCATCGCCGACCGCATCCTGGGCATGGGCGATATCGTCAGCCTGGTCGAAAAGGCTGCCGAGACCATCGATCAGGAAAAAGCCGCCGCCATGGCGAAGAAGATGCAGGAGGGGAAGTTCGACCTGAACGACCTCGCCGACCAGCTTCGCCAGATGCAGAACATGGGCGGGCTTGGCGGCATCATGGGACTCATGCCCGGCATGGGCAAGATGAAGGACCAGATGGCCGCTGCCGGCATGGACGACAGGATGTTCGGACGCCAGATCGCCATCATCCAGTCGATGACGCCGGCGGAGCGGTCCAATCCCGACCTTCTCAAGCACAGCCGCAAGAAACGCATCGCCGCTGGCTCCGGCACCGATGCCGCGCAGATCAACAAGCTGCTCAAGATGCACCGCCAGATGGCCGACATGATGAAGGCAATGGGCGGCAAGGGCCGAAAGGGCGGCATGATGCGCGGGCTGATGGGCGGCATGGCCAGCAAGATGGGCCTTGGCGGGATGGGCGGGATGGGCGGCATGCCCGACCTTTCGAAAATGAGCCCGAAGGAACTGGAAGCGCTGCAGAAACAGGCCGAGGCCATGGGCATGGGCGGCGGCGGCGCGCCGAAACTTCCGGGCCTTGGCGGTCCCGGTTTGCCGGGCGGATTGCCGGGGCTGGGCGGGCCGAAGCTGCCGGGCATGCCCGGGAAGAAGAAATGAGGGCGCAATGAGCGACAACAAAGACATTGCGCGCGCCCGCGACGTGCTGAAGGACCTGCGCCGGTCGATCGACAATTTCGACGCGGTGCTGATCCACACACTGGCAGAACGCTTCCGCTGCACCCAGAAGGTGGGCGAGCTGAAGGCGCAGCACGACCTGCCGCCATCCGATCCCGACCGCGAGGCGCGGCAGATCGAGCGGTTGCGCCGGCTGGCCGACGAGGCGGGCATGGATCCCGACTTCGCCGAGAAATTCCTCGCCTTCATCATCAGGGAGGTGATCCGCCATCACGAGGCCATCGCGGCCCGTGCTGCGGAGGATGAACAGACCGCCTGAGGGAAGACCCGAAGGCATGCATGCATTGAAACGGATCAGAATCGACAGGAGTAGACCATGGCACTGAAAATCCGTCTGGCCCGCGCTGGCTCCAAGAAGCGCCCGTACTATCACATCGTCATTGCCGACGTGCGTGCCCCGCGCGACGGCCGCTTCATCGAGCGCGTCGGCGCCTGGAACCCGATGCTGCCCAAGGACGGCGACCGCATCACCCTGAACGAGGAGCGCATCAAGCACTGGCTGGAAAACGGCGCACTGCCGACCGACCGCGTGCTGCGTTTCCTCGACCAGGCCGGCATTGCCAAGCGCCCCGAGCGCAGCAACCCGAAAAAGGCCGAGCCGGGCAAGAAGGCGCAGGAGCGCATTGCAGAGCAGAAGCAGCGCGAGGAAGAAGCGGCCGCTGCCGCTGCCGAAGCTGCCGCCGCGCCGGCCGAGGAAGCCGCTTCCGAATAACCGGAAGCGCTTTGCCGTCATGCACAGGGCCGTCCCGGCAGGGGCGGCCTTTCGCTTTTTGCCGTTCAGGCCAGCGCCGCCGAACGGTTTTCCGCCGGTTTCGGCGCGCTGAACAGGATGACGAAGCCGGCGATGAAGAACAGGCAGATGACGGCCATGCCGGCGCGGGGCGACGCGGCGGTCTGGGTGACGGTTGCGACGAGGAAGGGCGCCAGGAAACTGGTTGCCCGGCCGGCGAGCGCATAGATGCCGAAATAGCGTCCGGCTTCATCGGGTGTGACCGAGCGGGCCATATAGGAGCGCGAGGAGGCCTGCACCGGCCCGAAGGCCGCACCGATGAGCAGGCCGAAACCGATATAGGCCAGTTCGGCCGGCGTGCCGAACAGACCGCCCGTATCGGCGCCGCCGAACTCGACAAGGCCGAACGCGGTGAAGCCCGGCCCGGTGGAGACGATGCCGATGGTGGCGACGAACAGCATCGCGACGCAGATCAGCACGATGCGCTTGGAGCCGAAGACCTCGTCGAAGCGCCCGGCGATAAGGCATCCGGGAATGGCGACGATGTTGAGGATGATCCCGAACAGGCCGATCTCGGTGATCGACCAGGCAAACATGCTTGCGGCAAAGCCGCCGCCCAGCGCCAGGAGCGCGTTGACGCCATCCTGGTAGATCATGCGGGCGATCAGGAAGCGGGCAATGCCGGCGCGTTTGCGCAATTCGCGAAAGGTCTGGCTGATATCCGCCAGCCCCGCGGCCACGGCATTCGTGGTGCTGGTTCCCTGGCGGGCATCGGGCGTGAACAGGAACATCGGCAGAATGAAGACGAGATACCAGAGCGCGGCGATGGGGCCGGTGGCGCGGGCGTCCTCGCCCTGGACCGGATCGAGGCCGAAGAGCGGCGGGATGCCGATCAGGGTGCGGCCCGTTTCCGGAGAAGCGGCGAGAAAGAGGATGACGAAGACCAGCACGATCATGCCGCCCATGTAGCCCAGCCCCCAGGCGGTGTTGGAGATGCGGCCGATCTCCTTTTCCGGTACCAGCCGGTTCATCATGGAATCGTTGAAGACAATGGAAAATTCGGCCGCCACGGTGGCCAGTGTGAAGGCGGCCGCCACCCAGAAAAGGCTGGCTCCGGGCTCGGCCCACCACAGCGTGAACAGGGCCAGGATCTTGATGACGGCAAAGACGCCGATCCACGGCTTGCGCGGGCCGGTATGGTCGGCAATGGCGCCCAGGACCGGCGACAGGATGGCTATGAACAGTCCGCCGGCGGCTACCGCAAAGCCCCAAGCGGCCTGCCCGGCCACGGGATCGGAGGCCATGCGCGAGATGAAATAGGGGCCGAAGATGAAGGTGGTCACCACCGTGAAAAAGGGTTGCGCGGCCCAGTCGAAAAGCATCCAGCCCCAGATACCCTTGCGGCCGGCCGGCGGCAGCGCGAATTCGCTCATCTTGTCCCGTCCCCGTTGCCGCCCATGGCGGTCGATTCATGCCCCGGCGAGATCGCCCATCAGGCCGGCGGCCACCGTCATGCGCGAGACGGTCAGATCACCCGATTCCAGCAGCGCCTGAATGCGTTCACGCGTGCGCCGGATCCGCCCCTCATTGGCCTCCTGCCATGCCCCCACGGGATCGTCCCCGCTGCCATGGTCGCAGAGAACCGAAATGGTGATGCCCCGGCGCGCAGCATCGATCATGGCACCGGCGCGCGAAAGCGCAAGTCCGTCATAGTAGTCGCCGGTCGAAATCGCCCGGGCGGCATCCTCGATGCGACCAAGCCGGAACAGGTCGGTCACGGCGAAGAAGGCATGGGCGGCCTTGCGCAGGTCGGCGCCGGATGCGCGGGCCACGAGCATCATGTCCGGGATCAGTTCCTCGGCACCCAGAAGCGCGATCCGCTTGGCCAGATCCGCAGGCGTGCCGTCATGTTTCATGCGGGCGGAACGGTCGGCCAGCCGTTCCTTCATGAAGTCCGGCAGGAGGCCGGCCAGATCCGCTTCCAGCGCCTTTCGGCCCTTGCGCAGGCTTTCCACCACCGATTCGACGGGTTCACCGGCGTCGCCGTTGCGCAATTGCCATGCGGTGGCGTTCATCACGGTGCGGGCAATGCGGGCATAAAGCCCCAATTGCGCCTTTCCCGGCATCTTGTTGTCGAGCGCATCCACGCTGGCATAGAGCGCATCGAGTTCATAGCCGTCGCGGGCAATGGCGAAGGCGCGCGCAGCCTCGACGGCCGAGCGCCCGGTCATGTCCTGCTGGCGCACGATGAAGGCCGGCCCGCCGCGATTGATTGCGTCATTGGCCAGTTCCGTGGCGATGATCTCGGCACGCAGGCGGTGATCGCAGATCTCGGAACGGTATTTCTTCTGCATCTCGGCCGGAAAATAATCGATCAGCGTCTGCTCGAAATGCGGGTCGGCCGGCAGGTCGGTCGCCATGATGTCGCCGAAGAGCACCAGCTTGGCATAGGAGACCAATACGCCGATCTCGGCGCGCGTCAGCGGTTCGCCGCGGGCCTGGCGTTCGGACAGCGCCTTGGTGTCGGGCAGCAGCTCCACCCGGCGGTCGAGCAGGCCCCGGTTTTCCAGGTGCTCCATCAGCCGCGCCTGATAGGCAAGGTCCGCCATGCCGCGCGCCTCTGTCTGCGAGATGCATAGCGTCTGGTCGTAATTGGTCTCCAGGACGAGATCCGCCACCTCGCCGGTCATCTTTTCCAGAAGCGTGTTGCGCGCCTTGCGTGACAGCTTGCCGTCGCGCATGGCCGCGGCCAGCGCGATCTTGATGTTGACCTCGACGTCGGAGGAATTGACGCCGGCGGAATTGTCGATGGCGTCGGAATTGCAGCGCCCGCCATTGAGTCCGAACTCGATGCGCGCACGCTGGGTAAGGCCGAGATTGGCACCCTCGCCGATCACCTTGCAATGCAACTCGGCCGCGGTGACACGGATGGCGTCATTGGCGCGGTCGCCGGCATCGGCGTTCGATTCGGTGGAAGCGCGGATATAGGTGCCGATGCCGCCGAACCAGAGCAGATCGACACGCATCTTCAGGATGGCGGAAAGAATCTCGTTGGGGGAGGCTTCGGTCTTGCCGAGTCCGATGGCTTCGGCCGCTTCCGCCGGCAGCCTGATGAGCTTCTGGTTGCGCGAGAACACGCCGCCGCCCTTGGACAGGTAGGAAAGGTTGTAATCCTGCCAGCTCGACCGGCCCATGTCGAAGAGGCGCTTGCGCTCCTCGAAGCTGGTCGCCGGGTTGGGATCGGGATCGATGAAGATGTCGCGATGGTCGAAGGCGGCGACCAGGCGGATGCAGGGGGAAAGCAGCATGCCATTGCCGAACACGTCGCCGGACATGTCGCCGACACCGGCCACGGTGAAGGGCTGGGTCTGGATGTCGCAGTCCATCTCGCGAAAATGGCGCTTGACCGCCTCCCAGGCGCCGCGCGCGGTAATGCCCATCTTCTTGTGATCGTAACCCGCCGATCCGCCGGAGGCGAAGGCATCGTCGAGCCAGAAGTCATAGGCCTGGCTGATCTCGTTGGCGGTGTCGGAGAAGGTCGCCGTTCCCTTGTCCGCCGCGACGACGAAATAGGGATCGTCGCCGTCCAGCCGTTCCACGCCCTGCGGTGGAACGACATCGCTGCCCTGAAGATTGTCGGTCACCGACAGGAGCGAGGAAATGAAGGACTTGTAGGCCTCGCGGCCGGCATGAAAGATCTCGTCGCGGCTGCCGCCGGCCGGCAGCATCTTGGGAACGAAACCGCCCTTGGCACCCACCGGCACGATGACGGCATTCTTGACCTGCTGCGCCTTGACCAGACCCAGAACCTCGGTGCGGTAATCCTGCAAACGGTCGGACCAGCGTAGTCCGCCACGCGCGACGGGCCCGAACCGCAGGTGCACGCCTTCGACTTCCAGCCCGTAGACGAAGATTTCATGCGCGGGCCGAGGCGCCGGCAGGAAGGGGATCCCACGCGGGTCGAGCTTGACGGCGAGCTGGCGGGGCGGAACGCCGTCCACCGGCGCGGCATAGCGGTTCGTGCGCATGGTGGCTTCGATCAGTGTCAGATAGCGGCGCAGGATCGTGTCCTCGTCGATGCCGGGCACATTGTCGAGCTTGCCGATTATGGACTTGCGAAGGCGCTCGCATTCCTCCGCACGGCCCTTTGAGCGGGCCGGATTGAAGCGCGTGTCGAACAGGTCGTAGAGATCGCGGGCGATCAGCGGATAGCGATTCAGCGCGCTGGCGATCACCGGCTGGCCGAAGGTGCTGCCGGCCTGCTGCTGATAGCGGCCATAGGTGCGCAGGACGGTGATCTGCTCATGGGTCAGGCCTGCCGAATGGGACAGGCCGTTATAGGCGTCGTCATCGACGGCGCCGCGCGAGGCGGCGGCAAAGGTGTCCTGCATCAATGCGCCATCGTCGGCGAGATCGATGGCGTTGCCGGCGGCGCTTTGCACCTCCATGTCGTGGATGTAGACCGGCACGCCATCGGACGCACTGGTCTGGAACGTGCGCTCGGCGATCACCTTGAGGCCCATGTTCTCCAGGGCGGGAACCCGGCCGGACAGCGAAACCGGTTCGCCGCGATGAAAGATCTTCAGGGCCGCGTGTGTCTCGTCATGGTCTTCGTCGCGGTAGAAATCGACGACAAAGGGATTGTCGGCGGAAATCCCGGACAGAAGCGTGGCATCGTGCAAGGCGCGGCCGGCCGGCGTGATGGCGCGGTAATCGGCCGGAAATCCCGAGGCCAGGGCGCGGGTGCGCGAATCGTAGCCGTTTTCCCGCGCGGCGTCCGCGAGGTCGTCCTCCCAGGTGCGCACAAGGGCGCGGATATCGGCTTCCAGCCTGCCGACGTCGACCTTTGGCGCCTCCGTCCCGTCGCGTCCGATGATGAAATGGACGCGTGCCAAAGGGCCTTCGGGGAAGTCGGGATAATAGGCCGAAAGGCGCCCGTCATAGGCCCGGGCAAGATAGTCACCCAGCTTCTGGCGAACCTGGCTGTCGTAGCGGTCGCGCGGGACATAGACGATGACCGAGACGTAACGGCCGAATTTTTCGGGCCGTGGCAGGACGCGCAGGCGCGGTCGTTCGCCCAGCGCCAGGATGGCGCTGGCATGGCTCTTCAGCGTCGGCAGGTCGATCTGGAAAAGCTCGTCGCGGGGGAAGGTCTCCATGATGTTGAGCAGGGCCTTGCCGGAATGGCCGCCGCGATCGAAACCCAGATCGGTGAGAACCTGCTCGGCCTTGGAGCGGATGAAGGGAATGCGCATGACCGAATGCGTGTAGGCGGAGCCGGTGAACAGGCCGACGATCCGCAATTCGCCGGTCAGGGCGCCTTTGCGGTCGAACGTCTTGACGCCGATATAGTCGAGATAGACCCGGCGGTGGACGACCGACTTGATATTGGCCTTGGTGACGATCAGCGGATCGGGGCCGGCCATGAATTCCCGGATCTGCGGCGTCGTCGTGACCGCTTCGCCGCCGCGGCGCAGCACGCGCAGATCGGGATCATGCAGGATGCCGAGACCGCGCTCGCTCTTGCGCTTGAGCGTGCCGTTGCGGCCGTCGCCGGTCCAGGTGTATTCGCGCATGCCGAGGAAGGTGAAGTTCTCGTCGCGCAGCCATTCAAGGAACTCGGCCGCCTCTTCCGTCGCCTGCCGGTCCAGCGTGTCCTGCGCATGGCGATAGACGCTGATGGCGTGATCGAGGCGGATGAGCATGTCGCGCCAGTCATGCACGGAATGGCGGACCTGCTTGAGAATGGCTTCCAGCCGGGCGCGCAGGGCGCGTGCGTCCTCGTCGTCGAGCCTGGCCACATGGATCTGGATCATCGAGACAAGGTCGCGGCCGGTTTCGGGATTGCGGCGCCTGGCGATGCCGTGGATGTCGCAGATGCCCCTGGTCTCGAAGCTGACTTCGAGCACAGGATGCACCACGAAGAGCAGTTCGCCACAGGATTCGTTGATCTCCCCCATGACCGAATCAAAGAGGAAGGGCATGTTGTCGTTGATGATCGTGACCGCGGTGACCGGCCTGCCCGCCTGGCTGAGATCGGCATGGGTGTCGATGGAGACCACGGCATGACCCTTGCGATGGCGGCAGAGCGCGTCGTGGGCAAGGGTGGCGCTCGCCGCGATCGCTTCCGCCTCGTAGTGGGGCTGGCCGTCGGCCCCTGCCAGCCGCTGAAACAGGTCGTGGACGATCCTTTCCGATTCCTGCCCGGCCTTCTTGCGGCTCGCCGACTTTGTTCCCGCCATGGTGATTCCCCTCTCGCTTTCGCGCATGTTCTTCATGCGGCGCCATGCGCCGGCATGTCCGCGCTTTTTTCGCTTTCCGGCATGCAAAACCGGTATCTTGTACCGCCGGAATTGCTTTATCGTAACAGATGGAGCCCGTTTGGCGACCCGCCGGACAGGATGAAGCGGTAAAATCTCAAGGAGATGACGGCATGGGCGATGAAAAGATCATCGCGCTCGACATTCCCGGTTTCGGGACGGTGAGCGAGGGAACGCAGGCCTATTTCGACAAGTGCGAGGAAAAACTCGGCCTGGTGCCGAATGTGTTGCGGGCCTATTCCTTCGATGACAAGAAGCTGCGCGCCTTCACCGACATGTACAATGACCTGATGCTCGGCGCGTCCGGCCTGACAAAGCTGGAACGCGAAATGATCGCGGTGGCGGTGTCGTCGGTAAACCATTGCTACTATTGCCTGACCGCGCATGGCGCGGCGGTGCGCGAATTGTCGGGTGACCCGAAACTGGGCGAACAGATGGTGATGAACTATCGGGTGGCCGACCTGACGGGCAAGCAGAAGGCGATGCTGGATTTCGCGGTCAAGCTGACGGAAGCACCGGCGACAATCGAGGAAGGCGACCGGCAGGGCCTGCGCGATGCGGGGTGGAGCGAGCGCGACATCTGGGACATCGCGTCAACGGCGGCTTTCTTCAACATGTCGAACCGCATGGCGGCGGCGACCGACATGCAGCCGAACGACGCCTATCACGGCATGGCGCGCTGACGGCAGGCGATGCCGGTCAGACGATGATGTCGGTGCGGATGGCGTCGAGCGCGGCCTGTGTGGCAGCAAAGAAGGCTGCCACGTGTTCGCCGTCGGCAAGCGCATGGTGAACCTGCACCGATACCGGCATGACGAGCCGGCCGGCCGCATCCTCCCGGTAGCGGCCCCAGGCGATGCGCGGCACGCTATCGTCCGGGCCGCGCAGGGCATGCGTCATGGCCGAGAACGACAGCCAGGGCAGGCATGACAGGAACAGCCATGCGTCCTGCGCCTTCGTCGTGTCCGTCAGGCCGGATTGCTTGCGCGCCGCCGCGATGGCTGTGGTGCAGGCATGGTCGAATGCGGTGAAGTCGGGATCGCGGGCCACTTCGCAAAAGGCGAAGCCGCCTTTTTCGAGCGGAACCGTGAAGGATGCGCCGACGGCATCATGTTCATGGACGCCGGTGTCATCGAAGCGGGTGCGGAATTCGGGCACAGCATTTCCGCCTTCGGTGATGGCGAAAACGCATGCGTTGAAGACCGAGACGCCCTCCGGCTTCAGCCGGCGCACAAGGCGCGTGACCTCAATGGGCGCGGTGATGGAGAAATGCGGCTGGGCATAGGCCCGGAAATGGGCGAACTGGCCGGCGCGCGGCCAGGTCGCGAGGTCGATCTGCCGGGTGCGGCTCATGCCGCGCCGAGGTTGCGGCTCTTCTCGAAGCGCTTGCGCTCATGGGTGTCGAGATAGAGCTTGCGCAGGCGGATGGATTTCGGCGTGACTTCCACCAGTTCATCATCCTGGATCCAGGACAGGGCGCGTTCCAGCGTCATGCGGATCGGCGGGGTCAGCTTGACGGCCTCGTCCTTGCCGGCCGCGCGCACGTTGGTCAGCTTCTTGCCCTTGAGCACGTTGACTTCCAGATCGTTGTCGCGCGAGTGAATGCCGATGATCATGCCGGCATAGACCTTGGCGCCCGGATCGATGACCATGGGGCCACGGTCTTCCAGGTTGAACAGCGCATAGGCCACGGCCTCGCCGGCCTCGTTGGCAATCAGCACACCGTTGATGCGACCGCCGATCTCGCCCTTGTAGGGCTGGTAGTCGTGGAACAGGCGGTTCATGATCGCCGTGCCGCGCGTGTCGGTCAGCAGTTCGGACTGGTAGCCGATCAGGCCGCGCGTCGGGCAGAAGAAGACCAGGCGCTGGCGATTGCCGCCGGACGGGCGCAGTTCCACCATCTCCGCCTTGCGCTCGCTCATCTTCTGGACGACGATGCCGGCATGTTCCTCGTCGACGTCGATGACCACTTCCTCGACCGGTTCGAGAAGCTGGCCGTGCTCATCTTTCTTCATGACGACGCGCGGACGCGAAACGGCAAGTTCGAAGCCTTCGCGGCGCATGGTCTCGATGAGAACGGCAAGCTGCAATTCGCCGCGGCCCGAGACATAGAACGAATCCTTGTCGTCGGCCTCCTCGATCTTCAGCGCCACGTTGCCTTCCGCTTCCTTCAGCAGGCGGTCGCGGATGACGCGGCTGGTCACCTTGTCGCCCTCGGTGCCGGCCAGCGGGCTGTCATTGACGATGAAGCTCATGGTGACCGTCGGCGGGTCGATCGGCTGGGCTTCCATCGGCGCGGTGACGGAGGGATCGCAGAACGTGTCGGCGACGGTGCCCTTCTGCAGGCCGGCAATGGCGACGATATCGCCGGCGCGGCCTTCCTCGATGGGCTGGCGCTCAAGGCCGCGGAAAGCGAGGATCTTGGAGACGCGGCCGGTTTCCAGCAGCTTGCCCTCGCGATCGAGAACCTTGACCGGCTGGTTCGGCTTCACCGAACCCGATGCAATGCGGCCGGTGATGATGCGGCCGAGGAACGGATTGGCTTCGAGGATGGTGCCGATCATGCGGAACGGGCCCGCCTCCACGGACGGCTGCGGCACATGGCGCACGATCAGGTCGAAGAGCGGGCCGAGGCCCTGGTCCTTCGGGCCCTCGGGCGCGACATTCATCCAGCCATCACGGCCCGAACCGTAGAGGACGGGAAAATCGAGCTGTTCGTCGGTGGCGTCGAGATTGGCGAAGAGGTCGAACACCTCGTTGAGCACCTCATCGGGGCGGGCATCGGGCCGGTCGATCTTGTTGACCGCGACGATTGGCTTGAGGCCGACTTTCAGCGCCTTGCCGACGACGAACTTGGTCTGCGGCATCGGGCCTTCGGCGGCATCGACGAGAAGGACCGCGCCATCCACCATGGACAGGATACGCTCCACCTCGCCGCCGAAATCGGCGTGGCCGGGGGTGTCGACGATGTTGATGCGCGTGCCGTTCCACTCCACCGAAGTCGCCTTGGCGAGGATGGTGATGCCGCGCTCCTTTTCCAGATCGTTGGAATCCATGGCACGCTCGGCCACGCGCTGGTTTTCGCGAAACGCGCCGGACTGCTTGAGAAGTTCGTCAACCAGTGTCGTCTTGCCATGGTCAACGTGCGCGATGATCGCGATGTTGCGGAGGGTCATTTTGTATCCCGGAAACTGGGGCGGGGCCTGTTGCCAACGGCCGCCCGCCAATGGTCTTGCCGCGCCTCATACAGGAATTTGTGCAATTGCGAAAGGGGGCGCGTTTGCATGGCTGGTTTGCCGGCCGGGCAGGCATGGCATGCCGGCCTTTCCCCATCGCGTGCGGCGTTCCTATGCCGCAATCAGGCTGCGCGCCATGCCGCGCGCCCAGTGATCGGCGCTGAAGACATCGTCGAGCGTGGCGGCGGCGACATCGGGAGACAGGCGGTCCATCACCTTCTCGACGATCTCCGCCATCTGCAGGAAGCCTGTCCGGCCCTCGATGAAGGCGTCGAGCGCCACTTCCTTGGCGCCGTTGAGCACCGCACCGGCCACGCCGCCGGTCTCCAGTGCCTGCCGTGCCAGCCGCAGGGCCGGGAAACGGGTCTCATCCGGGGCTTCGAAGTCGAGGCGGGCCAGCTTCGCGAAGTCGAGGCGCTCCACCGGCATGTGGGCACGGAAGGGCCAGGCCAGGCAATAGCCGATGGCGGTGCGCATGTCGGAGGGACCGAGCTGGGCCAGGACCGAGCCATCGGCATAGGCGACCATGGAATGGACGATGGATTGCGGGTGGACGATGACTTCCACCTGATCGGGCGAAAGATCGAAGAGGTGGCGCGCCTCGACCATTTCCAGCGCCTTGTTGAACATGGAGGCGCTGTCGATGGAGATTTTCAGTCCCATGGACCAGTTGGGATGCCTGCGCGCGGTCTGCGCCGTCACACCTTCCATCTGTTCACGCGTGAAGGTGCGGAACGGGCCGCCGGAGGCGGTGAGGATGATGCGTTCGACGCCGCGTTTCTGCGACGGATCAAGCACCTGGAAGATGGCGTTGTGCTCGCTGTCGACAGGCAGGAGCGAGCCGCCGGCCTCGCGTACGGCCGCGATGAAGAGATCGCCGGCGGAGACGAGGCATTCCTTGTTGGCAAGCGCCATGACGCCGCCGTTGGCCGCGGCGGCCAGGGTCGGCTCCAGCCCCGCCATGCCGACGATGGCGGCCATGGTGATGTCGGCCGGCCGGCCCGCGGCCTCGATCAGTGCGTTGCGCCCGGCAGCGGCCTCTATGCCGGTGCCGGCCAGCGCGGCCTTGAGATCGCGATAGCGTGTCTCGTCGGCGGTGACAGCGATTTCCGCATTCACGACCTGCGCCTGCTGCGCCAGCAGGTCGATGTTCGAAGCGCCGGTCAGCGCCACCACGTCAAAGGCCTCCGGTCCGCCCATGTGGGCGATGACATCCAGCGAGTTGACGCCGATGGAGCCGGTGCTGCCCAGCACGGAAATGCGCCGGTGCGAGATTGCGCTTGGTTCAGGCGTCATTCGAACTCCGTGCGGCTTGCCGTTGCGCTGCCGGGCTTACCCCGCCACCGTGGGCGGGACAAGCCGTTTCCCGGCGTGTTCAGCAGTAGAGTTCCGTGCCGATCTGCTGGGCGGCCGAGTAGCGGTCGCCATGGGCGAAGCCCACCGGCAGAATGGCCTCGATCTCTTCCAGTTCCGTGGGCCCCAGCGGGATGTCGAGGCTTTGGGCCAGTTGGTCGAGATGCGCCGGCGAGCGGGTGCCGGGAATGGGAATGATGTGATCGCCCTGCGCCAGCGTCCAGGCCGTGGCCAGCGCCGCCGTGCTCCAGCCGTGATCACGGGCATAGGCCCGCAAGGCATCGACACGGGCATTGTTGGTCGACCAGTTGGGCTCCTCGAAGCGGGGATTGACGCGGCGGAAATCGTTCTCGCCGAAGCTGGACGGGTCCGGCGCGGTGTCGGCGAAGATGCCGCGGCCGACGGGCGAAAAGGCGACGAAGGCGACGCCGAGACGCTTGCAGGCCTGGATGAGGCCGAGTTCCGGCAGGCGTGTCCACAGCGAATATTCGTTCTGCACGGCCATGACCGGATGCACGGCACAGGCGCGCTCCAGCGTGGACGGGGCGATCTCGGACAGGCCGATGCCGCCGATCTTGCCCTCGCGCACCAGCGCGGCCATGGTTTCCACGGCCTCTTCCACCGGGATTTCCTGTTCCCGGCGATGGAGATAGTAGAGCGGGATATGGTCGACACCGAGCCGCTTCAGCGAGCCTTCCACGGCCTCACGCACATAGTCGGGCTTGTTGTTGAAATGGCGCTGGGGCTTGGGCACGATGCCGCATTTGGACGCGATGACGAATTCGTTGGGATTGTCCCGGATGAATTCGCCAATGACGGTTTCCGACAGGCCCATGCCATAAAGGAGGGCGGTATCGAGATGGGTGATACCCAGATCCAGCGCCCGTCTGAGCGTGGCAAAACTCTCTGCCTTGTCCGTCGGCCCGTAAAAACCGGCAAAGCTCATGCAGCCGAGGCCGAGCGCGCCGACGTCCGGCCCGTTCGCTCCAAGCTTGCGCTGTTCCATGATCGTCTCCCTCCTTGCTATCGGCCAGAAGGAATAGCGAGCGGAGCGCGAAGGGCAAGCCCCGAGGATAAAAAACGGCGGGCGCAACGGCCCGCCGTTTCCTGGCTGCGATGGCCGGATCAGGCGCTGCGCACCGGATCGAGCGTGATCTTCCACAGTTCCGCGTCGTCGCGGTCCATCAGGCGCACGGTAAGCTGCTCGGTCGCGCCGTCGATATCGACGAGGCCGAAGAACTGAAGGCCCATGGAGGGCGGCAGGTTGGCGCCCTGTTCCGGCGTCGGCGCCTTCACGAACTTCACTTCCGGGCCGAAGGTCATGTCGAGCGCGTTCGGGCCGAAGGTGCCGGCATGGAGCGGGCCGGAGACGAATTCCCAGAACGGGTTGAAGTCCTGGAACTGCGCCTTCGAGGGGTCGTAGTAATGGGCGGCGGTGTAGTGAACATCCGCCGTCAGCCAGACCGTGTTGTCGATGCCGGCGGTCTTGATGAAGCGCAGCAGGTCGGCGATTTCCAGTTCGCGGCCTTTTGCCGGGCCGTTGTCGCCATTGGAAATGGCCTCGGCGCCGGCCTGTTCCTTCCAGTTGTCCCAGACGACCAGGCCGATCGGCATGTCGGAGGCGATGACCTTCCAGGTGGCCCTGGAGCCGGCCAGCTCGCGCTTGAGCCACCTGACCTGCTCTTCGCCCAGAATGCGGCTTTCCGGCGTCATGTCCGTTTCCATCGACGCGCCATTGGCACCGCGATAGCTGCGCAGGTCGAGGAAGAAGATGTCCAGCATCGGGCCGTAGGCGACCTTGCGATAGACGCGGCCCGGTTCCGCGGGCGTGTAGCGGATCGGCGTCATCTCATGGAAAGCGCGGCCCGCGCGGGCAGCGAGCACATGGACCGACTTCTCCGTGTAGCGGTCGTCGCCCATCAGGTTCTTGGAGTCCGACCAGTTGTTGACCACTTCATGGTCGTCCCACTGGAAGAAGGTCGGGCAGATGGCATTGAGCGCGCGCACATGCTCGTCCATCATGTTGTATTTCCACTGGCCGCGATATTCATCAAGGGTCTCGGCGACCTTGCGCTTCTCATCGATCAGCACCCTGTTGACCCATTTGGTGCCGTCCTTCAGCTCCACCTCGTCCTTCATCGCCCCGTCGGCATAGATGGTGTCGCCGGAATGGATGAAGAAATCGGGCGTGTGACGGGCCATGGTGGCATAAGTCTTCATGCCGTCGTCATCGATGCCCCAGCCCTGACCGGCGGTGTCGCCCGACCAGGCAAAGCGGATGTCGCGGCGGCCGGCGGGGGCAGTGCGGAAGCGCCCGATGACCGGCTCGGACGTGGCGTTGAGATCGGAGAGGTCGGCGGCGGTCATGCGGAAGAAGACGTCCTGGTCGGCTGCCAGGTCCGCGACAAGGCGCTTGACCGCGAAATCGCTCTCGGGAAGCGCGTTCAGCGGCGCAAGGCGCGTGGCGTTGGCGAAGTCCTCGCGCGTGGCCACTTCCATCATCACGCGGGCGGGGCGGTCGGTGCGGCCCCAGATCATGCCCGACGACATGTCCACGTCACCCGACTGCACACCATGGGTGAATGCCGGGCGCTGGCTGGCGCGCGAATAGAACGGCATGGCAAGGCCGGAGGCGGCCACGAGGCCGGTTGCGCCGGCCGAGGCCATGAAACCGCGGCGGCTCATCTTCATCATTTTCGACATGACGGGTTCCCTCAAAACTGGATCAGGCGCCTTCTGCTGGCGCCGGCGGGAACCTCGGATGTTTCAGTGACAGCTTGTTGTCCGGTTTGTAATCGTTTCAAGAAGCTTGTGTGACAGCGGGCCATCAACGCAAAAAGCCCGGGTGGATCGCCCGAACAATTTCGCAGTGTCCCGGCGCCTTGTCCGGACGAAACAGTCTGCAACCTTTTCCGGACGTGCCGGTTTGCCTCCGCCGCACTTCCGGCACGAAAAAGTCTGCAACTTTTTCTGGACGTGCCGTTTGTTTCCGCCGCACGGTCCGGACGAAAAAGTCTGCAACTTTTTCTGGACGTGCCGGGTTTCCCCTGGCGCACTGTCCGGACGAAAAAGTCTGCAACTTTTTCTGGACGTGCTCAGTGCCTGAAATGCCTCATGCCTGTCGTCACCATGGCGATGCCGTGCTCGTCGGCGGCGGCGATCACCTCGTCGTCGCGCATCGAACCTCCCGGCTGGATCACCGCCGTGGCCCCTGCTTCGACAGCGGACAGCAAGCCGTCGGCAAACGGGAAGAAGGCGTCGGAGGCGACCACGCAGCCTTTCGTCAGCGGTTCGGAAAGCCCGGCCGCCTCGGTGGCATCCAGCGCCTTGCGGGCGGCAATGCGGGCGGAATCGACACGGCTCATCTGGCCGGCGCCAATGCCGACGGTGGCAAGGCCGCGGGCATAGACAATGGCGTTGGACTTGACGTGCTTGGCAACCCGGAAGGCAAACCTGAGATCGGCCATTTCCTCGTCTGTGGGCGCGCGCTTGGTCACCACCTTCAGGTCGAGATCATCGACGACGCCATTGTCGCGGTCCTGGATCAGCAGGCCACCGGCCACGGATTTCGCCGTGATGCCGCGGGCGCGCGGGTCCGGCAGGCCGCCTGCCACCAGCAGGCGCAGGTTCTTCTTCGCCGCGACGATGGCGCGGGCCTCGTCGGTGGCGTCAGGCGCGATGATGACCTCGGTAAAAATCTTGACGATTTCCTCGGCGGCGGCCGCATCCAGCGTGCGGTTGAGCGCAACGATGCCGCCAAAGGCGGACACCGGATCGCAGCGCAGCGCATTCAGATAGGCTTCGCGCAGATCGCCGCCCTCGGCCACGCCGCACGGGTTCGCGTGCTTGATGATGGCGACGGCGGCGGCGCGGGCCGGATCGAACTCGGCGACAAGCTCAAAGGCGGCGTCGGTGTCGTTGATGTTGTTGTAGGAAAGCTGCTTGCCCTGCAACTGGGTCGCCGTGGCCACGCCCGGACGCCGGTCGCCGGTGAGATAGAAACCGGCCTTCTGGTGCGGATTCTCGCCATAGCGCATGACCGAATGCAGACGGCCGGCGACAGCGCGGTGGCGCGGCGCCTCCAGCTTCAGCGTCTCGGCAAACCAGCCGGAAATGGCGGCATCATAGGCGGCGGTGCGGGCAAAGGCCGCGGCCGCAAGCTGCTGGCGGAAGGCATGGGTCAACTGCCCCGCATGGGCCTGCAACTCGTCGAGAACGGCGGCGTAGTCCTGCGGATCGGTAACAATGCCGACATAGGCGTGGTTCTTGGCCGAGGCGCGCACCATGGCAGGACCGCCAATGTCGATGTTCTCCACCGTCGAGGGATAATCGCCGCCGGAGAAGCGCACGTCCTCGAAGGGATAGAGATTGATGACCGCAAGGTCGATCGGGCGGATGTCATGGGCCTGCATGGCGGCCGCATGGTCCTCATCGTCACGAATGGCCAGAAGGCCGCCATGGACGGAAGGATGGAGCGTCTTGACGCGGCCGTCCATGATTTCCGGAAAGCCGGTGATGTCGGAGACATCGTGGACCGGAATGCCCGCTTCCTTGATGGCCCTGGCCGTGCCGCCGGTGGAAACCAGTTCGACCGACAGGTCGTGCAGGGCGCGGGCAAATTCGACGAGGCCGGTCTTGTCGGAGACCGACAGCAGGGCGCGGCGGACACGCACCAGGTCGGGTGCGGGAATCTTCTTGGATTGAACGGCCATGGGGGCGGCAAGCCTTTCGCTTCAAACGGCATGCGGGACGGAATGGCGCGCAGTTAGCACAGGTTCACGCCGGTTCCAACGTTTCAGCCCATGGGACATAGGGATGAAGGCGGATCAGGCCTCGCCATGGGCCTGCGGCGGGACACGGGTCAGCCGCCAGCGGATCTCGGGAATTTCCGAAGCCTTGAACGCCAGAACCACCTGGCTCGTCTTTTCCGGGCCGGCAATACCGGCGAAGAAGATGGATTCCTCGATCATCGGCTGTACGCCGCCGGTGGTGAAGACCCAACTGTCGCCCGCGGGAGCGGAAAGAATGACCTGCCCGTGCTCATCCTGCCAGATGCCGATGTCGGGATGGACATGAAAGCGCAGCGCGACCGCATCGTTGCGGGCCCTTGGCGCTTCGCCACCGGGCCTGAAGAAACGGTCCGCCCCGTCGAGAACATGGCCGTTTTCACGCAGCATCACGCTGCGCTCGTGAATGATGCCGAAACGGGAGACATAGCCGTCGTGACTGGCGGTAAAGGCACGGTGGCCTTCGCCGTCATGGCGCTCGCAGGGGGTCTTGCGCGGCCCCTGCACCAGAGGGGCGCCGATGATGTCGCTGGTCCAGCCGGTGGAAGCGAAGCGGGCCGATGAGCTGTCGTTCAGCGTGGCTGTCGAATGGGCAGCCGTGGCGCGCGACAGGGCCAGGAATTCAGCCGGGCCGAAAACATCGACGCCGCAATTGACGATGAAGTGATGGCGGCCGGACGACATCTCGAAGGAAAGGCAGCCGGCATGGGCGCGGCCGGCGACATCGGGTGGCGGCGCGGCGCCGGTATCGGCGATCACGGTCGTGTTGCCGAGTTGCAGGCGGTTGAACCCGGTATGGGTGGCATGGGTCAGCGGCGTGCCCTGCGTCTCGTCATGCTGGAGTATGGCCATGATGCGGTCGGGGCTGGTCGCGCCGGCGCCATTGAAGCGGGCAAGATTGCCATCCTGGTGACGAAAGAAGCGCAGCATGGGCAGCATGCGCTCGACGGCGGGGATGAGCTCCGGCGGCGGCGTTTCACCCTGACTGGCATAGGTCTGGCGCAGGGGCAGGAGGTCGGCAAGCAGTTCCAGAACGGCCATCGGACTGCGCGAGACATGACCGCCATCGGGCAGGATCTGCTCCTTCAGTTCCATGTCGAGACGGCGGGCGGCCTGGCGAACGGAAGCCGGGCTCTGCGGCAGGGAGAGGCTGGCCAGGGCGATGGCGATGCGCGCGCGCAGCCGGTCCTCGCCGGCCGGCATGTCCGGCACCATGGCGCGCAGATAGCGGATCTGGGCGCTCAGCGAGCGCAGGTAGGTGCGATAGAAGGGCAGTTCGCAACCCTGCAGAACCACGGTGGAATGTTGCAGCCATGCGATGACGCGAATGGCCGTTGTCGACGGATTCCAGGCGGGCTCGCCGATGCGGCCACCATGAATGGCGATCCAGTCGGAAACCAGGGCGCGGGCATTGGCATTGGCGAGATCGGTGCCAGCTTCGCGCATGTGGCGCAGCCAGCGGAAACCGTGCAGGGCCTCCGTCCAGGCTCGGTTGCGGATGTCGAGGCGGAAGGGCGATTCACCGCCGGTCTCGACCACATGGCCAGCCAGCGCGAAGCGGCCGGCATAGATGTCGGCGGCAATGTGCCCGTCGGCGAGCCGGAGATCAGGTGGCGCAACCAGAACCCGCTCGGGCGCGCGGCCGGAAAAGCGCCAGCGAAAAAGCGGCCCGACGCGCATGCGCAGGCGAGCGCGGCGCCACAATTCGCGCAGCACGAGTGGCCAGAGCCGGGGCCTGTCAGCGGCGGTCGTCGCCAAGCACACACTCCTCCTGAAAACGCGCTGCGCGGAATGGTAGACGATTCAAGGCGTTATGCGAAGCGCAAAACGAAGCGCGGCTGTGGACGGACCAGTTTCAGGCAAGGCGGGTGAGCCGAACTGCAAAAAATCCGTCAAGGCCGGCGCGTGCGGGGTCGTCGGCGGGCCAGTCCGCCGGTGTCGTTCGCAGCCAGCCCTGAGGCGCGATGAAGCCGTCGGCGCCGGGCAGTTCGCCGGGCCGGAGGGGATCGACAGCCAGGTCGCCGCGGCTTTCCAGCAGCGACAGGATCATGCGTTCACCCTCGGCATGGTCGAGCGAGCAGTTGGAAAAGACGACCCTGCCGCCGGGCCGGACCATCGCGACGGCATGCGCCAGCAGTTCCGCCTGAAGCGAGGCCAGTTTTTCGATGTCCGCCGGCGTCTTGGTCCAGGGCACATCAGGATGCCGCCGCACGGTGCCGGTCGACGAGCACGGCGCGTCCAGCAGAACGGCATCATAGGGCTCCTCGGGCCGATGGGTCCGCAGGTCGCCCGCGACGGTTCGGGCCTCAAGGCCGAGCCGGGCCAGGTTTTCGCGCAGGCGGCGCAAACGGTTTTTGGACAGGTCGAGCGCCGTCACGCTGGCACCGGCCAGGGCAAGCTGTGCGGTCTTTCCGCCCGGTGCGGCGCACAGGTCGGCAACACGTCTGCCGGCGATGGGGCCCATCATGCGGGCGGGCAGGGCGGCGGCGGCATCCTGCACCCACCATTGGCCGTCGCCATAGCCCGGCAAATCCGGCACGGGCGCGGCGAGGCGGGCAACGCGCACCGAACCGGTGGGAAGCACGATGCCGCCCAATGCACTTGCCCAGTGATCGGGGTCATCTTTTACGGTGAAATCCACCGGCGCTTCATGGCGGTGCATGGCAAGGACCCGAGCGGCGGTTTGCGCGCCGTAATCGGCGGTCAGGCGTTCGGCAAACCAGTCGGGCGCATCCACGGTCTGGTGCAGGGCAGCGGCACGGGCACGTTCGCCGCCACGCTGGATGGAGCGCAGGATCGCGTTGACCAGATTGGCGAAACGCCGGCTACGCGGATCGGCCTGGGCGTGGCTGACGGCAAGATCCACCGCAGCGCTGTCCGGGACGGACAGAAAAAGCACCTGTGCGGCGCCGACATGGAGGATGTGCGAAAGGACGGTGGCGTTTGCCGGCAGGGCCCGGTCCAGCCGCTTGTCGATCATGGCCTGGATCGTGCGGCGATGGCGCAGGGCCGACATCAGGATCGCACGGACCAGGGCGCGGTCGCGCGGCTCCAGCTTCATGTAATCCGGGTGGCCGTGGTCATTGTCGGTCAGGCCGTCCATCGATGACCGGGCATCGACGATGGCGCCGAGCAGGCGCGCGGCGGTCCGGCGGGCTGCAAGGCCCGGCCTTTCGGGCGCGGCATCGGGCTGGCTCGGCTTTGCGCGCGGCGCCGGGCGCCGGCGTGGTTTCGTGCTCAAGACCATGGCCCTTCATCGTCGCGGCCTTCAGCGCCAACGCGACGCTTGACCGACGGCACGCGCGCAGGCGAGCGGCGGGGGGCGGTCCTGTCAGGCGCATCCGTGCGCGCCACTTCGCCCCAGGGCCCGGAGGACGGCCGCGCAGGCGCCGCGGCCCTGCCCGACGCGGCCGGAGCGAATGACGGGTCTCCGGCCATCGCCATCAGCGCGGCAATCCGGTTCGCGGTGTCGGGATGGGTGGAGAACAGATTGTCCATGTTCTGGCCGGACAGCGGATTGATGATGAACATGTGCGCCGTGGCCGGGTTGCGCTCGGCATCGCCGTTGGGAATGGTGCGCGCACCCATGGCAATCTTTTCAAGCGCATTGGCAAGCCAGTCCGGCCGTCCGCAAATTTCAGCGCCGCGGCGGTCGGCGGCATATTCGCGTGTGCGGCTGATGGCCATCTGCACCAGCATGGCGGCCAGCGGGGCGACGATCATGGCGGCGAGAACGCCGACAAAGCCGAGGGGATTGTTGTTGTCGCGATTGCCGCCGAAGAAGAAGGCGAAATTTCCGAGCATGGAAATGGCGCCTGCAATGGTGGCGGTGACGGTCATGATCAGCGTGTCGCGATGTTCCACATGGGCCAGTTCATGGGCCATGACGCCGGCCACTTCCTCGTGCGAAAGGGCCTTGAGCAGGCCGGTTGTCGCGGCTACGGCGGCGTTTTCCGGGTTGCGCCCGGTGGCGAAGGCATTGGGCTGCGGGTTGTCGATGACATAGACCTTTGGCATGGGCAGGCCGGCATTGTCGGCCAGTTCGCGCACCAGGGCGTGAAATTCCGGCGCGCTGGTCTCGTCCACCTCGCGGGCATGGTGCATGGACAGCACCATCCTGTCGGCATTCCAGTAGGAAAAAAGGTTCATGCCGGCGGCGATGACAAAGGCGATGACCATGCCGGTGGAGCCGCCGATCAGGAAACCCATGCCCATGAAGAGCGCGGTCATCGCGGCCAGCAGCATGGCTGTCTTCATCGTGTTCATCGTTCGGCTCTCCGAAAAAGGCGGGGGGTCGATCCGCCGTCTCATGTGGCTTATATGATGGGGAGCGGGAAGCACAACTTCAATTGCAGGCGGCGTGCCGCCGGACGGAATGGCAATGCGTGACATGACAGATGCAAGGCAGGACATGGCGCAGGACGCTGACGGCGCCGCTGCGCGGGCACAGGACACGGCGCGCCGGCGGTTGGAGGACCTTCCTCCGGCCGCTCAACGGGCCCTGAAAGAAGCCGCCGAACGCCGCCAAGCCTATGAGGCCGCCGAAAAGGCGATGGCAAAGGAACTCGGCGGCCGCGGCGGCAAGGAACCCGTGCGTTACGGCGACTGGGAGATCAAGGGGCTGGCCATCGACTTCTGAGGCGCCCTGTGGCGGAACGGCCGGCGCGAGTGACCGCCGGTCTCGGGAATAAAATCCTATTTGGCTTGCCTTGCGGGGGAAATAGGAATAATGTCTCTTTCATGCTGCTTCGCCTCGCCTGTCCGGTTCTTCTGTTCTGCCACCTGTTTTCCGCCCTGCCGGCTGCGGCGCAGGACACCATTCGCGGCCCTGTCGAGGCGGAGGTCATCCGGGTGATCGATGGCGATTCGGTGCTTGCGGTCGCACAAATCTGGCCGGGACATTCGGTTACCGTGTCGGTGCGTATTCGCGGGGTGGACGCGCCGGAACTGCGCGGGCGGTGCGGCGCGGAAAAGGCGGCGGCGCGCAAGGCGCGGGATTCGCTGGCCGGATTCCTGCAGGACGGGCATTTGCGGCTGACGAACATTTCCGGCGGGAAGTATTATGGTCGGGTGCTGGCCGATCTGGCGCGGGCCGACGGCCGCGGCGCTTCCGCTTTCCTTCTGGAGGCCGGGCTGGCGCGGCCCTATGGCGGAGGACGGCGGCAGGACTGGTGCCCCTGAGGCAGAGGAACCGCAGCCATTCCGGGTCGGGCCATGCAAAGCAAACGAGGCCTTTTGACCGCGAGGCCAAACATGCGAAGCGCCGCCCCCGTTGCTCCGGTCGGTGTGACCGGCGGGGGCGGCGCCGCAATTCCGTGAACGGGCGCGAGCCTGTCTGAAGCGAACCGGCGAAGGCCGGTTTACCTCATGGCGTCACGCACGCTTCCTTCAGAGGCTGCTCCGAAGGAGCGACGATCCGCTTGCACTCACGTCCTTCAGGAAATCACTCGACATCGGATCACCTCCTTTCATTTCGTTGAACATGTCTAGAAGGTGTGGTCATGGGCGGCGATTGTCAAGGCCGGTGGCGCGACGGGGCCGCGCGACCGGCTCGCCGCACGAAAACGCCCCGCGGCCAGGGCCACGGGGCGTTCCTTGTCTGCGATGACGCAGGGCGGACTGACCGCCCTGAGCGCCTTGTCAGTGATGGGCGATGTGGGGCGCGGCGCCGGCACCGCGCGGCGTGCGGATGCTCTCGATGAGCTCCTGGATTTCCGCCGGCGGTTCCTCGGTCGCCGAGGCGACGGCATAGGCGACCACGAAGTTGACCAGCGCGCCCACAGCGCCGATGGACAGCGGGGAGATGCCGAAGACCCAGTTGGCGGCATTGTCCGGCAACTGGTTGGTGCCCGGAATGAAGAACCAGCCCTTGTAGACAAAGATGTAGACGATGGTGAACAGGAGACCTGCCAGCATGCCGGCCACAGCGCCCTTGTTGTTGATCCTCTTGGAGAAGATACCCATCATCAGCGCCGGGAAGATGGACGCGGCGGCAAGACCGAATGCCAGTGCGACCGTCTGGGCCGCGAACCCGGGCGGATTGAGGCCGAGCCAGGTCGCGACCACGATCGCCACCGCCATCGAGATGCGGGCTGCAAGCAGCTCGCCCTTTTCCGAAATGTTCGGATTGATGGCGCCCTTGATGAGATCGTGGCTGATGGCCGATGCAATCGCCAGCAACAGGCCGGCTGCCGTCGACAGGGCGGCGGCGAGGCCACCGGCGGCGACCAGCGCGATCACCCAGCCGGGAAGCTTCGCGATCTCCGGATTGGCCAGAACGAGGATGTCGTTGTTGACCGACAGTTCATTGCCCTGCGGGTTGGACGCGGCAAGGGCTTCAGGCGTTGCGGCGGCCTTGTCGTTGTAGAACTGGATGCGCCCGTCACCATTCTTGTCCTCGAACTTGAGCAGGCCGGTGATTTCCCAGTTCTTCATCCACTGCGGACGGGCCTCGTATTCGAGGGCCTGTTCGCTGACACCGTTCGGGTAGACCGTCTGGAGGATGTTCAGGCGGGCCATGGCGCCGACGGCCGGAGCCACCAGATAGAGCAGGGCGATGAAGACCAGCGCCCAACCGGCCGACCAGCGGGCGTCCGACACCCTCGGCACCGTGAAGAAGCGGATGATGACGTGCGGCAGGCCCGCGGTGCCGATCATCAGCGACAGGGTGAAGAGGAACATGTTGAAGGTGTTGGTATGGTGACCAGTATAGCTGTTGAAGCCCAGTTCGGTGACGATCTGGTCGAGCTTGACCAGCAGCGGCGTGCCATCGGACACGTCGCCGAACAGGCCGAGCGGCGGCAGCGGGTTACCGGTGAGCTGCAGCGAGATGAAGATCGCCGGGACCGTGTAGGCGAAGATCAGCACGACATACTGGGCGACCTGGGTATAGGTGATGCCCTTCATGCCGCCGAACACGGCGTAGAAGAAGACGACAGCGGCGCCGATCAGCAGGCCGGTCGTGTTATCCACTTCCAGGAAGCGTGAGAAGGCCACGCCGACGCCGGTCATCTGGCCGATGACGTAGGTCACCGAGGCGACGATCAGGCAGAGAACCGCCACCATGCGCGCGGTGCTGGAATAGAAGCGGTCGCCGATGAATTCCGGCACGGTGAACTTGCCGAACTTGCGCAGATAGGGCGCGAGCAGCATGGCAAGCAGCACGTAGCCGCCGGTCCAGCCCATCAGGAAGGTTGAATTGTCATAGCCGACGAAGGCGATCAGGCCGGCCATCGAGATGAAGGAGGCGGCCGACATCCAGTCGGCGCCCGTCGCCATGCCGTTGAGCACGGGATGGACGCCGCGGTTGGCGGCATAGAACTCGGAGGTCGATCCGGCGCGGGCCCAGAAGGCGATGCCGATATAGACCAGGAACGATCCACCGATGAAAACGAGATTGAGTGCATACTGGCTCATGATCGATCCCCCTTATTCCTCGTCGAAGTCATACTGACGATCGAGCGCGTTCATGCGAAACGCGTAGAAGAAGATCAGCACGATGAAGACCAGGATCGATCCCTGCTGGGCGAACCAGAAGCCGAGATCCGTTCCGCCGACCTGAATACCGGCGAGCATCGGGCGCAGCAGGATGCCGAACCCGAACGAGACGAGCGCCCAGATGACGAGTGATCCGATCATCAGCCGGACGTTTGCGCGCCAATAGTCGGCTGCGCGCTGTTCCTTGTTGTCCATCAAACCCTCCCAGGTCATTGGAACAGCCAGTCCCCCCATGAGACATGGCTTCGGCATTTCATTAACCGCTTCCCGGAATGACGAAAGCCCGACATTGGGTTTATAGCCGAAGGACTCATGCCCGGCGCATACCGCGCCATCGTCCGGTCCGGAAGAAATCCAATATTTCAGTATGTTAAAAACGAAACGGCCGGGGAGCATCCCCGGCCGTTGGCATGTCGTGACGTGGCCTGACGGGCGCCTCAGCCCTTCTTGTTCTGGCGGTTGTCGATCAGGTCGTCGACAACGGTCGGATCGGCGAGCGTCGACGTGTCGCCGAGTGCGCCGAAATCGTCCTCGGCGATCTTGCGCAGGATGCGGCGCATGATCTTGCCGGAGCGGGTCTTGGGAAGGCCCGGCGCGAACTGGATCTTGTCCGGCGAGGCAATCGGCCCGATTTCGGCGCGGACATGGGCGACGAGCTCCTTGCGCAGGGCATCGTTGCCTTCCTCGCCTTCCATCAGGGTGACGTAGCAGTAGATGCCCTGGCCCTTGAGATCGTGCGGATAGCCGACGACCGCGGCCTCCGAGACCTTGGGATGGGCGACAAGCGCGCTTTCCACTTCCGCGGTGCCCATGCGATGGCCGGAGACGTTGATCACGTCATCGACGCGGCCGGTGATCCAGTAGTAGCCGTCCTCGTCGCGGCGGCAGCCGTCGCCAGTGAAATACTTGCCGTGATAGGTCGAGAAGTAGGTCTGCTCGAAGCGCTCGTGATCGCCATAGACGGTGCGCATCTGGCCCGGCCAGCTGTCGGTGATGCACAGGTTTCCTTCCGTGGCGCCATCAAGCACGTTGCCCTCGTTGTCCACCAGTTGCGGCTTGACGCCAAAGAAGGGCCGTGTCGCCGATCCCGGCTTGAGATCGGTCGCGCCGGGCAGCGGCGTGATGAGAATGCCTCCGGTCTCGGTCTGCCACCAGGTGTCGACGATCGGGCAGCGCTCCTCGCCGACCACGGTGTAGTACCATTCCCAGGCTTCCGGGTTGATCGGTTCGCCGACCGAGCCCAGCACGCGCAGGCTCTTGCGCGAGGTCTTCGTGACATGCTCGTCGCCGGCGCCCATCAGCGCGCGGATGGCGGTGGGCGCGGTGTAGAAGATGGAAACATCGTGCTTGTCGACCACGTCCCAGAAGCGCGACGGCGAGGGATAGTTCGGCACGCCCTCGAACATCAGCGTTGTCGCGCCGTTGGCCAGCGGGCCATAGACGATGTAGGAATGGCCGGTGACCCAGCCCACGTCAGCGGTGCACCAGTAGACCTCGCCCTCATGATAGTCGAAGACGTATTGATGCGTCATCGAGGCATAGACAAGATAGCCGCCGGTGGTGTGCATCACGCCCTTCGGCTTGCCGGTGGAGCCGGACGTGTAGAGGATGAAGAGCGGGTCTTCCGCGTTCATCTCCTCGGGCGGGCAATCGGCGGAGGCATCTGCCATGGCCTCGTGGTACCAGATGTCGCGGCCGTCCTTCATGGCAACGGTGCCGCCCGTGCGCTCGACGACGAGGACGTGACGGACCTTCGCGCCGGCCTTCTCGGCAATCTCGATGGCCTTGTCGGTGTTGGTTTTCAGCGGCACCTTCTTGCCGCCGCGCAGGCCTTCGTCGGAGGTGATGACGAATTCGGAACCGCAATCCTCGATGCGCCCGGCCAGTGCATCGGGCGAGAAGCCGCCGAAGACGATGGAATGGATGGCGCCGATGCGGGTGCAGGCCAGCATGGCATAGGCGGCTTCCGGGATCATCGGCATGTAGATGGTGACGCGGTCACCCTTCTTCACGCCGTTGGCCTTCATCACGTTGGCAAGCCTGTTCACCTGTTCGGACAGTTCGCGATAGGTGATCTTGCGATCCTCGGAGGGATCGTCGCCTTCCCAGAGAATGGCGACCTGATCGCCGCGCTTTTCCAGATGACGGTCGATGCAATTGGCCGAGACGTTGAGCGTGCCGTCCTCGAACCATTTGATCGCCACGCCCGGCGTATTGAAACTGGTGTTCTTGACCGTGGAAAACGGCTTGATCCAGTCGACGCGCTTGCCATGCTCGGCCCAGAAGCCTTCCGGGTCCTCCACAGAGCGGTTGTACCAGGCCAGATAGGTGTCATTGTCGATCAGCCCGTTGGCTTTCCAGTCCGGCTTGACCGGATGCACATTCACACTCATGAGGTTTCCTCCATGTTCTGAGCCCGGATCACGCTTGCCCGTTCCCCCGGCAAACAAGTCCAGCGGTGAAGTCGGGCCTCTCTTAGCATCGGCGTTCCCCGCCTGAAATTAGACGTTCGATCCGCCCTTGCCACCTTTGGCATGCGTCTTTCGCATGAGGCGCCGGGCAGGAAAGCCGTCCGGCGCGGGCGAAGGTCAGGCCGGACGGGCGCGGCTGCCGAAAATCGCCGAGCCGACGCGCACATGGGTGGCGCCGAATGCGACTGCCGTCTCGTAGTCGCCGGACATGCCCATGGAAACATTGCGCACGCCAGCCTCGCGTGCCAGCTTTTCCAGCAAGGCGAAATGGGGACCGGGATTCTCGTCCGCCGGCGGAATGCACATCAGCCCCTCGATTTCGAGCCCGTGGATGTCGCGGCAACGGGTGATGAAGGCGGCGGTCTCGCGCGGATCGATTCCCGCCTTTTGCGGCTCGAGGCCGGTATTGACCTGTACATAGAGCGCGGGATGGCGGTCCTGCCGGCGCATTTCCCTGGCAAGCTCGGCGGCGATCTTCTCGCGGTCGACGGATTCGATGACGTCGAACAGGGCGACGGCGTCCTTCGCCTTGTTGGACTGAAGCGGGCCGATCAGGTGCAGTTCGACGTCCGGGAAAGCGGCGCGCAGGTCCGGCCATTTGGCCTGCGCCTCCTGCACCCGGTTCTCACCGAAGATGCGCTGGCCGGCGTCGAGCACCGGGCGGATGTCCTCTGCACCGAAGGTCTTTGAGACGGCGACAAGGGCGACATCGCCGGGCTCGCGTCCGGCTTGCCTGGCTGCCTTCGCGATCCTGTCGCGCACCGTCTGCAACTGTGCCGCGCTTGTGTTCATTGCGCCTCTCTTGCCTTTCTTTCATGCGTCCGGGGCGGAACTCCGGCCATCACAGGTTGACGGTTGCGCCAAAGCATGGTGAAGGTCCGCCCACAATCCCTTCGAGCCACGTTATCAAGCGAAAACCCGGACATGGCAACCGAACGCTACAACCCGCGTGCCGCGGAACCCAAATGGCAGCAGGCCTGGGCGGAGAAGAAGCTCTTCGAGACGAAGAACGACGATCCGAAGCCGAAATACTATGTGCTGGAGATGTTCCCCTATCCGTCCGGGCGCATCCACATGGGCCATGTGCGCAACTACACGATGGGCGACGTGGTGGCCCGCTACAAGCGCGCCAAGGGCTTCAACGTGCTGCATCCGATGGGATGGGACGCCTTCGGCATGCCGGCGGAAAACGCAGCCATGGCCAACAAGACGCATCCGGCACAATGGACCTATGCCAATATCGACACGATGCGCGGGCAACTGAAATCCATGGGCCTGTCGCTGGACTGGTCGCGCGAGTTCGCCACCTGCGATGTGGATTATTACCACCGTCAGCAGATGCTGTTTCTCGACTTCCTGGACAAGGGCCTGGTCGGGCGGCGTGTCTCCAAGGTCAACTGGGACCCGGTGGACATGACGGTGCTGGCCAACGAACAGGTGATCGACGGGCGCGGCTGGCGCTCCGGCGCGCTGGTGGAGCAGCGCGAACTGGCACAATGGGTGTTCCGTATCACCGATTATTCGCAGGACCTGCTGGACGCTCTGGACGACCTCGACCAGTGGCCGGAAAAGGTCCGGGTGATGCAGAAGAACTGGATCGGCCGGTCGGAAGGGCTTCAGGTGCGCTGGGCCATGGTGCCGCAAACCGCGCCGGAAGGCTTCGACGATCTTGACGTCTACACGACGCGGCCCGACACGCTGTTCGGCGCCTCCTTCATGGCGATTTCCGCCGATCACCCGCTGGCGCGCAAGGCGGCAGAAGGCAATCCGGCGCTGGCTGACTTCTGCGACGAGTGCCGGCGCATGGGCACATCACTGGCGGCGCTGGAGACGGCGGAGAAGAAGGGCTTCGATACGGGCATCCGCGTTGTCCACCCCTTTGACGAAAACTGGACGCTGCCGGTCTACGTGGCCAATTTCGTGCTGATGGACTACGGCACGGGCGCGATCTTCGGTTGTCCGTCGGGCGACCAGCGCGACCTCGACTTCGCCAACAAGTACGGCCTGCCGGTGGTTCCCGTGGTGATGCCGAAGGATGGCGATGCCGCTTCCTTCCAGATCACCGAGGAGGCCTATGTCGGCGACGGGGTGATGATCAACTCGCGCTTCCTGGACGGGATGACACCGGACGAGGCCTTCGAGGCCGTGGCGTCCCGACTGGAAAACACCATGCTGGGCGGGCGCCCGCAAGGTGAGCGCAAGGTGCAGTTCCGTCTGCGCGACTGGGGCATCTCACGGCAGCGCTACTGGGGATGCCCGATCCCGGTCATTCATTGCGAAAGCTGCGGCACCGTGCCGGTGCCCAAGAAGGATCTGCCGGTCAAGCTGCCCGACGATGTGGAATTCGACCGGCCCGGCAACCCGCTGGACCGGCATGCGACCTGGCGTCACGTCTCCTGCCCGAAATGCGGCGCCGACGCCCGGCGCGAGACCGACACCATGGACACGTTCGTCGATTCGTCCTGGTATTTCGCCCGCTTCACCGCGCCATGGGAAAACGATCCGACCGATCCGGCCGCGGCCAATGGTTGGCTGCCGGTGGACCAGTATATCGGCGGAATCGAACACGCGATCCTGCACCTGCTCTATTCGCGCTTCTTCACCCGCGCCATGCGCGCGACCGGCCACCTGGACATCGACGAGCCGTTCAAGGGCCTGTTCACCCAGGGCATGGTGGTGCACGAGACCTACAAGGGGCCGGAAGGCTGGGTGGAGCCGGCCCGTGTGCGCATCGAGGAGGTGGACGGCCAGCGCAAGGCGTTCCTGATCGACGACGGCGCGGAGATCGCCATCGGCGCGATCGAAAAGATGTCGAAGTCGAAGAAGAACGTGGTCGACCCCGATGACATCATCGCGTCCTATGGCGCGGATACGGCGCGCTTCTTCATGCTTTCGGATTCGCCGCCGGACCGTGACGTGATCTGGACCGAAGCCGGGGTGGAAGGCGCGCACCGCTTCGTGCAGCGCGTCTGGCGCCTGGTGTCGGAGACCGCCGGCTCGCTTGCAGGCGTGGCGCCCGCTTCCGGCGACAATCCGGTGTCCAAGGCAGCACACAAGACCGTCAAGGCGGTGAGCGAAGACATCGAGAAGCTCAATTTCAACAAGGCCGTGGCACGGCTTTACGAAATGGTGAACGCGATTGCCCAGCCGCTCGGCGAGATTGCCGCCGGCAAGGGCGATGCGGCCGGCAAGGCCGCCGCACGCGATGCGGTTGAAAAGCTGGTGGTGATGCTGGCGCCGATGATGCCGCACCTGGCTGAGGAATGCTGGGCGGCGATCGGCGGCGAAGGCCTGGTTGCCGAACAGGCCTGGCCGGATTTCGATCCGGCGCTGGTGACCGAAAACGAAATCGCCTACCCGGTCCAGATCAACGGCAAGAAGCGCGGCGATTTGACAATCGCCCGCGACGCGGACAAAGCTGCCGTCGAAGCGGCGGTGCTGGCGCTGGACTTCGTCCAGAAGGCGCTGGAGGGCAAGCCGCCGCGCAAGGTGATCGTGGTGCCGCAAAGGATCGTCAATGTCGTCGTCTGATCGCATGGGCCGGGGGGCGGCCCGCATAGTCGCCGTCATGTGCGTGGCCGGGCTGGCCGGCTGCACGGTGGAGCCGCTTTACGGTTCCTCGGCAAGGCTCGAAACCGCCTCGGTGGAGCCAGGCGCGGCGCGGCTGACATCGGTTTCGGTCGCACCGGTGGATACGCGGGAAGCCCAGCAGGTACGCAACCACCTGATCTTCATGTTCAACGGCGGGGCAGGCCAGCCCGCCGATGCGCGCTACCGGCTCGGATTCGATCTGACCAAGCGCGACCTGAGGGTGCTGGATGTCCAGCTTTCGGACGGCAGCAACGACCTCGATCCCACGGCGGGAACCGTCGAACTGCGCGCCGACTATGTCCTCACCGATATGCAGACGGGCGAGAAGGTCGCCACGGGCACGCGATCGGCGATGGCCTCCTATGACCGTCCACGCCAGTTCTACAGTGCATGGCGCGGCGAAAAGGATGCAGCCGACAGGGCCGCGCGGGAACTTGCGGAATTCATGCGGCTTGCCGTGGCGCAGGATCTCAAACGCGCCGGACCCTGACCGCCGCCGTCTTCCGCCGACAAGTCAGGCGCGCTTTCGTGCCTGGTCCTGCTTTGCGGCCGAAAGCCAGGTGCCTGTCAGGCTGGTCAGCTTGGCCGGCGAGACCGGCTTTTCAAGGCGGCCATCGAGCAATCCGGGCAAGGCGCCGTGCATGGCGCCGGGGCCGTCCCGCGAGACCAGCACGAAGACCAGCGGCGGCGAGCCATCGGGAAGCAATCCGTTGCGGCGCACCGCCATGGCCACGTCGCTCCACTCGATATCGGGAAGGACGCTGTCGACGAGTGTCAGCCGCGGGTGCTGTTCGCGGGCGATGGCAATGGCCTGTTCGCCCGATGAAGCGATCCGGTAATCGAGGCCGAGCGCGTCGAGCGCCTGGCGGCAGGCTGCCTGCTGGAACTCGTTGTCCTGGACGAGCAGGATGTCGAGCGTGGCGCGGGCCGGGCGGACCTGTTGCGCGGCCGGCTCGCCCATCGTGTCCAGTTCGGTCAGCGTATCCCCTGCGGGACCTTTCCTTCCTCCGGTCTCGTGGCCCCGTGAAATGGCCGATACAACCGCCTCACGCAGAGCGGCGGATCGCGCGGGTTTCGTCAGCCGCTTCGTGATGGCGGGATCGAAGCCGGCCATGTCGAGATCGTCCGGGTCGACAGACGACAGGAAGACGACGGGCAGATCGGCGCCGGCGGCGGTCGCGCGCATCCTGCGGGCCGTGTCGGGTCCGTTCAGGCCCGGCATGTGACAGTCCATGATCACGCAGTCGACCCGCGCTCCCAGGGCCCGGGACCGCTCGAAGAAGGCGAGCCCGAGCGCGCCGCTTTCCACGGCCGCGGCCTCGAATTCCCAGCCCTGCATCTGCTCGGTCAGGATGGAGCGGTTGACGGGGTTGTCATCGACGATGAGGATCCGCGCGCCCTGTATCCCCGGCGGCAGGTGGACGGGCGCTTCAAGCACTTCATGGACGTCGAGCGGCAGATGGACCCAGAAGCTTGAACCCTCTCCCGGCTGGCTCTCGACGCCGATCTCACCGCCCATCATGTGGACCAGACGCAGCGCGATCGCCAGCCCCAATCCGGCACCCTCGTGCCGTTTGCGGGCACCGCCATCCTCGGTGAAGCGGTCGAAAATGCCAGCCAGCCGCTCCGCCTCGATGCCAGGGCCGGTGTCTTCCACGCGGATGCTGATCCTGGCAGCCCCGCGTTCCACCTTGCCCGAAACATCGATCAGGACGTGCCCGCGCCCGGTGAACTTGACGGCATTCGAAACCAGGCAGGACAGGATTTGCCGGACGCGGCCGGCATCCCCGACAAAGTATCGCGGCATGGAGGAATCGAAACGGTCGATGATCTCGACGCCCTTTGCCGCGGCCTCCCTTTGCGTGAGCTTGCGCGACATCCTCGACAGCCTGAAAGACAGAAGGGCTGCGGGTCGAGCATGAGCTGCCCGGCTTCGATCCTGGCGAAGTCGAGCATGTCATTGACTGTTGCGAGCAGGGCGTTGCCGGACTTGATGATGACGTTGGTATAGGTGGCCTGCCGGGGATCCTGGCCGGTGCGGGCCAGAAGCAGTCGGCCATGCCAAGCACACCATTGAGCGGGGTGCGAATTTCATGGCTCATGTTGGCCACGAACTCGCCCTTGGCGCTTGGCCGCGGGCCGCCGCCTGCCTGCAGCGATTCCATCCGCGCGCGCGCATCAACGCCCCTCCACCAGCGCAGCGAAATTCTTGTAGAGCGATTCCAGTGCCAGCATGCCGTGACGATGTAACCGATGGCCAGGGCGATGTTGTTCACACCTGGAAAGAAGACCGGCAGGAGCAGCATGCCGGGCAGCGAACCAGAAAGACCGCCAGCGCGGCAGCGGGAAGAGCCTGCAGGCAATAGCCGCAAAGGGCGATGGTCAGCAGCGTGAAATGGCGCGGCCTGTGTTGCTTCGGTCTCGCCGGCGGCGATAAGCGGCGGGATCATGATCGCGGCGGGAAAGACAAGGCCGGCGGCGAACGCATGCACCACCGTCTGCCAGAGGATGTTCCGGCTTTCCGGCGCGCTGGTCTGCCGTTTTCGCGTCCGCCACCAGACCGCCCCGCGCATGGCGGTGAAGAGAACCAGCGAAACGAGCGGGGTGAGCGCCACCCAGGCTGGCGCATAGGCCGAAGCCAGCAGGGCCTGTATGGCCGCGAGAACCAGGATGCCGGAAAACAGCGGGACGACAGCAGCGCGCAGGAGCCGGAACTGCGCGTCCGTCAGCAAATCACTTTGCGGATGTCCAACCGTCAGGATGCGGTCGCGCCAGTGCAAATTCTCCAAGGTCTACCCCCGCCCGGTGAGACGCAACCATTGCATGCGGGGGTAAACAAAATTTTAGAGACTGCTTGCAAAAACTTGGCAGCAGGAAGTTGCGATTTTCGGCTTCAGCCGACGATCTTCTGGCCGGTTTTCGCCCAATCGGCCAGGAATGCTTCCAGGCCCTTGTCGGTCAGCGGGTGCTTGACCAGGGACTTGAGCGTCGACGGCGGAATGGTGGCGACGTCGGCGCCGATCAGGGCTGCTTCCTTGACGTGGTTCACGGTGCGGATGGAGGCCGCGAGGATCTCGGTCTGGAAGCCGTAATTGTCGTAGATGGTCCGGATCTCGCCGATCAGGTCCATGCCATTGATGTGGATGTCGTCGAGGCGGCCGATGAAGGGCGAGATGAACGTGGCGCCGGCCTTGGCCGCCAGCAGTGCCTGGTTGGCCGAAAAGCACAGCGTGACATTCGTCTTCACGCCATCCGAGGAAAGCGCCTTGCAGGCCTTCAGCCCGTCGAGGGTCAGCGGGACCTTGACGCAGATGTTGTCGGCGATCTTCGTCAGAGGACCGCGGCTTCCTTCATCATCTCGTCGAAATCGACGGCGGTCACCTCGGCGGAGACCGGACCCTCGACGATGGAACAGATTTCCTTCGTCACTTCCATGATGTCGCGGCCGGACTTCATGACGAGGGAAGGGTTGGTGGTCACGCCATCCAGCAGGCCCAGGTCGTTGAGTTCGCGGATCTCGGCAACGTCGGCTGTGTCGACAAAAATTTCATGGGTTGCTCCGTCAATCGGCTGCGCACGGCCGCGCGCGGCCGTTTTCAGATTGGCTTCCCCTTATCGCACATTCAGGGCAAGGTCACCCACCATGACACAAAGATTCGGCCGAAAACGGAAGGTCGCGGTGCTGGTGCCGACACCGCCGAGACACCCTATACCTACGCCCTGCCTGCCGGCATGAACGCGCCGGCGGGGGGCGATCGTGCAGGTGCTGCTCGGGCCGCGCATGGTGGCAGGCGTCGTCTGGGACCAGGGTGCCGGGGCGGTCGACCCGCGCAAGATCCGGCCCGTTTCGCAGGTCTTCGACTGTCCACCGCTGACCGCCGACATGCGCCGGTTCATCGACTGGGTGGCAGCCTGGACGCTGTCGCCGCCGGGCATGGTGGCGCGCATGGCACTGCGCGCGCCGGCCGCCTTCGAGCCCGAAGCGCCGCTGGAAGGACTGCGCCTGACCGCGATCCGCCCCGACCGGATGACGGCGGCGCGCGCGCGGGTGCTCGAACTGGCACAGGACGGCATGGCCTGGACGCGCGCAGGCCTGGCCCATGCGGCCGGCGTTTCGCCCGGCGTGGTGGACGGGCTGATGGCGCAGGGCAGTTTCGAGACGGTGCGCCTGCCGCCGCCGCCGGTGGTGCCCGCGCCCGATCCGGCCTATGGGGGGGCGCGGTTCTGACCGGCGAGCAGGCGGCGGCGGCGGCCGGACTTCGCGAAGGCGTGACCGCTGGGGGCTATGGCGTGACGCTGCTGGACGGCGTGACCGGTTCGGGCAAGACGGAAGTCTATTTCGAGGCGGTGGCGGCGGCGCTGGAAGCGGGCCGCCAGGTGCTCATCCTGCTTCCTGAAATCGCGCTGACGCAGGCGTTTCTCGAACGTTTCCATGACAGAGTTCGGCGCACGGCCTGCCGAATGGCATTCCGACATGGCACCCAAGGCGCGCGAGAAGGTCTGGCGGCAGGTGGCCGAAGGCCGTGTGCAGGTGGTGGCGGTGCCCGCTCGGCGCTGTTCCTGCCATTTGGAGCGCTTGGCCTGATCGTCGTCGATGAGGAGCACGACCCGGCCTACAAGCAGGAAGACCGGGTTTTCTACAATGCCCGCGACATGGCGGTGGTGCGCGGGCATATCGGCGGGTTTCCCGTGGTGCTCGCCTCGGCCACGCCATCGGTGGAAAGCCGGGTGAACGCCGAACAGGGCCGGTACCGGCGCATCGCGCTGCCGGTTCGCTATGGCGATGCCGCGCTGCCCGACCTGAAAGCGGTGGACATGCGCAAGCATGCCCCCGCACGCGGCGGGTTCCTCTCGCCGGTCCTGTTGCAGGCCATGGAGCGCACGCTGGAAGCCGGCGAGCAATCGCTGCTGTTCCTCAACCGGCGGGGCTATGCACCGCTGACGCTGTGCAGGGTCTGTGGCCACCGCTTCCAGTGCCCGGACTGTTCGAGCTGGCTTGTGGAACACCGCTTCCGCGGCCAGATCATGTGCCATCATTGCGGCTATCACGAGCCGAAGCCGGAGGCCTGTCCGGAATGCGGGACGCTGGATCATCTCGTCGCCTGCGGGCCGGGAATCGAGCGGATCGCGGAGGAAGTGGCCAGCCATTTCCCGCAGGCGCGCATCATCGTGCTTTCCTCCGATCTCCTGGGCGGGGTGAAGCGGCTTCGGCTGGAGCTGGAAGCCATTGCCGGGGGCGAGGCCGACATCGTGATCGGCACCCAGCTCGTGGCCAAGGGGCACAATTTCCCCGGGATGACGCTGGTCGGCGTGGTCGACGCGGATATCGGGCTGACCAATGGCGACCCGCGGGCCGCCGAACGCACCTTCCAGCTTCTTTCCCAGGTCACCGGCCGTGCCGGGCGAACGGGCAAGAAGAGCCTCGGCCTGATCCAGACCTACCAGCCGGACCACCCGGTCATGCGGGCCATCATTTCCGGTGACCGGGAGGCATTTTACGACCGGGAGATCGCGGAGCGCGAGAAATCGGGCCTGCCTCCGTTCGGCCGGCTGGCCGGCATCATCGTCTCCGCGCCGACCGCCGGCGAGGCCATGGGGCATGCGCGTGCCCTGCGTGCTGCCGCGCCGCAGGCGCCGGGCATCATGCTGCTGGGACCGGCGGAAGCGCCGCTGGCGCTGATACGCGGGCGCCACCGGATGCGCCTTCTGGTGCATGGCGAACGCAAGGCCGATCTCCAGGGCTTCATTCGCGCCATGCTCAAGGCCGGGCCGAAGGAGCGCGGGCAAATCCGCGTTCAGGTGGACATCGATCCGCAGAGCTTTCTGTGAGCGCGGCCACTTCGTGCGGGGACTGGCCAAACGGGCCGGTTTCTGCATTGTGGAACCGGATGCGCCGACAGAGAGGAGGCCAACGCCTTGCTGGACCGGATCAGGTCGCTCTACGAGGATGAGACGCCGGCTGCGCAGCGGTTCCGTTACGGGCTGCTCATTTTCGACATCGTCACGATCGGTTTCGTGATCGTCACCTCGTTCTTCGAACGAAGCGGCATGGTCGAGACCATCGACCTTGTCTTCGGCGTGCTGATTCTCGCCGATTTCATCGTCAGAATGCTGCTGGAGCCAAAAAAGGGGCGTTTCCTGCTGCGCCTGTCGACCTGGGCCGATGTCGCGGCGATCATTTCCTTCGTCGCGCCGATCGCCGGAGAAGGTTTCGGCTTCCTGCGTATCCTGCGCACGCTCAGACTGCTGCACACCTACCAGCTGCTCAGCCGTCTGAGGCAGGATTTCCGGTTCTTCCGGATGCACGAGGACATTGTTCTGGCCTCGGTCAATCTCGGTGTCTTCCTGTTCGTGATGACCGGGCTGATCTATGCGCTGCAGGTGGGCATCAATCCTGAAATCAACAACTATGCCGATGCGCTCTATTTCACCGTAACGACACTGACAACGACCGGTTTCGGCGACATCACGCTGACCGGTACGCCGGGGCGCATGATTTCCGTGGCTGTCATGATCTTCGGCGTGACATTGTTCCTGCGCCTTCTGCAGGTGCTGTTCCGGCCTTCCAAGGTGACGCATGAATGCAAGACATGCGGGCTCTTCCTGCATGATGCCGATGCGGTGCATTGCAAGCATTGCGGGGCGACGCTGCACATCCGCACCGAGGGACGGGTGTGATCGTTTGCCAGAGAACCGGAAGGCGCGGCGATGCCTCCGGTCAGCCGGCGTTCAGGGCTTCAGCAGCACATGGTCAATGCGCGCCAGCAGGTCCGGCATCCGCTGGCGGACCATATCGAGATCCTCAGTCTCGGATGCGAGATGAACGGCCTCTATTTCATTGGCCAGAGCCAGCCCTTCGGTCTCGCTCAACATGCCCGCCTCGCGCAGGAAGGCCGTCGCGTCTTCGAGGTAGTAGCTTTCCTCATGCACGCCGTAGGTATCGCCGCCGGCCAAGGCGATGACCATTTCGGATGAGTGGTCGCGCAATGCCTCGCGCGCTTCCGCCCCGGTCTTCGGCTTGGCGAAATCGAAATGCTCTCCGGGCTTTGACTTCACGCCGGGTCCGGAAGCCAGGGCAGGACATGCAAACAGGGTCGCCGCAATGGCAATCGCAACGGCACGAACGATGTATGACATTTCTCTCTCCAATCGATGGGGTTCAAGGCCCCAACATTGACAGTGCCCGCGGCACGGCGGCCGCGACGGCGAGAGGCATGGCACCACAGGCGTGCCGCTGCAATGGGCGGTGCCGCAGATTGGAAGTTTTCCAAACTGGAACCGCGCGGCGGTCAGGCGGCGGATTCCGTCTGGCGATGAACTCGTGCCTGCCGGCCCCACGGAACGAAGCCCCAGACCCGTTCGTGAATGAAGAACATGACGAAGCCGACAAGGGCCGCCGAAAGCGCGAAGGAGAAGGCACCGGCTATCGAGCCTGTCTGTATCCAGGCCAGAAGGCTCATGGTGACAAGGCCCAGCATTTGCCATGTGGCGGCCTTGACGACGGTTCTCAGTCTGGATTCCATTTGTACCCCCGTTGGTCTTGAACGTCCCGGGGATAGACGTTTCTTGCAGGCCACGG
This sequence comes from Brucellaceae bacterium, assembly GCA_020637775.1. Taxonomy (GTDB): domain Bacteria; phylum Pseudomonadota; class Alphaproteobacteria; order Rhizobiales; family Rhizobiaceae; genus Zhengella. The sequence goes on along the minus strand of JACKJV010000008.1, from coordinate 165,084 downwards.
GAATTCTGATAATTTGCTGCAAAAATGCCGCTATGATGATAAAAGTTTTCTTTGTAGAGAAAAATCATGAACAAGGAAGAAAGAGCGCGGCTTTTCCGCGAGCGGGTATCGCTCCGGATGGCGGCCATCGGCATGACCCGTAGCGCGCTGGCGCGGGCGTGCGGCGTCGATCGCTCGACAATCGCGCAGGCGCTGGGCGGGGCCGATGACCTGCGTCTGCCCAATGCCCATCTGGCCGCCCAGTGTGCATCGGCGCTTGGTGTTTCGGCCGATTGGCTGCTCGGCCTCTCGGAGCGCAGCGAAACGGCGGCCGACCTGTTGCAGGCCAGTTTCCGTGTCGCCGATGCCCAGCACACACCATCGGATGACCAGATCCGCGAATGGCACCGCGAAGCGGCCGGGCACAAGATCCGCTATGTTCCGGCCACGCTGCCGGATATCCTGAAGACCGATGCGGTGCTGGATTTCGAATATTCCGCCTTTCTGGACAAGACGCCGGCACAGGCGACTGCGGCGGTGGAGGATCAGGCGCAATTCCTGCGCTCGCCCGGCTCGGACTATGAAATCTGCGTATCGCTGGAGATGATTCGTTCGCTGGCGCGCGGCGAGGGCTATTGGGCCGGCCTGCCGGAATGGGCGCGCCGGCGACAGATCGAAGTGATGGCAGAAAGCTGCGAGCGGCTCTATCCGTCGCTCAGGCTCTATCTCTACGACAACCGCAAGGTCTATTCCGCGCCGGTCACGGTGTTCGGGCCGTTGATCGGCGTCGTCTACATCGGAAGCCAGTATCTGGTGTTTCGCGAAAGCCGCCAGGTGCAGGCGCTGACGGCGCATTTCGACCAGCTCGTGCGCGATTGCGAGGTGGATGCCCGGTCGTCGGCCCGGATGATCGCATCCATGCTGGCATAGGCGGCCCCTTGTCCCGGCGCCGCGATGGGCTAGAGTTCGCGGGAAAGGCAACGAGGATGCAGTTTCATGGCCGTAGTGCGACGGGCCGGATCTTTGATCGCGGCAATGGCGGCAACCGGGCTGATGGCGATGCAGGCGCAGGCCCAGGCCCAGGCACAGGTCAGCGGGGATCCTGCGCCCGGAACCGCCGGCCAGGCGCAAAATCCGCCGCCGGCGTCGCCGGGGCCGGCTCCTGGCGGCGGCGATCCCGTGCCGGATCCGGTACAGGACGATGCCGGCCCGGCTGAGAGTCCCGTTCTGCCGGCCCCATCCGGCGCTCCGCCCACGCTCACGGCCATCGGATTCGACCATCCCGGCGCGCATTGCCGGTTTCTCCGGGCGGAGGGAGCCGATTCCGGGGACGATGCCGGGCAATCGAAGCCGGAAGAGCAATTGACGACCTACAAGACGATCCATGCCGATCCGGCAACGCTGTTCTTCACGGAGCGCTGGTTCGACGGTTTCGGTACCTTCGAGCGGGGTTATGCCCGGATCAACGGCCTGTTGCGGGAACTCGTGCTGATCGAGCGCGCGAAGCGGACGGACGGCGAAAGGCGGCGCTATGAAACGCTGGAGAAAGCGCCGGTGTCGGTCTTTCTGGAATTCACGGTCAGCGAGCGGACGCGGATGCTGACCCTGCTCGACGGAAGCGTGCGGGTATCACGGGGCGGAAAGACGGGCGAGGCGGTTGCCGTTGCCGGCCTGTGCGGCCCGGATGCCGCCAACCGTTCGGCGAAGTAGCGGCGCCGGGCGCTTGACAGGGGCGCGGTCGCCGATTCACTTCCCCTCAGGTCGGTTCCGGTGTGAAGCAGGACGATTCGCGCAGGCATGACCAGACAAGGGAGTGCAAGACATGGAACTGGCTTTTCCGTGGCCCTACAGCCAGGGCGAATGGATGGCATTCTGGGCGGCGGCGGCGACCTGCCTGGCCGGGCTGGTGCTTCTGCTGCTTCCGCGCCTGGCTCTGGCGCTGCTTGCGCCGGGCGCGCGGCGGAACGGCGATGCGGCGGCGATGGTCCGGGCCCTGCCCGGCGGTTTCATGCTGGGGCAGGGGCTGGCATGCATCCTGCTGGCCCAGCAAATGCTCTACCTGTCGCTGGCAATGGCCTGGGGCGCGGCGGCCATCGGCGCCGTTCTGGCCTTCTTCCTGCCGGGTGCAACGCGGCTGCCGGCCATTCTGCTGCTCCTGCTCGCCGCCGTGCTTGCCGGACTCAGCGGGGCCCATGCGCTCGGATATGCCGCCTGAAGGTTGCTGCATTGCGGCCGCTTCCCCGCCGCGCTGCGGCAAGTTGATCCAAAAGCATGACTGCGCCCATGTTGCGAGTCTCCTGAGCTTGTGTTAGACGGCAAGCGCATTTTGGCGGAAACAAGGCGGCCAAGCCTTGAGATACGCCAGAAAACGTCAATATGATCAAGGGCTTGGGCAAGCCATTCGGCTGGCTCGAAGCCAGGTCTTGATCCCGCCAGAAAGAGAAACGGTCACCCGTGACACAGTCTTCCTCTCTCATTTCCGGTGTCGCCAGGCGCTATGCGGGCTCGTTGTACGAGCTGGCAGCGGAATCCGGTTCCGTCGAAGCGGTGGAAACCGGCCTCGGCCAGGTTGAAGCCCTGATCGGCGAATCGGCCGACTTCAAGCGACTGATCGAAAGCCCGGTCTTCTCCGCGGACGACCAGTTCAAGGCAATTTCCGCGATCGCGGAAAAGACCGGCATCGACGGCCTGCTGGCCAATTTCCTGAAGGTGGTGGCGCGCAACCGCCGCCTGTTTGCGCTGCCCGGCATCATCACGGCGTTTCGCGCCATCGCGGCGGAAGCGCGCGGCGAGATCGCTGCCGATGTCGTCAGCGCGCATGAGCTGAACGCGACGCAGCAGAAGGAACTTGCCGCCACCCTCAAGGATGTGGCCGGCAAGGACGTTGCCATCAATCTGACGGTTGATCCCTCCATTCTTGGCGGCCTGATCGTGAAGATCGGCTCCAGGCAGATCGATACGTCGCTCAAAACGAAACTCACTTCGATGAAGCTTGCACTGAAAGAGGTCGGCTGATGGATATCCGCGCCGCGGAAATTTCCGCAATCCTGAAAGATCAGATCAAGAATTTCGGCAAGGAGGCTGAGGTCTCCGAAGTCGGCCAGGTTCTGTCCGTCGGTGACGGCATCGCCCGTGTCTACGGTCTCGACAACGTCCAGGCGGGCGAAATGGTCGAGTTTCCCGGCGGCATCCAGGGCATGGCCCTGAACCTCGAAAGCGACAATGTCGGCGTCGTCATCTTCGGCTCCGACCGCGACATCAAGGAAGGCGACACGGTCAAGCGCACGGGCGCCATCGTGGACGTTCCGGTCGGTCCGGAGCTTCTCGGCCGCGTCGTTGACGCGCTGGGCAACCCGATCGACGGCAAGGGCCCGATCAAGGCCAAGGAGCGCCGCCAGGTGGACGTCAAGGCACCGGGCATCATCCCGCGCAAGTCGGTGCATGAGCCGATGTCGACCGGCCTGAAGGCCATCGACGCGCTGATCCCGGTCGGCCGCGGCCAGCGCGAGCTGGTCATCGGCGACCGCCAGACCGGCAAGACCGCCATCATCCTGGACACGTTCCTCAACCAGAAGCCGATCCACGACAACGGTCCGGAGAAGGACAAGCTGTTCTGCGTCTATGTCGCGGTCGGCCAGAAGCGCTCCACCGTCGCCCAGTTCGTGAAGGTCCTGGAAGACCGCGGTGCGCTGGAATATTCCGTCGTGATCGCTGCGACTGCCTCCGATCCGGCGCCGATGCAGTTCCTCGCCCCGTTTGCCGGCTGCGCCATCGGCGAATATTTCCGCGACAACGGCATGCACGCCCTGATCGGCTACGACGACCTTTCCAAGCAGGCCGTCGCCTACCGCCAGATGTCGCTGCTGCTGCGCCGTCCGCCCGGCCGCGAAGCCTATCCGGGTGACGTTTTCTACCTGCACTCCCGCCTGCTGGAGCGCGCCGCCAAGCTGAACGAGGACAACGGGGCTGGCTCCCTGACCGCGCTGCCGGTCATCGAGACGCAGGGCAACGACGTTTCGGCCTTCATTCCGACCAACGTGATCTCGATCACCGACGGCCAGATCTTCCTTGAGACGGATCTCTTCTTCCAGGGTATCCGCCCGGCGGTGAACGTCGGCCTGTCGGTGTCGCGCGTGGGCTCCTCTGCCCAGATCAAGGCGATGAAGCAGGTGGCCGGGTCGATCAAGGGCGAGCTGGCGCAGTATCGCGAGATGGCGGCCTTTGCCCAGTTCGGCTCCGACCTCGACGCCGCTACCCAGCGCCTGCTGAACCGCGGTGCCCGTCTGACCGAGTTGCTCAAGCAGCCGCAGTTCTCGCCGCTCAAGACCGAAGAGCAGGTCGCGGTGATCTATGCGGGCGTCAAGGGCTATCTCGATAAGCTGGCGGTCAACCAGGTCGGCAAGTTCGAACAGGGTCTGCTCGCCCACATGCGTGGCGAAGGCAAGGATGTGCTGGAAGCCATCCGCACCGAGAAGGCGCTGACGCCCGAGATCGAGGAAAAGCTGAAGGCACAGCTCGACGCCTACGCCAAGAGCTTTGCCTGATAGCTGAACGGGAACCGACATGGCCTCTTTGAAAGACCTCCGCGTCCGCATTGCATCTGTCAAGGCGACGCAGAAGATCACCAAGGCGATGCAGATGGTCGCCGCCGCGAAACTGCGCCGGGCGCAGGAATCGGCGGAGGCCGCCCGTCCCTATTCGCAGCGGATGGGCGCAGTGCTTGCCAATATCGCATCCGTGGTCGGCGACGGGGCGGATGCGCCGCGCCTGATGACGGGAACGGGCAGGGACGAGACGCATCTGCTCGTCGTCTGCACCGGCGAACGCGGCCTTTGCGGCGGCTTCAACACGCAGATCGTGCGTCTTGCGCGTGAACGCATCCGCAAGCTTCTCGCGGACGGCAAGCAGGTGAAAATCCTGTGCGTTGGCAAGAAGGGCTATGATCAGCTTCGCCGCGATCATGCGAACCTGATCATCGACCGCGTCGATCTGCGCGAAGTGCGCAATATCGGCTTCGTCAATGCCGATGCCATCGGCAAGAAGATCATCGCGCTGTTCGACGACAACCAGTTCGATGTCTGCACCCTGTTCTATTCGGAATTCCAGTCGGTGATCAGCCAGGTGCCGACCGCCCAGCAGATCATCCCGGCCCAGGCGGGTGGGGAGACGGCGGCCGCGGATACGGCCGGGGCGACCTACGAATACGAACCGGATGCCGGAACGATCCTGGAGACGCTGATCCCGCGCAACATCTCCGTCCAGATCTTCCGCGCATTGCTGGAAAATCAGGCCTCCTTCTACGGCGCGCAGATGTCCGCCATGGACAATGCGACGCGAAATGCCGGTGAGATGATCGACAAGCTGACGCTTTCCTACAACCGTCAGCGCCAGGCGCAGATCACCAAGGAACTCATTGAAATCATTTCGGGCGCCGAAGCGCTCTGAGGTTAGAAAAGGTAAGGATCGATGGCTAAAGCAGCGACCCCCAAAACCGCAGCGGCCAAGAAGGCTGCAGCGTCCAAGGAGGCCGGTGGGACCGGCAAGATCACACAGGTTATCGGCGCCGTTGTCGACGTGTCCTTCGCCGACCACCTTCCGCCGATCCTGAACGCGCTGGAAACCAACAACAACGGCAACCGCCTCGTTCTCGAAGTCGCGCAGCATCTGGGCGAGAACACCGTGCGCTGCATCGCCATGGACGCCACGGAAGGCCTGGTCCGCGGTCAGCTCGTATCCGATACCGGGGCGCCGATCTCGGTGCCCGTCGGCCCTGAAACCCTCGGCCGCATCATGAACGTGATCGGCGAGCCGGTCGATGAGGCCGGTCCGCTGGAAACCAAGTCGACGCGCGCCATTCACCAGGAAGCCCCGGCCTATGTGGAACAGTCCACCGAGGCGGAAATCCTGGTCACGGGCATCAAGGTCGTCGACCTGCTGGCACCCTATGCCAAGGGCGGCAAGATCGGCCTGTTCGGCGGCGCCGGCGTGGGCAAGACGGTTCTGATCATGGAACTGATCAACAACGTCGCCAAGGCGCACGGCGGTTACTCGGTTTTCGCCGGTGTGGGTGAGCGTACCCGCGAAGGCAATGACCTCTATCACGAGATGATCGAATCGGGCGTGAACAAGCTCGGCGGTGGCGAGGGCTCCAAGGCCGCGCTCGTCTACGGCCAGATGAACGAGCCGCCCGGTGCGCGCGCCCGTGTCGCCCTGTCGGGCCTGACGGTGGCCGAGCATTTCCGTGACGAAGGCCAGGACGTGCTGTTCTTCGTGGACAACATCTTCCGCTTCACGCAGGCCGGTTCGGAAGTGTCGGCGCTGCTCGGCCGCATTCCCTCTGCCGTGGGATACCAGCCGACGCTGGCGACCGACATGGGCGCCATGCAGGAGCGCATCACCACGACAACCAAGGGCTCGATTACCTCGGTGCAGGCCATTTACGTGCCCGCCGACGACCTGACCGACCCGGCGCCTGCAACCTCGTTCGCCCACCTGGACGCCACGACGGTTCTGTCACGTTCGATTGCCGAAAAGGGCATCTATCCGGCCGTGGATCCGCTGGACTCCACCTCGCGCATGCTGGACCCGATGATCGTCGGCGAAGAGCATTACGAAGTGGCCCGCCAGGTTCAGTCGATCCTGCAGCGCTACAAGTCGCTCCAGGACATCATCGCCATTCTCGGCATGGACGAACTGTCGGAAGAGGACAAGCTGACGGTGGCGCGCGCGCGCAAGATCGAGCGCTTCCTGTCGCAGCCGTTCTTCGTGGCCGAAGTGTTCACCGGCTCGCCGGGCAAGCTCGTTGACCTCGAAGACACGATCAAGGGCTTCAAGGGTCTGTGCGCCGGCGACTACGATCACCTTCCCGAGCCGGCCTTCTACATGGTCGGGTCCATCGAGGAAGCGGTCGAGAAGGCCCAGAAGATGGCTGCGGAAGCGGCCTGATCAAAGCGAATCGGGAACAGGGAGTAGCGAGCAGGGATAGTCTAGGCAGTCACGCTGTCCGCTATTCGCTGTTCGCTGGATGAACATGGCCCAATCCTTCAAGTTCGAACTGGTGTCGCCCGAAAAGCTGCTTGTCTCGGAAGACGTCGCATCTGTCGTGATCCCCGGCGTTGACGGCGAGATGACCATCATGGCCAGTCACGCGCCGCTGATGACCTCGATCCGGCCGGGTGTCGTGACGGTGAATACGGCAGGCGGCAAGGCAGACCAGTATGTGATTTTCGGCGGGTTCGCCGATGTCATGCCGGAGAGCTGCACAGTGCTTGCCGAGGCGTCGGTGCATGTCGACAATATCGACAAGGCGGATATCGAGCGCCGGATCGCGGAAGCGCGTGAAGACCTCGCCGACGCGCAGGATGACGACAACCGTCAGCGCGCCCAGGAATTCCTGGACCAGCTGACGACGCTTCAAGGTGCCATTCTGCCGGCCTGATGCCAGGCAGGAATGTCGCGCAGTTTCAAACGGGCCCTGCGGGGCCCGTTTTCTGTTTGCGGCATGCGTCTCCTGGTGGCGCGGCTTCTTCAGTCCGCCAAGGCGCGGATCACGGCGGCGCGGGCATGGAGAGCGGTCGTGTCATAGACAGGCAAGGCCGAATTGCCGTCATTCACGATCATGGTGATTTCGGTGCAGCCGAGGATCGCTGCCTCCGCGCCCCGTGATTTCAACCGTTCGATGATTTCACCGAAACGGGCCGCCGAGCGGTCGGCGACGATGCCGCGGCAAAGCTCATCGTAGATGATCCGATGGATGTCGGCACGGTCGCCGGGCGCGGGAATCAGAACGTCCAAACCGAAGTCATTTTCGAGCCGCGCGCGGTAGAAATCCTGTTCCATCGTGAAGCGCGTTCCGAGAAGGGCAACGCGGTGGACGCCGTCCGTTTTCAGGGCGGTTCCGGTCGGATCCGCGATATGCAGGAGATCGAGCCCGGACGCGGCGCCGATCCTGTCGGCGACCTTGTGCATCGTGTTGGTTGCCAGTACGACAAAATCTGCGCCGCCGGCCTTCAGGCCGCGCGCAGCGGTGGCCAGGATGTCGGCCGTCCCCTCCCAGTCACCTTTGTGCTGGCGTTGCTCGATGTCATGGAAATCGACCGAATGAAGAAGAAGGCGCGCGGAATGAAGGCCGCCACGCAATCGCCTGACTTCCTCGTTCATCAGGCGGTAGTAAAGGGCGGTCGATTCCCAGCTCATGCCGCCAAGCAAACCGATCAGTTTCATGCCGGCGTTGCCGCCAGGTGCGAAAAGACGGCCACAACCTCGTCATAGACCTTGCGCTTGAAGGGAACGATCAGGTCCGGCAATTCGGCCATGGGCTTCCATGACCAGGCGTCGAATTCCGCCTGATGGCCGCCCGGTGGCGGATTGATCCGGATTTCGCTTTCATCGCCTTCGAAACGGAACGCGAACCAGCGCTGTTTCTGGCCGCGATACTTGCCCTTGAGCGCGATGCCGACGAGTTCTGGAGGCAGGTCATAATGGATCCAGTCCGGAGCCTCCATGACCAGCGAGGCGGTGCGGATGCCGGTTTCCTCATAGAGTTCCCGCCAGGCCGCCTCCAGGGGCGTTTCACCCTTGTCGATACCGCCCTGTGGCATTTGCCAGAGGTGCGTTGCGCCGGCCATTTCGCCGTCATCGGCCGCGATGCGGCGTCCGGCCCAGACCAGCCCGTCGCCGTTCAGCACCATGACGCCGACGCATGGCCTGTACGGCAGGTCGTCAGACCTGATCTTTTTCTTTCCCATGCGTCCCGCCCCTCCGTCTCCTGTCTCTACATGCGCGGATCTGTTGCGAGTGCGGATACCGGCACGATTTCCACGCCTCTTTTCCTGGCTTCCGCGACCCATGCCGCCACGGCTGCGACCGTGACGTCGAAAGCCGATCCGATGCCGATCGCCGACCCGCTGGCGCGAGCGGTCGCTTCCAGTTCATCCAGCTTCTTCACTATGGCTGCCCGGTCCTGAACCTGATCGATGATCGTGTCGGCGGTGGCGAAGGGCATCTTGCCGCCCCTGGCCATCGAGGGTGCCAACGAACGGGCATAGGTGCCGTCATCGAGAAACATCAGGCCGCGCGCGGCCAAATCCGCCATGACCGGCTGCATGGCGTTGGCATCGGACATGAACCGCGCGCCCATATAGTTCATGACGCCGACATAATTCGTCGTTCGGCCGAGCGTCCAGTACAGTTTGGACAGGTTCTGCTCCGGCTGCGCATCCACCGTCAGGGTGTTGCGACCGGGATTGACCCGGGGATAATCGAAAGGTTCCAAAGGAAGCTGGAGCAGGACTTCATGGGCCTTGCGCCGGCCTTCCTGCATCCATCGGTTCAGGCTGTTGCCCTGGGGGGAAAAGGCAAGTGTCACGCCTCCGGGAAGTTTCTGGATGGCCTCCTGTGTCCCGGTTTGCGAAAGCCCCAGCCCACCAATGACGATCGCAACCCTGGCGCCGCGGGTTCCCGACCAGGATCCCGCATAGACATCGAAGGGTCGGCGGCCATCCGGCCCGGTGACCGGCAACGGGCCGTGTTCGGACTGCTCGATCAGCGCCCTGTCCGGCAGGTGGGCGGTCCGGCCGTCCTGTTTCAGTTCCGACGGATCGCGGATGATGATGACGCTGCCGGATTCGCTCGCTTTGGTGCCGGATGCCGCCTTGCCCGCGTCATCGGGCGGGACCTTGATGACGGCGGGCCCCTCACCTTTCGCTGCCGCCACCGGCATGGTCTCAGGCTCGCGGGCCGTTGTCGGCTGGTTCGTGGCCGGTTCGGGAATGGCCGAGATCTCCGGCTGGACCTCGCGGAACGGATCGCTGGACAAGGCAATCCAGCCTGCCGGCAAGCCCACCAGGATGAGAGCGGCCGCAGCGCCGAGGACGCCCCTTGGAAGCCCCAGGCCAGACTTGCGGGGGCGCCCTTCCAGCCCGAGAGGCCGGTCGATTTCCCGCTGGCGCCTGTCGTGCCCGCTATCGGTCATGTCTCGTCCGGCTCGCATTGCCCGCCGGGAAGACCGGCCGTGTCACCCTGTAGAAAGCGAAGCGCCGCCGCGTGCGGCGGCACTCCTGATGTCTTAATCGGCCTGCTGAAGCACGACGGCCTTGTCCGGGCTCGGCGGGAAGGCGGGATTTGTCGTCTCGCCCCGCAGCAGCTTCAAGGCCGCCTGAAGCTGCAGGTCGTCCTTGGCTTCCGGCGGAACATAGGCGATGGAGCCTGAACCTTCCTCGTTTTCCTCATCACCCTTGATGTGCCCGCGAAGTTCCGATTCACCGCGCGTCAGGTCGCGGCCCTTCAGTTCGTCGGGCAGGGGCTGGGCAACCTCGATATCCGGGTTGATGCCGGCCCCCTGGATGGACTTGCCGGAGGGCGTGTAATAGAGCGCCGTGGTCAGGCGCAGGGCACCGTTCTCCTGCAGCGGAATGATGGTCTGCACCGAACCCTTGCCGAAGGAACGCGTGCCGAGCACCGTGGCGCGGCGGTGATCCTGAAGCGCGCCTGCGACGATTTCCGAGGCACTGGCCGATCCGCCATTGATCAGGACGATCACCGGCTTTCCATTGGTCAGATCGCCGGCGCGTGCGGTGTAGAGATCGATGTTGCGCTCCTCGCGGCCCTTGGTGCGGACGATCTCGCCCTTGTCAAGGAAGGCATCGGAGACGGCCACGGCCTGATCCAGCAGCCCGCCCGGATTGAGGCGCAGGTCCAGCACATAGCCCTTCAGCTTGTCGTCCGGCAATTCCTTCTTGATCCGCGTGATCGCGTCCTGAAGATCGCCGAACGTCTTCTCGGTGAAGGACGTGATCTTGAGATAGCCGACATCCTCCTCGATGCGATCCTTGACGGCCTTCACCTTGATGACGTCACGAACGATCTTGATCTTGAGCGGCTTGTCGGCGCCCTCGCGCAGGATGGTCAACTCGATGGGCGTGTTGACTTCGCCGCGCATCCGGTCGACCGCATCGGCCAGCGACAGGCCACGCACTTCCTCACCATCGATCTCGGCGATCAGATCGCCCGCCAGGACGCCCGCGCGCATGGCCGGGGTGTCGTCGATGGGCGTGATGACCTTGACCAGTTCATTCTCCATCGTGACCTCGATACCGAGACCGCCGAATTCGCCCTTGGTCTGGACGCGCATGTCCTTGGCGTCATCCGCATTCAGGTAGGAGGAATGCGGGTCGAGCGAGGTGAGCATGCCGTTGATCGCGGATTCGACGAGCTTCTTCTCATCGGGCGGCGTGACATACTGGCCGCGTACGCGCTCGAAGATGTCTCCGAAAATGGCCAGTTGGCGATAGGTCTCGGACCCGGCGGCATTGGCCGGCGCCCAGGGCCCGCCCTGAATCGACACCATGGCCGCCGCGCCCACGAGCGCGCCCGTACCAAGCAGTGCAAACTTACGAATCATTCCTCGTCCTTCCGGCTACCTTGTCCGACCACCATTGTGCCGGATCAACGGGTTTCCTGTCCTTCCGAATCTCAACATAGAGCTCCGGCTGTCCGTTTTCATCACCCGTAGCGACAACAGCCGCCACCCGTCTTTCCCCCATGGCGCCAACCGGCTCGCCTGCCGCCACTTTCTGGCCCTGGACCACATTGAGCCTGCCCATGCCTGCCATTACGACATGATATCCGGCGCCGGCATCCAGGATCAAGAGTTGGCCATAAGAACGAAAGGCACCGGCAAAGAGAACCGTACCATCCGCCAGCGATGTGACGATAGCGCCCGATTGTGTTTGAATGGTGTCGCCGGTCCGGTGGAGGCCATCCGGCGAGACCTCGCCGAAATGGTCCCGTAGCTGCCCGGAGACGGGCAGGAGAAGGCGCTTCTTCATGGCATCGAAGGGCAGGCCGGTCACCAGCCTGTTTTCTTCCGGCACCGGGCTTTCCTGCCGGCGCAGACGCTCCAGTTCCTCGCTGCGGGCCAGGGCTTCCTGCTCGGCCTTGTGTGCCGCCTCGCTTGCCTCGCGGGCCGTGGCGATCTCGGCGTCGAGCGAGGCGATGAGTTCCTGCAAGGAGGTGGCGCGTGCGGCCAGTTCCTCGGCGCGGGCCGTCTCGGCGGCAATGCGCGCCTCGGTCTCCTCACGCAACCGCTTCTTTTCCGCAAGCAGGGCGTCCAGGCGCTCGCGCTCGGCCACCTGGCGGCGAACGGCGCCTTCAAGCTGTTGGCGTTCACGCATGATGGCCGCCGTGACGCGTTGCAGCTCCTCGAGATCTGCAACGAGGATCGCCGTCTGGCTGCGCAGTTCCGGCACGACGGCTCCAAGCAGAATGGCGCTGCGGACCGAGCCAAGGGCATCCTCCGGCCTGACCAGAATGGCCGGCGGGGGATTGAGCCCCATGCGCTGCAAGGCGGCGAGTACTTCCGCCAGGATGCCGCGCCGGCTGGCCAGTGACCGGCGAACCGCCTCCTGCCGGGCATGCAGATCGGTGATGCGGCCGGCGATGGCGTCGATGTCCTCGGCGAGCTTGCGTTCCTCCCCTGCCGAACGGATCAGCGCGGCGGTGATCGCGGTGGCGTCCTTTTCCAGTGATTCGATTTCCGCGACCAGCGCCGCCTTGCGATCCTGCGCGGCCGCCATCTCGGCGGCGATCCGTTCATAGGCCGCCCGGGTTTCGCCCTGTCGCGATTCCAGCGCTGCCGGATCGGGGGCGGCCGCATCCTGGGCGCTGGCGGGACAGGACGCCAGAAGGCCAAGCGCCAATGCGCCGGCAAGCAGGGCCGGGCAGCGGGCGCAGGTGGCAAGCTTCCATCGCGGTTTCATGGCACCAGCCTAACGGAGCACGGCAAAGGAATCATTAACCAAAGACACGCGACGGCCTGTGCATCAGGCCCGGTGATAGGGATGGCCGGAAAGGATCGTGCAGGCGCGATAGAGCTGTTCGGCCAGCAGGATGCGCGCGATCTGGTGGGGCCATGTCATCCGGCCGAAAGACAGGAGCATGCCGGCTTTCCCGCGCAAGGCCGGGTCGTGTCCGTCAGGCCCGCCAATGGCCAGGACGAGATCGCGCGGACCCTCATCGCGCAGGCTTGCCAGCCGCTCAGCGAAATCGGCGGACGTGACGGACTTTCCGGTTTCATCGAGCAACACAAGGAAAGCGCCATCGGCAGCCATTCGCAGGAGCGGTTCGGCTTCTTCCGCCTTGCGCCGCGCCCCATCGGGCGCCCGGCTCTCGGCCATTTCCTTCACACCGGCAAAATCCAGTCCGAGCGGAGATCCGGCCTTGGCGAAGCGCTCGAAATAGCGCGCCGACAAATCCCGCTCGGGGCCGGCCTTCATCCGGCCCACGGCATGAACGACGATCCGCATGCTTGCTCCCTGTCCATGACCCCGCAGGGTTCAGTGCAGGGTGCCGTCCTCCAGGTCCGGAGCCTGCCACATCTTCTCGATGTTGTAGAACTCGCGGACTTCAGGCCGGAAGACATGGACGATAACGTCGCCCGAATCAATCAACACCCAGTCGGCGCTGGCCAGACCCTCGACGCGGGCATTGCCATGGCCGGCCTCCTTGAGGGCCCGGATCAGGTGATCCGCCACGGCGGCAACATGACGATGCGAGCGCCCGGAGGCCACGATCATGTAGTCCGCAAGACTGGACTTGCCCTGAATGTCAATGGAAACAATATCTTCGGCCTTGGAATTCTCAAGCGATTCAAGGGCCGTCTGAAGGGCTGCTTCGGCGCCGGAGCTCCGGCCGGCCTCAGCCCGGGAAGACAATTCGTCTGCCTTCACTACAGTTGCTGTTCTCAGTGTCTTTCCTTTCATCATGAGAGCAACGCCGCACGCCGTGTCCAGCGTACGCTTGAAAGGTGGCAGCAAAGCCTTGCATTTTCAAGACACGGCGGATCGACTGTTTTCACGTTTGCTAACGCGTCTGCGACTCCTGCCCCGCCTTCGCGCGCAACTCGGTCGATGAGAGCGAGGAGCGCGGGCCGTGAATGAAGGTCCAGGCCGGCGGATCGAGAAAGGCCAGACGCGGGGCATCGGCTTCATCGATGCGCGCGTGCGCGAAGGTCTTCGCCATGCGCGATGAAAGGAACGCCAGCGTATCGCCAGGGCGATCGATCACGGCGATGGGGAAGGTACGGACGATCTGCCGCCACCGCTGCCAGCGGTGAAAGGAGCGCAGGTTGTCCGCGCCCATGATCCAGACAAAGCGCACGCCGGGCCGGCGCGCCTTGACCAGTGCCAGCGTATCGGCCGTGAAGCGCACCCGGTATGCGGCCTCGAAGGCCGTGATCTTCACCTTCGGGGAAGGCTTGACCGCCTCGGAAGCGGCGACGCGCCGGGCCAGCGGCGCCAGGTTGGAATTGTCCTTGAGCGGGTTGCCCGGCGTGACGATCCACCAGAGCTGGTCGAGCGCCAGCCGGCGCAGGGCGATCTCGGCAACCAGCGCGTGACCGCCATGGGGCGGATTGAAAGAGCCGCCGAACAGGCCGACCCGCAAGCCGGGCGCGGTTGCGGGCATGCGCAGATAGTGCCGGGCTACGCTCTCGGCCTCCTCCATCAGGGGCGGGTCTGACCGGTGCCGCGCACCCGGTACTTGAACGAGGTGAGCTGTTCGACGCCGACGGGTCCGCGCGCATGCATCTTGCCCGTTGCGATGCCGATCTCGGCACCCATGCCGAATTCACCGCCATCGGCGAACTGGGTGGAGGCGTTGTGAAGCAGGATGGCGCTGTCGATCTCGTTGAAGAAGCGCGCGACGGCCTCATCGTCCTCGGCGATGATCGCTTCGGTGTGATGCGACGAATAGCGGTTGATGTGCCCGATGGCGCCGGACACGCCATCGACGACGGCCACGGAAATGATGGCGTCGAGATATTCGGTCGACCAGTCCTCGGCCGCCGCTTCCTTCGCATCGTCCCAAAGGGCCATGACGGTGTCGTCGCCACGGATTTCGCAACCCTTTTCCGCAAGGGCCTGCAGGATCGGCGGCAGGTGGGTGGCAGCGCAGGCGCGGTCCACCAGCAGCGTTTCCGCCGCGCCGCAAATGCCGGTGCGGCGCATCTTGGCATTGGTCACGATGGCCACGGCCATGGCCGGATCGGCGGACTTGTCCACGTAGACATGGCAGATGCCTTCCAGGTGGGCGAAGACCGGCACCCGGGCATCCGCCTGAACGCGGGCGACGAGGCTCTTGCCGCCGCGCGGGACAATGACGTCCACATTGCCGTCCAGTCCTGTCAGCAATTCGCCGACGGCGGCGCGGTCGGTCACCGGAACCCGCTGGATGGCATCGGCTGGCAGGCCTGCCGCCTCCAGCCCCTCGGCGAGGCAGGCGTGGATGGCCGCCGATGAATGCGCCGAGTCCGAGCCGCCGCGCAGGATGACGGCATTGCCGGCCTTCAGGCAGAGCGCGCCGGCATCGGCGGTCACGTTGGGCCGGCTTTCATAGATGACGCCGATGACGCCGAGCGGCGTGCGCACCCGTTCGATGTGCAGACCGTTGGGCCGGTCCCATTCGGCGATGATCTCGCCCACGGGATCCTTGAGTTCCGCGATGGCGCGGATGCCGCCGGCCATGGCGCGCACGCGGTCCCCGTCGAGTTTCAGGCGATCCAGCATCGCCGGCGAGAGGCCGGCCGCCACGCCGTTTTCCATGTCGCGTGCATTGGCGGCCAGGATCGTGTCCATGCCCGTCTCGATGGCATCGGCCATGGCCATCAGCGCGGCATGCTTGGCCTGCGGGCTGGCGATGGCAAGCGGGGCGGCGGCGGCGCGGGCGCGCCTTCCCATGTCTGCCATGAGGGCGTGAACGTCTGTCTTGCCGGTGCTGTCGGTGGTCAGCATGTCGGGTCTCCCTGTCGCAGGGTCAATACATGGTCCGGTGGCGGCGGGCAATCGCCGGTTCATCACGGGACCGGCGCGGTCACCACCAGGTCGTCGCGGTGTATCATGGCGGAGCGGGCCTGATAGCCCAGAACCTGCTCGATCTCGGCGCTCTTGCGGCCGGCAATGCGCATCGCGTCGGCGGCATCATAGGCGATGAGGCCGCGCGCCACCTCCGTGCCATCGGCGGTGAGCACGGCCACGGTATCGCCGCGGGCGAAATTGCCCGTCACCGCGCGCACCCCGGCGGCGAGCAGCGAACGGCCTTCATGCAGGGCTTTCAGGGCGCCGTCATCGATGAGAAGCCGTCCGGCCGGTTCCAGTTGCCCGGCGATCCAGCTCTTGTAGCCGGAGACGGGATTGCCGGCCGGTTCGAAGCGGGTGAAGCGGGCGCCACCCTCGATGGCGCCCAACGGGTGATTGACCTCACCGGACGCGATGATCATGGCGGTTCCGGCCGTCGTGGCGATCTTGCCGGCATCGAGCTTGGTGCGCATGCCCCCGCGCGACAGTTCCGAGGCGGCGGCGCCGGCCATGGCCTCGATTTCCGGCGTGATGCGCGCGACCAGCGGGATATGCCGTGCAGCGGGATCGAGGGCGGGCGGCGCGGTGTAAAGCCCGTCAATATCGGAGAGCAGGATCAGCAGGTCGCTCGACATCATCGTGGCGACGCGGGCGGCCAGCCGGTCATTGTCGCCGTAGCGGATTTCCGTGGTCGCCACCGTGTCGTTCTCGTTGACGACCGGCACGGCACCGAGCTTGAGCAATGTGCCGATGGTGGCGCGGGCATTGAGATAGCGCCGCCGCTCTTCCGTGTCGCCCAGCGTGACGAGAACCTGCCCGGCCGTGATGGCATGGCGGGCGAGTTCCTCCGACCAGGCCTGGGCCAGCGCGATCTGGCCTGCCGCCGCCGCCGCCTGGCTTTCCTCCAGCTTCAACTGCCTTCGCCCGAGGCCCAGAATGGTGCGGCCAAGGGCAATGGCGCCCGAGGACACGACCACAACATCGGCGCCACCCGCCTTCAGCCGGGCGATATCGGCGACGAGCGCGGCCAGCCAGCCGCGTTTCAGCCCTGTCTTGCGGTCGACCAGCAGGGCAGAGCCGATCTTGACCGTGATGCGCCTGTATGCGGAGAGCATGGCCATGGTTCCGGTTTCACTTCTGCCAGCGCTCGTCGGGTTCTTCGGGCGTATCGGCGCTTCGTGCGGCTTCGATGATTTCCATCAGGGCGCGTTGCACGGCCTCCATGCCTTCACCGGTGGCCGCCGAGATGAGCATGGGCGCACGCCCGCAAGCCTCACCCAGCGCCGCCAGCTTTTCGGCGCGGGCCTCCGCGTCGAGGAGGTCGGCCTGCGAAAGGGCGACGATCTCCGCCTTGCCCGTCAGGCCATGGCCATAGGCCTCGAGTTCGTGGCGGACCGTGCGATAGGCCGCCGCCACATCCTCTTCGCGCCCGGAGACGAGGTGCAGCAGCACGCGGGTGCGCTCGACATGGCCGAGAAAGCGGTCGCCGATGCCGGTGCCTTCATGCGCGCCCTCGATGAGGCCGGGAATGTCGGCGATGACGAATTCGCGCGCATCGATGCGGGCCACGCCCAGGTTGGGATGCAGCGTGGTGAAGGGATAGTCGGCGATCTTCGGCTTGGCGCGGGTTACCGCGGCCAGAAAGGTGGACTTGCCTGCATTCGGCAGGCCGACGAGCCCGGCATCCGCAATCAGCTTCAGGCGCAGCCAGATGGTGCGCTCTTCGCCGGGCAGGCCGGGATTTGCACGGCGCGGGGCCTGGTTGGTGGACGACTTGAAATGCATGTTGCCGAAGCCGCCATTGCCGCCCTTGGCGATGCGGAAACGCTGGCCGGTTTCGGTCAGATCGCAGACCAGGGTCTCGTTGTCCTCCTCGAAGACCTGGGTTCCGGCCGGCACTTTCAGCACCACATCCGCACCCTTGGCGCCGGTCTTGTGGCGGCCCATGCCATGCATGCCGGTCTTCGCCTTGAAATGCTGCTGATAACGGTAGTCGATGAGCGTGTTCAGCCCGTCGACAGCCTCGATCCAGACGTCGCCGCCGCGCCCGCCATCGCCGCCATCCGGACCGCCGAACTCGATGTATTTTTCGCGACGGAAGGAGACGGAGCCTGCGCCGCCGTCGCCCGAACGGATGTAGACCTTTGCCTGGTCAAGAAATTTCATGGGACTGTCGCACTGTTCGGTGAATGATTGGCGAAATTCTGAAACGTTGCTCTAACGCATGTGGCGACGAATCGCGAGACATATCAGGCAAATCCTCCCGGAAGGTGAAAACATGGCGTTTTCGTGTGTGAGCTACAACATCCAGTACGGCATCGGCATGGACGGGCGGTACGACCTGGAGCGCATCGGGCAGGAGGTGAAGGGCGCGGACGTCATCGCGCTGCAGGAGGTCAGCCGCAACAACCCGCAGAACGGCGGTGCCGACATGGTGGCCGGGCTCTGTGAGCTGTTTCCCGACTATTTCTGTGCCTTCGGCGCGCCCTTCCAGATCGACATGGGCAGCGGCATGGAGAATGGGCGCGCCGTCAGCCGCTTCTTCGAATTCGGCAACATGATCCTGTCGCGCACGCCGATCATCGCCACGCGCAATTTCCTGCTTCCGCGCAGCCGGTCGGTCAGCGTGCTCAACCTGCAGCGCGGCGCCCTGGAGGCGATCGTTGATACGCCCGCAGGGCATGTCCGCTTCCATTCGGTTCATCTCGATCACACAAGTGCAGCCGAACGGCTGGCCCAGATCCGCTGGCTGATGCGCACGGCGCTGGAGCATCGCCTCGATGGCGGCGCGGCGACGGGCCTTGCTGTCAACGGCTTTCCGGAATTGCCGCTGCCGGAGGATTTCGTGCTGATGGGCGACTTCAACATGGACCCGGAATCGCCGGAATACGTCGCTCTCGCAGGTCCGCTGGACGCCGAATACGGCCGGCAGGTCAACGCGCGGTTCGCCTGCGACGTCTCGGTGACGACGGACGGAGCGGCGAGCTGGTTCGACCCGGCCGGCAAATTGCAGCCGCGCCGGCTCGACTATTGTTTCGCCAGTGCCGGCATCGCACACCGCTTCGGCAATGCGCGTGTCGATTCGACCGCCACAGGGTCCGACCACCGGCCGGTCTGGGTGGAGATGGCCTGAACGATCCGGTCTCATGACCGGGCCGTCCAGCTTTTCAGGCCGATCCAGGTGGCGCGGTCGAGGCGATAGCGCTCGACATTGATGCGGCCGGCGGCCTGCGAGGTCTTCATGCCGTGGCCGGCGAACTGGAAGCCGCACTTGTGCAAAACCCGGCGCGAGGCGCTGTTGGTGACACGGCAGGAGGCTTCCATCCGCTCGATGGCGGTACAGCGGAACGCCGTGTCCACCAGGGCATGGGCGGTTTCGGTTGCGTAGCCCTTGCCCCAGAAGGGCTGGCCAAACCAATAGCCGATTTCCAGCGCGCCGTCGGCGGGCTCGAGGCCGGCGCAGCCGATGAAGCGGCCGTTGGCGGCCAGGGTGACCGCGTAGATGCAGCCGCTCCGGCGCCGCGAAGCATGGTCGAGAAAGTTCCCGGCATCCGCTTCGCCATAGGGATGCGGCATGCGGGTGAGCATCATCGCGATGCGCGGATTGTTGGCCAGCCGGGCGAGATCGGACGCATCCGTCTCATGCGGCTTGCGCAGCACCAGGCGATCGGTGACCAGCACCGGGCAATCGATGCGCAACGAACTGTCTTCTTCAGTCTCCTTGATATCCTCGACCATGGGTTCCTCCGTCAGGCCAAAAGAAAAAGGGGAGATGGCGGCCCATCTCCCCTGATCCATTTGCTGCCTTGCCAGACACCGGAACCCGAGGTGGGCCGCCGGTGTTTGGTGCGGAACCGGCTTACTCCGCTGCGTCGGCCATCGGCACGACGGATACATAGGTTCGACCGTTGGCTTTCCGGGCGAAAGACACGGCACCTTCGGTCACGGCAAAAATGGTGTGATCCTTGCCCATGCCGACATTGTTGCCCGGATGCCACTTGGTTCCGCGCTGACGAATGATGATGTTGCCCGGGACGACCTTCTCGCCGCCGAACTTCTTCACGCCAAGACGGCGGCCAATGGAATCGCGACCGTTACGGGACGAACCGCCTGCTTTCTTGTGTGCCATTTCAAGTCTCCTTCGCGCCGCTGGGGCGCCTTTCGTTCCTTATGGGCGTTCATGCGCCCGAATTCAAGCTTCAGCCGGTGGCGATTTACTTCGCCATTTCCCGCGCCTGTTCGCGCCAGTCCTTGATCTGGTCGGCGGAGAAGGGCATCGCCTCGTCGATCTTCACGATGTCTTCATCGGAAAGCGCGGCAACCTGGGCAAACTGCGTGATGCCCTGTTCGGCGAGCTGGCGCTTGGCGACCGGGCCGATGCCCTTGATCTTCGTGAGATCGTCGGCATCGCCTTCCGGCGCGGTGAAGAGCGGCGCGGCGGCGGCGGCCGGAGCGGCCTCGGCTGCCTTTTCCTTCTTCGGGGCAGCGGCCTTGGAGGGCTTGGCGCCACCGGTCAGGATTTCGGAAATGCGCACGGTGGTCAGCAATTGGCGATGGCCGCGCTTGCGGCGCGAATTCTGGCGGCGGCGCTTCTTGAAGGAAATCACCTTGGGGCCGCGGTTCTGCTCGAGGATCTCGGCGGCCACGGAGGCGCCGTCCACGAAGGGCGCGCCGATGGAGGCGTCAGCGCCTTCGCCGACCATGAGAACATCGCCGAGCGTCACGATATCGCCGGCGTCTCCGGCAACGCGCTCGATCTGGATCACGTCTTCGGCGGCAACGCGGTACTGCTTGCCACCCGTCTTGATGACTGCGAACATCTTTCTTCCTTTCAGTGTCCGTCCGGATCTGAACCGCCCGTCGGCCGGCCCGCCCGTCTTTTTGTCAGTCTTGGACCGGATGAAACCCGGTCTGCCGGCCGTTCCGATTTCGCGGCCAACCGGCGCGGCCGGCGGGCGATGCATGTTCGGAAAGGCCAAAACAATCGAGCGGCATGGTTGGCCCACACCGCCGGATCGGCGTGCGGATACTCTTTCGGGGCGAGCGAGTCAATGCTCCGGCCCGATGCGACGGAAGGAAAAGCGAGCCGGGCGGCAAATTAGCCCTTGTAACCCGCCCTGCCTGCCGCTATTGAAGCGCCCGCGCCGGTATCCGGTGTCAACCACGAGCGGAGAGGTGGCTGAGTGGTTGAAAGCACCGCACTCGAAATGCGGCATAGGGGCAACTCTATCGGGGGTTCGAATCCCCCCCTCTCCGCCACAATGCATTAAATTTCAATGACTTAGTAACGCTTTTCTGGTCGTGCCATAATCCTTGGCCTAATCAGCATCTTGCAGGAACCCTGCTGAGTCATCCCGGTTTGATAGCCTGATACGGCTCACGCTGCGCGGCGCAGTATGAGGATTCGGCCACCATCGCTTGATATGATATCGCCCAGACGAATAAGTGCCCGCTGTATAAACGCCACCTGCTTTTCGATACGCTTGCCTTGGCTGATGTCAACGCCGGAGCAAAAATGCGCCAGATGACGTCATGCGAAGGGGCCCGATCGGGCCCCTTCGCATGACGGCGCGCCGTTTCGTCGGGATCAGTCCGTTGCGGAATCGCGGTTTGGCTCGGCAGCCTTGCGGGATTGTGCGAGGCGATAGCTTTCGCCGTTCATTTCCAGGATATGGACATGGTGGGTGAGCCGGTCGAGGAGCGCGCCGGTCAGTCGCTCGGAGCCGAAGACGCTGGTCCATTCATCGAAGGGCAGGTTCGACGTGACGATGGTCGAACCGCGTTCGTAGCGCTGTGAGAAGACCTCGAACAGCAGTTCGGCTCCGGTCGGCGACAGCGGCACGTAGCCGAGTTCGTCGATGATCAGCAGTCGAACCTTGGCCAGTTGCTTCTGCAGCCGCAGCAGTCGCTTGTCGTCACGCGCCTCGAGCAGTTCGTGCACCAGCGCCGATGCGGTGATGAAGCCGACAGGCAGCCCCTTCTGGCAGGCGGCCAGACCGAGGGCGAGAGCGATGTGGGTCTTGCCGGTGCCGCTGTTGCCGACGGCGATGACATTCTCGTTGCGGCTGACGTAGTCGCAGCGCGCCAGTTCCATCACCAGCATCTTGTTCAGCGATGCGATGGCATTGAAGTCGAAGCTGTCGATGCTCTTGACGGCGGGGAAGCGGGCCGCCTTGATCCGCCGCTCCACCATGCGCCGTTCGCGATCGATCAGCTCGAGTTCGGCAAGCCGCAGGAGATAACGCGAATGATCGACGCCTTCGGCGGCGCACTGCCGGGCGAGCTTGTCGTATTCGCGCAGGAAGGTCGGCAGCTTCAGCGCCTTCAGGTGATGGGACAGCAGCAGTTGCGGCGTATCGTTCATGACCCGGCTCCGGCCAGAAGGCTCATGTAGCTCCGCGCCGACGTCACCTCGACGCGGGCTTTCGGCAAATAGGGATAGACCGTCATGTCGAGGCGTGGTGGCCGGCGTTCGATCCGGCACAGGACGAGATGCTTGACCGCGTCGAACCCGATCGTGCCGCGTTCCAGCGCACATCGGATCCCGGCATGGACATCGTCGACGGAGAATGTCTCCATCAGGCGCAGCACCTGGACGAACTCGCGCTTGCCCTTTTTACCCAGGCGCGCTTCCAGAAGCCGGCGCAGCGTGGTGAAGGCTTCCGGCAGGTCCCAACCGGCCAGCGGAGCCGCCTGGTCGAGGGCATTGGTCTTCTGCTCGATCAGCGCCAGGTAGTGCAGCGGGTCGAAGATGAAGTCCTCCGTCTCCCAGGAACGGCGATGGCGGGCGATGATCTCGGCGCCGCAGGCAATCACCACCTCGTGGACGTAGCCGCGCACGAGAACCTCGCGATGGCCGTAGGTGGTCGGGACGGAATAGTCGTTGCCGCGATAGCGAACCAGCGACAGCGAACTGACCCGGGCGGTGCGCTTGTCGCAGGCGTCGTAGGCAACGGCCGGAAGAGGCTGGAAGTGGGCGCGGTCGCGTTCGAGGCGTTCCCCGATCGTCTCGCCATGACCGCGCAGCCTGTCGCTCATGCGCCGGCGGCACCGGGCTTCCAGCCAGGCATTGAGATCGTCGAAGCTGGCGAACCGCGGCAGCGGCACCATGAAGTTGCGACGGCAATAGCCGACCAGCCCCTCGACCTTGCCTTTGTCGTTGCCCTTGCCAGGACGTCCGAAGCGATCCTCGAACAGATAGTGGGAGATCAGTTCCGAGAAGATGCGTGTCCGCTTGCGGGTGCCGTCGCCAAGAATGCGGGCGACCGCGATCCTGGTGTTGTCATAAAGGATCGAAACAGGCACCCCGCCGAAGAATGCAAAGGCCGAGACGTGACCGTCACAGAAGGCCTCGCTGGTCTCTGCCGGGTAGGCCTTCACGAAACAGCCGTCGGAATGCGGCAGGTCCATCGCCAGGAAATGAATCTTGCGCTCGACGCCGCCGATCACGCCAAGCGCTTCGCCGAAATCGACCTGGGCGTGGCCCGGCGGATGGGCCAGCGGCACGAACATCTCGCGCTGGCGCTGTCGGGCGGCATGGACATAGTCCTTCACGATCGTGATGCCGCCAACATAGCCGCGCTCGTCACGCAGACGCTCGAAGATCCGCTTCGAGGTGTGGCGCTGCTTCTTCGACCGGTCGCTGTCTTCCGCCAGGATCCGGTCGATAATCTCGACAAACGGGTCGAGCTTCGGACGGCGAACAGGCTTACTGCGCCGATACCCCGGCGGAACCGAGAACTGCAGCATCTTCTCCACCGTCCGGCGATCGATCCCGAAAACACGGGCCGCCTCGCGCCGGCTCATGCCCTCGACGAAAACCGCCCGCCTGACACGTCCATAAAGTTCCACGCCCTTCATCCCCGCCCTCTGCCAAAGGCGAGAAGGCTACCACTGGCGGAGTTTTACTCCGGCCAACAGCCGGATCATCCGGCCGCTTCCGTGGGCGATTTTTGCACCGGCGTTCTCACTTCGGCATGGCCTTCCTTCTCCTGCTCGGCGCGCTGACGCTGTTTCGCCTGATCAATTCCGAGCGACTCGGCCTCCTGCTGCAAACGGCCCGTGACGAGGAAGCCTTCGCCGAGGCCATCGGGATCGACTACCGGCGCGCGCGCGTGCAGGTCTTCATGTCTTCATCGGCGGGCCTTGGCGTCATCGGCGCCTTCTATGCGATGTATTACAGTTCCATCTCGCCAGCCATCTTTTCGCTCGACCAGTTGCTGCTGCTTTTCGCGATGATCGTGATCGGCGGTATCGGCCGCGCCGATGGCGCCGTGCTTGGCACCGCCATCGTGGTGCTGATCGACAAGGGCCTGCTCGAACTCGGCCCGGCGCGCATCCTCCTGATCGCCGTCATCATGATGCTGGTCACGCTGTTTGCCCATAACGGGCTTGTCGGCGCGCGCGAGCAGTTCCGGAACTATCGCAACCGCAAACGATCCGAGGCGCGTGCCCGAAGAACGGAAAAGGGAGGGGAGGTGATGCCCGAGGAAGCAACCGAAATGGCCGACAAGCAGCAGATCTACTATCGCCGCTTCCACAAGCGCCTGCGCGAGGAACTGAAGCAGCTCATCACGCCGGATCTGATCGAAGAGCACCGGCGCAAGCCGCTCGGGCGCCATTCCGACGGGCTCAACCGGGTGCTCAACTATTTCCGCCGCGGCGAGATGCCGGACAAATACGCGATCATGCGCCAGCCGACCGCCTTCAACCATTACACCATCGTGGCCCTGTCCGGCGAACGCGGCGCGCCGCCGCGCATCGTCGATGACCGGGTCTACGAAAGCATCGAGGAAGCCTATCACGCGGTTTTCCTGCTGCGTGTGAACGACCTCCTGGAGAGCTGAGACCATGACGACGACAAGAATATTCGGTTACAGCGACCCGCTCGTTGCCAAGGCGGGCGAAAGGGTCGAGTTCAAGCTGTCGGTCGAAGGCGTGCACGAGGTCAATGCCCGCATCGTCCGCCTGCTCCACGGCGACGAGAACCCGGAGGGGCCTGGCTTCGTGGAGGAGGAAATCGAGGCCGGCATTCCGGCGCGGCTCGCCGTCAGGCGCCAGTTCACCCAGATCGGCGCCTTCAGCGTGGCCCGCGACCCGGACAGGCGCCTCGACGCGCCGGGCAGTTTCACCCTTTTCGCGCATGTCTTTCCGACCCTGCGCAAGGCAGAGCGCCAGCAGGTCATGGGCCAATGGTGCAGCGACGAGAACAAGGGCTACGGGCTCGGGCTCGATCCCAACGGCCATTTCTCGTTCTGGGTCGGCGACGGGGACGCGGTGGACCAGATCGTTGCCGAGACACCGGTGGTCGAGCGCTGCTGGTACTTCGTGGCGGCCGGATTCGACGCGGAGAGCCGGAAAGCCTGGTTGCGCGTCATGAATTGTGTCAATCCCTGGAACTCCCGCTACTCGACCGTCGTGCCTTTCCAATTCGGCACCTGGCTGGTCGAGACGTTGCGCGCGGCGCCGGCGCGGACGGCGGACCATGTGCGGTTCATGCTGGCCGGTGCCAGCGAATCCAATGCGAGCCGCGGGCCGCATGTCTCCCTTCTCTTCAACGGCAAGATCGACCGCGCGGGCATGTTTACACGCGACATCGCAGCTGCGGAGGCCGAGGCGCTGTCACGCGGGGAAATCGCTTCACGCGACGGCCTTCTTGCCTATTGGGACCCGACTGAAGGCTATACCGACAAGGGGATTGACGACATCATTCGCGATACCGGTCCGCACGGACTTCACCTGGACGGTGTCAACCGTCCCATCCGCTGCATGACCGGCTTCAACTGGCGCGGAGCGGACAGTTTCCGCCTCGCACCGCGGACCTATGGCGGCGTCCACTATCACGAGGACGCCCTGACCGATTCGCGGTGGGAAACCACATTGGCCTGGGATGTGCCAGCCAGCCTGAAGAGCGGCGTCTATGCGCTGCGTCTTGATGACGGGGCGACGGACGACCACGTGGTCTTCATCGTCCGGCCGGACAGGCCGCGCGCGCCGGTGGCCGTGCTGTTGCCGACATTCACCTATCTCGCCTATGCCAACGAGCACCTGGCCTATGAAGCGCCCATCGCACAGGCAATCACCGCCCATACGCCGGTCATCGTTCCCGAGGACCTGGAATACAAGAAGCTGGAAGAGTTCGGTCTGTCGACCTATGACCATCACAGCGATGGCGCGGGTTGCTGCTACTCATCCTGGCGGCGGCCCATCATCTCGCTGAGGCCGCGATACCGGATGCCCGCGATGAACTTCCCGTGGGCGCTGCCGGCCGACCTGTCGCTGATCTGGTGGCTCGAACATGCTGGGTATGCCTATGACGTGATCACGGATCACGACCTGCACGCGGAGGGCAAGGCACTGCTCGAACCCTACAAGGTGGTGCTCAACGGAACCCATCCCGAATATTATTCCGAAGAGATGATGGATGGCACCGAGCAATACCTGGCCGGTGGCGGCCGTGTCATGTATATCGGTGGCAACGGCTACTACTGGGTCACGGGGCTGCGCGATGGCGAGCCGCATTGCATCGAGGTGCGCAAGCTCGACACCGGCTCACGCGCCTGGCAGGCGGAGCCTGGCGAGGGATATCTCGCATGCACCGGAGAGCGGTCCGGGCTGTGGCGCTCCCGCGGGCGGGCGCCGCAAAAGATCGTCGGCCTCGGATTCACGGCCGAGGGCATGGATGAAAGCCAGCCCTTCGAGCGGATGCCGGACAGTTTCCACAAGCGCGTGAGCTGGATTTTCGAAGGCATCGCAGAGCGCGAGGCCATCGGCGATTTCGGCCTTGCCGCCGGCGGATGCGCCGGCGTGGAACTGGATCGGTACGAGCAGGGGCTCGGCACGCCGCCCCATACGCTGCTGCTGGCGTCTTCCTGGGGCCATTCGGACAACTACCCGCTGGTGTCCGAAGAAGTGACCTATGCCTTTCCGGGACGGGGCGGAACCCAGGACCCGCAGGTTCGCGGCGACATGATCTACTTTACCACGCCAAACAACGGCGCCGTGTTTGCTGCCGGTTCCATTGCGTGGTCCCAGGCATTGCCTTGCCATGACGGCGAGAATAACGTGGGCAGGGTGATGCGGAATGTCCTTGATGCTTTCATGCGGGAAGGAGTTTTGCCAGGTGTCGAATTTGCAGGAGACGAGAAACTCTGGCGCTGATCCGTCGGGCCGGGACCGATGACGTCGCAATTCGGGCTGCGGTCGTTTTCCAATCTGGTCACGGAAATCCATGCGATGGCCACGGAAACGGATTCGGAAGGCCTGGCGCGCTGGATGGTCGGCGAGCTTTCCGAAAAGATCGGTTTTGAATGCGCCTGGTATGGATGGGCCCAGATCGATGCATCCGGCGTCCAGATCCACGCCAATGCCACGCTCAACCTGCCGGACGACTATTTTTCCTTCTGGATGTCCATGGCAGACGAGGACCTGCTGGCCGAACGGCTGCTGGAATGTCCCTGGACGATCGCCACCTATGACCGCCGCTCAGGGCGCCAGACAGACGGCATGACCACGCTCTCGGACCGCTACTGGCTGGACAAGATCGCCACCGTGATGAACCATCGCAAGGGGCGGCTGGCGTCCTTCTACCTGTCGAGCTACCGGATCGGGAAAGGTGCGCGGGCGTTCTCTGCGAGCGAACAGGAATATCTTCAATGCGCCGTGGAGCAATTGGGCCATTCCATGAAACTGTGCGCGCTGTCCGGCGAATCCGTTCAAGCAAATGGTACGATATCGATTCTCGTCAATGAGAACGGGATCGGTATCCTCGGGCTGGGAAACCTGCGCGACCAGCTTGGCGATCTCTGGCCGGAATGGAAGGGCGACCTGCTGCCCGAAAGGCTGCGGGGGTTGCTGTCAAAACCCGGCCATCACGTCCTGCACGATCAGGGCGTGGTGGTCACGTGTGAGAAAGCGTCCGATTTCAAGGGCATGGGATTGCGCAGACTGACCATGCGGCGGATGTCCGTGGTCGATCATCTCAGTCCGCGGGAGAAGGAAATCGCGCGCCTGCTTGCCAAGGGAAAGTCGCACAAGGAGGTTGCCCGCCTTCTCGGCCTTGCCCCTTCGACCGTGCGGAACCAGACGCAGTCGATCTATGACAAGGCCCGGATCGGCAGCCGGGCCGAACTCGCTTCGCTCATCCAGAGCGCCGGCTGCTGATCGCGGGGCTGGCAACCGGTGGTCAGGCGGTTTCCTGTGCCACGGTGAGTTCGCTTTTCAACGATTCGAAGAACTGCGCGGCCAGCTTCTTCGCCGTGCCCTGGATCAGGCGCGAGCCCAGTTGCGCCAGCTTGCCGCCGATCTCGGCGGTGGCCTCATAGCGCAGCCGCGTTTCCTCGCCGAGGTCTTCCAGTTGCACGGTTGCGCCGCCACGGGCAAAGCCGGCAATGCCGCCATTGCCTTCGCCTGAGAGCGAGAAGTTCTGCGGCGGATTTTCCGGATTGAGCGTGACATTGCCGGAAAAACGCGCCTTGATCGGCCCGATCTTCAGCGCAACCTTCGCCTCCAGGCCGGTGTCGGACACCTTGGTGAGTTCCTCGCATCCGGGAATGCAGCGGCGAAGGATCTCCGGATCCTGCAGCGCTTCGTAAACGCGGGTGCGAGGGGCGGGAATGGTCAGATCGTCGGAAAGGTTCATCGTTTCTCTCAACAGCAGGGAAGTTTGTACTGGGCCATGAGGGCGACTTGCTCGGGTGCGAGCGGCGGGAACATGCGGGCCAGCAGGCCCGGCTTCGGCGGCGGTTTCTCCTTCGCGGGAGCCGGCGTTTCAGCCATCGGCGTCTCCTCTTCCACCCGAACGGCGCAACACGGTGATTTCAGCCAGGATCGACAGGGCGATTTCCTCCGGCGTGATGGCGTGAATATCCAGCCCGGCCGGCGCCTTGACCCGCCTGAGCGCCGCTTCGTCGATGCCGTCGGCGCGCAGACGTTCGGCCAGCGCTGCGAATTTCCGGCGCGATCCGACAAAGGCGATGGAGTCGGCTGAAGAGGCCAGGGCGGCGCGCAATGCGGCCTCGTCGCCCTTGCCCTGGGTGGCCACGACGATGAAACGTTGACCGGCTGGCACTGCATCGAGGGCAAAGCCGTCCTGTACCTGTTCGGCCGGGCCTTCGCGCAGGTCCGGTGCGGCCAGCGTGCGGTGCAGGTCGAAATGGGCTGCCAGCGCCGATAGCGCCAGCGCCACGGGACTGGCGCCAAAGACAACGAGGCGGGGCATGGGCAAGACCGGCTCGATGAAGATGTCCATCGAGCCCTTCGACGGGCAGCCGTTGCGGGCAAAGCGGATGCCGTGCCGCTCCTCGCCGGGCAACACGCCCTCGGCGGTCAGCAGTTCCTCCGGGCGAAGCGAGATGAATTGCGCCCGGCATTCGCGAATGGCAGCGGCACCGGCCTTGCCCACGGCCGATCGGGCACAGCCGCCACCCACCCAGCCTTCCGCGATGGTGCCGTCGGCCAGGATGACGGCCTTTGCGCCAGGCTTGGCGCTGGTGGCATCGACAGTGCGCACCACGGTGGCGATGGCGAAGGGCTCGCCGGCGGCGCGCAGGCCGGCGAGCGTGGTCTCCAAACGGTCGTCGAAGCGAGTGTTGGTCATAGGCGGGCAAGCTCCTTCTCAAGGGCTGCGAGGTCTTCGAGCGTTGCAGCGGGGGCGAAGAGATCGAGGTGGGGCAAGGCGGCTGCCATGCCAGCGGCCACGGGGGCATAATCTCGCCAGCCCTTCAACGGGTTCAGCCAGAGGATGCGGCAGCCGCGCCGTGACAGCTGTTCAAGGGCCGTGGCCAGTTCATCGGACGGGGCACTGTCATAGCCGTCCGAGAGGATGATGACGACACTGCGCCCGTTGACGAGGCGGCGGGCATGGGTCGTGGCGAAATGGTGAAGCCCTGCGCCGATGCGGCTGCCGCCACCGAAGCCTTCTGCCAGAAGTGTGATGCGGTTCAGCGCGCGCAAGGGATCATCATCGCGCAGCGCTTCGGTCACCCGCACGAGACGGGTGTGGAACAGGTAGGCGTCGGCCGCCGCATCGGCGCGCATCAGGCCGGCCAGAAAGGCCAGGAACGGGCGTGCATAAGGGGTCATGGAGCCGGAGACATCGACCAGTGCCGCGATCCGCACCGGGCGATCCGGTTTCTGGCGGAACGCAAGCCGCAGCGGCTCGCCGCCGGAAGCCAGCGATGCGCGGATGGTGCGGCGCAGATCCACCCGCCTGCCGCGGCGGGCGGCACGGGAGCGCCGCGAGCGCCGGTCGCGCAGGGCCTGGCCAAGGCGATGGGCCACCTGTTCGGCCGCGCGGATGTCATCCGGCGTGACCAGTTCGCGCAGATCCTTCTTCATCCGGTTGGCAATCGTGGTGGCGACCAGCCGGCCTTCGCCGCCTGCCTCGCTTTCGCCGGTGCCGTTGCTGTCGGGTGCGTCGGCCTTGCCGCCGGCCGAGCCGGACTGGCCCTCGGCGCTGCGAGCGTTCCGTGTATGGGCCGGATTGGCGGCGGGCACGGCCTTGCTGCGCACCCGCCCGCCATTGCGCCAGTAGCTGTCGAAGACGGCATCGAAACGCGCCCAGTCCTCCGCCGATCCGCAGGCCACGGTTTTCAGCGCGCCGCGCACGGAGGCCTCGTCGGCCGCGATCGCCGCCAGTGCGGCCAGCGCCGTTTGCGTTTCGGCGATGCCGACGCGGAAGCCATTGTCGCGCAGATGCGCCATGAAGCCGACGACGCGGGCCGCCGGGCCCGGATCGCGTGCCGCGAAACGGGTGACGGCGCCCCTCATGCCGCTTTTCCCGCCAGGCGCTGCGCAACCTCGGTGGTGATGGCGGCGCGGTCTGCCTGTGTCTTGAGGAGCGTGGCGAGGGCGGCCTGAAGGATGGCGGGATCGTCGGAAAGGTCGGCAAGGCCGAGACCGGCCAGCGCGGCGGCGAAATCCAGCATCTCGGCGATGCCGGGCTTCTTTTGCAGTTCCTCGCGGCGCAGCGACTGCACGAAAGCGACGATCTGGCCGGCAAGTGCGTCTTCGACCTGCGGGCAGCGCGTTTTCAGGATGGCCAGTTCGGTGGCCCGGTCGGGATAGTCGACATGGGCGTAGAGACAGCGCCGGCGCAGCGCGTCGGAGAGGTCGCGCGTGCCGTTGGCGGTCAGGATCACCATGGGCCGGGTGGTCGCGGCGATGGTGCCGAGTTCGGGAATGGTGATCTGGAAGTCTGAAAGGACCTCCAGCAGATACGCCTCGAACTCCTCGTCGGCCCGGTCGATCTCGTCGATCAGCAGGACGGGGGCGACGGGCTGGCGCAGGGCGCGCAGCAGCGGACGCTCCAGCAGGTATTCCTCGGAGAAGAGGCGTGCCTCGACCGCGTCGCCGGTCTCGCCGGCCTCGGCATGGGCGCGGATGGCCAGAAGCTGGCGCTGGTAGTTCCATTCGTAGATGGCCTGGGCCGCATCCAGCCCCTCATAGCATTGCAGGCGGATGAGCGCGCAGCCCTTCCACTGCGCGAGCGCGCGGGCGACCTCCGTCTTGCCGACGCCGGCCGCCCCTTCCAGCAGCAGCGGGCGGCCAAGCTGAAGCGCGAGATGCAGCGCCATGGCGAGATCGGGTGCGGCGACGTAGCCCTGGCCGGCAAGACCGGACTGGATGTCAGCGGGTTTGCTCATGAATCATATGGCGGGGCGGCGCCGGAGAGTCCCTGCGCCGCCCCCTCCCTGCCTAGCCGTGGAGACCGAGATCGCGGGCGATCTTCCAGATGCGCCAGTGATCGTGCGGCATGTGCGACTGCCGCAGGCCGAAGGCTCGGAAGGCATCATGCACCGCATTCGAGAAGGCCGGGACCGAGCCGACATTGGGGCTTTCGCCCACACCCTTGGCGCCGATCGGATGATGCGGCGAAGGCGTTTCGGTATGGTCGGTGGTGTAGTGGGGCGTCTCCCATGCCGTGGGCAGGAAGAAGTCCATCAGCGTTCCGGTCTTTACGTTGCCGATTTCGTCATAGGCGATCTCCTGGCCCATGGCGATGGCATAGCCTTCCGTCGCGCCGCCATGCACCTGTCCCTCGATCACCATCGGATTGATGCGCGTGCCACAATCGTCCAGGGCATAGAATTCCCGGACTTCGTGCTCGCCCGTATCCACGTCGAACTCCATGACGGCGATATAGGCACCGAACGGGTAGGTCATGTTCGGCGGATCGTAGTAGCTGACAGCTTCCAGACCCGGTTCGAGCCCCGGAATGGCCTGGTTATAGGCGGCATAGGCGATCTCCTTCATGGTCTTGAAGCGCTCGGGCGCGCCCTTGACGACGAAGCGGTCGACATCCCATTCCAGGTCGCCGTCATGCACCTCCAGCAGGTAGGCGGCAATCATCTGCGCCTTGGCGCGGATCTTGCGCCCGCACAGCGCCGTGGCCGCACCGGCAACCGGCGTGGACCGGCTGCCATAGGTGCCGAGGCCGTAGGGCGCGGTGTCGGTGTCGCCTTCCTCGATGGTAATGCTGTCGGCGGGCAGGCCGGTCTCGCTGGCAATGATCTGGGCGAAGGTCGTGGCGTGGCCCTGTCCCTGGCTGATCGTGCCGAGGCGGGCGATGGCGCTGCCGGTCGGATGGATGCGGATCTCGCAACTGTCGAACATGCCCATGCCGAGAATGTCGCAGTTCTTGACCGGTCCGGCCCCGACGATCTCGGTGAAATGGGTCAGCCCGATGCCCAGCAGCTTGCGCGTCTTGCCGGCCTTGAAATCCTCGACCCGCTGTGCCTGTTCGGCGCGCAGGTCCTCATAGCCGACAGCCTTGAGCGCCTTGTCCCAGGCGGTATGGTAATCGCCGGAATCGTATTCCCAGCCCAATGCCGACTGGTAGGGGAACTGGTCCTTGCGGATGAAGTTGATGCGGCGCAGTTCGGCGGCATCCATTCCCAGTTCGATGGCCAGGACCTCGATCATGCGCTCGATGAAATAGGCCGCCTCGGTCACCCGGAAGGAGCAGCGATAGGCCACGCCACCGGGCGCCTTGTTGGTATAGACGCCATCCACGCCGACATAGGCGACCGGGATATCGTAGGAGCCGGTGCAGATGTGGAAGAAGCCGGCGGGGAACTTGGTCGGGTCGGCGCAGGCGTCGAAAGCACCATGGTCCGCGGTCACATGGCAGTGCAACCCGGTGATCCTGCCGTCTTTTGTGGCCGAGATGCGCCCCTTCATCCAGTAGTCGCGGGCAAAGGCGGTGGAGGTGAGGTTTTCCATCCGGTCCTCGACCCATTTCACCGGCTTGCCGGTGACGATGGATGCGACGATGGCGCAGATATAGCCAGGATAGACGCCGACCTTGTTGCCGAAGCCGCCGCCGATATCGGGGCTGACAACGCGGATGTTGTGTTCCTCGATGCCCGACAGCAGCGAGGCCACGGTGCGCACCACATGCGGCGCCTGGAACGTGCCATAGACGGTGAGCTTGCCGTTGACCTTGTCCATGCTGGCGACCGCGCCGCAGGTTTCCAGGGGGCATGGATGAGTGCGGTGGTAATAGACCATCTCCTCGGCGACGACCTCGGATGCTTCGATGGCCTGTTCGGTGGCTTCCTTCTCGCCGGCTTCCCACAGGAAGATGTGGTTGTGGTGGCGGCGCGGGCCGTGGGCGCCCTCGGTGGAGCCTTCCAGATCCTCGCGCAGGACAGGCGCTTCCGGTTCCAGCGCCTTGAACGGATCGACGACGACCGGCAGTTCCTCGTATTCCACCTCGACGAGTTCGGTGGCATCGGCGGCGATGTAGCGGTCGGTGGCGACGACGAAGGCGACTTCCTGGCCCTGGAACAGCACCTTGCCGTCGGCCAGCACCATCTGCTTGTCGCCGGCCAGCGTCGGCATCCAGTGCAGGTTGAGCGGCGCCAGATCGGCGGCGGTCAGCACCGCGATTACGCCCGGCAGCGCCATGGCGGCCTCGGTGTTGATGGATTTCACGCGGGCGTGGGCATAGGGCGAGCGGACGAAATCGCCGAACAGCATGCCGGGCAGCTTGATGTCGTCAACGTAATTGCCCTTGCCCTGGGTGAAGCGGACATCCTCCACGCGCTTGCGGCTGGCACCCATGCCCTTGAGGTTTGCGATGCGCTGTTCGCGGCTTGGCGTCATGTCGTTCATTCCGCGGCCTCCTTCTGGTTCATCTGGCTGGCGGCCGCGAGAATGGCCTTGACGATGTTCTGGTAGCCGGTGCAGCGGCACAGGTTCCCGGCCATGCCGAAACGCACTTCCTCCTCGGTCGGGTTCGGGTTCTCGATCAGCAGGCGGTGGGCGCGGGTGATCATGCCCGGCGTGCAGAAGCCGCATTGCAGGCCATGGTGTTCGCGGAACATCTCCTGCAGGACGTGCAATCCGTCGGGATTGCCAAGGCCTTCGACCGTCGTGATGTCGGCGCCGTCGGCCTGGGCGACGAAGACCGTGCAGGCCTTCACCGACTTGCCGTTCATGTCCACCGTGCATGCGCCGCAATGGGTCGTTTCGCAGCCGATATGCGGGCCGGTGACGCCGAGGCGCTCACGCAGCGTGTGGATCAGCAATTCGCGCGGTTCGGCGAGCAGTTCGTGCGTCTCGCCGTTCACCGTCATGGTGACTTGCATCTTCTTTGCCATCCGGCTTTCCTCCCTCAGGCCCGCGACCAGGCGCGGGCAATGGCGCGGCCTAGCATGACGCCAGCCACATGCCGCTTGAATTCGATGGGTCCGCGATTGTCCGCCTGCGGGTCGATGTCGGCCAGCATCGCCGCGACGGCTGCCTTGACCGCATCTTCCCCGCAATCGCTGCCGACAAGCGCCTCTCCTGCGGCCTGCGACCAGACGGGTACGTCCGACAGGTTGGTCATGGCGATGGAGGCCGAGGCCACGTTGCCATCCGCCCTGGTCAGAAGCACGGCTGCGGCGGCGGTTGCATAGTCGCCGATCTTGCGCTTCT
Organism: Brucellaceae bacterium; assembly: GCA_020637775.1. Taxonomy (GTDB): domain Bacteria; phylum Pseudomonadota; class Alphaproteobacteria; order Rhizobiales; family Rhizobiaceae; genus Zhengella. Next base: position 130,330 of record JACKJV010000008.1, on the reverse strand, counting down.
GCTTCTCATAGGCATAGCCGCCCGACGGGGTCGCGAAGGAGATGCGGGTGAGGATCTCGTCGTCGGCGCGTTCGGTCACATAGGCGCCATGGTAGAAATCCCGCGCCGAGACATCGCGGCTGCCATCGGGGCCCTGGAGGGTAAATGTCGCGCCGAGGCACTGCATGAGGCCGGGCATGTCATTGCCGGGATCGCCATTGGCCACGTTGCCACCGACGGTACCGAGATTGCGCACCTGCGGATCGGCGATCTGCAGGGCAGCTTCGCGCAGAAGCGGGGCGGCCGCGGCCAGACCCTCATGGGCGATCAGTTCCGCCTGTGTCACCATGGCGCCGATGGCGATGCCATCGGCCGAAACGCTGACCTGTTTGAGATCGCCCAGCCCTTGCAGGTCGATCAGGTGCGTCACGTCGGCCATGCGCATCTTCATCAGAGGGATAAGGCTGTGGCCGCCGGCGATCACCCGCGCCTCGTCGCCATGTTCGGCAAGTATGCCGATGGCCGCCGCCAGGTCGGACGGTCGGTGATATTCGAACGATGATGGTATCATGTGTTCCTCCGCTCATGCGTCGTTTGGACGCATCCGGCAGCAAGCTAGGGCGGCGGGATGCCGCAGGCGCAGTGCGATTCAACGAGCGCAGACGGTCCGTGCACGAAGTGCGAAATTGCTGCACGAACTGCGAAAGGCGGCCTGACCGGCAGCCTAGAGCCCCAGTTCCTCGCGGAATTGCGACAGGCGGGTGCGGCTGACGGGGATCCAGAGGTTCTCGGCACCCTGCACGGTGCACTGGCCGGAGTCCTTCAGGCGCTCGAATTTTACCACATGGGCGGGATTGAGCAGGTAGCTGCGGTGGACGCGCATGAAGCCCGCGGGAGCGAGGCGCTCCTGTGCCTCGGAGATCGACCACGGGCAGAACAGCGTTTCGGCGCCCACGTGAAGGCGGGTGTAGTGGCCCTCCGCGCGCACGGCCGAAATGGCGGCAGGGTCGAGGAAGAACGTCTTGCCGCCCTTTTCGTGGGGGACGCGCAGGCTGGCCCCGGACCCGGGGCTGTGCGGCTGGACCGGCGGGCGCGGCTCACGGTCTTGCAGGGGAGCCGCCACCGCCGCGCCGGATGCGTCGCGCTGGCCGGCAGGCGGGGTGAACGTGATGCCGGTCAGCAGGAAGGCGGCGGAGATCAGGAAGGTCGACAGCGTGACAAGGATGGCCAGGGTCTCGTTGCTGATCGCCGGGCCGATGGCGCCCGGCACACCGGCAGGCAGGAATCCGGTGCCGGCCATGGCGATGAAATGCACCAGCACCACCGCTGTTCCGAAGCATACGGTGCCCAGCACGATGTTGCGGCGTCCGCGTTCCGAATAGGCCACGCGCACGGCCAGGACCGACAGCGCCACGGAGGCGACAAAGGCACCGCCAAGGCCGAACGGCGTGTAGACCGGCTGACACAGTTCCATGCCCGACATGCCGATATAGTGCATTGCCACGATGCCAAGGCCGATGACCGCACCGGCCAGCGCGAGATTTCCGGCGCTGCGCTCGCGGAAATGCAGGATCAGCAGGGCCACGCCCGTCATCAGGATGGCGACAAGCGCCGAAATCAGCGTCGTGAGGACATCGTAGAAATAGAGTATGGGGAGCTGGAGGCCCAGCATGGCGACGAAATGCATCGACCATATGCCGCCGCCAAGCGCCACGGAGGCCATCGACACGACGGCCTTGCGCCGCCCCACCTCGAGACGGGACGCGCCTCGCGTCAGCGACAGGCCCGTGAAGCCTGCCATCAGCGCGATGGCAAAGGCCGCCATGACAAGGCGCCAGTCGTGACTGTATTCCAGCACCCAAAGCCTCCCAACGTCCGGATTGCCGTCAAATCATACAGTTGCCGGCAGGCGACAGGAAGGGCCGATTTGCGCGGAGCGGTCCCGTGCCGGAACGGGCCGGGCACGAACCGTTCATCCTGCAGGGCGGGACGGATGTGGGACATTATCCACATGGCCACGTATGTTCTCGCCCCCTGTCCTACACCCTTCGTTCATTCCTTGGACCGAGTTTCCAACCCTGCCGGAAAGCCGTTGAGGGGCAGCTTTCCAAGGGCCGCACTGCCATGATGACGGTGCCGATCGTCCATTTGTCCAAACCGTGCCAGTGTCGCCAGGCCTTGCCACCCGCGGCAGCGCGCTCAAACCGCGAGCACCGATCATGCTTCTCCAAAGGTTCCGTATTTCCACGCGCATCCTCTGCGCCTCCCTCATTCCCATGGCCGCGTTCGCGCTTTTCGCGATCTTCCAGATCGCCGAGCTGAAAGCGGAAGCCGACCGCTATGGCGCCACACAGGCGCTCATCGGGCATGAGCGCGTTCTTTCGGGGGCCATTCACACACTCCAGAGAGAGCGCGGCTATTCCTTCGCCCATGTGGGCTCGCAGGGCCGGGACATGGGGAACGAACTGGCCACGGCACGCGCGGAAACCGACCAGGCGCTGGCGGGTACTGCGGATGCGCGGGCCGCCCTCAGGGCCTTCGACGCCGGCAGCTTCGGCGGGCTGACCGAAGCCATGGCGGTGCAACTCCAGAAGCTCTCGCGCATGCGGTCGCGCATCGATGCGCTGGACCTGACGGCGAGCGAGGCTGGCGGCTTTTACACGGCGGCCATCGCGTCCATCCTGGACACAAGCAGGGAAATGGCCGCTCACCTGGGCGATCCGGAACTGGCGCGTGAATTCGACGCCTATCTCGATGCCGTGACTGCGAAGGAACTGGCAGGCCAGGAACGGGGGCTCGCCGCCGGTGCCATCGGCGCGAGCCAGTTCCAGGATGGCGGATTCCAGCGGTTCGTGGAACTGACGGGCGGACAGGCTGTCCTGATGGCCCGTTTCCTCTCGGCGATAGATGGCGATGCCGCGGAGCAGGCCCGGCAAGCCTATGGCGCCGGTCCGTCGGGGGAGCTGGCATCCATGCGCCGGACGCTGATCATGGGCGGCGTTTCCGGCTTGATCTCGGGTCTTGACGGCCGTCATTGGTTCAACACGGCCTCGGCCTGGATCGAACAGTTGAACAAGGCCGCGCTTGCGGCGGCGCAGGACATCAAGGCCAAGGCGGCCATCGGCGAGCAACGGGCGTCTGTGCAGCTCTGGTACAGCGCCTCGGCGCTTGCCGCCGCCACGCTGGTCATGGCTGTCTTCCTTGTCATCCTGGTGCGAAGCATCAACCGTCCCCTCGCCGGGTTGTCAGGCATCCTCAAGGGCATGGCTGCGGGAAACCTGGATGCGGACATCCCGCAGGCCAGCCAAAGCAACGAACTGGGCGACATGGCCCGCTCCGTGCTGGAACTGAAGGAAGCGATCCGGCTGCGCGCCGAAGGCGAAGCCGCGGAACAGGCGCGGCGTGCGGAAGACGATGCGCGGCGCTCGGAAGAAGAGGCGGAACGGATCAGGCGGCAGGCGGAAGACACGCGCTTTGCCGTGCGTGAACTCGGCGGCGCGCTGAACCGGCTGGCCGACGGCGATGTGACTTATCGCATCGAAAACGAATTCGTGGATTCGCTGGACGAATTGCGCGAGAACTACAACCTTTCCATGGACCGGTTGCAGGAGACGCTGGCCAGCGTACAGGACGGCGTGCGCAACATCGACGCCGGTGTCAGCGAAATCCGGGTCGCGTCCGACGATCTGGCCGGGCGGACCGAGCAGCAGGCCGCTTCCGTGGAAGAAACGGCAGCCGCGATCGAGGAGATCACGACGGCGGTCAAGGATGCGGCGGCACGGGCCGCGGAGGCCGGGCGCATCGCTGGCAAGACGACAGAGACAGCCGAGAAATCGGGCGACGTGGTGCGCCAGGCCGTGGCCTCGATGGGCCGGATCGCGGCGTCCTCCAAGGAAATCGAGCAGATCATTTCCGTGATCGACGACATTGCCTTCCAGACGAACCTGCTGGCGCTGAATGCGGGTGTCGAGGCGGCGCGTGCCGGTGATGCGGGCAGCGGATTCGGCGTCGTGGCCGGCGAGGTGCGCGAGTTGGCACAACGCTCGGCAAAAGCGGCCAAGGAGATCCAGGCGCTGATCCAGACTTCGGCCGGTGAAGTGAAGGACGGGGTGGATCTGGTGAACCGCACCGGCGACGCGCTTGCCGGCATCATCGGGGAAGTCCAGCAGGTGAACGCCCATGTGGCAGCTATTGCCGCTGCAGCCGCACAGCAGTCGACCAGCCTCGGCGAAGTCAATATTGCAATCTCCAGCATCGACCATTCGACGCAGAACAATGCCGCGATGGTGGAGCAGACGACCGCCGCCACGCACGGGCTGGAAAAGGAGGCAGGGACGCTGAGCGGCCTGGTCGGGCAATTCCGGGTCAACGCGGCGCGGAGAGCGCCGGGAACGGAGGCCGCGGACCTGCGCCGTCAGGCCGGCGAACGGGCCGTAGCCGCCTGATCCGATATCACGAGCCGGCGCAGCCGATCTCGGCTGTCGCCTCGATCTCGACCAGCGCCGCATCCTCGATCAGCCCGGCGACCACGAGCACCGACATGGCCGGGAAATGGCGGCCCATGACACGCCGGTATGCCTCGCCCATCTCCTTCTGCCGGGCGAGGTATTCCGTCTTGTCGGTGATGAACCAGGTCAGCCGGACGATGTCCTCGACGCGGCCGCCGGCAGCCTCGACGATGGCCGCGATATTGCGCAGCGTCTGCTCGAACTGGCCGACGAAATCGTGCGTCTCGAAGACCTGGTCGCCGTTCCAGCCGATCTGGCCACCGGTATAGAGCCTCCGGCCATCGACCAGGATGCCGTTCGCATAGCCCTTCGGGCGTGCCCAGCCGGGCGGGTTGATCGCATCCATCATGGTGACGTATCCCCTCTTTCCATTCGCCTTTCAGGCATGCTGACGCAGGCGGAAGCGCTGGATCTTGCCGGTCTGCGTCTTGGGAAGCGCCTGGGCAAAGATGACCGAGCGCGGATATTTGTATGGTGCGATCTGCGCCTTGACATGGTCCTGAAGGGCCCTGGCGGTCTCCTCGCCGGCAGGAACGCCTTCTTTCAGCACGACATGGGCCTGGACGATCTGGCCGCGTGCCTCGTCCGGTACACCGATCACGGCGCATTCCATGACATCCGGGTGGGACAGCAGGGCGGCCTCCACTTCCGGCCCGGCGATGTTGTAGCCGGAGGAAAGGATCATGTCGTCGCTGCGCGCGGCAAAGTGGAACCGGCCTTCGCTGTCCTGGATGAAGGAATCGCCGGTGAGATTCCAGCCGGCGCGCACATAACCGTCCTGGCGGTCGCCGCCGAGATAGCGGCAGCCGGTGGGCCCGCGCACCGCCAGCCGTCCGACCGTCCCGCGCGGTACCTCGTTCATGGCGTCGTCGACGATCTTCGCCTCATAGCCGTCAACGGGCCGGCCGGTGCAGGCGGGACGGGAATCGCCGAAACGGTTCGAGATGAAGATGTGCAACAGTTCGGTGGAGCCGATGCCATCGAGCAGGGGCTTGCCGGTTTTCTCCATCCATTGCTCGTAGACCGGGCCGGGCAGGGTTTCGCCCGCCGATACGGCGGCGCGAAGAGAGGACAGGTCGGCGCCGTCGTCCATGGCGGCCAGCATGGCCCGGTAGGCGGTGGGGGCGGTGAAACAGACCGTGGCGCGATAGGTCTGGATGATTTCGATCAGATTGGGCGGCGTTGCCTGCTCCAGCAGCGTGGCCGCGGCGCCGAAGCGCAGCGGAAAGACCGCCAGACCGCCGAGGCCGAAGGTGAAGGCCAGTGGCGGCGATCCGACGAAGACGTCATCCGGTGTCACCTCCAGCACCTGGCGGGCATAGCCATCGGCAATGATCATCAGGTCGCGGTGGAAATGCATCGTGGCCTTGGGCTCCCCCGTCGTGCCGGAAGTGAAGCCGAGCAGGGCGACATCGTCGCGGCCGGTCTTGACGCTGTCGAAGCGGACCGGCTTCGACAGCGCCAGCCGGTCGAGTTCGGCGTCGTGATTGGCAGTGCCGTCGAAGCCGACGATCGTTTCGAGATACCGGCTGTCCGTGGCGCAGGAGACCAGTTCATCCATCAGCCGGGTATCGCAGAGCGCCAGGCCGATCGCGGCCTTGTCGACGATCTTCGCCAGTTCGCCGGCGCGCAGCATGGGCATGGTGTTGACCACGACCGCGCCGGCCTTGGTGGCGCCGAGCCAGGCGGCGACCATGGCCGGATTGTTCGCGGAGCGGATCAGGATGCGGTTGCCCGGCCGCACGCCCATGTCATCGACAAGCACGTGGGCAATGCGGTTGGTCCAGTCAGCCAGTTCCTTGTAGGTGCGGATGCGGCCATTGCCGATAAGCGCGGTGTGGTCGCCAAAGCCCTTTTCGACCATGGCATCGGTCAGTTCATGGCCGGCATTCAGCCATTCGGGATAGTCGAAACCGTCAAGCAGGAAATCCGGCCAGAGATCCGGGGCGGGCAGGTTGTCGCGGGTGAAGCTGTCAACGTGGCCGGTCGGTCCAAGCGTGGGTACTGGCATTTCATCCTCCCGCTGCTGCCGCCATGGTCTGGCGCGCGATGATGACCTTCTGGACGTCGGACGCGCCTTCATAGATGCGCAGCGCCCGTATCTCGCGATAGAGCCGTTCGACGATGCTGCCTTTTCGCACGCCATCGCCACCATGAAGCTGCACCGCCTTGTCGATCACCGATTGTGCGCGATCGGTGGCGAACAGCTTGGCCATCGCGGCCTCGCGGCTGACGCGCGGGCTGCCGCTGTCCTTCAGCCATGCGGCCCGGTAGACCAGCAGCGCGGCGGCATCCACATCCAGCGCCATGCCGGCGATGTGGCCCTGCACCATTTGCAGGTCGAAGAGCGGCGCGCCGAAGAGTTCGCGTGAGGCGGCACGCGCGATGCTTTCGTCCAGCGCGCGCCGGGCAAAGCCCAATGCCGCGGCCGCGACGGTGGAGCGAAAGACATCCAGCACGGCCATGGCCATGCGGAAACCCTCTCCGGGCTGGCCGATCAGGGCGGATGCGGGCACGCGGCAATCGCGGAAAGACAGACGTGCAAGGGGATGGGGCGCGATGACCTCGAGCCGTTCGGCCACTTCGAGCCCCGGCGTATCGGCAGGCACGATGAAGGCGGACAGACCCCTGGCGCCGGGTGCCTCGCCGGTGCGGGCGAAGACGGTATAGACATCGGCAATGCCGCCATTGGAAATCCACGTCTTCTCGCCATTCAGCACGAAGCCGGTTCCGTCGCGCCGTGCGCTCATGGCAATGTTGGCGACATCGGAACCGGAGGCCGGCTCGCTGAGCGCGAAGGCCGATATCGCCTTGCCGGAGCGTGTCAGCGGCAACCAGTCGCGCTTCTGCCCTTCGGTGCCGAAGAGCGAGATCGCGCCGGTGCCGAGGCCCTGCATGGCGAATGCGAAGTCGGCCAGTCCGTCATGGCGGGCCAGCGTCTCGCGCATCAGGCAAAGGCTGCGCACGTCGAGCACGGAGTCCGGTTCGCCGGGGTCGGTGGCGGTCAGCTTCAGCCAGTCGTCGCGGCCAAGGGCCGAAACGAGGCTGCGGCAGGCGGCATCCGTATCGCAATGGTCGATGGCGGAGAGCGAAGTGGCGGTCCAGGCGTCTACGGATTCGGCCAGCGCGCGGTGCCGGTCGTCGAAAAAGGGCCAGTCGAGGAAGCTGCGGTCGGCCATCAGTTGCCCTCGAACACGGGTTTGGTCCTGCTTGCAAACGCCTCGTAGGCGCGCCGGAAATCCAGCGTCTGCATGCAGATGGCCTGTGCCTGAGCTTCCGCCTCGATGGCCTGATCCAGCCCCATGTTCCATTCCTGTGCCAGCATGGTCTTGGTCATCATGTTGGCGAAGGCCGGGCCTTGCGCGATGCTTTGCGCCAGCGCGCGTGCTTCCCTTTCCAGGTCGCCTGCCTCGACCAGCCGGCTGAAGAAGCCCCAGCGCTCGCCTTCCTCCGCGCTCATGGCGCGGCCGGTATAGAGCAGTTCGGCAGCGCGGCTCTGGCCGATGATGCGCGGCAGCATCGCGCAGGCGCCCATGTCGCAGCCGGCCAGGCCGACGCGGTTGAACAGGAAGGCGGTCCGTGCCTGCGGCGTGGCGATGCGAATGTCGCTGGCCATGGCGATGATGGCGCCGGCACCGGCGGCAATGCCGTCCACGGCGGCAATCACCGGCTTGCCGCAGGCGACCATCGCCTTGACCAGATCGCCGGTCATGCGGGTGAATTCGAGCAGGCCCTTCATGTCCTTGTCGAGCAGCGGCCCGATGATCTCGAAGACATCGCCGCCGGAGCAGAAATTTCCGCCATTGGGGGCGAAGACGACGGCGGCAATGTCGTCACGGTCGCGCAAGGCGCGGAACCAGTCGCGCAACTCGGCATAGGAATCGAAGGTGAGCGGGTTCTTGCGTTCCGGGCGGGCGAGCGCGATGCTGGCAATGGCACCGTCGATCTCAAGCAGGAAATGGGCGGGCGTGTCGTTGGTCATCGGCTTTCCTTTCCACTGCCGCGCAGCGCCTCCACATGCGCCCGGGCCTCGGCTGATATCCGGTCCAGGGTTTCCCCGAGGTCACGCGCCTCGCCCGGCGCGACGCCACCGAGCAGGCCGTCAATCCAGCCTTCATGGGCGGCGGCCAGGAGATCGAAGGTCTCGCACCCCTTGCCGGTCAGGCGCACCATCATGGCGCGGCGGTCATTGTCGACCGGCACACGCACCACCAGCCCATCGGCCACCAACCGGTCGACGATGCCGGTGACATTGCCGTTGGAGACCTTCAGTTCGGCTGAAAGCGCACTCATGCGCAGGCCATCGGGCGACCGGCGCAGGGCCGCCATCACGTCGAAGCGCGGCAGAGTGCTGGCGAAGTCCGCGCGGAAGCGTTCGCGCAGATCCGCCTCCACGAGGCGGGCGGCCTTGAGCAGTTTCAGCCAGAGGCGCAAGCGCGCCTTCGAGGCGGCCGCGGCGCTTGCGTCCGCCGTCGCATGTCCGGGTTTAAGGTCGGGTGCGCCGGCCTTCACGCGTCACCTCCCGAAATGACAAGCCCGTGCCCGTTGACCATGGCCGCTTCAGGCGAAGCGAGATAGAGCACCGCGGCCGCCACTTCCCCCGGATCGATGATGCGGCCGGCTGGATTGTCGCCGAAAACGCGGGCCTCGGCCTGTGCGCGGTCAATGCCGAAACGCCGCATCACGCCGGCGACCGCGTCTTCCGCCATCGGCGTTTGCACCCAGCCGGGGCAGACCGCGTTGCAGGTGATGCCGGACTTCGCCACTTCCAGCGCCAGCGAGCGGACCAGCCCCATGACGCCGTGCTTGGCGGCGCTGTAGGCGGCGACATTGGCTTCGCCATACAGTCCGGAAACGGACGAGACGGCGATCAGCCGCCCGCCCGCACCCATGCCGCCAAGTGCCTCGCGAAAGGTCAGGAAGACACCCGTCAGTGTCACCGCCAGCGTCCGGTTCCACAGGTCGAGACTTGTATCGGCGACCTTCGCCGCCTTGCCCATGCCGGCATTGGCCACCACCACGTCGAAAGGCCGGTCGAACAGGGCACGCATGGATGGCTCGTCGGTGACGTCGGCCTCGCGGCATTCCATGCCTCGGCCGTCATCGGTCTCGCGCAGGGCCTCCATGCGGCGACCGGCAATGGTCACCGCGTCGCCCTTCTCGCAAAAGGCGCGCGCCGTGGCGCGGCCGATGCCCGAACCGCCGCCGGTGACCAGAACCCGCCTCATGCCCGGAACTCCATCTCGGCGGCACGCTCGGCCAGCCGCCACAACTGGTCGCGGCCCGGCAGATAGGGGTCGGGCCATTTTTCCTGCCGGTCGCCCAGCGCGGCAGCGGCATGCAGCGTCCAGTAGGGATCGGCCAGATGCGGGCGCGCCAGGCAGACGAGGTCGGCCCGGCCGGCCATGAGAATGGAATTGACGTGATCGGGCTCGTAGATGTTGCCCACCGCCATGGTTGCCATATGCGCCTCGTTGCGGATGCGGTCGGAAAACGGGGTCTGGAACATGCGCCCATAGACCGGACGGGCACGTGTCGTCGTCTGGCCGGCGGAGACATCGCAGATATCGACGCCGGCCTGCCTCAGCATTTCCGCGATGGCGACGGCGTCGCGCGGGGTGACGCCGTCCTCGCCGACCCAGTCATTGGCCGAAATGCGCACCGATACCGGCTTTTCCTCGGGCCAGGTCTCGCGCACGGCGTGAAAGACTTCCAGCGGCCAGCGCATGCGGTTTTCAAGGCTGCCGCCGTAGTCGTCGGTCCGCCGGTTGGTCAGCGGCGTGATGAAGGAGGACAGGAGGTAGCCATGCGCCATGTGCAATTCGATCATGTCGAAGCCGGCGCGTCCGGCCATCTGTGCGGCGGCGGCGAACTGGTCGCGCACCATGTCCATGTCGGCGCGCGTCATCGTCTTCGGCGTGGCGTTGCGGCCGGACCATGGCACGCCGGATGGCGACAGCACATCCCAATTGCCCGAGGCAAGTGGCGCGTCCATCTCCTCCCAGCCCAGTTGTGTGGAGCCCTTGGCGCCGGAATGGCCGATCTGCAGGCAGATTTTCGCCTCCGTTTCACCATGCACGAAGTCGACGATCCGCTTCCACGCGGCCTCGTGTTCCGGTGCATAGGTGCCGGGGCAGCCGGGCGTGATGCGCCCTTCCGGCGAGACGCAGGTCATCTCGGTGACGACAAGGCCGGCGCCGCCCTTGGCGCGCTCGCCGTAGTGGACGAGGTGCCAGTCGGTCGGGCAGCCGTCCACGGCCTTGTATTGCGCCATGGGCGAGACGACGATGCGGTTCTTCAATTCCATCGCGCGCAAGCGGAAGGGCGCGAACATGGGCCGGCGCACAGGCGCATCTGCCGGAACACCGGCCTGACGCTGGAACCAGGCCTCGGCGCTTTCCAGCCATTCGGGATCACGCAGGCGCAGGTTTTCGTGGCTGATGCGCTGCGAGCGGGTGAGCAGCGCGTAGTTGAACTGCACAGGGTCCAGGTCGAGATAGCGCTCCACATCCTCGAACCATTCCAGCGAATTGCGCGCCGCCGATTGCAGGCGCAGAACTTCCAGACGCCGCTCGGCCTGATAGCGCTCGAAGGCCTCCTTCAGGGTCGGTTCGCTGTGAAGATAACCGGCCAGCGCAATGGCGCTGTCGAAAGCCAGGCGGGTGCCGGAGCCGATGGAGAAGTGGCCGGTGGCTGCCGCATCGCCCATCAGCACCACGTTTCCATGGTGCCAGCGTTCGCAGATGACGCGCGGAAAGTTCATCCAGACAGCCGAGCCGCGCAGATGGCTGGCATTGGAGATGAGCCGGTGGCCGCCGAGATGTTTGGCGAACACCCTCTCGCAGACGGCGATCCCTTCCTCCTTCGACATCCGCTCGAAGCCCCAGTCGTCCCAGGTCTGCTGCGAGCATTCCACGATCACCGTCGCCGTGTCGGCATCGAACTGGTAGGCGTGGATCCACATCCAGCCATGTTCGCTTTTCTCGAAGATGAAGGTGAAGGCATCGTCGAATTTCTGGTGCGTTCCGAGCCAGACGAACTTGCACAGGCGCATGTCGATGTCGGGCCGGAAGATGTCTGCATATTCGCGCCGAACCGCCGAATTGATGCCGTCGCAGGCGACGACCAGATCGTAGTCCTTGCGATAGTCCTCCGCCGACCTGAACTCGGTGGAAAACCGCAGATCGACGCCCAGCTGGCGGGCGCGGTCCTGGAGGATTTGCAGAAGTTTCATGCGGCCGATGCCGGCAAAGCCATGGCCGCCCGAAACGGTGCGCGTTCCGCGATGGACAACGGCGATGTCGTCCCAATAGGAGAAATTCTGCTCGATCCCGACAGCGGTGACGGGATCATTGGTCCTGAGCCTGGCCATGGCATCGTCGGAGAGCACCACGCCCCAGCCGAAGGTATCGTCGGCGCGGTTGCGCTCCAGCACGACGACATCGTGGGACGGATCGCGCAGCTTCATGGATATGGCAAAGTAAAGCCCGGCGGGGCCGCCGCCCAGGCACAGCATACGCATCGCGAACCTCCCTTCGCAGCACCGGCAAGGGGAATGGTACAGGAGCGCAAGGTTATTTCAAGCTTGAAATATTGAAACTTGAAATATCTTTCCGGAGTTGCGCCGCTTCGGCCGCGTGCCTGGCACATGGGGCCAGCCTGTGCAGGACAGGGTTCACAAGGCACCGGTTCCGGTCCACTCTGCCGGACAAGCGGGAGAGAGGCCATTCATGAAGACGCAGCGCGGCGGCATCTATTACGGCTGGGTGGTGGTGGCTGTGGCCTTCGTGACCATGGCGGTCGCGGTGAACGCGCGCACCGGCTATTCGCTTCTGCTGCCGCAAATCTCCAGCGAGTTCGGCTGGGCCACGGCAACGACATCGGGACCGTTCTCACTGGGCTTCATGGCCTCGACGGCCTTTGTGCCCGTGCTGGGCATTCTGATGGACCGGCACGGTCCGCGCATCGCCATTCCCGCCGGGGCATTGCTGGTGGCGGCAGGCTATGGCAGCGCGGTGGTGATCGCCTCTCCGGTCGGGCTGTACATGGCGCTCGGTCTTCTGGCGGTGATGGGATCCATGGCGATGAGCTATATCGGCCATTCGATGTTCCTGCCGAACTGGTTCGTGCGCCGCCGCGGGCTTGCCGTGGGCATCGCCTTTTCCGGTGTCGGCGTCGGAGCGGTCACGCTGCTTCCGCTGATGCAATGGACCATCGACACGCATGGCTGGCGCGCGGCCTGTCTGGGCATTGCGGTCGTGACACTCGTCGTCATCGTGCCGCTCAATTTCCTCTTCCAGCGAATGCGACCGCAGGAGATGGGACTGAAGCCCGATGGCGACGGGCCCCGGCGGGCCTCGCCGGGCAAGCCAAAGGGTGAAACTCAGGGGGCGCCCTGGGTGCCGGCGCCGGTCTGGACGCTGGCGCGGGCGATGAAGGTGCCGGCCTTCTGGTGGATTTCAGGCGCCTATTTCTTCGGGCTTTTCGTGTGGTACGCGATCCAGATCCACCAGACCAATTTTCTCTTGCGCCAGGGCATCGATTCGACGACGGCGGCATCTGCGCTGGGCCTCGTGGCGCTGTTCGGCATCGGCGGCCAGATCACGCTTGGCGGCCTTTCCGACCGGATCGGCCGGGAAGCGGCATGGAGCCTGGCGCTTGGCGGGTTCGCGCTTGCCGCCGCCATGCTCGCGATGGTGGATTTCGGGCAGGCGCCGCATCTCATCTTCGTCATGGCGGCCTTGCAGGGGCTGCTCGGCTACGGCGCCGCCTCCATCTATGGCGCCATTCCCGCGGAGGTGTTTTCGGGCCCGCATTTCGCCAGGATATTCGCCATCATTTCCCTGTTCGGCAATTTTGGCGCGGCCACGGGCGTCTTTCTTCTCGGTCTTGTCGACGATGTGCTTGGCGGCTACCGCACCGGCTGGTGGCTGTGCGTCATCGCCGCGTTCGCATCCATGCTGTGCATGTGGCTGGCTGCCCCGCGCAAGTTCCGCACAGCGTGACGGCCGGGCCGTGGCCCGTTTTGCAGATCATGCCTGTCCGGCGGGCCGCAGGAAGCCGGCGAAGAAAGCCGCCAGTTCCTCGCGCGCAGCGAGTGGCAGGATGTGCGCCACATACTGGTCCGGGCGCACCACGATCATGCAGCCGCTGTCGCGATCGATGCCGCGCATGGCGTAGATGTCCCTGCCGTTCTTCCGGTCGACGCAGAAAACCTTTTCGAAATCGCGCAGGCCGAGACTGCCCTTGGCCGGCTTGAGCAGCGCGGGCATGTCCTCATAGGCCAGTTCGTCGAAACCCTGCTGAAAGACCGCGCGCAGGTCGATCACCGCGTCGATGTCCTCATCCGGGCGGGTATGCCGGCGCACCGGCGAGGCGGGATCGTTTTCCAGCCAGTCGCAAAGGCGATGGATGGCGGAACCGGGCGCCGAGGAATCCGCCCTTCCGGCAAAGGCATAGATGCGCCAGCGGGCGTCTGCTTCCGCGACGTGGCCAAGCTGCAACTCCATGGCGTCGGCGAGGCGCACGACGGGCGCGGAATGGAAGCGGCGGCCGAGCTTTTGCCCCGTGGCAAGATCCTGACGGGCGTTTCCGGCGATGATGGATGATGGTTCGTATTCCACCTCGAGACCGGCGGTGAAGACGCCATTGCGGATGAACTGCTCCTGGAAACGCGGCATGCCGGAGCCATCCAGTTCGGATTTTCCGGGCGGAGCGCTCATGACCCGCGCCCAGGCATGGTCGGTATCCACCAGCCGCTTGGCTTCAGCCCTGCGCTCGGCGGAGTAGCTGTGCAAGAGGTCGGCACCTGAGCGGCCCTTGAGGACCTGCACCAGCTTCCAGCCGAGGTTGAACGTGTCGCCCATGGAGACATTCATGCCCTGGCCCGCCTTCGGGCTGTGGGTATGGCAGGCATCACCGGCGGTGAAGACGCGCGGCGTGCGCGTGGCCGTTTCGCCTTCGGGCACATCGTCGAACTTGTCGGTCAGGCGATGGCCGATCTCGTAGATCGACCACCAGACCACTTCCTTCACGTCCAGCGAATAGGGCGCCATGATGCGGTTGGCGGCCGCGATCATGTGATCGATGGTCAGGTTCCGGTTGGCGACGCGCTCATCGGGATTCAGCTTGTCGAGTTCGACATACATGCGGAAGAGATAGCCGCCTTCGCGCGGCAGGATCAGCACATTGCCTTCCTTCTGCGAGGCAATGAGGCACTTCATGCGCACGTCGGGGAAATCGGTGTTGGCCAGGATGTCCATCACGCCCCAGGCCTGGTGCGCGGCATCGCCGTGAAGCTCGCCACCGATGGCCTTGCGCACGTTGGAGCGGGCGCCGTCGCAGCCGACGACGTAATTGGCGCGCACGGTCAGGGTTTCGCCGGCCCGGTCGCCGATGGTGCGCTCAAGCGTCACGGTCACCGGATGGTCGTCGGTTGCCGTATCGATCACGAGGTCGCGCACAGCAAGCCCGTAGTCCGGCTCAAGGCGCGAGGGCGCATTGCGCATGACGTCCAGAAACAGTTCATGCACGCGGGCCTGGTTCATCAGCGTATGCGGCATTTCCGACAGATCGTCGGCGACATCCTGAACGCGGCCGATTCGCCTGATCGCAGACGCGTTTGCCGGGTCGGGCGCCCAGAAATTCGTCTGGTTGACCCAATAGGCCTCGCGCTTGACCTTGTCGGCGAAACCGAAGGCCTGGAACATTTCCATCGAGCGGACGTTCAGGCCGTCGGCCTGGCCCTTCTCGATGGGACCGGGCTTGGGTTCGACGATCATGGTACGGATTTCCGGAAACTGCGACAGTTGCGCGGCAAGGCACAGTCCGGCCGGGCCGCAGCCGGCGATCAGCACATCCACGGTTTCGGGCAGCTGGCTGCGTCCGCCGGTTAGTTCGCGTCCGGGCGCGGCCTCGCGGATATCCGGATCGCCGGGCTTGAAGCCGTTCAGGTAATATTGCATTGCCGCTGCTCCGAGAAACGATAAGTGGTCTTATCATATCGGACAAGAGCGCCGATGCGTCAATCAAAAAACTATGCCGGCCTATCATTTCTTGTTATAGACATTCCGGCAAACCGTGCGCCATGGAGACAGGATGATCGCGAGTTCGACAATGCCGGGGCATCTCATCCGGCGGCTGCACCAGAAGTCGACGCAGGTTTTCACACGCCATGTCCGTGCGGCCGGCTACGACCTGACGCCGGTTCAGTTTGCCGCGCTGGATGCGCTCAGCCACGTTCCGGGCATCGATCAGGCCGGGCTTGCCGACGCGGTGGGCAAGGATCCGGCCACCATCGGCGCCGTTGTGGACAGGCTGGCGCAGAAAGGCTTGCTGACCCGCGTGAAGAGCAGCGCGGACCGGCGTGCGCGCGTCCTGGAACTGACCGGCGAAGGCAAGGCGGTTCTCGACGCGCTGCTGCCGGTTGTCGAAGGGTTGCAGGCGGAAATCCTGGGTGGCCTTGACGCGGCTGAATACAGGCAGTTCGTAAGGCTTGCGGCCAAGGCGGCGTTGACCGGCGGGGGCGGATACGAGGAGGGGTGACACCCGCCTCCCTTCGCACAGGCTTCGGCGGGCGCGGTTCTTTCCGGCTGGTCCTGAAAGGCAAGCGGCCTTCTCCGGAAACCGCAAGATCACGCGTTCTCCGGGTAACCGAACCTTTACACTTGCCGCGACACCCTGAAGCCAAGCCCCAACCGGCTCTTGCGACATGAAGTCGTGTGTCCCCTGGCAATGCCGCAGGAGATCCGATGGCATCCGATGTCGCCGTGCCCGGTTCCGCACCGGCCTCCCTTTCCATCAAGCGCTGGCTCGTCGCGCTCAACGTGGCTTGTGCGCTTGGCGTCATCGCAGGAATCGCGGCCGTGCCGACAGGCTCACGCCTCGTCGTCGTCGGGTCGCCGTTTTCCGGTCCCGGCGCGATCATGAGCATCATCTCCCAGGCCGGCGGGCGCCTCGTCAATGGCGGAGCGGCCGGCTGGATCGCGGTTGCCGAGGGAACCACCGCCGATTTCGCCTCACGGCTTCGCGCCTCCGGGGCATTGCTCGTCCTCGACGGACGTCTGGCCGCAGCCTGCATCGGAATCAGGACATCATGAACGGATTGCACAATATTCGCGCGATGGCATCCACGCTCTCGCTCGCCCTTCTGTGGCTCAATGCCATTCTTGTCACCGCCCGCGCCCTGTGGGGCACCGAGGCCAGCGTCGCGCTTCTGGTTGCCGGTGCATTGGCGCTGGCGGGTTCGTCCACGGCACTGTGGTATGTCGACCGGACAGGACCGCAGACGAGTTCCGCCATCGGCGTCGCGCAGGCCGGGCTTGTCGCGCTTCTCGTCTATGGCTTTTCCGGGTCGCCCTTGCAGATCGACATGCACATGTATTTCTTCGCGGTGCTGGCGGCCATGGCCTTCTGGATCGACTGGCGGCCGCTGCTGGCCTTCACGGCCACGACGGCGGTCCATCACCTCGTGCTCTATGTCGTTCTGCCGCAGGCGGTCTTTCCCGGCGAATCAAACCTCTCGCGTGTGGTGCTGCACGCCGTCATCCTGCTGCTGGAAGCCGGTATCCTGGTGCAGATGACGCGGCTGATGCAACGCTCGATGAAAGATGCCGCAACGGCGCTGGCGCAATCGGATGCCGCGCGCGGCGAAGCCATGGCCAGCAACAAGCGGGCGGAGGAATCCCATCATGCGGCTGAAGCCGAGCGGCGGGCCCGCGAACAGGCACGCGAACAGGAAGCGGCCACCGTGCGCGCGGTGGTGGATGAACTGGCGTCGGGCCTGAACGCGCTGGCCGGCGGCGACCTGACCGTCACGATCGCAAAGCCGTTCCCCGGCGATCTGGACCGGCTGCGCGCGGATTTCAACGCGGCCATGGCGCGGCTTCAAGAGGCCATGGGCCATATTCACGACAATGCCTCCACCATCCGCAACGTGTCCGGCGAGATTCGTTCCGCGGCTGACGACCTGTCGCGGCGCACCGAGCAGCAGGCGGCATCGGTGGAACAGACGGCGGCTGCCGTCGAACAGGTCTCCGCGTCGGTCAGGGAATCGGCGGTCCGGGCGGAAGAGGCGGGCGCGCTGGTTTCCAGGACCAAGACCTCGGCGGAAAAATCGGGCGCGGTGGTGCGCGATGCCGTTTCCGCCATGCGCGAGATCGAAGCCTCCTCGCATCAGATCGGCACGATCATCGGCATGATCGACGAGATTGCCTTCCAGACCAACCTGCTGGCGCTGAATGCCGGCGTCGAGGCGGCGCGCGCCGGAGAGGCGGGCAAGGGCTTTGCCGTCGTGGCGCAGGAAGTGCGTGAACTGGCGCAGCGCTCGGCCAAGGCGGCCAAGGAGATCGCCACGCTGATCGAGACGTCCGCCGGGCAGGTCAAGGCCGGTTCCGATCTGGTCAACCGGACCGGCGAAACGCTTGGCGTCATCGTCAAAGAGGTCCAGGACGTGCATGAAAACGTCTCGGCGATCGTCGATGCGGTGAAGGAGCAATCCGCGACCCTGCAGGAAATCAACCAGGCGGTAAATGTCATGGATCGCGCGACGCAGCAGAACGCGGCCATGGTTGAACAGTCGACAGCGGCCAGCCACAGCCTGGCGCAGGAGGCCAATGCGCTTGGCGATCTCCTGTCACGGTTCCGGCTCAAGGCAGACGGCTCCCACAAGCGGGCAGCCACGACGCCGGGTGCCCGACAGGAATTCACCGGTTTGCGGAAAAGCGCCTGACCCTTCTGCCGGGCGTCATGCCGTTTTCCGGGTGTCGCGCGCGAACAGGATGCCGAAAAGGCGGCCGGCGATGACGGGAACAAAGGCCAGGGCGGCCACGGCGGCCCAGGCTTCGGCGGGAAGGGGCACGAGGCTGAGCATGTTCGCCAGGTGCGGCTGGAACTGCGCAACGGCCAGGATCCCGAGGCACAGGACGACCGCGCCCCAGACCCAGCCATTGCGCGTCAGCCGGCTCTTCAGGAAACGGTCGCGCATGTTGCGCATGCTGAACACGTGCAGAAGCTGGGCAAGCGCCAGCGTATGGAACGTCATGGTGGTGACGGCGTTGCCGGTCAATGCCAGCGGCCCCATGGCGATGGCCAGTGCCGCCAGCGTGGTGAGCGCGATCAGCACACCGTAGAACACGATCCGTGTCCAGTGCCGGCGCGCGAGAATGGGTTCGGCGGGCGGGCGCGGCGGACGGTCGAGAACGCCGTCATCCGCTTCGATCGTGCCGAGGGCGAAGGCGGGGAAGACGTCCGTCACGAGATTCAGGAAGAGGATTTGCAGCGGCAGGATGGGCAGCGGCAGGCCCATCGGCACGGCCAGGCCGACAACGAGGATTTCGCTGAGGTTGCAGGACAGCAGATAGACCACGAAGCGGCGGATGTTCATGAAGATGACGCGGCCCTCGCGGATCGCCTCGATGATGGTGGGGAAGCGATCATCGCGCAGCACGAGATCGGCGGCATCGCGTGCCACCTGGGTTCCGCGCAGCCCCATGGCAATGCCGATATCGGCCTTGCGCAGCGCCGGTGCATCGTTCACGCCGTCGCCGGTCATGGCAACCACGTCACCGGCTTCCTGGTGCAGGCGGATGAGGTCCAGTTTCTGGGCGGGATCGACCCGGGCGAAGATGCGCGTATCGCGCAGGGCCTGCCGGCGGCCCTCGGCGAGACCGTCGAACGCCTCGAGTTCACCGCCGACAATGCCGTGGTCGCCATCGCCGGAAAGGCCGACCTCGCGCGATACATGGCGGGCGGTGGCGGGATGGTCGCCGGTGACCATGACCACCTTGATGCCGGCGCGTTTGGCCTCGCTGATGGCGGCGGCGATGTCGCTGCGCGGCGGATCGCGGAAGGCGGCGACGCCAAACAGCGTCAGCCCTTCGTAAACCGGCTCGTCGAGCGTGGCCATGGGCTTGCCGGCAATGGCGAGAAGCCGCAGCCCCTCGCCGGCCATGTGTTCGCATTGGGCCCGCCAGCGGTCTTCCTCTTCCCGATCGAACGGTTTCGCGCCGTCCTCGTCCTGAACGCTGGAAATGGCGGCGAAAACCGCCTCGGGCGCGCCCTTGACCGCGGCAAACATGCCCTTGCCGCCGTCATGAACCGTTGCCATCATCCGTGTCGATGTGCGGAAGGCATATTCCTTCCGTTCGGGGCAGTCCGCCAGAAGCGCCGGTTTCGTCATGCCGCCAGCCTGTGCGGCGCGCAGAAGGGCAATTTCCATCGGATCGCCGGTTGCCGCGCCCTCCTCGCCGGACAATTCGGCATTGTTGCACAGGGCGGCACTGCGCAGCAGCCGTGTCAATGCCGCGCCGGGTTGCGGCAGGGGCGCCCCGCCATCGTCGAGCAGACGGCCTTGCCCGCGGTCCAGGCCATAGCTGCCTGCCGGCGTGACGATGCGTTCGACATGCATGGCGTTTTCGGTCAGCGTGCCGGTCTTGTCGGTCAGGATCACGGTGGTCGCGCCGAGCGTCTCGACGGCGGACAGGCGCTCCAGCAATGCGTTGCGGCGGGCCATGCGCAGCATGCCGCGCGCCAGCGCCAGGGTGGCGACAATCGGCAGGCCCTCGGGAATGGCCGCCACGGCAAGCGCGACGGCGGATTCAATCATCTTCAGCAGGTCGCGGCCTGACCAGATTCCCGTCAGTGCCACCGCCGCAGTGACGATCAGCGTCAGCCAGATCAGGTTCCGGCTCAATTGCTCCAGTTGGCGCTCCAGCGGCGAGCGATCCGGCTCCGCTTCCTCGACGAGCTTCGTGATGCGCCCCAGCTCGGTCGCCATGCCCGTGGCGGTGACGACGGCTTCGCCGGTGCCGCGCGAGATCGCACAACCCTTGAAGAGCATGGATGTGCGTTCGTGGATGGTGGCGGCGGCATCCACCGGTTCCGCCGATTTCTCCACTGGCAGCGATTCGCCCGTCAGCATGGATTCATCGACCGACAGGTCTGAAGCCAGCAGGATGCGCATGTCGGCGGCCACGACGTCGCCGGCGTCAAGAATGACGATGTCGCCGGGAACCAGGGCCTCGGCATTGACGGTGATCTGCCGGCCGTCGCGCCGGACGATCGCGCTGCGCGAGGCCAGTTGGCGCAGGGCTTCCATCGAGCGCAGGGCCTGAAGCTCGGTGACGAAGCCGATCAGCGTGTTGATGGCAAGGACGATGACGATGGCGGCGAATTCGACCATTTCGCCGAGAAGGAACGCCAGCAGCGCGGCGCCGATCAGCAGATAGACGACCGGGCTTGCGAGCTGCCCCAGAAGCAGCAGGGCGATATTGACAGGCGCCCTGCGGCGAAGGGCATTGGCGCCATGCAGTGCCAGGCGCCGCGCCGCTTGCGCGCCGGAAAGCCCGGTCTCCCTGGCGACGTCCAGCCGGGCAAGGAGGGCATCGGTGCTTTCGGCATGGGGCGCGGACACGGCCGCGAAGTCGGCGCCGCCGGGTTGTGCAGGGTCACGGCTCATGCCCTGCGCCCGTGAAGACCGCAATGATCCGGTACCGTTTTCCTGATCCGATGACATTCCACGCACCGCCGCCGCCTTGCCGTGACTCGCCCGCATTCGCCTTCCTGAACGAACATGCCAGCAGATCACCGGGCAATGACAGATGTCAAACGGGGCCAGGGGTCAAACGGAGATACCAACCGGGCTTGATTCCCGCTGCCGGCCGGCAACCGTTCAGCCGCCGGGTATCAATCGGCCTCGTTGGCGGGCGCGGCGTTGAGCTGTCCGTATTTCTGCTCGCCAATGGTCGACAGCAGTTCGAGCTGCGTTTCGAGAAAGTCGATATGGCCTTCCTCGTCGGCCAGAAGATCCTCGAACAGCTTCATCGTGACGTAGTCGCCGGCCTGCTGACAGATTTCGCGGGACTTGCGATAGGAATCGCGCGCCTCGTACTCGCCGGCCAGATCGGCCTCAAGCACTTCCTTGACCGTTTCGCCGATGCGCAATGGCGCCACCGACTGCAGGTTGGGATGACCCTCCAGGAAGATGATGCGCTGAACCAGCCTGTCGGCATGGTGCATCTCCTCGATGGATTCCTCCCGCTCCTTCCTGGCCAGAAGCGTATAGCCCCAGTCGTCGAGCAGCCGGTAATGGAGCCAGTACTGGTTGACGGCGCCAAGCTCCAGGAAAAGGGCTTCGTTGAGCCGTTCGATGATCTGCTTGTCGCCTTTCATGATCATTCTCCCAAACGAGCGTGTGTGGCATCAAAGATGTATTTCTCATCTTTGATTTTTTGGGAGCCGGGTTCAAGCCGTCGCGGCATAAAGTTATTCCGGTCAGGCCGCATGGCGCGCGGCGCGGGCCGCCTTGCGCATGGCCTCCACCCTTTCGTGCTCGCTCCGCAGGCGGTCGAGCAGCGACATGACTTCTGCTTCCGGCGTTGCCTGCTCGCGGTGCCAGGCTTCGACGGTGCGCACGATCAGGGCAATGGCATTGGGGAAGCAGCCGCAGCAGCGGCCCCTCTTCCCAAGCGCGTGATAGACCTTGAGCGGGGTGATCACCTGCCACGGATCCTGGTCGAGAAAGCCGCGCACGGCGGCCTCGATATCGGATCCGGTAATGATGTTGCAGTGACAGATCACCATTTGCTTCACCCCTGGCCTGCCGCCATGAAATGAGGAACATGAACGTGGATGTCAACAAAAAAACCACATGAAAACAATAGTTTGGAATTATTCTAAACTGGGATGGCTTCTTGTTGCCTGAAGAAATGATGGCAGTTGTCAGCTATTTCCGGGGGCGCGATGGCGGGCGCGGGCCGTCCGGCCGTGCACATCCTGGAAAGCAGCGCGCTGTCCGGTGCGCGCAAGGACATGTGCATTCACCACAAAGGCGCCATCTACCGGCTCAAGATCACCCGGCAGGGCACGCTGATCCTCAACAAACAGCGCTGCCGGCGGTTGCCGTAGGGAACCGCAGGTCTCTTTTCGGTTTCCCTGCCGGGCGGAATGTGCAAGCCTTGCGCCTTGCAGGCCACGCCTGCCGCGCCTTGGCCAAGAAAAAACAGAACCAGATCAGGCGCCTTACCCGGCCATCCGGGCCTGTCCGGTCAGCCGGAAGCAAAACGGGAGGAGGAAGCAATGAAACTGAAATCCCTGGTGCTGGCCGCCATATTCTCGCTGATGGCCGCCGGCCATGCTCTCGCGGAATGGGCGCCTTCCGGGCCGATCCGGTTGCAGATCGGATTTGGCGCGGGCGGAGAGACCGACACGATCGGGCGGGTGATCGCCAAGAAGATGGCCGAAGATACCGGCTGGACGATCGTCGCCGAGAACAAGCCCGGCGGCGGCGGGCTCGCCATGTTCACTCAGGTTGCTGTCATGAAGCCGGATGGGCAGACCATCGGTCTTGGCGTCAGCATGCCGGTCCTGGTCAATCTCGTCCTGCGCGGCGACGAACTACCCTTCGATCTCGACAGCTTCGATTATCTGGGCACTGCCGCCTATGCGCAGCTTGCCATCGTCGCCCGGGCGGACGCGCCGTTCGACGACCTTCAGGGCCTGATCGACCATGCCAAGGCGAATGACGGCGCGCTGATCGGGTTCGACGCCAAGCCGCAGGAACTGCTTCTCAATCTGGTGGCACGCGAATCGGGTGCAGAGCTGAAGCCGGTGTCGATGAAATCGAGCGCCGAGCAGATACAGAACGTGCTGGGCGGCCATGTCATCGCGTCTTTCTCGGCAGGCGCCCACATTCCCTATCTGGAAAGCGGCGACCTGAAGATGATCGCCAGCGCCAATGCCACGCGCCATGGCTATGCCAAGGATGTGGCGACCGTGCAGGAGCAGGGCTTCGACATCTATGTCGACCCCTATTTCTATTTCGCGGCGCCGGCCGGACTTCCCGAGGATGCCCGCAAGGCCCTGACGGATGCCCTTTCGGGCGCGATTGCCTCGCAGGAGGTGACGAGCGCCATCAACAACGCGTTCAAGGCGGACCCGACCAACCTCGGACCCGAGGGCACGAGGATGATGATGGACAAGGGCCTGGACAATGTGGCGAAGCTGTTCGGCAAGTGAGTGAGGAGGGGCGCGCCGGGCGCGCCTGATCGCGGGGGACAGGCATGACGGCAAACCGGGTGACCGGGCTGGCAATCGCGCTCTTCGCGCTGGCGCTTGTCCTGTTCGTCATTCCTGCCCATACCGAGACGGTGGCTTCCGGATGGCTGAAGCCCGACACACTGCCGCTTGCCTGCGGCGTCGCGCTACTTGCGCTGGGTCTACTCCAGGCGGCCCTGCCAGACAGGGCGGACACGCCGGATTCCGGACATCCCGCGCGCTTCGCCCTTGCGCTTGCGGCAACCGCCGGTGCCGGCTGGGTCATGTTGCGCGGTGGCTTCCTGGCCGGCTCGGTGCCGCTGATGGCGGGGATGATGGTACTGACCGGCGAGCGCCGGCCGCTGCTGATCGGCGTGGCGAGCCTGGCCATTCCCTGCGGCCTCTGGCTCGTGGTGGACGTGCTGCTGTCGCGGCCGCTTCCCTGACGGCGGGCGCATGGATTTCCAGACCGCTCTCCTTGGCCTGCACGACGCCTTCGGACCCGTCAATCTCGCATTCGTGATCCTTGGCGTGGCGCTTGGCCAGATCGTGGGCGCCATTCCCGGCATCGGCCCGGTAATGATCATGGCCATTGCCATTCCCTTCACCTTCGTGCTCGATCCGCTTGTCGCCATCTCCTTCCTGATCGGCATCAACAAGGGCGGGCTTTTCGGCGGCGCGGTGCCGGCCATTCTCATCAACACGCCGGGCACGCCGGATGCTGCGGCGACCGCGCTCGACGGGCATCCGCTGGCGCGGAAGGGCAAGCCGAAAAAGGCCATGAAGATGGCGCTCTACGCCTCGGTCACCGGAGACACGTTTTCAGACCTGGTGCTGATCACGGTATCCGCACCGCTGGCGGTGCTGGCGCTTCGCATGGGCCCGGTCGAGGTTTTCGCGCTGATGATCTTCGCCTTTTCGGTCATTGCCGGGCTGGTGGGCGAATCGGTGGTCAAGGGTCTCGCCGCCGCCGTGCTAGGGCTGCTGGCCGCAACGGTGGGGCTGGACCCCGAACACGGTACGCCAAGGCTCTATTTCGGGCATTTCGAGCTGTTCGACGGCTTGCCGCTGATCGCGGTGGCGGTGGGCATGCTGGCGGTGGCGGAAATATTCCGGCGGCTGTCGGAACCGGCCTCGGGCGTGCGGCGCGCCATGCCTGCCTCCGGCAGCGCCGCAACCGGGGATGACAGCATCACGGCGCGGGAATACTGGTCGTGCCGCGGCGTCATGGCTCGCGGGGCCTTCATCGGCACACTGCTCGGGGCCATTCCCGGCATCGGCTCCACGGCGGCCGCCTTCATGAGCTATGCCTCGGCACGGCGCGCGGCTGCCGACGGGGCGACATTCGGGACCGGGAACCTGAAGGGGATCGCGGCCACTGAATCCGCCAACAGCGCGGTCATGGGGGCCAACCTCATTCCCTTGCTTGCCATCGGCATACCGGGCTCGATCTCGGCGGCGCTGCTCATCTCGGCCTTCAAGATCCACGGCATGCAGCCCGGTCCCCTGCTGTTCGAGCAGCAGGGCCGTCTCGTTTACGGCCTGTTCGGCGCCATGATCATGGCAAATGTGATGAACCTGCTGGTGGGGCAGGCAAGCCTGCGGCTGTGGGCCGGCATCATCCGGGCTCCGGGTTCAGTGATCTTTCCGGCTGCCCTCATCTTCTGCATCGTGGGTGTCTACCTTTCCACCGGAGGCATGTTCGGCGTCGCCATCATGCTGCTCGCCGCGCTTGTCTCCCATGTCATGCGGGCGACCGGCTATCCGGTCATCGTCTTCATCATCGCCTTCTTCCTGGGCGAGAATTTCGAGCGGTCGCTGTCACAGACGCTGGTCATCCTGGATGGCGACCTGCTTGCGTTGGCCGCCCACCCGATCGCCGGCCTCCTTTTCCTGCTTTCGATTGCCTCGGTCGCCTGGTTCCTGCTGCCACGGCGGGTGATATGACCGTGCGGGCAAGGCTGGAAAACAGGCCTGGGGCCGGATCAGCCGCCATCGCCACCGAACGCTTGTCATCCTTTAATGCAGGTATTCGTAATTAAGCGCTTCTTAATGAGAGCGAGGGTAGGAATCCGGGATACCGCGAGAACGTCCGCAAGGGGCGAGGCATGTCAGCCGTTTCCGCGAACCGGGTAGCCGGAATGTCTCGGAAATCCTGTGCCTGGAGTCCCCGCCATGGTCTTTCAGACCGATGCGTCGGGCAACGTCGGCAAAGCCCGTGCGTTCCTGACCATCCGCAATGTCGCCATTGCGCTCTGCATTGCCAGCATGGTCAACATCCTGCTGCTGTTCGGCCTTTCGCTTCATCGCGACAGCGTCGGCCAGATCGGCAGCGAGAATTACCGGTCGATCATGGCCGACCAGGCGGTCATCGCCAATGTCCAGCCGCCGCCGTCCTATGTCATCAATGCCTACAAGGATCTCTATGAGGTCGTTGCCGAACCGGAGAAGGCGAAGGAGCATTTCGAGGCGTTCAAGCGCCACAAGCAGGAATTCCTCGACCAGGTGGAGACATGGCGCACGGCCGATATCGACGCGCAGACCAGGGAATTGCTGACGGTCCGCTCGCCGGCATCGCTGGAGCCGTTCTGGGACGTGGCCGAGACCAGGATCTTTCCCGCTTTCATCAACAATTCCAGCACGCTGGTCTATGCGTTGACGGAGGAGTTCGAGACCGTGCGCAAGGCCTTTGCCGAGCACCAGGAGATCGCCGAGACGGTGATCGCCCTCTCCCGGCAAAGCACGCAGGACCATCTGGCGGAGGTCTCCGGCTCCATCGACACGCTCACCAGGCTCTATTATGCGGCCGGGGCCTTTGCCCTGCTGAGTGCGCTGGCCACCGTGGCGATTGTCCTCAACTACCTGGTCAGGCCGCTGCGGCGCATTCGCGATGTGACGAATGACCTGGCCGCCGGGCGCCAGATCGACAATATTCCCTATGTCGGGCACGGGCACGAGATCGGCGAGGTCGCCCGCGCTCTGACAGTGTTCCAGACGGCGGCCCGCGAGCGGATCGAGCAGGAACGCCAGATCAACAGCGAACGCGAGCAGAATGCCCGCATCAAGGCGGAAGCCGATCAGCGGGTTGCCGAGGAGGCGGCCGCGACCAATGCCGCGATGGAAGCCCTGCGCGAGGGCTTGCGCCGGATGGCGGACGGCGACCTGACCACGCGCATCGACGTGCCCTTTGCCGGGCGGCTGGACCCGATCCGCAAGGACTTCAACGATGCCTGCGGCAAGATCGGATCAGCCTTTGCCCGCGTGGTGTCGACGGCGGACAGCCTGAATGGCGGCGTGACCGAAATCGTTTCGGCCTCCGACGACCTGTCGCGGCGCACCGAGCGTGTCGCCGCCTCGCTGGAAGAGACCGTGGCCACGCTGCGCGAGATCAACGAGACGGTGGAGAAGTCGTCGCAAAGCCTGGAAAAGACACGGCAGCGCACGGCAACGGCGCGCGCGGATGCCGAAGCCAGCAGCGCGGTGGTGTCGGATGCGCTTTCGGCCATCGGTGCCATCGAGGCCTCGGCCAGGGAAATCAACCAGATCATAGCCGTCATCGACGATATTGCCTTCCAGACCAACCTGCTGGCGCTCAATGCCGGCGTGGAGGCGGCGCGGGCCGGCGATGCCGGTCAGGGCTTCGCGGTCGTTGCCTCGGAAGTGCGCGCGCTGGCGCAGCGTTCGGCCACGGCGGCCAAGGAGATCAAGACCCTGATCTCCAAGTCGTCGGAGCAGGTGTCCACGGGCTCGCGGCTCGTCGGCGAAACCGGCAACACGCTGCACCGCATCGCCGAGCAGGTGCTGGAAATGAGCACCGACATCGAGGATATCGCGGCGCAGGCTCGTGAAGAAGCCGTGGCGCTCAGGCAGTTGAGCGTGGCGGCCGACGAGATGGACGCGATGACCCAGCAGAACGCGGCCATGGCAGAACAGGCGACGGCAACGAGCCATTCGCTGGGCGCGGAGGCGGCGGAACTGTCGTCGCTGGTCCGGTCATTCCGGATATCCGGCGTGGCGGCGGCGCCGGCAAAGGCGGCCGCACCGGCAGACACCGCGGCAGCGCCGGCGGTCCGCCCCCGGCCCTCTCCGGCAATCGCCATGCAGAAACGTGTCGCCAGCGCGTTTGCGCCTGCCGGTCAGGCCAGGGCGGCGGCGGATGAAGACTGGACCGAATTCTGATGACGGGGAGCAGTGGCATGAAGCTCAAGGAAGACCTTGCCGGACCTCAGTCCGCCGATCTTCTCGACGCATTCCGGGAGGCACGCGGCGAACCGCTGGTCGTCGACGCCTCCGCGGTGAGGAAGGTCGACACGCCGGGCCTGGAAATCTGCCTTTCGGCGGCCAGGACCTGGCGGTCGGACGGAAAGACGCTTCGATACGAGAACGTCCCGGACATTCTCGAAACGGCAATGGAAAGCATCGGCCTGAAACAAGAGGACATTCAGGCGGAGGGAGATTGATATGAGCAGGAAGATCCTCGCAGTCGACGATTCCAGGACCATGCGCCTCATGATCGAGGATTGCCTGGCCATGGCGGGCTATGAAGTGGTCACGGCCGTGGATGGCCAGGACGGACTTTCGAAACTGGATGGCGGCGTGCCCGACGTGATCATCACCGACATCAACATGCCGGTAATGGACGGGTTCGCCTTCATCGAGGCGGTGCGCAAGGAGGGACCGGCCAGCCGCGTGCCGATCCTCGTGCTGACCACGGAATCCAGCCCGGAGAAGAAACAGCGGGCAAGAGCCAGCGGCGCGACCGGCTGGATCGTCAAGCCGTTCATGCCCGACAAGCTGATCGCGGCCATCGAACGCGTTGCACACTAGAACAGAGCCGGCAGGTTGGTGATGAATACAGACCGGATCAAGGAAACCTTCTTCCTCGAATGCGCCGAGCAGATGGCGGAGATCGAGGAGTCCCTGATGATGTTGCGCGAGGACCCGACGCAGCGCGAGTGCATCAATGCGGTCTTCCGCGCGGTGCATTCGGTGAAGGGGGGCGCGGGCGCTTTCGGCTTCAATGATCTCGTCCATTTCGCCCATGTCGTCGAGAACGGTCTGGACGTGCTGCGCAACGGGGCCAATCCGGGCGACGACCCGCGCCTCGACCTGATCGCGCGGGCCACCGACATCCTCTCCGATGCGGTGTCGGCGACACAAAACGGCACCGCATTCCCCGACACGGCAGCCATCGTGGCCGAGATCACGGCGGCCTTCGCGCTGAGCGAGGAGCCGGATTCGGGCGAGGAGATCGCCTTCGAGGCCGTGCCCATCGCCATCGAGCCGCTGGACGTGATCGCGCCGGCGAACCAGACCTACATCATATCGCTGAAGCCGGAGATCGGGTTCTACCTGCGTGGCGACGATGTGCTGAAGCTGGTGCGCAGCCTGGCCGAGATGGGCCGGCTGGAGGTGGAATGCGACCAGTCGGCGGTGCCGCAGATCGACCGGTTCGATCCCGCCATGACCTACCTGTCCTGGACGATGCGGCTGGAGACGATGGCCACGCGCGACGAGGTGGACAGCGTTTTCGAATGGCTGGGCGAGGATTGCCTGGTGACGATCACCTGCGAGGGCGGGGAGCCGGAAGCCGGCGAGTTCGATCTCGATGCCCTGCTCGCCGATCTCGGTCCGGCGCAAGGCGATGGCTTGCCGGACGGGACCGGGCCGGAGCGGGCCACCCTCGATGCGGTGGCGGCACCGCCGCTGGAGGCCGCCCTGGCCGATCTCGCGCCGCTTGCCGAAGCGCATCCCGCTGCGGTCCTGCCGGAAGCGGCAGAGCCGAAGGAGGTGCGCGGCACGGCACAGCCCTCCGGCAGCCCCAAGGCCACGGCGACCATTCGCGTCGAATCGGAAAAGGTCGACCGGCTCATCAACCTGATGGGCGAGGCGGTGATCAGCCAGGCCATGCTGGCCGAGCGCATCACCGAGAATGCCGAGGACAACAACGGCACGCCCTCCTACCAGGTGCTGGACGAGATGCAGGCGCTGATGCGCGAAATTCAGGAAAGCGTGATGTCGATCCGCGCGCAACCGGTCAAGCCGGTGTTCATGCGGCTGGCGCGCGTGATCCGCGAGGCCTGCTCGACGACGGGAAAGCAGGCGCGGCTGGTGCTGGAGGGCGAAGGCACCGAGGTGGACACCACGGTGATCGAGAACCTGAACGACCCGCTGACCCATCTGATCCGCAATGCGGTCGACCACGGACTCGAATCGCCGGAGGTGCGCAGGGAGCACGGAAAGCCGGCCGAGGGCACGATCAAAGTCGCGGCTTTCCACATGTCCGGCCGGATCGTTGTCACGATCGATGACGACGGCGCCGGCATCAATCGCGAGCGCGTGCTCAAGAAGGCCGTGGAGAAGGGCATTGTCGAGCCGGGCGCGGAACTGTCTGATGGCGAGATCGACAACCTGGTCTTCGCGCCGGGCTTCTCGACGGCGGAAACCGTTTCCGACATTTCCGGGCGTGGCGTCGGCATGGATGTGGTGCGCCAGTCCATCCAGAAACTCGGCGGACGGGTGTCGATTGCCTCGACGCCGGGCAAGGGCACGCAAATCCGGCTCAGCCTGCCGCTGACGCTGGCCATCCTCGACGGCATGATCGTGCGCGCGGCCAACGAGGTTTTCGTCGTGCCGATCACCAGCGTCATCGAAACGATCAGCGTGAAGAAGGGCGATATCAGCGTCATTGGCGGCAAGTTCGTCGCAAGGCGCCGCGATGCACTGGTGCCGGTGGTCAACGTGGCCGAACGCCTCGGCTTCGGCGGGGCGCTGGGCGCCATCGACAGCGGCACCCTGCTGGTCGTGGAGGCGCAGGACGGGACCGTCGTCGCCCTGCTGATCGACGAGATCGAGGGCCAGCAACAGATCGTCATCAAGAGCCTGGAACAGAATTTCGGGTTCGTGCGCCATGTCTCGGCCGCCACGATCCTCGGCACCGGCCGCATCGCGCTGATCCTCGATATCGACGAGATCGCCAGCACCAAGAATGCCGAAGCACGCTCGAACCTGCTTCAGGGCCATTTGGAAAGGATGTCAGCATGACCGACACGCAAGCCGCCCGGCAAACCCATGAATTCATCGCCTTCATCGTCCGCAACCAGGAATTCTGCATCGACATCCGCTCGATCCGCGAAATCCGCGGCTGGACCCATGCCACGCGCCTGCCGCATGTGCCGGGCTATGTCGTCGGGGTGATCAACCTTCGCGGAACGATCCTGCCGATCTTCGATGTGGCGCAGCGTTTCGGCATGGAACCGGCGACGTCTGAAACCCAGAATGTCATCATCGTGACCAACGTCGGATCGCGCACCGTCGGCCTGCTGGTCGATTCCGTCTCCGACATCCTGCATGTGGAGAGTGCCCAGATCCGCGATCTGCCAGACGTGGAATCCGATCTTGCGCGCGACTTCCTGAAACAGGTGATCCTGCATGACAACCGCATCATCTGCGAGGTCATGCTTGAGAAAGTGGTCGAGAGCGATCTGCTGGAAGTGGCGGCCTGACGCGCATGGAGACAGCGGCCCGGATTTCAGCCTTTGACGGTCCTTCGCCCGACACGGTGCTGAGCGAGCGCGCCTTCCGCGCCGTGCAGTCACTGGTCCATGAGCGCATCGGCATCAACCTGACCGACGCCAAGCGCGATCTCGTGCGCACCCGTCTGATCAAGCGCTTGCGGGCACTGCGGTGCGAGAGCTTCGATGCCTATCTGGAGCTCGTCGCCAATCCGGCCCATGACGACGAATTGCAGCAGCTCATGATGGCGATCACGACCAACGTGACCGACTTCAACCGCGAGCCGCATCATTTCCGGCATTTCCGCGAGCATGCCCTGCCGCTGGTGCGCGAGCGGCTGGCTTCGCGCGAGCCGGCGCGGATATGGTCCGCGGGGTGTTCGGACGGCCGCGAGCCCTATACGCTGGGCAGCGTCATCCTGCAGGCCATGCCGGATGCGGCGCGCAAGGACATCCGCATCCTGGCGACCGATATCGACCGGAACATGCTGGAACGGGCGCGCCAGGGGCGCTATGGCGGGGACAACGCAGCCAAGCTGCCGCGCGACATCGCCGATTGCGGCTTCGACCGGGACGGCGACGGGGTGGCCGCCAAGGGTGACCTGAAGACGCTGGTCTCCTTCCGCGAACTGAACCTGATCGGCGACTGGCCGATGCGCCGCCGGTTCCAGGCCATCTTCTGCCGCAACGTCCTGATCTATTTCACCCGCGACCTGCAGGCGCGCCTGTTCGAGCGTTTCGCCGGGCAGCTGGAGCCGGGCGGCTTTCTCTATATCGGCCATTCCGAGCGCATGCACGGACCGGTGGCGCGCGATTTCGTGCAGTCGGACATCACCACCTACCGCTATCTTCCCGGACGGGGAGGCACGGCATGATCCGGGTCCTTGTCGTCGACGATTCCCCCATGATGCAACGCCTCCTGTCCACGATCCTGGATGCCGATCCGGAGATCGAGGTGATCGGTACGGCCGGCGACCCCTACGAGGCGCGCGCGCGGATCAAGGAACTCGATCCGGACGTCGTGACGCTGGACCTTGAGATGCCGAACATGAACGGCATCGATTTCCTGCACAAGATCATGCAGTTGCGGCCCATGCCGGTGGTCGTCATCTCCAGCCACGTGGAGCAGTCGGAGGCCATTGCGCGCGAAGTGCTCGAAGCCGGCGCGCATGCCTGCCTGCCCAAGCCGAAGCTGGATGACGAAGCGAGCCTGCTGGCCATGCGGCGGATCGTGCGACAGGCCGGCAGGGGCGGCCCGCCCATGGAATCCATGAATGGCGCGCACCGGTCCGCGACCGGCATGCGCAGTTCCCAGTCCGGCCATGACGCGGCGTCCAGGGGACGGCCGGAACTGGTTGCCATCGGCGCGTCGACCGGCGGCATCGAGGCGATTTCGGAAGTGCTTTCCACGTTCAGCGCGGATTGTCCGCCAACCGTCATCGTGCAGCACCTGCCGGCCGGTTTCTCGCGCAATCTGGCGGACCGGCTCAACCGGCTGGTCAAGCCCGCCGTGCGCGAGGCGGCGGACGGCGAACCGCTGGCGCCCGGCACCGTCTATATCGCGCCGGGCGGGGAGCGCCATCTGGTGGTCAGCGGGCCGGCGCTCAAGGGCCGTCTCATCGCCGGCGACCCGGTCTCCGGCCACCGGCCTTCCATCGATGTCCTGTTCGGCTCGATTGCGCAGCTGAAAGGGGTATCGGTCGCCGCGGCGCTTCTGACAGGCATGGGGTCGGATGGCGCGCGCGGCATGTACCGGATCCGCAGCAATGGGGGGCGGACCGTATCGCAGGACGAGGCAACGAGCCTGATCTTCGGCATGCCGAAGGCCGCGGTGGAACTCGGGGCAGCCGCGGAAGTCCTGCCCATCACACGGATCGCCGGCGCCCTGCTGGCGGGCCGCAAGAACATCGAAAACGAAGGATCGGGCCAATGAGCCTCAAGGACATTGTTCACATCATGGTCGTGGACGACCACATAACCAGCCGGATGATGACGGTCGAATCGCTGCAGGAAATGGGCGTCAAGAACATCCAGATCGCCAAGGACGGGCGTGAGGCCTTCACCAAGCTGTCGACGCAGCCGGTGCATCTGGTGATATCCGACGTGTTCATGCCGGATGTCGACGGGCTGAGCCTCCTGAAGGCCGTGCGCGGGCATCCCAAGCTTTCCAAGATGGGCTTCATCCTGCTGACAGGAAAGCGCGACTACGAGGTCATCACCAAGGCGCAGGCGCTGGGCGCCAACAACGTGCTGGCAAAGCCGATCGACAAGCCTGGCCTGCGCCGGGCGATCGAGGGGGTGATCGGGAGACTTTGATGGGCATGGACATGAAACGCGTCATCATCGCGCAGGGCGAGCATCGCGTCAGCGGCGATCGGGATCTGGTCTTCGCGGCCATCTTGGGATCGTGCGTGGCGACTTGCGTCTATGACAGCGCGCTTCATTTCGGCGCCATGAACCACATCCTGCTGCCGGGCGGCAATTCCTCCGCCGAGCATGACGCGGAACGCCGCTATGGCGCCTACCTCATGGAGGTCATGCTCAACGACATGTACAAGCGCGGTTCGCGCAAGCGCGATCTCGTGTTCAAGATTTTCGGCGGGTCGAGCCTGTTCAACGCCCGCTACGGCCCGGGCGAGAAGAACGTCGCCTTCGTGCGCCAGTTCCTGGAGGCGGAAGGCTTCGCTCCGGCATCCGAAAGCCTTGGCGGGCCGAAGGGCAGGCGCATCGAGTTCACGCCATCGACCGGAAAGGTGCTGATGAAATTCCTGCAAGGCAGCGAAGCCTTGCCGCCGGCCGAGCCGCCGGTCCCCCGCCAGCCTGCCGTCGCGGGCGAAGTCGACCTTTTCTAGGAACCAAACATGTCCCATGCAGACCACGAAATGTTCTTCTTCGACGATGCCGACGAAACCGGCACGGGCCCTTGCAAGCCAGACAGCACACCGCTGCGTGTGCCGTCGGGCCAGGTGCTGGCCGGCGCGATCGGCGAACTGGTCGAGATCGCCGAAGCGCTCGACAACAGCGATCACTGGCCGGTCGAGGCGCTCGACACCGACCATCTGGATTTCATCCAGTCGCTCGACCTGATCAGCCAGAAGCTCAGGGAAATCGCGCGCCTGATGACGGTTTACCAGGACAAGACGGCGGACGCCTTCGACATGGAACTGCATAGCGGGCTGGAATCGCTGCTCAGCAAGATGAAGGCGGCGGGCTGACGCCCAGCGGCCGGAATACGCATGTGTTTTAGCGCAACCTTAATAATTGCCCGCAACACTGGGCAAAACGGGATTGGGGCCATGACGGACCCGATGGAATTTCGGCGGATCGCCGCCGCCACGCGATGCGAGCGTGGACGTCATCTTCCAACGGGACGATCATGGCAAACTGGTTCGGCAAACTCAAACTTTCCGCAAAGCTCGCTGGCGTCATCATCGGGGTAAGCCTGGTCGGGCTGGTGACCTATTCCACGGCGTCGTGGGTGATCCAGGAACGCACGGCGATGACGAATGCGATCCAGGACTGGACCCAGGAATCGCAGCAGTTCGGCACACTTTCGGCCGCCGCCGTGAAATGGGGCCAGGGCGACGCGGTTGGAGATGCATACAAGCATTATCGCGACGACGAGAGCCTTGGCCTGATGGGCTTCATGGCAGTCAACAGCAAGGGCGAGGCGATCAACACCTGGTTCCGCGACGGGGCTGTCGGCGAGGCGGACCAGCAGAAAGCCGGCACGATCTCCACGGCCATATCCGGGGAGGAACGGCTCGTATCGGAGATCGGCAACGGCCTCGTGGCCGTATCGGTGCCGCTTCCGCTGGACAAGTCCGGCAACCCGGTCGGCGCCATCACCACGGTCTGGTCCAATGAGGCGATCGTTGCCGATGCCCGCAACACGGCGCTGGTGCGGCTGGCCTCGCAGGCCGCCATCATGGCGCTGGTGGTGATCGTGTTCCTGTTCGCGCTCTCTCGCCTGATGAGCAGGCCGCTCAAGACATTGGGCGAGCGTATCGCCAGCCTTCGGGAAGGCGATACCGAAAGCGCGGTTCCCTATCTCGACAATGACGATGAAATCGGTGTCGTGGCGCGCGCACTGGAGATGTTCCGCACTGAAACGATCGAAAAACAGGCACGG
Organism: Brucellaceae bacterium; assembly: GCA_020637775.1. GTDB lineage: Bacteria > Pseudomonadota > Alphaproteobacteria > Rhizobiales > Rhizobiaceae > Zhengella. Next base: position 95,165 of record JACKJV010000008.1, on the reverse strand, counting down.
GAAAAGGCCGCGGCAGAGGAGCGCGAGGCGGTCAGCCTCGAACGCAACCGCAATGCCGAAACCGCCGCAAGGACGGCCGCAATGCAGGCGGATGCCGTGGCGCGGCTGGCCCTGGCGCTGGAACGGCTGGCCGGCGGCGATTTTTCCAGCCGCATCGACGATCTCGGCCCCGAATTCGAGAAGGTGACCGCCGACTTCAACCGGATGGTCGATTCAGTCGCCACCGTCCTCGACGACATCAAGGCATCGGCCGGCAGCATCGATCTCGGCTCGCAGCAATTGCTGCATTCGGCCGAACAGCTTTCCGACCGCACCGCGCGTCAGGCTGCCTCGCTTGAGCAGACGGCCGCCTCGCTGGAGCAGATCACCGCCACGGTGAAGCGGTCTTCCGACAGTGCCACGCAGGCCGGCGAACTCGTCGGCAATGCCAAGTCGCAGGCGGCGCGTTCGGTGGCCAAGATGCAGGACGCCATCGGCGCGATGGGACGCATCGAAGCCTCTTCGTCCCAGATCGAGCGCATCATCGGCGTGATCGACGAGATCGCCTTCCAGACCAACCTGCTGGCGCTCAATGCGGGCGTCGAGGCGGCGCGGGCCGGCGAAGCGGGCAAGGGGTTCGCCGTGGTGGCGCAGGAGGTGCGCGAACTGGCGCAGCGCTCGGCCGAAGCGGCCAAGGAGATCAAGCAACTGATCGCCACGTCGGTGGAAGAGGTGGGAACGGGCGCCGCGCTGGTCAACCAGACCGGGGGCGCCCTGGCCGAGATCGAACAGCTTATCGGCAAGATCCATGACAGTATCCAGGATTTCATCCGGTCCTATTCGGAACAATCCGCGGGCCTGTCGGAAATCAACACGGCCGTCGGCTACATGGACCAGGTGACGCAGCAAAACGCGGCCATGGCCCAGGAGGCCAATGCCGCCAGCCATGACCTCGTCAGCCAGGGCGAGCTCTTGAAGACGGCGGTCGCCCGCTTCGATACCGGCAGGACACAGGCCGTCCTCCATGCACCCACCGTCAAGGTGGCTGCCAAGCCGTCGGCAGCGCCCGGCAAGCCGCAGGCCAAGGCCAGCGTACCTGTTCGCGCCAGTGCCGGAAACACGGCGCTCGCGGAAGACTGGGAGGAATTCTGAACCGTCACCCGCTGACTTTTCGCGCAGAACACCGAGGAGGTCCCCGATGCGCAAGACCCTGTTTGCCCTGGCCCTTGTGGCCGGACTCGCATCAACCCACGCCACGGCCGTGGCCGAAGAGGCCTATGTCGCGCCGATCAAGGCCTATGTCGAGCAGAACGTCCAGCCCTGGCTCTCCGATCCCGCCGTCATATCCGCGATCAAGGCGCAGAACGAGGCCCATGCCGGACTTTCCCAGGCCGATATCGACGCAATGGACAAGGAATGGCGCGCCGGCGTGGACGGTGGCGACCGCAAGTTGATCGACGGCGTGCTGTCCAATGCTCTCTCGGCCTTCCTGCAAAAGAAGCAGCAGGAATCCGGCGGGGTCATCACAGAGGTCTTCGTGATGGACAACAAGGGCCTGAATGTCGGTCAGAATGCGCTGACATCGGACTATTGGCAGGGTGACGAGGACAAGTTCCAGAAGTCGTTCGGCGCCGGGGCCGGTGCCATGTTCGTCGATGCGCCGGAAAAGGACGAATCGACACAGGTGCTGCAATCGCAGGCTTCGACGACCATTGTCGATGAGAGCGGCAACCTCATCGGCGCGATCACCATCGGCATCAATCTCGGCGAGATCTGACGCCAGTCCCGACGAGGCCGGCGCGGCGGCTGCGCCGGCCCCTTGCGTCGAGGACGCTCCTGGCGGCATAACCCCCGGAATTCCTTGTGCCGGCAGAACCCAGCGGGCGTCCGGCGCATCGCTCTTCCGGGGGGAAACCCATGACGCTCATCGATCTCGTGCTCGACATTGCCGCCCTTCCGGCGGCGAAAATTCCCGTGGATGTGCGCAAGGTTGCGCAGGGATCGCTGATGGACTGGATCGCCTGCGGACGGGCAGGCGCTGGCGAGCCGCTGACCGGCATGCTGCGGACCCTCGCCGCAAAGGAAGGCGGCGTTGGTGCGGCCACGCTGTTCGGCGGCGGCCGGGCGCCGGCGCGCATGGCCGCCCTCGTCAATGGCGCGGCCAGTCATGCGCTGGATTTCGACGATACCCATTTTGACCATGTCGGGCACCTGTCGGTCGCGATCTATCCGGCCGCGCTTGCCGTGGCCGAGGAAACGGGGGCGAGCGGGCAGGCGGTTGCCGATGCCTTTCTACTGGGCGCGGAAGCCGCCATCCGCATCGGGCGGGTTCTGGGCGCTGAGCATTACAACCGCGGTTTTCACCAGACGGCCACTGCCGGGGCATTCGGCGCGACGGTGGCCGCGGGCCGTCTGCGCGGGCTCGACCGGGCGCGGATGCGCGCAGCGCTCGGCCTTTGCGCGACGCGGGCATCGGGTCTCAAGTCCCAGTTCGGCACCATGGGCAAGCCCTATAACGCGGGCATTGCCGCCTCGAACGGTGTGGAATGCAGCGCGCTGGCCGCAGCCGGGTTCACCTCCACCTGCGACGGTCTGATGGGCGCGCAAGGTTTCATCCCGACCCACAGCGAGGCGCGCGCGCCGGATGCTGCCTTCGAGGGGGGCCTGCCGCCGGAAGTCTTCCGGCTGCTCGACAACAAGTACAAGTTCCACGCCTGCTGCCACGGCACCCATGCCATGATCGAGGCGCTGCTGCCGGTCGCCGCCGAAGGGCTGGCGCCGGAAAGCGTGCGTTCACTGACGCTTTCGACAAATCCGCGCTGGCTGAAGGTCTGTGACATCAAGCGTCCGCGCACGGGGCTCGAAGTCAAGTTCAGCTATGCCTGGCTGGCAGGCATGGTGTTTCACGGCATTCGCACCGGCGACGACAAGGCCTATGCGGATGCGCTGGCGGCCGACGCGCGGCTTGCCGGTTTCGCCAGCCGGGTTTTCGTCGAGGGCGATGACCGGCTGAGCGACCTGCAGGCCCGCTGTTCCATCGTGCTGGACAGTGGCGAGACGGTTGCCGCCGACCACGATCTGGCGGCGCGGCTTCCCGGCGACGTGCTGCTGGCGAAACTTGCCGCGAAGGTTCGGGCCCTGGTTCCGGACGGCGCCCAGGCGATCATCGAACGGACCGGCGATCTGGAAGGCTGCACCGCATCCGGTATCGCGCGATTGCTTGTGCCGGCCGGCTCATGATCTTCCTGCGCGACCCGGCTGGGCTTCAGGCCGCAGTGAGCGGATTGCCCTGCTCGTCCTCGATCAGCCAGCGCACCTTGTCCTCTTCGAGGAAATCGACGGAATGGATGACCGTGCCATGGCCTTCCAGGAAGCAGACATTGTAGTTGGGCTGCAATTCCCCGTAGCCCATGCGCGTGGCGATGCCCGAGAAATCCGGCCAGCAGGTGTGATTGGTCGAGCGCGGCGCGGAATAGGGAATGCCGCGCACCGTGCCGCTCAGCGTGTAGTGGCAATGACCGAAGAAGATGTGGCGCACCGTGTCGCGATGGGCGGCCAGCAGTTCCTGCAATTCGCGCTCCTGCACGATGCCGATCTGGTCGGCATTGGCGATATGGACGGCAATCGGGTTGTGATGCAGGAACAGCCATGCGCCCTTGCCGGCATCGCGCGCGGCGCAAAGCTGGCGGTCGAGCCAGGCGCGGCGGGCGGCGCAATAGTGGCCGGCGTGGGTGCCCGGTTCAGTCGAATCCATGTAGATGAAGGTGCCCGCGGGCGTCTCCTCGGTCCACTGGATGAAGCCGTTCGCGTCGCGCGGCGTGGCAGGGAAGACCGTGGCATAGGTTTTTCGGTTGTCGTGGTTGCCGATCAGCAGGCGCGGCGCGGCATCTCCTTTCAGGCTGCTGGCTTCGAGCATGGCGGCCAGCAGGCGATAGCTCTCCTCGCGGCCGTGATGGGTCAGGTCGCCGGTGATGACGACACGGTCGGCGTCTGCGTGGTTTACTTCCACATGGGCGAGGCAGCGCCGGAAATTCTCGACCGGATCGAGGCCGCAGACCGGCTCCGGGTTGATGTGTATGTCGGAAATGTGGATCAGCTTCATAACAGTGTCACCGTGCTGGTTTTTCTGGCGTGCCTAGACCGCTCGTGTTTCAGCGGCGTGACAGACCGGAACAAGATGGCGGGCAAGCGAGGGCGGCATGGGCACGAACATACTCCAGCAGAATGCGAGAGCATTCCAGAAGGCCATCGCGGAGGAGGATTGGGGTGCGGCGCTGCGTCTTGCCCTGGTCCTGGAAAAGGCGCTGCCGGACAATGCGGCCATTGCCTACAACAAGGGGCTGGTGCTGCGCCGGCTGGGCCGCTCCGGCGATGCCGCAAGGGCTTTCGGCCAGGCGCTCGCGCTGGAACCCGGCCATGTCAACGCCTTGTTCGAACAGGCTTCGTGTGCGCTCGAAACAGGCGACGCGGACGGTGCGGCCGAGGGGTTCGCGCGCTATCTGCGCGCCGTTCCCGGAGATGTCCACGCGCAACTCAATCTCGGCAATGCGCTGGTTCGCCTGGGCCGGGCCGACGAGGCGCTCGGGCCGCTGCGCATCGCGCGTGAAAGACTGGCAAGTGCGGAGGCCATCGCGGCGCTTGCGATCGGCTTGCGCGAGGCCGGCGATCTGGAGGGTTGCGCGGCGGCACTGGCCGACCTCGGACCGGGCGCAGAGAACGCGGCGCTGCGGCTGAAGATCATGACACAGGGCGCGCGCGGGCGGCTCGCGCTGCGGCCGGCTCATCCGCGCGTGGCGCGATAGGCCTTGCGGTACAGGCCAGGTTCGGCCTGCAAGCCGTCCTGTATCTCCACATGGCGGGTGAGCGCGGTCTCATCCATGGCGGCGAATTCCAGTTGCAGCGGATCGCGGCGTACCGGAAAGCCTTGCGCCACCGGTGTTCCGGCAGGCAGCACGCCGGAAAAGTCCGGATCGGTCCACAGCGCGGGGAAGTGCACGAAGCCGTCGTGCCAATGGTCACAATCGACGATGCCGGACAGGGTGCGGAACGGCAGGTCGAGGCGGTTCAGCGGGTGGGTGAACAGCATGGACCAGCCGTCCGGCAGACCCACGGTCCAGAAATTGTTGAACTTGACGGCGAAGGCCTGCGGATCGACGCCGGGCATGCCCCCGGCCTGCTCCGGAACGTGAAAACCGACGGGCGAGCGGGTGGACCGGGCAACGGGGTGCATGGGCAAATCCCAGTCCCATTCAAACGTGCCGTCACGGATGGCGACATCGGCGGCCAGCGGAAACAGGATGCCGGTTCGCATGGCGTCGAGAAAGGGCGGACATTGCTTGACGGTGCGCACCGGCGCACCCTCCAGGACAGCGCTTTCGCGCTGGGCGGGCAAGGCCTTCAGCCAGCCTGGAAGTCCTGTCGCGGCAAGCGACGGGCGCGGCAGGCGATCCTCGTATCCGGGCAGGCAGGTCAGCGTGATCTTCATTTGCGCCTGCGTATCACCAGCGTATGGGTGACGGCAACGATGACGGTGATGGCGATGAAGATGACGCCGATGGCGTTGATCATGGGCGACAGGCCAAAGCGCATGCGGCTGCCGATCTCGGTGACCAGCGTCCAGGAACCGCCGATGGCGAAGAAGGTCGTGTTGTAGTTCTCGATCGACTGCAGGAAGGCGATAAAGGCTGCTGTCAGGACAGTCGGCATCAGGAATGGCAGGGTGATACGGCGGAAGGCGAAGAAGGGCGATGCGCCCAGATCCAGCGCCGCCTCTTCCAGAATACGGTCCTGGCGTTGCAGCCGGGCCATGAACATAAGCATACAGTAGGCGGCGATGAAGGCGGCTTGCGCCATGACGGTGGTGAAAAGGCCGGCCTGCACGCCGAACAGGTCGCGCCAGAAGATCATCGTGGTCGCGCCGAGCACGATGCCCGGCGTGAGGACGGGCGAGACAAGCAGCGTGTAGAGCAGCGTGTTGGCACGCGATTGCAGCCGCGACAGGACGAGCGCACCGGCCAGGCCCATGGGAATGGCGATGACGATGACGCCGGCGGCGATGATGAGCGAATGAAGCAGCCCCTGCATGAAGCGTTCATCCTGCGGCAGGCGTGTAAACCAGTCCAGCGTCACGCCCTGCCAATCGGTCGCCGAGGGCGTGGGGTTGGCGTTGAAGGCAGCCAGCACCATGAGGATGAGCGGCAGGAACATCCAGGTGAAGAAGAGCAGCAGATAGCCGGTCAGGATGGCGTCGCCCCAGTCGATGGCCGTCCGGCGTTTCGCGTTCGCCGGTGCCATGCCGGGATGGGTGGCGGTCTGGTCGGTCATTGCATGGTCTCCCGTTCCGGCTTGCCCTATCTGGCGATGTCGCGAATGCCGACCCTGAAGACGGCCATGACGGCAAGGATGAACAGCATGCAGGCGGCGAGAAGGGCCAGCGAATAGGCCGCGCCCTCGTTCCAGCTGTCGGCCTCGAAAAAGCGCCGGTAGATGACCTGGCTGAACCAGTCGGGATGCATGCCGCGGCCGACGATCTCCGGCACGGCAATGGAACCGGCCGACAGCATGAAGGTCATGATGGCGCCGACGGCGATGCCGGGCTTGGCGTGCGGAATGACGATGCGCGCATGGATTCGCCAGGCCGAGGCGCCCAGATCGCGGGCCGCCTCGATCTGGTTGCGGTCAAGCGTCTCGATCGTGTTGTAGATCGGAAAGACCATGAACAGGACATAGGCATAGACCATGACCGCGAAGACGGCGCCATTGGAGGCGACGAAGCGGAACCCCTCACCGGCGGCGAAGTCGATGATGCCGAGCCAGTCGAGGACGGAATTGAACAGGCCCTGACGCTCCAGGATCATCACCCAGGCAAAGATGCGCAGCAATTCGTTGATGGCATAGGGAATGACGAGCGCCAGCAGAAGCAGCGCGGCCCGGTCCGGCGTGGCGGCGACGGCAACGGCATAAGCCACCGGATAGCAGACCAGGAAGGCGAGGACGGTCACGCACAGGGCATAGAAGAGGGTGGCGATGAAGATCCGGAAATGCACCGCCGTCATGGAGGTGAAATTCTCCAGCGAATAGCGCAAATCCAGTGCGGCAGGCCCGGTTTCCCGCGCTTCCAGGTCCGCTATCCGGGCCGTGACCTGCGTGCGCTCGGTTTGAAGCGCCTGGCGCTTCCTGTCGATGTCGGCCGGATCGGCCTCTGGTCTCTTGCCGGCGGACAGGCCGGCAAAGGGGTCGTTTGGCGAGGGTGCGGCCGGTGCCGTATCGCCCATGGAAGGCGCAAACGGCGAGGGCGCGGATGGCCGCGCGGCGGCGGGCGCATCCAGCGCCTTCACTTGCTGGTCGATCTCGAACTGGCGGACATAGAGCTTGTCGATCTCGACGGAAAGCTGCGCGGAAATGCCGCCGCGGTCCTCGACCTGGAAGGCGCGCTGAATCATCGCGATCTGGGGCAGAAGGATCAGTCCGAACAGCCAGAGGGCGACGAGCAGGAAAAGCCCGAAGGTCAGGGGGCGGCCGAAGCTGCGATAGAGCCCGCCCACCGGTCAGCTCCCCGCGCGCAGGACGATGGCATCCTTGCGCCGGAAGCCGACCGGAACCGGCTGACCCGGTTCCATGGAAAGCCCATCGCCCGCATTGGTGACATGCAGGGTGAGCGGATGTTCACCGGCGCGCATGAACAGGTTCAGGAACGGCCCTTCCAGGTCGCGCCGTTCCAGAGAGGCGTCGACACGGTTTTCGAGGGCGTCGGCCGCCCCATTCAACGCAAGGGCCATGCGTTCGGGGCGGATGAAAAGCTGGGCAGCCTCGCCCTGGCGCAGACCCTGCCGGTTGATACCGGCCAGCCGGCCGACCGGCGTCTCGATCAGGGCGATCTCGGAATCGGCTTCGACCACGGTTCCGGCAAAGCGGTTCTGCTCGCCGACAAATGTGGCGGCGAAGGCTGTCGCGGGCGCGTTGTAGATTTCCTCGGCATCACCGACCTGCTCGATGCGGCCCCGGTTCATGACGGCCACCCTGTCCGACATGGTCAGGGCCTCGCCCTGGTCGTGGGTGATGTAGACGAATGTCACGCCGGTCTTGCGCTGGATGTCCTTCAGTTCGGCGCGCATGTGCTGGCGCAGTTTCAGGTCGAGCGCGGAAAGCGGTTCGTCAAGCAGCAGCACGGCCGGCTCCACGGCCAGCGCGCGGGCGACGGCGACACGCTGGCGCTGGCCGCCGGACAATTCACCCGGTTTCTTGCCGGCCTGACCTTCGAGCGCCACAAGGGCCAGCAGTTCCTCGGCGCGGCGGCGGCGCTGTGCCCTGGGCATGCCGCGGGCCTCAAGGCCGAAGGCGACGTTTTCCCAGACGCTCATCAGCGGAAAGAGTGCGAGGTTCTGGAAGATCAATGCGGTGGGGCGGCGGTTCGGACCGATACCGGCCATCGGCTTTCCGCCAATGGCAACCGACCCGGTGGTCGGTTCGAGGAAGCCGGAGATCATGCGTAGAATGGTGGTCTTGCCGCAACCGGACGGGCCGAGAATGGAGAAGAACTCTCCGGCCCGGATGGCGAGATCCGTCGATTCGACCGCAACGAAACCGTTGGGATAGCGCATCGTGACACCCGCAAGGGCGATATCCTGACCGTGCATTCCGGTTCCCCGTCATAAACGTGAAAGACAATTGGCCGGCAAGGGGGAGGGCGCGTTTCCCCTCCCCCGTCCGGCTGGCGCGATCAGGCGTTGGTGATCCTGTCGACATATTCCTGGCGCAGCGGCGCGAACCAGGGCGTGTCGGCCTGCCACCACCAGAGATTGGCGAGGTTTTCGGCGTTGTAGACCGCGTTGAACTGGTTCTTGTAGTCATCGCCGGCAAAGTCGGCGGCACCCGCCACGGCGGAGTTGTAGCCGGTGTTCTTCGACATCAGGCCGCCCATTTCAGGGGTCATCAGCGCGTTGATGAAGGCATAGGCCTGTTCGACATTTTCCGCGCCGGAGGGAACGCCGACGGAGTCCATCCACGTGATGCCGCCTTCCTTTGGCATGCGGTATTTCCAGGCCGCGTCTTCGCGATTGAGAAGAAGGCCGGTCGTGTCCCAGGTCTGGCCGATCCTCGCGCCGGCCTGCTTGAAGGCATTGGTGGCTTCGGTGGCGTTGTTCCAGAAAGCCGCGATCTTGTCCTTGTTGTCGATGACGAACCTGGCGCAGGCGTCCCAGACGCGGCGGGCATCGTCCTCGGACTTGTAGACATCCAGCATGCGGTTGGAGGCGATTTCGCCCTTGGCGTCGAGGTAGAGACCGACGCCCATGATGACCGACTTCTGACGGAACGCCGACTTGCCGGCCGCTTCCGGCATCCACAGCGAACCGAAGGAAACATCGGCATCGGCGATCGGCATGTCGGCGCTGTTGAAGGTGATGGCCTCGGTGCCCCAGTTGAACGGCATCAGCATGCGCTTGCCGCGATAGGTGCCGCCCAGCTTGACGGAGTCATTGACCATGGACTGGATCAGGTTGCCGGCATTGACGAGCTTGGCTTCGTCCAGTTCGGCCAGCAGGCCGTCGGGGTAGTAATTGTTGCCGTTGGTGATGGACGGGAAGATCACGTCGAAACCCTTGCCACCGGCAGCCTTGAGCTTCTGCTCGGCCTCGTCGTTGGAGCCGTAGGTGGACAGGTTGATCTTGATGCCCGTGTCCTTTTCGAACTTCTCGATCTGGTTGGCCTGGATGTAGTCGCCCCAGGCGAAGACGTTGACCTGACCGGACGAGGCGAGGGCGTCGGAGGCCTTGAGGATTGCCGGGGCGGCGACGAAGACGCTCGTCGCGGCAGTGCTCTTGAGAAGCGTACGGCGCGAAATCATGGACATTCTCCTGATCAGCTGTGCTTGAAAACCGGATTGTGCGGACGCCCGCTCGTGAGACGGTCCACGGCGGTTCCGGTAGTCTCCGATTGCAACAGTTCGCTGACAGTTGAACGACAGTTCGGTGTCAATTCACATCCGAATGCAGGGAATGGCACTTCTGGCCGATTGCAGCACGCGCAATGGCTGCGCATGGCCGGCGGCTACGCGTGGTGTTGCCGCGCTTGCCGGTGCGGCAAGACCGGGCGGCTCGATCCTGAACAGGTGTCAGCCCGTATGGCGCAGCCTGTGGACAGACATGGGTGCGCCCGGCTCCGGAACCGCCGGGCAGGCCAACCAGTCCGCGGCCCAGGCGCAGCCGGCCAGTTCGCGGGTTTGTGCCGCCGGAACGGGCTTGCTGAAGAGATAGCCTTGGCCCAGCATCGGGCCCTTGGCGGCCAGAAGCGCGGCGATGCCGGATGTCTCGATGCCCTCGGCTGTGACCGGCAGGCCCAGTTTCTCGGCAATGCCGATCATGGTGTCGACGACGACGGTGCTTTCGCGGGTGCGGCCGAAATCGCGGATGAAGGTCTGGTCGATCTTCAGGCGGGTGAAGGGAACGCGGGTCAGCAGGGACAACGAGGAATAGCCGGTGCCGAAATCGTCGATGGCAATGGATATGCCCATGTCGCGCAGGCATTCCAGCCGTTGCGAGACCGCGTCGAGGTCCTTGATGAGGGCGTTCTCGGTGATTTCCAGTTCCAGCCGCCTTGCCGGCAGGCCGCTGTTGCCGAGCGTCCTGGCGACCATGGCCGGGAAGGCGGGATCCTGTAGCTGGACCGGCGAGACGTTGACGGCAACGAACGGCCCGTCATCGCCCCAGGTGACCGCGGTTTCGCAGGCCTGGCGAAGAACGTCTTCGCCAATCGTTCCGATCTGGCCGAATTCCTCGGCAAGTCCGATGAACCGGTCGGGCCGGACCAGGCCCTCGGAGGGCCGGCGCCAGCGTGCCAGGACTTCGAAACCGGCGGTTCTGCCCGACTGCAAGTCCACCAACGGCTGGAAATGGCATTCGATCTCGCCACGATCGACCGCGTGATCGAGATCGCGAATGCGCTCGTTGCGCTGGCGGAACTCGTCGCTGAACTCGTCGCTGAACCAGCCGACGGCAATGTCGGTGGACTTCTCCGCGGCTTCCATGGCATGGCCGCTGTTGCGCAGAAGGGCGATGGCTGTCGTACCCGTCCGGGCAATCGCCGCTCCGACCTGGACCCGGAGCCGGACCGTGTTGTCATCGATTGTGAAGGGCTGCATCAACGCGGTCAGGACATCGCGCACGTCATGCTGGGTCGCGGCAAAGCTGCGCGAGGTTCCGGTGCGGAAGGCGAAGGTGTCGGCGCTGATGCGGGAGACTTCGACGTCGGCCAGCTTGTGAAAGCGATCGGCGATCATGCGGATCAGTGCCGCATCCGCTTTGGTTTCGTCTTCCCCGAGATGGTGTTCGAGGTCGACGAAACGGATCTGGCCGAGGGCGAAGGTCTCGCTTTCGAGCATGCCGGACAATGCCTCGTCCGCGTCGGCGAGGAACTTTCCCTGCCGGGCAAGGCCCGTGGCGGGGTCGAAGCGCAGAAGGCGCTCGATGCGGGCCTCGTTTTCCATCTGCTCGGTCACGTCGAGGGCCACACCCACCAGGCGGTCGTGGCGCTTGCCGGTACCCGGCACGAAATTGCCCATGGCATGCACCCAGCAGACGGATCCATCCGCGGCAATGATGCGGTAGCGGTGATTGTAGGGCTTCGATCCGCCGGACCGGATTGTCTCGGCTATGGCGCGCTCGGCTGCGCGAACGTCATCGGGATGACGGCGGGCGCTCAGTTCTTCCATCGTGATGCGGTGGGCGCGGGGCAGGGCAAGACGGGAAACGAGTTCCGACGAGGCATAGGCCAGGGTTTGCTGCCCGTTGGAGATGTCAATCTCCCAGACGCCGCCGCGGGCGCTGGCCAATGCCAGTTCCAGCCGCTGCTCGCTTTCCTGGGAGGCCTCGTAAGCCGCGATCATGCCGTTCCAGACATGCTTCAAGGTGGCGTAGATGAGGAGGGCCGATACGGTGACGAAAAACCAGCCCTTGTAGGTCTGGACCTGCTGGTAGTCCTCATAGGTGCGGGCCATGGAGGCAAGCAGGCGGTCGCTCAGGAGGATCCAGAAGATGCTGCCGACCGCATAGCTTGCCGCCACCAGGAGCGGCAGGTGATGCGTCAGGCGTCCGGCCCTGCCGTGCGCGCTGGTTCCGATCCACTTTCTGTACGGCATTTCTGCGCCCTGGAGACTGGTTGCGACAGTTGTGAGCGTAGAAGCCGAAAGCCTGACAAAGATTTAAATTTAAACTCCACTAAATTACCTAGCCTGTTTCATTCGCCGGCAAAGAGAATGACTGTAACGGCGCTCAAAGGCGACTATGCTTGTCTGGCGGCAAGGAAGCGGGTGATGAAGTCACGGGCATCCCTGGCCGTCAGCGGCCGGCTGAACAGGTAGCCCTGGCCCTCCATGCAGCCCTGTCCGATAACGGCTTTCAACTGGCTTTCCGTCTCAATGCCCTCGGCCGTGGTGCCGACGCCGATATTGCGGCTGAGGTTGATGATGGCCTCGACGATGGCGGCGTCGGAGACATTCGATTCAAGCCCCTGCACGAAGCGGCGGTCGATCTTGATCTTGTCGAACTGGAAGTTCTTCAGATAGGCGAGCGAGGAGTAGCCCGTTCCGAAGTCGTCCATGGAAACGCGCACGCCAAGTTCGCGAATGGCCTGCAGGGTCTGGACATTCTTGCCCTCGTTGCCCAGCAGCGCGGACTCGGTGATCTCCAGTTCAAGGCGTTTTGCCTCAAGGCCGGAGGCTGCCAGCGCATTGATCAGCGTGGGCAGGAGCGAGGGGCTTTCAAACTGCAATGGCGACAGGTTGACAGCCACCTTGATGTGCTCGGGCCAGGTCTTCGCCTCGTTGCAGGCTTCACGCAGCACCCAGGCGCCCAACTGGTTGATCAACCCGGTTTCCTCTGCCAGCGGGATGAAGATTTCCGGCGACATGAGGCCCCGCGTGGGATGCGGCCAGCGGATGAGCGCCTCGAAACCGGTGATCCGGCGGCTGCCGATGTCGATGAGCGGCTGATAGAAAAGTTCGAAACGGGAGTGCTGCACCGCCAGGCGCAGGTCGCTTTCGAGCTGCCTTTTCTCTTCCTGTTCCTGCAGCATGCGGGCCTCGAACAGGACGGCGCCACCGCGGCCATTGCTCTTGGCGTGGTACATGGCGAGATCCGCGCCCTTGATCAGTCCGTCAAGATCGGATGAGAAATGGGATGCCCGCGCGACGCCGCAACTGGCGCCGATATTGAGCTGCGTCCCCTCCACCACGAACGGCTTGCCCAGTTCGCGCACCAGCATTTCCGCCATTTCCATCGAGGCTTCGGGTTGTGCCGAAAAGCGGGTGATGACGGCGAATTCATCGCCGCCGAGGCGGGCAATGTGGAAGTGTGGCGGTACCAGTGCTCGAATCCGCTCCCCGACAGCGCACAGAAGCCTGTCGCCCATGGCATGACCGAACAGGTCGTTGACGGTCTTGAAGCCGTCGAGATCGATGAAGAGAAGCGCCGGCTCCAGGTCATGGACGGGCATTTCGTCTATGGCGTGATGGAGAGCGTCGCGAAAACCCTGACGGTTGAGCAATTCGGTCAGCGAGTCGTGATAGGCGAGGAAGTGCAGTTTCTCTTCCGATACCTGCCGGCGGCTGGTCTCGGTCCTGAGCGCCAGTTCACGGTCGCTCAGGGTGCGGTTGAGCTCCTCGGTGCGCGCTTCCAGCGACCGCTTGGAATGCAGCGTGTTCTCATTCGCCTTCTTGGTTTCGAGCTGGCTGTTGATGCGCGCAATGGCCACCGCGAAATCCACCGGCTTGGTGACATAGTCGTTGGCGCCCAGATTGAGGCTCTCGACCACGTCCTCGCTCTGGCTCTTGGCGGTGACCATGATGACCGGCAGTTCGGTGCTGGCGAAGCGTTCGCGAATGTGGCGCAGAACCTCGTTTCCGCTCAGGTCCGGCATCATGATGTCGAGCAGCACGACGTCGAAACCGGCGGTCTCGATCTGGCGCAATGCCTCGTGCCCGCCAGCGGCCTCGACAACTTCAAAGCCGCGGCGCACCAGCCGCCGTGTCAGGATGTCGCGATTGTCCGCCACATCGTCAACGACCAGAATGCGCGGCGCCCTGTCCGCCTGGCCTGCCGGCGCTTCCGTTTCGTTTGTGCGGATCATGTGTGCAGTAGCCGTGTTCATTGTCCGTCCGCCCTTTGACCTGTCCGTTGCGCTATATTGGTCAGTATTTGTTGATTTAGCGTTATTGAATATTCAGGCTGCTTGCGCCCCGGAAGCCGATATACCTGCCTGCGGCGCAGGGATTTGCTGCATCGCCTCGATATGCGCAGGTATGTCGATCGTGAATTGCGTGCCCTCGTTCGGCCGGCTGGCCACGGAGATCTCGCCGCCCAGCAGGATGGCGAACTTGCGTGTGATCGCCAGGCCGATCCCGGTGCCGCCAAAGCGTTTCGAGATGGAGGCGTCGGCCTGGATGTAGCTCTGGAACAGTTTGGGGAGCACATCCGGTGCGATGCCTATGCCCGTGTCGCTGACGGTGGCGTGGAAGCGTATGTCGGCGGGGCTTCGCTCGATGCTCAGCTTCATCGTGACATTGCCGTTGCGCGTGAACTTGCCGGCATTGGATAGCAGGTTGATGAGCATCTGCCGCAGCTTGGTGCGGTCGGTGCGAAGATGCGCCTCGCGGTGGGGGCAGTCGATGTCGAAGCGGTTGCCGTTCTTGACCACCAGCGGCAGCGCGCTGGCGACGACTTCGTCGATCAGGTCGCCCAGGGTGAAGTCGGAGACCTCGACCGCGTTGACGTCGTTGACGATCTTGTCGGAATCGAGCACCTCCGAGACGAGCGACAGCAGATGCTTGCCCGCCTTGTTGATGCGGTCGAGATCCCTGATCGTCTGGTCATCCCCGCCGGTCGCATCGTTGACGTCGTCGAGAAGGATTTCCGAATAGCCGATGATGACATTGAGAGGCGTGCGCAGTTCGTGGCTCATCTTGGAGAAGAAGAGCGAGCGATGATGGCTGACTTCCTCGGAAACCGCGCGCGCCTTTTCCAGTTCTTCCATGGTGGAGCGGAAGCGCTCGGCCTCGTGCTGCAATTCGCTGCGCAAGGCGATGATGCGCGCATAGTAGAGCGCCATCCATGACATGTAGACGGTGGCTGCCACGATCGACAGCCAGCTCAGGATTTGCAGGTCCTCGACCGGAACGGTGTTCGGCAGGCCGTTTCGGATGAGGAAGAAGATGAACACGCCGACGATCGCCGTGAACAGGCTGATGACGAGTTTCGTGTTCTTCGACAGGTAGAAGAAGCCCAGAAGCAGGCTGACGATCAACCATGGCAGGAAGGGCGAACTGAAGCCGCCGTAATGGTAGGTTCCGAAGAGGGAAACGGCAGCCAGGCCAACGAAGGAAAGAAGAGAGGAAACCGTCATGCTGCCGGTATATTTCAGCACGAAGGGGAGAAGCAGGAAGCTGTAGATGCCGGCGACCATGACTTCGAGCTGGTAGTTCACCTCCGGCGATACAAGGTAGAGATAGATGGCCATGGGCTGGGCGATCACCGGGCCGAAAAGGTGAGTGAACACGAAAATGCGCGCCATCTCGATATTGGTTCGCCCGCGGATATTCCGCGGCACGAACCAGTTCACCAGCCTGTTGTCCATCATCATTGTCCCGCTCCGATCCCCTGGAGAGTGAAGAAAGGGCGCCGGCAATGCCCGCGCCCCTTGCTTTCCTGTCAGCCTGCCACCCGCAGCGGCGTTTCATCGTAACCGGCATCGAGCCGGGCTCGGGCGATGCGCATGGCAGCACCCATCTTGTCGGCAGCGGCGGTCACCTCGTCCTCCGTATGCGTCGCCATGACCTGCATGCGGAAGCGGGCGAGACCCTTGCCGACCGCCGGAAACTCGACGAGATTGGCGATCAGGCCGACATCGGGCAGTGCGCGCGCCGTCATGCGTGCCAATGCCTCGTCACCGGTCTTCACCGCCACGATGGCGGAGGGGTCGCCGTAGAAGTCCATGCCGCGGTCCTTGAGCTGCATGCGCAGAGACAGGATGTTGCCCATCAGGTCGCGGCGCAGCTGGGCGCCCTCGGCCGAGCGCACGATTTCCAGCGCCTTGCCGACAATGGCAACCTGCACCGGCGACAGCGCGTTGGTGAAGGTGCAGCTCGGGCTGTAGAAGCGCAGATATTCCTTCACGGCGCGCTTGTTGGTGGCCACGAAGCCGCCATTGGAGGCAAAGGTCTTGGAGAAGCTGCCCATGACCAGATCGACCTTGCCCAGCATGTCCTGCATGCCGATATGGCCGGTTCCGTCACGGCCGAGGCAGCCGAGATCATGGGCCACATCGACCATCAGCACCGCGTTGTATTCATGGGCAAGGGCCTGAAGCGCGGCGATGTCGGGGGTGTCGCTGTCCATGGAGAAGAGGCTCTCCGTCACCACCATGATCGCGCCGTCGCGGTCGCGCTGGCGGATCGCGGCCAGTCGGTCGCGGCAATGCTCGACGTCATTGTGGCGGAACAGCGAAACATTGCGCGTGGCGGCCTGGGCGCCCGTCTGGAGGCAGGCATGGGCCAGCGCATCCATGACGATGTGGTCATGGGAACGGACCAGCCCCTTGATGACGCCGAAGCCGGCCGACCAGCCGGTGGCAAAAAGCAGTGCATGATCCATGTTCAGGAAGTCGGCGATTTCCTGCTCCAGACGCACGGAACTGGAAATGTTGCCCACCAGCGCGGACGATCCGGCGGAATGCACCCCGTAGACCCCGATGGCATCGTGGGCTGCCTGGTGCACGGCCGGATGCGCGGAAAGGCCGAGATAGTCCTGCGAGGCGAAGTTGACGCCCCGGGACAGATGCCCGGCATCGTCGCGCACGGCGCAAGTGGAGGCAGGGCCGGTTTCCGTGGCGCGGCCGAAGGGCCATGTGCCGGACTGCCGGCGTGTATCCTGCCAGTTGAAGAAATTCTCGCAACGGCCCAGAAGGTCCGCGCCTTCCATGACCCTGAAATCACGCATGCTGCCCTGGAGGGCCATTTCCGGTACGCCGTCGATCATCTTGTGGTTGGTCATTTTCTCGCCATCCCTGTCTTGTCGTTGATGGCGACGATGAAACACTGCAACCATGGAATACATAGTAAATTTCGACATTACTAAAATGAAATATTCCGGTGTTGGTGAATTTAATATGAATACTGCTCAAACAAGAAAAACAATCGATCTGTATTTTCGGCCATGAGCAGAAAATGCCGGATTGCGATGGCAAGCCGGTTGTTTCCTTGCGCCTTTCAGGCGAGACCGATGGCTGCGGGAGCAGCCATTCGTCAGCAGGACCGAGGCCGCCAGCGTGGCGCTGGCGGCATCTGCCTCATGCGGCGGCAGGCACGGGTGCGGACGATCCGGTGCCGGGGGCTTCCCCGGTCACGGGCGCTTCGTCCGGCATGTGCCAAAGCGCGGGAATGGTGACGGTAAAGGCGCTTCCCTTGCCTTCCTCGCTTTCCACGGCCAGCGTGCAGCCCATGGCTTCGGCAAGGCGATAGGTGATGGTCAGGTTCAGCCCGGTGCCGCCATACTTGCTCTGGGACGCATCGCGGGTATCGATCAGGGTCTGGAACAGGGTCTTGAGCCGTTCGCGGGCAATGCCCCTGCCGGTATCGCGGATTTCCACGGCATAGGCCTTGCCGGCAGCGGTCTCGCGAAGCCTGCAGGTCACGGACACAACGCCGTTCCTGGTGTTCTCGCCGGCGTTGCGCAGGATCGCGTCAAAAATCTGGATCATCCGTTCGCGGTCTGTCTCCACGTCGTCAACGCCGGGTTCGAGGTAGAATTCGACCGCGTTTCCGTTCCCTGTGATCACCGGGCGGGCGCCCTCGACGGCCATGGAAACGAGATCGGCCAGGCGCCATGTCTCCTGGCGGAACTGCATGCGTCCGGCCTCGATATTCGAGAGGTCGAGGATCATGTTGATGAGACGCAGGAGATATTGTCCGGCATCGTGGATCTTGTCCACGTCGCGGGTCATCTGCATGTCGCCCATGTCGATCGCCTCTTCCTTGAGAAGCTGGCTGTAGCCGATGACGGCATTGAGGGGCGTGCGCAGTTCATGGCTCATGCGCGCCAGGAATTCGGCCTTCATGCGGCCGACGCGATCGGCATTGGCGACGGCCTGGCGCAATTCGTCGGATGCCTGCCGGCGGCGGCGCACCTCGTTTTCCAGTTCCACGCCGGCGTCGAAGATACGCGAATAGTAAATGGCCATTGTGGCGACATAGGCGAAGCAGGCGAGCGTGGAGACAATGCCGAGGCTTGTCATGGCATAGGCCGGGACGTCGTTGGCAGGCGGCGCCGTCAGCGTGTAGATGGCAAGGAACACCGAGAAGCAGAGCGCGAAGATGGCCAGCAGTGCCGATTGCAGGCGCTGCTCGCCGCCGATGTAGAAGAACGAAAGAAGCGGAATGATCAGCACCCAGGGCAACGTGGGCGAAGCGACCCCGCCATTGTAGTAGCAGCTCCAGAAGATGCAGAAATTCAGGTTCAGCACGGAGATGACGACCAGCCAGTCGTAGTTGAAGCCCCGCTTGAGCAGGAAGGGAAAGACCCAGAAACCGGTGATCGAAACCGCCAGCCAGAACGTGTCCATGCCAGGCGTCGGATCGACGAGGAAAAGCGCCAGGGGCACCGTGTTGCCAAGGATCGGACCCATGGTGTGGCTGATGAGGAACATGCGTGCCTGGTTGCAGGCCTCGCGGTCCATCCGCAGTTCCGGCGGAATGAAATACTCCACCAGCGCCATGTAGCTTTTCGCGATCTTCTCGAACATGTCCCGTCCGCCTCTCGAATGCCATGGCCGCGGTACCCAGAACCTTGTGGCCGGGCCGGACCTGTTCGCATGACTTCGCATGTACTTTAGACAAGACTGATTTTAATTGGGTTAAACAGTGGCGGAGCAACGGTGCCGGCTCGCCTCAGCGCGCCCCCGGCGACGGGCAAATCGCACGTTGCGGCACGGGAAATTAAGGAAAATGGCATGGCTCTAGTATAAGTTAACTGAAAATTAGTTATAGACGAAAGATTCTTCCTGCAATGACAAACGGGCGACGCGGCGAAGCGTGCTGCTCGTGGTGACGTTGGGGAAGACCATGATACGCTATCTTCTGACTGCCGCGTTGCTTGTTGCATCTCCGGCCTTGGCAGGCGAAACCGGCCTTCGCGGCAGTCTGGACGAACCGCCGGCGGGTGCTTCCTGGCACGGCTTCTATGCCGGCGCGATTGCCGGGCTGGCCACGAGCACGGGACGGGCCGACCTGGGCGCCCATGGTGGCGTGCTGATCCCGCTCGATGTGTCAAACGGGCTTTTCGCGCGTTCGATCGACCATCCCGACGAAGGTCTGACGGGCGGCATCACCGCCGGTTTCAACTACCAGTCGGGCGGGTTCGTCGGTGGCGTGGAGGCCGATGTCTCATTCGCGGATTTCCGGATTCGCCATACCATGTCGCGCATCGACCCCAATCCGTTTCCGCCATTCACCGGTCTGGTCACGAATTCCGCCTACCATACGGATTTCGGCCTGCTGGCCACGGCGCGGGTGCGGGCCGGCGTCGCGCTTGACCGCAGCCTGATCTACGCCACCGGCGGCTTTGCTGCCGGCAAGGTCACGAACCGCTTCTCCATCGCCTTGCCGGGCTTGGCCTATGCCTCGCCGGACTGGAGCGCCAGCGGGTACCGCTACGGCTACGCGGTTGGCGGCGGCGTGGAGACACGGCTGACAGAGACCGTGAGCATGAAACTGGAAGCCTTTTATGTGGACCTGGAAGACACGGTCGTGAACGGAGCGGACCCGGCCGCATTCCCCGGTGAGAGCATCAGCTACCGGTTCCGCAACGACATGATCCTCGGCCGGCTGGGCCTCAACGTCGCCTTCTGACCGCCATCGCCGCGATGGCGTCGAGCGTGTGAACCGCCGCAAAAGGGTCGCGGCGGTTCTTCCGTTCCTCCATGGCGCGAGGCTCATGGACAAGACCGGGTATGGCTTTTGGGAAAATGATGCATCCGGCATGTGTCAATGGTGATTTCTCGCACCCGGAAGCAGGCAATGGCCAACCCGGCGCCACTCGGGCACTATCGGACAAAATCAACATGACAATTTCGCTATTGACGTGTTTGCCCTGCCGCCCCCCACCCTGCCAATTCGGCGGCAGAAGCAAAAGACCCTCCGGTCGCGCCATCCTGGCCCGGCCGGAGGGTTTTTGTTGCGTTTTGGCAACGCCGGCATGGCGGCAGGTTCAAATCGCGCTTATTATACATTCGTAGTGTTAAATATTCTTGACTGGAGGCGGCCATGGGCGTAGCGGCGCGGCAAATTCCGTTTCCTTATAAGGTTATCAGCAGTGGGTTATGTCGTGCAGACTGACGGCTCCCTACCGGTCGAGGACTTCGCAATCGGCTATAGCGACGCCGTGGTGCAGTGCAAAACGGCCTATGACATCCTGCGTCTTCTGAAGCAGATGACGGCGGATCTCGGATTCCACCATTTTGCGGTTTTCCGCCTACCGAGCGATCATGGCGACGACTTCGCCGATGTGTCGCTGATCTCGAACTGGCCGCCGGAACTGGTGCGCGCCTATGACGAGCACAGGCTGTTCCCCGGCAGTCCCCTTGTCGCGGCACTGCGCTGCACGACGCTGCCGCTGTCCTGGGATCTCGAAGCCATCAATACCGACCGCAAGGACGGGGCCGACGATCTTTCAGTTGCGCTGTTTCGCAAATTCGGCCTGCTGGCGGGCACCTGCTTTCCCGTGCATGATGTGCGTGGCCGGCGCGGCGCGGTGTCCTTTGCCGGTGAGCGTGAAGCCTGTTCGATGCAGGAGCAGGTGCAGCTTTCCTGGCTTTGCAACCTCATCTTCCAGCAGGTTCATGCTGCCCGTTCGGATGGCGAGCGGGGGTTGCCGAAACTGACCGACCGGGAAACGCAGTGCCTCGTGTGGACGGCGGCCGGCAAGACCAGCCCTGAAATCGCGGTCATTCTCGGCCTGTCGGAACATACCGTCAATCACTACCTGGCGTCGTCCTGCCAGAAACTTTCCGCCGTCAACCGTGCCCATGCCGTCGCCAAGGCGCTGCGGCTCGGCTTCATCGACTAGGGGGAGTGATGTCGCTTACGCCGGTCAGCGCCGATTCCGGCTCGGTCAACATCGAGATCAGGTCCCCGCTTCGCCGGCGCCAGTCGTTGGAGGATATCGGTCTCGAAAATTCCAGCATTCTGGATGTTCTGAGCGCCTTCGAGCCGTTCGGCGTGTGGCGGCTCGACCTTGAAACGGGGCTGACGCAATGGACACGGGACATGTTCCTTCTGCACGACATGGTGCCACGCGCCGGCCCGGTGGACATGATCCACGTCATCCGCTGCTACCATCCGGACGACCGTGAGCACATTGTTGCCTGCATGGAGGATGCCAACCTGCACCGCTCCGGCTTCCGGTTCGTCCTGCGCATCGGCACGCGGGAGAAAGTGATCCGCACGGTGGAGGGGACCGGCCTTTACCGGCTCGGTGCCGAAGGCCGGCCGGAACTGTTCGGCACCTGCCGCGAACTCAGGCAGAAGGTTCGTTCCGTCGCGATCGAACGGTGAGTTTACCCGTTCCCGCTCAGCCGTTACGCAGCATGCGCTTGTAGCGCGCCTGGCTACCCTGCAGGTGGGCACGCATGGCATGGCGAGCCGCTTCGGCGTCATGCGCGGCGATGGCATCGGCGATTTCCCGGTGTTCTGCCTGAAGCATGGCCAGGTAGTCCGCCCGCACGGTTTCATGGCCGCCCGTTTGCAGCCGGCGGCGCGGAATGAGATCCGGTCCCAGCATGGCCAGGAACTCCGAGAAGCGCGGATTGCTGGTGGCCTCGGCTATGGCGATGTGAAAGCCGAAATCGGCCTGCGTGGTGGGCTCTCCCGCCGCGATGCAGGCATCGAGATCGGCAAGGCGCCGATAGACCGCCTCTTCCTGTGCCGGGGAGCAGCGCATGGCGGCAAGGCCGGCGGCCTCGACTTCGACCGCCGTTCGCAGTTCCAGGATCTCAAGGATGCTGGAGAGTTTTCCGGTGTCGACATCCTGGAAGGGCGCCCCGCCGGCGGGCTGGCTGGATATGACGAACACGCCCGCCCCCTGGCGCGCATCGACGAGGCCCTCGGAGCGAAGCGCGGCGATGGCCTCACGCACCACGGTGCGGGAAACGCCATGCTGCGCCGTCAGTTCCGCTTCGCTGGGAAGCTTGCCGCCAACCGGGTGATCGCCGTCGCGGATGGAACGGCGCAGTGTCGCGGCCAGAGCCTGGACGAGGTTCCCCCGCTTTCGCGCGCCGGACACCTGCGTCCTGTCTGCCGGAGATGGATTTGCGGTGTCTTCCATGTCCGGCAGGAATGAACAAGCGGCCGGAATTGTCAATTGCGCCGGCCGGATTATCCCGCGCCTTGGCAGACCAGCCTGCAATTGCCGCTGCCGGCCGCCGGTCCGGTCACCGGGCGAAGGCGAGGTCCTGCAAGCCGGCCTGCGGCATGAGGGCGCCGGGATGACGGATGACGCGGGCCGAGACCGAATGGGCGAAGCGGGCGGCCTCCTGCGCGCCGATGCCGGTGGCACGCGCGGCGAGCCAGGCGCCGTTGAAGCTGTCGCCGGCGCCGGTCGTGTCCACCGGATCCACCCGTTCGAGGCCGCCGATTTCGTGAACGCCATCCGGCCCGGCGATCAGCATGTCGCCGCCGCCGTTCTTCACGACCGCCGTGCCCGCTCCGGCTTCGCGGTAGCGGGCGGCGCAAGCCTGGAGCGAATCGTCGCCGAAGACCGCTTTTTCATCGTCGAAACTGGGCAGGACCACGGACGAGGCCGCGGCAGCGGCCATGATCGTGTTGCGCATCGTGTCCGGTGTTTCCCAAAGGCGCGGGCGGATATTCGGATCGAACACGACCTGCCTGCCGGCCTCGCGCGCGCCCCGGGCCAGGGCGATCAGCGTGGCGCGGCGATCCGCCGGGAGGATGGCGAGCGTGATGCCGGATAAATACACGATGGCCGCGGAGCCGATGGCAAGGCCGAGCGCCGCCTCGTCGTCGGCGAGACGCCGGGCCGCCGATTGCCCTCGCCAATAGGTGAAGGAGCGTTCGCCGTCCTTCGTGTCGATCAGGTAGAGGCCGGGCTGACGCTCGGGGTCGCGGGCAATGTGCCGCGTGCCGATGCCGTTTGCCTCCAGGAAAGCAAGGATGCCGCCGGAATGGGCGTCCTGCCCGAGGCGGGTGAAATAGGATGTCCGCCACGCAGGGCGCGGGGCCAGCGCGCGGAAATACCAGGCGGTGTTCAGCGTGTCGCCGGCATAGCCGAGCGTCCATGCGCCATCGGCCCGGCGGGAGAATTCCAGCATGCATTCGCCAATCGACAGGAAGTCGTTCATGCCATCCATCCAGGCGTTTGCGTCCGGCGGGCGGTCATTCACAACACCTTGCCGGGGTTGAGCAGGTTGGCGGGATCGAGCGCGGCCTTGATGCGCGCCATGGTCTCGATCTCGGTCGTGGAACGGGTCTGGCCAAGCCACGGCTTCTTTGTCAGGCCGATACCGTGCTCGGCGGATATGGTGCCGCCAAAGGCGCCGACAAGGCGGTAGACCGTTTCGGCTATCACCTGTTTGGGCAGTTCCTGCGCGGCCCTGTCGCGGGCCACGATATGCAGGTTGCCGTCGCCGACATGGCCGTAGAAGAGCGCATGCGGGGCGTCCAGCGTTTCGGCCAGCGCGGCCCGGCAGGCGGTGGCGAATTCATCCATGCGGTTGACCGGCAGTCCGATATCGAAGGCGACATGGGGGCCGAAGGTCCGGGCAAATTCCGACACGGCATCGCGCACGGCCCAGAAGTCGCGGACATCCGCCGCCGAGCGGGCCAGCACGGCATCGGCCAGCAGGCCGCTCTGCGCACGCGCCTCCATGAAGGCATCGAACTTGGCACGGTCGTGGACCTCGTCGGTGCCCTGAACCTCGATGAGAGCGTAAAAGGCGTGACCGGAGCCGAGCGGCATGCGCAATCCGGGCGTCGTGGCGACCAGTTCCCAGTAGTCGGCCCACATGACCTCGAAGGCCGACAGCATGGGGCCAAGGCCGCGCCGCGCCGATTTCAGCAGATCGAGAACGGCGTCATAGCTGTCCAGGGCGCAAACCGCGGCGGTGGAAAAGGCCGGCATGGGCGCCAGACGCAGAACGGCACGCGTGACGATGCCGAGCGTGCCTTCCGAACCGATGAAAAGCTGTTTCAGGTCATAGCCCGCATTGTTCTTGATCATGCGGTTGAGGCTGGTGATCACCGTGCCGTCCGCCAGAACCGCCTCGATGCCCAGCACCATGTCGCGCATCATGCCATGGCGGATGACGCGGTTGCCGCCGGCATTGGTGGCGATGTTGCCGCCGATGGCGCAGGATCCGCGCGCGCCGAGATCCAGCGGCATGTAGAGATCGTGCGCGGCTGCGGCCTGCTGCACCTTTTCCAGTGCAATGCCGGCCTGGACCGTCATGGTGCCGCCCGTGGCGTCGACTTCCTCGATGGCGGTCATGCGTTCAAGCGAAAGTGCGATAGCCCCTTCGACCGGCCGCGCGCCGCCGCACAGGCCCGTCAGCCCGCCTTGTGGAACCACGGCGACGCCGTGGCGGTGGCAGATCGCCATGGCGCGCGACACGTCCGCCGTCGTGGCGGGACGGATCAGCGCCAGCGGCGCAACCGGCCCCAGGCCGCTCCAGTCCTGCCGGTTGCGTTGGGGGACTGCTTCGCCGGCAAGAAGCGTTCGTTCGTCAAAGGCGGCGCGCAGTTCCGCAAGGAAGGCCGCGCCACCATCGTCAGGTGCCGTCACGTGTCAGCCTTTCGCGACAAGATGGGCGCATTCGGGCACCGGCGTGGTGACGGTGCCCTCGTCGAAAAAGCGGACGAGGTTTTCCACCGTCAGGTCGCCCATGGCGCGGCGCGTTTCCACCGTGCCGCTGCCCACATGGGGCAGGAGGACGACGTTTTCGAGCGGGAAGAGCGCCTCGGGTACGTTGGGTTCATTCTCGAACACGTCGAGACCCGCAGCGCCGAGGCGGCCCTCGACCAGGGCATCGACCATTTCCTTCTCATCGACGACCGTGCCGCGGGCGACATTGATGAGCGTGCCTTCCGGACCGAGCGCCTCGATGACCTGCCGGTTCACCAGCTTGTTGGTGGCGGCGCCGCCGGGCGTGATGACGACGAGATAATCCACGTCACGCGCCATTTCGACGAGATCGTGGCAATAGTGCCAGGATACGTCCTTCGGATTGCGGCTGTGGTAGCTGATCCGGCAGCCGAAGCCGGCCTCCAGCTTGCGGGCGATGGTTTCGCCAATGCGGCCCAGGCCCAGGATGCCAACCTTCTTGCCCTCGATGGAGGTGGTCAGCGGGGCAGCGCCGAAGCCGCTCCACTTGCCGGCGCGTACATAGGCGTCGTCGCGCACGACGCGGCGCGAGACGGCGAGCATGAGCAGGATGGCGGTGTTGGCGACATCGTTGTTCAGCACGTTGGGCGTATGGGTGACGATGATACCGCGCTCCGCCGCCGCTTTCGTGTCGATGGCGTCATAACCGACGCCGAAACAGGAGATGACCTTCAGGTTCGGCAGCTTCGCCATGATTTCGGGCTTCAGGCCGTCATGGCCGTTGGTGGAGACGGCAAGGATGCTCTCGCCCTTTTCCGCCAGAAACGCGTCCCAATCGGCCACGTCAACGGCCTTGTGAACGGTGAAGCGGTTTTCGAGCGCAGCCATGGTGCGCGGCGTGGTGCCGCCGACGAGCAGGAGGTCCGGTTTCATGTCTTGTCGCCTTTCGGTGCTCTAGTAGGTCGCACGGCCGCCGGATATGTCGAAGACACCGGCGGTGGTGAATGCGTTGTCGCGGCTGGCCATGAAACAGATCATGGCGGCGATTTCCTCGACCTCGACGAAGCGTCCGCGCGGGATCTTGGACAGCATCATGTCGATGAATTCGGGCTTCATCTGGTCGAAGATGCGGGTCCGCGCGGCAGCCGGCGTGATGCAATTGACGGCAATATCAAGGCCGGCCAGTTCCTTTCCGAGCGATTTGGTGAAGCCGATGACACCGGCCTTGGAAGCCGAATAGGCCGAACCGTTCGGATTGCCTTCCTTGCCGGCGATCGAGGCCACGTTGACGATGCGGCCGTAGCCATTGGCCTTCATGTGGGGAATGACCGCCTTGTTGGTGTAGAAGGTGCCGTTCAGGTTCAGGTTTATGATCCTGAGCCATTCTTCCTCGGGATAGACCTCGACCGGATCGTTCAGTCCGGCAATGCCGGCGGAATTGACCAGCACGGAGAGCTTGCCGAGATCGGCCACGGCGGCCGATGCCGCCGCCTGGCAGGCGGCGGGGTCGGTGATGTCCACCCGGTCAATGGAGCAGGCATCGCCGAGCGCCGCCTTCGCCTTTTCCAGCATGGCCGCGTCGATGTCCCAGAGGCGGACCTGCGCGCCGCCTTCGATCATGCGGCGGGCGGTGGCAAGGCCGATGCCCTGCGCCCCGCCGGTAATGACGGCGACCTCGCCGGAAAAGTCGTAGACGTTCATGGTCAGGCGTCCGCCTTCGCGGTCTGGCGCTGGCTGCCCAGCTTGTCGATGCCCAGTTCCATCACGTCGCCTTCCTTGAGGTAGACGGGCTGCGGCTTGATGCCCATGCCGACACCGGGCGGCGTGCCGGTGGAGATGACGTCGCCGGGATGCAGCGTGAAGAGCGTGGAAAGATGGGCGATGACCTGGGCCACGGTGAAAATCTGCGTGGCCGTGTTGCCGTTCTGCATGCGCTTGCCGTTGACGTCCAGCCACATGTCGAGGTTCTGCGGATCGCCCACCTCGTCGCGCGTGACCAGCCAGGGGCCGGTCGGGCCGAAGGTGTCGCAGGACTTGCCCTTTGTCCACTGGCCGGTGAGCTGCGTCTGGAAATGGCGCTCGGACACATCGTTGATGACGCAATAGCCGGCCACGTAATCCAGCGCATCGCCTTCGGAGACGTATTTCGCAGCCTTGCCGATGACGACGCCGAGTTCCACTTCCCAATCGGTATGGGTGGAGCCGCGCGGCATGACCACATCGTCATTCGGGCCGACAATGGCCGAATTGGCCTTCATGAACAGGATCGGATGTTCGGGGATGGCCGCGCCCGTCTCGGCGGCGTGGTCGGAAAAGTTCAGGCCGATGCACATGAACTTGCCGATCTGGCCGACGCAGGGGCTGAAGCGCGGATTGCCTTCCACCTTTGGCAGTGAAGCGGTGTCGAGCGCGGCCAGGCGGGCCAGGCTGTCATCGGAAATCGTGGCGCCGGTAATGTCGGCAACATGGGCCGAAAGATCGCGCAATGCGCCCTCGGCGTCGATGAGACCGGGCTTTTCCTCTCCGGGATTGCCGTAACGAACGAGTTTCATGGACTATCCTTGTGGTCTTTGGTGTCAGTGATTGTTGCGCGGGACATGGCGGTTGCCGATGTCGCGATAGGTGTCGGCATCCTTGAGCGTCATGCCCTCGGCAAACGGCTGGACCTTTTCGCGGAAGATCTGCTGCCAGGGCGACTGGCTTTCGGGCATGGGGAAGCCACCCTGTTCCTCCAGCGCCTTGCGGCGCGCGGCCAGTTCGTCATCGGAGACCAGCATGTCGGCGGTGCATTTGCGCAGGTCGATGCGCACGCGGTCACCCGTTTTCAGCAGCGCAAGGCCGCCACCGGCGGCCGCCTCGGGCGAAGCGTTGAGGATGGAGGGCGAACCGGACGTGCCGGACTGGCGGCCGTCGCCGATGCAGGCCAGCGATGAAACGCCCTTCTTGATGAGATAGGCGGGCGGGCGCATGTTCACCACTTCCGCGCCGCCCGGATAGCCGATCGGGCCGGCGCCGCGCATGAAGAGGACACAATGCTCGTCGATCTCCAGTGCGGGATCGTCGATGCGCTTGTGGAAATCCTCGGGCCCGTCGAACACCACGGCGCGGCCTTCGAAGGCTTCCGGATCGTCCGGGTTGGACAGGTAGCGCTGGCGGAATTCCTCGGAAATGACCGAGGTCTTCATGATGGCGCTGTCGAAGAGATTGCCCTTCAGGTTGATGAAGCCGGCGCTCTTCTTCATCGGCTCGCCGATGGGCTTGATGACGTCCGGGTTGACGATCTCGCGGCCCGAACAGTTCTCGGCCATGGTCCTGCCATTGGCGGTGATCGCATCGGGATGCGGCAGGAGGCCGGCTTTCAGCAATTCGTTGACGACTGCGGGAACGCCGCCGGCGCGGTGGTAGTCCTCGCCGAGATATTCGCCCGCCGGCTGGAGATTGACCAGAAGCGGAATGTCGTGGCCGAGTTTCTGCCAGTCGTCATTGTCCAGCGGAACGCCGAGATGGCGGGCCACGGCGTTGAGATGGATGGGTGCATTGGTCGATCCGCCGATGGCGGAATTGACCACGATGGCGTTCTCGAAGGCTTCGCGCGTCATGATCTGCGAGGGCTTGAGGTCCTCGTGCACCATGTCGACGATGCGCCGGCCGGTCTCATAGGCCATCTGGCCGCGTTCGCGATAAGGCGCGGGAATGGCAGCGGAACCGGGCATCTGCATGCCGAGCGCCTCGGCCAGCGAGTTCATGGTGGTGGCCGTGCCCATGGTGTTGCAATAGCCGGTGGAGGGGGCTGAGGAGGCGACGAGTTCGGCAAAGCCCTCGTCGTCGATCAGGCCGGCGGCATGGAGTTCGCGCGCCTTCCAGACAATGGTGCCGGAGCCCGTGCGCTGGCCGCGATACCAGCCGTTGAGCATGGGGCCGACGGAAAAGGCGATGGCGGGGATGTTGACGGTGGCGGCGGCCATGAGCAGGGCCGGGGTGGTCTTGTCGCAGCCGATTGTCAGCACCACGCCGTCGATGGGGTAGCCGTACAGCGATTCGACCAGCGACAGGTAGGCCAGGTTGCGGTCCAGCATGGCGGTCGGGCGCTTGCCGGTTTCCTGGATCGGGTGGACCGGGATTTCCATCACCGTGCCGCCCGCGGCAATGATGCCGTCGCGCACGCGCTTGGCCAGTTCGAGGTGGTGGCGGTTGCAGGGCGACAGGTCGGAACCGGTCTGCGCGATGCCGATGATCGGCTTGCTGCCCTTCAGCTCTTCCAGCGTCAGGCCGTAGTTGAGGTAGCGCTCCAGATAAAGCGCGGTCATTTCCGCGTCATCGGGATTGTTGAACCATTGCCGGGAACGCAGGCTGGCGGGGTCTTTTTTCTTTGTCATGATCGGTCTCTTCGGTCGGGGGCAGGGATTGTGCGCGCGGCGGTCAGATCGACCAGCCGCCGTCGATCACGCAGGCCTGCCCCGTGGTGAAAGCACTTTCGTCGGAAGCAAGGTAGACGGCAAGGGCGGCGATTTCCTCCGGTTTGCCGATCCGGCCCATGGGCTGGCGGGCGATGAAAGCCGCCATGGCCGCTTCGTAGTCGCCGGTGGCGCGCAGGCGGTCATGCAGGGACGGGCTTTCCACGGTCCCCGGACAGATGGCGTTGCAGCGCACGCCCTTTGTCACGAAATCCTGGGCGACCGACTTGGTCAGGCCGATGACGGCCGCCTTGGTGGTGCCGTAGATGAAACGGTTGGGTGCCGCCGTCACCGAGGAGGCGACAGAGGCAATGTTGACGATGGAGCCGGAGCCGCGTCCGACCATGGCCGGAAGCGCGGCGCGTATGGTGCGGTACATGGAGCGCACGTTCAGATCGAAGGCGAAATCCCATTCCGCGTCGGTGGCATCGAGTATCGTGCCGTGATGAACGAAGCCGGCGCAGTTGAAGAGGATGTCGGGATCGGCCCGCTTGACGCCCTGCGCCACGGATTCGTCGGAGCGGGCATCGAGCACGAAGGTCTCGATGTTGGGATGGTTCAGCGCGGAAAGGTCCGCCAGCGCCGTCTCGTTGATGTCGGTTGCGAAGACCTTCGCGCCCTCGTCGGCCATGGCGATGGCGGTGGCTCGCCCGATCCCCTGGCCGGCGGCGGTCGCCAGCGCGGTCTTGCCTTCAAGTCTCAATCTGTTGCCCATCGTTTCATGCATCCCTTGCGGTGTTTCCCGGCTTGTCAGGCCTTAGGTGCGTCCAGATCATCCTCGACATAGATCCGGATGATGTCCTCGAAACTGCTTTCCGCCCTGAAGCCCAGCGCGATCGCGCGGGCCGGGTCGAAGTCGCGCGGCCAGCCGGCCACGATCCGGCGGATGGTCTCGTCGGGCTGACGGCGGATCAGCGCGACGGGGGCATCGCCGGCAACCATGCGCAGCGCCTCGATCTGTTCGGCGACCGTGCAGGAGACGCCGGGCATGTTGAGGCTGCGCCGGCCCTCCAGAAGGTTTGTATCGAGCGTGGCGGCATGGATGAGGAAGCCGGCGGCGGAGCGCGGCGAGGCATGCCAGTGGCGTACGTCGTCATCGACCGGCAGGATGGCTTCCTGCCCGTTCAGGGGCTCGCGAATGATGCCGGAGAAGAAGGATGAGGCGGCGAGATTCGGCTTGCCGGGGCGCACGCAGATGGTGGGCAGGCGGATCGAGAGGCCGTCGATGATGCCCTTGCGCGCATAGTCGGCCACCAGCAATTCGGTCATTGCCTTCTGGGCGCCATAGGAGGTTTGCGGCGCACAGAGGAAATCGTCTCCGATCTTTGCCGGGAAGGGCGGGCCGAAGACGGCGATGGATGAGGTGAAGACAACACGCGGGCGGTAGCTACCGGCGCTGGCCTCATGTTCGGCGCGCAAGGCTTCCAGCAGGTGCCAGGAGCCGCGGGCATTGATGTCCCAGCCCTTCCGGAAGTTCTGTTCCGCGTCGCCGGACACGATGGCGGCCAGATGGAAGACGATGTCCGGGCGGGCAGCGGCAAGCCGGCCGCATTCGCCGGCGTCTGCGAAATTGCCGGTTTCGACCGTGACCGGGAACCCCGCCTCGACCGGCTTCGCGGCAACGATGTCGTGCAGGACCATGCCGGTCACGGAGGTTCCGGCCAGTCCGCCGGCGGCGATTGCGCGGGCGAGTTTCTGGCCCACCATGCCGGCGCCGCCGATGATCAGGAAGTTCATTTCTCTTCTCCGGGCCGTGCGGCGGTTTTTCAGTTGATGCCGTTGCTGTCGAGCAGTTCGAGCCAGATGCCGGAATGGTCCTTGTCGGCACCATCGAGCTCTTCGACGAAGCGTTTGAAGCGCTCCTGCATCTGGGTTGTCAATGGCAGCGTGAGACCGCAACGGGCGGCTTCCTCCTGCACGTTGTTGATGTCCTTCAACTGGAATTTCGATGGCCCGCCAGGCGTGAAGTTGCCGGTCGTCATGCGCTCGCCATGCTGCTGCAGGATGATCGAATCGGCAAACCCGCCCTTCAGCGCCTGGCGGATGGCGGCCGGATCGGCTCCGCCCTTTTCGGCCAGAAGCATGGCCTCGGCCACGACACCGATGGTGACGGCGACAATGGCCTGGTTGGCCAGCTTGGACAATTGACCGGCGCCGTGCGGGCCGACGCGGACAGGCCGGCCCATGGCTGCGAAAACCGGATGCGCGGATTCAATCACATCTTCCCTGCCGCCTGCCATGATGGCGAGCGTCGCGCCCTCTGCTCCCCTGGTGCCGCCGGAGACCGGTGCATCGACATGGCCGAGGCCCATGGCCTCCATCCGCGCGGCATGGGCGCGGGCCTCGGAAGGCTTGATGGAACTCATGTCAAGGACGACGGCGCCCGGCTTCATTGCGTCCGCGACGCCCTTTTCAAACAGCATTTCGCCGACGGCCGCTCCATCGGAAAGCATGAAGATGACATAATCGGCATCGCGCACGGCGTCTCGCGGCGTGGCGGCTACCGTGGCGCCGGCGGGGGCCAGCGCCTCGGCCTTTTCCGGCGTGCGATTCCACGCGGTGACGGGGAAGCCGGCCTTGAGAAGATTGGCGGCCATCGGTCCCCCCATCAGGCCGGTTCCCAGGAATGCAATCTGCGGCTTGGTCATGGTGTCTCTTCTCTTTGGTGCGTTCGTCGGTCAGATGGAGGCGGTGATGCCGCCATCGACGTAAAGCGTGTGGCCGTTGACAAAGGACGAGCCCTTGCCCGCGAGGAAGACGGCGGCGGCGACGAGTTCCCCGACTTCGCCCCAGCGCCCGGCGGGTGTGCGCTTTTCCAGCCAGGCGGAGAAATCGGCATCCTCGTAAAGCGCCTTGTTCAGCGGCGTCCTGAAATAGCCTGGCGCAATGGCATTGACCTGGATGTTGTGGCGCGCCCAGTCGGTGGCCATGCCGCGGGTCAGGTTGCGAATGGCGCCCTTGGTGGCGGTGTAGGGGGCGATGCCGGGCCTTGCCAGTTCGCTTTGCACCGAGGCGATGTTGATGATCTTGCCGGCGTGGCGCGCGATCATGCCGCGCGCCACCGCTTTGCCGACGAGATAGGCGCTGGTGACATTGGTGCGGAACAGTTCGTCCCATTTCTCGTCGGGAAAGTCCTCCAGCGGCGTGCGGAACTGCATGCCGGCATTGTTGACGAGGATGGAAACCGGGCCGTCGGCCTCGATGTCCGCGACGGCGCGGTTCACCGCATCCGCATCGGTGACGTCGAAGCTCGCGACCGATGCCTTGCCGCCTTCGGCGCGGATCGCCTGCGCTGCGGTTTCGGCGCGGTCGCGGTTGCGGCCGTTGACCACGACCGCGGCGCCATGCGCGGCAAGGCCCTTGGCCAGCGCAAGGCCGATGCCCATGCTGGAACCGGTGACGAGCGCGGTTTGCCCGGTTAGGTCGAAAAGCCCAGATGTCATCATTGCCGGCCTCCTCCCGGCGCCTGAAACCGGTCAGGCGAAATTCTTGTCGAAAAGGTCTTCGCGATAGGTTTGCAGATGGGCGTGAATGGCCGCCTTGCAGGCTTTGACATCGCGCCGGATCGCGGCGGTCAGAATGGCTTCATGCTCGGGCACGGTCGCTTCGCGGAAGCCGGCCGATTCGAGCTCCGCGACGACCTGCTGGCGGAATTGTTCATAGACGTTGCGATGGACCGAGCGCAGCGTATCCGACGGACAGGCGGAAAGCAGCGTGTCATGGAATTCCCAGTCGATGCGGGTCCAGATCGGCACGAATTCGGCTATGTCGCCGGCCGCGCGCATCTTGGCCTCGATATGGGCCAGCTTGTGATGGGCGGCATTGAGCCGGGCCTCCCATTCCAGATCGCCGTGCTCGATGGACAGCCGGGCGCCCTCGCATTCCAGGAGTATGCGCAGGTTCATCAGCTCGGTCAGGCGCTTCTCGGATGCCAGGGGCACATGAAAGCCACGCTGTTCCTCCTGGGTGATGAGGTGTTCGTGGGCAAGGCGCAGCAGGATTTCGCGCATGGCGCTGGCACTGATACCATAGGCTTCCTTGAGGACGTCCGGGCGCAGCCGGTCCCCGGGCTTGAACTCCCCGGCCATCAGGCGCGCCTTTATGGAGCGATAGACAGCCTGCGCCGTCATGCCTTCTTCGCTTGCCATCCCGTGTCCTCCCGCGGCACCCGGCCAGCCGTCAAATCGGCCATGCTGCCCGCGCCCATGGCGAGCGCGAGCAACCAAGACACCGGTGTCGATTTTCAGGCTAACCAAGATTTTTGTGATCTGCAACGAATTTCAAAATTTTTCGGAACTTGGAGAAAAAGGGTTGTTCACGCAAGATGACGAATGTAAGGTTCATGACGCCGCGTGAGGTCGTGGCAGTGAGTGTGAAGCGGGGCGGCGTGCGCTGCTCCGGCCAAACGGGAGGAACATCCATGACATTCAAGAAATCGCTTCTGGCGATGACCGCCGCCGCTACGCTCGCCGCTGCCGGCGCCGCTTACGCACAGGACGAACAGGTCACGCTGCGTATCCAGACGCATTATGCGTCCGAGCATCCGTCCGGCAAGCTGGCCGCACAGTTCGCCGACGACGTGGAAACGATGTCGAACGGCTCGATCAAGATCGAGATGTTCTATTCCTCCTCGGTCGTCGCGACCACCGAAACCTTCGACGCCGCGATCAACGGCATTCTCGACTGCGACATGACCGGCGGTGCCTACCAGACCGGCAAGAACGCCGCGTTCCAGTTCGTCGGCGACATCATGGGCGGCTATGACACGCCCTACCAGCAGCTTTCCTGGCTCTATTACGGCGGTGGCTACGAAGCCGCGCAGGAACTCTACAATGCCCAGGGCATGCAGCTTGTCGGCTGGTGGATCTACGGCCAGGAATCCCTGTCGTCCTCCAAGCCGCTGACCGGCCCGGAAGACCTGAAGGGCTGGAAGTTCCGTTCGCCGCCCGGCCTGGAGACGGAAATCTTCGCCGAGCTGGGCGCGACCCCGATCGTGATGGACTTTACCGAAATCTTCACCGCGCTGGAGTCCGGCATCATTGACGGCGCCGACGCCTCCGGCCTGGCCAACAATGTGGGCCTCGGTCTCTACGACATCGTGAAGCACGCGACCTATCCGGGCTTCCACTCGATGCCGTCCGACCACCTGGCCTGCAACAAGGATGTCTGGGACGGCATGTCCGAGGCGCAGCGCCGCATCATGGATACCGCGATGCAGAAGCTCTCGCTGCACACCGCGCTTTCCAACGAGAAGAAGAATGCCGAGGCTGCGGCCGCGCTGAAGGCGCAGGGCGTGACACTTCATGCCTGGTCCGAGGAAGACCGCGCCGCATTCCGCGCCGCCGCGCAGAAGGCGTGGGACGGCTGGGCGGAAAAGAGCCCGGAAGCCGCCGCGCTGGTCAAGAGCCACCGCGAATATCTCGGCCAGCTCGGCCTGATCGCGAAGTGATGCCAGCCGCCTGAGCGGAGCTGACATTGGTGGCGAGCCCGTCGTTCGGGCTCGCCATTTTTCCAGAACGGCCCGTTGGCCGGGCGTTGCCAGGGAGGGTAACCTTGGAAAAGCAAAGTCTTTGGCTGGGAGGCTTGCGCAAGCCGATGCGCTGGCTGGCGATCGGGTTCGGTGCCCTGACCCTGCTCCTGTTCATCTATTTCGTGCTCGGCCATTTCGTCTCCGAAACGCCGGTCACCATGTACGAGATGATCCGCCCGGCGGGCCGGCCGCTGGTTCAGGCCATGCTCGTCTGCCTGTTCGCGACCATCCTGTTCGCCTCGATCTACCTGTCGGACTTCCGCGGCGCCATCGAGCGCGCGCCGGAGGGCTTTTTCGACATCGTGGCCCTCGTTTGTTCGCGCATCGCGATGGTCGGCACGCTGCTCATCGTCATCGCCATGTTCTACGAGGTGGTGGCGCGCTATGTTTTCACCGCGCCGACGCTGTGGGCCAACGAGCTTTCGCTCTGGATCGCGAGTTTCGTCTTCCTGCTGGCCGGGCTCTACGCCATGCAGCAGCGCAGCCATATCCGCATCTATGTCATCTATGACCTGATGCCGCGCTGGATGCAGAAGACCGCCGATGTCATTTCGGTCCTGCTGATTGCCGGCTTCACCTTCACGCTCATCTGGGGCGGCTACAACGATGCGTCGGTGCGCATGATGCGCGGCGAGACCTTCGGCACTGCCTGGGATCCGCCGATTCCTGCCTCGGTCAAGCCGGCCATCCTCTTCATCATTCTCCTCGTCACCATACAGGCGGTGTCCAACCTCATCGCCGACTGGAACAGGGCACCGGAACACCATTCACCGATGGACGAGATCGACGAGGTCGAGATCGAAAACATCCGCAAGACGCTCAAGGACTGACACGCCATGGAACTCCTCGACCTGCTCGCGTGGATGAAGGTTTCCGATATCGGAACCCTGTCCGTCATACTGCTCCTTTCCATGTTCGTCCTGCTGGCGCTCGGCATGCCGCTGGGTTTCGCCTCCGCTTTCCTTGCGGCCATGACGCTGATCATGAAATTCGGCCCGGACATCCTCTTCCGCGATTTCGGCAGGGGTCCCTTCTCGGTCCTCGGCCAGGCGGTCTACCGGCAGATGACGAATTACGTGCTCATATCGGTGCCGTTGTTCATCCTGATGGCGGCGCTGCTGGAGCGATCCGGCATCGCGCGGGACATGTATGCCTCGCTCAACCAGTGGCTCAGCCGCACGCGCGGCGGCATTGCCATCGTCACCTCCATCATGGCGGTGATCATGGCGGCGATGTCGGGCATCATCGGCGGCGAAGTCGTCCTGCTCGGCCTGATCGCGCTGCCGCAGATGCTGCGTCTCGGCTACAACCAGAACCTTGCCATCGGCACGATCTGCGCCTCGGGCAGCCTGGGTACCATGATCCCGCCATCCATCGTGCTGATCTTCTACGGCCTGGTCACGGAAACCTCGATCAAGGCGCTTTTCACCGCCTCCTTCATTCCCGGCTTCATGCTGGCCAGCTTCTTCATCATCTACATCCTCGTGCGCACGAACCTGAACCCGTCGCTGGCGCCCTTGCCGCCGGAAAACCCGGATGACCCGAAAGGCAGGGAAAAGTCGCTGATGTTCCTTGGCTTCCTGAGCCTGCTGACGGCCGGTGCATCGATCCTGCTGACCCTGCGCGCACTCTTCTTCACCCTCACCGGCGAGAATGCGGTGCGTGAAGGCGTCGACCCGATCCCGCTCGGCATGGTCTCGGATTTCCCATGGTTCATCGGCGCCTTCGTCATCGCGCTGGCAATCATCTTCCTTGTCGCCGGGCGCGATCGGTCGATGCGGGGCTGGAAGATGGGCAAGGGCCTCGTCGCACCGATCATCGTCGTGGGCGTCGTGCTGGGCTCGATCTATGGCGGCATCACGGGTATCACGGAAGCTGCGGGCATGGGGGTGATCGCGGTCTTCGTGATCGGTCTCGTCCGCCGCGAGATGACTTTCGAGATCGTCTGGGACAGCGTGATGCGGACGCTGAAATCGACCGGCACGATCATCTGGGTGACGATCGGCGCGGCAGCGCTCGCCGCCGCCTATACGCTGGTGGGCGGGCCGACCTATGTGGCCAATCTCATCACCTCGGCCGAACTGCCGACCATGGGCATCATCCTGGTCATGATGGTCATCTTCCTGATCATGGGCATGTTCATGGACTGGGTCGGCATCGTGCTTCTCATCATGCCGGTCTTCCTGCCGATCGTGCTGAAACTGCCGCCGGCCGAACTGGGCTTCCTCGGATCCATCGATCCGAAGCATGTCGCCATCTGGTTCGGCGTCGTGTTCTGCATGAACATGCAGGTCAGCTTCCTGTCGCCGCCTTTCGGTCCGGCTGCCTTCTACCTGAAATCCGTCGCGCCGGAGCACATCTCGCTGACGGATATCTTCAAGGGCTTCCTGCCGTTCATCGCGATCCAGCTGCTGGCCTTGTCGGTGCTGCTGATCTGGCCGCCCATCGTCAGCCTGCTGCTCGACTAGGGCAGGAGCGACACGACAGACGCTGCCGCCGGTTCGCCCTCGGGACCGGCGGCGCCTTCTTCCCGATGCCAATGGCTGGCGCAACGGTTCGTGCAGCGCCGGCCGAACAACCGGAACCGCCGCCATGACTGTCACCGTCCGTCTCGATGCCTCCGACAACGTCGTCACCGCCATCCGCGCGCTGGAAGCCGGCGCCTCTGTGGAGGGCGTGACAACGACCGCGATGATCCCGCGCGGGCACAAGATCGCAACGGTTGCGATTCCCGAAGGCGGCGTCATCCGCAAGTACGCGCAGGTGATCGGCTATGCCTCCGCCGACATCGCGCCGGGTGACCATGTGCATACGCACAACACCGAATTCCGCAATACCGAGGCCGACTACGAGTTCTCTACGGATCTCAGGCCCGTGGCCTTCGTGCCGGAAGCCGCGCGCGATACGTTCATGGGGTATCGCCGCGCCAATGGCCGCGTCGGCACGCGCAATTTCATCGCCGTGCTGACCTCGGTCAACTGTTCGGCGACGGCGGCGCGGATGATCGCTTCGGCCTTCGGACCGGAGGAGATGGCGAACTATCCCAATGTCGATGGCGTGGTCGCCTTCGTGCACGGCACGGGCTGCGGCATGGCCGGGTCGGGCGACGGGTTCGACGCCTTGCAGCGGGTGATGTGGGGCTATGCGCGCCATCCCAACCATGCCGGCGTGCTGATGGTGGGCCTTGGCTGCGAGATGAACCAGATCGACTGGCTGCTGGAAGCCTACGGCATCGAGAAGGGGCCGCTGTTCCAGACCATGAACATCCAGGATGTCGCCGGCCTGCGCAAGACCGTCGAACTCGGCATCGAAAAGGTGCGTGCCATGCTGCCGCTGGCCAACGAGGCGCGGCGCGAGCCTTGCCCGGCCTCGGAACTGATGGTGGCGCTGCAATGCGGCGGCTCCGACGCCTGGTCGGGCATCACGGCCAATCCGGCGCTCGGTCATGCCTGCGACCTGCTCGTCGCCCAGGGCGGCACCGGCGTGCTGGCCGAAACGCCGGAGATCTATGGCGCGGAGCACCTGCTGACGCGCCGCGCGGCGGACCGCAAGACAGGCGAGAAACTGGTCGGCCTGATCCGCTGGTGGGAGGATTACACGGCCCGCAACAAGGGCTCGATGGACAACAACCCGTCGCCCGGCAACAAGAAGGGCGGGCTGACGACCATCCTGGAAAAATCGCTCGGTGCGGCGGCCAAGGGCGGCACGACGCCGCTCAACGGCGTCTATAAATACGGCGAGCCTGTCACCGCGCGCGGCTTCACCTTCATGGATTCACCCGGCTACGATCCGGCCTCGGTGACCGGGCAGATCGCATCGGGCTGCAATGTCGTTGTGTTCACCACTGGCCGCGGCTCGGCCTTCGGCTCCAAGCCGTCACCGTGCATCAAGGTTGCGACGAATACGGAAATGTTCAACCGGATGACCGAGGACATGGATGTGAATGCCGGGGCCATGCTGACGGATGGCGTTTCGCTGGAGCAAAAGGGTCGCGAGATCTACGATCTGATCCTGCGTGTGGCCTCCGGCGAACAATCGAAATCGGAAGCGCAGGGGCTGGGCGATTTCGAATTCGTGCCATGGCAGATCGGGGCGACCATGTGATGCAACGTCTGGCGCCTGTCCGTGAATGTTTCCGTCACGGCCGGGCGCGGCCCCGGCGCCGCACCGTCTCAGCGGCTTTCCAGCACCACGGCATCGGGCCGGGCGAAGACGCCATCCTTCAGGCTCAGTCCGAGTCCGGGACCGTCGGCCGGGCGCACCATGCCTTTCTCCACCGGCGGCAGACCGTCGACGACGTCGGCATACCAGCCGGTATAGAGCGCGCGCACGCTTTCCTGGATCACGGCATTGGACGCGTGCAGCGACAGGTGGCAGGAGGCGGCATAGACAACGGGGCCGGTGCAATCGTGCGGGGCGATGGGCCGGTGCCAGGCATCGGCGAGCGCGGCGATGGCCTTGCCCTCGCTCACGCCGCCGCACCAGCCGAGGTCGAGCATGACGTAGTCTGTTGCATCGGCCTCCAGCAATTCGCGGAACTGGTGGCGCCCGGCGATGGTTTCCGACGCGGTGACGCGGATCGGGCAGCGGGCGCGGAAGTCGGCCAGTGCAGAGACGCCCTGCATGCGCACCGCATCCTCGATCCAGTAGATGCCGAAGGGCGCCACCGCTTCGGCGATCTGCAGGGCGGCTGGCTGGCTCCACAGCGAGTGCATTTCCAGCATGATGTCCATGCGGCTGCCGATGGTGTCGCGGATCTGGCGGAAGGGTGTAAGGCCTTCTTCCAGTTCGTCGGGCAGGATGGACTGGCCGCCGGAACGCTCGGCATAGCGGTCGAAGGGCCAGATCTTCATGCCCGTGATGCCCTGCGCCAGAAGGCTTTCGGCCAGCGCCCCGGCATCGGTGAGGAAGGCCTGGAGATCCTCGTAGGGCCCGGCGGCGGGCGCGCCCAGCCCCCAGTTCGCCGAGGTCTGGCCTTCGGCGGAACGGACATACTGGTAGCCGGCGCAGGTGTTGTAAGTGCGGATCGCCTGCCGGCAGCGGCCGCCGAGCGCGCGCCAGAGCGGTTCGCCATTGCGCCGGGCCTTGAGATCCCAGAGCGCGATGTCGATGGCGGAATTGGCGCGCAGTTCGGCCCCGGCAGCCTGATGGCCGGCATAGGGAATGAGCGCCATGCGCGCGGGCTCGGGGTCGGCCTCCATGCCAATCAGCTTCGGCGCGACGGTTTCGTGGATGCAGGCTTCCACGGCGCGGGCGCCAAAGAAGGTTTCGCCCAGACCTGTCGCGCCCTGGTCGTCTTCGACGATCACCCAGACAAGGTTGGGAAAAGCGCCGACGCGCAGTGTCTTGATGGAACGGATGACGGACATGGAACGTGCCTCCCCGGCACGGACATTAACCGGGCGGGCGATGCAGGCAAGCCTTCGGAGGGCGATATGTTCTCCGGCCGCACAACAAGGAGGAGACGATGCGCGAGCGCGAAGTGCTGACGGCGGCGCAGGCCGCATTCTATGAGGAAAACGGCTATCTGCTGCTGGAAAACCGGGTGCCGATGGATATTATCGAGGCGATCCGCGCCGAGGTCGGGCGTTTCCACGAGGAGGCGCGCGGCATGACGGAATCCAATGACCGGCTCGATCTGGAGGACAGCCACAGCCCGGACAATCCGCGCATCCGGCGCATCAAGCTGCCGCACCGCATCTCGCCGGTCATGGACGACCTGCTGCGCTCCGACCATATCCTGGCACCGGTGCGCGACCTGATCGGTCCGGATGTGCGGCTGCACACGACCAAGCTGAACCTGAAATCGGCGGGCTATGGCGCGGCCATCGAATGGCACCAGGACTTCGCCTTCTATCCGCACACCAATGACGACGTGCTGGCCGTGGGCGTCCTCATCGACGACATGGTGGAGGAAAACGGCCCGCTGATGGTGTTTCCCGGCACGCACAAGGGCGAAATCTTCGATCATCATGCCAATGGCGTGTTCGCCGGCGCTATGGACCTGGCCGCCAACGGACTGGACATGGGCCGGGCCGTGCAATTGACAGGGCCGGCGGGGTCGATCTCCATCCATCACGGCCATATCGTGCATGGTTCCGCGCTCAACACATCCGCGCGTGACCGCCGCATGCTGTTTTACGAAATGATGGCGGCGGATGCCTTTCCGGTCATGGGGTCGATGACGAAATTCGACTCCATCGAGGAATATGACGCGCGCATGCTGTGCGGCCAACCGACGCTGACGCCGCGCCTGAAGGATGTCTCGGTGCGCATTCCCCAGCCACAACCGGCGCTCAACCGGTCCATCTACGAAATCCAGAAGAATACCGCGAAGCCTGCCTTCGCGCGCGCGACCTGAGACAGGAAAGAAGGGAAGAGAGATGTCGAAACCGACGATCGGATTCATCGGCCTGGGGCTCATGGGTTCGGCCATGGTGCAGCGCCTGCTGGACCAGGGCTACAGCCTGACAGTGCTTGGCAATCGCGACCGCAAGGGCGTGGAGGCCGCGCTGGCGCGCGGTGCGACAGAGGCGGAGACGGCGCGCGCGCTGGCTGCCGGTTCGGACATCGTCATGCTGTGCGTGGGCACATCTGCACAGGTGGAGAGCCGGATGCTGGGCGAGGACGGCGTTATCGCGGGGCTGAAGCCCGGAACCGTGGTCATCGATTTCGGCACGTCGCTGCCGGCGTCCACGCGCATGCTCGGCGAGGCGGTGGCTGCGGCTGGCGGCACCTATATGGATGCGCCGCTGGGGCGGACGCCCAGCCATGGCCGTGAGGGCAAGCTGAACATCATGTGCGCGGGCGACCAGGCGACCTTCAATGCCATCCGTGCGGTACTGGACGACCTGGGCGAGAATGTCTTTCATCTCGGCCCGCTTGGTGCCGGGCACACGATCAAGCTGATCAACAATTTCTATGCGATGACGTCGGCGGCGGCGATGTCGGAAGCCTTCGCGATGGCCGACAAGGCCGGCGTTTCGCGCCAGTCGCTCTACGATGTGCTGGCAGCCGGGCCGAACCATTCCGGCATGATGGATTTCATCAAGGCCTATGCAGTGGACGGCGATCCGCAGAAACTGGCCTTCGCCCTGCGCAATGCGCTCAAGGATGTCAGCTATTATGCCCAGATGGCGCAGGATGCCGGTGGCATCTCGGTGATGTCGGGCGGCACGAAGCTGCTGCTGCAACTGGCCGAGGGCGCCGGCCAAGGCGACCGGCTGGTGCCGGAAATGGTGGATGTCATCACCGGCCTCACCGCGAAGCGGGATTGAGCCGGGCGGGCAGCTCTTGCGCCGGCGCGCCTTCGGGATCGAAATCCGGCGGCGCGCCGTCCTTGCATTTTTCGAACGGTCCGAAATCCTGACCTGCCAGGCGTTCTTCGGCCGCCGCGGCAAGGGTTTCGAGATCCCCGAAAAGGCTTTGCGGTGCGCCTGCCACCGCGCCTATGGCCGCGGCCACCAGTTCCGGCGTCGTGTAGTCCGGCTTGTGACCGAGATTTCTTACCCAGACCAGACGGGCGCCGGGAATGTCGCGGGCGAGGCCCAGCGAATGGATTTCCTCGTAGACGACGGTATCGCTGTCGCCGGAGACGACGACCGTTGGCGCCGTGATCTCCTTGTAGCGCGGCGCGGCTTCGCGCACATGCGAATAAAGCGATTCCACGTCGATGGCGTTCAGGCGAAAATTCCCGGGGCGCAGCACAAGGGGAATGGCGGCATCGCGGGAATAGGTTCGCGGTGCCGGATTGGGCGAAAACACGCAGGCCGTGCCCGTCTTCATGCGCAGCCAGCCGGCGGGCAGGGCAAGGAGGTGGGAGAACAGCCGGCCGATGACCGGCCGCGCGGCTATCGGATAATACCAGGAGGTATCGCCGCCAGGCCAGGGATGGCTGGCGGCGGAGAGGAAAACCAGTCCGGCCACCTTGTCCGGCCGTTCGAGCGCCAGCGCAGCGGCAATGCCGCCACCGAAGGAATGGCCGACGATGATGGCGGGGCCGATGCCCAGTTCATCCATCAAAGCGGCAATGGTGCGCGCCTGGCCAGCGGGCGTGGCGTTTTCGGCCGGTCCGCGCGCCGACCATCCATGGCCGGGCCGGTCGAGGAAGAGCAGTTCCGCCTTGCCTTCAAGGCGAGGACGCAGTGGCACCATCGGATCCCTCAGGTTTCCGCTTGCGCCATGAATGAAGACGACCGGCGGCAGTAGCCGGGTTGCTGGACCGGGCAGGTGCACATGGTGCATGGCCGTGGCATTGGCGGTGACGAAGGCGCCGACCGGTGGGTGGCGCCGCTCGATGAGGAAGACGCCGATGCGTGTCAGGCCGAACAGGATGGCGACAAGGGCCAACAGGAAGGCAAGGGCGGCGGCGGCAAGATTGAACATGGTCTTCCGGGTTGTTTCCTGCCTGCCCGCACGGCTGCGGGCCTCCAGCTCAGATCGGCTCGCCGGCGAGTTCGTCGGCTATGCGACCGACCGCTTCCTGCGCCTCGCGCATCATGGGATAGACTTCAAGGGCCCGCTCATAGGCGCCAAGCGCGCTTTCGTCGCGATCCTCAGCCTGCAGAATCGCCGCCATGCCGGTCAGCGCGCCGAAATGGCGCGGCTCCAGCTCCAGCACGCGCTCGATGTCGGCCATGGATTTGGCATGGTTCTTCATCAGGAAATGCACGGTGGCCCGGCGGTTCCATCCCTCGACATAATCCGGGTCGAGCATGATCACCTGGTCGAGCATGTCGAGGGCAAGGGCGTAATTCTTTTCCTCGATGCCCCTGGCCGCGCGGCTCATCAGGAGGTCGATCGTGGCGCTGCCCGATTGGGCGAACAGGGCTGAAATGCGGCCTGCCACCTGTCGGGCAGCGGCGGCATTGGCCGTTCGCTTCAATTCGGAAAACAGCGTATCGAGCCGCTCGCCGCGCGCGGGAGACCCGTCGGCCAGGGCGGGACCGGAAAGGCAGAGAAGAATCGTCAGGCAAGAAACAAGGCTTCGCATGGACGGAAGGGTAATTCCGTCCAGCGAAACGTCAAACCAAAAAAGCGTGAAGCCTTTTTCCCCGCATGGAAAAGCCGGGGAACAAGCGGCCGCGCCGGATCAGCCCTGGCGGGCCTTGAAGCGCGGATTCTGCTTGTTGATGATGTAGATACGGCCTTTGCGGCGAACCATGCGGTTGTCGCGGTGACGGCTCTTGAGCGCCTTGAGCGAATTCTTGATCTTCATCGTCCTGACCCGTTTTCTTGGCCCTCGCCAACAAGAGGCGGGCCTGACATGACAAGCGCGCCAGCAAGGGCGCGCCTCTCTCGTAAAAGGATGGTGGCTCTTAAACGACACGGCGCGCGGCTGTCAAGCAGGCAGCGACTCGTTTCCATTGCGCTGGCGGCCAAATC
Organism: Brucellaceae bacterium; assembly: GCA_020637775.1. GTDB lineage: Bacteria > Pseudomonadota > Alphaproteobacteria > Rhizobiales > Rhizobiaceae > Zhengella. Next base: position 50,943 of record JACKJV010000008.1, on the reverse strand, counting down.
CGACTATAGGGGGGCACTTCCCTTTATAACCGGTGGCTGCGACCACCGCCCGCGACGGGAGACGCGGGCGAAGAAAGAGGATTCCTCATCATGGCCCAGCAATTGCTCATGCCCAAGGCGACCGCCGTATGGCTGGTCGACAACACGGCCCTTTCCTTCGACCAGATCGCCCATTTCTGCAAACTGCACCCGCTCGAGGTCAAGGCCATTGCCGATGGCGAGGCGGCGCAGGGCATCAAGGGGCTCGATCCGGTTTCCACCGGCCAGCTCTCGCGCGACGAGATCGCCAAGGGTGAAGCGGACGGGAACTACCGGCTGCACCTTCAGGAAACCCGGGTGCGGATTCCTGAAAAGAAGCGCAAGGGACCGCGCTACACGCCGCTTTCCAAGCGGCAGGACCGCCCGAATGCCATTCTCTGGCTGGTGCGCAACCACCCGGAACTGAAGGACGCGCAGATCTCGCGCCTCGTCGGCACGACCAAATCGACCATCGAGCAGATTCGCGAGCGCACGCACTGGAACTCCGCCAACCTGCAGCCGATGGATCCGGTGACGTTGGGCCTGTGCTCACAGATCGACCTCGACATGGAAGTGCAGAAGGCGGCCAAGAACGCACCGCCGCGGCCGGAAACCGGCGATACGCTGCTGCCGGCCAGTGCGACGGAAAACCTGGACGAGAGCACGTCGGTCTTCGGCGCGCCCTCCGGGCCGGCGCAGGCGGAGGAGGAAGAGGAACTGGATGCCGACAAGGTGTTCGCCAAGCTTTCCTCGCTCAAGGGCCGGACGGACGACGAGGACGAGGACGGTTCGTTCTGATTTGCCGGCTGACTGGCTGCGTGCAATCCGGGGCCCGGCGCGAAAGCGGCCGGGCCTTTTTCATCCGGGCCGGGCTGGCGGCAAGCGGTCGCGCGGGATGTCGCCGCAGGCTTCGAGCTGGCGGTAGAAGTCGGCCAGTTGCTTTCCCCTTTCCGGGCGGAAATGCGCGCCGGTGGGCGCGAGCGCCGTCATCCGGTCCAGCCGGAACATGCGGAAGTCGCCGCGCAGTTCGCACCAGGCGACGAGGGTCCAGACCTTGCCCCAGAACCAGAGGCCGAGCGGCCGGATGGTCCGTTCGCTTTCCCTGCCGCCCTCATCGCGGTAGCCAAGGTGCATGACAGTGGACATGTCGCAGGCGCTTTCGATCCGGTCGATCAGCGCGCGCTCGGTCTCGCCCAGCGTCATGGGCGGGGCGTAGATCCGTGGTGCATTGATCCTCGATGCGCCATCCTCGGGCAGCACGGCGGCGATCTTGACGAGGGCCTCCTCCGCCGCGCGGGCCATGGCGGCGCCGCCCCAGGCCCGGACCATGCGGGCGCCGGCAACCAGCGCGACGACTTCCTCGCGGGTGAACATTAAGGGCGGCAGGTCGAAGCCTGCGCGCAGGATGTAGCCGACGCCGGCCTCGCCATCCACCGGCACACCGGAGGCCTGAAGATCGGCGATGTCGCGATAGATGGTGCGCTCCGATACTTCCAGGCGTTCCGCCAGCATGCGCGCGGTGACAAGGCGGCCGCCGCGCAGATGCTGGACAATTGCGAATAGACGATCCGCGCGGCGCATGGCGTCAGGACGTGAAATTGAAGAAGCCGACAGAATTTCCATCGGGATCGGTGGCGTAGAAGAAGCGGCCGGCCGGGATGGGGATCACCGGCGAGACGACCTGTCCACCGGCAGCCGGAATGCGCGCCATAACGGTTTCCAGCGGGTCCAGGGCGACGAGGTGAATGGTGCTGCCTGTGCCGGGCGCGGACGGCTTGCCGGGATAAAGATGGCCGGAAGCGACCGGATCATCCATCGATGTGAAGGCGATCATCGGGTTCGGTCCGGTATCATCCCGGCGCATGGTCGTTGCGAGCGCGGTTTCATAGAACGTCCTCGCGCGCTCCAGATCCGTCACCGGGATTTCAAACCAGCAAACCTGCCCATTGACCGGGGCGGGAATGGCAGTGGCTTCGGGACTTGCGGTGATGTCGGTCATTGGGGGCTCCCTGAAAGGTTCGATACAGGACCATTCTGCCACATGCCTCCTGACAGCGTCCTGTCAGGAGGTGGGAACTGGAATTGCCCGTATTGCCCCGCGCGCCGCTTATTGGCCCGGCATCGCCACCGTCAGACCGAGCATGCGCCAGCCCTGCATGCCGGCGCGGTAGTAGTAAATCTTCTCAGCCGGAAAGCCGGCCTCGATCATGCGCCGGGCCGCTGTTGGCGATTGCCCGCACCAGGGACCGTTACAATAGAGGGCGGCCGACTTGACCGCGTCACCCTCGCAGATCCAGCCCTCGAAATCGGGTTCGCAGCCCAGTTCGCCGAGCCGGTCGGCGGCTTGCGTGTAGGGAATGTTGACAGCGCCGGGGATGGCGCCGGTCAGGAAATCGGGCCGGACGCGGCCGTCGATCACCACCACGTCCGGATCGTTGAGGAAGCCGAGCATTTCCAGCTCGCCCACCGGGGTCACGCCTTCGGCCGGGATCATCGGCTGGATGCAGAAGTTGGGGCAGGGCCGGGCGATGCGGGCGAACTCACCCTCGATCACGGCGTCATTGTCCTGAATCCGTGAAATCTCAACGGGTCCGTCCGCCGTTTCGACGGTGACGCTCATCTGGTCCTTCGTGATGCCAACCGGCTCGGCGTGCGCCGCCGTGGCGGCAAGCAGCAATGCCGCAAGCAGAAATCGCATGGCTCTCCCTCTCCTTCCCAGAAACAAAGCGGGGCGCATTTCGCCTGCGCCCCGCATTCCGTCAATCCTTCCGGTCTTTCACGGGCACCGTGTAGTTGAGCGGCAGACGTCCGCCATCGGCATAGACGGTCTGGCCGGTCATGTAGCTTGCCTGGTCGGATGCCAGGAAGGCGGCAATGGCTGCGATCTCGGACGGATCGCCCATGCGCCCCAGCGGCGTGCGTGACATCACCTTGCGGCGCGCCGCCTCGTCGGAGGCGACGGAGGCCATCATTTCAGTGGCGATGGAGCCGGGGCCAATGGCATTGACGCGGATGCCGTGCGGGGCAAGCGACAGGGCCATGACCTTGGTCAGCTGATTCATGCCGCCCTTGGAAATGGAATAGGGCACCTGGTTGTCGATGGCGAAGACCGCGTTGACGGATGACATGTTGACGATCGCGCCGGGCTTTCCGCCGTTCTGAACGCGTTCGACCATGTGGCGGGCCACGGCCTGCCCAGCCAGGAACGCACCCTTGAGATTGATCGACAGGACGCGGTCGAAATCCTCTTCCGCCAGTTCAAGGAAACTGGCGGCATGCACAACGCCGGCATTGTTGACCAGCACATCGATCTCGCCGAACTGGTCCAGCGCATGGGCCACGAGATTGTGCACATCGAGCCGCTTTGCGACATCGGTCTTGATGAAGCGTGCCTCGCCGCGTGCCGACAGGTCGCCCAGCGCGGCCTTGCCCTTTTCCTGGTCCACATCGGCGATGACGACCTTCATCCCCTCATCGATGAAGCGTTCGGCGATGGCGCGGCCGATACCGGTTGCCGCACCCGTGACGATGGCTGTCTTGCCTTGCAGATTCATGTTCAGTCCTCATTTTCCGAAGGCCGGGACCGTGCGTCAGAGACCGCCAAAGGTCAAGGCCGCCAGAGCGCGCACCGGGCGCTCCGGCCTGTCCGGCGCGGCCCCGGCAACAGGGCGTGCAGGCTTGACGGTGCCGCGGCAACCGTGTTCGTTGCCCTCACTTGCACGCCGGAGCCGATCATTGTCGAAAATCCTGTCCCTCATCATCATCCTCATGATGGCCGTACACCTGATCAAGCCGCTCGGCCTGCCGGGACTGAAACGACGCAAGGACTTCTGGAAGCTCGCCCTGATCGCGATCGCGGCCATCGTCATGACCGTTGCCGTCCGGCCGGGGGGATGAGCGGGGCAGCCATCAGCGCCGCGTTGCCGACCAGTCGCCGGACGGCATGTCCCAGCGGTTTCCCGCTTTCCATTGTCCTGTCGCGCCAAGCGGCGTGATCCGCCCGGACAGGTTTCCGGCATAGGACATGGGCTTGTCCCACTTGCCGGCGCCAACCAGACCTTTCAGCGATGCCGAAAACGCGCCATCGGGCGACACCCGGCCGGTGAAGGAGCCGGAAACTGGGTCGCCCTGATAGGCGCCGGCGACGGTGCCGGTGACCTGGAGGCCGAAGATGCGGAACTCGATCGTGCCAGACGCGCCGCCGCCCAGCCGGCCCGAATAGGTGCCCTCGAAGCCTGCCGGTTCGGAGACGGCCTTCCAGGCGGTCAGCAGCGGCTCCAGCCCGTGCACGCGGTCGCGCATGTCATGTATGGCGGGCAGGATGGAGCGCTTGTAGTCGTCGATGAGGCGGATGCCCTGGTCGGCCGTGCGCAGCTTGTAGAAATCATCCTTGATGACCTCCATGTTTTTCGACATGGCGATGGAGAAGGGGTCGAGCGCGCCGGCGCGCGGGCGCATGCGGTTGATCATCTCGCCGACAATGTCGCGGATGGCCTGCTGCGAATAGCGCGTGCGGTCCTTCTGGAATTTCTGCTGGAGATCGTCCAGTTCCTTCCAGATGCGCTTGCGCTCTTCAAGCATGGCGGCAAGCTTGTCCCGATACGCCTGGACCGGGTTGGAGGATACCTGTCCGCCCTGGCGCAGCGTGTTCTTCAGATCCTCGATGTTCTTTCCGGCAAGCTCATAGCTGTTTTTCCAGCTCTTGCGCTCCAGGGAGTCGTCCAGAACCTTGCCGATGCGATCGACCACGTAATCGACGTCATCCTGCTGGCCGGCTTGCGCCGCGGGCGCCTGCAATGCCAGTGCCAGTGCGATCAGCGCAAGAAGGCGGACAAGACGGGCCATGGGATCAATCCTTCAGATAGTCGTTGAGGTCGCGCATGACGGCCTCCATGCCGTTGCGCGGCGAAGCGCCGGGGTCCGGCGTTCCCGATACCGGTGGAAGGGTCTCCGGATCGGCTCCAGAAAGGGCGGAGCCGCCGTTTCCGCCAGGCAGAGGCCCAGGCAGAGACAATGACGAACCCGCATCGTCGCGGGCGGGCAGATCATCCGTGAAGGCAATGCCCGGCTCCGTGCCGGTCCCGGAACCCGGCGCAGCGGTGGCTGGGTCGGGCGGGGTCGCTTCGAGCGCTTCCTCGTCGACCACGATGCCGCCGGCATCCTGCGCCACATTGATCAGGATTTGGTCGCCCAGCACGGCAACGGAAAAGGCCCAGCCGCCATTGGCATCCAGCATGTCCTGCCACAGGGGCAGGAAGTAATCCCGCGTGGCGCCGGCGGGATCGTAGTCGAACGCCATGCCGAAGACCGGATAGGTGCGGTCCTGGCACAGCGCCAGCCAAAGCAGGCGGTTGGCCCCTGCCTGTTGCAGCACATCGCGAACCGGGTGGCGCCATTCTTCCAGTTCAACCATGCTGCAATCCGGGCCGAAGCGGGCAGAGAGCCAGGCGTGAACGGCTGTCGAGCCGCCATCGGGCGCGACCGGCCCGCCGGAACCGCCGGCCGGCGGGACATCCTCCCGGCCCGCCTCCCCTGGCGAGGCGGCATCCACGCCAAGCCGCACGCTTTCCAGCACCTGGCGGAGCAGGGCGTCATGGGTTGCGGTCTCGCCGCGGGGGAAATCGATGGCAATGACAAGCTGGCGACCATCGGAACGGGGTTCCAGCAGCACCGCCTTCAGCGATTCCTCGGAATAGAAATCATAGTGGATGAGAAGGGCGGGGCGGCCCGCGACGGTCAGCGTTTCGTGGGACAGGATATCCGGCGCGCCGAGCAGCGGTTCATCGGGCAGCCACCAGTAGACCGACAGGCGGCCGAGACTGTCGGGGCGTATGAAACCGAGCTCCTGCCCCTCGATGCCGGCGAATTGCGCCCACCGGTCCGGTGCCTCGAACACGAGGCCGTCCAGCGTATGGACCTCGCCAGCCGTGGCCGGTGAACCGAATGACAAGGCAAGACACCCTGCCGCCAGCATGGCGCGAAACCGCATGCCATTTCCTCCTGACCGGATCTGTTTCCTGCGGTGCAGGCTAACCCGGCCGGGCCGCCGTGCCTTGATCCTGATCAGGCGTCCCTCAGTCCTTCAGCGCGTCGAGGAAACGGCGCGAATCGGCGCGGAAAGCATGTTTCCTGTCCTCCTGCATCCGGTCGAGCGTGCGATACATCATGGCCATGCGGGCATTGCCGGACAGGTATTCGCGATTGCGGTCGAGGAAATCCCAGTAGAGGTAGTTGAAGGGGCAGGCGTCATCGCCGGTCTTCTTCTTCACCTTGTATCGGCACGCGCCACAATAATTTGACATGCGGTCGATATAGCTGCCCGATGCGGCATAGGGCTTGGATGCGAAAAGACCGCCATCGGCCCAGAGGATCATGCCCAGAACATTGGGCATTTCCACCCATTCATAGGCATCCCAATAGACCAGAAGATACCATTCCTGCACTTCGCGCGGGTTCAGCCCTGCCAGAAGACAGAAATTCCCGATCACCATCAGGCGCTGGATGTGATGGGCATAGGCGTTCGCGCGGGTTTCCGCGATGGCCTGGGCAAGGCAGTTCATCGGCGTGTCGCCGGTCCAGAAAAAACCGGGCAGCGCGCGGCGTGCATGCAGCCTGTTGGATGCGGCATAGTCCGGCATGTTGAGCCAGTAGATCCCGCGGATGAATTCGCGCCAGCCGATGATCTGTCGGATGAAGCCCTCGACGGCATTCAACGGTGCATCGCCGGCATGAAAGGCATGTTCGGCGCGCTGGCAGCATTCGCGCGGGTCCAGCAGGCCGCAATTGATCAGCGCCGAGAGATGCGAGTGGAACAGCAGCGGTTCACCCTGTTTCATCGCATCCTGAAAGGTACCGAACCGGGGCAGGGCTTCGGCCACGAACCAATCGAGATAGTGCAGCGCCTGACGGCGGGTGACCGGATAGTTGAACGGTTCAAGGTCGCCGAAATGGTCCGGGAATTCCTGTTCGACGAGATCGATGACTTCCCGTGTCGTGGCATCGACCGAGTAGTCGGGCCGCCGGGGTATGGTCACGCCGTCCGGCAGGGGTTCCTGGTTCTGGCTGTCGAGATTCCATTCGCCCCCCTCCGGCCCGTTCCCGCGCATGAGATAGCCGGTCTGCTTGCGCATTTCCCGGTAGAAATATTCCATGCGCATGGACTTGCGCCCCTCCGCCCAATCGCGAAACCGCTCATGGGAGCACAGGAAACGGTGATCAGGGCGGAGCTCGACTGCGGGGCCGAGCGTTTCTGTCCAGTTGCGCATCATTTCGAGAACACGCCATTCACCCGGCTCGGTCATGATGACACGGGACGCGCCATGGCGTGCGATCGCCGCCTTCAGCGCCGTTTCGAGCGAAGCGCCGTGGCTTGCGCCATAGCGCGTATAGTCGACGGTCAATCCCCGGCTCTCCAGGTCGCGGGCGAAATGACGCATGGCGGCGAACAGGAAGGCGATCTTCTTCCTGTGATGCTTGACATAGGTGGCTTCGGCAGCGACTTCCGCCATGAAGACAATGTCGCCGTCGCCGATGCCCTCCAATGCGCTGAGGCTGGTGGAAAGCTGGTCGCCAAGCACCAGCCGCAAGACCGGGCCGCTTTCCGTTTGCCCGCCACTAACCATGAAATCCCTTTCGCGCTGCAATGACAGATGCCGCGATATAGGGTCGCAGCGCCAATCGGCAAAATATCTGTTCCGGTTGGGCGCTCTTTCCGGGCGGCGCCGGGTCCTGTCAGGGGCGGGACCCGGCAACCGGCACAACCGGCAGGACCACGTTGCTGCGCCGGGGGCGAACCTCCCCTGCCGGGGAGACATCCAGGGCCCGTGCGTTGCGCTTGCGCAAACTTTCGGCGGTCACCAGTTCCCAGCGGAACGGATCGTCGCGGTCGGCGTGACGGCTCGTGAGGGAACCGCCGTCGCGAGGGGCGGCGAGATAGAGCCGGCCCTTTGCATTGGCCAGCCGGCGAACCGTCCTGAGAACACGCTTTCCCGACTCAGGTTCCGGGCCGTCGAGTTCGAGCATATCGCCTGTGCGCAGCCGCATGACGAGCTTCCCCCCGATCCGCGCCTGTTCCCAGACCGGCCGCCAGGCCTTGTGTGCAATATCGGCGAGGCTGGCGCCGCAGGCGATCCACTCACCGGTGGGCAGCGACACGATATCCAGATGGGCGTTGCCCGAGGGCATGACCCAGGCGCTGCCATCGCCAGCAGGGCGGGCGGCAGCGGAGCGCCTGGCAATCCGCACCCGCCTGATACCGGTTTCACGCGATAGCGCAGCCAGCGCCTCGCCCAATCCGGCATCGGGCGGAAGGCTGGCGACCCTTTCGCAAACGCGGTGGCGAAGTGCATCATCCCGAATCCGGCGCAGTTCCGCCCGGTTGAGAAAGGCAAGGGGCCGGCGGGTGAGGACCAGCGGCGTTCCGTCCGCCGGCAGGGCCGCGCCATACCGCGTTTCCTTCGTCGCCGGCCCGCCGGAATCGGCGGCGTGGGTCACCGTCGCATTGTCCAGGACAGGCAGAATTCGTGTCGCACAGGCCTTTTGCGCTGCTGCCACATGCAATGCCAGCAGCGCATCGAGCGCATGGTTCCGGTTGTCTTCGAGCGGCTTGGCGAAGAGCGGGTGATCGTTTTCGCGCTGAAGCGCCTTTCGCAGTGCCGCAACCGCCACCGGGGCAGCCCATTCGATGCGCGCCTGTGGCCATCGCGCCGCGATGCGTTCGCGCGCAGCTTCGGCCAGCCGATGCATCGCGCCGCGCAGTTCCGTCCGGCGGCCGGTTTCATGGCGATCGGCAAAGCGGGGCCGGCAAGGGCCGTGCAGGGCACGGACGCGGTCGTCCGGACGGCGCTGGCGGGGCCTTGCGGCATCCATTTCACCGGGCAGGCGATTGCCCTTCTGCCGGTTTGCCGCCGCATGGCACAAGACGAGGTTTGCCGCCGTCGAAGCCCCGCCGCGGGAGACCGGGACGACATGATCGACTTCATAGGCGCCGGTGAAGAGATGGTTCCGCCTGAGTGCCTTGCCGGTATAGGGGCAGAAAGCCTTTCCGCCGCCTGCCTTTTCCTGACGCGCCATCAGCGCGAGAACGAGGCGGCGGTGGCGGCTCGGCCGCAGGCGCGCCGCACGCAGGAGATCGAAACCCCAGGACGGGACGGGAGCAACGGTCCTTTCCCCGGGGGCGGCGGCAGGCGGGAAAGCCTGTTCGATGACCACGGCATCCGGTTTGCCAAACCGGCGCTCCAGGGCAGCCATGCAGTCGCGCAAGGCACCGAGCGACGGCGCGATCCGGCGATCGTGATACCGTGGTCCGCCTGCCTGTGCTCCTTCATCGGACAAGGCAGCGTGTATGGAACGAAAAAGCGTATCGTCCAGCGCTGCCGGATGAAACCGCTGCTGTGCCTGCCAGAGCAGTTCGAATTCCGTGATGACCTGGAGCCGGTTTGTTGCCGGAACCTCCGCCGCGCAGGCGCTGCCGAGCCGATGGCGCAGGGCCTTCCGGCTTCGGACCGGGCCGGCATGGCGCCGCGCCAGGTATTCGCCCTGCGTGCGTGCCCCAAGTGGACTGGTGTCCGCCTGGGGCAGGTTTCCGCAAACAGGACGGCCGCGGCGCTGATGAAGGTGCATCAGCACGCGGCCGAAAGCATGCAGGGATATGCGTTTGTCCAGCGCTTCGGCCCGCAATAGATAGGGATCGCGCGCGAAGAGGGAGTTGCTTCGCGGTCCTGGCGGCGGCAGCAGGCCGGCCCCGCGCAGCATGGATGCGAAAGCCCGCCGCCGCGCCTTGCGGCGCTTGCGGTAGCGCGCCAGCTTGCGTCTCATCCCGAGGCGGGCAATCTGCCCGGGCGGGCGGGCCGGCAGGATACGGGCGCCGGAGAAAACCGGGTCGAGACCGCCGTCCGGGCCGGTGCGCGAGACGGCCATTCCGATCGAACCGGTGCCGAGATCGAACGCGAAACGCAATACCATGGCCGCTGCCCCTGTCCTTCCTGCGGACGGCGATTACCGTCGCCGAGGCATAGACAGGCGCTCAATTGCGTTTTCACGGAGGGGCGTGATCGCACCATATGCACGGTTGGCATCTTGCCCCAAGGTAAACCTATCCGGAAAGCTGCGTTCCCTCCGGCAACCAGGCGAACGCCGTCACACAGGGGGCAGGCTCCGGTCTGCCCCCGTCACCTGGCCGCTCCAGAGGGCAGGTCCGGCATGGCCGGACTGCCGGTCCCGCGCCGCCGGGCCTTCGGCCGGCACCGTTCAGGCCGGTCTGGTTCACGCCAGGTCAGACGAATGTGCTGCGGGCCGCTTCCACCTCGTCCTGGATGAACCGCACCACGGCCTGGATGTGTCTGAGCGGCTTCAGCGTCTCGTGGTAGACGATCCAGTAGGCGCGGCGGATCAACGGGAAGCCCGGAACGGGCACCAGATCCTCGTGCCGCCTGGCCAGGAATGTGTGAAGGATGCCGAGGCCGGCACCGGCGCGCACGGCCTCCATCTGGCCAAGGGCCGAGGAAATCTCGAAGGTGGAGCGCCAGTCCGGGGCAATTTCGCCGGCATAGTCGAGCGCCGGGCTGATGACGAGATCGGGCACGTAGCCGACAAGGCTGTGGTTGGTGACCGCCTCTGCGGACAAGGGAAGTCCGTTTTCATCGACATAGCTGCTGGCAGCGTAGAGACCGAGCGTATAATCGACGAGCTTTCCGGCCACCAGGCGCCCCTCCTCGGGACGTTCCATGGTGATGGCGATGTCGGCCTCGCGCCGCGACAGGGAAAAGCTGCGCGGCACCGGGACTAGCTGGATCGTAAGCCCGGGATGGAGCGAGGTGAGCCGGCCCAGCCGGGGCGCCAGCCATGCGACACCGAAGCCGTCCGGCGCGCCGATGCGCACCGTTCCCGACACGGCGGCCTGATCGGGGGCCAGTTCCGCGCGCGCGGCGATCATGCCGGCTTCCATGGCCTCGGCCGTGGCCAGGAACCGCTCGCCCTCCGGCGTCAGCTCGGTGCCGGTGGTCTGCCGATCGACCAGCTTGACGCCCAATGCGTCCTCAAGCGCGGACATGCGCCGCGACACCGTGGCATGATTGAGGCCAAGACGCCGCGCCGCGCCAAGGATCTGGCCTGCACGCGCCACGGCGAGGAAGATGCGCACGTCATCCCAGTTCAAGGCCAACTCCACGTTCCGCGATAATGTAGAGAGGCAAGGTATATCCTCTTCAATTTCCGCACAACGGTTTTGGAAAGCCGCGCGTTGCGCCCGGCGCGGCGCTTGGTCATGATGGCGGCATGGAAAAGACCGGCCGCCGGCCGGAGGCAAGCGACGGGAGGAACCCCTCATGTATTCCATCGGACATTTCATCGACGGCGCAGCCGTGAACGGCCAGGGCAGCCGCAAGGCCGATGTCTTCAATCCGGCCACGGGCGAAGTGCAGGGCACGGTGGCCCTGGCTTCCAGGGCCGAACTCGACGATGCCGTGGCACGCGCCGCTGAAGCCCAGAAGGGCTGGGGCGCGACCAACCCGCAGCGCCGCGCCCGCGTGATGATGAAGTTCGCCGCGCTGATCAACGAGAACATGGACAAGCTGGCCGAGGCGCTGTCGCGCGAGCATGGCAAGACGCTCCCCGATGCGCGCGGCGACGTGCAGCGCGGCCTCGAGGTGATCGAGGTGTGCATGGGCGCGCCGCATCTGCTCAAGGGCGAGTATATCAACGATGGCGGGCCCGGCATCGACCTTTATTCCATGCGCCAGCCGCTGGGCGTGGTGGCCGGCATCACGCCGTTCAACTTCCCGGCCATGATCCCGCTGTGGAAGATGGGTCCGGCGCTCGCCGCCGGCAATGCCATGATCCTCAAGCCGTCGGAACGTTGCCCCACCGTGCCGATGATGCTGGCGGAACTGATCAAGGAAGCAGGGCTGCCGGACGGTGTGCTGCAGGTGGTCAATGGCGACAAGGAAGTGGTCGACGCCATTCTCGACAACGAGACGATCCAGGCTGTCGGCTTCGTCGGTTCCACGCCGATCGCGCAATACATCTATGGCCGGGCCGCGGCCAACGGCAAGCGCGCGCAGTGCTTCGGCGGTGCCAAGAACCACATGATCATCATGCCCGACGCCGACATGGACAAGGCGGCGGATGCGCTGGTGGGCGCGGGGTTCGGCGCGGCCGGCGAGCGCTGCATGGCCATTTCGGTGGCCGTGCCGGTGGGCGACAAGACCGCCGACGCGCTGATGGAGCGCCTGCTGCCGCGCGTCGAGAAGCTCAAGGTCGGCCCCTATACAGCCGGTGAGGATGTCGATTACGGCCCGCTGGTGACGGGAGCTGCCAAGGAACGCGTGACCGGGCTGATCGCTTCGGGCGTGGAGCAGGGCGCCAAGGCTCTGGCGGACGGGCGCAATTTCTCGCTTCAGGGCTATGAGAAGGGCTTCTTCGTCGGCCCGACGCTGTTTGACCATGTCACGCCCGACATGGACATCTACAAGGAAGAAATCTTCGGCCCCGTGCTTTCCACCGTGCGCGCCGGGACCTATGAGGACGCGCTCAAGCTGACCATGGACAACCCCTATGGCAATGGCACGTCGATCTTCACCGCCGATGGCGACACGGCGCGCGATTTCGCCAACCGGGTGAATGTCGGCATGGTGGGCATCAACTTCCCGATCCCGGTGCCGCTCAGCTATTTCACCTTCGGCGGCTGGAAGAAATCGGCCTTCGGCGACCTCAACCAGTACGGCCCGGACGCCTTCCGCTTCTACACCAAGACCAAGACGGTGACCGCGCGCTGGTTCTCCGGCATCAAGGAAGGCGGCGAGTTCCATTTCAAGGCGATGGACTGACCGCCAGGACCGTTTTCATGGCGAAACACGCAAAGGGGCGGGCTCTCACGGGCCGCCCCTTTTCATTGCTACCGGCGGCAGGGTGAATCCGCGTCCTTGCGGTGCCCTGCTTTCATGCGCGCATTGCCCTTGCGTGCCGGGGCCGGAAGACGAACCTGGCCGCAAGCGCAAGGGTTGCTGGAGCGGAGCGGAACATGTAATTCAAGGTGACGTGTTCACTTCAGGGAGGGTAACGCGTTGCGAAAGACAATCCTTGCGGCCCTTGCGGTTGCTTGCCTTCTCCCGGTTTCCCTGGCCCATGCCGGCAACGAGCCGCCCGGCATTCCGCTGCCCGCAGCGGCGCTGACGGGGAATGTGGCCGCGGTCGAGCAACACATCCTGGCCGGATCCGATGTCGACCAGCGTGACGATTTCGGTTCGACGCCGCTGATCATCTCGGCCGTATTCGACCGGCCCGGCGTGGCGGCGGCCCTTCTGGCTGCCGGGGCCGATCCCGCGCTGACCGATGCGCAGGGTTCCAATCCCCTGCATATCGCTGCCTTTCTCGGCCGGAAGGAAATTGTCCGCGTCTTGCTCGATGCCGGCGCCGACCGCACCCTGCGCAGCGCCAGCGGCGCGACAGCCTACGACTACGCCGCGGCACCGCTTCCCGAGGACCGAAAGGTTTTTGCCCGGCTTCGCGCCGGACTGGAGCCGTTGGGGTTTCGTCTGGACCCTGATGCGGTTGCCGCCGCGAAGCCGGAAATCGCACGCATGCTGCGCCCTTCCGCCGATGACCTTTCCGGCATCGACTTCACCCCGGTCAAGCGCGCCGATTTCTCGGTTTCCACGCCGGAAGCCGAGGGGCTGGACCCCTTGCTGGTTGCGGAACTCTATCGAGAGGCGGAGGCCCTGCCGCGGGTCTACAGCGTGCTGGTTCTGAAGAACGGCAAGCTCGTGGCCGAGAAATATTTCAACCAAGGCAGCATCGATACGGCGACACTCATCCAGTCGGCTGCAAAGTCGATCTTCTCGGCCCTTGTCGGACTGGCGCAGCGCGAAGGCTGCCTGCCCGACATGGATGCCCCTGTCCTGGGCTTCCTGCCCGAACTGGCCGGCCAGATCGGCGACCCGCGCAAGGCGGACATCACCATCCGGCAGGTCTTGCAGATGCGCAGCGGGCTGCCCTGGGAGGAAACCGACCCGACGCTCTGGAAGCAACTGATGGAAGGAGACCATCTGGCGCCACTGCGGGATTTTCCACTGGTCGCCGATCCGGGCACCCGGTTCAACTATTCCAACTTTTCGACCGACCTGCTTGGGGTCATCGTCACCAGGGCCTGTGGTACCGCGCTGGATGCGTTTGCCTCCGCGCAACTGATGCAGCCGCTCGGCATCCGCTTCGGTACGTGGGAACACGGACAGGACTTTCATTACCCACTCGTTCACCTGACCCCGCGCACGGCCGCCAGGTTTGCCCAGCTCTATCTCGATGGCGGACACTTCCAGGACAGGCAGGTGATCCCGGCGGACTGGGTTTCGGAATCGCTGGCCGATTACTCGAGCGATGCCTGGGTCACGATGCAGCATCTGGACCATGCCGGCCGCTACCTGCGGGACCTTGGTTACGGCTACCAGTGGTGGCAGGCGACCGCGGGACGTCACCGGATCAATTTCGCCTGGGGCCACGGCGGGCAATTCTACGGCCTGGTGCATGACCTTGACCTCGCAGTGATCGTGACCGCCTATCCTGCATGGCTTGAACATGACAGCAGGAACTGGACGCATGAACGGGCGCATCTGAACCTCGCCGGGAAGTTCATCTCGCTGCTGCGCTAGCCTTGCCTGCTGTGGTCATCGTCCGCGAGCCATGGCTTCAAGAAGAGCCATGAGGCGCAGGGCCTCGCCGTGGGCGAGTTCGCCGTCGCGCTCCAGTATGGCGTTGATCAGGTCGAGATGGTGCGCGGCGGCTTCGGCGAGGCTGTCGGGACGCGCGGCTGCATACCAGAACCGGCGCGAATGGGTCTGCAAGGCGGCGGCCAGCCGTGCTGCATAAGGGTTCTCGGCGGCTTCCGCCAGCGCGAGATCGAAAGCCTTGTCGGCGGCCAGGAAGGCGCGGGTGTCCCTGTGCGCGACAGCCTGCTGCATGGCCTCGGCGGCGCGGGCAAGGCCCTGGGCGGCAGCCGGGGTGAGATGCAGGGCCGCTGCGCGGGCCAGCACCGCCTCGACGCCGCGGCGGGCGTCCAGTACCTTGATCCAGTCGCTTTCGATCAGCGGTGCGATGCGGATGCCGGCCCGCGGGCGGATTTCCAGCAGGCCTTCCCAGGCCAGACGCTGGATCGCTTCTCGCACCGGGGTGCGTCCAAGGCCGAGGCGGGCAATGAGCGCCCCCTCGGTCACGTCGCTTCCGGGCGCCAGGTCCAGCGTGACGAGCATTTCCTCCAGCATCCGGTAGGCTGTTTCCGCACGGCTTTCGGAAGGCGCTTGGTGTGAAAACGTGAGTCCGGCCGGTTCGCTCATGCTGTTTTGCCCGTCTGATATATCAAGCTTGACCTCTTCTTGCCTCGCCTGATATATCACATGCAAAAGCGATGGAGGCAAGTCATGTGGCAAGGCGTTTTCCCGGCGGTGACAACCAAGTTCACCGAGACCGACGAACTCGATCACAAGGAAATGGAGCGCTGTTTCGCGCTGCAGATGGAAGCGGGCTGCGACGGCATCATCGTCGGCGGCTCGCTGGGCGAGGGGCCCATGCTCTCGCCGGAGGAAAAGCTCGACGTGTTCCGGACGGCAAAGGGCGTGGCCCAGGGCAAGCCGGTGCTGATGACGATCAACGAGGCGGGCACACGCGAGGCCTGCGAAAGGGCGCGCGAGGCGAAGGCGGCCGGTGCGGACGGGCTGATGGTCGTGCCGTCCATGGTCTATCATGCCGACCGCGATGAGGCGGTGGCGGGTCTGCGTGCCGTGGCCGAGGCCGGCGACCTGCCGGTGATGATCTATTCCAACCGCATCGCCTACCGTGTCGACGTTTCGGTCGACATGATGGAGGAACTGGCGGACGACTGGCGGTTCGTCGCGGTCAAGGAAAGCTCCGACGACATCCGCCGCTCCACCGACATCATCAACCGGCTGGGCGACCGCTATGACCTGTTCACCGGCGTCGACAATCTTGCCTTCGAGGCGTTGTCGGTCGGCGCCATCGGCTGGGTGGCAGGCCTTGTCACGGCCTTCCCGCGCGAGACGGTGGCCATCTACCAGCTCATGAAGCAGGGCCGCCAGGCCGAGGCGCTTGCCATTTACCGCTGGTTCCGGCCGCTGCTCGATCTCGACGTTTCCACCTACCTGGTGCAGAACATCAAGCTTGCGGAGGTTCATGCCATCGGCACGAACGACCGTGTGCGGGCACCACGCCGGCCCTTGTCCGGCACGCGCCGGGCGCAGGTGGAGGCGGTGATCCGGTCCGCGCTGGACAGCCGTCCGGTCCTGCCGGAGTTCTGACGGGATAGCATCATGACGCAAGGCAAGCCCTCCGTTCTCATCATCGGCGGCGGCATCATCGGCGCGGCAAGCGCGGCGCTTCTGGCCAGTCAAGGCCATGCGGTGACGGTGGTCGACAGGTCCGGCATCTGCGAGGAAACGAGCGCGGGCAATGCGGCCGCATTCGCCTTTTCCGACCTGCTGCCGCTGGCGCACAAGGGCATGATGCGGCAGGTGCCGCGCTGGCTGATGGACCCGCTGGGGCCGCTTTCCATTCCGCCGCGCCATTTCCTGCCGATCCTGCCCTGGCTCCTCCGCTTCATGGCGGCGGGCCGGCCGGGCCGGTTCGATGCGGCACTTGCGGCGCAGGCACAGTTGATGGAGCTGGCACGCAGCGAATGGGCCGCGCTGACGGCATTGACCGGTACGGAGGGGTTCCTGCGCCGCGATGGCTGCCTGGAACTGTATGACAGCGAGGCCAGTTTCCATGCAGCGAGAGCTGGCTATGCAGCACGGGAACGCCACGGCGTCGCCTTCGACATTGTGGAAAAGACGCGGCTGGCGGAGTTCCAGCCGGGCCTCTCGGCGCATTTCGCCAAGGGTGTCTTCATTCCTGGCTGGATGACGGTGTCTGATCCGAAGCTGTTCGGCAAGGCGCTGTTCGAACATGCCGAACGGGCGGGCGCGACCTTCGTGAAGGCGGATGTCGAGCGCATTGCATTGCCCGGGGCCGCGCCTTCGGTGCGGCTTGCCGGCGGCTTCAGCCTTTCGGCCGATCGTGTTGTGATCGCCGCGGGCGCATGGTCGCACCGGCTGGCGGGGCCGCTCGGTGACCGCATTCCGCTGGAAACCGAGCGCGGCTACAACACCACGCTTCCGCCCGATGCGTTCGATCTGAAGCGCCAGCTCGTCTTCTGCGACCATGGTTTCGTGGCCACGCCGCTGGAAACAGGCATCCGCATCGGCGGCGCGGTGGAACTGGGCGGGCTGTCCCTGCCGCCCGACTACCGGCGCAGCCGCGCCATGCTGGACAAGGCGAAGCGTTTCCTGCCCGCGCTGGAAACGGGTGGCGGGCGCGAATGGATGGGCTATCGCCCGTCGCTGCCCGATTCCCTGCCGGTGATCGGGGCCTCGCGCGCCGGCGCACAGGTCATCCACGCCTTCGGTCATGGCCATCTTGGCCTGACGCAGGCGGCGGCAACGGCGCGCCTTGTGCGCGACCTGGTTTGCGGCCAGACTCCGGCCATCGGCCTTGCGCCCTATTCCCCGCAACGCTTTTGAGAGACCGCCATGGCGCGCCATTCCTTTTTCTGCATCGACGGCCACACCTGCGGCAACCCGGTGCGTCTGGTTGCAGGCGGCGGGCCGCTGCTGACCGGTGCGACCATGATGGAGCGCCGGGCGGACTTCCTGGCCAATCATGACTGGATAAGGACCGGGCTGATGTTCGAGCCGCGGGGCCACGACATGATGTCCGGGGCCATCCTTTACCCTCCGACGCGCCCGGATTGCGATGTGGGCGTGCTCTATATCGAGACGTCGGGCTGCCTGCCGATGTGCGGGCATGGCACGATCGGGACGGTGACGATGGCGGTGGAGCACGGGCTGGTGCGCCCGAAAACACCGGGGGTGCTGATGCTCGACACGCCGGCGGGGCCGGTGAAGGCGGAATACACGATGGACGGCGAGTCTGTGCGGGAAGTGCGGCTGACCAATGTTCCCGCTTACCTCCATGCAACGGGCTGGGAGGTGGAGTGCCCGGTGCTCGGCCCGCTGACCGTCGATGTCGCCTATGGCGGGAACTTCTACGCCATCGTCGAACCGCAGGCCAATTACCGCGACATGGCCGACCACAGCGCGGCCGACCTGATTGCATGGAGCCCCGTGATCCGCCAGCAGCTCAACGAGCGCTACAGGCTGGCGCATCCGGAGAAACCGGAGATCGACCGGGTCACGCATGTTCTGTGGACGGGAAAGCCCACCGTGCCGGGCGCCCATGCCCGCAATGCCGTTTTCTATGGCGACAAGGCCATCGACCGCAGCCCGTGCGGCACGGGCACGTCGGCGCGCATGGCACAACTGGCGGCACGCGGCGCGCTGAAGGCCGGGGACGAATTCGTGCACGAATCGATCATCGGATCGCTTTTCCGTGGCCGCGTGGAGGCTGAAGCAACCCTCGGCGAGCGGAATGCCATCGTGCCCTCGATCGCCGGATGGGCCGTGATGACGGGCCTCAACACGATCTTCATCGATGACCGCGATCCGTTTTCAACCGGTTTCTCGGTGCTGTGACCGTGAGGGCAGGGCGCAGTCCGATTCAGGCGGTTTTGCAAAAAAATCTTGTAAACAGCCCAAAACTTGCAAGAAGCCTTTTTCGAAGGTCTGAAATTTCGGCAAGGATGCAAGGACTTTTCGGATTGCCGGTGATAGGAACGCAGATCAAGCCGCCTCGGGCGGCGGGTCTTGGAGGGTAGACCTGTGCGATTGCGGCCGCATTGCCAAAGCCGGTTGTCTTGTCGCGGGGAGCCGCTAAGAATAACAAAAGGGTCCAGCGCCTTCGGGCAGTGCCGGACTGTCCGTGAGAGGCAGCCGGGCAACAGGGGAACGGCATGGAATATTTTGTCCAGCAGCTCATAAACGGGCTGACGCTCGGCTCGATCTACGGGCTGATCGCGATCGGCTACACGATGGTTTATGGCATCATCGGCATGATCAACTTCGCCCATGGCGACATCTTCATGGTCGGTTCGTTCATCGCGCTGGCCCTGATCGTGGCCATCGGGCTGACGGCCGGGTCCAGCATCGGCTTCATCATCCTGGCCCTGCTGATCGTGCTGATCATTTCCATGATCTTCACGGCGGCCTGGGGATGGACGGTCGAAAGACTGGCCTATCGGCCGCTGCGCGGCTCGTTCCGCCTGGCGCCGCTGATCACGGCCATCGGCATGTCCATCGTGCTGCAGAACTTCGTCCAGGTGACGCAGGGCGCGCGCGTGAAGCCGCTCCAGCCGATCATCTCCGGCGGCGTGACGATCATGGAAGGCGTGACCGAGAACGGGCCGATCGTGGTGCAACTTTCCTACATGCAGATGCTGATCATCTTCCTGACGACGGCGCTGATGGTCGGGTTTACCCTGCTGATCACCAAGACCTCGCTCGGGCGGGCGCAGCGAGCCTGCGAGCAGGATCAGAAAATGGCGGCGTTGCTCGGCGTCAATGTGGACCGGACGATTTCACTCACCTTCGTGATGGGGGCGGCGCTGGCGGCCGTGGCGGGGCTGATGTTCCTGCTGCTCTACGGCGTGATCGATTTCTATATCGGCTTCCTGGCCGGGGTGAAGGCATTCACCGCGGCTGTTCTGGGCGGCATCGGCTCACTGCCCGGCGCCATGCTTGGCGGCCTGCTGATCGGGCTGATCGAAGTGTTCTGGTCGGGCTATTTCACCGTTGAGTACAAGGATGTGGCGGCGTTCTCGATCCTGGCGATCGTGCTGATCTTCCTGCCCTCGGGCCTGCTTGGCAAACCGGAAGTGGAGAAGGTCTGATGGCGCACCAGCCTACTGAAACAACGACACCGGAAGGCGCCCAGCGGCTGGCGGAAGAGCGGCGCGACGCGCCGGAAATCGTGCCGGCGAAAGATCCCAACTCCATGGCGGCGTTGGTGAAAGAGGCGTTGTGGGCTTCCTTTCTCGTCGGTGTCCTGGGGTTCTTCTTTCTTGGCCTCAGAACCGACATCGCGCCGGGCGGCCTCGTGCTGACGACACAATGGGCGGTCTGGTTCACGTCGATTTTCTTCGTCTTTTTCGGGCGCATGCTGATCACGACATTGCCCTCCGAGGAATATTCGAACGCCATTCGTCTTCTTGTGGCTGGTTCCTTCCTGGCCGTCTTGATCGTCATGTTTTACCTCAACATGAGTTCGGGTGGCCTCGGAACTGCGTTTCTTCTGGGTTCAATCGTGGGGGCGGTCCTCATCGTCGCCGTTTACCTGGTCGGTCGATTGGTCCGAGGCAGTGGAACTGCGTTAACCCAGAGCAATGAGGAGGCTGTTGCCGGAGCAGCCTGGTGGCTGAAGCGCATCCTGTTCGCCTTCGCGCTGGTGCTGCCCTTCTTCTTCACCTATTTCTTCCCGCAGAAGGATCGGCAGTTCATCGACCTTGCCATCCTGATCATGACCTACATCATGCTCGGCTGGGGGCTGAACATCGTCGTCGGGCTGGCCGGACTGCTCGATCTGGGATACGTGGCCTTCTATGCGGTTGGAGCCTATTCCTTCGCGCTTCTGGCGCAGTATTTCGATTTCGGGTTCTGGATGGCGCTGCCGCTGGCCGGCTTGCTGGCGGCCTTCTGGGGGCTGATCCTCGGCTTTCCGGTGCTCAGGCTGCGCGGCGATTACCTTGCGATCGTGACTCTGGCCTTCGGCGAGATCATCCGCGTGGTGCTGCTCAACTGGTACCAGTTCACCGGCGGTCCGGACGGTATTTCCGGCATTCCCAAGCCGACACTGTTCGGGCTGGAATTCAAACGCGGCGAAGGCGGATTCGCCGATTTCTTCGGCATTGCCTACGACCCGATCCAGCGGTTCATCTTCCTCTATTACATCATCTTCATCCTGGCGATCATCACCAACCTGGTGACGATGCGGATGCGCAAGATGCCGATCGGCCGGGCCTGGGAAGCGCTGCGTGAAGACGAGATCGCCTGCCGGTCGCTTGGCATCAACACGACGAACACGAAGCTGACCGCCTTCGCGCTTGGCGCCATGTTCGGTGGCTTCGCAGGCTCGTTCTTCGCCACGCGGCAGGGCTTCATCTCGCCGGAAAGCTTCACCTTCCTGGAATCGGCCATCATCCTGGCCATCGTCGTTCTGGGCGGTCTTGGCTCGCAGATCGGCGTTGTCATCGCGTCCGTCGTGATGATCGGCGGCATCGAATTGCTGCGCAACCTGGGTTTCCTCCAGAACATCTTCGGTGACGGCTTCGAACCGACCCAGTACCGCATGCTCATCTTCGGGCTTGCCATGGTGGGCATCATGGTCTGGAAGCCGCGCGGGCTGGTCTCGTCGCGTGACCCGTCCGCCGTGCTGAAGGAAAAGAAGAAGATCGGCGCCGACATGGTGGCGCAGGGCGAGGGGCACTGATCATGGCCGAGGCGATGGAAATCAAGGCCGCCGGCGCGGCCGCGAACTGGGACGCCGATCCCGTGCTGACGGTGGAGCATCTGACGATGCGCTTCGGAGGGCTGGTCGCGATCAATGACCTGTCCTTCAATGTCGGGCGCGGCGACATCACCGCGCTGATCGGGCCCAATGGCGCGGGCAAGACGACCGTCTTCAACTGCGTGACCGGCTTCTACAAGCCGACCGAAGGGCGCATCGTGATGCGTCACGGGCCGGGCCGGCAGGCGGAAGCCGTGGAGGCTGTGACCGACACCAACCGGCAATGGGACAAGACGGCGAACGGAGCCGTCTTCCTGCTGGAGCGGATGCCGGATTTCGAAATCTCGGCGCGGGCCAAGGTGGCACGCACGTTCCAGAACATCCGCCTGTTCAGTGGCATGACGGTGCTGGAAAACCTCCTCGTGGCCCAGCACAACATGCTGATGAAGGCGTCCAACTTCACCGTTGGCGGTCTTCTCGGCCTTTCCGGATACCGGTCTGCGGAGCAGGAGGCCATCGACAACGCGGTCTACTGGCTGGAGCGAACGCACCTGATCGACCGCGCCGACGATCCTGCCGGCGACCTGCCCTATGGCGCGCAGCGGCGGCTCGAAATCGCACGCGCCATGTGTTCGAAGCCGCATCTGCTTTGCCTGGACGAGCCGGCGGCGGGCCTCAACCCGCGCGAGTCGGCCGAACTCAACGAATTGCTGCAATATATCCGCGGCGAGCATGGCACTTCGGTGCTGCTCATCGAGCATGACATGGGCGTGGTGATGGAGATTTCCGATCACATCGTCGTGCTCGACTACGGGCAGAAGATCTCCGACGGCGATGCCGATGCCGTTCGCAACGATCCCAAGGTCATCGCAGCCTATCTCGGCGTGGATGACGAGGAGGAAATCGACGATCCGGAGATCCTCGAGGACCTGGAGGGCGCCAGACATGGCGACGACGGGGATGCCGGCAAGCCGCAGTCTCCCATTGCCGCGATGAGCACGCATGCCGCAACCGGCGCAATGCCGGGCGGCGCGGGGCAAGCGGCATCCGGCAAGGACGCGGCGGCGCTTCCCGGTTCCAAGCCGGCCGTTCTGGCGGCAGCCGAGGGGACGGCCGACAACCTCACCCGCATCAAGGGAATCGGGCCGGCAAACGAGAAGAAGCTGAATGACCTGGGGATCTTCCACTTCTCGCAGATCGCTTCCTGGACGGAAGCCGAGGCGGAATGGGTGGGGGCCTACATGGCCTTCCCCGGCCGCATCGAGCGCGAGGACTGGATCGGACAGGCCCGGCAGCTTGCCGACGGTGGCGACACCGAGTTCTCGCGGCGCGTCGATGCCGGCAAGGTATCGAGCAGCCGCACGGGCAATGGCAAGACAGGGGGCAAGGCATGAGCGACCAGAACGAGCTGATGCTCCAGGTCCGCGGCGTCGAGACCTATTATGGCAAGATCATCGCACTGAAGGGCGTTGACGTCGATGTTCACCGCGGCGAGATCGTCACGCTGATCGGCGCCAACGGCGCGGGCAAGTCGACGCTCATGATGACGATCTGCGGCAAGCCGCAGGCGCGGAACGGGCAGATCGTCTATGACGGGCAGGACATCACGACCATGCCGACGCATGAAATCATGCGCATGGGCATTGCCCAGTCACCGGAAGGCCGGCGCATCTTCCCGCGCATGACGGTGATGGAAAACCTTCAGATGGGTGCCTCGCTCGTCGACGACAAGCATTTCGACGACGACCTGAAAAAGGTGTTCGACCTGTTCCCGCGCCTGAAGGAGCGCATCTCGCAGCGCGGCGGCACGCTTTCGGGCGGCGAGCAGCAGATGCTGGCCATTGCGCGGGCGCTGATGAGCCGGCCGAAACTGCTTCTGCTGGACGAGCCGTCGCTGGGTCTGGCGCCGCTGATCGTCAAGCAGATCTTCGACGCCATCCGCGATCTCAACCGCAATGAGAGGCTGACGGTGTTCCTGGTGGAGCAGAACGCCTTCCACGCGCTGAAACTGGCGCATCGCGGCTATGTCATGGTCAATGGCGTGATCACCATGTCGGGTACCGGGCAGGAACTGCTCAAGCGCGAGGAAGTGCGCGCGGCCTATCTGGAGGGCGGCCGCCACTGAGCGGCTGCCGGACACAACCGAAACCGGTGACAAGCACCGGAGGGGAACGAGATGGAACATACGCCCTCTTTGCTTTGGGAAGTGACCTTCTTCGAATTTTTCGTCGTCACCTGCGTTCTGGGCGGCGGGGCAGCATGGATGACGGGACGTGCCGTCGCCAATACATGGAAACCGATGGCGAGTTTCGCGGTCTACCTGCTCCTGCTGGCGGCGGCGGTCCGGTTCATCCATTTCTCGCTGTTCGAGGGCAACCTGATCGCGCCTTGGTATTACCTGGTCGATCTCGTGGTCCTGGCGGTCATCGGCTATGCCGGCTACCGTTATACGCGGGCCGGGCAGATGGCCGAACAATACCGCTTCAACTTCTCGCGCAGCGGTCCGTTTGCCTGGAAAAGGTTTTGAAGTTTCGTTCTGCCCTGCGGTTAATCCTGTTGAAAAAAGAAACAAAAACAGGAAGGCAGGGCGCTTTATTTCCTTTCCGTTTTGGGCTTTGATGCCCATCAAGCGGATTGGAAATCCGCATGGCCGGAAGCCGGACAATCACCCGCCGCGCCGGCCGGATCACCGTTAAGGGTGCAAATGGGAGTCATCATGAAAAAGGCACTTCTTGCTGGCGTTGCGCTGAGCTTCGCATTCTCCACTCCGGCCCTGGCCGATATCATCATCGCCACGGCCGGTCCGATGACGGGCCAGTATGCCTCCTTCGGCGAGCAGATGAAGACCGGCGCCGAACAGGCTGTTGCCGACATCAATGCCGCCGGTGGCGTCAATGGCGAAATGCTGAAGCTGGAAATCGGCGACGATGCCTGCGATCCGAAGCAGGCGGTGGCCGTGGCCAACCAGTTCGCCGGCCAGGGCGTGGTCTTCGTTGCCGGCCATTTCTGCTCCGGTTCCTCGATCCCGGCTTCCGCCGTCTATGCCGATGAAGGCATCGTCCAGATTTCGCCGGCCTCGACCAACCCGAAGTTCACCGACGAGCGTCCGGGCCCCGGCGTCTACCGCGTCTGCGGCCGTGACGACCAGCAGGGCGAAGTTGCGGGCAAGTATCTGAAGGACAATTTCGGCGACCAGAAGATCGCCTTCGTCCATGACAAGACCGCCTATGGCAAGGGCCTTGCCGATGCCACCATGGCTGCCTTCGAGGCCAATGGCGGCACCCCGGCCCTCTACGAAGCCTATACCGCCGGTGAAAAGGACTATTCGGCCCTTATCTCCAAGCTGAAGGCAGAAGGCGTCAGCGTTCTCTACGTGGGCGGCTATCACACCGAGGCCGGCCTCATGGCGCGTCAGGCCAAGGAGCAGGGCATGGATCTCCAGATCGTCTCCGGCGATGCGCTCGTCACCGACGAATACTGGGCGATCACCGGCGATGCCGGCGAAGGCACGCTGATGACCTTCTCGCCGGATCCGCGCGGCTACCCGGAAGCCAAGGCCGTCGTGGACAAGCTGGAAGCTGCCGGCAAGACCACCGAGGGCTATGTGCTCTACACCTATGCGGCGATCCAGGCCTGGGCCGATGCGGTAAAGGCCGCCGGTTCCACCGATTTCGACGCGGTCACCAAGGCGCTGAACGATGGCGATTTCAACACCGTCCTGGGTTCGTTGTCCTTTGACGAGAAGGGCGACGTCTCGCTGCCGGGCTATGTCTTCTACAAGTGGTCGGACGGCAAGTACAACCAGATGAACTGATCCGGTCCAGCACGGACCAGACCGGACCCGGTCCCCTTCGGGGGGCCGGGTTTTCCTTTTTGGCAGTCGCCAGACCGGGCGCGTCGCAAATGCGTCTGGCATTTCATCGCAAACAAACTTAACAATCGCTTTTGCACCGCAGCACACAATGCGGTACACACGATCAATTCAAACGATTTAAGCGGAGACCTTCCCCTTGGCCATCCGAAAGATCCTCGTCGCGAACCGATCCGAAATCGCCATTCGCGTGTTCCGCGCTGCCAATGAACTGGGCCTCAAGACGGTCGCCATCTGGGCCGAGGAGGACAAATATTCGCTGCACCGGTTCAAGGCGGACGAAAGCTACCAGATCGGACGCGGGCCGCATCTGGAGCGCGATCTGGGTCCGATCGAGGCCTATCTGTCGATCGAGGAAGTGATCCGGGTCGCAAGGCTTTCGGGAGCCGACGCCATCCACCCGGGCTACGGCCTGCTGTCGGAAAGCCCGGAATTCGCGGAGGCCTGCGCGGCCAACGGGATCGTCTTCATCGGGCCGACGCCGGAAACCATGCGGCGGCTTGGCAACAAGGTGGCGGCGCGCGACCTCGCCGTTGAAATCGGCGTGCCCGTGGTGCCGGCCACGCCGCCCTTGCCGGATGACATGGCGCAAGTGCGCGCGATGGCCGAAGAGGTCGGCTTCCCGGTCATGCTGAAAGCCTCCTGGGGCGGTGGCGGGCGCGGCATGCGCGTCATCCGTTCCGAGGCCGACCTTGAGCGTGAGGTGCGCGAGGCCAAGCGGGAGGCCAAGGCGGCGTTCGGCAAGGACGAGGTCTATCTGGAAAAGCTGGTGGAGCGGGCGCGCCATGTCGAGGTGCAGGTGCTGGGCGACACGCATGGCAATGCCGTACATCTGTTCGAGCGCGATTGCTCCATCCAGAGGCGCAACCAGAAGGTCGTGGAGCGGGCCCCGGCGCCCTATCTCGATGACGCCAAGCGTTCGGAACTGGCCGGTTACGCGCTGAAAATCGCGCAGGCGACGAATTATGTCGGCGCGGGCACCGTCGAATTCCTGATGGATGCCGGGACCGGTGCGTTCTACTTCATCGAGGTCAATCCGCGCATCCAGGTCGAACACACGGTGACGGAGGAAGTCACCGGCATCGACATCGTCAAGGCACAGATCCACATTCTGGAAGGGGCGGCCATCGGCACGCCGGAATCGGGCGTGCCTGCGCAAGCCGACATCCGGCTCAACGGCCATGCCCTGCAATGCCGCATCACAACGGAAGATCCGGAACAGAATTTCATTCCCGATTATGGCCGGATCACCGCCTATCGCGGGGCCACCGGCTTCGGTATCCGGCTGGATGGCGGCACGGCCTATTCCGGGGCGGTCATCACGCGCTTCTACGATCCATTGCTGGAAAAGGTGACGGCCTGGGCACCGACGGCAGACGAGGCGATCCTGCGCATGGACCGGGCGTTGCGCGAATTCCGCATTCGCGGCGTGGCGACGAACCTGACCTTTCTGGAAGCGATCATCGGTCATCCGAATTTCCGCGACAATTCCTACACGACGCGGTTCATCGACACGACGCCCGAACTGTTCAGCCAGGTGAAGCGGCGCGACCGCGCCACCAAGCTGTTGAACTACATTGCCGACGTTTCGGTGAACGGTCATCCGGAAGCACGCGGGCGGCCAGAACCCAAGGCCGATGCCGCGCCGCCCGCCGTGCCTTTTGCCGGTGGCGACATTCCCGACGGCACGAAGCAGCGGCTCGACCGGGACGGACCGGAGGAATTCGCCGCCTGGCTGCGCGCCGAAACACGCGTGATGATGACCGACACCACGATGCGTGACGGGCACCAGTCGCTGCTGGCCACGCGCATGCGCACCCATGACATAGCGCGCATCGCCGGCACCTATGCGCGTGCGCTGCCGCAACTGCTTTCGCTTGAATGCTGGGGCGGTGCGACCTTCGACGTCTCGATGCGCTTTCTCACCGAAGATCCGTGGGAACGGCTTGCGCTGATCCGCGAAGGGGCGCCGAACCTTCTGCTCCAGATGCTGCTGCGCGGGGCAAACGGCGTCGGCTACACCAATTACCCGGACAATGTGGTGAAGCATTTCGTGCGCCAGGCGGCGGCCGGCGGGGTGGATCTTTTCCGCGTGTTCGACTGCCTGAACTGGGTGGAGAACATGCGTGTCGCCATGGATGCGGTGCGCGAGGAAGGCAAGCTGTGCGAAGCGACGATCTGCTATACCGGCGACCTGCTGGATGCCAACCGTCCGCAATACGACCTGAAATATTATCTCGGCCTGGCGCGTGAGCTCGAAAAGGCGGGCGCGCATGTCATCGCTGTCAAGGACATGGCGGGCCTGCTGAAGCCGGCGGCCGCGCGCACGCTGTTCACCGCCTTGCGCCAGGAAACGGGCCTGCCGATCCATTTCCATACGCATGACACGTCCGGCATCTCGGCGGCAACGGTTCTTGCCGCCATCGATTCCGGCGTTGACGCGGTCGATGCAGCCATGGATGCGCTTTCCGGCAACACGTCGCAGCCCTGTCTGGGCTCCATCGTGGAGGCGCTCAAGGGCTCGGAGCGCGATCCGGGTCTCGATCCGGAATGGATCCGCCGCATCTCCTTCTACTGGGAGGCGGTGCGCAACCAGTATGCCGCTTTCGAAAGCGACCTGAAGGGGCCGGCCTCGGAGGTGTATCTTCATGAAATGCCCGGCGGGCAGTTCACGAACCTGAAGGAGCAGGCGCGTTCGCTGGGGCTTGAAACGCGCTGGCATGAGGTGGCGAGGGCCTATCACGACGCCAACCTGATGTTCGGCGACATCGTCAAGGTGACACCGTCCTCCAAGGTGGTGGGCGACATGGCGCTGATGATGGTCAGCCAGGACCTTTCGGTGGCCGATGTGGAAAACCCGCAAAAGGACATTGCCTTCCCCGATTCCGTGGTCGCCATGCTGAAGGGCGATCTCGGCCAGCCGCCGGCCGGCTGGCCGGAGGGGCTGCAAAAGAAGGCGCTGAAGGGCGAGGAGCCCTACACGGTGCGTCCCGGTGCGCTGCTGGCCGATGCCGATCTCGTTGCCAAGCGCGCGGAACTGGAGGAGAAACTCGGACGCGAGGTGAGCGAGTTCGAATTCGCCTCATGGCTGATGTATCCCAAGGTTTTCATCGATTTCGCCAATGCACAGGAGGAGTACGGCCCGGTCAGCGTTCTTCCGACGCCGGTCTATTTCTACGGCATCGAGCAGGAGGAGGAGATTTTCGTCGACCTTGAAAAGGGCAAGACGCTGGTCATCCGCTGCCTCGCCATCGGCGATACGGACGAGAAGGGCATGCGCACGGTCTTCTTCGAACTGAACGGCCAGCCGCGCCGGGTGAAGGTGCCCGACCGCATTCACGGGGCATCCGCCGCCAAGGCACGGCCCAAGGCCGATGCCGGCAACGAGATGCATGTCGGCGCGCCGATGCCCGGCGTCATCTCCACCGTGGCGGTATCTGCCGGCCAGGCGGTCAAGGCGGGCGATGTCCTGGTGTCCATCGAAGCGATGAAAATGGAAACGGCGCTGCATGCCGAACGCGACGGCACGGTCGCGGAGGTGCTGGTGCAGTCCGGCGACCAGATCGATGCCAAGGATCTGCTCATCCGCTTCGAGGGATGACCGGCATATTGTCGACTAAAGGGCCGCGCGGGCGGTTCAACGCCCTGTCGAGAGCGGCAGGGCGGCCAGCGCTTCCGCGAGGAAATCATAGGCGCGGCGGATGCGCAGGCTGGTGCGCAATTCGCGATGTACGGCCAGATACATGGGCAGCGCGGGCAGGGGCAGGTCCGGCAGGACCCGCAGAACGTGGGGCGATCTGAGGCCGGCGTAAAGCTGGTTGAAGCCGATTCCGGCCCCGGCTTCGGCCAGGCGCCAGTGCAGCACCTGGTCGTCGGTGCGCACCGGAAAGAAATCGCGCGTGACACGATGACCCATCTGCGCGAAGCCCCGGATCATCAGGTCGTCGCGGTCATAGCCGACGACGGTGTGATGCAGCAGGTCCTGTGCGCTCGCCAGCGGCGGCGCGCCTTCCAGATAGGACGGTGCGGCGAAGGCGCCCATGGCCACGTCGGCAACCTTGCGGGCAATGAGCTCGGTCTGGGCCGGGGCTGTCATGCGAATGGCGATATCGGCATCGCGTGTCAGCAGGTTCTGGATCTCGTTGGATGCGACGATCTCCACCTGAAGGCCGGGTTCGGCGTTCCGCAGGGCGGTGACGATCTCCGGCAGAAGGAAATGGGCAACGATCTGGCTGGCCGCGATGCGCACGGTTCCCGCGACATCCTGCGCGGCACCGGTCGCCGTCAGAGACAGTGCAGCCGTGTCCGCGGCGATGCGCCTTGCATGGTCCAGAAGCGCCGTTCCCGCCCGTGTCAGCGCCATGCCGCGCGGCAGGCGCTCGAACAGGGTGACGCCAAGGCGCGTTTCCAGCTCCGCCATGTGGCGGCCAAGGGTGGGCTGGCTGGCTTTCAGACGCCGTGCCGCGCCTGAAAGCGAACCTGTTTCGGCCACGGCGAGAAAGCTCTTGACCAGGTTCCAGTCGAAATCGTCCATCCATTCATTCCTGAATAGCAAATCTGCGTTTTCAGTGAATTTCCATGCGCAGGATGCGCGCGTAGCCTGTTTCCATCAAGAGACAAGGAGACAGACATGCCAACAATCGCCATCATCGGCGCGGCAGGCCATATCGGTCACGCTGCAGCACAAGCCTTCCTGGACGCCGGATGGGCCGTGAAGGGGGTCGGGCGCGGCACCCGGCTGAAGGAACTGCCGGCCGGCGTCGAGCCAGTCGCCGGCGATGCCTATGACGCAGCGAGCCTTGTCGCGTCGACACGGGGCGCGGATGTCATCCTGCACGCCGCCAACCCGGCCTATGACAAATGGGAAACCACCGTCCTGCCAATGGTGGAAAACGCCATAGCTGCGGCGAAAGCCAATGGCGCGACGCTTTTGATCCCGGGCAATGTCTACAATTTCGGGCTGGAGATCGGCATGGATGCCGGCGAGGATGCGGCGCAGCATCCTTCAACGGACAAGGCGCGCATTCGCATTGCCATGGAGACGCGGCTGGAGGCCGCTTCACGGGATGACGGCGTGCAGGTGATCATCTTGCGGGCCGGCGATTTCTACGGTGGGCCGAAGGGCGGAACCTGGCTGGACATGATGATCCTCAAGGACCTGAAAAAGGGAAGGTTCACCTGGCCGGGACCGTGGGACCTGCCCCACGCCTTCGCCTATCTGCCCGATCTCGCGCGCGCCTTCGTGGCGCTGGCGGCGCGGCGCGGCGAACTCGGGCTGTTCGAACGCTTCCACTTTGCGGGCCACACGATGACGGGCGAAGACATGCTGGCGGCAGCCGAGCAGGCAACGGGGCGGCGGCTGAAGCGGGTCAATGTCAACTGGACCATGCTGAAGCTTGTGGGCCTGTTCATGCCGGTGGTGCGGGAAGTGGTGAAGATGAGCTATCTGTGGCGCACCGCCCATTCGCTGGACGGAGCACGGCTGGAGGCTGTGGCCGGCCCTTTGCCATCAACACCGCCGGCATCCGCTCTGGCGCACGCCATTGCCGCGCAAGACCTTGACGGGCCGGCACGGCGTGCCGCCTGACAAGTGTCAATCCTCGGTGCGGCCCTGGCCGGTGCGGTCCCGCTCATAGCGGTTTGCGAGCGGAAAAGGCGGAAGCCACGACTCCCGCCTGATCGTCCACAATTCATAGGTCGGTGTGAACCGGTCTGTTCCGTCAAGGGCGCCGAGGGTCAGTTCGATCTCGTCGCCTGACAACCCGAACAGCGTGGAGCCGCAGCGCGGACAGAAGAACCGGCCGGCATAGTCGCGGGTTTCGCCCTGGATGACGACGGCGTCCTGCGGGAACACGGCAGACGCGTGAAACAGGGCGCCGTGATGCTTGCGGCAATCGAGGCAATGGCACAACCCCACCCGGTAGGGCTTTCCCCGCGCCTCGAACCTGACGCTGCCGCAAAGGCAACTGCCGGTGACATGGTCCATAAGCTGGCCTCCCTTTGCTGTCCTCAGATGCGGCCCAGCAGCATGAGAATGAGGACGATCAGCAGGATTGTTCCGATAATGCCCAGGGGCGCGTTGCCGAAGCGACCACGCGCCGGAATGGCGCCAATGAGCAGCAGGACGAGGATGATGAGGATGATGGTGCCGAGCGACATGGGCGTGTCCCGTTCCGGTTAGCGAAGCCCAAAGGCAACGGTGCTGCCCGGCAGTTGGTTCCCGCCCGCCGGGCCGGAACGCGGCTATTCGGCGGCCTTGGGCGCGCCGAGCGCTGTGCCTTGCCCGAGATCGGCGATCCCGGCGTCCACGTCGTCCCCGGCCTTTCGGGCCGGTGTGGCGCGCTCGTGCAGTCCAAGCCAGCGGCGCAGGCGGGCATTTTTCCAGATCCAGCGGGAAAGCGCCAGCGCCATGACGAGCACCAGGACCGGCAGCGCGAAGCGGCCATTGCCCTGCAACGCAGCAAGGCCGGCCGATACCGTGGCGCCGGCGGCCGCCCAGATGACGAGCGTGACCAGCATGGGCAGGGCAAAACGCAGCGGCCGCTCGCGCATGCGGGCCAGGAAGCGGTAGACGGAAGAATCGTGCGATCGGGTGACGATCATCAGCATGGACGGTGTCACGATCAGCGTCAGAACCGTGGAGAAAGCCAGGCCGAAGACAATGGCCGACGACAGGGCGATCCACCATTGGGTGGACGGCGCGCCGATGGTCGTCTCGTGGTTCAGAAGTTCGAGGTTCCAGCCAAAGGCAATGGGCAGGACGCCAAGAATGGCGGTCACGGCTGTCAGCATGACGGGGCGGACGCGCTCCCGGCAGGTCTGGAGAATGGCGTCCACCTTGTCCATGCCCTGCTCGTGGCGCAGGTGGTCGTACGTGTCGATGAGCACGATATTGTTGTTCACCACGACGCCTGCCAGCGCGATGATGCCGATCCCGGTCATGACGACGCCAAATGGCTGGCCCATGATGAGCAGGCCAAGCAGAACGCCGATGGTCGACATGACGACCGCGGTAAGCACCAGTCCCACTGACAGGAAGCGGTTGAACTGGGCGAGCAGCACGGTGAAGATGAGGGCCATGGCGGCGGCAAAGGCCTTGGAAAGGAACTCGCCGGCGGCCTTCTGTTCCTCGTCCTCACCCGCCAGCTTCCAGCGGATGCCGCGCTCGGCCAGGTTCAGCCCCTCCATCTTTGCCACCACGGCCTGGCGCACCTTGTCGGCCTGCACGCCTTCGCGAATGCCGGCCTGAACGGTGACCGTGCGGGTACCGTCGATTCGGTTGAGCGTGCCGGTGCGGGGCGCCGGCTTGCGGGTAACGAAATTGGAAATGGGAACCGACCCCTGGGCGGTCTCGACACGCAACTGGTCCAGCGTGGCCAGCGTCCGCCGGTCCTCCGGCAGGCGCAGGCGGATGTCCACCGCGTCATCAGCCCCGGCAGGCCGGTAGTCGGACAGTTTCAGCCCCGTGGTGACAAGCTGGACCACGGTGCCGACGGAAGCCGGCCCGATGCCATATTGCGCGGCGAGCGTACGGTCCACCTGAAGTTCCCAGTCGATGCCGGGCGAGGGCAGGCCGTCGGAAATGTCGATCACGTCCGGCACGGATTCCAGCATGGCGGCGACTTCGCGCGCCGTGTC
The DNA here is from genome assembly GCA_020637775.1 of Brucellaceae bacterium. GTDB lineage: Bacteria > Pseudomonadota > Alphaproteobacteria > Rhizobiales > Rhizobiaceae > Zhengella. Next base: position 17,978 of record JACKJV010000008.1, on the reverse strand, counting down.
ATTGAGGCCCGCGGGATCGTCGGCGGACAGGCGCAACTGGATCGCCTTGCCGGTGGGCGGGCCGGCCTGGGGCACCGAAACCTCGATCTCGACACCGGGAATGCCACGCATGGCGAGGCGCAGATCGGCAAGGATCTCCGACGCCGGCTTGCGCTCGCGCCAGTCTATGAACTCATACTGGATGACCCCGACAACATCCTCGTCGACCTGGGCGCCGCCACTGCCCTGGACGCTGCCGGCCCGCGTGTAGACGGTTTCGATGCCAGGCCAGCCGAGAATGCGCTCCTCGGCGCGCCGCACCGCCGCATCCTGTTCTTCCAGCGAGAGGTTGCCGCGCGCATGGACATAGAGCAGTCCGTATTCCGGCTCCACATTGGGGAAGAACTCGACACCCGACCCGTATTTGCCATAGGCCATGGGCACGGCGACGAGCAGGCCGATGGAGGCGGTCATGACGATGAAGGGGTGACGGATGGCACGCTTGGCCACCCACATGTAAAGCCCGTCGCGCCCCGAGGGTTCGGCGACCGTGCGGCTGGCGAAGAGCGCGCCCAGCGTCGGCGTGAAGATCAGGGCGTAGACCAGAGATGCCGAGAGCGTGGCGATCAGCGTGATCGGCATGTATTTCATGAATTCGCCGACCACGCCGGGCCAGAAGAGGAGCGGCGAAAAGGCGGCGATGCGGGTCATGGTGGAGGCGATGACCGGACCGGCCATGCGCTGGGCCGCAAGCGCGAAGGCTTCCTGCTTGCCCATGCCCTCGCTCATGCGCCGCTCGGCGAATTCGGTGACGATGATGGCATCGTCCACCAGCATGCCGACCGCAAGGATGAGGCTGAACAGGACAACGATGTTGACGGTGAGTCCTGCCAGCGACAGGCCGAGTATCCCCATCAGGAAAGAGGCGGGAATGGCCAGGCCGATGAGAAGCGAGGCGCGGCCCGAAAGCGCGTAGAGTATGACGATGAAGACCAGGATGACGGCCGTCAGCACCGAATTCTGCAGGTCGCCCAGAAGCTGGCGGATCGTGGTCGACTTGTCCTGGCTGAACGCCACTTCGGCGCCGGGCGGAAGCAGGGCCTGGAACTGCGTGGCCGCGGCCTTCACCGCGTCGACGGTCTCGACGAGATTGGCGCCGGTGCGCTTGGAGACCTCGATGGCGATAGCCGGCTTGCCGTTGAGCCGGGTTATCGTCTCGGCATCCTTGAACGTGGAGCGGATGGTGGCGAGATCGCGGGCGCGTACCACCGCGTTCGGCCCGGCGACGATGGGCAGGTTGGCAACATCCTCCACCGTCTCGATCAGGGATGGAACCTTGACGGCGTACCTGCCTTCGTCGCCCTGCATCTGGCCGGCGGCGACGAGCGAATTGTTGGCGTTCACGCCGGCGATCATCTGGTCCAGGCGCAGGCCGTAGGAGGACAGCTTGACGGGATCGATGATGACCTCGACGAGATCGTCACGCGCCCCGCGCAAGGCGGCATCCAGCACACCGTTCACTTCCTCGATACGGTCGCGCAGCTCGCGCGCCGCCCTGGTCAGCGCACGCTCGGGCACATCGCCGGAAAGCGTAACCACGAGGACCGGAAATTCGGAAATGTTGACCTCGTTGACGCTTGGTTCGTCGGCGCCGTCCGGCAGGTCGGGTTTGGCGTCGTCCACCTTGTTGCGGACGTCATCAAGCGCCTTGTCGAGATCCGTTCCGGCCTGGAATTCCACGATCACGTTGCCGCCGCCCTGGTAGGCGGTCGAGCGCATTTCCTTCACGCCGGTGATGTTCTTGAGCCGCGTTTCGACCGGACGAAGGAGAAGCCGTTCGGAATCCTCCGGCGAAATGCCCTGGTAGTGCAGGGATACATAGATGATGGGGATCTGGACGTCCGGCTCGGCTTCCTTCGGGATCGAGACATAGGACATCGCGCCCGCCACCAGCAGGAAGAGCAGGACGGAGATGGTCAGCCGCGCATTGCGTATGGCATGGCCCACAAGGCCCATGGAGCGCTCCCGTCAGTTGGTTGGCTGGCTGCCGGCCAGGCGCCGCAGCATGTCCAGGTCGGCCGGCACGGCATTGATCCTTTCGCCGTCCCTGACGAGATCCTGACCCGCCACGATGATGCGCGCGTCCTCCGGAATGCCGGCCAGGACGAGGCCTTCAGGCGTGTCGTCAATGAGGTCGATCGGCACGAAACCCGCAGTGCCGTCGGCACGGGCCACACGCACGCCGAGATCGCCGGTTTCGGAAAGCGTGACGACGGAACGGGGCAATTTGACGGCCTTGACGGGATCGGTCCGCAGCGTGATCTCCGCCGTCATGCCTGCGGGAATGGCGCGGTCCGGGTTCGGGATCGCGATCTCCACCGGGAATGTGCGCGTCGCATCGCTGGCCTGGCGGGAAACATAGCGGATGGCGCCCTCCACCGTTTGCCCCGAGATCAGCCGCACCTCTGCCTTGTCGCCTGTCTCGATGAAGCCGAGATCGCGTTCCGACACTTCGCCGGCGGCAATCACGGGATCGAGCGACAAAAGGGTGGCCACGGGGGCGCCCTGCTGGACGGAACTGCCCAGTTCCACCTGCACCTTGTCAACGATGCCGGAAAAGGGCGCGCGAAGCTCGAAACGCGACAGTTCGGCCTCCGCCTGTTCAAGCTGTGAACGGGCCGTGGCCAGCGCCGAACGCGCGGTTTCAAGCTGAAGCTTGGGCAGGCTGCCCTGGCGCGCCAGCCTTTCGGATGCCTCGAATTCCTTTTCCCTCTGGGCCAGCACGGCACGGGCGGAGTCCACGGCCGCGGCCTTGCCCTCATTGTCCAGCGAGAGGATCAGGTCGCCTTCGTCAACGGGGTCGCCCTGTGAAACAGGCAGTTCGGCGATGATGCCTGCCGCCCGGGTGGCGATCTGGGCCTTCTTGTCGGCCTCGGTCTGGCCGGAAATGCGGATCGCGCGGTTGTGCGCGATGAAAGGCGGGTCGATGACGGCGACGGTTTTCAGCTCGCGCGCAGGCGCTTCCTGTTGCTGTGGCGCGGGTGCCGTGTCCTGCGTCTGCGCCGGCGGTGCTGACGTTTCGTTTGCGGCGGAGCCGACGGAGGAAAACTCGCCCGTCACCACCCATGCCGCCGATGCCGCCAGCACGACGAATGCGGCAATCCGGTGAAAAGGAAATCGAGCCATTGGTTCCCGTCCGTTCCGGCCGTTGCTTTCGCCCTGTGCGTCCGGGCATGGCCGTTGTTCGCGCTTCGCTCCAACCGGATGTGGCGATTGGCCGGCGCGGATGCAAGGCAAGGTTCATATCACGCTTGTGCGTCGCACAAAAGACGCATCCGGATGAAGGCGGCACGTCTCCTGCCACAAAACGCGTCATGGTTACGCGATTGCAACGCCTCGTGGCGGCAATAGCTGCTGCATTTGCTGTCGCGGGTCAGTCCTGCGGACAGGGCGTTCCCGCTGCACCCCATGCCAGCACGTCGTTGACATGGTCCTGCAAGGTGTAGGGCGCGGCTTCGCGGGTGCCGCCGGGTTGCCAGCCCCATTTGACGAAGCCGCCATGCCCCGCGTCCTCCGCCAGATGATCCGCCAGGCCCTGCGCGTCGCGGCCGCCGGTGCGCTCCGGGTCGGACAACTGGGCGCAAATCTCTGCCTTCGATTTGCCGAACCACTGGAATTCGACCGGCGCCAGGCGCCATTCCAGCGCCACGCGGGGCGCGGCATGGGGCGTGGCGTTGGCGCCCTCGCGATCCTGGGACAAGGTGGTGTGACAGGTCGCGCAAGCCAGGGATTCGGCGCCGATGCGGCTTGCCCCGGCATTGATGTTCATGCCGTGCGGTCCGGCTTTCCCATAGGAGGGGCCGGACCACATGGGCACATTGTCCGGGCCGACGTGGCAATTGGCGCAGCGCGGATGCGACACGACCGCGAATATGCGGTCGAACGCGGCAAGGCCCTGTTCGGCCGAAACCGATCCCCGGGCAGGCGGATCGATCACCGCGCCGCCCTCTGCCGCGAGCGCAAGGCCCAGGGTGCCGAGGAGCAGGGATGCGGCTGCGAGCATCTTCTTCATGGCGGGCCTCATGCGAAATCGACGAACTTGTTGAACGGCATCTCGCGCAGGCGCGTACCCGTGGCGGCGAAGATGGCGCCGGCCAGTGCCGGGGCGGCCGGCGGCACGGGCGGCTCACCAATGCCCAGCACCTTCCCGCCGTTTTCCAGCCCGCGCACCGTGATGTCGGGGCACTGGTAAAGACGCATGCCCTCGAAGGCATGGAAATTGGTCTGGTCGGCTATCCCGTCCGTATAGGTGATCTCGCAATTCATCGCGTGCGCGAGGCCGAAGATGACGCCGCCCTTGACGAGATTGTCGAAATTGACCGGATCGAGCACGGTGCCCACCTCCGCCGCCACCCAGACCCGGTCGATCCGGATGCCGTCCGCGGTATCGCTCACCTCGACGACCTGGGCGCAATGGACGCCGAAGGATTTCGTCAGGGCGACGCCGCGTCCGCGTCCTGAACCGGGTTTCGGGCCGGACCAGTCTGACATTTCTGCCACCGCTTCCAGCACCTTGCGGGCCAGCGGATCGCTGCACAGGCGCAGGCGCTCGGCCATCGGATCGGCGCCGGCAGCCGCGATCAGCTCGTCCAGCGCGGCGTTGTAGAAAAAGCCGTTGGAGGATGCGCCGACGGAGCGCCAGGAACTGATCGGGGCGAGTTCCGGCGCCCGGTAACCGGTCACCCGCTGATTGGGAATGGCAAAGGGCTGATCCCACGCACCGGCGACGATCTGGTTATCCGGGCCGGCAGCCGAAAGGCCCTGGCGGGACAGTTGGCTGGCCATGACGGCGGGCATGGCGATGCCCAGGTCAAGGGTTTCGACCCTGCCGTCGCGCACCGTGCCGCGCAGCCGGGCCATGGCGATCTGGCGAACGAAGTCATGCGTCATGTCCTCTTCGCGCGAATAGGTAAGCTTGACCGGTGTGCCCTTCATCTGGACGGCGATTTCCGCGGCCTGCTTGACGACTTCGTCCTCAAGACGGTGGCCGAAGCTGCCGCCCATCATGTAGACATGAACGCGCACCTTCTCGGCATCGATGCCGGTGATCCGCGCCACGTTGGCCTGGGTGAAGCGCGGGATCTGCGTGCCCGTCCATACGTCCACAGCGTCATCGGCCACACGGACGATGGCGCTGATCGGCTCCAGCGGTGCATGGGCCAGATAGGGCGCACGGTACTCCGCCTCGACCGGCGCGCTTTCGGCAATGGCGATCTCCACGTCGCCATCGTCCCGGTTGCGGCTGTCCTGGCGGTCGGCGATGAAGGAATCGGCCAGTGTCTGCCAGTGCTCGTCCATGGTGGCGGGAAAGGCGGCCTTGCCCCAGTCGGCTTTCACCGCCTTTGCGGCCTGGAACGCACGCCATGTGTTGTCGGCGACGATTCCGACGCCGCCGGTGACAGGCACCACGGCCTTCACGCCGCGCATCTTCCCGGCCTCGCGGGCGTCAAAGCCGTTGATCGCGCCGCCCTGGGCCGGATTGAGCAGAACGGTGGCGTGGACCATGCCCTCGATGGCCTCGTCTATGCCATAGACCTGCGTGCCGGTGCATTTGGCCACCATGTCGATGCGTTGCATGGGCTTGCCGAGCAGGCGCCATTGCGAGGGGTCGCGCAGCGTGACCTCCTCGACCGGATCGATGGTGGCGGCGACAGGGGCCAGTTCGGAATAGGTCATGCGCGAACCGTCCGGCAGGATCACGGTGCCGCTTTGCGTCGTCAAGCGCGAGACGGAAACGCCGGCCTGCTTCGCGGCGGCAGCCTTGAGCGTTTCGCGCGCCACGGCGCCGGCAATGCGCAACTTCTCGAACTGGTCGGGGACCGTGGTCGAACCGCCGGTGATCTGCATGCCGATGAACTTCATCACTGCGGAAAGGCCCACCGTGGCGGCATTCTGCATCATGCCCGCCGAAGGGACCATGAAATCGGCGGCTTCGGTGGCAAGGGCCGTGTTCCAGTAGGCCCTTGACGGGGGGCCTGGATCAACGCGCACCTGATCGAGATCCACATCCAGTTCCTCGGCCAGCAGGGCGGCCTGAATGTGGTAGACGCCCTGGCCCTTGTCAGCGCGCGGGGTGATCAGGGTCACGCCATCGGCATCGATCTTCACATAGGGCGTGATGGCGGCCTCGCCGCTGTCCAGTTCGTCCAGGAGCGGGTTGGCATAAGGGGTGCGATAGCGCCAGACCCCAAAGGCCACACCGCCGGCCACGGCTGCCGCGCCCACGAGAAGCGTTCGGCGGGTGATCGTTGCAACGCGTCCCATGCTCACACTCCCTGAAGCTTGCCGGCGGCGGCCTTCACCGCCTCGCGGATGCGCGGATAGGTTCCGCAGCGGCAAAGATTGGCGGACATGGCCGCGTCGATATCGGAGTCGGACGGGTCCGGATTGGTTTCGAGGAAGGCGGCGGCCGCCATGATCTGCCCGGACTGGCAATAGCCGCACTGGGCCACCTGATGCTCGATCCAGGCCGCCTGGACGGCATGTAGCGCATCGGGCGCGCCAAGGCCTTCGATGGTGGTGATCTCGCCGTCCACATCGGCAGCGGCAAGCTGGCAGGAACGCACCGGCATGCCATCGACATGCACCGTGCAGGCGCCGCACCGGGCAATGCCGCAGCCATATTTGGTGCCTGTCAGGCCGAGTTCATCGCGCAAGACCCAGAGCAGAGGCATGTCAGGCTCGACATCGACCTCGAACGTCTTCCCATTGACCGTCAATTGCATGGCGGACCCCTTTGGTTTCACGTTCTGACATTATTCGTCAAAATGTCAGATTGTCAATGCGTGCGCGCCGTCTTATGGTGCCGGGATGACGACGCATATCCAGACCGACAAGCAGTCCGCCATCCTTCACGCAGCCATCGGCCAGTTCATGGCCTACGGTTTCTCGCGCGTGACGATGGACGACATCGCCCAGGCCGCCGGCATGTCGCGGCCGGCGCTTTACCAGTTCTTTCGCAACAAGCAGGCGATCTACGACGCCGGCGCAACAGCCATGCTGGAGGAGTCGCTGGAGGTCATGCGCAAGGCGCTCGTGCGCCCGGCGCCGGCCAGGGAACGGATCGCGGCAGCCATCCGCGAAGGCATTCTCGACATGATGGCGCAAATGGAGGCGACACCGCACGGCGCCGAACTCATCGACATGAAGAGCGGGCTGTCCGCCGGCTGGCTGGATGACTGGAAGGCGCGCAAGGTCGCGCTTCTGGCGCCGGTCTACGAGGCGGCGGGGGCGCGCGCGCCGCTCGATGGTCCCTTGCTGGCGACCCAGCTTTCCGACTGGCTGGAGGGGATGAAGCTGCGGGTCAGGGCGAAAGAGGACCGCGAACAGGCGCTGGAGCGTTTCCTTGCCATGCAGATGGCGGCGATCGGCGCTGGCGCGGGCTGAGCCGGCCGGCCTTCTTGCAGGGCGCCTTGCGTGCCGGCTCACATCCTGTGCGGCCGGGTGCGCATGGCGAGGAAATCACGGACCCGGCGGCCGACGGGACGCCTGGGAACGGGTGCCATGGCCGGATCGAGTTCGTCCGAAAGGTCGAGCCCGGCGCGTATGCCGACATTGTGAACACCGTCCTCCAGCCAGTCGTCGGCCGCCGCGCGGCCAAGGTCACGCATGTATTTCAGGAATTCCCATTCGGCGGAGATCTTCGAATCGGCGGACAGGCCGGCCAACGCCTCGTCTGCATCGATTCGATGCATGCGAATATCACGGTAGTGCTGATGGCTGATATTGCCGTTCTCGATCAGTTTCTTGACGAAGGCGATGGCCCGGAACTCGCGCAGCAGGGCCGCGTTGAAGGTGATCTCGTCGATCCGGTTCTGGATTTCACGCGCCGTGACCGGCGTTTCCGCCCGGCGTATCGGATTGATCTGGACCAGCAGCACGTCTTCCGTGGTGTTGGCATAGAAAAACGGGAAAAGCGCCGGGTTGCCGCCATAGCCGCCGTCCCAGTAGTCTTCCCCGCCGATCCGGACGGGCTGGAAGATGGTCGGAAGGCAGGCGGAGGCCATGACCGTATCCACGTCGATCTCGCCATCGGAAAAGACCCGCAACTGGCCGGTCTGGACGCTTGTCGCCGAGATGAAGAGGCGCATCGTCTCACAGGCGCGGACATTGGCGAAATCGATCTGCGCCTCCACGGCCTCGCGCAACGGATTGATGCCCAGCGGGTTGGCCATGGCCGGCGAGACCATGCGCGACAGGAAGTCGAAAAAGGCATAGGCCGGGTTGCTGGTCACCGTCCAGTTGCCCAGAAACACATCCCATGGCGTGCGCTGAAAGGGCGAGAAACGCCCTTTCATGCCAACGGCCTGCCAGAAGGCATGGAGGCGCTCACGCGCGCCTTCGCGTCCGCCGCGCACCCATCCGTCGGCCAGCGCAACCGCGTTCATCGCACCGGCGGAGGTGCCTGACACTGCATCGAAGCGGATGCGCGTGTCTTCCAGAAGCCGGTCGAGCACGCCCCAGGTGAAGGCGCCATGGGAGCCGCCGCCCTGGAGCGCAAGGTTGACCGGCCTGGCCGGCGGCGAGGTATCGTTCGCGCGTCTCATGTTGCGCTCCTCGCCGCTACAGCGCGGTCCAGCCGCCGTCGATGGAGATCGTGGTCCCGGTGATCTGGGCGGCGGCTTCGGAGCAAAGGAAGACAGCGGTTCCGCCGATTTCCTCGACCGTCGCAAATTCCTTCGTCGGCTGGCGTTCGAGAATCACCTTCTCGATCACTTCGTCGCGGCCCATGCCATGGGCCTTCATCTGGTCGGCGATCTGGCCCTCGACCAGGGGCGTCTTCACATAGCCCGGGCAGATGGCATTGCATGTGACGGCGACGCGTGCTTCCGCCATTTCAAGCGCCACGGTCTTCGTCAGGCCAACGAGGCCATGCTTGGCGGAGACATAGGCCGACTTGTAGGGGGAGGCGGTCAGGCCATGGGCCGAGGCAATGTTGACGATGCGGCCCCAGCCGGCCCGTTTCATCATCGGCGCGGCGGCTGCGATGGTGTGAAACGAGGACGACAGGTTGATTGCCAGGATGGCGTCCCACTTTTCCGGCGGAAAATCCTCGACCTTCGCCACATGCTGGATGCCGGCATTGTTGACAAGAATGTCGACGGTGCCGAAGCGTTCGGCCGCCTTGGCGATCAGGCCGCGGCACTGGTCGGGTTTGGACATGTCCGCCTGGATGTAGACGGCCTCGATGCCGTGGGTCTGCGCCATGCCGGCCGCAATGGCGTGATCGTCGTCGCTGTCGGAAAAGGAGTTGATGACGATATTGCAGCCGCTGGCTGCCAGGGCGTGGGCGATGCCCAGTCCGATGCCCGAGGTCGAGCCGGTGATGACGGCAGTGCGTGGCGTGGACATGGCGAACTCCAAAGCTTTGTTGCGATGCAAAAGAACATTGTTGCAACGCGACAAAAGATCAACCGAAAGCGGCATTAAATTTGCGTCATCTTTTCCTGCGAGGATGAGAAGGGCTTGCCGGCTTGTCCGTCCATGACCTTCCACGCCTGCCCGCGACCGTTGACAATCAGGCCCGTCGCCGCCACATCGGACAGCACAGCCAAATCCAATGGCAGGATCACCATGACGCAGTATTTCTCCCATCCCTTCCCGCGCAAGAAGACGGTCGGCGTGCGCGTCGGCGATGTCATGGTCGGCGGAGAAGCGCCGGTGGTCTTGCAATCCATGACCAATACGGATACAGCCGACGCAGATGCCACGGTGGCGCAGGTCGCGGCCCTGGCGCGCGCCGGGTCCGAGGTCGTGCGCATCACGGTGGATCGCGACGAAGCGGCGGCCCAGGTTCCGCGCATCCGCGAGCGGCTGGACCGGCTGGGTGTCGACGTGCCGCTGGTCGGCGATTTCCACTATATCGGCCATAAGCTGCTGGCAGACCATCCGGCCTGCGCCGAGGCGCTGGCCAAGTACCGCATCAATCCGGGCAATGTCGGCTTCAAGGACAAGAAGGACCGGCAGTTCGCCGCCATCATCGAAACCGCGATCCGGCATGACAAGCCGGTGCGCATCGGCGTCAACTGGGGCTCGCTGGACCAGGAACTGCTGACCCGCCTGATGGACGAGAACCATGCCAAGGGCGCGCCGCTGACCGCCAACGAGGTGATGCGCGAGGCCATCGTGCAATCGGCGCTGCTGTCGGCGCAACTGGCCGAGGAAATCGGGCTTGGCCGCGACCGGATCATCCTGTCGGCCAAGGTCTCGCAGGTGCAGGACCTCATCGCCGTCTATACCATGCTGGCGGCGCGTTCGGACCATGCCCTTCATCTGGGCCTGACCGAGGCGGGCATGGGCACGAAAGGCATCGTCGCTTCTTCCGCCGCCATGGGCATCCTGTTGCAGCAGGGCATTGGCGACACGATCCGAATCTCGCTGACGCCGGAGCCGGGCGGCGACCGGACGCGCGAGGTCCAGGTGGCGCAGGAACTGCTCCAGACGATGGGCTTCAGGCAGTTTGTGCCCATCGTCGCGGCCTGTCCGGGCTGCGGTCGCACCACATCCACCGTGTTCCAGGAGCTGGCGCAGGCGATCCAGGAGGACCTGCGCGCCAACATGCCGGTGTGGCGGGAGAAATATCCGGGCGTGGAGGCCCTGTCGGTGGCGGTGATGGGCTGTATCGTCAACGGGCCGGGCGAGAGCAAGCATGCCGATATCGGCATATCCTTGCCGGGCACGGGCGAGACGCCGGCGGCGCCCGTGTTCATCGAGGGCAGGAAGGCGGCCACGCTGCGCGGCGCCAACATTGCCGGGGAATTCCAGGTGATGGTGGCCGATTATATCGAGCGGCGTTTCGGCGGCGGGCGTCATGCGGCCGCGGAATAGGCGCGGCGCGGCGCATCCGGTTCAGGCCGCCTGGATGTCCGCCTTCTTCAGCCACTTGCCGATCTTCTCGGCCAGCTTGTCCGGCGAAACGGGTTTGGACAGATAGTCGTCCATCCCCGCTTCCAGGCATTTCTCGCGGTCGCCCTTCAGCGCATGCGCGGTCACGCCGATGATGGGTGTGTGGCGTCCGGCCGTTTCGTCCGCCTGCCGGATGAGGGCGGTTGCCTCCAGGCCGTTCATTTCCGGCATCGATACATCCATGATGACCAGTTCGGGCTTGTGGGTGCGGTGTGCCTCCACTGCCAGTCGGCCATTGCCCACGATCCGGAACGTGACATCGAGGCTGGACAGGATCTGCGTGAACACGATCTGGTTGACCTCGTTGTCCTCCGCGACGAGGACGTCGAGCGGCGCACCGGCGCGATTGGTGAAGCGGCGCTCGCGCGGGGCCGGTGCGGCCACATCCCGGCTGCCGGCAGGCGGCGGCGCCGGTTCCTGCTCCGGAGCTTCGCTGCGGTTGCGTGCGCTCATCGCCTCGGCAAGGGCAGCCATGGAAGATGGCGCTGCTTCCTTTGGCGCGCGCGCGGCCTGCATCACCTCGACAAGGGTTTCCAGAAGCAGTGAGGAACGGGCCGGCTTGGTCAGGTGCGAAGCGATGCCGTGCCTGAGAATCATGCGCCCGACATCGGCATGGTCGACGGATGTGAGCATGACCACGGGGACGGAGAAGCCTGGACGCTGACGGAAGGCGCGCAACACCTCCTCGCCGTTCATGCCGGGCATCTGGTAGTCGAGGATGATGCAGTCGATTTCCATGCCGACCTCGGCCGCGCGATCCATGAAGGCCAGGCCGACGGGGCCGTTTTCCGCGGCCGCGCATTCGAAGCCCCAGGCATTCAGTTGCTCCGACAGGATGGAGCGGTTGACCGGGTTGTCGTCGATGACCAGGACGCGGGCGCCGGTGACATCGACCGGCAGACGGCGGGGCGCGCGATCCGACTCCGCCACGGGCAGGGGAACGGTGAACCAGAAGGTCGATCCCTTTCCGAACTCGGATTCCACGCCGATCTGGCCGCCCATCAGTTCGATCAGCCGCGAGGCGATGGCAAGGCCGAGGCCGGTGCCTTCGTGGCGGCGGGTGGACGAGCCGTCAACCTGCGCGAACTTGTCGAAGACGGCCTGCAGTTTCTCCTGCGGAATGCCGACACCGGTATCCTGCACGGCCACCCGCAGATGGGCGATGCCATTGCGGATGTCACCGGAAACATCCACCAGGACATGGCCTGTCTCGGTGAACTTGACCGCATTGCCAAGCAGGTTGGTCACGATCTGCCGGAAGCGGCCGACATCCCCGGAGACGACGGATGGCAGCGCAGGGTCGATGCGCACGATCAGTTCGAGATCCTTTTCCGCGACCCGCGCGGAGACGAGCGTGGCGACATCCTCCACGGCCTCGCCGAGGCGGAAGGGCGCGGGATCGAGTTCAAGCTGACCGGCATCGATCTTGGAGAAGTCGAGGATGTCGTTGATGATGGTCAGCAGCGCATTGCCGGATTTGACGATGATGTCGGTAAAGGTCTTCTGGCGCGCGTCGAGACTTGTCCTGGCAAGAAGTTCGGCCATGCCCAGAACGCCGTTCATGGGCGTACGGATTTCATGGCTCATGTTGGCCAGGAATTCCGATTTTGCCCGGTCGGCGGCCTGGGCGGCCTCGCGCGCCCGCTCGGCTTCGTTGCGCGAGGCGGCCAGCTTGTCCTGGGCATCGAGAACGGCGGCCTCCAGAGGCAGCAGGATGGCAAGGCCGATGGTCAGGCTGGCGATGCACATGAAGGCCGCGGTCACCAGCATGGCATAGCGCAACCCGTCCTGGGCGGCGATGACCTCTTCCCCGAGCTTCTGGTTCAACCGGGCCAGGCCGGGCCGCAACTGATCGGCCGCCAGCGTGCGGACCTGATCGAACGTGCGAATCGCCGCCCGTGAGGAAAGATCGCGGTAGAGGCCGATCCGGTTGGCCTGGGATATGATTTCCTTGAGCGAATCGCGCAGGCGGAACCCGGCGTCTTCGCCATACCAGATGGCGCGCAGGGCGGGCGGCATGTGCAGCCCGGTCAAAGCACCGAAGGCTTCGGCATTCCCGGCCATGGCGCCGGTTTCCTCCATCGTCAGCCGGCGGCTTTCCAGGACGGTGATATCGCCTTCCTCGGTCAGCGCGATGGTGCGGAAGGCATGCTGCAACCGGCCAAGAGTGGCATCGAGATCGGCCTGAATGGCGCCGAGCGCACGGGCGCGCTCCCCGGATGCCTTGAAGTGATAGGCGGGATCCTTGCGGACCGCGTCGATCTGGCTGATCTGGTAGAGCAGGAGTTCGGTTGCGTTCGCCGCCTCGGAGATGACGGCATTGAATTGCGCGGAGCGTTTCGTCGCCTCGGTGTTGAGGTAGACATAGCTCGTGCCTGCGACGACGCATGCAAGCATGAGCGCCATAGCCAGAATGATCCTGGTGCGCAGATAGGCACGGGTCAGGATTTTGGACATCAGGCAAGCCTTGGCGCTGTGGATCTTCATTTCCACAGTCGGCAATTAACCTTAAGGCCAGCTTAACATGCCTGGCCGAATTGGCCCTTAAGGCCCTTGCGGCTTCGCCTCACCGATCCCGGATGGCAACGAAGCGGGCGGCATCGAGAAGCAGCGATGCCCTGGCGCCATAGGGCTCCAGCAGGCCGCAGGCCTCTTCCACCAGCGCATTGAGCTGGCGGCGGGTCCATTCGGCGCCATGCAGACCTGCCAGCGTGGCCTTGCCGGCGCCGGCATCCTTGCCGGTGGCCTTGCCCAGCGTGCCTGCATCGGCTGTCAGGTCGAGCAGGTCATCGGCGAGCTGGAAGGCAAGGCCGATGGCCGAGCCGAAGGCGGCGAGGCGGTCGCGGTCGGCCATGGGTGCATTGGCGGCAATGGCGCCAGCCTCGCAGGCAAAACGGATGAGCGCGCCGGTCTTCATGGCCTGAAGGCGGATGATGCCCTCCTCATCGGGGCGGTTTTGCGCCGCGTCGAGATCGAGCGCCTGGCCGCCGGCCATGCCGCCGGGGCCGGCGGCGCGCGCCAGCCGGAGGATGAGGGATGTCTTCAGCCGGTCGGCAAGATCGGTCGCGGGGTCCGCCACGATGTCGAAGGCGAAGGTCAGCAGGCTGTCGCCGGCCAGGATCGCGGTCGCCTCGTCGAAGGCCTTGTGGACGGTGGGCCGTCCTCGGCGCATGTCGTCGTCATCCATGGCAGGCAGGTCGTCATGGATGAGCGAATAGCAATGAACGCATTCCAGCGCGGCGGCCACGCGCATGACCGCTTCGCCGGTCTTGTCGAAAAGGCGCGCGGTCTCGACGAGCAGAAAGGGGCGCAGCCGCTTGCCGCCATTCAGCGCACCGTGGCGCATGGCGGCCATCAGATGGTCCGGCCTTGCGATTTCGCCATCGAGCGGGCGTGTGTCGAGCAGGTTTGCCAGAAGCACACCGAGCGTATCGGCATGCCGGGCAAGCGCTGACTGGAAATCGGATGGCTCTGTCATGGGCAAGCGCATGCGACGAAACACCGTCCGGGTCAAGCGGCTCATTTCCGATGGTTCCATTGCGACCGGTCCAAGGGCGGGGTATGTCGGGCAAAGCGTTGCAGGAAAGTCGCCGTGGCAGCCAGGCCAAGGAAAACCGAACCGAAGAAAAAGACGGGCCCGGCCGCAAAGCAGGTGCCGGGCGCCTCCGGCCGCAGGCGTCAGTGGCGGCGCTGGGGTGCCAGGGGCCTGTTCGCCCTGGCGGCGCTGGCCCTGCTTCCTGTCCTGCTCACGCTTCTCAATGCCCTGCCGTTCGTACACCCCGTTTCCACCCTGATGCTCCGCGACCTGGTGACGCTGAAGGGCTATGAGCGGCAATGGGCCAGCCTGGAAACGGTCGCGCCGGTACTGGTCCATTCGGTGATCATGTCGGAGGACGGGCAGTTCTGCTCCCATCATGGCGTGGATTTCGCCGAACTGAACAAGGTCATCGACGATGCGCTGGAGGGCGAGGCGGTGCGCGGCGCCTCCACCATCACCATGCAGGTGGTCAAGAACCTCTATCTCTGGCCGGGGCGGTCCTATGTTCGCAAGGCGCTGGAAATTCCCTATGCGCTGATGGTGGATGCCATCCTGCCGAAACGGCGGATCATGGAAATCTACCTCAATATCGCGGAGCTGGGCGATGGCCTCTATGGCGTGGAAGCGGCGGCGCAGGCGCAGTTCGGACGCAGCGCGGCCAAGCTGACCGGGCGCCAGGCTGCGTTGTTGACAGCATCGCTGCCCAATCCCTACACGCGCATTCCCTCAAGGCCGTCGCGCGGCATGGCACGCGTGGCGCGGGTGATCGAACAGCGCGCGGCCAAGGCGGGCGGCTATGTGGACTGCGTGCGAACGGAATGACGGCCACGTGTTTTTTTTGGCCGGGATGCTGGTCAAACCCTTCGCGGACGTGTATAGGCAGCCCGGATTTCAGGACTAAAAGGCCGGACCGCCGCTCCGAGGGGGCGTGATGCGGCTGGCTTGTCTGGCTTTTACCGGAGTAGAAACATGGCTGTACCGAAAAGAAAAGTGACGCCGTCGAAGCGCGGCATGCGCCGCTCCGCCGACGCGCTGAAGAACCCGACCTATGTCGAGGACAAGAATTCCGGCGAACTGCGCCGCCCGCATCATGTCGATCTGAAGACCGGCATGTATCGCGGCCGCCAGATCCTGGAAGCCAAGGAATAAGGCCGGCGCCCTTCCCCTACCCTCGGGGGGGGCGTGGCATATCCGTTTCGAGACCGGCTGCCCTGGCGGGCGGCCGGTTTCCGTTTGTGCCAATGCCGCTTGACGGAACGGGGCGCGGGCACCACCATCCGCGCACCGCGAATCCCCGGAGGGCTCCTGCCGTGCTCGGTCTCATTCCCCTGCTCATCATACCGTTCCTTGTCTACAATCTCGGCCTTGCCGGCGTTTTCGGTGCGGCGGACGCTCCGTTCGCGGGGGCCGTGTTTTCCATGCAAATGATGTCCGGCGGGGTCTTCACGCTGACGGTCGCGGACCTGATCCTCGTCGTGGCGCTGGTGCTGCTGTTCCTCGAGATCCTCAAGGCCACGCGCACGCACAACGCCTCGGTGGTCGACCATCTTCTCTCCACCTTCGTCTTCGTGGCCTATCTGGTGGAATTCCTGCTGGTCCAGGGCGCGGCGACATCGCTCTTCTTCATTCTCATGGTCATTGCACTTGTCGATGTCCTGGCGGGCTTTACCGTTTCGCTGCGCGCGGCCGGCCGTGACGTCACGTTCCAGTAGGTTTCCCGATGCGTTGTTTCGATCTTCCGGGGCGCTCCCGCGTCATCGCTGAAAACGGCATGGCCGCAACATCCCATCCGCTGGCCACCGTCGTGGCGCTCGACGTTCTCAAAAGCGGCGGCAATGCCGTGGACGCCGCCATTGCCGCATCGGCGGTTCTGGCCGTGGTGGAGCCGCAGATGACCGGCATTGGCGGCGACTGTTTCGCCATCGTGGCGGAACCGGACGGCAGCGTTCACGGCCTGAACGGCTCCGGCCGCGTGGCCGCCTCAGCCGATGCGGCAAAGCTGCGGGCCATGGGGCATGCCCGCGTGCCGGCGACCGGCGGTCTTTCGATCACCGTGCCGGGCGCGGTGGATGCCTGGGCGCGGCTTGCGGAGCGGTTTGGCACACGGGGCATGGACGCCCTGCTGCAGCCGGCAATCCATTATGCCGAGGCGGGTTTTCCCATTCACGAACGGGTGGCCTGGGACTGGGCCTTGCTGGCGGATGGCCTGGCGGGCGACGAGGGCACTGCCCGCCATTGCCTGGCCGGAGGGCGGGCGCCGGTGACCGGCGAACGCTTTGCTTTCCCGGCGCTGGCGAAAACCCTGCGCGCCATTGCCACCGGGGGATCGCGTGCCTTCTACGAGGGACCCGTTGCAGCCGAAATCGCCGCGACCGTACGCAAGGCGGGGGGCTTCATGGATGAGGAAGACCTTGCGGCGGTGCGGGCCGACTGGGTCGCGCCAGTTTCCACCCGCTACGGCGGCCATGACGTGCTCGAAATCCCGCCGAACGGGCAGGGCATCGTCGCGCTGGTGATCCTCAATATCCTGGGCGCGCTTGGCGCCGGCAAGCTGCCGCCCGATGGTGCGGCGCGGTATCACCTTGAAATCGAGGCGGCGCGGCTGGCCTATTCGGTGCGTGACCATCTCCTCGCCGATCCTGCCAGCATGGGCGCCAGCGCGGAACAGATCCTGTCGCCCGCCCACACGGAATCGCTTGCCGCGCGGATCGATCCGGAGCGCCGCGCCGATGACATCGTGCTGCCGGACCTGCCGGATGCCGACACGATCTACCTGACCGTCGTGGACCGGGACCGGCGGGCCGTCTCCTTCATCAATTCCATCTATTCGGGCTTCGGTGCGCTGGTGGCAACGCCGGAATCGGGCATCGTGTTGCAGAATCGGGGCGCCTGTTTCAGCCTCGAGGAAGGCCATCCCAACGAAATGAAGGGCGGCAAGCGCCCGATGCATACCATCATCCCCGCCATGGCGATGAAGGACGGCAGGGTTTCGCACAGTTTCGGCGTCATGGGCGGGGCCTATCAGCCGATGGGCCATGCGCATGTGTTTTCCAACCTGACGGATCACGGAATGGATGTTCAGGCGGCCATCGATCATGCCCGCCTGTTCTGGGACGAAAGCGGCACGCTGCTGCATGAACGGCACATGGCGGAGGACGCGATCGCCGGGCTGGCGGCGCGGGGGCACGGGTTGAAACCGGCGCCAAAAGCCTGGGGCGGCAGCCAGATCATCCGCATCAACCACGAAACCGGCTTCCTGGAGGCCGGATCGGATGCGCGCAAGGACGGCATGGCGGCCGGCTGGTGACACCGCTTTTTGCGCCTGCGAAAAAGAAAGGCGCCGCCTGATATATCAAGCGGCGCCCGCATTCCTGTCCGGCGGGACGAAATCAGGACATGGCGTCGAGCTTGCGCTGCATGGCGGCGATCTGTTCCTTGAGGTCAGCCAGATTCGGATCATCCTCCTTGCCCTTCGCCGCCGCCTTCTCCTCCTTGC
>JACKJV010000007.1 GCA_020637775.1 Brucellaceae bacterium | reverse complement strand
GACGACATCCTCGACCGCAAGCTGATCGCGGAAGCCGCGCCCGCGCTGGAAAGCAAGCAGCCGGTGATCATCGAGACGGAGATCAGGAACACGGATCGTTCGGCCGGTGCGATGCTGTCGGGTGCCGTGGCCAAGCGCTATGGGCACAAGGGGCTCAAGGACGACACGATCCGCGTGACGCTGCATGGCACGGCCGGCCAGTCCTTCGGTGCGTTCCTGACGCGCGGGGTGACGTTCGAACTGGTCGGTGACGGCAATGACTATGTCGGCAAGGGCCTGTCCGGCGGGCGCATCATCATCCGGCCACCGGAGAACGCGCGCATCGTGCCGGAGGAATCCATCATCGCCGGCAATACCGTGCTTTACGGCGCCATCGAGGGCGAATGCTTCTTCCGCGGCGTGGCGGGCGAACGCTTCGCGGTGCGCAATTCCGGCGCCGTCGCGGTTGTCGAGGGCGTGGGCGACCATGGCTGCGAATACATGACCGGCGGCGTGGTCGTCGTGCTGGGCCAGACAGGCCGCAATTTCGCGGCTGGCATGTCCGGCGGCGTGGCCTATGTGCTGGACGAGGCGGGAGACTTCGCCGAGCGCTGCAACATGGCCATGGTCGAACTGGAGCCGGTGCCCGAGGAAGACGACCTGCTGGAGAAGCTGCACCACCATGGCGGCGATCTGGCGCACAAGGGCCGCGTCGACGTGATGGAAAACATGACCAGCCATGACGAGGAGCGTCTCTATGCGCTGATCGCGGCCCATCACCATCACACCGGCTCGACCCGGGCGGCCGAAATCCTCAACGAGTGGCCGGTCTACCGTCCCAAGTTCCGCAAGGTGATGCCGGTCGAATATCGCCGGGCCCTGCAGGACATGGAACGCATGAAGATGGGCGTGGCTGCGGAGTGACCGGCATGATCACAACGACAACCAATTCGATCGAAGGGCGCCAGATCGTCGAATATCGTGGCATCGTCACGGGCGAGGCGATCCTCGGCACCAACATCTTCCGCGATTTCTTCGCCGGCATCCGCGACATCGTGGGTGGCCGCTCCGGCTCCTACGAGCGGGTGCTGCGCGATGCGCGCGAAACCGCGATCCGCGAACTGGAAGACGAGGCCGAGCGTATCGGCGCCAATGCGGTGATCGGTATCGACATCGACTACGAAAACATTTCCACCGGTTCGAGCGGCTCCATGCTGATGGTTTCGGCATCGGGCACGGCCGTGGTGATCCGGTGAAGAGGA
The DNA here is from genome assembly GCA_020637775.1 of Brucellaceae bacterium. Classification (GTDB taxonomy): domain Bacteria; phylum Pseudomonadota; class Alphaproteobacteria; order Rhizobiales; family Rhizobiaceae; genus Zhengella. Next base: position 227,560 of record JACKJV010000007.1, on the reverse strand, counting down.
TTTAAGCAATGGGCAAGGTAACGGGTTTTCTCGAAATCGACCGTCAGGTGCACAAGTACCAGCCGGCCTCCGACCGCATTCGCCATTTCCGCGAGTTCACGCTGCCGATGTCGGACGAGGCGGTTCAGAAGCAGGCCGCGCGCTGCATGGACTGCGGCATTCCCTATTGTCATGGCCCCACGGGCTGCCCGATCCACAACCAGATCCCCGACTGGAACGACCTCGTCTACAATGGCGACTGGGACACGGCGATCCGCAACCTGCATTCCACCAACAACTTTCCGGAATTCACCGGCCGCATCTGCCCCGCACCCTGCGAGGAAGCCTGCACGCTGAACCTGGAAGACATTCCGGTGGCCATCAAGACGGTGGAGCAGGCACTGGCCGACAAGGCCTATGAGCGCGGCTACATTAAGCCGCAGCCCGCCGCCGCCAAGACCGGCAAACGCGTTGCCATCATCGGTTCGGGGCCTGCCGGAATGGCCGCGGCGCAGCAGCTTGGACGGGCCGGCCACGAGGTCCATGTCTACGAGCGCGAGAGCAAGCCCGGCGGCCTGCTGCGCTTCGGCATTCCCGATTTCAAGATGGAGAAACACTTCATCGACCGGCGCGTTGCGCAGATGGAAGGCGAGGGCGTGACCTTCTTCTGCAATGTCAATGTCGGCACCGACAAGAGCGTGGACGAACTGTTGTCCGACTATGACGCGGTGCTGTATTGCGGCGGCTCCGAGACGCCGCGCGCAGCCGGTATTCCCGGCGCCGAGTTCGAGGGCGTGCATGACGCCATGCCGTTCCTCGTGCAGGCCAACAAGCGCATGGGCGGCGAAGACATCCAGTCGACGGCCTGGCCGTCCGAGCCGGTTGTCGCCGGTGGCAAGCATGTCGTGGTGGTGGGCGGCGGCGATACGGCGTCCGACTGCGTGGGCACCTCCTTCCGCCAGGGCGCGGTGCGCGTCACCCAGCTCGACATCCGTCCCCAGCCGCCGGCAGTGGAAGACAAGCTGACGGTGTGGCCCTACTGGGCGACCAAGATGCGCACATCGTCCAGCCAGGCGGAGGGCGCCGAGCGTGAATTCCAGGTCGCGACGCTCGAATTCGTCGCCGACGAGGACGGGCGCCTTTCCGGCGTGAAATGCTGCAAGGTGGACGAGAAGCGCAACCCGATTGCCGGAACCGAGTTCATCATCAAGGCGGATCTGGCCTTCATCGCCATCGGCTTTGCCGGCCCGATTGCCGGCGGCCTGATGGACGAGATGGCAGGCCGGATGACGGTCAATACCGACCGGCGCGGATCGACCAACGTGGCCGCCGACGAGTTGACCTACAGGACGACGGTGGACAAGCTCTATGCAGCCGGCGACGTGCGCCGCGGCCAGTCGCTGGTGGTCTGGGCCATCCGCGAGGGCCGTCAGGCCGCGCATGCCATCGACAAGGATCTGATGGGCGAGACGCTGCTGCCGCGCTGATCGCCCATGCAGTAAAGAACTGGCAGAAGCGGCGCAAACCGGCGCCGCTTTTGTTTTTTTACATGCGAATATTGAGATGGATCAAGGCGCATGCCGGCCGGTGGCGCAAACCTCCGCCCATATCGAGCCGGCTCGTTTGGCAGCCGGTTTCATGGAGGTGGGTCATGCTGAAAATACTCGGTGCCATTTACATTCTCGCCGCTCCGACCATCATGGGCGTCCTGATCGTCGCGCTTCTGACGATGAACATGTTTGAAAGCCAGAAGATCATCATGGCGGCGATTGCGGGCGCGGTGATCGCGATGCCCGTGTCCTGGTTTGTCTCCCGGCAAATCCTGGCGTTGACGAAAGGCGCCTGAACGCCTGTCCAGCCTGCCTTCAGCGCAATGCGCCGCCACCTTCCAACCGGACCGGTTGGGTTGCGTTGACCGGCCGGCGGAAATCGTCTGCACGGCCGGGTTCGGGCGGCGGCGCCACGCCTTCCACGGTCAGGCGTTGCACCGGTGAGGGATCGGAGGGCAAGGCCACGGCAGGTTCGGGGACACGGCCCAGAAGCTCGTCGCCGCCATCCAGGTCCGGATCGGCCAGGGAGATCGGGGCCGTCCGGTCGATCTTCATCTGTAGCGGGACCGGATCGAGCGAGAGCGTGGGCAGCATTTCCGGCGTCAGCGTGCCGATATTCGGGTCGGCGGCGCGGCCAAGCAGCTTTTTCAGCGGCTTTTCCGCATAGAACGCGACCTTTCGCCGTCCTGCCCTCGTCAGGTTGATGCCGTCCGAACCGCGCAGACGCACGACCTGTCCGTTGATGTCGGGCCCGGTGGTGATGAAATTGCCGTTCTCATCCACGAAGCCGTTCCAGATGTCGACGAACTCGCCGCCATTGGCTGTCGCGGCGGACTTGTAGAAATCGTTGAAGGCCAGCATGTCGGCGGTCATCGAGGACAGCCTGAAGGACGGCATGCCGACCCAGAGATACGGAACGGAGGCGTTCTTCAATTCCGTCGCGAACGCCTTGATGCGCGCGTTGTATTCCTTGTCCCATTCCTCCGAACGGACGGCGAGGCGGCCTGCATCGGTGCGGATCTGCTGGCGATCGTTCGAGCCGATCATCACCACCACGATTGCCGGCTCTTCCTCTTCGAGAATGGTGCCGATCTGGCCGGGCCAGTCGTAATAGTCATCGCGTACAAAGCCCGATGAGCCGTTGGACCGGTCGACAACGAACACGCCGGGCAGGTCCGCAAAGGCTGCCTGGAGACCGTCGGCCAGTCCGCCGGCAAGAAAATCGCCGACGACAAGCACCTTGCGGGCGTTTTCCAGCTTGTCGACCCGTTCGGTTTCCTGCGGCGCGGGCGCGGCCTGGCGGGGCGCGGCGCGCTGGCGGATGGTCCGCTTGCGCGACGGGGCGGGCTTGACGGCACGCCGGGGCTCCGGGCGAAAAAGCTTGCGAAAGAAGCTTCGCACCCCCGGCAGGCCATTCTCCCGGTTGCTCGCAGGCGCTGCCTGCGCCATCTCCGCCGTGCCGACCACGGCCAGGCACAGGCAGACAAGCGCGGCGAGCGCCTTCATTGCAAGCCTGTTGCCCAGCCGGCCCATGGCATCTCCTATTGCCTTCGCAACACGTTCAGCACTTCCTTGCTGGGATAGCCGTTCTGCGTCAAGCCCGCACGGGCCTGGAAGGTCTTGATGGCCGCCTGCGAACCGCTGCCGATCTTGCCGTCAATCGGGCCATCATATAGCCCCTTGCGGGCAAGATGCGTCTGCAGTTCCTGTTTCTCGGCAAAGCTCAACGGCGTGAAGGGGCGGTCCCAGTCGCGGTCCGGCTTGCCATAGCCTGCAATCTCGTCGGCCAGCAGGCTGACGGCCAGCGCATAGGTATCCGCGTTGTTGTAGCGCTTGAGCACGAAGAAATTCTTCAGCATCAGGAAAGCCGGACCGTTGCGCCCGTCCAGCGCCTTCAGTTCCGCGCGGTCGGAGGGGCGGGGAAAGGCCTTCCCGCCTGTCCGCGTCACGCCGATCTTCTGCCACTGGGCAAGGCTCATGGTGCCTGCCGGGAACTTTCGTCCGGGCGGCAATTGCACCTCGTAGCCCCAGGTCTTGCCGGGCTGCCAGCCATTGCGGGCCAGCAGGTTGGCGGCGGTGGCAAGCGCATCGGGAACCGAATTCCAGATGTCGCGGCGGCCGTTGCCGTCCATGTCGACGGCATAGGCCTGATAGCTGGTGGGAATGAACTGCGTATGCCCCATGGCGCCGGCCCAGGATCCGGTCAGATGGCTTTCGTCAATGTCGCCGGACTGGAGGATCTTCAAGGCCGCGATGAGCTGGGTGCGGGCGAACTTGGCGCGGCGCCGGTCGCCATAGGCCAGCGTTGCCAGCGAGCGGGGCACGTTGCGCATCACCCGGTCATTCGTCAGGATGCGCCCGTAATTGGATTCGATGCTCCAGATCGCCAGAAGGATGTGGCGATCAACGCCGAAACGCCGCTCGATCCTGTCCAGCCAGGAGCCGTATTCGCGCGCCATCTGACGGCCCATGGCGACGGATTCGTCATGGACGCGATTGTCGAAATACTGCCAGAGCGGCGCCTTGAACTCCGGCTGGTAGCGCGCCTTTTCCAGCACTTCCGGGTCCGGTTCGCTGACGCCGCGAAAGGCGCGGTCATAGGTGGACGACGAGACGCCATTCTTCATGGCGACGGACTTGAAGCCGGCGATCCAGCGCTGGAAACCGGCATCCGCCTGGGCAGGGGCGGACGACAGGCAGGCGGCCACAAGCATGGCGGCACCTGTGTACCTTGCGAGTTTTCCGGCAAAGCGGAACGTCATGACAGTCTCCCTCGTTAGGATGCCGGCCATTCTGTTCACAGACGGGTTAGGATTTGGTTTACCATAACATGGTTCGCCATGGGATTCGCTCCGTTGACCTGTGAGGAAGCAGCGATTGTGAGCATTTGCTAAACCCGAACCGTGGCAAGACTGCGCCAGAACGACCGCCAAAGAACAGGATTTTCAGGACCATGAAGAAGCTTCGCAAGGCCGTCTTTCCCGTGGCAGGATTCGGCACGCGCTTTCTGCCGGCCACCAAGGCCATCCCCAAGGAAATGCTGACCGTGGTCGACAGGCCGGTCATCCAGTATGTGGTGGACGAGGCGCTGAAAGCGGGAATCGAGCACCTGATCTTCGTGACCGGGCGCAACAAGGGCGTGATCGAGGACTATTTCGATATCCAGTACGAGCTGTACACGACGCTGGAAACGCGCGGCAAGGCGGAGGCGCTCGACCAGCTCAAGGCGATGCAGCCGGCGCCCGGCACGACAAGCTTCACCCGCCAGCAGGAACCGCTCGGGCTTGGCCATGCGGTGTGGTGCGCCCGCGATCTCGTCGGCAACGAGCCCTTCGCGCTGCTGCTGCCGGACATGATCCTGCAAGCGCAGACCAATTGCATGAGCGAGATGGCGTCGCTGTATGAAAAGACCGGCGGCAATGTCATTTCCCTGCAGGAATGCAAGCCGGAAGATGCCTACAAATATGGTATCGTGGGACGCGGCAAGGACGTTCACAACGGTTACGAACTGACCGAGATGGTGGAGAAGCCGGCGCCGGGCACTGCGCCCTCCAACCTCTTCATCAATGGCCGCTACATCCTGCAGCCGGAGATCTTCGATATCCTGGAAACCCAGGAACGCGGTGCCGGCAATGAAATCCAGCTCACCGACGCCATGCTGAAGCTGAAGGACTTGCAAGCCTTCTATGGCTACACGTTCACCGGGCGCACCTTCGATTGCGGCAATCCGGAAGGGTTCATCGAGGCCAATCTCGCCATGGCTCATGCGCGTGCCGACATGAAGGACCATGTCGAGGCGGTGGCGCGGGCGATCACCGGCTGAGGCCGGTTTCAGCGCTGGAGCTTCAGACCGAGAAAGGCGGAATTCGTTGCATAGTCACGGCCGGGCAGCGTGCTTGTCAGCCGTTCATGGCGCAGGCGCGTGGTCAGGCCGGCATTGCGGTTCAGCCACCAGGTGAATCCCAGTTGTCCGGCCAGCGTGATGTCGCGGCCGCTCGATCCGGCATAGTCACGCATCGAAGCGGTGAACTGCGCATTTCCCGTCAGGTTTGCGCGGATCTGGCGCTCCAGGGCGATGGTTCCCGATTGCAGCAGCGAACCGGACGCGCCAGCGGTGGTGGTTCCCTCGACGGTCGTCTCACCGGTCAGCGAAACGCGCGTGCCGCGTTCGGGCGACCAGTTCAGGTTGGCCAGCACGGACAGGCCGTCGATGTCGGCCAGCCGGGAATCGTCGAGCGTTTCGCGGACATAGCCGATCGCGATATCGCCGTTCAGCTTCTCTCCCAGATCCACGGACAGCCCGCCACGAACCGCGTAGCGGTCGGCGGAGCGCTGGTAGCCGGATGAATCCACGCGATTGTCATGGATGCGCCGGCCATATTCCGCCTCGATGAATGGCGTCAGTGCCGGTGAGACGGCATAACCGACGCGCAGGCGGCCGTTGATCAGGGTGAAGTTGCGGTCAGACTGGTCGAGCGTGCCGCCGCCGGTGAGGTCCGCGTCGCCATAAGCATCGCGCCCGACCTCTCCGGCAAGCGCGTAACGCAGTCGGCCGGCCGTTTTCTCAAGGCCAAGGCTGGCATCCAGACGGTGCAGGAGCGGGCGGGTCGCGCCGGCCGGAATGGAGACGGGGCTTTCGGCGGCTTCGCGGCGCAGTTCGTAGCCCGCAGCGGCCTTCACGGCGTGGTCGGCACCGAAATCCAGCCGGAGGCTGCCGTCCAGGCCAAGGTTCGGCTCGCTTTCGCCCGGACCGCTCACCGCCTGACGCCAGGAAGCGAAACCGTTGAGCCGCGCCTCGTGCCGCGACCAATTGGAGACGGCATCCAGACGCAGCGTCGTATCGGAGAAGATGCCGGTCTCCTTCGCCGGGGAACTGAGCGCGTTGTCGGTCACGGTCATTCCGGTTTCCAGCGTGGGCGTGACCGTGAACGTGCCGACACGCAGGCCGAGCGGTGCGTAGGGGTCGGCTTCGCGCGCCGGCTCGATCCCGTCCACGGAGCCGGTACGCCTGTTGTCCGGCGGCAGCCGGGTATTGCGTTCCTCATCGCGTGCGGGGTCGGTGCGCGTGCGCAAGGAACCGCCGAGCAGATCCTGTGCCTGGGCGCCGGCCGCATCCTCACCGGTCTGCCGGAGGCGAGATGCGTCTTCCGACGATCCGGTGTCATCCGGGGCGCGCGGTATGCGCGGCAGGCGCGGCTCTTCGGGCGAGAGGCGGGCGGTGCCGAACAGGCCCGCTCCATCGGCACTGTCGCCTGTCTCTTCGGCTTGCGGGATATAGGGCCTGGGGTCGGGCACGACGGCCGGACGGGGCGAAGCCTTCTTCCGTTTGCCGGTCAGGGCAGTGGGGCGGTCGGCCAGCGACTGGCCCTGCAACAGGGAACGGGCCGTATCGGCCTCGTCCACTTCGCCGCGAAGGCCCTGGACCGATTGCGCCATGGCCGGCGCGCTGCCTGGCACGGCCAGCGCGCTGGCGGCCAGCAGCATGGCAGCGAGAGGCAGGGGCGCCATCCGCCATTGTGTCAAGAACCGGTTCAAACGCGATGTCCGCTTTCTCACGGCGCAGGCGGGATGCCCGCATTCCTTGCACAAACCTAAAGGCGCATGGTTAACGCTTTCTTGCCGCAGCCGGCCTGCCGCACCGGAAAGGTTGGACACAGGCGCGTGAAATGGGTACAGGCTCACGGCATGAACAGGTTGAAAATCACTTCCGGAATCGACCGGGCGGGTCTTGTTTCCTCGGCACTGAGAACACTGGCGACCGAGCGGGCGGGGCTCGATGCGCTTGTCGGCGCCATGGAAAACGGCCTTGGCGAAGCCTTTGCCGATGCCGCCGGCATCCTGGCCGCTGCCCGGGGGCGGGTGATCGTGACCGGCGTCGGCAAGAGCGGGCATATCGGCTCGAAGCTGGCGGCGACCTTCGCCTCCACCGGTACGCCGGCCTATTTCGTGCATCCGGCGGAGGCCAATCACGGCGATCTCGGCATGATCGCCTCCGACGATGCCATCATCGCGATTTCATGGTCGGGCGAGACCGCCGAACTCAAGGGGATCGTCGCCTATTCGCGCCGCTTTTCCATTCCGCTGATCGCATTGACGGCCGGCACGGATTCGGCGCTGGGGCGCGAAGCCGACGTGGTTCTCGCCCTGCCCAGGACGCAGGAGGCCTGCCCGCACGGACTGGCGCCAACCACATCCACCATGCTGCAACTGGCCATGGGCGATGCGCTCGCCATTGCGCTTCTGGAGGCGCGGGGCTTCACGCCGGATCATTTCCGCACCTTTCATCCGGGTGGGCAGCTTGGCGCCAGCCTCGTACGCATCTGCGATGTGATGCACAAGGATGAACGCGTGCCGCTGATCGGCGAGGGCGCGGGCATGCGCGATGCCATTCTCGAAATGAGCCGCAAGGGCTTCGGCTGTGTGGGCATTGTCGGCTGTGACGGCGCGCTGACAGGCATCATCACCGATGGCGACATCCGCAGGCATATCGACGCCGATCTCCTGTCGATGACGGTGGACCAGGTGATGACACGCTCGCCGCGCGTGATCGCGCCGGATGAACTGGCGGCGGTGGCGCTGTCGCGGATCAATACCTCGGCCATCACGGCCCTGATGGTCGTGGAAGCCGGCCGGCCCGTCGGCATCGTCCATCTGCACGACCTGTTGCGCATCGGCGCGGCCTGAGCCGTTTCCCGATATCGTCAGCTTTCCGGCTCGACGCGCAATGTCCCTGCATCCTCCGCGGTGACGCGCACGCGCGTTCCGGCATCCATGTCGGCGCCGGTCACCCGCCAGAGCGTATCGCCGATGCGCACCCGCCCGCGGCCATTGCGGATCGGCTCTTCCAGCGTGGCCACACGGCCCACCAGTTGCGCCTGGCGGCGGTTCAGCAACGGCTCGTCGGTCTCGTCGCCGCTGGCGTCCATGATGCGCTTGCCTATCCAGGCGGACAGCAGGGAGAGGGCGAGAAAGACCAGCGTCTGGACCTGCCATGACCAGAATCCGGTTTCCCAGAGCAGCAGCGAGGCGACGCCGGTGACGATGGCGGCCAGGCCGATCCAGATGAGGAAAACACCGGGCACGAGAATTTCGGCGCCGAGCAGGATGATGCCGAGCACCATCCAGTTCCAGGGGCCCAGTTCATTGACGATCTGCTGGATCATGGATCAGGCTCCTGCCACGCTCAGCCGCCGGTACGCGGCATGCGGAAGCCCGAGCGCGGCGGCACAGGCGGCGGCGCTTCACCCGTGCCGGAACCTTCGCCAAACACCTCGCGGGCAATGGCGCCGATGCCGCCCAGGGAACCGATGAGCGAGGAGGCCTCCATCGGCATCAGCACGATCTTGGAATTGCTGGCCGTACCGATCGTGGCCATGGCCTCGGTATATTTCTGGGCGACGAAGTAGTTGATGGCCTGGACGTCGCCGGCGGCGATGGCCTCGGACACCATCTGGGTGGCGCGCGCCTCTGCCTGGGCCTGGCGTTCGCGCGCCTCGGCATCGAGGAAGGCGGCTTCCTTGCGGCCCTGCGCCTGCAGCACCTGCGACTGCTTGGCGCCCTCGGCTTCGAGGATCTGGGCGCGCTTGTCGCGCTCGGCCTTCATCTGGCGGGCCATGGCGTCGACAATGTCCTGCGGCGGGTTGATGTCCTTGATCTCGACGCGGGTGATCTTGATGCCCCAGGGATTGGCGGCGTCATCGACAATGCGCAGCAGGCGGTCGTTGATGGTGTCGCGGTTGGAGAGCAGTTCGTCGAGATCCATCGAACCCATGACGTTGCGGATATTGGTCATGGTGAGGTTCAGGAGCGCGTTTTCCAGCCCGGAAACCTGATAGGCGGCCTGCGGGGCGTTCAGCACCTGGTAGAACGAAACGCCGTCCACCGCGACGATGGCATTGTCGCGGGTGATGACTTCCTGCGTGGGAATGTCGAGCACCTGTTCCATCATGTTCATCTTCGCGCCGATGCGGTCGATGAAGGGAACGATGATGTTGAGGCCGGGTTGCAGCGTCTTCGTGTAGCGCCCGAAACGCTCGACGGTGTAGTTGAAGCCCTGCGGCACGGTCTTGATCCCGGCGAACAGGACCATGATGACCACGACAACAAGCACCAGAATGGCGATATCAAGACCTGAAAACAGCATTGCAGGCTTCCTTTCCCTGTTTGCGCGGCCATGCGTGCCGCCCCCCACAGACATGATATGGGGACGGGCGACCCCCGGTGCAAAGCGTTAGCACATCATCCCTGACTTGCAATTCCGGTTACCATGGAAAGCATGGCACATGGGAGGAAAAAGGCCGCCCCCGCGCCATGCGGACGGGCGGCCCCTTTTTTCGGGAAGCGGGCATGCCGGGCCGGTTCAGATCCAGCCGGAGAGTTCCCGGCGCACCAGGGCCTCGATGACGGCCATGCCCTCTTCGGAATCGTTGAGGCAGGGAATGTGGGTGAAATTCTCGCCGCCGGCCTCGTGGAAGATCTCGCCTGCCTCGCCGGCGATTTCCTCCAGCGTCTCCAAACAGTCCGAGACGAAGCCGGGATTGAAGACGGCGATCGACTTCACGCCCTCTTTCGCCAGTTTCTCCACGGTCTTGTCGGTATAGGGCTGAAGCCATTCCTCCGGTCCGAAGCGTGACTGGAAGCAGGTCATCAGGCGGCCCTTTTCCCAGCCCAGGCGCTTTTCGAGCAGGCGCGAGGTCTTGTGGCAATGGCAGTGATAGGGATCGCCCTTCCTGAAATAGCTTTGCGGAATGCCGTGATAGGAGGCGATGACCTTTTCAGGCTCGAAATCGAGCGTCGCAAGATGCGTCTCGATCGAACGCGCCAGCGCCTCAATATAGACCGGCTCGTCGTGGTAGGGCGGCACGGTGCGGATGGCCGGCTGCCAGCGCAGGCCCTGCATAACCTCGAAGAACCTGTCGTTCACGGTTGCCGTGGTGGTGGCGGAATATTGCGGGTAGAGCGGGAACATGACGATGCGCTCGCAGCCATCGGCGATCATGCGCTTCGTCACCTCCTCGATGGAGGGATTGCCATAGCGCATGGCCCAGTCGACCTGGACATGGGTATGGGCGGCAAGGGCGGCGGCGAGTTTCTCGCCCTGTGCGCGGGTGAAGGTGCGCAGCGGGCTCTCGTTCTTTTCCTTGTTCCAGATTTCCGCGTAGGCCGCGCCGGATTTCTTCGGGCGCGTGTTCAGGACAATGCCGTAGAGAATGGGATACCAGAGCGCGCGCGGCCACTCGATCACGCGCTTGTCGGACAGGAATTCCTTCAGATAGCGCCGCATCGGCGCATAATCCGTGCCATCGGGCGTGCCGAGATTGACGAGCAGCACACCGACCTTGCCGATCTTCACGGGGGGATGATCCGCGGGAAGCGGCCCGACCGCCTTCGAGTCCTCAAGGCTGATGCGTGTCGCAAGCGTCATGGCAATACTCCTGACCGTGTCCCCGCCGGCATGTCCGCACGAACAGCCGGCCTTTTCCTGTGCCCGTCTCATATAGGCAAAGGCCCGCCCTGTGGATCAGGACGGGCCGGATTTTTTCTCATGCTGCGGCGGCAAGCCGCAGCGGCCGCGCTATCGGGCGGCCGGGATGACGAGTTCCTGGCCGATCACCAGGCCATTGGCGTCGGAATCCGGGTTGGCTTCGGCGATTTTCTGCCACATGCGGGCATCGCCATAATACTTGCGGGCCAGATCCCAGAAATTGTCGCGGGCGACGATCACGTGGATCGTCCGGTCCCCGGCCATCGAGCCGTCCTTCTTCTCCATTGTGGCCGCCTTTTCCCCGGCGGCTGCCGGGGCGTCGACCTTCGGGCCGCTGGCCGGCATCTGCATGGTGAAGCCGGGCCGCTCGGGCACCTTCAGATCGCTTTCGGCCGGCTTTTCGGCCATGGTTTCCGCGGGCTTCTCCTCCGCCGCAGCCTCGGCGGGCTTCTCCTCCGCCGCAGCCTCGGCGGGCTTTTCCCCGGCGGCTGCCGGGGCGTCGACCTTCGGGCCGCTGGCCGGCATCTGCATGGTGAAACCGGGCCGCTCGGGCACCTTCAGGTCGGTTTCGGCCGGCTTTTCGGCCATGGTTTCCGCCGGCTTCTCGTCCGCCGCAGCCTCGGCGGGCTTTTCTTCGGCAGCCGGCGCGGCGGCCTCTGCCTTCATGATTCGGCCGTCATCATTGAGCGGCTGGTAGGGTGCCTTTGCCGACAGATAGGTCGCGACCACTTCCTCGAGGCCCGGACCGTAATCATAGGCATTCATGCCGTTGGTGGCGAAGACCTTGTAACCGTCGCCGCCGGCGCGCATGAAATTGTTGGTGGCAACGCCATAGGTCCTGTCGGGATCGATGGCCTGCCAGTTGCCGTCCTCGTTCACCTCGACGGAACGGATGCGGCTGCCCGGCTCGCCGGCCGGATCCCAGGTGAAGCGCAGGCCGGCGACCTGCGGGAAGCGGCCGGCGCCTTCCTCGACCTGGCTGACGCCGTTTTCAAGCGCGGCAACGATGTCCGCCCCCTTGAGCTGGAAAGTGGCCAGCGTGTTCTGGAAGGGCAGCACGGTCAGCACTTCGCCCATGGTGACCTCGCCGGCGTCGATGGAGGCGCGCAGGCCGCCACCGTTCTGGATGGCAACCTGGATGCCCTGGTCGCTGACGCGGTCGAGCATGGCATCGGCGACGAGATTGCCCATGGCGCATTCCCCGGCGCGGCAGACCTCGCGGCTGCCCTCGATCGGGCCTTCGGTGCTGGCCACGACCTTGGCCTTCAGTTCCTCGATCGGTGCGGCAAGCTCCTTGATCCGGGCCGCGGCAGCCTCATCGGGCGTCACCGAGGCATCGAGCAACATGGGCGCGCCGTCGGCCGCCGTGACGACGCCATTGTCGTCGAAGGTGACGGTGAGCTTGCCCAGATATTTCGAATAGGCCTTGGCCTGAACGACCGGCACGCGGTAGCCGTCCGGGTTTTCGACCCAGGTCGGATAGGGGCCCGCGGCGCTGTCGTCGCCATTGGCGAGATAGGTGTGGGAATGGCCGCCGACGACCACATCGACACCAGGGATCTTCGCGATGGCGGCAAGGTCGCGCGGATAGCCGACATGGGTAAGCGCGATGATCTTGTCGACGCCCTGTTCCTGCAGCGCCTTGACCGCATCGGTGATGGCGGCAACATCCTGGGCGATGAGAATGTCTTCGCCGGGCGAGGACAATTCATCGGTGTCGTTGGCGACCGCGCCGACGATGCCGTATTTCATGCCGCCCTTCTCGATGACCACGGACGGCTGCACCTTGCCGGCCAGCGCGGACTTGTAGCTTGGCAGGACATTGGCGGAGATGACCGGAAAGGAAACCTTCTCCATGAAGGTGGCAAGACCGGGTTCGCCATCGTCGAATTCGTGGTTGCCGATGGTCATGACATCCGTGCCCATCATGGCCAGGAATTCGGCCTCGGCTTCGCCCTTGTAGGTGGAATAGAACAGCGAGCCCTGGAAATTGTCGCCGGCATTCAGGAACAGGGTGGTGTCCTCGCCCATGGCCTGGCGCGCCTCACGCGCGGCGGTGACAAGGCGCGCGGCGCCGCCGAAGCACTTGCCCTCCGTCTCGTCGTCGGCCGAACAGGTCGAGTCATACTTGTTGATGGATTCGATACGGCTGTGCCAGTCGTTGATATGCAGGATGTTCAAGGTGGATTCTGCGAAAGCCTGGGCGGCCGTGAGCGCCAGCAAGGACGCGGACAAGGCTGCAGTGGCGGCGATACGGTTCATGACGATCTCCCTGTGAGACAACGAATGGCGTCCTGCCTGGCCGTCTTGCATGACAGTTTCCCGCAGGCATTCTCCAGCTTCATGTTTCCACCGCCGGTGCGTCAGCGCAAGGGCAAAACCGGCGCCCGTTCAACGAAGAAGGGATGAGGCTTCAGCAAATTCCATGCAGCTTGTCAGCCGGCGTAGTCGCGTTCGTCGGCGATGATCTTGCCATCGTTGGGCAGCGTGCCGGCCTCGGCCACCTCCACCTTGCCGGACAGCTTGGTGGCCTCGCGCAGGGTGGCCGCGATGGCGGCGGCATCGGCATCGCCACGTTCCTCGACCAGCAGGGTCATGGCATCGGAGGCACCGTCGCGGGTGACCACAAGCCGGGCCTTCAGGATCTCGGGATGCCGGCGCATGACCTGCGCGACCTGCTTGGGATCGACGAACATGCCCTTGATCTTGGTGCGCTGGTCGGCGCGGCCCATCCAGCCCCGGATGCGCCTGTTGGTGCGCCCGCAGGGCGACTGGCCGGGCAGGATGGCCGACAGGTCGCCCGTGCCGAGACGGACCAGCGGATAGGCTTCGTTGAAGGTGGTGACGACCACTTCGCCAACCTCGCCATCGGCGACCGGATCGCCGGTGCCCGGGCGCACGATCTCCACGATCATGTCCTCGTTGATCAGCATTCCGGGGAGGGGGGTGCCTTCGGCATCGGCCGTCTCGTAGGCGATGACGCCGCATTCGGCGGTGGCGTAGCATTGCAGCACCGATACGCCGCGCGATGCGTAATCCTCGCGCAGCGACGGAAACAGCGCGCCGCCGGAAACGAGTGCGCGGCGGATGGACGACAGATCCTTGCCGGTCTCTGCGGCCTTGTCCAGCATGATCTTGAGGAAATCGGGCGTGCCGGAATAGGCCGAGGGCCTGAGCGCGGCGGCGGCCTCGACCTGCATTTCGGTATTGCCGACACCGGCGGGAAAGACCACGCAGCCATAGGCGCGCGCGCCTTCATCCAGAATGAAACCGCCCGGCGTCATGTGATAGGCGAAGGCATTGTGGATGATGTCGCCCGGACGAATGCCGGCGGCATGAAAGGCGCGGGCGGATTTCCATGGGTCGGGACCGATGCCCTGCGGCTCGAACAGGGGGCCGGGGGACATGAAGACCCGGTTGCCCTTGAGCGCTTCCGGGTTCGCGAAACCGCCGAAAGGCGGTTCGGCCTGTTGCATTTCCAGCAATTCGCCCTTGCGCAGAACAGGCAGGCGCGCCAGCGCCTCGCGGGAATTGACCGCGGCGGGGTCGACGCCATCGAGCCAGCGCGAAAGGGCAGGAACCGCCGCCATGGCGCGCGCCAGGAAATCCGGCAGCGTTGCGAACAATGCACCTTCGCGCTCGGCCGGGTCGCGCGTTTCAAGGCCGTCGAAAAATCCGGTCATTCCTGTCCCTCTCCTCACCACAACCCGCGTTATCGCAAAAGCCTGATCCAGCGCGCAAGATCCACCAGCGAAATTAACGCCCCGGCGACATAAGTCAGCGCCGCGGCACGCAGGACGGTGCGGGCGGCCGGCATGTCGCTTTCATGCAGGTAGCGCCCGTCGGTGAGAATGGGCAGAGCCTTGCCGAAACTGGCGTCGAACTCGACCGGCAGGGTGATGACGTTGAACAGCACGCGCACACCCATCAGCGCGATGCCAAGGCCCACCAGTGCGAGCATGACCGCGGGGACGCGGGCGGCGACGCCGAGCAGCGGCGCGGCGATGAACACGATGCCGGCGAGCCGGTCGGTCCAGATGGCAAGGCGGGCAAGGCGCTGGCGGCGGTTCAGCCAGCGGTCGCGGGCAGCGTGCTGCAAGGCATGGCCCACTTCGTGGGCGGCGACAGCCACGGCGGCGATGGACTTGCCGCCATGGTGCTGCGGGGAAAGGCGGACCGTGCGTGTCTCGGGGTCGTAGTGATCGCCCTGCTGGGTCAGTTCAACGCGCACACGGTCGAGCCCGAAGTGGCGGACCAGATGGGCGGCCAGTTCGCCGCCGGTTCCGGGCAGATCCGGACGGTCGGCGCCATGGCGCGAAAGCGCCCATTTCACCCAGGCCTGCGGCAGGGACACGAGCGCCAGAACGGCGATGACCGCCAATGCGTAGAGCATGCATGCCCCGCGGTGTCCGTATCCGCTGTCAGCCGGTGACGCGGCGCACCAGCGTGAATTGCTGGCCGCTCTCGGCGGTGCAGTTGAGCTGCGAGCCGGAAACGAGGGCGCAGTTCACGCGCGTCGTGGTCTGGCGGATCAGCGAATTGACGGTGATCGCAACGGACCGGTCTCCGGTGTAGCTGTAGCTGCCGGTCGCAAGCTGGTTGCCGGTATCGGCCGCAACCGTCTCGAAGGCGCCGGCGTTGAAATTGGAGAAGGCGACGCCGTCGCTGGACACCCACTGGCCCTCGACGCCGGTGGGCTGAAGCCTTGCCGTGGGGCCGGGGCCGGTCTGACAACCGGCAATAACGGTCGTGGCCGCCAGAACGGCCAGAACTGAATACGTGCGCATGACCGGAAAACCCTCTCTTCTTGTCCGCATCCTAAGGTTTTCTCACCTGCCAATGGCGGCGAAAGCAAGGCGAATACAATATAATTCATTGATCTTGCAACAAATGCAAGGCGGTTGCAGTGCTTCGGGCGGAATGCCGCACGTTGAACTTCCGGCACGGCGGCATGGCCGCGCCTGGTTCACGCGGGTTCGCCGGCGAACTGGAAAATGGCCCCGCCAGGTTGCGTCGGCGGGGCACCGGGACGTGGCGGCAGGCCCGTTCAGTGCACCAGGATGTTGCGGAACTGCCAGGGATCGCTTTCGTCGATATCCTCGGGAAACAGACCGGGGCGGCCGTCCAGCGGCGTCCAGTCCGTGTAGTAGCCCTTGACCGGTCCCAGATAGGGCATCTGGATTTCAAGGCAGCGCTTGTAGTCCATCTCGTCGGTCTCGACGATGCCTGCTTCCGGGTTTTCCAGCGCCCAGACCATGCCTGCAAGGACGGCGGATGAGACCTGGAGGCCGGTAGCGTTCTGGTAGGGGGCGAGTTCGCGGGTCTCCTCGACGGAAAGCTGCGAGCCGAACCAGTAGGCATTCTTCGCATGGCCGTAGAGGAGGACGCCCAGCTCGTCGATGCCGTCGACGATTTCCTTTTCGTCGAGAACATGCAGGGTTTGCTGCGCCTTGCCGCCATTGCCGAACATCTCGTGCAGCGAGAGCACGGCGTCATTGGCCGGATGGTAGGCATAGTGGCAGGTGGGGCGGTAGCTGACCTTGCCATTTTTCTTGACAGTGAAGAAATCAGCGATGGAAATGGCTTCGTTGTGGGTGACGAGAAAGCCGTATTGCGCACCCGGCGTGGGGCACCAGGTGCGTACGCGGGTGTTGGCGCCGGGCTGTTCCAGGTAAATGGCGGCCTTGCAGCCCTTCTCGTGCTTGCGGGCGTTCTTCGGCTTCCATTCCTCATGCGTTCCCCAGCCCAGTTCGGCGGGTTGCAGGCCTTCGGAAATGAAGCCTTCCACCGACCAGGTGTTCCAGAAGACGCCCATCGGCTTGGGTTCCCTGGTGCGCTGCGTGTCGCGTTCGGCGATGTGGATGCCCTTGACGCGGGCCTTTTTCATCAGCTTCGCCCAGCCTTCACGGTCACCGGCTGACGGTTCCTCGAAGTCCATGCCGGTATCACGGGCGATGTCCACCAGCGCCTTCTTGACGAACCAGGACACCATGCCGGGATTGGCGCCGCAGCATGACACGGCGGTCGTGCCACCGGGATTCTTGCGTTTTTCCCGCCGCACCGTTTCGCGCAGCGCATAGTTCGTGCGCTCCTCGTTGCCGGCCTCGGTGTCGAAATAGAAGCCGAGCCAGGGCTCGACGACCGTGTCGATGTAAAGCGCACCGAGCTTGCGGCAGTATTTCATCAGATCGAGCGAGGACGTGTCCACCGACAGGTTGACGCAGAAGCCCTGGCCGCCGCCATTGGTCAGCAGCGGCTTGAGCAATTCCTTGTAATTGTCGCGGGTGACATGGGCCTGGATGAACTTGACGCCGTGGCGGTCGAGCAGCGCCTTGCCTTCGTCCGACGGGTCGATGACCACCATGCGCGACTTATCGAACTTGAAGTGGCGCTCGATGAGCGGCAGGGTGCCGCGTCCGATGGAGCCAAATCCGATCATCACCACCGGTCCCGTGATCTCGCCGTGAACCGGCCAGGTCTGTTCAGTCATCGCCTTACTCCGATCTTGTCGTCATGCACCTGCATATCTTGTTTCATGGCGCTCAAAGCATGTTTGACTGTCATAATAAAGGCCCAACCGCAGCGAGGGTTAAATCATGATGCCGCAACCCTGGCCAGAAGCCGGCAAATGGATTGCGCGCGCCCGTCCATGGCCTTGTAGGCGAGTTCCTCCGGTTTCATCGCCTCGATGTGCCTGGCGAGCGCCGCGGCTTTTTCCCGGCCCCCGGGGCTGGCAGCCAGTGCGGCCAGAGGGGTCAGCGTGATCAGGATGGTGAACAGGATGTCGCCGCTTTGCGGCAGCCGGGTGAGCGTCTGGCGTTCCTCGCGAAGGTGCAGTCCGTCAGCGCCCAAGGCCGCCGGATCGCCGGCCCGCTCGCCTTCATGCGGCTGCGGATGGTGCAGCCGGTTGTCGCCATAGATCGACCAGTTGCCGCGCAGCACCGGCGCGCCGGGCGCCAGATTGTCGAAGATGCGGTTGACGAGCATGGCATTGCGGGTGCCCGCGGGATAGCCGGGCACCGGGGCGTGGATCGCTTCCATCGGCCGGCCGAACTTTTCCGCCAGCCGCCATGACGAGGGGAAGCAGAGCGATGCAGCCGCCAGGCGCCAACCGTCCGCGCCCTTGCGCATCAGCACCAGATCCTCGGCGCAGAGCATGGCGGCGCGCGCCAGCGGCGGGGCGGCCGGATCGGGTCCGGGTGCATCGCGCGCCGTCAGCCGGACGGGTTCTCCGGCAAAGTGCCGCCGATGATGGGCGGCCTGCCAGTCAGCCACACGTTGCAGCGTTTCGCGCTGGGCCTCCTGCGTCTCCGGTTCGGCCATGAAGACCCTGTCCGGCATGGCGGCCATGAGCCGCGCCTTTTCGGCAAGATAGGCCGGCAGGCGCTCGTCGGCCACCAGCCAGGGCCGGTCCCCCAACGGCGACAGGCCGATGGCGAAGGGTGGCGCAGGAGGTGTGCCGCCGGTCACGCGTCGGCCGCCTCCAGTTCGTCAATCAGGCCTTCGATGACCGAAAGCCCCTTCTGCCAGAAGCCCGGATCGGAGGCATCCAGCCCGAAGGGCGCGAGCAGTTCCGAGTGGTGTCTGGTGCCGCCGGCGCGCAGCATGTCGAAATACTTCTGCTGAAAGCCGCTGTCGGCGTTCTGGTAGACGGCATAGAGCGAATTCACCAGACAGTCGCCGAAGGCATAGGCATAGACGTAGAAGGGCGAGTGGATGAAATGGGGCACGTAGGACCAGAAGGTCTCGTAGCCCTCGTGCAGCACGACCGAAGGCCCGAGGCTTTCGGCCTGCACTTCCGTCCAGAAGCGGCCGATCTCCTCGCTCGTCAATTCCCCCTGACGGCGTGCGGCATGGACCTTGCGCTCGAACTCGTAGAAGGCGATCTGGCGCACCACGGTGCCGATCATGTCCTCGACCTTCTGGGCCAGCATGGCCTTGCGCTCCCGTTTCTCGGTTGTGGCGTCGAGGAGCGAGCGGAAGGTCAGCATTTCCCCGAAGACGGAGGCCGTCTCGGCCAGCGTCAGCGGTGTGGAGGCCATCAGGGCGCCCTGTTCGCCGGCCAGGACCTGGTGGACGCCGTGGCCGAGCTCGTGGGCCAGCGTCATCACGTCGCGCGGCCTGCCCTGGTAGTTCAGCAGGACATAGGGGTGTACGGAGGGCACCGTCGGGTGGGCGAAGGCGCCGGGCGACTTGCCGGGCCGGGCCGGCGCGTCGATCCAGTTGCGGTCGAAGAAGCGGCCGGCGATTTCGGCCATTTCCGGGGCAAACCCGCCATAGGCGTTCAGCACGGTCTGGCGGGCGTCGTCCCAGGGGATCACGGCCCTGGGCGTTTCGGGCAGCGGTGCCAGCCGATCCCAGTGGTTCAGCTTTTCCATGCCCAGCCATTTCGCCTTCATGGCGTAGTAGCGATGCGAGATGCGCGGATAGGCCTCGCGCACGGCGCTTGCCAGGGCGTCCACCACTTCGCGCTCCACCCGGTTGGCCAGGTGGCGGCTATCGGCGATGTCCTCGAAGCCGCGCCAGCGGTCGGAGATTTCCTTGTCCTTGGCCAGCGTGTTGGTGATGAGCGTGAAGGTGCGGGCATGGGCACCAAGCGTCTGCGCGATCGCCTCGGCTGCCTTGCGGCGAACCTCCGGATCGGCGTCCTGCATGCGGTTGAGCGTGGGCTCGATGGGCAGGTCCTCGCCATCAATGGTAAAGCGAAGGGTGGTGATGGTTTCGTCGAAAAGACGGTTCCATGCGCCATGGCCGGTGAGCGACTTCTCATGGAAAAGCTGCTCGACCCGGTCTTCCAACTGGTAGGGCCTGTCCTTGCGCAGGTCGAGAATCCAGGGGCGGTAGCGGGCGAAGGCCGTGTCCGCTGCAAGGGCGGCCTCGATGCGCCCGTCCGGGATACGGTTGAGTTCGAGCGCGAAGAAGAGCAGGTGCGTGGATGCGTCGGTGATCTTCTGCGACAGGTCGCCATAGAATTTCGCCCGCTTCGGGTCGGACGTGTCGCCGGTATAGACGAGGCCGGCATAGGACATGATGCGGCCCAACAGCTCTTCCAGCGCCTCGTAACCGGTGATGGCGGCGCCAAGACCTTCGTCGCCGGTCTTGCCTGCCGCCTCTTCCAGCCGGCCCTTCCAGCGTGCCTCGAAGGCCTGCGCCTGCGTTGCGGCGCGCGCCAGGTCGGCTTCGAGCGCCGGGCTGTCCATGGAAGGATAAAGGTCGGTCAGGTCCCATTCCGGCAGGTGGCCAAGTGCCGCCTGCTTGTCTGCGGCAGAAGCGGCGTTTGCGGGGGCCGCGGGCTGATGGTGCTGGGTCTTCATCGTGTCTTCTGTCCTGTCGGCTGAATTCGATTCAAATGCCAGGGAAACGGTAAGCGATCGCTTCACGCTGTTTCTTGGGCTGATGTTTAGGGCGCTGTGCCAAGTTGATCCAAGAGAAATATGATTGATACGGGCAAACGCAATGACGCATACCATCCTTGCAGTCGATGACGATCCGGTCCAGCGCCGTCTTGCCGAAGCGGCGCTCAGCCGTGCCGGGCATACCGTGCTGCAGGCCGAAAACGGGGAAAGCGCCCTCGATCTGCTGTCGTCGCCGCGCGGAAAAGAGGTGTCCGGCGTGCTGCTCGACCTGGTGATGCCGGGCATGAACGGCCTTGCCGTGCTCAAGGAAATGCGCGCGCGCGGCCAGGAGCAGCCGGTGATCGTGCAGACGGCGCAGGGCAGCATCGACACCGTGATCGCGGCGATGCGGGCCGGCGCGTTCGATTTCGTCGTCAAGCCGGCGGCGCCCGACAGGCTGGCGGCCGCCTTCGCCGGGGCGCTGAAGGTCAATGCGCTGGCTGGCAAGGCGCGCAAGACGGCCAGACCCGGCCCTGTCTCGATCACCTTCAAGGACATCGTGACACGTTCGCCATCCATGGACCGGGTGCTGACACTGGCGCGCAAGGCTGCCGGCTCGACGATACCGATCATGATCGAAGGCGAGTCCGGAACAGGCAAGGAATTGCTGGCGCGCGCCATCCAGGGCGCAAGCGTGCGCGGCACGCAGCCCTTCGTGACGGTGAATTGCGGCGCGATCCCGGAAAATCTGGTCGAGAGCATCCTGTTCGGCCATGAGAAAGGCGCGTTCACCGGCGCGACCGAGAAGCACCAGGGCAAGTTCGTCGAGGCCAATGGCGGCACGCTGTTCCTCGATGAAATCGGCGACCTGCCCCTGGAGGCGCAGGTCAAGCTTCTGCGTGCGGTGCAGGAAGGCGAGGTGGACGCGGTCGGGGCGGCCCGGTCGCAGAAGGTGGACATCCGGCTGATCTCGGCGACACATCGCGACCTGATGCAGGCGGTGCGTGACGGGCAGTTCCGCGAGGATCTCTATTACCGGCTCAACGTCTTCCCGATCCGCATGCCGCCGCTGCGCGAGCGGCGCGAGGACATTCCCTTCCTCGTCTCGCACTTCATCAAGCGTCATGCCCGTGCCGACGGCGAGGCCGCGGTGCTTGGCATATCGGCAGAGGCGCTGCATCTCCTGACCGCCTATGACTGGCCCGGCAATATCCGGCAGCTGGAAAACGCGGTCTTTCGCGCGGTCGTGCTGGCGGAGCGGGAAGAACTGGGACCCGACGAGTTTCCGCAGATCCGGACCCAGGTGGAAGGCATAGCCGGGCAGGGAAGCGGTTTTCCGGCGCCGGAACGGCCGGCCGCGCAGGCGGTGCCCGCAAGCTTCCTGCCGCGCGTTCCCGAGCCGCCTGTCTTCATCGACGACCCGGTACAGGCGCCCGGTGAGGATGCAACGCTCGTGCGCGCGCTCGACGCCAGGGGGCATGTGCGGGCGCTGGCGGATATCGAACTGGACATGATCCGGCTGGCCATCACCCATTACGAAGGGCAGATGAGCGAGGTGGCGCGGCGCCTCGGCATCGGCCGTTCGACGCTTTACCGCAAGCTGAAGGAATACGGCATCGAGCCGGAGGCAGAGCGGGCGCCGCGCATCGCATCCTGATTCTGATCCGGATCAATGCGGCGGAATTGAAGATGTGCCATCGTGTCCGCTGAGCAGATCAGTGCTTTGTTAACCATGGCAAACAGAATTGTGGATCGTGTTGCGTTTTTGCCATGGTTAGACCGCATTTGGCTATAATAAGCGCTGGTTAACCATTCTGGACGATCATCCACGGCCTGTGCGGCTGGATGGTCCGGGGACGCAGACAGGTCTTCAAGGCGGTTGATTTGGCATATTCGACTCGGGGACATTTTTCGGCAAACGCGGCGCGTTTCCTGCGCCTGTTTCTTGCAAGCCTGCTGGTGGGCGCCGGCCTTCTGGGCGCGGTGAGCGCGCAGGCAAGGGCCGAGACGCGTGCGCTGAAACTCTACTACATCCATACCGGCGAGAAGGCGGAGATCGTTTTCAAGAAAAACGGCCGCTATGTGAAATCGGGTCTGGACAAGCTGAACCGGTTTCTGCGCGACTGGCGCAAGAACGAGCCGACCAAGATGGATCCGCGGCTTTTCGACCTTGTCTGGCAAGCCTACCGCCAGGTTGGCGGACGCGATTACATCCATGTCGTCTCGGCCTACAGGTCTCCGGCCACCAACAAGATGCTGCGGCGCACGCGCGGCGGGCAGGCCAAAAAGAGCCAGCACATGTATGGCCGCGCGATGGACTTCTTCATTCCCGGAGTGAAACTGTCGAAGCTGCGCGCGGTGGCCATGAAGCTCCAGGGCGGCGGCGTGGGCTATTATCCGCGTTCGGGCTCGCCCTTCGTGCATCTGGATGTCGCCGGTGTCCGTGCCTGGCCGCGCATGAGCCGCAAGGAACTCGTGCGGCTTTTCCCCGATGGCAAGACGCTGCACCTGCCGCCGGACGGCAAGCCTCTGAAAGGCTACCAGCAGGCACTTGCCGAGTACAAGCGCCGCAAGGGCCGGCCCGTCGTGATCGACGACAAGCCGTCCGGTGGCGGTTCGGGCGATGGCAAGAGCCTGCTGGCATCGCTGTTTGGCGGGGGAGACGAGGATGAGGGCGCCGGCGATGCGGTGACCGTAGCGGCCAAGCCGCGCACCGTGCCGAAGGTGGCCGTGCAGGCGCCGCCGCCTGCCGAACGCGCCGCGCCGCAAGCGCCGGAACAGCCCGAAGTGACGCCTGAGACAATCCTGGCATCCCTGCCACGGACCGCCGTGCCGGTGCCCGCGTTTGCGCCGCGCGCCGTCGCGGTCGGAGAACCGGTCGCCGTTGCGGTCAATCGCGCCGAGGATGACGCGCAGGCCGAACTGGCCATGGATGTCCCCATTCCGAGCCGGCGTCCGGATGTCCGTCGCGACAATGCCGCGCCGCAGGCGGACGTCATTGCCGAGGCACTTGCGGCTTCCAGCGATGACGAGGGAACGGTTGTCGCGGCCGTGGCGCCGACGCAGCGTCCGCGCAATGACAGCGAGGCCATTTTGGCGGCGCTCGCCAATGACACGCGCCCTGACGTGCCGGCTGCTGCCGCGACCCTGGCCGGTGTGCCGCTTCCCGCGGCGCGGCCGGAAAAGAAGCCCGCTTTCGACGTGGCGGCGCTGCCTGCGCCGCGCCCGATGCTGCGCCAGACACCGGCGGTGGAAGGCAAGGGCGGGCGCCTCCTGGGCGGCGCGACGCCGCGCGTGGAGGCCGGCAAGGCGAAATCACCGCAGGAGCGGCTCGCGGCCGTTCTGGGCGGCGTGAAGACCACCGAAAAGGCAGGGCGCCCGACGGCGGCCATGGCCCGGCCCGATCCCAGGCCGGTCGTCCGCCCGGTGGAACCGGATTCGGCACGGTGGGCGCTCAGCGCAGCCGCCTCGGTTCAGCCGGCGGCCAAGCCGCGGGTGAGCCAATCGCTGCGCGCCAAGCCGCAGGAGGTGATCGCCACCGGTTTCGTCCAGGACGATGCGCAGCGCAACCACCGGCAGTTCACTGGCAAGGCTGTCACCTTCCTCAGCGTGGTCCGTTTCCGCGATACCAATTGATCTCTTTTGAAAGGCCGGCACGGCCTTTCGAATGAGCGGGACGAAGGCGTATCAGGCCGACAGGGCGAGTTCCGCCGCCTTGCGTGCCAGATCGGTGATCGAGTCCCAGTCTTCCTTCTCAACCAGATCGTCTGGCGCGACCCAGGAGCCGCCAACGCAGACGACATTGGACAATGCCAGGTACTGGCCCGCATTGGCCGGCGAAACGCCGCCGGTCGGGCAGAAACGTATACCTGCCAGCGGAGAGGCCAGCGCTTTCAGGTAGGCGATGCCGCCGGACTGTTCCGCGGGAAAGAACTTCAGCACCGAATAGCCTTCCTCGCGCATGGACATGATCTCCGACGGCGTGGCCGCGCCGGGCAGGAAGGGCACGTCGGAACTGCGGGCCGCGTCCAGCAATTCGATCGTCGCGCCAGGGCTGACGATGAAGCGTGCTCCGGCGGCGGCCGTCTTGTCGAACTGGCTGGCCGAAAGAATGGTGCCGGCGCCGACGATGGCTTCGGGCACTTCGTCGATGACGAGGCGGATGGCATCGAGCGCTTCGGGCGTGCGCAGCGTGATCTCGATGGCTGGCAGGCCTCCGGCCGCCAATGCCCGCGCCAGGGGAGCCGCCTTCGAGAGGTCGGAGATGCGGATGACGGGGATCACCGGCTGCGCCTCCAGGATGGAAAGCAGAAGGCCGGTTTTTTTCTGATGCGGCATGGTGGCGACTCCGTATGAACCTTCAATCGATTTAACAGCGCCGGTGCCCGCTGTCCATTACCCGCCGGGCGAACCGGTGATGCGGGCCAGCGTGGCGCGAAACCACGCCCAGAGCGTTCTCCAGGGGCTGATCCCGTCCATGGCCATGCGGGTGCGCGGGCCGGCTATTCCGTCGGTTGCAAGGCCATGATCCTGCTGGAACGAAGCGACGGCGGCGCGGGTGCGCGGGCCATACGCGCCGTCAATGGCGAGCGGATAGCCGAGCGCGGACAGGCGGCGCTGCAACGCGGCGACACCGGGTCCATGCATGCCTTTGCGCAGAATGTCGGCCGGCGCTGGCGGCGCAGGCCGGGCCCCATCCGTCAATTCCATGGCGGCATAGGCGGCGAAGGCGCGGGCCAGGCGCGTGTGATAACCGTTGCTGGCATAGGCAGGGCCATTGTATTGCCGCGCGAAGGCCTGCCAGTCCCGTTGCGCCAGTGCATCGGCAAGGCCGGCCTTGACGATGAAGGCCAGCATCAGGCGCACCTGACCTTCCGCGCCTGCGCGCGCCTCGTCCACGAGCGCATCGACGCTGCCATAGCCCAGCCAGGACCAGTTGGCGCCCATGACCTGGCCCGCACCCCAGGAACAGCTTTCGCGGGCTGCATCGCGATCAATTGCCTCGGCGCGGGAAAGCAGGCGGTAGCGCGCGGCCTGCGAGGCGGGGTTCGCCACCATGCCGGCATGCGGATGGGCCAACCCCAGCGCACGGGCGCGGGCGCGCCTGGCGCCGGACAGCCGGCGGTCGAAATAGTGCCCCTCGAAACGGATCAGCGGTTCGTCGCGGCCCTCGATCCGGGTGAAGATACGGCCGCCGCTTTCCACGTCGACAACGGCAAGGATCGCCGCCGGTTCGAAGCCCCGTTCGCGTGCCAGCCGGGCCAGCGGTTCGATGAGGTTGCTTGCGATCATGGCGCTCTCCGATCTGTGTGTTGCGCCAGTATCGGTTGACCTCCCGTGCGCGTGGACAAAAGCGCCGGGGCGCCGGGTTCTGCTTGCCAAGGCCGGGCTTGCGGGGCTAATCGGCAGACATGACAGATCTCGATGAATCCATGCCGGTCAAGGTGGCCGCGCTTTACCGTTTCTGCCGCCTGCCGGATTTCCGCGACCTGCGCCAGCCGATCCTGGATTTTTGCCGGAACCATGGCATCAAGGGCACGCTGCTGCTGGCGCATGAAGGCATCAACGGCACGGTGGCCGGCAGCGACGCGGCCATTGACGGGCTTGTCGGCTGGCTCATGGAGCGGCCGGAATTTCAAGGCATGGAACTGAAATATTCCCGCGCGGAGACGATGCCCTTCCACCGCATGAAGGTGCGGCTGAAAAAGGAGATCGTCACCATGGGCGTGGCCGATGTCGACCCGCTGAACGGCACGGGCGCCTATGTCGATCCTGCCGGCTGGAACGCGCTGATTTCCGACCCGGACACGGTGATCATCGACACGCGCAACGACTATGAGGTGGCGCTGGGCACGTTCCGGGGCGCCATCGACCCGAAGACGGAGACGTTTCGCGAATTTCCCGACTGGGTGGCGCGGAATCACAACCTGCTAGCCGGCCGCAAGGTGGCGATGTTCTGTACCGGGGGCATCCGCTGCGAGAAGGCCACGGCCTATGTGCGTTCGCTCGGCTTCGACGAGGTCTATCACCTGAAGGGCGGCATCCTGCAATATCTGGAGGACATGCCGGAAGAGCAGAGCCTGTGGGACGGCGAATGTTTCGTCTTCGACGAGCGCGTCTCTGTCGGCCACGGGCTGGAAATCGGCGATGCCACGCTGTGCCGGGCCTGCCGCCATCCCCTCACGGCAGAGGACCGCGCGTCGCCCGGTTTCGAGGAAGGCGTGTCCTGCCCGCATTGCATCGGCACGCGCAGCGACGAGGACCGGCGGCGCTATGCCCAGCGGCAGCGTCAGGTGGAGCTGGCCGAACGCCGAGGCAAGCGGCATATCGGCTCGTGACCGCCAAGTAATCATGCAGAATATGAGCGCGCTGTCATTGTAACGCCATCGGTTGCTGCCTACCTCTGGGCAAGAATTTCTGCCCCTGTCCAGAGGAGACCGCGCATGTTCGACCCCAAGAAGCTGCTTGGCGATTTGCTCAGCACCAACATTCCCGGCACGCAATCGACGATTGGCGAGAAGGCCGGGCAGGCGCAGCAGATGGCGAAGGACAATCCGCTCGCCGCCGGAGCGCTGGTCGCGGTGCTTCTGGGCACGGGTCCTGGCCGGGCCGTTGCCGGCTCGGCGCTGAAGCTTGGCGGCCTGGCGGCCGTGGCCGGTCTCGCCTATACCGCCTACAAGAACTACCAGAACGGCAACAAGCCCGGCACCGAACCGCAGACGCAGGAACAGGCGGTGCTGCCGCCGCCGCTCGACAACAGCTTTCATCCGGGCAATGCGCCGCAGGGCGAGGACGAATTCGCGCTTGCGCTCGTGCGTGCCATGATCGCGGCGGCGCGCGCTGACGGCCATATTGACGAGAACGAACGCCAGCGCATCCTCGAGCGGGCGAAGATGGCCGGGATGGATGACGAGGTTGCCCAATTCATGGAGGCGGAACTGTCGCAGCCGGTCGATCTCGACAATCTCGTGAAGGCGGCGACGACCGATGCGCAGAAGGTGGAACTCTACACTGCCTCGCGGCTGGCCATCGAGCCGAAGACGCGCGCCGAACGCGGCTATCTCGACATGCTCGCCGGGCGCCTCGGCCTGCCGGATGCCCTGGTCGAGCATGTGGAGGCCACGGTGGCCGCACAGGCCTGACCCCGGGGTTCGGGAACACGACAAGGCGGCAGCAGGCGGGCTGCCGCCTTGTCCATGTCCGCTTGACCGGACCACGCTTTGCCTGTTCATGGAGACATGACGGCCAGAACGCCCAACGGAGTAACGGAGAGCGGATATCAGCTTGCGCGGCGCTACCGCATGCGCGCGCGCATGGTGCTGGCCGGCGCGGTGTTCGCGGCCGTCTTGCTCGGCCTCGCCCTCCAGGAACTGGCCGGGCGCAGCGCGCTGGCGGAGGTGCGTGCCTCGGCCGACGAAGCGCTGGCATTGCAGGCGGCCACGGTGACCGGCATCCTGGAGAAATACCGGCTGCTGCCGCCGCTGCTGTCGCGCCGGGAGGACATTGCCGGCCTGTTCGACAGGCCCTGGGCGCCGGCCAACCGGGACGAGGCGGGGCGCAAGGCAATCGAGATCGCGGGATTCTCGGGTGCCAAGGACGTGGTTTTCGCCGACCGGGAAGGACGGATTTTCGCGTCGGCGCGCGGCATTTACGATCGCAGTTCGGTGCAGGAAACGACGCTGTTCGAGGCGGCGGGACAGGGCCGGCTGGGGCGTGAGACCCGCTCGCTGGATGCCGACGAGCGCGCCTATGTCTTCGCCTCGGCGGTGCGGCGGGACGATGCCGTTGCCGGCGTGATCGCGGTCTATGTGCGCTTCGATCAGATCGAGGCGACATGGTCGCTGTCGGCCATGCCCATCCTGGTTACCGGTTCGGAAGGGCGGATTTTCCTGGGCAACCGGCCGGACTGGCAGCTTCAGCCCTTGCACGAGGGGGAGGGGGCGTTGCTGCGACCGGCCGGCGGCACGTCGGCAGACCTTTTCCGCACACCCGACGGCGCATTGGTGGTGCAGGCCGTTCGCCACCTGCCCTTGCTCGACTGGCAGCTTAACGTGCTGGCAGACCATGCGCCGGTTCGCGAGGCGCGCTGGCTTGCAGGGGTGATCGGCCTGCTTCTGGCGGCGCTTCTGGGCATTACCGGCTGGTTCACGGTGAAGCGCGCCGAGGCCATGCACATGCGCCTGCGCCGCGACCGGGCCAGCGCGCTGCGACTGGAGCGGCTGGTGCGCGACCGCACCCGGGCATTGTCCCAGACGAACGCCTCGCTGGCACGCGAGGTGGAGGAGCGGGCGCGCGCGGAAGCGCAATTGCGCCAGACGCAAAAGGAACTCGTGCAATCGGCCAAGCTGGCGGCGCTTGGACAGATGTCGGCGACGCTTAGCCACGAATACAATCAGCCGCTGGCGGCCATCCGCACCTATGCCGACAATGCGCGGCAATTCCTGGAGCGCGGCCGCGAGGAGCCGGCGCGCGAGGCAATTTCGCGGATTGCCGGGCTGACCGAGCGCATGTCGGAACTGTCCCGAACGCTGCTGGGCTTTGCCCGCAAGCCCGGAACAGAAATCACCGATGTGCGGCTTTCGGCGGTGGTGGATGAGGCCCTGCTGCTTGCCGGGCCGCGCGCCAAGAAGGCGGGCATCGTCATCCGGCGCAGCGGAATCGATCCGGGCCTCAAGGTGCGTGGCGGGCGCGTGCGCCTGACGCAGGTCGTGGTCAACCTCGTCAACAATGCGATCGATGCGCTGACGGGCATTGGCGCCAAGGGGCCGACCGCGGACCCTGCGATCGCGATCTCGGCTGCCGAGGCGAGTGGCGCGGTGCGGCTCGTCATCGAGGACAACGGACCGGGTCTGCCGCCGGCCGAGCATGACGCGGTGTTCGAGCCGTTCTATTCCACGAAAGGGGTTGGCGAGGGCATCGGCATCGGCCTTTCCATCGTCTACACGATCGTCAAGGATCTGGGCGGACGCATCGAGACCGGCGAGCGCGCGGGCGGCGGCGCCCGTTTCACCGTGGTCCTTCAGGCCGCGCAGGGCGGTGATGAGGCGATGGCGCAGCCAAGGGAAGAGGCAGGGGCCTGAAGGCATGGACGAACCGGAAATCCTCCTTGTGGATGACGATGACGACCTGCGCCCGGCGCTGGTGCAGGGGCTGGAACTGGACGGGTTCCGGGTGCGCCCGCTGGCGCGGGCAGACAAGGCGCTGGAACACGTCACGCGGTCGTTTCACGGCGTCATCGTGTCGGATATCCGCATGCCCGGCATGGACGGCATGGGCCTGATGCGCCGCGTGATGGAGATCGATCCGGCGCTTCCGGTCATCCTGATCACAGGACATGGCGACGTGGCGCTGGCCGTGGCGGCCATGCGGGAGGGCGCCTATGACTTCATCGAGAAACCGTTTCCGGTGCAGCGGCTGACCTCGGTGGTGCAGCGCGGCGTGGAAAAGCGGCGCCTGGTGCTGGAAAACCGCGTCCTGCGCGAAACACTGGATTCCTCGACGGATCTGGAAGCGCGGCTCGTGGGGCGCAATGGCGCGATCCGCCGCCTGCGCGAGGAGATCATGGCCGTCGCGGGCACCGATGCGGACGTGCTGGTGCTGGGCGACACGGGCTCGGGCAAGGAGGTGGTGGCGCGCGCCCTGCATGACTTCAGCCCGCGCGCGCGGGGCAATTTCGTGGCCATCAATTGTGGCGCGCTGCCAGCCGAGATCATCGAAAGCGAGCTTTTCGGCCACGAGGCGGGCGCTTTCACCGGGGCGCAGAAACAGCGCATCGGCAAACTCGAACATGCCAATGGCGGCACGGTCTTTCTCGACGAGATCGAGTCCATGCCGCTCGACCTTCAGGTCAAACTGCTGCGCGCCATCGAACAGCGTGCGGTGGAACGGCTGGGTTCCAACACATCGATCCCGCTGGATGTGCGCTTCGTCGCGGCCTCGAAGGCCGATCTGGAAGCGGAGGGACGGGCCGGGCGGTTCCGCACCGATCTCTACTACCGTCTCAACGTCATCACCTTGCGCATTCCCGCGCTCAAGGATCGCAAGGATGACATCCCGCTGCTGTTCGTCCACCTGGCGCGGGAGGCCCGGGCCCGCTACCGGCGCGACATGCCTGATTTCACCCCGGCGCTGGAAGCCGACCTGATCGGCCATGACTGGCCCGGCAACGTGCGTGAACTGCGCAACGTGGCCGACCGTTTCGTGCTCGGCCTGTGGCGCGGCTTCGAGGGGACCGGGCATGGCGCGGATACGGGAAGCGGCGCGCTGGCCGACCGGGTGGCCGCCTTCGAGAAGGCGGTGATCGAAGCCGAGCTGAACCGCAATGGCGGGCGGATGAAGGAGACCTACGAAACGCTCGGCCTGTCGCGCAAGGGGCTCTACGACAAGATCCGGCGCCATGGCATCGGGACGGGCGAGACCGGGGGCGATGGGTAGGAAGATACCCGTCCGGCGCCAGGCTTCGGGTATTTCCGGTGACATGCGGCAGGGTCCGGTATCCGGTTTCGCCTCCGGCCGGGCGCATTAACATCCTTTAATATTTGGTAAATCCCGTATTCCTGTGCATGCGGGTGCCGGTTGGCACACCGCTTGCTGACACATTGGCGGATGCGGGTCGCGTGACCCCGCCGCCGGGAGGACATCACCGATATTCATGCCGTCAACGGATGGCTGCGGCCGTCTTCCCGGACCATGATTGCAAACGCGGACATGCCTGTCCGCCATGAGGAGGATATCCGACATGAAGAAGCTTCTCGGCGCCGTTTCGGCTCTCGCACTTACCTTTGCCGCCGGCCAGGCCATGGCCGACGAGACCGGTTGCGACAGCGGCGAAATGGTCATCAAGTTCTCTCACGTCGTTGCTGCCAGCGGCCACCCCAAGGGCGATGCCGCCACGATGCTGGCCGAGCGCGTCAACAAGGACATGGAAGGCAAGGCCTGCATGGAGGTCTTCGCCAACTCCACGCTGTTCGACGATGACAAGGTGATGGAAGCCCTGCTGCTG
The DNA here is from genome assembly GCA_020637775.1 of Brucellaceae bacterium. GTDB lineage: Bacteria > Pseudomonadota > Alphaproteobacteria > Rhizobiales > Rhizobiaceae > Zhengella. The sequence continues at coordinate 196,210 of JACKJV010000007.1, read as the reverse complement.
GGCGATGTGCAGCTTGCCGCGCCCTCGCTCTCCAAGTTCGAGGCCTATACGCTGAAGTACCGCCTGTTCGACCTGCCTTTCATGTTCGCCAACCTGGACGCCGTGTCCTCCTTCGCCAATTCGGCCGAAGGCAAGGGGCTGCTGAAGGTCATGGAGGAAAGCCAGGGCTATACCGGTCTGGGCTACTGGCTGTCGGGCATGAAGTATTTCTCGGCCAAGAAGCCGCTGCTGGTGCCCGAGGACGCGAACGGCCTGAAGTTCCGCGTGCAGACGTCCGACGTCGCCGTGGCGATGATCGAGGCCATGGGCGCCTCGGCACAGAAGCTGGCCTTCAAGGAAGTCTATGGCGCCTTGCAGACCGGTGTCGTGGACGGTCAGGAAAACTCCTGGTGCAACATCTACACCCAGAAGTTCTTCGAGGTGCAGGACGGCGTTTCCGAGACCAACCACCAGACGCTGGCCTATCTGCTGGTCACGTCCACGGAATGGCTGAACGGGCTGGATGACGATGTGCGCGAGCAGTTCGTATCGATCGTCGACGACGTCACGAATGCCGCCAACAAGGCCGTGGGCGAGAAGGAAGCCACCTGCCGCCAGAACATTCTGGATGCGGGCGGCACGATCCGCGAGCTGACGCCGGAGCAGCGCACCCAGTGGGTTTCGACCATGAAACCGGTCTGGGACAAGTTCGAGGGCGATATCGGCAAGGACCTGATCGAGGCCGCGGCCTCGCATTCGGGCTCGTAAGCGCGACGCCATGACATGATGCCGTTCCGGGCGACAGTCCGGAACGGCCAGTGATGGCCGGCCGCCAGGGCAATGCGGCGGCCGGTTCATCGCGGGGGATATGCGGGGAGATCTGCAATGGCACTACTCTGGCCCATCCTGGCGCTTCTGGCGCTGGTCGTCATTCTTTTCGCCGCCGAAAGGCGGTGGCCGGACGGCGTGAGCCGCATGGAGGAGAACATCATCGCCCTCCTGCTGGCAACCATCACGCTGGTGTCCTTCGTTCAGGTCATCGCGCGTTACGGTTTCAACACGGGCTGGAGCGGCGCACTGGAATTCACGCGCATCCTGTTTGCCTGGCTGATCCTGTTCGGCATGAGCTATGGCGTGAAGCAGGGAATGCATCTTGGCGTGGATGCGTTCATCCGCCTGCTGCCTGGCAACGCGTTCCGGATCGTGGCCCTCTTCGGCGCCCTTTGCACCGCGGCCTATGCGCTGATCCTGCTGCATTACGGCTGGCTGTCCTGGCTGGGCGCGGACGTCAACACGAACTGGCGGCAGACGGGCGCGATCGGATACTGGAAGTTCATGTTCGACAGGGGAACGGGGCTCGACGACCTGCGATGGCCGGAATTCATCCAGGCGGCCTTCGGGACGCAGGAGCGCGTGCAGCGCTGGATCGCCTACCTGATGCTGCCCATCGGCCTGTCGCTTTTGGCTTTCCGCTCGATCCAGGGCTTCGTGCAGATCTGGCGTGGCGAACGCGAATTGCTGATTGCGGGGCACGAGGCCGAAGAGCTGGTGGCTGAAAACAAGGGCATCCTGAAGGACTGACGCATCATGGAAACCATCATTCTCTTCGTGCTCGTCCTGGGCCTCCTGTTTCTCGGCGTGCCGGTGGCCGTTTCGCTCGGCCTGTCGTCCATCCTCATCATCGCGCTGTTTTCAGAGGATTCGATGTCCTCGGTGGCGCTGCAACTCTTCACGGCGTCGCAGAACTATACCCTGCTGGCCATTCCCTTCTTCATCCTTGCCTCGGCCTTCATGTCGACGGGCGGGGTCGCCAAGCGGATCATCCGCTTCGCCATTGCCACGGTGGGGCATTTCCGCGGCGGCCTGGCCATGGCCTCGGTCCTGGCCTGCATGCTTTTCGCCGCGCTTTCCGGGTCTTCACCGGCCACGGTGGTGGCCATCGGCACCATCGCCATCGCCGGCATGAGGCAGGTGGGCTACACGAAGGAATTCGCCGCCGGCATCATTGCCAATGCCGGAACGCTGGGCATTCTCATTCCGCCTTCCATCGTCATGGTGGTTTATTCGGCCGCGACCGACGTTTCGGTCGGGCGCATGTTCCTGGCCGGCGTGGTGCCGGGCCTGATCGCCGGGCTGATGCTGATGATCGCCATCTACATCATGGCGCGCCGCAAGGGCCTGCCGGCGGAGCCCTGGCGGGGGATCGACGAGATCCTTCAGGGCGGCAAGGAGGCCGGTTTCGGCCTGTTCCTGATCGTCATCATCATCGGCGGCATCTATGGCGGCGTGTTCACGCCGACGGAAGCGGCCGCGGTGGCGGCAGTCTACTCCTTCTTCATCGCCATTTTCGTCTATCGCGACATGGGGCCGCTGAAGGACGTGCCCTGGATCCGGGAAACGGACAGCCGGCGCGCCGTCACCGGTTTCAAGTCCTCCGTCTATGCCGTGTCCTTCCTCTTCGTCTGGATGATCCTGTCCTTCTTTGCCACGGCTGATTCGGAGACGGTGACGCCGGGCGACCGCCTGTTGTGGGGCTCGATCATCGCGCTGGTCATCATGGTGGCCTATGCGGTGTGGCGCGGCGGAACGGCCAATCCGGCCGCGATCCTGGCCATGCTCGGCTCGGGCCTTTCCATCTGGGCGCGCAACCTGGCGCAGATCGGCAGCCGGTTCTTCGGCGGCATGCTGCATGACGACACGCGCAAGGTGATGGTGGATGCGGCAAAGACCACGCTGATGCTGATGTTCATCATCGTCAATGCGCTGCTGTTTGCCCATGTGCTGACATCGGAGCGCATTCCCGACGCAATCACCGACCTGATGGTGGGATATGGCTTCAACTGGTTCACCTTCCTGATCGCGGTGAATCTGCTGCTGCTGCTCGGCGGGCAGTTCATGGAGCCGTCGGGCCTGCTGCTGATCGTGGCGCCGGTGGTCTTTCCCATCGCCATGGAACTTGGGGTCGATCCGGTGCATCTGGGCATCATCATGGTGGTGAACATGGAAATCGGCATGATCACGCCGCCGATCGGCCTGAACCTGTTCGTCACGTCCGGCATTACGGGCATGAGCCTGATCCAGGTCGTGCGCGCGGCGCTGCCTTTCGTGGCCGTGCTGTTCGCCTTCCTGATCCTGGTGACCTATGTGCCCGTGATCTCGACCTGGCTGCCCTATGCGCTGATGGGGCCGGAAATCGTGACGCGCTGACCGGCGGGGGCCGGCGTCGCGGACGCGGCCGGGGCAGCGATGCCCCGGCCGTTTTCGTCCAGAGCTGTTCGCTCCGCCCGAAAATTCGTTCTAACGCTTGGACAATTCGGGCATGGCGCGCCCGATAATGGCCATGATGGCCATGTCGCGGGCCGGCGGGGGCAGGTCGGAAATCTGCGGCAGGCGGTTGGAAGCGAGAATGTCGGCCAGTCCGTGAACAACCGCCCAGGCGGCAGCCATGTCGATGCCGACAGCCGGGTTCTCGTCCGGCCCCGCACCGTGCAGGATGCGCAACTGATCGACCATCACCGCATAGGACAGGTCAACCGCTTCCTTGAGCTCGGGATTTTCGAGATCGGGGCGGTCAGAGGAAAACATCAGCCGGAAGACCGGCGGGTTCTCCAGTGCGAAGACGACATAGCCAAGACCTGAGGCCATCAACTGGTTCCAGGCGGCGGGCTTGGCATCGGCCATGAAGACCTTCTGGCGCTCGACGAGCTTGCGGAAGCCGAGTGCCGCCAGTGCGGTCAGCAGCCCGTTGACATCCTTGAAGTGGTGCGCCGGTGCGGCGTGGCTCACGCCGGCGCGCTTTGCGACACCGCGCATGGAAAAACGTTCTACGCCCTTGGCGGCAAGTTCCTGCTCGGCGGCTTCCAGAAGCGCGCTGCGCAAATCCCCATGATGGTATGCCTGCCGGGCCGGTCCGCCTGAATCGGTGTCCGTCATCGAATTCATGTTTTCTGGCAAGGCCGATGCCTGCGACACTTGACCACCCCCGGTACCGCTATCGTTAGCACAAGATCCACGGCCAAGCAAAGTTTCGTCTTGACATCGTAAAGATGACGTGTAGAACGATCTTGACAATGTCAAGACCGGGGGCGGTGGTACGGTTTCCATCGCGAAGCCGATACCTTCACTTGACGTCACTGGCGGGCTGGCCGGTTTCCCCGGCTGGCCCGCTTTGTCTTGTAACCTGCTTGATTCCCGCCCGCCTTGATCCGAATCAACTTGCCTTCGCGCAAGTGACAAGCAGCCTAGCGCAAGTCATAAACCGGCTATATTTCAATGGCTTCACAAGTATTAACCATTTGTTCATTTTCGTGTATCATTTTAATGCATAGACGAACCGGCTCTCCTCCTCCCAAGCACGGTTCCGCCTCGGGGCGATCCTTCACCGGATCGCCCTGTTTTTGATTCCGCTCATTTTCTGTAATCTCGGCCATGGAACCGGTCCCGGTTCCAAAGCGTTCGCATGTTCACCGCAATGAAGAGGGAACTCGCTTGGCCGCAATCCTCAGCGACTACCAGGCCTGGATCGCCCTGGCGCTCCTTCTGCTCATGTTCGCGCTCTTCATGAGCGAGATCTATCCCCCGGAAGTTACGGCGGCCGGCTTTGCCAGCCTGTTCATCCTGCTCGGATTTGTCGCGCCGGGCGACGCGATGGATGTCTTTTCCAATCCCGCGCCGATCACCATCGGCGCGATGTTCATCCTTTCGGGTGCGCTGGTGCGGACAGGCGTGCTCGACGCGCTGGCCGGACTGGTGGTCGAGAGGGCCACCACGAGTCCGCGCACGGCCCTTGCCGGATTCGTTCTCGTCACGCTCGTGGCCTCGGCCTTCGTCAACAACACGCCGATCGTGCTGGTGCTCATTCCGGTCGTCATCCGGCTGGCCCATGCGCTGGGCCTGGCGCCAACGCGCCTGCTCATCCCGTTGTCCTATGCCGGCGTGCTCGGGGGCGCCTGCACGCTGATCGGCACGTCCACCAACCTGCTGGTGGATGGCGTGGCGCGCGAGCGCGGGCTGGAGCCGTTCACGCTGTTCGAGATCACGCCCGTGGGCATCGTGGCGGCGCTGTGCGGGCTTTCGGTCATGTTGCTGCTTGGCCGCAGCCTGCTGCCCGATCGCGGCGCGGCGAGCGAGGACATGCTCCTGGGCGAGACAGAGTACCTGTCGGAGGCGCGCATCGTGGGCGACAACCTGGATGGTCGCAGGCTGGGCGACATCGGCCTTTTCAAGGCGCCGGGCGTCATCATTTCCGGCATCCAGCGCGGATCGGAAACCGTGCGCAGGGATCTCGACGATTTCGAGGTGCAGAAAGGGGACCGGCTGATCCTGCGCGCACCGACATCGGAACTGCTGACACTGGCCAGCCACGATTCGCTCAAGGTGGGCTTGCGCGGCACGGCGCGCCTGACGGCGGAGGAAGGCAGCAATGTCATCGTCGAGGCTGTGGTCACGCCGCGCAAGTGGACGAGCGGGCGGGCGCTCGCCTCGATGTCGCTGGGCCGCCGGTTCGGGCTGCAGGTGCTCGGTGCGCACCGGCACAACCACATTCCGGGACCGGAACTGGGCGTCGTGACGCTGCGTCCGGCCGACAAGCTGCTTCTGTCGGGGCCACCCGGCGCCTTCGAGGAACTGGACCGCGAAACCAATATCGTGTCGATTTCGCGCGCCTCCGGCCGGGCCTTTCGCCGCGCCAAGGCGCCCATCGCGCTTGCCGCGCTGGCCGGAGTCGTCGTCCTGGCGGCATTGGGCGTGCTGCCGATCGGCATCCTGGCGCTGACGGCGGTCAGCGCGATCCTGGTTCTGCGCTGCATCGACGCCGACGAGGCCTGGAATTCGCTCGACGGGTCCATCCTGGTACTGATCTTCGCCATGCTGATCATCGGGCGGGGGCTGCAGGACAGCGGTGCGGTGGAACTGGTGGTTGCCAGCCTGTCGCCGTTCCTGACGCTTCTGCCCGGTTTCCTGGCGCTGCTGGCGGTCTACCTGCTGGCCTCGCTGCTGACCGAACTCGTCACCAACAATGCCGTGGCCGTGGTCCTGACGCCCGTCGTGATCGGGCTTGCCGAACCGCTTGGGATCGACGCGCGCGCGCTCGTCGTGGCGGTCATGTTCGGGGCCAGTGCTTCGTTTGCCACGCCCATCGGCTACCAGACCAACACGCTCGTCTATGGCGCTGCCGACTACCGCTTCACCGATTTCCTGAAGATCGGCGTGCCGATGAACATTCTCGTCGGCATTGCGGCGAGCGCGGCGATCTGGGTCTTCTTCGTCTGATCAGGCGGGTGCCGTTTCGTTCAGGAAGGTTTCCATACGCTCGATGGCGCGCAGGATGTTTTCCTCGGAATTGGCGTAGGACAGGCGGATGTAGCCTTCGCCGAGCACGCCGAAATCCGGCCCGCCGATCAGCGCGACGCCGGCTTCCTCCAGCAGGGCGGAAGCCAGTTTCTTGGCCTTCCAGCCGGTCTGGCTGATATTGGGGAAGGCGTAAAAGGCGCCCTTGGGGGTGGCGCAGGAAATGCCGGGCAGGGTGTTCATGCCCTCGGTGACGATCTTGCGGCGGTTGTCGAAGGCGCGCATCATCTTTTCCACATCGTCCTGCGGACCGTCGATGGCGGCAATGCCCGCGAACTGGCTGGGCGCGTTGACGCAGGACCAGCAATTGACCGCCAGCTTGCGCACCATCGGATAGAGCGTCTCCGGCCAGATCGACCAGCCCATGCGCCAGCCTGTCATGGCCCAGGTCTTGGACCAGCCATTGAGCACGATGAGGCGGTCGCGGATTTCCGGGAATTGCAGCAGCGAGGTGTGTTCCTCGCCGTCATAGGTCATGACGTCGTAGATCTCGTCGGAAAGGATCGCCACTTCGGGGTGGTTCTCAAGGCCCTTGACCAGTTTGGCGATCTCGGCGCGCGGTGTGACGCCGCCGGTGGGATTGGCCGGGGAATTGAGAATCAGAAGCCGGGTTTGCGGTGTGATCAGCGCCAGAACCTCGTCGGCGGAGAACGCGAAGGCCTTTTCCTCGCGTACCGGGATGGGAACCGGCGTGGCACCGGTGAACTCGATCATGGAGCGGTAGATGGGGAAGCCCGGATCGGGATATAGGATTTGCGCGCCCGGCTCGCCGAACATCATGATGGCGGCGAACATGGTGGGCTTGCCGCCCGGCATGATCATGACGCTGTCAGGCGAGACTTCGATGCCCGTGGTGGTCAGCGTCCGGCGGACGACCGCCTCGCGCGTCTGAAGAAGGCCGGTGGCAGGCGTGTAGCCATGATGGCCATCGCGCAGTGCCTTGATCGCGGCCTCGACGATATGCTGCGGCGTCTGGAAATCCGGCTGGCCGATGCCGAGATTGATGATGTCCTTGCCCTGTGCGGAAAGCTCGGTGGCTCGGGCCAGCACGGCAAAGGCGTTTTCCTCGCCGATGCGGTCGAAGGCGGCAATCGTTTTCATGTCGGTGCGTTTCCCCGGAATGCGTTTTGCCGTATTGGAGGTCGCCTGCATGTCTTGTCAACCGGAAGAAAGGCCGCGCGATGAACGATCTGAGCCAGTGGACGCAGCGACCGCGGCCCGAACGGCGCGCACTCGAAGGGCGCCTTGTGCGTCTGGAGCCGCTTTCGGCCGCGCGCCATGGCGATGATCTTTTCGTGGCGGCGACCGAGGGCGATGCGCAGGCGCGGTTCACCTGGCTTGGAACGGAAATGCCGAAGAGCCGCGCCGATTTCCGGATCTGGCTGGACTGGGCGGAGCATCATCCCGATTCGGTTTACGCGGCAGTGATCGACAAGGCGAGCGGCAGGGCCGTGGGCCGTCAGAGCCTGATGCGGATCGACACGGCCAATGGCGTCATCGAGACCGGCGACATCCACTGGGGACCGGCCATGCAGCGTTCGGCCCTTTCCACCGAAGCCTTCTTCCTGCATGCGGCCCATGTGTTCGACGACCTGGGATACCGCCGCTTCGAGTGGAAACTGAACGACCTGAACGTGCCGTCGCACCGCGCGGCGCAGCGGTTCGGCTTCACCTTCGAAGGCGTCTTCCGCCAGCACATGGTGGTCAAGGGCCGGAATCGCGACACCGCGTGGTATGCGATGCTCGACCGCGACTGGCCCGCCATCCGTGCGGCATTCCAGCGCTGGCTTTCGCCCGGCAATTTCGATAGTGAGGGCCGGCAGAAGGCGCGGCTGGAAGAGTTGCGCGCCATGACGGAAGGCAAGGGAAAGGCCGGGGCATGAAGGAAAGCTGGAAACCGGCCGTCGCCGCGCTCGTCATCCTTTTGGGATTCGGACTGGTCGCCAATTTCATGCCGAACATCATGCTGTGGATCGGCCAGCGGTCGCCGGTGGTGGCGGGCATTTTCGCCATTCTCTTCGTGCTGGCATTCTTCGGCGTGTTCTGGCTGCGCGCCCGCGCCCAGCGCAAGCGCGACGGCGAGGGCTGATCAAGCCGACAGCGACGCAGTGAGAAGCAGAAGGCCCAGCAGCAGGACCAGAAGCGCGCCGCCGATTTCCACGCCATGATGAATGACGGCGCCAAGACGGCCGCCGCCTGACAGGCGCACCGCGGCGTTTTTCGCGGTCACGGCCAGCGTTGCCAGTGCCGAGACCGTGATGGCCGTGCCGATGGCCATGGCGAAGGCCGAGGCGATGCCTGCCCACCACAGACCGTTCAGGAAGGCGAAGGTCAGTACGATAAGCGCGCCGGAACAGGGGCGCAGGCCGACGGCGAGCACGGCGGCGCGGGCTTCCGTCAGGCCGAACCGCCCCGCGGAAAGCAGTTTCGGGTCCGGCATGTGGGCGTGGCCGCAGGAGGAGCAGACCTCGCCGGGTGCATGGTCGTGGTGGCCATGGTGAGCATGACGGTGGCCATGTTGATGGTTGTGATGGTGATCGTGGTCGCAGGCCGGCCCGTGGTCGTGATGATGGTGATGACCAGGCCCGGCGGCGGCAAGGGCGGGTGCCGGGGCCGGGATCAGGCCGCGCAGCTTGCGCAACAGGAGCCATGCGCCGAAGCCGGCGACCAGCGCATAGCTCGCCACTTCCATCGACCAGACCGCGTCGGTCTGGCGGATGCCGGTGCCGCGCAGGAACAGGAAGACGATGCCGATGACAATGATGGCGGTGACCGCTTGAGCCATGGCCGAGAGGAAGGACAGCGCAACACCGCGCTTCAGCGCCACCTCATTGGCCAGCATGTAGGACGAGATGACCGCCTTGCCGTGGCCCGGACCGGCAGCATGAAAGACGCCGTATGCGAAGGAAAGGCCGACCAGAAGCCATGCGGCGGACGGGTCGGAGCGCATGGTGCGCAGCGCGCCGGTGAGCGCGCGGTAGAAATCCTGCTGCTGGGTGTTGATCCAGTGCATGAGCGTGGGGAACAGGCCGCTTGGCGGCAGCGCCTGCTCGGCCGTCCCGATGCCGAGCGAACTCTGTGCATGGGCGGAAGCGATGGCAGCCCCCGACAAGGCGGCGGCGATGCAGGCGGTGCGGATCGCCTTCATTCGCCCTGCCCGCAGGTCAATTGCAGGCGGGTGGCGAATATGCCGGTCAACTGCGTCATGTCGGTGGTCTCGTAGAACGCTTCGGTGAGGTTTTCGCTGTTCTGCGCCAGGATTTCGTCCGGGTCCGGACGAATCACTTCGCGTGTGCAGGCGCCGGGCAGGCCCTCGCTCACCATGTCGCTGTCTTCCATGAAGTCGATGGCGGTGTAGAATGTCGGGTCATAGACCGCGAACGTGAGCGTGCCGGACAGCGGCAGGGGCTGTTTCATCCTGGATTCAAAGAGGATGACCAGACGGCCATCCTGATAATCGGCGATCACCGTCTCCGGCGCCTGTGTCGCAATGTCCTTGCCGTCCACCTGCACGACCTGGAAATAATCATAATCGGCAATGGATTCGCGAACCGTCGTGCCGATTTCGGCCAGTTCGGCTTCATCCAGACGGTTGTCGGCATTCTTGTCGAATTCGATGACCACGGTGGCGGAGAAGATGTCGTCAAACCGCCAGACGTGCTGCAGGGCGGTCACCTGATCGCCTGCAAGGGCGAGGTCGAGGCGGGCTTCCGCCCAGACATGCGGATGGGCACGGGCCGGCGCGGCCGCGATCAGGAATGCCGGCAGCATGGCCAGAAAGGTTGCGGCACGGGTTTGCCTCAAGGCCGGATCTCCGCTCAGTGGAATCGCACGTTCACCTGACAGCCTGACTGACTGACGAAGGCGGCGAAAATCCGGCAGACTGTTCCATCGCCGGCGTGCCGTTTCAAGGCGCCATTCGCCGCAGCTTCATTCCTCCTGCGCCTTGCGCTTGAACCAGGCGGCCAGGTAGTCGACGAAGACGCGCACCTTGGCCGGAAGATAGCGGCGATGCGGATAGACGGCGAACATGCCGCTGTCCTTGTGAATCCAGTCCTCCAGCAGCGGCACGAGGCGGCCAGCCTTGATATCCTCGCTGACGACGAAATCCGGGATGATGGCAAAGCCCAGATCGGCAAGGCAGGCGGCGCGGGCGACGGCGGGGCTGTTGACCTCGAGCGGTCCTGCCACCGGCACGGTAATCGTGTCGCCGCCCGGCGCCTGGAACGGCCAATTGGTCAGCCAGCGCCCGTTCGTATCGGAGATGCACGGCATCCTGGAAAGGTCATGCGGTGTCTTCGGCTTGCCGTATTTCGCGATGACGGCGGGCGTGGCACAGAGCTTGACGGAGAAATCGGACACCTTGCGGGCAATGAGTGAAGAGTTTTCCAGCCGCGAAATGCGGATCGCCAGGTCGAACCCCTCCTCGACAAGGTCAACGAAGCGATCGTCGAGATGGATGTCCAGCTTGATGTCAGGATGATCGGAGACAAAGTCGATCAGTACCTGGCCGATGGCCGCATCGGCAAAGGAACGCGGAGCGGTCAGGCGGATGCGGCCGCGCACGTCGCCGCTCGATTCGCGGATCGATTCCTGCAAACCGTCGATGTCGCGGACGATCTCGGTGGCGCGCTTGAAATAGGCATGGCCCGATTCAGTGAGCGAAAACTGCCGCGTCGTGCGGTTGAGCAGCAGCACGCCCAGTTCGTCCTCCAGTTCGCGAACATATTTCGACAACAGCGCCTTGGATCGGCCGATCTTGCGGGCGGCGGCGGAAAAGCCTTCCGCTTCAACGACATCGATAAAGGCGCGCATGCGGGTGAGGGTGTCCATCGTTCAGACTCCGTGATCGGTCCTGAAGAGATTGTTCATCGATCCGGAAAATTCAAGCGCGATGCGATTTTTCATTGAAGCGGGGGGCGAATTTCACTATATCCCGGATGCCCAAAGTCGCACGTGCCTGTGGGTGTCCGCCGGTCCTCCGAAAGGTGGAGGACACGGTAAGGTACCCGGAGCTAACCCCTCCGGTCGTCCGTCCGGCCAACTGGACAGGCGAGGACATCTTGAAGCAACGACGGTGCGGGCCTTTCTGGTGTCTGCCGGCTGTCCACAGGCCGGGGTTACTGAAGAGGCACACCTTCATTGCCGGATGTGCGGACGGGTTCTCCCTCCAATCAATGGCAGACAAAGCGGATGGTCGCTCCCTCAAGGGGCGGTTTGTCCTTCGCCGCATGACGGCATTCCTTGGTTCCGGGGTCTCCACCGGCTGGTTCCAATGGCGTGACCGCATGCCCTTTGTCCAATGCCCGAGGCTGCCAGCAGACGGCGCCGGGGCAGCTTCGAATGAAGCGGCTTTCCAGCCGCACTGGAGAAACCCGATGGCCACGCAGCGCATCCTCGATTTCCTTGCCACCCGCCGTCCCTCCGGCCCGTGCCTCGTCGTCGATCTCGACGTCGTGCGCGACAATTTCGCCGCCTTTCGCAAGGCGCTGCCCGACAGCCGCATCTTCTATGCCGTGAAGGCCAACCCGGCGCCCGAAATCCTGCGTCTGCTGGCTTCCGAAGGCTCATCCTTCGATTGCGCCTCGGTGGCGGAGATCGAGATGGCACTGGATGCCGGCGCGACACCGGACCGCATTTCCTATGGCAACACGATCAAGAAGGAACGCGATGTGGCGCGCGCCTTCGAACTGGGCATCCGCCTTTTCGCGGTCGACTGCGCCGAGGAAGTGGAAAAGGTGGCCCGCGCCGCGCCGGGCGCGCGCGTGTTCTGCCGCGTGCTGACCGATGGCGAGGGCGCGGAATGGCCGCTGTCGCGCAAGTTCGGTTGCGTGCCGCAGATGGCGGTCGACGTGCTGGTCTATGCCCATCAGCTCGGGCTGGAATCCCATGGCGTGTCCTTCCATGTCGGCTCGCAGCAGTGCGACCTGACCGCCTGGGACCGGGCGCTTGCCGATGCGCACCGCGTCTTCGCCTCGCTGGCCAAGCAGGGCATCCACCTGAAGATGGTCAACATGGGTGGCGGCTTCCCGACCCGCTACCTGAAGGACGTGCCGGCCGCGCAGGCCTATGGCCAGGCGATCTTCGGCGCGCTGCGCAGGCATTTCGGCAACCAGTTGCCCGAGACCATCATCGAGCCGGGCCGCGGCATGGTCGGCAATGCCGGTGTCATCAAGGCCGAGGTGGTGCTGGTCTCGAAGAAGGCCGACAATGACAATGTGCGCTGGGTCTATCTCGACATCGGCAAGTTCGGCGGGCTGGCCGAGACGATGGACGAGGCGATCCGCTATCCCATCGTCACGCCGCGCGACGGCGATGCGATGGAGCCGTGCGTGCTGGCGGGACCGACCTGCGATTCCGCCGACGTGCTCTACGAGAAGACCCCGTATCCGCTGCCGGTCACGCTGACGATTGGTGACGAGGTGCTGATCGAAGGCACGGGTGCCTATACCACCACCTATTCGGCGGTGGCCTTCAACGGCTTCGAGCCGCTGCGATCCTACGTGATCTGAACGGGCGATCCCGTTCAGGCCTGCCCTGTCCCGGCGGCATTCCGCCGGGGCGCGGGCGCTTGCATCCCTGTTGTCCGGATCAGGCCCTGGAGCTGCCGTCATGACCGACCTTGCCACGCCTTCGCCCGTTGCGCCCCTCTTCACCATCCATGCCGAGACCGCCGCTGACATGGCCGCGCGCGATGCGCTGCTGGACAGTGCCATGGGGCCGCGCTGGCGGCGCAAGTCGTCTGAGAAACTGCGCCGCGGGCGCCTGCCGGCCGAGGGACTGGCCTTCGTCGCGCGCGATGGCGCGGGACGAGTCATCGGCACCGTGCGGCTGTGGAACGTTCGGGCCGGCCATGCACAGGCCTTGCTGCTCGGGCCGCTGGCCGTCGATCCGTCGCTGAACAGCGCCGGTATCGGCTCGGCACTGATGCGCCATGCCATCGAACGGGCCGCAGGGCTCGGCCATGGCGCGGTCCTGCTTGTCGGCGATGCGGCGTATTATTCGCGCTTCGGCTTTTCCGCCGACAGGACCAACGCGCTGGCCATGCCCGGACCTTATGAGCCGCATCGTCTGCTGGCACTGGAACTCAAGGCCGGCGCGCTTGACGGGGCGGCGGGCGTCCTGCGTTCCGGCGGGCGCCGCGCCGAGCCGCACCGCCAAAGGCCGGGGCGCAGCCTGGCGGCCTGATCGCGCAGCAAACGCGCTTCCGGAACAAGAAAGCCCGGACCATGCTGGCGGCACGGTCCGGGCCTTTTCTTCTCCGGTGCGGGGCGTGCCGGTTTGTTGCCCGGCTTATCCGGTCACAGCAGCGATGAAAGCTGCATGGCAACGGACATGTCGCCTTCCACCGTGATCTTGCCCTGCATGAAGGCCGCGGTCGGGTCGAGTTCACCGGCAAGCATGTCCTCGAAATCGGATTTCGACATCTTGATGGTGCAATCGGCATCGCCGTCGGTGGTCGTGACCGTGTTGCCGTCGATGAGGATGACGCCATCGGCGCCGCAATCGAACTTCACCGAGCTCGACAAGGTGGTATCGGCGGCCTTTTCGCGCATCTGGGCGGCAATTTCTTCCATCGTCATGATCGGTGATCCTTCCCGTTCTGGTGATTTGGACAAATCTGGTTTAATCTAGCCCGCGATTGACGTTTACGTCAACGTGATTTTTCCGTCCGAACCCGAATGCGGGCGGCCGGTCGAGGGAGGAAAACCATGCTTTTCACGCCGGAACATGACGCCTTGCGCCACACCGTTTCCCGTTTCGTGGAGACGGAGATCAACCCGCATGTCGACGCCTGGGAGGAGGCGGAGGAATTTCCCTCGCACATGCTTTTCAGGAAGCTCGGCGATCTCGGGCTGCTCGGCATAAAATACGATCCGGCGCATGGCGGCCTGGGGCTGGATTTCTCCTATTCCATGGTCATGGCGGAAGAATTGGGCCTCATCGCCTGTGGCGGGGTTCCCATGGCCATCGGTGTCCAGACCGACATGGCCACGCCGGCTCTCAACCGCTTTGCCACCGAAGACCTCAAGAAAGCCTGGCTGGCGCCGACAATCGCGGGCGACATGGTGGCCTGCCTCGGCGTGTCGGAGCCGGGCGGCGGGTCGGACGTTTCCGCTGTGAAGACATCGGCACGGCGCGATGGCGGCGATTTCGTGATCAACGGGACCAAGATGTGGATAACCAACGGCATGAAAGCCGACTGGTGCTGCCTGCTGGCCAACACCTCGGATGGCCCGGTGCATCGCAACAAGTCGCTGATCGTGGTGCCAATGGACGCCAAGGGCATCAGCCGGCAGAAGATCCACAAGATCGGCATGAATTCCTCCGATACCGCGCAGCTCTTCTTCGACGAGGTGCGCGTGCCGGCATCGAATCTGATCGGCCAGGAGGGCATGGGCTTCACATACCAGATGCTGCAATTCCAGGAGGAGCGGCTGTGGGCGGCGGCCAACACCATCAAGGCGCTGGACCGGCTGATCGACCTGACCATCGACTATACCCGCGAACGCACGGTGTTCGGCAAGCCGGTGCTCGACAACCAGGTCGTCCATTTCCGGCTGGGCGAACTGCGCACGGAGGTGGAGGCGCTCAGGGCGCTGACATGGTCGGCGGTGGAGCAATATGTTGCCGGAAAGGACGTCACGCGGCTGGCGTCCATGGCCAAGCTGAAATGCGGCCGGCTGATGCGCGAAGTGGCCGATTCCTGCCTGCAATACTGGGGCGGCATGGGTTATACGCGTGACAATCCGGTTTCCCGCGCCTTCCGCGACGGCCGTCTTGCCTCCATCGGTGGTGGAGCCGATGAGGTGATGCTGGGAATCATCGCCAAACTCGAAGGCACGGCGCCGGGCACATCCAATCGCCAGAAAAACGCGGAATCGGCAAAAGATTAGAATCTTAGCAAGCAAGAAAACGCTTTTTTCGGACGGATATGGTTTCTCGGAAAGGCCGGTGGCAACACCCGTTTGTCCAAGGTCGGGTCCGACCCTTGCCGGCATGTCCAGAGCGATTTTCCCTGAGCGGCTGCCGGTCCTGTGTGCAGCCATCCGTTCAACCGGGCCGAGCACTGCGCCGGCCGGCTCGCTGCCGGCATGCCGTCAATGACAGAATTCCCAGGTTCCCGATCCTCCATGCGTTTCTTTCGAAATCACTTCATCGCCCGCCTCTTCCTGACCACCTTTGTCTGTGTGCATCTTCCGCTGATTTTCGCGGTGATCCACGGTGCCGTGCAGGCGCGCGCCGTCGATTACGCGGCGCTTGGCGGGCTGACGCTTGCCACAGTGGCGGGAACGGCGGTGGCGATCCTGCTCCTGCACCGCGAATTGCGCCCGGTCGTGGCCGTCGCTCACGCGCTGGAGGCCTTTGCGGAGCGGCGTGAACACCTGCCCATCGCGCATCAGTCGGCCGATGAGGTCGGCCGGCTTGCCGATGCGGCGCGCTGGTCCATCGGCAAGGTTGACAGCCTGCTGGCAGATGTGGAGCGGCAGGCCAGCACCGACGCCCTGACCGGTCTGGCCAACCGGCGCGCATTCCTTGCTGCCGTTGCGGCGGAAAAGCCAGCGGTGCTCGCCATTCTCGACATCGACCGCTTCAAGTCGATCAACGACACCTTTGGCCATGAGACCGGCGACCGCGTGCTGCGCGACGTCGCGGGAACGCTGCGCAACAGCCTGCGATCGGCTGACCTCTTGGCGCGATGGGGCGGCGAGGAATTCGTCGTGCTGCTGCGCCGGTCCTGCGCGGCGGAAGCCATCGAGGCCATGAACCGGGCGCGCAAGGCGGTGGAAGCCAAACCGATCCTCGAAGGGCATGCGGTGACCTTCTCCGCCGGTGTCGTGCAGATGAGCGGCGATTTCGACCGCGATCTCGCACTTGCCGACCGCACACTCTACGATGCCAAGGAAGCGGGGCGGAACCGCGTGGTCTTTGCCGCCGCAACGCGTGGTCCGGCCGAAACGCCAGGTCTTGCACCGTCGGCCGCCGACCTCGCCGGCATGCAGAACCGCTCCATCAAACAGAACGCCTGATGACAGCCAGGCCGTGGCCGGTCCGGTGCCTCCTTGCCGGACCGGCCCCAAAACCATTGACGAAGGCGCGGATCCGGCATAAGAGGCTGGCAACGATACGGGCGCTGTTCGCCCCTGCCGGCTTGCATCGCTCCCGGCCATTTCCGAAAGCCTTCAATTGATGACACTACCCGATACCATCGCCGCGCCGTTGCGCGCAGCGCTTGAGGCCCGCGGTTATTCCGCGCTTACCCCCGTGCAGGGCGCGATGCTGGAAGAGCGCGCGCTGGGTGCCGACCTGCTCGTCTCGGCGCAGACGGGGTCCGGCAAGACCGTGGCTTTCGGGCTGGCGCTGGCACCGCTGCTGCTGGCCGATGGCGAACGCATGGGCGAGGATACACTGCCGCAGGCGCTGGCCATCGCGCCGACGCGCGAACTGGCCATGCAGGTGCGCCGCGAACTGGAATGGCTTTACGCCGATACCGGCGCGCGCTTTGCCTCCTGCATCGGTGGCATGGACTACCGGCGCGAATTCCGCGCGCTGGGCGAAGGGGCGCATATCGTCGTCGGTACACCCGGCCGCTTGCGCGACCACATCACCCGAGGCTCGCTCGACCTGTCGCATCTCAAGGCCGCCGTTCTGGACGAGGCCGACGAGATGCTGGATCTGGGCTTCAAGGACGATCTGGAATTCATTCTCGAATCCGCGCCCACCGACCGGCGTACGCTTCTCTTTTCCGCCACGGTGGCACCGCCCATCGAGAGGCTGGCGCGGACCTATCAGCGCGACGCTGTGCGCATCGCCCTGGCGTCCAAGGAAGACCGTCATGCCGATATCGACTACCGCGTCATGCCGGTGCGGCCGGACGAGCGCGACCATGCGGTCGTCAACACGCTGCTGTGGTTCGATTCCAAGAACACGATCATTTTCTGCCAGACCCGCGAAGCGGTGCGCCATCTGGCCTCGCGGCTGACCAATCGCGGCTTTTCCGTCGTGGCCCTGTCGGGAGAGCTGACACAGGCCGAGCGCAGCAATGCGCTGCAATCCATGCGCGACGGCCGGGCGCGGGTCTGCGTGGCGACGGATGTCGCCGCGCGTGGCATCGACCTGCCCAATCTCGATCTCGTCATCCATGCCGACCTGCCGGGCAACCCGGAAACGCTGCTGCATCGCTCCGGCCGGACGGGCCGGGCGGGCCGCAAGGGCGTTTCGGTTGTCGTCGCGCCGCATCACCGCCGCCGCAGCGCCGAACGCGTGCTCAAGGCGGCGCGCGTGAATGCGCAGTTCATGGCCGTGCCCGAAGCCGATGCCGTGGATGCGTTGCAGGTGGAACGCATGATGGGCGACGCCGCGCTTTCGGCACCCATCGACCAGGACGAGGCGGTGCTGGTGGACCGTCTGCTTGAAAGCAATGACGCAAGGCAGATCGCGGCCGCATGGATCCGGGCGCAGCGTGCGGCGATGCCGACGCCGGAAGAAGTCAACGCGGTGCCGGACCTGCCGCCGCGCAAGGAGGTGGGCGAGCGTCCGAGCACGCGTTTCACCGACGGGCGCTGGTTCTCGCTGTCCATCGGGCGCAAGCAGGCGGCAGAGCCGCGCTGGATCCTGCCGATCATCTGCAAGGCTGGCGGCGTGACGCGCGCGGCTGTCGGTTCCATCCGCATTCTTGACCATGAAACGCGGTTCGAGATCGAAACGGGCGCGGCAGACGCCTTCGCCGCAGCCGTGGCCAGGGCCGGGGTGCTGGACAAGGGTGCCCGTATCGTGCCCGCCGATGGCGAGGGGCCGGATGCGGAGCCGCGCCGGCCGCATCGCAAGGGCGGCAAGCCGCAGGACCGCAAGGGCGGATATCCGAAGGCCGGGGCGAAGGATTGGCAGGATGGCAAGCGCCCCGGCAAGCGGGAACGCCAGGCCCTGCGCGCGACCCACGAGGGGGAAGGCGGCGAGGGCCGTGACAAAGGCCGCCACCGCAAGCGCCCGTTTGACGGCGAAGGCGGGGCCGGACAGGGCGGACCCGGCGAACGGCCGTTCAGGGCCAAGCGGGCGCGCGAGGATTTCGGCGACAAGCCGGCCCGGAGCGGCCCGGGCAAGGGCGATTTCCGGCCGAAGGGTGGCAAGCCGGCCAAGCATGGCGGCGCCGCAAAGCCGGGCGGAAAGGGCAAGCCGGGCAAGGGCGCGGCGTGGCGCAAGGACTGAGCCGGATTTCCGCTTGTCTTATGATTCTTCCGCCTTCTCTGCGAAGGTGGAGCCACTGCCGCCGGCTCAAACGGCAGGCAGTGGCGGTGGTTGGATCGCGAACGGCTTGGTCATGGACAGTGACGTCGATGGACCGTTCTAGAGTGTGATCGGCCACCGTCTTCGCATGAGGCCTGAACGGATACGCAGCGGCTTCTGGCCCTGCATGACAAGCATAGGACACGCGAAGACCATGAAAGATAGCATCGGTATCGACATCTCAAAAGCCCATCTTGACGTTTGCCGTCCGGCGACCGGTCAGACAGCCCGGTTCGAGAACTCGGCGGCGGGATTGACTGCGTTCAAGCGCTGGGTCGGTTCAAGTCAGCCCGATCTGGTGATCTACGAGGCAACGGGGGCTTATCATGGCCTGCTTGAGAAACGCTGCTCTGGCGATCTGCCCTTGGTGAAGGTCAATCCGTTACAGGCCCGCCGCTTTGCCCAGGCCCGCGGAACCCGTGCCAAGACCGATGCGGTTGACGCGCATGTACTGGCTTTGATGGGCGAGGCGCTGGATCTGCAACCGGACAGCCCTGCCAGCGAAGATCACCATGATCTCAAACAGTTGCAGGTCGCGCGCACCGCCATGATCAAAGCGCGCACGCGGCTGAAGAACCGGCTTGCCACCCAGACGCTCTCCCTGCTCAGACGTCAGGCGAAAGTGCAGCTGGCTTTGCTCGACAGGCAGCTCAAAGCCATCGACGCCGAGATCGCCAGCAGGCTGTCGCGGGATCAGGCCCGCTCCCTCGACATCCTGCAATCCATTCCCGGCCTCGGGTCCGTTGTTGCAGCCACCATCCTCATCGAGTGCCCGGAAATCGGCGCGATGGACCGCAAACAAGCCGCCAGCCTTGCCGGGCTCGCCCCGATGACCCGACAATCGGGCCAATGGCGAGGCAAGGCCTTCATTCAGGGTGGCCGTAAATTCCTGCGTGACGCGCTCTACATGCCCGCACTCGTCGCTACCCGCTTCAATCCAGACATGAAACAGAAATACAATGCGATGCGCAAAGCCGGAAAGCCAGCAAAAGTCGCTTTAACGGCTATCATGCGAAAGCTCATCGAGCTGGCAAACACACTCATAAAACAGGATAGGAAATGGGCGCCAAATCCAGCTTGATCAATACGGATACTCTAGAGTTGCAGCGTCGAGGAAATGCGCCGCGACAATTCGTCAGGGCGCGCCAGGATGATGGCGCCGCGGGTCCGTTCAAGCAGCCCTTCCTTGGCCAGCTTTGACATTTCGCGCGAGACCGCCTCGCGGCTGGCACCGATGCGTTCGGCAAGGTCGGCATGAATGACGGGCGGCGAGATGATGCGCTGTTCGTCATTGCCGGTGCGCTTGCGTGAAAGCCGCAACAGCGTGTTGTAGAGCCGGTGGCGGGTGTCGAGGAAAGACAATTCCGCGATGCGGCGGGTGAGGTCGCGCGTGCGCTCCGACAGTGTGACAAGCAGGTGGCGGCAAAGGCGCGGCGATTCCTCCAGCATCTGCCGGAAGACCGGTTCCGGGATGCGGAAGACATCGGTCTGCACAAGCGCCGTCAGGCTGGCCGAGCGCGGTTTGCCATCCAGCGCCGCCAGTTCGCCGAAAAGCTGGCCGGGCCCCAATTCACCCAGAATGATCTCCTTGCCGACAGCGACCCGCAGGATGGCCCGCACCTGGCCCGTGGCGATCAGATAGACATCGGCGCTCGCATCGTCAAAATCCACCACGGTTTCCTGCGGCTGGAAGCGGATCGGCACCCAGACGGATTTCAGTTTCGCGATCCAGCCGTCATCGAGGCATTCGAGTATGGGCGCGCGCGGCATCCGCGGTTGATCGTTCATTTCTTCTCCGTGCCGCCCGTCCCGCCCGCCTGATCCATCGGCCAGGGCTTTCCGCGAGAGCGCTCCCCACGCCATTCGCTGAACCGCTCCAATGCTCTATCCCGTTGTTTTCATGCAATTCCGGGCGCGTTGGCATTCACTTTCGCCGGAATTGCCGAGGACCGCAAGTGCCTGTGATCGCGGTCACAGGCGCCAGGGCCGGTTTTTGATAGTCTCTTCGTGGCGATCAACAGTCGCCGCGTTTCAGGGAAAGCCGGTTGCCTCAATGCCCCAGGGCAACCGGTTTTTCCGAAACGGTTCACATTCCGGCCTCGCCGGGCGCC
This sequence comes from Brucellaceae bacterium, assembly GCA_020637775.1. Taxonomy (GTDB): domain Bacteria; phylum Pseudomonadota; class Alphaproteobacteria; order Rhizobiales; family Rhizobiaceae; genus Zhengella. Next base: position 175,487 of record JACKJV010000007.1, on the reverse strand, counting down.
GGCTTGCCCTGCCATTGCCGGAAATGGTGCCCCGCAGCATTTTACAAGTCCTGTCAGCATTTTACGGCACGGAAACGACGTGCTACTGTTCCTGATCAGTGTTTTTGGGAGGAAACACTTGGATCTTGCCAACAAGAATGCCTTGGCTCCGCCAGAGGGGGAGGATGGAGCCGCGGCAAGCATCGATATCCGGGACCTGATGTCATTCCGGCTTGCACGGCTGGCGGCGGCCAGCGACAAGTCCGGTCAGCAATGGTCGCTTTCGCAATACGGCCTGCGCCTCAACGAGTGGCGTGTGCTTGGCCTTGCGGCGGCCATGAATCCGGCACCCTTTTCGGACATCGCCCGGGCGCTGTCCATGGACAAGGGACAATTGTCGCGCATCGTCAAGGCGTTGACCGAACGCGGGCTGATGCGCTCAGCACCGGACAGAAGGGACCAGCGGGCGCTCAGCCTGTGGGTTACCCCCGCCGGACGCGATCTCTACCGCCGCATGGTGGCCAGCGCCAAGCGCCGGAACGAAAAAACCATGGCCTGCCTGACGGCAAGCGAGCAGGAAGAGTTGTTGCGCCTGCTTGCCAAGGTTGCCGACGAGATCGACCAGAGCCTGGTCTTTGCCGGCAAACACTGAGCGCCGGACTTGCTCAATCGGGGGTGTTCGCGCTGCCGCGCACGGCCCAGTGAAGCGGGAACATCGGGTCGAACAGCGTGACCGGGCCGGCTCCGGTCTCGATTCTGGCCGGGAAAGCGACCGGGTTTTCCCTGCGCTCCAGGGTGATGGTCCGGGCATTGACGGGCAGGCGGTAGAAGGCCGGGCCGTTCAACGACGCAAAGGCCTCCAGCCGGTCCAGCGCGTTTTCCTCCTCGAAGACATGGGCAAGGCAGGAAAGCGTGTTGGTAGCCGAGAAGATGCCGGCGCAGCCGCAGGCGCATTCCTTGAGCGGGTCGACATGAGGCGCGGAGTCGGTGCCAAGGAAATAGCGGTTGTCGCCGCTCGTCGCGGCCTTGCGCAGGGCCAGGCGATGCGTCTCGCGTTTTGCGACCGGCAGGCAATAGTAGTGCGGGCGGATGCCGCCGGCCAGAATGGCATTGCGGTTGATGATCAGGTGATGGGTGGTGATCGTGGCAGCCAGGTTGCCGGACCTATCGGCGGCCACATAGTCGGCGCCGTCCTGCGTGGTGATGTGTTCCATGACCACGCGCAGGCCCGGAATGCGGCGGCGCAGCGGGTCCAGCACGCGGTCAATGAACACCGCCTCGCGGTCGAAAATGTCGATATCGGCGTTGGTGACCTCGCCATGAACGCAAAGCGGCATGCCGGTTTCGGCCATGCGCTCCAGCACCGGATAGACCTTTTCGATGTTGCGCACGCCCGACTGGGAATTGGTGGTCGCACCGGCGGGATAGAGCTTGACCGCGGTGACGAGGCCGCTTTCATGGGCCGAGGCGACATCGTCGGGATCCGTGCCTTCGGTGAGGTAGAGCGTCATCAACGGCGTAAAGTCGTGATCCGCGGGCAGGGCTGCCATGATGCGCTCGCGATAAGCGCGGGCATCGGCGGAGGTCACCACCGGCGGCACGAGGTTCGGCATGACGATGGCGCGGGCGAAATCGGCCGATGTGTGCGGCAGCACGCCTTCCAGCATGGCGCCGTCGCGCAGGTGCAGGTGCCAGTCGTCGGGTCGGGCGATGGTGATGGTTTGCATGGGCGTGCCTCGTCGCGGGAGTTGCCCGAGGCTGTACACAGAGGCGGGCGCCGCATCAAGCGCCCGGCAGGCGCAGGGCAAATGAAAACGGCGCACCCATGCCGGCGCGCCGTTCTCGAGTTCGAAATCGAAAACCGGATCAGCCCCGGGTGATCGGCACCAGCTTGATCTCAACCCGGCGGTTCAGCGCGCGGCCTTCCGGCGTGGCATTGGAGGCGACGGGCTGGCTTTCGCCGAGGCCGGCAATATAGAAGCGGCGGCCATCCACGCCCTGCGCGCTCAGGTAGCTGGCCACCGAACTGGCACGGCGCTGCGACAGGGAAAGGTTGTACTGGTCGTCGCCGGTGGAATCGGTGTGGCCATAGACATCGACAAGGGTCTGGTTGAACTTCTGCAGCACCAGGGCGACCGAGTTCAGCGTCTGGTAGAAGGCAGGCTGGACCTGGTCCTGATCGGTGGCGAAAGTGATGTTGGAGGGCATGTTCAGGATGATGTCATTGCCCACGCGCGTCACCGACACGCCGGTTCCCTGCAATTGCGCGCGCAGTTCCGCTTCCTGCCGGTCCATGTAGTTGCCGATGCCCGCGCCGGCGAGCGCACCGATGCCCGCGCCGATGAGCACGGCATTGCGCTGGGCCACCCGCGAGCCACCCACGGCCGCGCCGGCGAGCGCGCCGACGCCGGCGCCAAGGGCCGTGCCGATGGCCGTGTTGGAGGCCTTCTGCTGGCCGGTATAGGGGTCGGTCGTGCAGCCGGCAGCAAGCCCGGCGACAGCCATGACGGCAATGATCTTTTTCATCTGGGAAGCCCTCTCATGTCATTTGTGCCGGCATCCTGTGCCGGCGTGTCCCACGGGACCATGCCCGTATTCGCCGCTTTTGTCGAATTTCGGGCAGACGCGCCGGATCCCGTGCCGGCGAAGGAAAATGTCTGCCTGCATGGGAAAGGGCCGTCCCCGGCAGGAACGGCCCTGAGCATGTTTTCGCGGTCCGGCCGCGCCTCAGCCGAAAACGCCCACCTTGCGGCCGGTCAGCGTATCGGTGATCTCTTCCAGGATGGCAGGATCGTCGATGGTCGCCGGCATGTTCCACTGCTCGCCATCGGCGATCTTCTGCATCGTGCCGCGCAGGATCTTGCCCGAGCGGGTCTTGGGCAGGCGATCGACGGTCAGCGCGGTCTTGAAGGCCGCCACCGGGCCGATCTTCTCGCGCACCAGCCTGACCACCTCGGCTTCGATCTCCTCCTTCGGGCGGTTGACGCCGGCCTTGAGGATGATGAAGCCGACCGGCATCTGGCCCTTGAGCTTGTCGGCGATGCCGATCACCGCGCATTCGGCGACATCCGGGTGGGAGGCGATCACTTCTTCCATGCCGCCGGTGGACAGGCGGTGGCCGGCGACATTGATGATGTCATCGGTGCGCGCCATGATGAAGAGATAGCCATCCTCATCCTTGATGCCCGCGTCGGCGGTCTTGTAGTAGCCGGGAAACTCCGTGAGATAGGCGTCCCTGAAACGCTGCTCGGCGTTCCACAGGGTCGGCAGGCAGCCGGGCGGCAGCGGAAGCTTGACCACGATATTGCCCAGCGTGCCGTCGGGCAGCGGGTGGCCGGCATCGTCGATCACCTGGATGTCATAGCCCGGCAGTGCCACGGTGGGCGAGCCGAGCTTGACGGGCAGGGCGCCAAGGCCGACCGGGTTGCCGGCCATGCACCAGCCGGTTTCGGTCTGCCACCAATGGTCGATCACGGGCACGCCGAGCTGGTCCTGCGCCCAGACGATGGTGTCCGGGTCGGCGCGCTCGCCTGCCAGATAGAGAACACGCAGCGACGAGATGTCGTATTTCTTCAGGTATTCGCCGTTCGGATCTTCCTTCTTGATGGCGCGGAAGGCGGTCGGCGCGGTGAAGAAGGAGGCGACCTTGTGGTCGGCGATGACCCGCCAGAACGTGCCGGGATCGGGCGTGCCCACCGGCTTTCCCTCGAAAAGGATGGTGGTGCAGCCTTTGATGAGCGGACCGTAGACGATGTAGGAATGGCCGACGACCCAGCCGACATCCGATGCCGCCCAGAAGGTCTCGCCAGCATCGACGTTGTAAAGCGCCTTCATCGACCAGTTGAGCGCCACCATGTGGCCGCCATTGTCGCGGACCACGCCCTTGGGCTGGCCGGTCGTGCCGGAGGTGTAGAGGATGTAGAGCGGATCGGTGGCGGCAACGGAAACACAATCGACTTGCGTTCCGGCCGACTTGTGGGCCTCGACGGCGGCGCGGTAGTCGGTATCGCGGCCCTCGGTCAGGTCGCAGGGCTGCTGCTCGCGCTGCACGATGATGCAGCTTTCCGGCTTGTTGGCGGAGAGTTCGATGGCCTTGTCGAGCAGCGGCTTGTAGGCGATGACCCGGCCCGGCTCGATGCCGCAGGACGCGGAAATGATGGCCTTGGGCGCGCAATCGTCGATGCGCGTCTTCAACTCGTTGGCGGCAAAGCCGCCGAAGACCACGGAATGGATGGCGCCGAGGCGCGCAACGGCCAGCATGGCGAAGGCGGCTTCGGGCACCATGGGCATGTAGATGAGAACGCGGTCGCCCTTGGCCACGCCCTTGTCGCGCAGCACGGCCGCCAGGGCCTCCACCTCCGCCTTGAGTTCGGCATAGGTGAACTTCTTCAGGGCTCCGGTGATCGGGCTGTCATAGATGAGCGCAACCTGATCGGCGCGCCCGCCCGCGACATGGCGGTCAACCGCATTATGGCAGGTGTTGCACTCGGCGCCGGGAAACCAGCGGCCATAGGCGCCGGATTCGGCATCGAAGACCTTGTCCCACGTCTTGAACCAGTCGATTTCGCCGGCCGCGCTGGCCCAGAAGCCCTCCGGGTCCTTTTTCCAGCCCTCGTAGACGTCGTGATATCGGCTATGCGTCATGGCCTCTCCTCCAGATGACAGCGGGACCGGCGAACCCGGCCCGTGAAACTTCAACGGTTGCGGCGCAGGCCGGCCACCTGCCCCAGCACGGCTTGCGCCGCGTCGATGACATTCGTTCCGGGGCCGAAGATCTCGGCCACGCCGGCCTCGCGCAGGAAGTCGTAATCCTGTTCGGGGATCACCCCGCCGCAGACCACGATGATGTCGTCTGCGCCGCCTTCCTTCAACTTGGCAATGAGTTGCGGAACCAAAGTCTTATGTCCGGCTGCCAGCGACGAGACACCGACCACGTCGACCTTGCCGGCAATGGCCTTGGAAGCCACTTCCTCGGGCGTTTCGAACATGTCGGTCATGGCTACGTCGAAGCCCATGTCGGCAAAGGCGGTGGCGATGACCTTGGCGCCGCGGTCGTGGCCGTCCTGGCCCATCTTGGCAACGAGAACATTGGGCGCCTTGCCACGTTCGCTTTTCAGCGCGCCGATGCGCTCCTTCAGCGCGGCCATCTCCGGATCGTCCTTGTAGGCCTCGCCATAGATGCCGGAGATGACGCGCGTCGTCGCGTGGTGGCGGGTGAAGGCGCGCTCCATGGCGTCGGAAATCTCGCCCAGCGAGGCGCGCTGGCGCGCGGCCTCGACGGCGGCTTCCAGGAGATTGCCCTCGCCGGAGCGGGCGACCTGTTCAAGCCTTTCCAGCGCCGCCTTGCAGGCATCGGCATTGCGGGTGGCGCGCACGCGCCCCAGGCGGGCAACCTGCGCGGTGCGTACCTTCGCGTTGTCGATGTCGAGAATGTCGATCGGCGTCTCGTCTTCGAGGCGGAACTTGTTGACGCCGACGATCACGTCCTCGCCCCGGTCGATGCGGGCCTGGCGGCGTGCGGCGGCTTCCTCGATGCGCATCTTGGGCAGGCCGGCTTCCACGGCTTTCGTCATGCCGCCCATGGATTCCACCTCCTCGATCAGCGCCCAGGCCTGGTCGGCCAGATCCTTCGTCAGCGCCTCGACATAGTAGGAGCCGCCGAGCGGATCGACGACCTTGGTCACGCCTGTCTCGTGCTGGAGGATGAGCTGGGTGTTGCGGGCGATGCGGGCCGAGAATTCCGTCGGCAAGGCGATGGCCTCGTCGAAGGAATTGGTGTGCAGCGACTGGGTGCCGCCGAGCACGGCGCTCATGGCCTCGAAGGCGGTGCGCACGACATTGTTGTAGGGATCCTGCTCGGTCAGCGACACGCCGGAGGTCTGACAATGGGTGCGCAGCATCTTCGAGCGCTCGGACTTCGCGCCGAAATCCGTCATGATCTTCGCCCACATCTGGCGCGCGGCGCGCAGCTTTGCGGCCTCCATGAAGAAGTTCATGCCGATGCAGAAGAAGAACGAAAGACGACCGGCGAAGGCGTCCACGTCCAGCCCGCGTGCCATGGCGGCGCGCACATATTCCATGCCGTCGGCCAGCGTGTAGGCCAGTTCCTGGGCCAGCGTCGCGCCGGCCTCCTGCATGTGATAGCCGGAAATCGAGATCGAGTTGAACTTCGGCATCTCGCTGGCGGTATAGCCGATGATGTCCGCGATGATCCGCATGGAAGGTTCCGGCGGATAGATGTAGGTGTTGCGGACCATGAACTCCTTGAGAATGTCGTTCTGAATGGTGCCGGACAGGGCCTTGCGGTCCACGCCCTGCTCCTCGCCGGCGACGATGAACATGGCGAGCACCGGAATGACCGCGCCATTCATGGTCATGGACACGCTCATCCGGTCCAGCGGAATGCCGTCGAAGAGGATCTTCATGTCCTCCACCGTGTCGATGGCGACACCGGCCTTGCCGACATCGCCGACCACACGGGGATGATCGGAATCATAGCCGCGATGGGTGGCCAGATCGAAGGCGACGGACAGGCCCTTCTGACCGGCGGCGAGGTTCTTGCGGTAGAAGGCGTTGCTTTCCTCCGCCGTGGAGAAGCCGGCATATTGGCGGATCGTCCAGGGCTGGCCGGCATACATGGTGGAGCGCACGCCGCGGGTGAAGGGTGCGAAGCCGGGCAGTTCGACGGCCGCGCCCTGCGGCAGGTCGTCCGCCGTGTAGAGCGGCCTGACAGTGATGCCTTCCGGCGTTTCCCAGTTCAGCGCCGAAGGATCCGTGCCCTTCAGATCCTTCGTGGCGAGGTCGATCCAGTCGCGGGTGGTCTTGCTCACTTCTCGAACTCCATGATGATCTCGTCCACGGCGAGGCTGTCGCCCGGCTTGACGGGAATTGTTTTCACCACGGCCTTCTTCTCGGCACGCAGCACGTTTTCCATCTTCATGGCTTCCACGATGGCCAGTGTCTGGCCCTCCTGCACTTCCTGGCCTTCCTCCACGGCGATGGAGACGATGAGTCCCGGCATCGGGCAGAGCAGCAGGTTGGAGGTGTCGGGCGCGGCCTTTTCCGGCATCAGCCTGTTCAGTTCGGCGGCGCGCGGATTGAGCACCAGCACCCTGGCATCGAGACCGCGCTGGCGCAGGCGGAACCCACCCGGCGTGCGCTCGACCTTTACCGCGTGGCGTTGGCCGGCGATGGCAAGATCGGCCAGCCGGTCGCCGGGGCGCCAGCGGGTGCTGACGGTGACCGCCTTGCTGCCTTCCACCGTGACGGTGAAGACATCGCCATCCTGCGTGATGGAGAGCGGATAGTCGGTGCGCGCCACCACGGCGACGCGGCGGGTACGCGCGTCCTCGTTGGACTGGTTGAAGCGGGCGCCGGAAATGCCGGCGCGGCGCTCGTCGGCAATGCGCTGGAGCACGGCGGCGACAACGGCGAAGCGCTCCGCGGTGGCCGGATCGGGCGCGGCGTTCTCGAAGCCGTCGGGATATTCCTCGGCGATGAAGGCGGTGGACAGCCGCGCCTCGCGCCAGCGCGGATGCTGCATCAGGGCCGCGCAGAAGGGCAGGTTGTGGCCGATGCCCTCCACCTCGAAGCGGTCCAGCGCATCGGCCATGGCATCGACGGCCTTTTCGCGCGTCGGTGCCCAGGTGCACAGCTTGGCGATCATCGGGTCGTAGAACATGGAGATCTCGGAGCCCTCGGTGACGCCGGTATCGTTGCGCACGATGTGGTCGCCGTGGCGGCCTTCTTCCGGCGGACGGTAGCGCGTCAGCCGGCCGATGGAGGGCAGGAAGTTGCGATAGGGATCCTCGGCGTAAAGGCGGCTCTCGATGGCCCAGCCGTTGATGGAAATATCCGCCTGCTTCAGGTCCAGCTTCTCGCCGGCGGCGATGCGGATCATCTGCTCCACCAGATCGACGCCAGTGATGAGTTCGGTAACGGGGTGCTCGACCTGGAGGCGGGTGTTCATCTCCAGGAAGTAGAAGTTGCGGTCCTTGTCGACGATGAATTCCACCGTGCCGGCGGACTGGTAGTCCACGGCCTCTGCCAGCGCCACGGACTGCTCGCCCATGGCCTTTCGGGTGGTTTCGTCGAGGAAGGGCGAGGGGGCTTCCTCGACGACCTTCTGGTTGCGCCGCTGCACGGAGCATTCGCGCTCGTTCAGATAGATGCAGTTGCCATGGGCATCGGCCAGCACCTGGATCTCGATATGGCGCGGCTCGACCACGAATTTCTCGATGAAGATGCGGTCGTCGCCGAAGGAGGAGGCGGCTTCCGACTTGGAGCGGTCGAAGCCTTCACGGGCCTCGGCGTCGTTCCAGGCAATGCGCATGCCCTTGCCGCCACCGCCGGCGGATGCCTTGATCATCACCGGATAGCCGATCTCGGAGGCGATCTTCACGGCGTGGTCGGCATCGTCGATCAGGCCCATGTAGCCGGGCACGGTGCTGACGCCGGCTTCGGCCGCGATCTTCTTGGAGGTGATCTTGTCGCCCATGGCCTCGATGGCCTTCACCTTCGGGCCGATGAAGACGATGCCTTCGCGTTCAAGCGCTTCGCAGAAGGAGGCGCGTTCCGACAGGAAGCCGTAACCCGGATGCACGGCCTCGGCGCCCGTCTGCTTGCAGGCGGCGATGATCCGGTCAGCCAGCAGGTAGGACTGGGCAGCCGGCGGGGGGCCGATATGGACGGCCTCGTCGGCCATCTTGACGTGCTCGGCGTCGCGGTCGGCGTCGGAATAGACGGCCACGGTGGCGATACCCATCTTCTTGGCCGACTTGATCACGCGGCAGGCGATCTCGCCGCGATTGGCGATCAGGATTTTCTTGAACATCAGTTTCTCTCCCCTCGCGGGCTGCGGATCAGCGCGCCCGGAATTGGTCCTGGATTACCCCCCTCTGTCCTGCCGGACATCTCCCCCACATGGGGGGAGACCGGCTGAAACTGACCGGACAGCCAAACGCCAGCGCCGCCGATTTCACGGGGTTCGCGGGGCAAGCGATCTCCCCCCATGTGGGGGAGATGTCCGGCAGGACAGAGGGGGGTGAAATCAAGCTTCATCGGTCTCTCAATACATTGCGAACGGCTTTTTCCCCGGAGGCGACCATCACACCTCCAGCACGTCGGCGAAGGCTTCGGGCATGGTGCGGCGCGCCACGTCCTCGTTGATCCTGAGCATGGCCTCGTAGGATTGCGGATCGAACGGTGTCTCCGCCGGGACGACCTCGCGCCCGAACAGCCAGTTGATGCGCCCGGCGTCGAGATTGCCGCGCTCGAAAGGCTCCGCGCCGAAGTGGTGCCAGAGTGCGTGCAGGAAGGCGGTGTCGGCGAGCTTCTCCACCTCGGCGCGGTCCCGGTTGCGGGCGCGCTCGAAAATCTTCGCAACGCCCTTCGGGTTGGCCCGGCGGATGGTGAATTGCAGCCCCGTTCCCGGCAGGCCGGAGGGAAAGCCGCGATGCTTGGTCATGTCAGGCAGTCTGGGCATCGGTGGATCTCCTCGCCGGCCTGTCGGCTCACAGCGGAATGTTGTCGTGCTTCTTCATCGGCTGCTCGACGGTCTTGGTCTTGAGCATCTCGAAGGCGCGCAACACCCGGCGGCGGGTCGAATGGGGCATGATGACCTCGTCGATAAAGCCGCGTTCGGCCGCCACGAAGGGATTGGCGAAGCGGTCTTCATATTCCTTCGTGCGCGCGGCGATCTTGTCCGGGTCGCCCAGTTCGGAGCGGTAGAGGATCTCGGTGGCACCCTTGGCGCCCATCACGGCGATCTGCGCGGTCGGCCAGGCATAATTGACATCGGCGCGGATGTGCTTGGAACTCATCACGTCATAGGCGCCGCCATAGGCCTTGCGGGTGATGACGGTGACTTTCGGCACGGTCGCCTCGGCGTAGGCGAAGAGCAGCTTGGCGCCATGCTTGATGATGCCGCCATATTCCTGGCTGACGCCCGGCAGGAAGCCCGGCACGTCGACCAGCGTGAGGATGGGAATGTTGAAGGCGTCGCAGAAACGCACGAAACGCCCGGCCTTCTTGGAACTGTCGATGTCGAGGCAGCCGGCCAGCACCATGGGCTGGTTGGCGACGACGCCGATGGTGGAGCCGTTCAGCCGGATGAAGCCGCACAGGATGTTCTTCGCGTGGTCCTTCTGGATCTCGAAGAAGTCGCCCTCGTCGGCGATCCTGGCGATCACCTCGTGCATGTCATAGGGCTTGTTCGGATTGTCCGGGATGATGGTGTCGAGCGCCATTTCGACACGGTCCGGGCTGTCGGATGTCGGCAGGACCGGCGGCTTCTCGCGCGAGGAGAGCGGCAGGAAATCGACCATGCGGCGGACTTCCAGCAGCGCCTCCACGTCATTCTCGAAGGAGCCGTCGGCAACGGACGACTTGCGGGTGTGTGTCGAAGCGCCGCCCAGTTCCTCGGCGGTGACGATCTCGTTGGTCACGGTCTTCACCACGTCCGGTCCGGTGACAAACATGTAGGACGTGTCCTTCACCATGTAGATGAAGTCGGTCATGGCGGGCGAATAGACCGCGCCGCCGGCGCAGGGGCCCATGATGACCGAGATCTGCGGCACGACGCCGGATGCCTGCACATTGCGCCAGAACACCTCGGCATAGCCGCCCAGCGAGGCGACGCCTTCCTGGATGCGGGCGCCGCCCGAATCGTTCAGCCCGATCACGGGGCAGCCGTTCTGGACGGCCAGATCCATGATCTTGCAGATCTTCTCGGCATGGGTTTCCGACAGCGAGCCGCCGAAGACGGTGAAATCCTGGGAGAAGACATAGACCGGGCGGCCGTTGACCGTGCCCCAGCCGGTGACCACGCCGTCGCCCGAGATTTTCGAATCGGCCATGCCGAAATCGGTGCAGCGGTGGGTCTTGTACATGTCGTATTCCTCGAACGACCCTTCATCGAGAAGGATGTCGAGGCGTTCGCGCGCGGTCAGCTTGCCCTTGGCGTGCTGGGCGTCGATGCGCTTCTGGCCGCCACCGAGGCGGGCCTGTTCGCGGTGCTTTTCGAGTTGATCGAGAATGTCCTGCATCACGCGATTCCCTTGTTCTTGAGCCAGGTCCAGGCGGCCGGAAAGGCGGCGGCGGCAAGCGCGGCCTTGAGGATGTCACCATAAACGAAGGGCCAGAGGCCGAAGGCGAGGACGGGCTTGTCCCAGCCGATGATGGTGCCGAGCCAGGCAAGACCCGGCAGGTAGATGAGCGCTCCGGCCACAAGCGCCGCGGCGAAGGCTGCCAGCGGGGTGCGGTCCCAACCGCGTGCCGCGAGATGCCCGGCCACGAAGGCGGCAAGGAGATAGCCGGCGAGGTATCCGCCCGTCGGGCCGGCCATGTAGGCGAGGCCGATGCCCTTTTCCGGCGTGCCGGCGAAGACGGGCAGGCCCGCGGCGCCCTGGGCAAGGTAGAGTGCGACGGCGGCAAGGCCGAGACGGGGCCCGAGCGCCAGGCCAAGGCCGATCACGACGAAGGTCTGCATGGTCATGGGCACAGGCCAGAACGGAACCTGGACCTTTGCGGACAGGGTGAGCAGCAGCGAGCCGGCCAGTGCGGCAAGCGCGGCGCGGGCAAGGCCTGTCTCATGGCCCCGGTGAAGGGCGGAAAACAGCGTCATGGCGATGAAAACTCCTCCGGATGGTCTGCTCCGGTTGCATACGCCATTGGAGGGGGTTCCGGCAGGGTTGAAAAAGTGACAAAGTGAAACGAGTAAAATTGTGATTTGCAGAAAGCGAAGTTGCGAACAATGCGCGCCCGAAAACTGTTTGCCGGCCGGAAAATCCGCGACATCCGAATCCGCCAGGGGTTGACCCAGGCCGCCTTCGCCGGTCAACTCGGCATTTCCACCAGCTATCTGAACCAGATCGAGAACAACCAGCGCCACCTGACGGCGGCCGTGCTGCTGGCGCTGGCCGAAAATTTCGCGGTGGATATCGCCTCGCTGTCCGAAAACGACGGCGACAGGATCCTGGCGGACATGGCCGAGGCGCTGGCCGATCCGCTGTTTTCCGGCCAGCAGCCGACGGCCGCCGACCTGCAACTGGTTGTCCAGAACGCGCCGGGGCTGGCGCGGGCATTTCTCTCCATGCACCAGGCCTTGCGCCGGGCGGGCGAGCAATTGGCGGAACTGGATGACACGCTGGAGCGGGCCGGCGCGATGAGCGAGCCGACGCCCTATGACGAGGTGCGCGACTTCTTCCACTATATCGACAATTATGTTCACGAACTCGACCTTGCGGCGGAAGCGCTGGCCGAGGGCATGAGCGGGCAGACGCGCAACCGGGTGCGGCTGATGGCCGATCACATCGAGCGGCGCCACCGGGTGCGCGTGATGATGTCGGCCGATCCGGCCGGCGGGCCGGCTCCGCTCAGGCGGTTCGATCCGGCCGCGCGGGTGCTGACGCTGAACGGGCGGGCGGATCCTGCCACCAACGCCTTCCAGATCGCTCACCAGATCGGCCTGCTGGAGCACGATGCGATCTTGCGCCAGATCATCGAGCGCGCCGACTTCCGCTCGGCGGATGCGCGGGCGATCTGCCGGATCGGGCTGGCCAACTACTTTGCCGGTGCGGCCATGCTGCCCTATGGCCAGTTCGCTTCCGCCGCGCGGGAATTGCGCCACGATCTCGACCTGCTGGCCGACCGGTTCGGCGCCTCCATCGAGCAGGTCGGCCACCGGCTATCCACCTTGCAGCGGCCCGGCGCCAAGGGCGTGCCCTTCTTCTTCGCCCGCGTCGACCAGGCCGGTACGATCACCAAGCGCCATTCGGCAACGAAACTGCAATTCGCGCGCTTCGGTTCGGCCTGCCCGCTGTGGAACGTGCATCGTGCCTTCGAGACGCCGGGGCGGATCATCCGGCAACTGGCCGAAACGCCCGATGGCGCGCGCTATCTGTGCCTTGCCGTGGCGGTGTCGAAGCGGGCCGGCGGGTTTCGCGATCCTGTGCAGCGCCACGCATTGGCGCTGGGCTGCGAGATCAGCCATGCCGGTGAACTGGTCTATGCCGACGATCTCGACACGGCGCGCGACGAGGCGTTCGAGCCGATCGGCATTTCCTGCCGCATCTGCGAGCGGCGAAATTGCCACCAGCGCGCGGTGCCGCCGCTCAAGCGCAAGCTGTCGGTCGATCCGAACCTGCGCAACACGATACCCTATGCGTTCGAATAGCCCGTGCATGGGTGCGCTGCAAACTTGGCTGCTGACATTGGCCGCAGCTTGATGTAGCATTCCGCCTTAAATCGATTTAATTTCAGTGATGTCCATGATCGAGAACCCGAACCTGCTGCCCAAACCCGAGCCGCGTCCGGTCACGCCGGAGGCGCTGGCAAACGAAATCATCGACAAGCTGACCTATGGCACGGGCAAGGATGCCAAGGCCGCCACGCGCCATGACTGGCTGACCGCGACGATCCTCGTCATCCGCGACCGGATCATCGACCACTGGATGGCCTCGACGCGGCGGGCCTATGGCGACAATGCCAAGCGGGTCTACTACCTGTCGCTGGAATTCCTGATCGGCCGGCTGATGCGCGATGCGGTGACGAACCTGGAACTGCAGGGCGCGATGCGCCAGGCGCTGGCCCGTCTCGGTGCCGATTTCGACATTCTTGCCGAACTGGAACCGGATGCGGCGCTCGGCAATGGCGGACTTGGCCGCCTGGCGGCCTGTTTCATGGAATCCATGGCGAGCGTCGACATCCCCGCCTATGGCTACGGCATCCGTTATCAGAACGGCCTGTTCCGGCAGGAAATCTCCGACGGCTGGCAGGTGGAACTGCCCGAGACCTGGCTGGAGCATGGCAACCCCTGGGAATTCGAGCGGCGCGAAAGCTCCTACGAGGTGGGCTTCGGCGGCGCGGTGGAGCCGGTTGGCCAGCGCACCGACGGAGAGATGGCCTATCGCTGGGCGCCGGCGGAACGCGTCATCGCGACGGCCTATGACACGCCCGTGGTGGGCTGGCGGGCCCGGCGTGTCAACACGCTGCGGCTCTGGGCGGCCAAGCCGATCGACCCGATCCGGCTGGCCAAGTTCAATGCGGGCGATCATATCGGCGCGCTCGAGGAGAGCAACAAGGCCGAGGCGCTGACGCGCGTTCTCTATCCCGCCGACAGCCATATCGCGGGGCAGGAATTGCGCCTGCGCCAGGAATTCTTCTTCTCGTCGGCTTCCCTTCAGGACATCCTGCGCCGCCATGTCCAGCAGCATGGATCGCTGCGCAACCTTGGCGATTTTGTCGCCATCCAGCTCAATGACACGCATCCGGCCATCGCCGTGGCGGAACTGATGCGGCTCTTGATCGACGAACACGAATGGACGCTGGCGGACGCCTGGGACATGGCGCGCGCGGTCTTCTCCTATACCAATCACACGCTGCTGCCGGAGGCGCTTGAAAGCTGGCCGGTGCCGTTGATGGAGCGGATGCTGCCGCGCCACATGCAACTGGTCTATGCCGTCAACGCCATCGAACTGCGCCGCGCGCGCAAGCTGGGCATCGATGGCGAGACGATCTCGCGGCTTTCCATGATCGACGAGAATGGCGAGCGTCGGGTGCGCATGGGCACGCTGGCCTTCATGGGATCGCACTCGATCAATGGCGTGTCGGCGCTGCATACCGATCTGATGAAGGAAACGGTGTTCGCCGACCTGCACCGGCTCTATCCCGACCGGATCAACAACAAGACCAACGGCATCACGCCGCGCCGCTGGCTGATGCAGTGCAATCCGGGCCTTTACAATCTGGCGCGCGAGGCGCTGGGCGACGCCATCATGGACGATGCCGAAACGCTCAAGGGCCTGGAAGCGCTGGCCGGCGATGCCGCCTTCCGTGAGCGTTTCGCCGCGATCAAGCGTGACAACAAGGCGCGGCTGGCGCGCCTGGTGCGTGACAGGACAGGCACGCGCATCGACCCCTCGGCCCTGTTCGACGTGCAGATCAAGCGCATTCACGAATACAAGCGCCAACTTCTCAACATCATCGAGGCGGTGGCGCTGTGGGACCAGATGCGCTCGCACCCGGAGCGCGACTGGGTGCCGCGCGTCAAGCTTTTCGGCGGCAAGGCGGCGCCGAGTTATCACAACGCCAAGACGATCATCAAGCTGGCCCATGACGTGGCGCGGGTCATCAATCACGATCCGTCCATCGACGGGTTGCTGAAGGTGGTCTTTGTCCCGAACTACAACGTCTCCACTGCCGAGGTGATGGTGCCGGCGGCCGACCTGTCGGAGCAGATTTCAACGGCCGGCATGGAGGCTTCAGGCACCGGCAACATGAAGCTTTCGCTCAATGGCGCGCTGACCATCGGCACACTGGACGGCGCCAATGTCGAAATCCGCGATCATGTGGGCGCGGACAACATCTTCATCTTCGGCCTGAAAGCGGACGACGTGGCGCGGCGCCAGGGCGAGGGGCGCGATCCGCAGGCCAATATCGCCGCCTCGCCGGAACTGGGCCAGGCGCTGGCGGCCATCGAGGGCGGGCTGTTTTCGCCCGACGACCCGGAGCGCTACCGCGATCTGGTCGCGGGCCTGCGCAGCCATGACTGGTTCATGGTGACCGATGATTTCGATGACTATTGCCGAGCACAGCGCGAGGTGGATAGGCTATGGATGTCGCCGGACGACTGGACCGCCATGGCGATCCTGAACACGGCGCGGGTCGGGTGGTTTTCCTCCGACCGGACGATCCGGCAATATGCCGGCGACATCTGGAACGTGCCGGCGGCATGAGGATTGACGTGAAAGGCGAGGGCGGGGGGGATGAAAAGCGGATGACCGCAAGGCGCGAGACGGCCGGCAAGGACAAGCAGTTGCCCCCCCTGACCGAGCGGGAGATTCGCGCCATTGCCGATGCCTCGCATCCCGATCCCTTCGCCGTGCTGGGCTTGCACGAAAGCGCTGCCGGCTTCCTTGCCCGGACATTTGTTCCCGGCGCCGAAGCAGTAACCGCCCTGACGCTGGGCGGGACGGAGGCCGGTGTGCTGGCGAGCCTGGGAAACGGCCTTTTCGAGGGGCGCGTCGATCTCGCGTCACGCCAGCCCTTGCGCTATCGCGCGCAGGCCAACGGGCAGGACTGGGTTTTCGCCGATCCCTATACGTTCGGCCCGGTCCTCGGTCCTATGGACGATTTCTATCATGCGCAAGGCTCGCATCTGCGCCTGTTCGACAAGCTGGGCGCCCATGTCATCGACCACGAGGGCGCGCGCGGGGTGCATTTCGCCGTCTGGGCGCCGAATGCGCGGCGCGTCTCGCTGGTCGGGCATTTCAACCATTGGGACGGACGCCGCCATGTGATGCGGCACCGGCGCGATTCCGGCATCTGGGAAATCTTCGTCGCAGACCTGGGACGTGACGAGCCCTACAAGTTCGAGATTGTGGCCGCCGATGGCCGGCTGCTGCCGCTCAAGGCCGATCCCTTCGCCTTCCGCTCCGAACTGCGGCCAGCCACGGCCTCCATCACCGCTGACCCGCCGGGCCATGAATGGGGCGATGCCGCGCACAGGGCGCATTGGGCAAAGACAGACGCGCGGCGGGTGCCGATCTCGATCTATGAGGTTCATGCGGGATCCTGGCAGCGGCGCATGGACGGCTCGTTCCTGTCCTGGGACGAACTGGCCGACCGGCTGATCCCCTATTGCGTGGAAATGGGCTTCACGCATATCGAGTTTCTCCCCATCTCGGAACATCCCTACGACCCGTCCTGGGGTTATCAGGCCACCGGCCTTTATGCGCCTACGGCCCGGTTCGGCGCGCCGGAGGGCTTCGCCCGCTTCGTCGACGGTGCGCACCGGGCGGGCATCGGCATCCTGATCGACTGGGTGCCGGCGCATTTCCCCACCGATGCGCACGGCCTGGCCCGTTTCGACGGCACCGCGCTTTACGAACACGAGGATCCGCGCAAGGGGTTCCACCCGGACTGGAACACGGCGATCTACAATTTCGGACGCACCGAGGTTGCGGCCTTCCTGACCAACAACGCCCTGTTCTGGGCCGAGCGCTACCATGTCGACGGGTTCCGCGTCGATGCGGTCGCCTCGATGCTCTATCTCGACTACTCGCGCAAGGAAGGGGAGTGGATTCCCAACGAGAAGGGCGGGCGGGAAAACCTGGAAGCAGTGGACTTCCTCAAGGACATGAACCGCGCCGTCTATGGCGCGCATCCCGGCATCATGACGATCGCCGAGGAATCGACCTCCTGGCCGAAAGTCTCCCATCCGGTGCATGAGGGGGGGCTGGGCTTCGGCTTCAAGTGGAACATGGGCTTCATGCACGACACGCTGACCTATCTCCAGCGCGATCCGGTGCACCGCAAATATCACCACAACGACCTTACTTTCGGTCTGCTCTATGCCTTTTCGGAGAATTTCGTGCTGCCGCTCAGCCATGACGAGGTGGTGCATGGCAAGGGCTCGCTGCTGGGCAAGATGGCGGGCGACGACTGGCAGAAATTCGCGACGCTGCGCGCCTATTACGGCTTCATGTGGGGCTATCCGGGCAAGAAACTGCTGTTCATGGGGCAGGAGTTCGCCCAGCGCAACGAATGGTCGGAGGCACGCGGCCTCGACTGGGATCTGGTCGATCATCACGCCCATGACGGGGTGCGCCAGCTCGTGCGCGACCTGAACATGGCCTACCGGACCTTTCCGGCCCTGCATGCGCGCGATTGCGAGCCGGAGGGTTTCGAATGGCTCAGGGCCGATGACGCGGAAAACTCGGTCTATGCCTGGCAAAGAAAGGCACCGGGGGAAAAGCCTGTCGTCGTGGTGTCAAACTTCACGCCGCAAATGCTGACCGGCTACGAACTTCCCATGCCGGCAGATGGCACGTGGCGGGAAGTGGTGAACACGGACGCGGCCGCCTATGGCGGATCCGGTGTGGGAAATCTCGGCGCCGTGGAGGTGGCGGGCGGGCTTGCGCGGCTGACATTGCCGCCGCTCGCCACGCTGATGCTGGTGCAGAGCGAGGGGGAGGGCTGAGAAGGCCCGGAGGAGGAAAACATGGTGGTTGAACGCAATGCGCCGCTGGCCAGAAACGCCATGGCCTATGTGCTGGCCGGAGGGCGGGGCAGCCGGCTGCACGAACTGACCGACCGGCGCGCCAAGCCTGCGGTCTATTTCGGCGGCAAGACGCGGATCATCGATTTCGCCCTGTCCAACGCCATCAATTCCGGCATCCGGCGCATTGGCGTGGCCACGCAATACAAGGCGCATTCGCTGATCCGCCATCTCCAGCGCGGCTGGAACTTCCTGCGGCCGGAGCGCAATGAAAGCTTCGACATCCTGCCGGCCAGCCAGCGCGTTTCCGAGCACCAGTGGTATGAAGGCACGGCGGACGCGGTGTACCAGAATGTCGACATCATCGAGGATTACGGCGTTGAATACATGGTCATCCTGGCGGGCGACCACATCTACAAGATGGACTACGAGATCATGCTGCAACAGCATGTCAGCCAGAATGCCGACGTCACCATCGGCTGCCTGGAAGTGCCGCGCATGGAGGCGAGCGGCTTCGGCGTCATGCATGTGGACGAGAACAGCCGGATCGTCGATTTCGTGGAAAAGCCGGCCGATCCACCTGCCATTCCCGGCAACCCGGACATGTCGCTGGCCTCGATGGGCATTTACGTGTTCTCGACGCGCTTCCTGATCGAGGAATTGAAGCGCGATGCCGCCGACCCCAATTCCAGCCGGGACTTCGGCAAGGACATCATCCCGCATATCGTGAAGAACGGAAAGGCGGTGGCGCATCGCTTCGGCCAGTCCTGTGTGCGCGCATCGTCCGAGAACGAGGCCTATTGGCGCGATGTCGGCACGATCGATGCCTATTGGCAGGCCAATATCGACCTCAACGACATCCTGCCGGAACTGGACCTTTTCGACCGCTCCTGGCCGATCTGGACCTATGCGGAAATTCGCCCGCCGGCCAAGTTCGTGCACAACGAGGAAGGCCGCGTGGGCCAGGCGATTTCCTCGCTGGTCTCCGGCGACTGCATCATTTCCGGTTCGTCGATCCATCGCAGCCTGCTGTTCACCGGTACGCTGGCGCGCTCCTATTCCAGCCTGCAAGAGGCGGTGGTGCTGCCCGAATGCGTGATCGGCCGGCATGCCCGGCTGTCCAGGGTGGTCATCGACCGGGGGGTGAAGATCCCGTCGGGGCTGGTGGTGGGCGAGGATCCGGACCTTGACGCCAGCCGGTTCCGGCGCACGGCGAACGGCGTCTGTCTCATCACCCAATCCATGCTGGACAAGGCGGGTCTCGTCTACGAATGAACATCCTTTCCGTTGCGTCCGAGATCTTCCCGCTGGTCAAGACCGGCGGCCTTGCCGATGTGGCGGGCGCCCTGCCGCCGGCGCTGGCCGCCCATGGGGTGAGCGTGCGAACCATCGTGCCGGCCTACCCCGCGGTCAAGGCGCGGCTGGGCAGGAAGAAGCCCCGGAAGGTGGCCACCTTCGATCACCTGTTCGGCGGTCCGGCCCATCTCCTGGCCGCCAGCCATGGCGGGCTCGATCTGCTGCTGCTCGATGCACCGCATCTGTTCGATCGCGAAGGCGGGCCCTACAGCGATCTCGCAGGCCGCGACTTTGGCGACAACTGGCGGCGTTTCGCCGCATTTTCGCAAGCCGCGGCGGCCGTGGCGCAAGGCGCCATTGCCGGCTACCGGCCCGATGCGGTGCATGTGCATGACTGGCAGGCCGCGATGGTTCCGGCCTATCTCAGGCATTCCGGCAAGCCGTTTGCGCCGACCGTCATCACGGTCCACAACCTTGCCTTCCAGGGCCAGTTCGCGCCCTCTGTCTTCGGCGAACTCGGGCTGCCGGAACAGGCTTGGTCGCTGGACGGCGTCGAATATTACGGCAGCGTCGGCTTCCTGAAGGCAGGCCTGCAGGCCGCCGACGCCATCACCACGGTCAGCCCGACCTATGCGCAGGAAATCCGCACCGCGGACTTCGGCATGGGGCTGGAAGGACTGATCAACGGGCGGTCCGATGTGCTGCACGGCATCGTCAATGGTATCGACACCGGCATATGGAACCCGGAGACAGACGAGGCGCTGGCAAAAACCTTCTCGGCGCGCAGCCTGAAGGGACGGCAGGCCAACCGCCGTGCCATCGAACACCGTTTCGGGCTGGACGAAGACAATGCGCCGCTGTTCTGCGTGATTTCCCGCCTGACCTGGCAGAAGGGGATGGACGTGCTGGCAGGGGGGCTGGACGGGCTTGTCTCCATGGGCGCCAAGCTTGCGGTGCTGGGCTCCGGCGACAAGGGGCTGGAAGGGCTGATGCTGGCCGCTGCCGCACGGCACAAGGGCCGTATCGGCACCATGATCGGCTATGACGAGCCGCTGTCGCACCTGATGCAGGCGGGCGCCGACGCCATTCTCGTGCCGTCGCGCTTCGAGCCCTGCGGCCTGACCCAGCTTTGCGGGTTGCGCTATGGCTGCATTCCGGTCGTCACGCGCACGGGGGGGCTGGCCGACACGGTGATCGACGCCAACCACGCCGGGCTCACGGCAGGCGTTGCCACCGGCATCCAGTTCGCGCCGCTCTCCCATGACGCACTGATGGCCGCGCTGGCGCGCACGGTGGCGCTCTACCACGCGCCGAAGGCATGGGGCACCATGCAGAAGCGGGCGATGGCGGCGGATGTCTCCTGGAATGCCAGCGCTCTGCGCTATGCCGATCTCTTCTCCTCGCTGGTCCACAAGGGAGCCGCTGTATCGTGACCGTCACCGTCGCCACCACGCCACATGCCGATCAACGTCCCGGCACGTCCGGCCTGCGCAAGAAAGTGCCGGTCTTCGCGCAGCCAAACTATGCCGAGAATTTCATTCAGTCCGTGTTCGACAGCCTGGACGGCTTTGCCGGCAAGACGCTGGTGATCGGCGGTGACGGGCGCTACTACAACGACGTCGTCATCCAGACCGCCATCCGCATGGCTGCGGCCAACGGGTTCGGGCGCGTACTCGTGGGGCAGGGCGGGTTGTTGTCGACGCCAGCGGCCTCGCATGTCATCCGCAAGAACGGTGCGTTCGGCGGGCTTGTGCTCTCGGCCAGCCACAATCCGGGCGGGCCGACGGAGGATTTCGGCATCAAGTACAATATCGCCAATGGCGGTCCTGCGCCGGAGCGCATCACGGATGCGGTGTTCGCGCGCTCGAAGGTCATCGATCGTTACCTGACGGTGGAGACGCCCGACATCGACCTTTCCGCGATCGGCGTCCATCGCGTCGCCGGCATGGCCGTGCAGGTGGTCGACCCGGTGGCCGATTACGCGGACCTGATGGAGAGCCTGTTCGATTTCGATGCGATCCGCGGCCTGTTCGCCTCGGGTTTCCGCGTGGTGATGGATTCCATGAGCGCCATCACCGGCCCCTATGCGCGCGAGATCCTGGAAAACAGGCTCGGCGCGCCGGCGGGAACGGTTCTCAACGCAACGCCGCTGCCCGATTTCGGCGGCCATCATCCCGACCCCAACCTCGTCCACGCCCGCCACCTGTATGACATGGTCATGGGCGCGGACGGGCCGGATTTCGCCGCTGCTTCGGATGGCGATGGCGACCGCAACCTGATCCTCGGCAAGGGCATCTTCGTCACGCCATCGGATTCGCTGGCCCTGCTGGCGGCCAATGCCCATCTGGCACCCGGCTATGCGAAAGGAATTGCGGGCATCGCGCGCTCCATGCCCACCTCGGCGGCCGCCGACCGGGTGGCCGAAAAACTCGGCATCGAGATGCATGAGACGCCGACGGGGTGGAAATTCTTCGGTAACCTGCTGGATGCGGGCCAGGTGACGATCTGCGGCGAGGAAAGCGCGGGCACGGGCTCGGACCATGTGCGCGAGAAGGACGGTCTGTGGGCCATCCTGCTCTGGCTCAACATCCTGGCGGTGCGGCGCGAACCGGTGAAGCGGATCGTGGAAGGCCACTGGGCCGAATACGGGCGCAATTTCTATACCCGCCACGATTACGAAGGCGTCGAGACCGACAAGGCGCAGGCGCTGATGGGCGATCTCGAAAGCCGGCTTGGCGGGCTTGCCGGACAGGTCTTCGAGGGCATGACGGTCGAGGGCGCGGATTCCTTTTCCTATACCGATCCCGTCGATGGTTCCGTGGCGAACGGACAGGGCTTGCGGATCTTCTTCGAAGGCGGTTCGCGCATCGTCTTCCGGCTGTCCGGCACGGGAACGTCGGGGGCGACGATCCGGGTCTATATCGAGCGCTACGAGCCGGACGCCTCGCGGCATGGGCAGGAGACGCAAGCGGCGCTGGCGCCGCTCATCGCCGCGGCCGACGCCATTGCCGGCATTGCACGCCATACCGGCCGCACCGCGCCTGATGTCATCACATGAGGGGCAGCCGGCTGACCGGCACCGGCGCGCATTTCGCCGTGCCGGCACCGGATGCGCAAACGGTCTGGTTGTGCCTGTTCGATAGCGGGGGCCGCGAGAGCCAGCGCTTGCCCATGGTGCAGGGCGAAGACGGCTGGTGGCGGATCGAAGTGCCAGGTCTTGGCGCCGGCCAGGCCTATGGCTTTCGCGCCGACGGCCCGTGGCAACCGGAAGCCGGGCACTGGTTCGACCCGGATCGCCTGCTCGTCGATCCTTGGGCAACCCGCATCGACCGGGCCTATCGCCACGACGCGCGGCTTCTGGGGCGAGGGCGCGGCGCCGGCGGCGACACGGCGCACCTGATGCCAAAGGCAGTTCTGGAAAAGACCGCAAGTATACTCCCGCCGCAGCCTGTCACCTTCACGCCGGGCGGCTTGATCTACGAAGTCAATGTGCGCGGGTTTTCCATGCTGCACCCCGATGTGCCGGAGGCCGAAAGGGGGACGCTGGCGGCGCTCGCCCATCCATCGGTGATCGCGCACATGAAATCCATTGGCGTTTGCGCGGTGGAACTGATGCCGGTGACCGCGTGGATCGACGAGCGCCACCTGCCGCCGCTCGGCCTTGCGAATGCCTGGGGTTATAACCCGGTGACCTTCATGGCGCTCGATCCGCGCCTTGCGCCGGGCGGAATCGCCGACCTGCGGGCCGTGACGGATGCACTGCGGGCGCATGGCATCGGTGTCATTCTCGATCTGGTGTTCAACCACACCGGCGAGAGCGACGAGGAAGGCACCGTGCTCAGCCTGCGCGGGTTGATGGGCGCGCGCGCTTTCCGGCGCGACGATGAAGGGCGGCTCATCAATGATACAGGTACGGGCAATACGGTGGCCTGCGACAATCCGGTCATCGTGGACCTGGTCCTCGATTCGCTTCGCCATTTCGCGCTGGCCGGCGGCGTGGACGGGTTCCGCTTCGACCTCGCGCCGGTGCTGGGACGCACGGGCCAAGGCTTTTCAGCGGATGCGCCCTTGCTCCGCGCCATGCTGACGGATCCCGTCATCGGATCGCGCGTCCTGATCGCCGAGCCGTGGGACATCGGGCCGGGGGGCTACCAGCTTGGCCGCTTTCCCGCGCCGTTTCTTGAATGGAACGACCGTTACCGCGACGACATGCGGCGCTTCTGGCGCGGGGACGGCCACGCGCTTGGCGGATTCGCAACCCGCCTTTCCGGGTCGCAGGACATATTCGGCGGGAAGGCCACGCGCAGTGTCAGCTTCCTGGCGGCCCATGACGGCTTCACGCTGGCCGATCTCGTTGCGCACGAACACAAGCACAACGACGCCAATGGCGAGGGCAATCGCGACGGCCACGATCACAATATCTCCTGGAACAATGGCGCAGAGGGGCGGACCGATGACCCTGCCATCCAGGCGGCACGGCGGCGCGACCTGAAGGCCTTGCTTGCGACGCTGTATCTGACACGCGGGACGATCATGCTGACGGCTGGCGACGAGTTCGGCCGCAGCCAGGGCGGCAACAACAATGCCTATGCGCAGGACAACGGCCTTGCGTGGATCGACTGGACCACCCTCGATGACGGCCTCCTGGGACATGTGCAGGCGCTGGCGCGTTTGCGATCGCGTTTCCCGCGCGCCTTTGCGCCGCCCTACCTGACGGGCGCGAAACATGCGCATGGCATTGCTGACGTGGAATGGCTGCGCCCGGACGGGAACGCCATGACACCGGGAGATTGGGAGGCAGAGGGGGCCGGACGGCTGACGATGATCCTTTCGGCCGGACAGGACGGCCGGCGGCGTATCGCTGCCTGCTTCAACAGGACACATGCCGGATTTGAATTTCAGCTTCCGGTTGAGTGTGGCGATGCATCGAAACGCTGGTTCTCGCTCCCGGTCCCGCAGCGCAGCGTGTCTATTCTTGCTTGTGAACCGGGAGAGGGAGCCTGGGATTTGGTAGCAGGGGGCGGGATTGAACCGCCGACCTCCGGGTTATGAATCCGGCGCTCTCACCAGCTGAGCTACCCTGCCCCGTCGACCGTGCCGCGTGCTTGTTCCGCAGCCGGGATGGCGCGGATATAAGGTCGCCGATGCCGGACTGTCAAGCGCGGTTTTTCTTTTGACGGCCATGTTTTTTCGCGCGATGAGAGCATGCCTGTCCGGCGAGCGGACGGGCGGGGTTGAGTTCGCCGCAAGGCACCGATATGACAACGCATCTCCGGCGTTGCCTTGATACGCCGGTGCAGTCCAGAAGAGCGACAGACGGAAGTTTCCACGAATGGCGCCGCGCATAGCAGTTCTCGGGTGCGGATATTGGGGCAGCAATCACATCCGTACCCTCAAAGGGCTCGGAGCGCTGCATGCCGTGTCGGATGCCAATCCGGCGCGCGCGGAAGGTTTTGCGGCCGAGAATGATGTGGAAGCCATTGCGCCGGACGACCTGTTTGCACGCGAGGACATCGACGCCGTGGTCATGGCGCTGCCGCCGCAATTCCATGCGGAGATGGCGATTCGGGCGGTGGAAGCCGGCAAGGACGTGCTGGTGGAAAAGCCGATTGCGCTTTCCGTGCCCGATGCCGAGCGCGCCGTGGCGGCGGCAAGGGCGCATGGCCGTGTTTTCATGGTCGGCCACGTGCTGCGATTCCATCCCGCCTTCGAGCTTCTCAAGTCGCTGATCGACGAGGGCGACCTTGGCGAGGTGAAATATATTCACTCGCACCGGCTGGGGCTGGGCAAGTTCCACACGGAAAACGATGCGCTTTGGGATCTGGCGCCGCATGACCTGTCGATGATTCTTGCCGTGACAGGCGCCGCGCCGCTGGAAATACGCGGCGAAGGCGCGGCCGTGCTCGATCACCTGTCCGATTTCGCCCATGTCCACATGCGTTTTCCGGGTGGCATTCGCAGCCATCTCTTTTCGTCGCGCCTCAACCCCTATCGCGAGCGGCGGCTCACCGTGGTGGGCACACGTGCCATGGCCGTGTTCGACGATGTGGAAACCTGGGATCGCAAGCTGGCGATCTACCGCCACGCCGTGTGGCAGGATTCAGGCCAGTGGGCCTTCACCACCAATGAACCGTCCTATCAGCCGGTCGCCGAAGGCATGCCGCTGACGCGCGAATTGCAGAACTTCATCCATTGCATCGAAACGCGCGAAGAACCGCGCACCGGCGGCGATGAAGCCATTCTCGTGCTGAAGATCCTGACGCAGGCGACTGTCAGCCACGATTGACGCCCCGGCGGGCGCCGGAGCGGCTCAGACGGCTTCAAGCTGGCGTAGCATGGCCTCGGCGGTCTTCTCGCGCTCGGAACGGGCAATGAAGCCGCCGCCCCAGACACGGGCCTCATTGCCGGGATCGGAATAGAGGACGCAAGCCTGACCGGGTGCCACGCCGAGTTCGCCATCCAGCAGTTCCACCGTGGCGGTTCCATCCTCCAGCCGGAGCAGGGCCGGGGCGGGCGGGCGCGTGGACCGCACCTTGGCGAAGAGTTCCATGCCCTCGGCCGGCAGATCCGCCAGCGGGCCGTCGCCCAGCCAGTTCATGTCGCGCAGCCACAGCTTGCGCGTCTCCAGCGCTTCGCGCGGGCCGACGACCACGCGCGCGCGGGCCGGGTCGATATGCACGACATAAAGCGGTTCGCCGGCCGCGATGCCGATACCGCGGCGCTGGCCGATGGTGAAGCGCAGGATGCCCTCGTGGCGGCCGAGCACCCGGCCGTCAATATGGACGATCTCGCCGGGCGTGGAGGCTTCCGGCTTCAGCTTCGCGATGATGTCGGTGTATTTTCCCTGCGGTACGAAGCAGATGTCCTGGCTGTCCTGCTTGCCGGCGACCTCAAGCCCCATGCTTTCGGCAAGTTCGCGCACCTGCGGCTTGGAGAGGCCGCCCAGAGGAAAGCGCAGATAGTCCACCTGTTCCTGCGTGGTGGCGAAGAGAAACCAGCTCTGGTCACGCTCGACGTCGACAGGACGGTAGAGCGCGCGGTGCCTGCCATTGGCCCGCGAGCGGATGTAGTGGCCGGTCGCCATCGCCTCCGCGCCCAGATCGCGCGCCGTTGCCAGCAGGTCCTCGAACTTGACCGTCTGGTTGCAGGCGATGCAGGGCACCGGCGTCTCGCCGGCCATGTAGCTCTCGGCGAACGGATTGATGACGGCTTCCTGGAAGCGCTTCTCGTAGTCCAGCACGTAATGGGGAATGCCCAGACGCTCGCAGACACGGCGGGCGTCTTCGATATCCTGGCCGGCGCAACAAGAGCCGGGCCGGTGCGTGGCGGCACCGTGATCGTAAAGCTGAAGCGTGACGCCGACGACGTCATAGCCTTCGCGGGCAAGGAGGCCGGCGACCACGGAGGAATCCACGCCTCCGGACATGGCGACCACGACGCGGGTGTCCTGCGGGCGGCCGGGAAGATCAAGACTGTTCATGGCATTTCCGCCGGTTTCAAGGGCCGGTTTCAATTTCTCCCGCCTTATATAGGTCAAGTGGAGCAAAAGCGCGAGGGGGCGATTGATGATGGCATGATCGACGTCGCAGTGCCCTGATTCGCGCAGCCGGCGGGCGTTGGTTAACGGATCGTTACCCGGTGTTTAGGCGTTTCTTAAAAGTTGGGGCGGTAGTGTGCAGGGGTAAGGTCCTTGAGTTTGTGTAGAGAGTACAATGACCGATCTGGCGAGACCACGCGTGAAGTATGTCATCGGCCCGGACGGGAGTCCCCTGACGATCGCCGATTTGCCACCGACCAATACACGTCGGTGGGTGATCCGCCGCAAGGCAGAAGTTGTCGCGGCCGTGCGCGGCGGTCTTCTCAGTCTGGAGGAAGCCTGCAGCCGCTACCGGCTGACAGTGGAGGAATTCCTCTCCTGGCAGGCCTCCATCGACGATCACGGCCTCGCCGGTCTGCGCACCACACGAATCCAGCAATACCGGCACTGACGCGGCGCAGGTGAACTTGCGGGCCGGCCCGGCAGCGAGGCCGGCCTTTCGCATTTGCGCCGCCCTACCGGTCCGCCAGTCGCGCCGCCGTTGCCGTCAGGATGACGGATGAGGCGAAGAACCAGAGGCCCGGCTTGGTGATCGCCGTGGCCAGGCCGGACGACTTGGCCGCGAAGACCACGATGGCCACCAGCACCACATCAAGCATCGACCAGCGCGACAGGCTGTGCAGCCAGGCGGGCGCGCGCGATCCCGGCCCCTTGGCCGCGGCTATATGGAGCAGAACCAGCTTGGCCGAGGGTGCGACGATGGAAAAGGCGGCGATGAGCGCGGCCAGTGCGCCATCGCCCTGCTGCCAGAGGCCGGCAACCATCTGTACCAGCGAAGGCTCGTCGGAGAAGACAAGCAGCCGCTCGATCTCGACCAGCGGCAAGGTGACGCCAAGCGCGAAGCTGGCGGTGGCGGAAAAGAGGCAGATAGCGAGAATGGTGCGCATGCAAGCGCTTTAGCCGAGCTTTGGCGGCAAGGGAATGCTGCGTGGCAAAGAGCCGCCGCTTTTCAGGTGCGCCGTGATGCGGAGAACGCGCCCGTGACCCGGTCATTGAAAATGGCCGCGGCATGCCGCGGCCACCGCAATTGATTCGCCCGATGGCAGATCAGCCGATCATTGCGCGCCGGCCTGTCGCGGCTTCGCGCGGGCGGACGTCCCGGTTCTCGAGCATCTCCGCCTTACCCAATTCAGCCTCGGCTTCCGCCAAGGCGGCTTCGGCCGCGTCGCGCTGGGTTTTCAGGTCGCCTTGCGATGCCAGGAGATTTTCGCGGCGCTGGCGAGCCGCCTTGGCGAATGTGGGATAGGCGAAATGGCTCTGGTCGGTAATGCCCGCCTTCTTCTCCTCATGGCCGATCTGGACTTCAAGCTCGGCCGCCTTGCGGTCAAATTCCGCAATCATCATGTCGAGTTGCGCCAATTGGCGCCGTTTTTCATTCACCTGAAAAAGCTTCAGCCGAACCAGGTTATCGCGTGATTTCATGACTCGATACTCCAAACAAAACCACCCGGCCCCCTCACTCAAGCCGGCATTGACGCACCCGCAGGCGAAAGGACCGTTCCGGCGCGGCCAACAGGCTTACCAGATCATGTCCCGGTAACCTTTCGTTTACGGGCGTCGTTAATCATAGGAGCCGGAACTTAAGGCGCGGTAAAAAAAATCCGTGGCCTTGGTTAAGACCGGCAAGATGAGTCATCTGAATCGCTTGGCAGTGAATGTTAACGTTTTCGAATGGCTCAAGATTTCGGGAAAGCATTTATATCATAATGGGTTATGGGATGAGGTTGATGTTGGAGTGGGGCGCTTGCAAATCCGATTCGGATTTTGTTAACCATTTCATGCCAGCCTCCGGATCAGGCAAGGACTGTTCCGCCCGTCCATGGCGCCATTGCCTGAATCGGGTGCGGAAAAGGGGATCGAAATGCGCGTTCTGCTGATTGAAGACGACAGCGCCACCGCTCAGAGCATCGAACTGATGCTCAAATCGGAAAGCTTCAACGTCTATACGACGGATCTCGGGGAAGAGGGGGTCGACCTCGGGAAACTCTATGACTACGACATCATCCTGCTGGATCTCAACCTGCCCGACATGTCGGGATACGAGGTCCTGCGGACGCTTCGCCTGTCCAAGGTGAAAACGCCGATCCTCATCCTGTCAGGGATGGCAGGCATCGAGGACAAGGTCCGCGGCCTCGGATTTGGCGCGGACGACTACATGACAAAGCCGTTCCACAAGGACGAGCTCGTGGCGCGCATCCACGCCATCGTGCGCCGCTCCAAGGGGCACGCCCAGTCGGTCATCACCACCGGCGACCTGGTGGTCAACCTGGACGCCAAGACAGTGGAAGTGGGCGGCCAGCGGGTGCATCTGACGGGCAAGGAATACCAGATGCTCGAGCTGCTCAGCCTGCGCAAGGGCACCACGCTGACCAAGGAGATGTTCCTCAATCATCTCTATGGCGGCATGGACGAGCCGGAACTCAAGATCATCGACGTCTTCATCTGCAAGCTGCGCAAGAAGCTGGACGCGGCATCCGGCGGGCAGAACTACATCGAGACGGTCTGGGGCCGCGGCTATGTGCTGCGCGAGCCCGACGACATTCGCGAAAGCGCCTGAGCAAGCGCTTCAGGCGAACGGGTCCCCTATCGGCCCGCCTTTTCCCGGACAGGGAGGGGCGGGCTTTCCGTTTGACCTGGTGCGCAGCGGGCAGGCCGGCGGCGCGTTGGCGCAGGCGGGCTCGTGGCCGGGCGTGAAATGGAGAAAGCGGCGGCTGTCCTCAGGCCGCGCGGGTCGCCGCTCGCGCCTGCATTGCCCTTTCCACCTGTTCGTTGAAGCGGGCGGTCAGGGATTCCCGGTCAAACGGCTTGAGCAGATAACCGGCGGCGCCGGCGCGCTTGGCGCGCATGATCGGAACGATGTCCAGTTCGTGCACGAGCACAAGGACGATGGGCATGCGCTCGGGCTCTATCCAGCTCTTCAGCGTGGTGACGAATTCGGTCGGTGTGTAATCGGGAAGCGTACCGTCAAGAATGATGAATTCCGGCAGTTCCGAACGGCAGACAGCAAGACCCATGGCGCCGCTCTCCGCTTCCAGAATCCGAAGCGTTTCGGTCGACAGGATTCGCTTTGCGACCTTCCGGATGACTGCGGAATCATCGACGATCAGGCAACGCTTCATGGTTTCGCCTCACTTGGGCTTGCTTGTCATTTCCTTCTTCCCTGCCGTCCATGAGGCTAGAGCAGATAAGTAAACAAGCGCCAAATGAAGCGTGCCGAATGCGCTCAAGCGGACGGAAAGATCAGGAAGCGGTGAGCACCACATCCTCGCCCGTGGCGCGAATGTCGATCGTCATGCCCGATTCGCGCGCCAGCAGGAGCGTGTAGTAGGCCTGCACGGAGTGGGCGTCGATCGGTTCGGACGGTGTGTTGCCGCCGTGCAGTTCGAGGAATTTCGGAGGAACGCGAATCATCTTGCCGGTCGATGTGAGCGTGAACTTCGGATTGGCATCGGTATCGTCCAGCCGCACCGTGATCTTGCCGCCGCGCGGAATCGTGGAATTGGCGACAAGGATGAGATTGAGAAGCAGTTTCACCTTGTTCTTGGGCAGAAGGGCGCGGACGCCGATCCATTCCAGTTCGGGCTTTTCATTGGCGATGAAGGCCTTGGCCACCGCTTCGGCATCCCCGGTATCGATCTGCATGCCAGCCGAACCGGCCGCGCCGAAGGCGATCCGGGCGAACTGGAGGCGGGCGGAGGCATTGCGCGCGGAAGCGCGAATCAGCGCCATGGCGTCGTCGTCGGCTCCGCCTTCATCGAGCAGTTCAAGACCGTTGTTGATCGCGCCCACCGGCGAAATGATGTCGTGGCAAACCCGGCTGCAGAGAAGTGCGCCCAGATCGGTCGCTGAAAGCGTGAAAATGTCGGCCATGCCCTTACCCCTTCCAAATCCTTGCACCGCGCCGCCACGCCTGGTGCGAATCAATGCGATCCCGCTGCGACAAAGCGATACACAGCGTGTCCGCCGCGGGCAAGGAAAGAGGCGGGAAAGGCCGCCATCGCCATGGTTGGGCCATCTTTGCCGGTCAGGGTTGAACTTGCTGGTATTAATCATGCAAAAAGGTTTGCGGCGCTAGTCTTTCGCGCTGCGGGAGCGAGCCACCGGCCACGAAGAGCCGGGGTTCATCCGACAGGACGGGTCATGCAGAATGCGCTCCGTACGGAGACGCACACGATGTTGAATTTCATGAAGAAGCCGTTTGCCGTTCGTTTTGCGGCCGCGATCATGGTGGCGATGACGGTACTGGCGGCGATGCCGGCGCGCGCGGCGGATACCTATGGCGCGCAGGAAATCATTGATGCGGGACACCGGTTCTTCGGCTCCACGACCGGGGGGCTGGCGACGCTGGTCGAACAGATTTTTGCCCAGCATGGCTTGCCGAACGGCTATGTGCTCGGCGAGGAAGGCTCCGGCGCCATCGTCGGCGGCCTGACCTATGGGGAAGGCACGCTTTTCACAAAGAACGCGGGCGATCACCGGGTGTTCTGGCAAGGTCCGTCGATCGGCTGGGATTTCGGCGGGCAGGGATCGCGCACGATGATGCTGGTCTACAACCTCGAACAGGTCGATCAGCTCTACCGCCGTTTCCTCGGCGTCTCCGGGTCGGCCTACGTCGTTGCCGGCGCCGGGTTCCACGTGCTCAAGAACAACAACCAGCTCCTGGTGCCGATCAAGACAGGCCTGGGTGCGCGGCTGGGCCTGAATGTCGGCTATCTAAAGCTGACGCGGGAACCGACCTGGAACCCGTTCTGACGGAACGCAGGCCCCGGGCTTAACCCTGTGCCAAGGCATGAGGCATTCCCGCCGATTTGCTGTGGATTTGCCGTGCCGCTTCATGGCATTCTGGAACAGGGTTTCGCGGTGGCGTGCTTGCGCCGCCACTGTCTGCGTCAGGTAGGTTTCCAGTGATCGAGTCGGCTCTTTTCTTCATTCTCGGATTCCTGTGCGCCGCCTTTCTGGCGCTGATGGTGGCCCCGGCCATCTGGCGGCGGGCGGTTGTCCTGACGCGCCGCAAGATCGAGGCCTCCGTTCCGCTCACGCTCAACGAGATCGAGGCCGACAAGGACCGGATGCGCGCGGAATTCGCCATGTCGACGCGGCGTCTGGAAATGAGCGTCAAATCGCTGAAGGACAAGGCGGCCCACCATTTGGCGGATATCGGGCGCTACCGCGATGAAATCCGGCGGCTGGGCGATGAACTGGAGGAGCGCACCACGACCGTCGGCGAACTGGAGGCGAAGAGCGCCTCGTTGCGCGCGGAGTTGAAGGAGCGTCAACAGCA
This sequence comes from Brucellaceae bacterium, assembly GCA_020637775.1. GTDB lineage: Bacteria > Pseudomonadota > Alphaproteobacteria > Rhizobiales > Rhizobiaceae > Zhengella. Next base: position 143,336 of record JACKJV010000007.1, on the reverse strand, counting down.
GCTTGAGGAGACGGAGGCCGAACTGAGCGATGTCGAGGCGCGGCTGGAAGCCAAGGCGCTGGAATATGAACGCATGCGCGAACATGCCGAGGAGCTCTCGGTCACCTCTTCGGAGCGGCAGGTCGAGCTGATCGCCCGCGAATCGGAGGTCGAGCGGCTGTCCGGCGATATCGAAGGCCTGCGGGCCCAGCGGCGGGAAAGCGAGGCCGTGGCCCGCGAACGCGAACACGAGGCCAGGGCGGCGCAGCGGGAACTGGCGGAGACCGCCAAGCGGCTCGAACTGGCCGAGCGCAAGAACGAGCGGCTGATGTCGAGCCTTGCGGACCTGGAGGAAAAGCTGGACCGGCGGGAAAAGGATCTCGCGCGGCTGCGGGCGGACATGGCGGACGGACGCAAGCGGATCGACAGCGCGACGCGCGAGGCGGAGGAGGCCGAAGCCGAACGGGCGGACCTGGCCGGCGATCTGGCCGGCATGAGCCTGCAGATGACGAACCTGCTGCAGAACGGCACCGCCGAGAACGTGGAGAAGGCGGTCGGGCTCCTCGGTGAGGATCGCGACCGCTTGAGCCGCCAGCTTGCACAGGCAAACGCCATCAATGAAAAGCTCAACGAGCAGATCACGGGCTTCCAGCGTGCCAAGAGCGACGACTGGCAGGAGCAGAAGCGCCAGAATGCGATCCTGCGTGAGCAGATCAATGACCTGACGGCGGATGTGGTGCGCCTGACAGCCGAAATGGAAGGGCCGGACTCGCCGATCCATGCCGCTCTTTCGCGCAGCAGCCGGCTGGAAGAGGCCGGTGAGGAGATTGCCGCGGCGGGACAGGTCGTCAGCCTTGCCGACCGGGTGCGCGCCTTGCAGAAATCGGCGGCGGCGAAGGCCGAATAGCCGCTGCACCTGCTTTCATCGTACCTGGCTCCGCCGGTTCCGGTCAGCCGGATTCAGGCGAGTAGAAATGGTTCAGCGCGATTGCGCCGGCTGTTGCAACATTCAGGCTGTCGAAATCGCTGCGGATCGGAATGCGCACGGTTTCCAGTCCGGCCATGAGGCCCGTGGGAAGTCCTTCCCCCTCCGTCCCCAGAAGAAGGGCGGTGCGCTGGCCGGTCTTGACCTCTTGCAGCCGGGTGATTCCGGATGGCGAAAGCGCCAGCACACGGTATCCGGCGCCCTGAAGAAGGCCCACCATATCACCGGCCGTTCCCGCGCGGGCGAAGGGCACTTTCAGCGCCGCGCCGACGGAGACGCGGATTGCCTTGCGATAGAGCGGGTCGCAGCATTCACGGTCGGCAAGCACCGAATCGGCACCGAAGGCGGCGGCATTGCGAAAAATGGCGCCCATGTTGTCGTGATTTGAAATGCCGGCCAGGGCGAGGACCAGCGACCGGTCATCGGGTGGCGGGAGGATGTGCGCGGGCCGGTCGGCGTCCCGCCTTTCGCCCAGCGCCAGGATACCGCGATGAACCGGAAAGCCGGCAATCGCATCCATGACAGCGCGCGGGGCAACATAAACCGGCATGGCCGGGTCGGCCAGCGCCAGGGTCGCGGCCATGCCCGGCAGGCGGTTTTCCAGGATCAGTGCAGAGCGGGCCCGGAACCGGCGTGCCGCAAAAAGCACGTTCAGCACCACCTTGCCCTCCGCGATGAACAGGCCTTCGCGGCCCGCCAGATCGCGTTCGCGGATGTCGCGATAAGCCGCGATCCGCGGATCGTCGGGCGTGGTGATGCGGATCGGCGTCATTGGGTCCGTTTCGGCTTCCAGCGGGCCAGAAGCGCCGAATTCGTGACCACGGAGACGGAAGAAAAGGCCATGGCCGCGCCGGCGAAGACCGGAGACAGGATGCCGAAGGCGGCCAGCGGAATGCCGATCACGTTGTAAATGAAAGCCCAGACGAGGTTTTGTGTGATCGTCCGTTTTGTCCTGGCGGCGATGTCGAGCGCGGCGGGCACCAGCGTCAGGTCGGGGCGCATCAGCGTGATGGCGGCGGCCTCGCGGGCAACATCGGTGCCCGACGACAAGGCAATGCCAAGCGTGGCGGCGGCAAGCGCCGGCCCGTCATTGAGGCCGTCGCCGACAAAGGCCGCACCGCCATGGCGGTTGGCGCTCATGGTGCGCACGGCTTCGACCTTTTCTTCCGGGGCGAGACCGGCGCGGACATCGCCGATGCCGATTTCCCCGGCGACGCGGTGTGCGGCAGCCTCGTTGTCGCCGGTCAGCATGACGGCTTCCAGACCGCTGGCACGCAGCATGGCCACGGCCTCGGCGGCCTCCTTGCGCGGCAGATCGGAAAAGGCGATCGCGCCGGCGAGCTGCCCGTCGACAGCGACTGCCGCGGCCGTGCCTGCGGCGGCAAAGGTCTCAAGCAGGGCATTGACCTCAACGGCGGCAATGCCCTCGGCTTCCATGAGGCGGACATTGCCAATGGACACCTTGCGGCCATCCACCACGCCTTTCAGGCCCTGGCCTGGAATGGCTGCGACATCACAGGCGGGCCGCAGCGTGAGATTGGCCGCTTTCGCCTTCTCGACAAGGGCTTCGGCCAGCGGATGTTCGCTGGCGGCTTCCAGCGAGGCGGCGAGGGTGAGCAGTTCCGCCACGTTGATGCCTGTTTGCGCCGGGTTCACCGGTTCAAGCGCTGATACACGCGGCTTGCCGAGGGTCAGCGTGCCGGTCTTGTCAAAGGCGATGGCGCCGATCCGGCCGGCGGTTTCCAGCGTCTCGATATCGCGGATGAGAATCCCGGCTTTTGCCGCCGCGCCGGTGCCTGCCGCCAATGCCGTTGGCGTTGCCAGGCCGAGCGCGCAGGGGCAGGCGATGACGAGGACCGACACGGCGGCGACAAGTCCGGCCTCCGCGTCGCCGGCAACAAGCCACCAGCCGAGAAAGGTGATGGTAGCCACGCCGAGGATGACAGGCACGAAGATGGCCGATATCCGGTCGACAAGGCGCTGGATGGGCGCATTGCCCTGCTGCGCTTCCTCCACAAGCCGTGTCATGCGGGCCAGGCGGGTATCTGCGCCCACGGCTGTCACCTCGACCTCCAGCACGCCGGAACCATTCACCGTGCCGGTAATGACGCTGTCGCCGGGCCGACGCTCCACCGGCAGGCTTTCACCGGTGACAAGCGATTCGTCGATGGCCGTTTCGCCGGTCACGATGGTGCCGTCGCAGGGGACCTGCCGCCCGGGACAAACCAGCACGCGGTCGCCGGGACGAAGATCCTCGGCGGGTATGGTTTCGGGACCATCCGCGCCGATGCGTTCCGCGCTGCGCGGTTGCAGCCGGCCAAGCGCGGAAAGGGCTGAGGATGCCCCCTGGCGCGCCCGCGCCTCCAGGTATTTTCCCAGCATGACCAGCGTGAGGACGACCGCAGCCGCCTCGAAGTAGAGGTGCCCGTGCCCGTGCCCGATGGCGACCTGCCAGAGCGACCAGACAAAGGCGACCGACGTGCCGATCGACACCAGAACCGCCATGTTGGCGCCGCCGCCGCGCACGGCCGCAAAGGCCTCGCGGTAAAAACGCGTGCCGGACACCGCCATGACGCCGGCGGCCAGCGCTGCCTGGAGCCAGGGCGCGATGAAGGCCTCTCCGATACCGAGCATGGCGGGCGCGGTGCCGATGACCAGCGGAAGCGAAAGCGCGGCAGAGACAAGCGTGCGCAGCAGCGTTTGCCGCTCCTCGGCGCGGCGGCGGGCGGCCAGCGCCTCGTCGGCTTCGCGCTGGCGGGCGGCATCGGAAACACGCAGTTGCGCACCGAAGCCCGCCTTGCGGATGGCGGCGGCCAGTGCCGCGGGCTCATCGCCGGCATAGTCGATGATGGCGCGTTCGAGGGCGAGATTGACCTGCGCCCTTTCGACACCGGGCACACGCGACAACACCTTTTCGATGCGCGCTGCGCATGCCGCGCAGGTCATGCCCGTGACATCGAACTCGGCGTGATCAGGCTGGCGTGTCATGGGGATCAGGCGTCCTGCGCCAGGCTGGCATCGAATCCTGCGTCCTCCACCGCGCCGACAAGCGCTTCAGGCGCCGCCCCTTCGTGGGCAATCCGTGCCTGCCCCGTTTCCAGGTTCACGTCTACCGACCGGACGAGCGGAACGGATGACAGCGCGTTCGTGACGGACTTGACGCAGCCGCCGCAATGCATGCCTTCGATGGTGAGATTTGTTTCCATTGCCGGGTCTCCTGTAGATGTCAGGAGACCCATATGGCGCTTCCAGTGGCTGGAAGGTCAAGGCCGGTCATGTGCGTTTGACCGGCCTTTTTCTTGTTGTCGTTCAGTGAGCCACGTGCAGAGCCGCGGTTCGACCACGGGAATCGTGTCCCCGTTCATCTTCCAGCAGACCGAGGAGACGAGGCGCGAGGCGGCACGCAAGACGGTAGTAGATCGTCTGGCCGTCGCGACGCGTGGCCACGAGGCCCTGTGCCCTGAGCTTGGCAAGATGCTGCGAGAGCGCGGACTGGCTCAGGTTTACCCGCTCGGCCAGAGCACCGACAGAAAATTCGGTGCCATCGAGCAGGCAAACGATTTCAATTCGCTTCGCATTCGCAAGAACGGTGAGATAGGCCGCAGTTTCCTCGGCCTTGTTCATAACTGTTTTTAGTGACATTGCCCCGGTACCACCCTTTCCTAGAAAGGCATATTGATGTTTGGAACCCCGGGGGCAAGGGTTCCGGCTCGCACACGAAAATTAGACAACACGAACGAAGCCGTTTTCGCAAGAGAAAAAACAGAAATTCGTTTCGCAGACTGCAACATTCTTTCCAAGTTATTGAATTTACATCTTTCCGTGCAATTCAGAAAAAATGCAATCCTTGTGCATGTTTGTGGTGGAGGGCCGAATCAGGGCTTCGCCGCGGCCCGTTCAACCAATGCCGCGACCTGATCCGGTTGCGTCGCCGGGGCGATGAAATCGAGGCGCGCAGCGAGAGGCCCGAGCACGATGTCAATGCCGGCGGGGTCCACGCCTGCGGCCTTGACCGGGTGGCCGTCCAGCCGGGCTGAGCGGGCCGCCTGCGTGAGGGCGTGAAGGCCTTGCCCGTTCAGCCATTCGAGCAGACCGGCTTGCGCCGCGGCGAAACGGGCCGAGGCTTCGCGGTCGCAAAGCAGGTCTCTGGCTGTCAGCCGCCAGGCGCGTCCGAACCCGCCGTTCAGGCTGGCTGTCCGTGGCGCCAGCGCGTAAAAGGAGAAGTCCCCGAAATCGACATAGAGGGCTGCCTTCGGGTTGGCGGCGAGATAGCGTATGCGCGCTTCATCGGCAGCCGCGCCCGGGCTGTCCAGTTTGCGGGCATGGCAGGCCATCGTCATGCGGGGATGGGCCAGCGGATCGCCCTTGCCGGGTTCGCCGATGAGCAGGGAACAGCGCGGGTCGGCGGCAAGACCGGCAGTATGCCCGGCCAGGGAAGAGACCAGGATGAGCGGCGTGCCGTCGACCATGGTCGCCAGCCCCACGCGGCTGACATGCGGGCCGCCCGTATCGGGATCGACCACGCCAAGGGCGCCATGGCGCGCGGCTCTCATCAGGCGCCGGGCCAGGGCGCGCGCCTCGTCATCGGCCGGCCGGACCGGATCGCTGCGCTTTTCCGTCATCTGTCCATTCCTGCCCGCAGGGCGTTTGCCGGGCCGTGCGGGCAGAACCTTGCCAGTGCATCCCGTTTCCGGGAAGCGGTTGTCAGCGCGGCGCCATGCGAATAGCGCCGTCGAGGCGGATCGTTTCGCCGTTCAGCATCTGGTTGCCGACGATATGCACGGCCAGCGCCGCGTATTCGGCCGGATCGCCAAGGCGTGGCGGGAAGGGAACCTGCTGGCCGAGCGAGGCCTGCGCATCTTCCGGCAGGCCGGCCATCATGGGTGTCTTGAACAGGCCGGGCGCGATGGTCATCACGCGAATCCCCGATCGGGCAAGGTCGCGGGCAATGGGCAGGGTCATGCCGACAACGCCGCCCTTCGACGCGGAATAGGAGACCTGTCCGATCTGGCCATCGAAGGCGGCCACGGATGCGGTGTTGATGATGACGCCGCGCTCTCCGCCGTCCAGCGGTTCCATGTCCTGGCATTTCTCCGCCATCAGGCGGATCATGTTGAAGGAGCCGACCAGGTTCACGTTCACGGTGCGCTGGAAGACCTCCAGATTGAGGGCACCTTCCTTGCCGACCGTCTTGCCGACGGTTCCGATGCCGGCACAATTGACCAGGATGCGCGGCCAGTCGCCGAGCTTCTCCCTGATTTCAGCCATGGCGGCGACGCCGCTCTCGGCGCTGGAGACATCGCAGCGGATGGCCGCACCGCCAATGTCGGCGGCAACAGCCTCCGCGCCCTTCATGTTGACGTCGAGGCAGGCGACCTTCGCCCCGTTTGCGGCCAGCGCGCGGGCGGTCGCTTCGCCCAGTCCCGAGCCTCCGCCGGTCACCGCGGCCACAAGTCCGTTGATCTGCATTGTGTTTCCTCCAAAGGCGAGCAGAGATCGTTATAAGGTGTAACAATCGGGATTGTAGGACGGACGCGCCTGCCGTTGCAATGGCAAAGCCAAAGGGCAGGGGCATGGCGCCACGGTTTGCGTGCCCGGAACATGCAGGCGGGCGGCACAGGCCGCCCGCCGCGTGTCATGCTGCGCGTCCGCTCAATGGGCGAACTTGCGGATCTCGCCCGATTTCAGGCGCGACAGGTAGCTGTCCAGTTCACGCTTGACGATCGGCATCAGCAGGTAGAGCGCAATCACGTTGACCACGGCCATGGCGAAAATGGCTGCATCGGAGAAGTCGATGACGGGGCCGAGATTGGCGGAGGCGCCGATGACGACAAAGATGCAGAAGATCACCTTGAAGGCCAGTTCCTTGGACCGCCCCTCGCCAAACAGGTAGGTCCAGGCCTTCAGTCCGTAATAGGACCAGGAGATCATGGTGGAGAAGGCAAACAGGATCACCGCCAGGGCCAGAACGTAGCTGAACCAGCCGAAGGCCGAGGAGAAGGCCGCGGATGTCAGGGCCACGCCGGTGTTGCCGTCGATGGTCTGGATGGCCGAGCCGCTCTCGTTGAGCATGTAGAGGCCGGTTTCCGCGTCGGCGACCAGTTGCCCGGTGATGATGATGACGAGCGCCGTCATGGTGCAGATGACCACGGTGTCGATGAAGGGTTCGAGCAGGGAGACGAAGCCCTCGGTGATCGGCTCCTTGGTGCGCACCGCCGAATGGGCGATGGCCGCGGATCCGACGCCGGCTTCGTTGGAGAAGGCGGCGCGCTTGAAGCCCTGGATGAGGGCGCCGACCATGCCGCCCGCCACGCCGAGACCCGTGAAGGCGCCTTCGAAGATCTGTCCGAAGGCCCAGCCGATCCTGTCGGCATTCATCAGGATGATGATCACGGCTGCGGCGACATACATGATGCCCATGAAGGGAACCACCTTCTCGGTGACGCGGGCGATGGACTGGAGGCCGCCGACGATCACGGCGAAGACGATGCCGGCGAAGATGACACCGGTGATCCAGCCGGGGTAGTCGCCGATGACATTGGACAATTGTGCATGGGCCTGGTTGGCCTGGAACATGTTGCCGCCACCCAGCGCGCCGAGGATGCAGAAGATGGAGAACAGGACGGCGAGTGCCTTGCCGCCCGGCAGGCCCCGCTCTGCAAAGCCTTTCGTCATGTAGTACATCGGTCCGCCGGAGACGGTGCCGTTCGGATACTCGTTGCGGTATTTGACGCCCAGCGTGCACTCGGTGAACTTCGAGGCCATGCCCATGAGGCCGGCAAGGATCATCCAGAATGTGGCGCCCGGTCCGCCAATGCCGATGGCAACGGCCACGCCGGCGATATTGCCGAGGCCGACCGTGCCCGAAAGGGCTGTGGCGAGCGCCTGGAAGTGCGAGACCTCACCGGCGTCGTTCGGATCGGAATAGTCGCCCTTCACCAGCGCGATGGAGTGGGGAAAGGCGCGGAACTGGATCAGCCCGAAATAGATGGTGAAGACCGTGGCGGCGATGACCAGCCAGGCGACGATCCACGGGAATGACGTGCCCGGCAGGGGGCTGAAGATAAAGCTCACGAACCAGCCGGTGGCGCTCGAAAAGACCGCATTGACGGTCTCGTCGACAGACTGTGCGTGAGCCGGAATTGTGGACATGGACAAGGTGATGGCGGCCGCGGCCGCCGCAGGAGAAAAGCGTTTCATGATCTGGTATCCGCGTCGTGTCAGGGAACGATGGTGCAGGGCACCGGCGCGCTTTGGGCGAGACTGCCTGCCACGGACCCGAAGATCCGCGAGGAAAGCTCGCTGTTGCCGCTGCGGCCGATGAAGATCTGGCTCGCCTCGCGGTCGCGGATGATGGCCGTCAGCGTGTCGGCGACGTGTCCGTAGCGGATGACGCCTTCGGTTTCGATGCCGAGGCCGCGTACCTCGGCGATGACCGGATCGAGGATCGCCTCCTGCGCCCTGGCCAGTTCCTCCTTGCGGCGCATGTGCCGCTCTTCCAGTTCGGTGGGCGTGAGGAACGAGTAGGGGGACCATTCGAGCACATGCGCGACGATGATCCTGGCGCCCTGTGCCCTGGCCTTGCCTATGGCAAAATCGAGTGCGCGCCGCGCTGGCGCGCTGCCGTCATAGCCGACGACGAAACGTTCAGACATGCTGACCTCCCTGGTTGAAAATCCGGCTCCTCCAAGCCGTGGAAGAATTGTGCCGAATGTTGAGGGTGAAAGGTTCCCTTATTTTCTTGCGTATCGGGAAATTTTCGGAAAAATGACTCTTGTAAAAGTAATAATCGGGAAAATTTTTCATGGATGAGTTTGATCAGAAGATACTTTCTTGCTTGCAGGATGACGGGCAGATGTCGATGGCGCGGCTCTCCGAAGCCGTCGGCCTGTCCTTGTCGGCCTGTCACCGGCGGGTGCGCGCGATGGAGGCGAAGGGCATCATTGCCTATTACGCGGCGCGGCTGGACCGACGGAAAGTGGGGCTGGAAATCCAGGTGTTCATAGAGGTCAAGCTGGTGAGCCAGCGCAAGGCCGACATCCACGCTTTCGAGGAGGCGATCAAGCGGATGCCGGAAATCCTGGAATGCCACCTGATATCGGGCGAGTCCGATTACCTGGTGCGCGTGGCGGCGCGCAACACGTCGGAATACGAGTCGCTCTATCGCAACCGGCTGTCGGAAATCCCGTCGGTTTCCCAGATGAAGACCCATCTGAGCCTGTCGACCGTCAAGGAGTTCCGCGGCTTCTATCTGGGACGGTGAGGCGCGGCCGGCGCGCCGTTCTGGCTGGCACTGTCCGATCGCTGGTAGCGGGCGATGGCGGAGACGATGGCCTCGGCGTCGACCTCGCCGATGATCTTGCCGCGTTCGACGACGCCGAACGTGCCGCGACGGTGGGCTGCCAGGTCGATCAGGTCGCGCAGCCCGGTATCGGCGGTCACCGTTCCGGCCGCCGACTGGCCGGACCGGCTGACGCCGGGACGCATGACGTCGCGGGCGCGCAGCACCGAGACCGGGTTCATGTGGGCGACGAAGTCCGAAACGTAGTCATTGGCCGGCTGCAACAGGATTTCCTGCGGTGTGCCGCACTGGATGATGCGCCCGCCCTCCATGATGGCGATGCGGCTGCCGATCTTCATGGCCTCGTCGAGATCATGGCTGACGAAGACGATGGTCTTTCTCAGCCGGCCCTGAAGGTCGAGCAGTTCGTCCTGAAGGCGGTTACGGATCAGCGGATCGAGCGCGGAGAAGGGCTCGTCCATCAGCAGGATGGGCGCGCCGGTGGCGAAGGCGCGGGCCAGGCCCACGCGCTGCTGCATGCCGCCCGACAATTCCTCGACGCGGCGGTCGGCCCATGCGGACAGGCCGACGAGTTCGAGCTGTTCGCGCACCATGGCCTCGCGCTCTGCCTTTGCCAGTCCGGACAGTTCAAGGCCAAGTCCGACATTGGCAGCCACGCTGCGCCAGGGCAAAAGGCCGAATTGCTGGAACACCATGGAAACGTGGCTGGAGCGGATCTCGCGCAGGCTCCTTTCGCCTGCCGCGCGCACCTGTCTCGGCTCGCCGCCGCACCAGATCGTCACCTCGCCGCGGGTGATGGGGTTGAGCCGGTTGATGGCGCGCAGCAGCGTTGACTTTCCCGAACCGGAAAGACCCATGAGGACGAGGATTTCGCCCTCGGCAATGTCGAGGGAACAGTCATGCACGCCGAGCACCTGGCCGGTGCGTTGCTGAATGTCGGCCCGGCTCATGCCCTGATCGGCCAGGCTCAGGGCCTGATCGGGCTTGTCCCCGAACATGATGCAGACGTTTTCGATGCGGATGGCTGGATGATCGCTCATTTCTCTCGCCCGGCGCGGAACATGCGGTCGAGCAGGATGGCGACCACGACAATGACGAAACCGGCCTCGAAGCCGAGCGCGGTGTTCACGGTGTTGAGGGCGCGCACCACGGGCACACCGAGACCGTCGGCGCCGACCAGGGCGGCGATGACGACCATGGACAGCGACAGCATGATCGTCTGGGTGAGACCTGCCATGATCTGGGGCGCCGCCCAGGGCAGTTCGATCTTCCAGAGAAGCTGCCGGCGCGAGGCGCCGAAGGCGAGGCCTGCCTCCAGAAGTTGCGGTGGCGTGGACGACACGCCCAGATGGGTGAGGCGGATCGGCGCGGGCAGGACGAATATGGCTGTCGCGATGAGGCCCGGCACCATGCCTATGCCGAAAAAGACGATGGCGGGAATGAGATAGACGAAGGTCGGCAGGGTCTGCATCAGGTCCAGCAGCGGGCGCAGCGCGGCGTAGAGCCGTGGCCGGTGGGCGGCGGCAATACCGATCGGAACACCCAGTCCCATGCACAGGATGCACGACGAGATCACGAGCGTGAGCGTTTCGAGGGTCTCGTCCCAGTAGCCCTGGTTGATGATGAAGAGAAAACCCGCCGCCGTCAGCGCGGCCACGGAAAAGGAGCGGCGCAGGGCATAGGCAAGCGCGGCGAAAAGCAGCGTGACAACGAGCGGATGTGGCCAGGACATGACGCCCAGCAGCGCGTCGATCAGGAACTCCATGATCTGCGCGAACCCGTCGAAGAACCAGCCGAGGTGATCGGTCATCCAGTCGACGACCGTGCGGGCGGTGCGGCCGACCGGAATCTTGTTGTCGGTCAGGAATTCCATGCGACCCCTTGCCCCGGGACAGAAGAAACGGGCCCGGCGCCGGCCGGGCCCCGTGAGCGATTACAGGCCGAGCGCATCCTTCACAGCGGCTTCGGCATCGCCGCCGTCCTTCGTGGTGACGCCGTCCAGCCAGCCCATGACCGTATCCGGGTTGGCCTTCATCCAGCTCGTTGCCGCAGCGGCCGGATCCTTGCCCTCGTCGAGGATGGCGCCCATGATCTGGTTCTCCATCGCAAGCGAGAACTTCAGGTTCTTGAGCAACTGGCCGACATTGGGGCATTCATCGACATAGCCGGCGCGGGTATTGGTATAGACCGTGGCGCCACCGAGATCGGGGCCGAAGAAATCGTCGCCGCCGGTCAGGTATGTCATCTCGTAATTGGCGTTCATCGGATGGGGTTCCCAGCCGAGGAAGACGATGGGCTCATCGCGCTTGGTCGCGCGGCCGACCTGGGCCAGCATGCCCTGTTCGGAAGATTCCACCACTTCGAAGCCCGACAGGCCGAAGGCGTCCTTTTCGATCATGTCGAGGATGAGCCTGTTGCCGTCATTGCCCGGCTCGATGCCGTAGATCTTGCCGTCGAGCGCGTCCTTGTTCTTGGCGATGTCGGCGAAATCCTTGATGCCGAGGCCGGCGCCGGCCTTGTTGGTGGCGAGCGTGTATTTCGCCCCTTCAAGGTTTTCGCGCACCGTGTCGACGCTGCCTTCCTCGCGATAGGCCTTGATGTCGCCTTCCATGGTGGGCATCCAGTTGCCAAGGAAAACGTCGATGTCCTTGTTCTTCATGGATGCGTAGGTGACCGGCACGGACAGGACCTTGATATCCGGTTCGTAGCCCAGCGCCCTGAGCACTTCCGTTGTGGCGGCGGTGGTCGCCGTGATGTCCGTCCAGCCGACATCGGAGAAGCGCACGGTGGCGCAGCTTTCCGGCTCGGCGGCAAGGGCAGGGGCTGTGGCGGCGCTGGCAGCAAAAAGTGCCGCGGCGAGGATCATTCGCATGAAGGCTCTCCCATTTCCTGTTCATTGATGACGCGCACTATTACAGAAGCGCGCGCGCCCGGTTAAGTTTTTTCCAAGACCGCCACATTCGTGCGCGATTTGCAAGGCTTTGTTGAACCGCTGTTCAACGAAGCGCCAGGGAAGGACACATGACATGCCCAAGGTCGGCATGGAGCCCATCCGCCGAAAGAGCCTCATCGAGGCAGCCATCGCAGCCATTCACGACAAGGGCTCGCTCGACGTCACCATCAGCCAGATCGCGCGTCATGCCGGGGTCAGCCAGGGGCTGGCGCATCACTATTTCGGTTCCAAGGAAGCGCTGCTGCTGGCGGCCATGCGGCATCTGCTCTCCGACTACGGAGCGGCAGTGCGCCAGGCGCTGGCGGTGGCGGCAAGCCCGCGGGAGCGGATCTCGGCCATCATCGCGGCGTCGCTGGCGCCGGAGCAGTTCCGGGCCGAAACCGTGTCGGCCTGGCTGGTCTTCTATGTCCACGCGCAGGGATCGGAGCCCGCGCGGCGGCTCCTGTCGGCCTATCACCGGCGGCTTCGCTCCAACCTCATGGCGGCCCTGCGCCCTATCGCTGGCAAGCGGGCGGGCGAGATCGCCGAAGGTGTCTCCGCGATGATCGACGGGCTGTATATCCGCGCCGCGCTCGGTGCCGTGCCGAAAGGTGCTGGCACCGCCCAGGCAATGGTGGAAGCCTATGTGGACGGAATGATCGGAAGCCCATAGAAGCAGGCGCCATGGCCAAACTCTATTTTCACTATTCGGCGATGAATGCCGGCAAGTCGACGCTGCTGCTGCAGGCTGCGCACAATTACCAGGAGCGCGGCATGGAGGTGATGCTGTTCACTGCCAGGCTGGACGACAGGGCCGGTATCGGACGGATCGCATCGCGCATCGGGCTTGCCAAGGATGCCGGGCAGTTCTTCGCGGGCGAGGATCTTTTCGAGCGGGTGCGCCAGCGGCTGGAGGACCACGGCGCGCTGCATTGCGTCTTCGTGGACGAGGCGCAGTTCCTCGACCGGGAGCAGGTCTGGCAACTTGCCCGGGTGGCCGACCAGCTGGACGTGCCGGTGATGGCCTACGGGTTGCGGACGGACTTCCGCGGGGAGCTGTTTCCCGGCTCGCGCGAATTGCTCGCCATCGCAGACGACTTGCGGGAAGTGCGCACGATCTGCCGGTGCGGGCGAAAGGCTTCGATGGTGGTCCGCCTGGGGCCTGACGGAAAGATCGTGCGAGAAGGCGCGCAGGTGGTCATCGGCGGGGAGGAGCGCTACGTTTCGCTGTGCCGCCGCCATTGGGAAGAGGAAATGGGGCGCTGGCAGGCCGAGGACATGATCGGCTTCGCCGGGCGCTAGGCACGCGGTCATCAAGCAGTTTCTTCAATTCTTGCGGGAAAAAACCGCCGATACTGCCAAAATGTCTCATGTCATTGCGGGCCGATTTGTGTATGGTTCCCGCCGAAGGACGACCATTCAATCCCGCAAGGAGGACATCATGAAGTTTCGTACCGCGCTCGGCCTTTCCGTTGTCGCCGCCATGACCGCGCTGGCTGTCCCGGCCCATGCCGAAGGTGACGCCAAGGCCGGCAAGAAGGTGTTCAACAAGTGCCGCGCCTGCCATGACGTCAAGGGCAAGAACAAGGTCGGCCCGCATCTCGATGGCGTTATCGGGCGGACTGCCGGAACGGTGGAAGGCTTCAAGTATTCCGACAGCATGAAGGCGAAGGGCGAGGAAGGTCTCGTCTGGAACGAGGAGACCATCGCGGCCTACATGAAGGACCCGAAGGACTACGTGCCGAACAACAAGATGGCGTTTGCCGGCCTCAAGAAGGACGAAGACATCGCCAACCTGATCGCCTACCTCGAAGACCCGAACTGATCCGGTTCATGTGCATGTGACGACGATCACGGGCGGGGCGTTCAGCCCCGCCTTTTCTTTTGCGTTCACATTGCGGCAGTCTTTCAATCGCAAGGGGCCGTACCTATAGTCAGTTCAATCGCGGCATCTGCCAGGCTTGAGGGGATAGAGAATGGCCCAGCTTCAGAATTTCGATGCGGAGATCGAGCGCACCCGGCAGCAGGTCGAAAGCATGCGCTCCAAGATCGAGCAATCCGGCGTCATCCTGGAAAAATTCGCAACCGCGGATGCCAGGATCGGCGAGGCGGATTTCGATATCGAGAACGCGCGGATCAAGGACGTGATCCAGCAGCAGAAGACGATGGAAGCCAATATCGCCGATCTCATCATCGGGCTGGAGGACGCGACCAATATATTCGGCTCCGAATTCGAGAGCATGAAGAACTATACCGGCTGGGAAAAGTTCATCGGCATCTTCTCCAAGCAGAACATGCAGCGCATGCGCACCGAGCGCGTGCGCAACATGTCGCTGGCCGGAAACCTGCAGGAACTTCTCTCCAAGTCGGATACGATCGTCGGCATCCTCAAGAACCAGAAGCAGGTGCTCGACAGCCGATACGATACGTCCGAAGCCAGCCTGAAAAAGGTCCTGGACCGGCGCGGGGATGCAATGGCGCGGCTGGAGGAAACCCAGAAGCGGATCATGGAACTCAACCCCATGCTGCTTGACGTGGAAAACCGCATTGCGGCCTCGACCGACCAGAAGACCCGCACGGAACTGGAGAGCGAGCGCTCGCGGCTGGCAACCGAATACAACGAGGCGCAGGCGAAGGAGCAGGAGCTGCTGGCCGAGAGCCAGACGCTGGAGCGCTACACCTCGATGTTCCAGACCTTCGTCGATTCGCTCAACAACCAGAAGGCCGCGCAGCAGACGCTGATCAACAAGCTGACCATCGATACCGAACAGCGCATCGTGCTCTACAAGGCGCTGGAGGATTCGCTGAAGACGGCGGCGCAGCAGGACGTCGCGCACAAGATCAACACGCTGGGCAGCCAGGTCGACAATACCGCGGAGGAGACCATGGCCGGCATCGGCGCGGCGGCGCAGAAGCACATCGGCGACCTGCTGGAAATGCATGAGAAGAACATGGTCGTGACCGCCGACATCCAGCGCCGCAAGAAACTGGCCGACGAGGATTTTGCGCGGCGCTTCGAAGAGGTGATGCGCAAGCACAATGCCGCCGACTACGTGAAACAGGGCTGAGCCGGCGAGGATTGCCCAGGCCATGGCCGATCTCGCAGACACGCCCGCCGAACGCTATTTCACCGCCATCCACGCGGCACTGGGGGGACTGGACACGTTCCTGCGCGACGATGCCTCGCCGCTTTACCGGCATGGCATCGTGGCGGAAGTGCTGGTGGAATACCTGGCCCGTCTGGAAGCGTCCTTTTCCTGCTGGCGCAACCGGCTGGGTTTTGCCGACCGGTTCCGGATCAGCCGGGCGGAAAGCGGCTATCCGGTGTTCCAGAACGTTCTGGAACTGGAAAACGACAAGGCGAAGGCGGCCGAGCGCCTGGCCGCCATCCCCCAAGGCGATGAATTGCGCGCCGAGATGGCGGATTTCATCCTGCGCCACAAGGCCATGCCGACGGCCTTGCAGCAGGCCATGGCGGAGCGTCTTTACCTGGAAAGCCTGAAGGACGGGCAGGTGTTTTCGCCGCTGGTGCTGCCGCGCACGGTTCGCGTCTCTGTCAACCCGAAGGCGATGCGGCCCTACTACCTCGTCCACTGGGGGGCGTTCGACGGCACGGCAAACCTGCCGCTGGTCTACATGGCGGCGGTGGAGGACAGTTCGGACGCCATGGTGCGCGATCTGGTAGACCGCAAGGGCAAGCTGCGCAAGGATGTTCCCGTTCCGCTGCCGGTCGAGGGCCTGCTCAACCCGGAACTGGCCCATGCCTTCGACGATTTCTGCGCGCGCAATTCTGCCTATTCGCTGTCTCCGGCAACCATTGCGACCAATCTGGACAAGGATTTCCCCGCGCTGCATCCCAAGCAATTGCGGCGTATCGTGCTGGGACCGTTCTATTCGGCCGGGATCACGGAAAACAATTCCATCGTTTCCGACGTGCTTTCGAAAGTGTTCAGGCCGGAAAATGCCTGGCTGCTGACATGGACCGTGCAGGAGGTACAGTCCAAGGCGGAAGTGCCCGGCGCGCGCGGCTTCTGGTCGTCCACACCGGCGCGGCAGGAATTCCTGATCGACACGGATGACCTGGAGGCGGCGCGCACCGGCGTCTCGGCCTATGAAAAGCATGCCCTGCTGCCGCACGAGGCCTACCAGGCGCTCTATGCGGCAGGCGAGGCGCGCACGATCTTCGACGGCTATACCGTGCACACCATCGCCGGCGGGCAGGTGGTGAGCGATGTTTGAACGCGCGGCCTTGCGCGGAATGCGGGGACACTGCCCATGGATACCGGCCTGACCACGATCCACGAGGACGATATCGCCAGGCATCTGGCCACGGCGCAGAGCTTCGTCACCCGCATGGTGGTGATGGAGGATGGCGACGGGCGTTCGCCCACGGCGCTGGCGGGCACGGGCCGGCGCTTCGTTTCCACCGTCTCGACGGGGGCGGCGCGACGCACCCGCGAGGTGGAACTGACGCGCACGATCCAGGCCATCGGCAAGGGCGACCAGCTTCTGTCCATTCCCGCCCATACGCTGCTCTTCCGGGCGCGGCGGGGGCTCGCCATCGCGCTGGCCGTTGGCGATGTTTTCGCGCAGGGATCCGCGCTGGAAAGCCTGCAGGCACAAAACCGGCGGGCGCCTCTCGAAGGGGCCGATGCGACCGAGTTCCGGCACCTTATGAACGCGCAGGCCTATGTCGCGGCCTTCGCCTTCGCCTCATACCTGGCGCAACTCATCGAAAGCACGGACGAACCGGCCAATGACGTGGAAGAACCGGATTTCCTGTTCGACACGGCGCAGGACGCGCTGAAAGCCATGGTTTCGGGCCTCGACAAGGCGATCGCGGGGGCGGCTGACGACGCCGTGATGACGGCGCGGGCAAGGGGCTTTGCCCGCGTGGCGCTGGAGGGGCTGATCGCGCGCAAGGGCCGATTCACCGGCCTTGGCGCGTTCGAGGACGTGCATCTGCGCATCGAGGCCGACGATTTCGCGCTCAACGGCTTCGATGTGCTGCCGGGCACGAAGCGCAAGCCACTGGTGATGACGTTCAAGAAGCCGAACGAGATCATCGGCAACCACATCGCCAAGTACCAGGCGATGCGGCTGGCCAAGATGCTGATGGCCTATGATTTCGACCGGCAGATGAACCCCTTCGTGGACCTCGGCGGCTTCCTGTTCACATTCATCGGCGACGGCGCGCCGGGCACGGGCAAGACGATCCTGATCCAGATGACGGCCGGGCTCATCAACGACTACTGCCAGGTGGCCGGTTACCCGTTCCATTACGAGAATTTCGGCGTCGACCAGATTTCCTCCTACCAGGGCAAGTCCGGCCAGAACTGCAAGGCCTTCATCGACAACGTGCTCAATCCGCGCGCCATCGGCTTCGGAACGGTGGACGATATCGACCAGGTCGCGGCGCGCCGTTCAGACGACCGGGCCTCGGCCGGACAACACGAGATCACCGGGGTGCTCATGGGCGCCTTTGCCGGAGCATCGACGGTTGTGCGTGGAAACTGCTCGTTTGGCATGTTTTCCAACTATCCGGAAAACGTGGACGATGCGCTGCGCCAGCGCGCCGGCGCCCGCTGGCTGGTGGATGGACCGCAGACGCTGGAGGATTATGTCGACATCTTCGTGCTCCTGGCGGGCAAGAACCACGCGATCCCGCTCGGCGAGCACGACCTGTTTGCCCACCAGCAGATCCGCGAAGCCGTCGCGGTGGCCTATGAGGAGCATGCAACGCCGAAGGAAGAGGGCCTGCGCAAGGTGCATGACCGCTTCCTCAATGACCATGGCGCGCCGAAGACCATGGCCGATATCGGCGCCTACCTGCACATGATCAAGCAGGCGGAGCCGCGCTTCACCGGCCGTGCGATCAAGAACATCACCGATGCCATCAAGATGCGGGCCATGGATATCGACCTGCCGGACGACTGGTTCGAGGCGCCGGAAACCTTCATGCACAAGTCCTACGACGAGAAGAAGGCGATGATCGAGGAATTGCGCGGGCCCTTCGACATGGCCATGGTGATGCAGGAGATCAACCGCTATGCCGACAGCGAGTTCCGCTATTCCGACCGGGCCGACGAGGCGGCGGTGTCACGGCTCGTGCGCGACCAGAAGCTGCGCGAGCGGGCGCTGCGCGAGATCGAGGACATGAAGGCGCGTGGGGTGTGGGCCGGATCATGAAACGCCTGGTCGATTCCGAACTGATCTACGGGCGGCTGCTGCCGATCAGCGAGCCGCACCTGATCGCGCGCTACAACAAGGCGCTCAAGGCCTTCGGTCTTGCCCAGACCAAGCTGACCTCGTTCGACATCGACCGAACCGGCTTTTCGCCGCAGGTGGCCGAAGAACTGGGCGATTTCGACTATCTCGACCCCAATGGCATCAACCGGCGCTTCATCATCCTGACGCCGGCGCAGCGTGACCTGCCGGTGGTTCATACGCGCTTTTCCAACACCTCGCAGCTCATGTTCGAGTTCATGCAGTCCAATGCCCGCGCCATCAATGCGCTGACGATCAAGGATGTGATCTTCGGCGAGATCGAGGATTCGGTGTCCTTCGTCGATGACGTGGAAGACCTGCTTTCGATCAACCAGGTACAGTTCCGCGTCCTGTCGGCGGAAGACGTTGTCGGCAAGGCGGCGCAATTGCGCGAACTGGTCGACCGGCTGAAGACCGAACCGGATGCCTGGCGTGACAATACCATGCTGCAAGAGATGGTGGACCTGGCGAAGGTCACCGGCGACATCCGCGAGAACGCGTTGGTGCCGGACAAGGTCGTGTTCCGCCACAATGCCTTCTGGACCAGTCACTTCGGCGGGCTCTACGTTTTCATCGACGAGCGCATGACGACGGTGATCGCCCATCCGGACGCGCCGGGTTTCCGCCGTTCGCGACCCTGGCAGGTGTCCTACCTGTCGCTTGACGACCACGAGCGGGTTTTCCGGTTCCTGGCGGAGACCGGGCGGCTGGATCTGCCGCGGGCCTCGTGGCTGGAGGAATCGGGCTACCTGGAGCATCGCGCGCAGATGAAGGTGCGCCAGCTCATGCACCAGCTCGAGCCGGAAAAGAACCTGACGCAGGTCGATCAGGTCTGGGTGCAGACGTGGATGCACCGCTATGCCGATCTCATCAACCACGAGGGAACCTATCCCTTCCTGATGGCGGCCAAACGCGCCGTCACGCAAACCGGGCGGCTGGATATCGGGCGGGTGGAGCCGGACAAGCGCTTCCTGGTCGTGCGCGCCAAACCGGACCATCCGGATGCCTGGCTGACCAACCGGCTGATCTCGGATTTCGTGCGTTTCGATTTCGTCTCGCGCTACGTCTTCAACAAGCAGGGCTTCTATGACGACTATTCCGGGTTTTCGGACATATGGCGCGAAGCCGTTGTTGAGACGCTGAAAAGCACTTATCTGAAAGACAAGGCGGGCTTCCGGCTCAGCCTCTACGGGCTCAAGGATTGAGGGGAGCGGCCATGATCGACCCGATCATCAACTTTTTCACGATGGTCTTCCAGTGGATCGGACGCGGCATCGGCATCGTCATCGGCTGGCTGCTCTGGCCCTTCCTGTGGCTCGGGCGCTGGTGGCTGCGCAAGGGCTGGATCGTCAAGACCGTCGTCGGCATTGTGGTTGCCGGCATCGTTGCCTTCTACGCCTATTTCATGGTGCAGACACAGGTCTGGACCAATTTCGATCCGGACTACGTGGCCGCCTATGATTTCGCCGAACGCAAGACATTGCCGGGCGATCCCGTCGCGGGGCAGACCAATGCCTGCGGTGTCTCCTCCATCGTGGAAGTGACGGCGGACCTGACCGACTTCAATGTCAACCAGAACGCCTGGATACCCTCCATGCTGGCCTCGAAAATGGGCCTGTTCGGCATGGACTGGAAATATACCCCGTTCTTTGACAACAAGGCGGCCTTCCAGCTTGGCATCAACGAGATCCTGCGGCGCACATCGTTCGAACTGGTCGACCGGCTCGGCCGCGTGCGCGGCACATCCCAGATCGACCAGAGCCTGCAGGACGCCCGCCAGAACCTCAACTACAAGGAAGACCTCTGGTACATCACGACGCAGGCGCCCTATTTCATCGCTCCCACGCCGGCCACCTACCGGACCGCAGTGGGCAATCTGCGTGCCTTCAACCAAAGGCTGGCAAGCTGCGATGCCACGTTCGACCCGCGCGCCGACAACCTGCTGCGCTTCCTCGACACGATGACCAATGCCATCGGCTCGACCTCGGACATCCTGCGCGACCAGATCGAACTGTCCGATGCCGGCTGGTTCGACACGCGTGCCGATGACCGCTTCTGGTTCGCCTATGGCCAGCTCTATGCGCTCAACGGCATCATGGCCGGCGCGCAGAGCGATTTCCAGGCCATCGTCAACGAACGCGGCCTGAGCCGGACCTGGGCGGAGGCGGACCAGCAATTGCGCGCCGCGCTCGACATGCGGCCATGGATCATTTCCAACGGCGCCGAATCGGCCTTCATCATGCCCTCGCACCTGGCCACGATGGGCTTCTACCTGCTGCGCGTGCGCGCCAACATGACCGAGATGCGCGACATTCTCGATCGCTGATCCTCCCGCTGCGCCGCAGCCCGTGTCGCGAACGGCGTAGGGAGTGGCTGAAACGGGCAAGCGGGACCGTGCCTTTGCATGGCTTGTTTGCGGCCTGTTCAATTCCTCAACCCTTCGGGAGGAGCGGCATGGCCGAATTCAAGTCAGACATCGAAATCGCGCGCGCAGCGTCCAAGAAGCCGATCCAGGAGATCGGCGCCAGGCTGGACATTCCGGGCGAGCATCTGCTGCCCTACGGCCATGACAAGGCGAAAATCTCCGCCGATTTCATCGCCTCGCTCGGCGAGCGCGAGAACGGCAAGCTCATTCTCGTGACCGCCATCAACCCGACGCCGGCCGGCGAGGGCAAGACCACGACCACTGTCGGTCTCGGCGACGGTCTCAACCGGATCGGCAAGAAGGCCGCGATCTGCATTCGCGAAGCCTCGCTCGGCCCCTGTTTTGGCGTGAAGGGCGGCGCGGCTGGCGGCGGTTATGCGCAGGTCGTGCCGATGGAGGACATGAACCTCCACTTCACCGGCGATTTCCACGCGATCACGGCGGCGCACAACCTGCTCTCGGCGATGATCGACAACCACATCTACTGGGGCAACAAGCTGGAGATCGACACCCGGCGCGTCGCCTGGCGGCGCGTGATGGACATGAACGACCGGGCGCTGCGCCAGATCGTCGGCCCGCTGGGCGGTGTCAGCAACGGCTATCCGCGCGAGACCGGCTTCGACATCACGGTCGCTTCGGAAGTGATGGCCATCCTGTGCCTCGCCTCCGACCTTGCCGACCTGGAGCGCCGGCTGGGCGATATCATCGTTGCCTACCGCCGCGACCGGACGGCCATCCGCGCCCGCGACCTGAAGGCCGATGGTGCGATGGCGGTGCTGCTGAAGGACGCCATGCAGCCCAATCTCGTGCAGACGCTGGAAAACAATCCGGCCTTCGTGCATGGCGGGCCCTTCGCCAATATCGCGCATGGCTGCAACTCGCTGGTGGCAACGAAGACCGCGCTGAAGCTGGCCGACTACGTGGTCACGGAAGCCGGTTTCGGGGCGGATCTGGGCGCGGAGAAGTTCTTCGACATCAAGTGCCGCAAGGGCGGGTTGAAGCCGGCTGCTGCCGTGATCGTGGCGACGATCCGCGCCATCAAGATGAACGGCGGCGTGAAGAAGGACGATCTGGGTGCCGAGAACGTGGCGGCGGTGCAGAAGGGCTGCGCCAATCTCGGCCGACATGTGGAAAACGTGAAGCAGTTCGGCGTGCCTGCGGTCGTGGCGATCAACCATTTCGCCGGTGATACGGATGCGGAAATCGAGGCGGTGAAGGCCTATGTCGCATCGATGGGGGCCGAGGCCATCCTGTGCCGCCATTGGGCGGAAGGCTCTGCCGGCATCGAGGAACTGGCGCACAAGGTGGTGGACCTGGCCGAATCCGGCCTGTCGCAATTCGCGCCCCTCTACAGCGACGAGATGGGTCTGTTCGACAAGATCGACACGATCGTGCGGCGCATCTATCGCGGTTCAGAAGCCATCGCGGACAAGGCGATCCGCGAACAGTTGAAGCGCTGGGAAGCCGACGGTTACGGCAATCTGCCGGTCTGCATGGCCAAGACGCAATATTCCTTCTCCACCGATCCCAACCTGCGGGGCGCGCCGACCGACCATGTCGTGCCGGTGCGCGAAGTGCGGCTTTCGGCCGGGGCCGGGTTCGTCGTGGCCATCTGCGGCGAGATCATGACAATGCCGGGCCTGCCCAAGGTGCCTTCGGCAGAGCATATCCGCTTCAATGACGAAGGCTTCATCGAAGGCCTGTTCTGATACGCCGCCGTCCGTTCGGGCGCGTTCGTCGCGCCCGCTGCGCCTTCCTTGTTGGGCGCGTTCGTCGAGCCCGCCGCGCCTGCCGCGGCGGGCCTTTCCTTTCCCGCAGCAGGGCTATCGGCGCGGCTGCACCTTGCCTTGGGGCCCTTGCGGTCCCATCCTCCTTGATCAGGAATACCTGAAGCAAGGGAGAGGGAAGGCGCATGATCATGACCCGCTGGCAGTGGATTCTGCGCCAGATGAGCCGCCGTCTCTTCCTTCGCGCCGGCGTCATTTCGGCGCTTTCCGTTGCCAGCGCCGTGCTGGCCATCCTGCTCAAGGATTATATTCCGGAAAACCTCGTCCTGACGCTTGGCGCGGATGCTGTTGGCAGCATCCTGACCATCATCGCTTCCTCGATGCTGGCGGTGACGAC
Source organism: Brucellaceae bacterium (assembly GCA_020637775.1). Lineage (GTDB taxonomy): Bacteria > Pseudomonadota > Alphaproteobacteria > Rhizobiales > Rhizobiaceae > Zhengella. Next base: position 120,322 of record JACKJV010000007.1, on the reverse strand, counting down.
CTTTTCGCTCTCCACCGTGGTGCAGGCATTTGCCACCGCCGCCACCACAGCGACGCCACGGGCCACGGCCCTGCTGCAGGACGACACGGCGGTGCAGAACATGCTGTCCACTTTCGTCGGCGCCTTCATCTTCAGCCTTGCAGGGCTGATCCTGCTGAAAACGGGCATTTACGGCGAATCGGGCCGCGTGGTGCTGTTCCTGGTCACCATTCTCGTCGTTGTGCTGCTGGTGATGACGCTGTTGCGCTGGATCGACTTCCTGCTTTCCTTCGGGCGGCTCGACGAGGTGATCCGGCGGGTGGAAAAGGCAGCGAACGATGCCATGTCCATGCGCCGGGAGCGGCCCTATCTCGGCGGTATCGGTCTTGCCGATCCGCAGACCGGCATTCCGGGCGACGCCTGGCCGGTGGAGACCGACCGCATCGCCCATGTGCTTCATATCGACATGGAGGCCCTGCAGGAAACGGCGGGCAAGGAACGGCGTGTCTACCTGCTGGTGCTGCCGGGCAGCTATGTCCATACCGGCCAGCCGCTGGCCCGTGTCTCGGGCCCGCCGGACGAGCGGATCGACAAGGCCGTGCGCAATGCCATCACCATGGGCCATGACCGCTCCTTCTCGCAGGACCCGCGACTCGGCCTCATCGCCATGGGCGAGATCGCGTCCCGGGCCTTGTCGCCGGGCATCAACGATCCCGGTACGGCAATCCAGATCATCGGGCGGGTGGTCAACATCCTGTCCATCTGGGGACGCAACAACCACGGCAAGGACGTGCTGTTCAACCGCGTGCATGTGCCGCCCATCCGGCTGGACGAACTGTTCGACGACTTCTTCCTGCCGGTCGGACGCGATGGCGCCAGTATCGCGGAAGTGCAGATCCACATCTTCCGCGCGCTGGAGGCCTTGTTCGCCATCGGCCGGAAGCACAGCGACCCGCGCTATGTGGAAGCGGTGCGCCGCCATGCGAAAATCGCCCTGGACCGGTGCGAACGGGCAATGGAAGGCCATTATCAACTTGCCGCTGTGCAGGAACGGGCAAAACACCTGGAGCGGCTGATGGCGGTGTAGCAGGCAGGTTTGGGCAGCGGCGATCCGGCCGGGCACGTGACTGCAACCATGTGGCGAGATGACTCCGCACAACCCCTTTACAAACACAATCCATGGTATATAAAACAACAAGACGCAACCAAACAGCGTCACCCTTCACAGGTTCCGGGTTTCCCCTGCTTACCCCGGTCCTCCTGTGGCCCGCTCATGGCGGGACTGGAAGCCCGGACCATCCGCCCGGTCCGGGCTTCCTTTTTCCATAGGCAGACAATTCTTCGGGAAGGCCGTGGCGCAGGCGGGCGGCAATCCTCGTCAGCGGTGCCGCCTGCCGGTCAGGGTGCTATGCGTCGGCGGCAATGGCGTCGAGCAGAGGTTGCAGGCCCGGCCCGTAGCGCCGCCAGCGACCCAGCGAGGTGGTGTAGACCGGCTGGCGTACCTGTTCGCGCGACAGCGTGGAGACCCTGCGTTCCGTTTTCCAAAATTCCAGACAAGCATTGTCCCATTCGAGGCCGCAATGGGCGACGATGGCACGGGCGCCCGGTTCCGGTTCGGTGACCAGCGTCTCGTAGTCGACATGCAGGATGCGGTCGCCAAGGACATGGGTGAAATGATCCATGATGGCGGCATAGCCTCGCCAATATGCACCGAGCGTGGCGAGATCGCGGGTGTAGCCATGGTGCATCGACAGGCCGGACAGGAAGCAGGAGGTGCAGGTGTCAGCGGCGTCACGGCGGCAGTGGATGATGGCTGCCTGGGGAAACAGGATGGCGATGAGGCCGAGTTCCAGGAAATTCTGCGGCATCTTGTCGGTGACGCGGGCCGCCTTGCCGTCCATCGCCTGCAAGTGCCCCAGATAGCGCGTGGCCATGGCTTCGGCCGTCGGGGCATCGAGGTGGCGCAGCACGTCCATCTGGGCCTCGAAGGTGCCGGCCTGCGGCACGATGTCATTGATCAGCAGGCCCATATCCGGCAACTCGCCGGCGCCGAAGGCCAGCGGATGGCTGGCGATGACCTGTTCGACGAGACTGGTGCCCGAACGTGGCATGCCGACGATGAAAACCGGCCTCTGGCTCTGCGATCCCAGCCTGGCCTTCGCTGCAATGAACGATGGCGTGAAAAAGGCCTTGCGTGCCGCAACCTGCGCCTGGAAATTCGCCAGATCGAAGGGCGGGATCCGGGCGCGGGCCTCCACCATCGCGGCCAGTGCGGCTTCATGGCGCCCGGCCTGGTCCAGGGCGCGCGACAGGGCAGCGCCCGCGCGAAAGCGCGTCTGCGGATCGAGACCGGGCTTTGCGGCCAGCCTTTCCAGCGCCGCGATTTCAGGCTCGGAACCGGTGAAGCGGTGAACATGGCCGAAGGCGACCAGCAGCGCGGGATCGTCCGGCGCCTTCCGGCGGGCCTTTGCAAGCAGGTCCAGCGCCTCGTCGCGACGGCCATTGTCGGCCAGTAGATTGGCATATTGGGCGATGAAGGGCGTGAAGCCGGGCTGAAGGCGCACGGCCTTGGCCAGGTGTTGCAAGGCCTTGTCGCCCAGCCCCAGGATCACCAGCGTCTCGGCCAGCTTGGCATGGGCGCGGGCGTCGGAAGGCGCCTTGCGCAACGCCTTTTCCAGAAAGCCGCGGGCCTCCTCATGCAGGCGGGCATTGAAGTGCAGCAGGCCCATCAGGAACAGGGCCTCGGCATTGGACGGTGTTTCGTCCAGCACCTGGCGGGCGATGCGCTCCGCCTCGAAGGCGCGGCCCGTCAGGTTAAGCTGATGGGCGCGGCGCAGCATGTCCTGCTGGCGCAGGGCCTTCATCGCCTTGGGATTGTTCGGGGCAGTGCGTGGCGGGCGCATGGGCGGCTCCTGAGCGGGATCGCCTCTTCCTAGAGCTTCGCCACGGGATGCTCAAGTTCCCTCAAACGCGGGCGTTGCATCCATGCGAAAAACAATCTAATGACATTTCCCATGAACACGGGCATCGCTCTTTGCAAAGGTTGGTGGCGCGGCTGCTGAGGCGGCCCGCACGCGCATGCGTGTGTCATAGGAACAACGGCCGCGACGGAACCCTCCGGGCGGCCTTTTTCATATGCGCGAGGTCTCCCGGATCTCCGTCCGGCGGGACAACGGAGTGAGACGAGAATGACCCCCACCAAATTGCCCGGCGGCTCTGAGGCCTTCATCACCGAAGGCGGCATCACGATCACCCGCACGCGCCATTCCACGCCCTATGAAGGCGCCATCGAGGCCTATGTCGAGGCTCTCGACAGCCGGCGCGGGGCGTTGTTTTCCTCCAACTACGAATACCCGGGCCGCTACACGCGCTGGGACACGGCCATCATCGATCCGCCGCTGGTGGTCTCGGCGCGCGGGCGGGCCATGGAAATCGAGGCGCTCAACCGCCGCGGCGAAGCGATGCTGCCGGCCATCGTGGCTTGCCTGTCCGGGCTCGACGACGTTGCCATGGGGCCCGTGACGCAGCGCCTGGCGACCCTTCAGGTGGCGGAGCCGGACCGGGTGTTCACCGAGGAAGAGCGGTCGCGTGTGCCTTCGGTCTTTACCGTGCTGCGGGCCATCGTGGCGCTGTTCAAGAGCCACGACGATCCCAATCTGGGGCTCTACGGCGCGTTCGGTTACGATCTGTGCTTCCAGTTCGATCCGGTGGCGTTCAAGCTGGAGCGGCCGGACAGCCAGCGCGATCTCGTGCTTTACCTGCCCGACGAAATCCTCGTGGTCGACCACTACTCGGCGGAAGCGTGGAAAGACCGCTATGAGTTCACGGGCGCGGGGTTCGACACGGCCGGCATCGCGCGCGATTCGCAGGCCGAGCCGTTCCAGCGCAGCGACACGGTGCCGCCGCGTGCGGACCACGAACCCGGCGAATATTCGCGCCTTGTGGAGAAAGCCAAGGAGAGCTTCAAGCGCGGCGACCTGTTCGAGGTGGTGCCCGGCCAGATGTTCTATGAACGCTGCGAGAGCCAGCCTTCGGAAATCGCCCGCCGCCTGAAGGCCATCAACCCGTCGCCCTATTCCTTCTTCATCAATCTGGGCCAGCGCGAATACCTGATCGGCGCTTCGCCCGAGATGTTCGTGCGGGTCAGCGGCCGGCGCATCGAAACCTGCCCGATCTCGGGCACGATCCGGCGCGGCGAGGACGCCATTGCCGACAGTGAGCAGATCCTCAAGCTGCTCAATTCCAAGAAGGACGAGGCAGAACTGACGATGTGCTCCGACGTGGACCGCAACGACAAGAGCCGGGTGTGCGAGCCCGGTTCCGTGCGGGTCATCGGGCGGCGGCAGATCGAGATGTATTCGCGGCTCATCCACACGGTCGACCATATCGAGGGCCGGCTGCGCGAGGACATGGATGCCTTCGACGGGTTCCTGTCGCATGCATGGGCGGTGACGGTGACCGGCGCGCCGAAGCTGTGGGCCATGCGCTTCATCGAGAACCATGAGAAGAGCCCCCGCGCCTGGTATGGCGGCGCGGTGGGCATGGTCCATTTCAATGGCGATCTCAATACCGGACTGACATTGCGCACGATCCGCATTCTCGACGGGGTGGCGCAGGTGCGCGCCGGCGCCACGCTGCTCTACGATTCGGTGCCCGAAGAGGAAGAGGCGGAGACCGAGCTGAAGGCTTCCGCCATGCTGGCGGCAATCCGCGAGGCGGGCACCGGCAATGCGGCTGCCGAACAACGCCAGACGGCGCGGGTGGGCGAGGGTGTGAAGATCCTGCTCGTCGACCACGAGGACAGTTTCGTCCACACGCTGGCCAATTACTTCCGCCAGACCGGCGCGAGCGTGACGACGGTGCGCTCGCCTGTCGCCGAGGCGGTGTTCGAGCGGGTCAATCCCGATCTCGTCGTGCTGTCGCCCGGACCCGGCTCGCCGTCTGATTTCGACTGCAAGGCGACGATCGACAAGGCACGCGCGCGAAACCTGCCCATGTTTGGCGTTTGTCTCGGCCTGCAAGCGCTGGCGGAAGCCTATGGCGGGGAACTCCGGCAGTTGCATGTGCCGATGCACGGCAAGCCGTCGCGCATCCGCGTCTCCACGCAGGGTGTGATCTTTTCGGGCCTGCCGCGCGAGGTCACGGTCGGACGCTACCATTCGATCTTTGCCGATCCGGTGCGTTTGCCGCGCGAATTTGCCGTGACGGCGGAAACCGATGACGGTATCGTGATGGCGATCGAACATGAACGGGAGCCGGTGGCGGCAGTCCAGTTCCATCCTGAATCGATCATGACGCTTGGCGGCGATGCCGGCATGCGGATGATCGAGAATGTGGTGGCCCATCTGCCGCGCCGCGCGAAGGAGAGGGCAGCATGAGAGGTGTGATCGCAACTTTCGCCGCGCTCGTGATCCTGGCGCCGGGCACGATTGCCGCCATGGCGCAGGAAGCGGATGTGGAGCACGGCAAGGCGCTTGTGGAAACCAATTGCGCGCAATGCCATGGCGTGGGTGCGTCGGATGCCAGCAAACATCCGGCCGCGCCGCCATTTCGCGAATTGTCGGAACGCTATCCGGTCGACGCGCTGGAAGAGGCCTTTGCCGAGGGTATCGTGACCGGCCATGAGGACATGCCCGAATTCGAGGCCACGCCGCAGCAGATCACAGACATCATCGCCTACCTGTCGTCGATCCAGCCGGAATAGGCAGGGCGGGCGGACCTGCGCTACGGGCTTCAATCCAGCCGGCCCATGAGCCGGTCGATGGGTGCCAGATCGTCAGTCATCACCGGCACGCCGGTTCGTTCGATGAGCGCCTCGACGACGCGGGCCGAAAGCCGGCCAAATTGCATGGAGTCGGGCGGGGCGCCCGTGACGCGCGCCGCCGGTGTTTCGCTCTTGCCAGCCAGCAGGATGAATGTGACGCGGGCGCCCGGTTCCGGACGGGTGGCTTCGGCCCAGACCTCGACCACCGGAAAGACCGATTTCAACGTGCGCGCCATGGCGGCGAGTGCGCGCATGCGGTCGAGATGATCCACGACATTCATCACGTAGATGCCATCTTCCGACAGCCGCTCGCGGACGAGCGCAAAGAATTCGCGCGTCACCAGATGTGCGGGCACCGCGATGTCGGTGAACGCGTCGCCGACAATCACGTCGAATGTGCGGTTGGCGGCGTTCAGCGCCAGACGCGCATCCATGTCCAGCACGCGGGCGGTGGCGGGATCGAACCAGAAATGCTCGGTGGCGATGCGTGTGACTTCCGGATCGATTTCCGCGATCGTCATGTCAGCGGAAATGCCGCTGGCGGCCCAGGCACGGGGAATGGTGAAGGAACCGCCGCCAATGAAGAAGGCCGAGAAGGGCTTGCCCTCGAAACGGGCACGCGGCAGCGCATCCAGCAGCGCGGCATGGGGCGTGACCATGCGCGCCGGGGTATCGCGGACGGAGACGCCATGGGCGAGGTGATCCAGCACCATCAGCCGGGTCGGCTCGCCGGTGTCGGCGGACACGTCCTCGACGCGAATGCAGAAATAGCGGCTTTCGCTGAGGCATGGGTCCGGCAGGGCGAGCGAGCCGGTTGTGGGGAGCACGCAGATGACGAGCACGAGGGCGGTCATCGCGCCGCTGTGCGCCGCCATGCGGCCTGCGTGCAGAAACAGGATCGCAGCCAGGACGGAATAGAGACAGGCAATGATGGCCAGTGTCGCTGTCGTGCCCAGCCATGAAATGAAGATGAAGCCCGCGGCCAGGGTTCCGCCAATCGCGCCGAAGGCGCCGGCAGCGAACATGGCGCCCAATGCCCGGCCGGAGCGAGCCGGCGCTGCTTTCACCGCGACCTGTGTGAGGACAGGGGCCGGAATTCCGGCGAAGAAGGAGGGCAGGAAGAAAGCCAGCATGGTCAGCACGATGATGGCGGCCAGCGGATTGTCCAGCGCCGCAATTGCCGGCGCAGCCAGCCAACGCAACAGGAAGACGGCAATGCCGCTGGTAAGCGCTGCCCCTGCCAACGCCCATGCCGTTGCCGCCAGGGCGCTGCGCATTCGCCATCCGGCGAATATGCCGCCGACCCAGTGGCCGACGGAGAAACCGGCGAGGACGACGGCGATGATCGACGTCCATGTATAGAGGGACATGCCGAGCCAGGGCGCCAGCATGCGGCCGGCAACGATCTCCACCACGAGGCTTGCCGCCGAAACGACCGCCTGCACAAGGACGAGGAGCCAGACGGGCGGAAGCGAGGCCATGGCCTCATCGTTGTGGTCGGTCATTCCTTCGTCATCCGGACAGGGTTGATCGGCCGATGTTAGTGGTTCATGTGAGGGTCCCGCAAGTTGATTCCACACTGCGCCACAGCTTCCGGAACGGAGTTCGACCATGGCTACCCCATCTTCCAAAGTCCGCTTCCTGGCCGGGATGTCGATTGCGGTCGCGCTCGGCGTCATGGGGCTGAAATTCCTGGCCTGGTGGCTGACCGGCTCGGTCGCGCTTTATTCCGACGCGCTGGAAAGCATCGTCAACGTCATCGCCGCCGCGGCGGCGTTCATGGCGGTGCGCTATGCCGCCAAGCCGGCCGATAGCGGCCATCCCTACGGCCATCACAAGGCGGAATATTTCTCTGCCGTGCTGGAGGGCATCCTGATCGCGGTCGCCGCGCTTCTGATCGTGCATGAGGCGGTGAACGCCCTTCTGGACGGGGTTTACAAGATCGACGCGCCCGGGCCGGGGCTTGCGATCAACTTGCTTGCCGCCATCATCAACGGGGTGTTCGCCACCATTCTCATCCGCGCCGGTCGCGAGAACCGGTCGCCGGCGCTTGTGGCCGATGGCAAGCATGTCATGGCGGATGTCGTCACTTCCGCCGGGGTTCTGGCGGGTCTTGTGCTGGCGCTGGCGACAGGCCTTTACCTGCTGGACCCGATACTGGCCATCCTGGTGGCCCTCAACATCCTGCGCGAGGGCTGGCATGTCATTTCCGAATCCGTCGACGGCCTGATGGACCGGGCGGTGGAGGGTGAGGAGGCCGAGCGCATCGAGACGGTGATCCGAGCCAATGCGAAAGGCGCCATCGAGGTGCATGACATCCGCACGCGCGCGGCGGGTCCGGCGACATTCATCGAATTCCATCTGATCGTCGATTCCGGGATGACGGTGGAGGAAAGCCACGCCATCTGCGACCGCATCGAAACGGGCCTGCGCGCGGCGGTTCCCGGTGCGCGCATCTCCATTCATGTCGAGCCGGATCACAAGGCCAAGGACGAGGGATTGCGGCTGACCTGAGCGCCTTCGCCGGGGCGAACGGAGTCAGGTGTCGCGGTCATCGATCAGCGGGTCGGGCTTGGCCAGACCCTTGAGGCTCTTCATGTCGGTCAGGCTGACCTTCGAGCCGTCCACCTGCACCCCATAGGGCTTGAGCGTATTGAAGGCGCGCGACAGGTTTTCCGGCGTCATGCCCAGATGCGACGCCAGCGTGCGCTTGTCGTAGGCAAGCTCGAATGCCCCGGATGCGCCCTGCTCGCGGTCGAAGCGGATCAGCCTGTTGGCAAGGCGTTCCACCGACGAGCGCAGCTTCAGATCCTTCTGGTCCTTCACGACCTCGCGGAAGCAGGATGCCAGCTCGCTCACTATGGCGCGGGCAAACTTTTCATCGGCTTCGAATGCGGCACGGACATTGGAGGCCGGGATGAGCAGGAGCCGGGATTTCTGGACCGTACGGGCCGACATCAGGTTCACGGCGTCCTTGAGAACGGCGGCCAGGATGAAGGCGCCGACCGGCCAGACCATGCCCATTGTCGTCTCGCGCTGCCCGGTGCGGGCGTACATTTCTACGCAGCCCTCGGTCAGGACATAGAGAAAATCGGCCGGATCGCCTTCGCGGATCAGGTCGAGCTGTGCAGGGAAGGTCTGGAGATAAGCCGCCTGCATGAGGGATTCGAAGGCCGAATCCGACATGCTCTCAAACAGGCGAAGCGACCTGATCTCGGGAATGTCGGAACTTCGCACTCGGGGCCTCCTTGATCATTATCAAGACATTCATTGATTAGCGGCAGGTTTGCATGGCGGGAATTTCGAGGTCAATCCTGACATGTTGCCTGGCAAGGCGCGACCGCTGCTGCGCGGCACCTTGTTTCGCTGTCACTTCACCCGGCAGTTGACCTAGGTCAACCCCAAGATCCCACCAGATCGACCATTCCCTAATGCAACGCAAGGGGGAGCCGCAATCCGGCGGCATCCGTTTCAAACGCAAGGCGGGGAAATCCTATGGAACTCCAGAACAAGGCCACCAGCCTTTGGGGAAATTTCTTCAAGGTGACGATGGTGCAGATCCGCACGTTCCACATGACGTGGTTCGCGTTCTTCCTGTGCTTCTTTGCCTGGTTCGGCATCGCGCCGCTGATGAAGGTCGTGCGCGACGAACTGGCGCTTACCAAGGAACAGGTCGGCTGGACGATCATCGCATCGGTGGCCGCAACCATTTTCGCGCGGCTGCTGATCGGCTGGCTGTGCGACCGGATCGGCCCGCGCCTGACCTATACGGGCCTGCTGATGCTGGGCGCGCTGCCGGTCATGGGCATCGGCCTGGCGGACGACTTCCAGACCTTTCTCATCTTCCGGCTGATGATCGGGGCGATCGGCGCTTCCTTTGTCATCACGCAATACCATACCTCGGTCATGTTCGCGCCCAACGTGGTCGGGCAGGCCAATGCCACCTCGGCGGGCTGGGGCAATCTGGGGGGCGGCGTCACGCAGTTCGTCATGCCGCTGATCTTCTCGGTCTTCGTGGTCGGCTTCGGGTTTTCCGAGGCGCTCGGCTGGCGCATGTCGATGATGGTCGTCGGCGCGGCCATCTTCGTGACCGGCATCGCCTATTACTTCTGGACGCAGGATGCGCCGGACGGCAACTTCTCCGATCTGCGCGCCCGTGGCCTGATGCCGGAGAAGAAGACCGTCAACGGCAACTATCTCAAGGCGCTGGGCGACAGCCGGGTGTGGATGCTCTTCGTCATCTACGGCGCCTGTTTCGGCATCGAGCTGACCGTCAACAACACCGCCGCTCTCTACTTTGCCGACTATTTCGACCTGGGCCTGGTGGAAGCCGGCCTGATGGCGGCCTCCTTCGGCCTGATGAACATTTTCGCGCGCACGCTCGGCGGCATTTTCGGCGACAACTACGGTGCGCTCTGGGGCCTTCGCGGCCGCGCCTTCTGGCTCTTCGTCTGCCTGTTCTGCGAAGGCCTGGCGCTGATGCTGTTCTCCCGCATGAACGTGCTCTATCTGGCGCTGCCTTCGCTAATCATCTTCTCGCTCTTCACCCAGATGGCCGAAGGCGCCACCTATTCCGTCGTTCCCTTCATCAACAAGAAGGCGCTCGGCGCGGTTGCCGGTGTCGTGGGCGCCGGCGGCAATGCCGGCGCGGTGACAGCGGGCTTCCTCTTCAAGGGCGCGATCGAGTGGCCGGATGCCTTCCTCATCATGGGGATGGTCGTCACCGCCGCTTCCTTCCTGGCCTTCTTCGTGCGCTTCAGCCCGGAACAGGAGGCCGAGGAAAAGGCCAACTTCGTTGCGGCCAATATCGAGACGCTGCGGGCCCGTGCCGACAAGGCCATGAAGGAGTTCGAGACGGGCCTCGCGATCATCGAGCAGCACAAGACGAAAAAGGCCGAACCGGCCGAATGACACCGATCCGGCAGGCCCGTGCGTGGCCTGCCCCCATCCCTACTCACCCTTCTGCCATCAAGGGAGGTTCCCATGGCAAACTCAGCTTCCGCCGCAGCCCGCGGCCCCGTCCTGCACGACTGGCGTCCTGAAGACACCGGGTTCTGGGACACTTCCGGCCGTGCCATTGCAACCCGCAACCTGTGGATCTCGATCCCGGCGCTTCTGCTGGCCTTTTCTGTCTGGATGGTGTGGTCCGTGGTCGTCGCCCGCATGCCGGCCATCGGCTTCGATTTCTCGGTCGACCAGCGCTTCTGGCTGGCCGCGCTGCCGGGCCTGTCCGGCGCCACGCTGCGCATCTTCTATTCCTTCATGATCCCGATCTTCGGCGGGCGGCGCTGGACGGCCATTTCCACCGCTTCGCTGCTGCTGCCGGCGCTGGGCATCGGCTTCGCCATCCAGAACCCGGACACGTCCTACACCACCTTCCTGGTGCTGGCCCTGCTGTGCGGCTTTGGCGGCGGCAATTTCGCCTCCTCCATGGCCAATATCGCCTATTTCTACCCCAAGAAGACCAAGGGCAATGCGCTGGCGCTCAATGCGGGCCTGGGCAATCTCGGCGTGTCGGTGATGCAGTTCACCGTGCCGCTGGTGATCACCATGGGCGTTTTCGGCTCCATCGGCGGCGAAGCGCAGGTGCTGGAAGACGGCTCGAAGCTGTGGCTGCAGAACGCCGGCTTCATCTGGGTGCCCTTCATCGCCGTTGCCGCCATCGCGTCCTGGTTCGGCATGAACGACATTGCCGATGCCAAGGCCTCGCTCGGTGACCAGCTTTCGATCCTCAAACGCTTCCACAACTGGGTCATGTGCATCCTCTACACCGGCACGTTCGGCTCGTTCATCGGCTATTCGGCGGGCTTTCCGCTGCTGATGAAGACGCAGTTTCCGGAGGTCAACGCGCTGTCCTACGCCTTCCTCGGACCGCTCGTCGGCGCCCTGTCGCGCGCGGCAACCGGCTGGATTTCCGACAAGTTCGGCGGCGGCCGCGTCACCTTCTGGGTCTTCCTCGGCATGATCATCGCCGTTTGGGGCGTCATCCAGTTCCTGCCGGCTGACGGCCAGGGCGGAAACTTCTGGGGCTTCTTCGCCTGCTTCATGGCGCTGTTCTTCCTGACGGGCGTCGGCAATGCCTCGACCTTCCAGATGATCCCCTCGATCATGCGCAAGGAAATCCCGCGCATCCTGGGTGCCGACAATGCCAACACGCTGAAGGTCGCCGAGCGCGAGAGCGCGGCCATCATCGCCTTCACCTCGGCCATCGCGGCCTATGGCGCCTTCTTCATTCCCAAGGCCTACGGCACCTCGATCGCCATGACGGGCGCGCCCAACGGCGCATTGTGGGGCTTCCTCTGGTTCTACGTGGTGTGCCTGGCGATCACCTGGTTCTTCTATTCCCGCAAGGGCGCCTCGGTGCCCTGCTGAAACCCCGTGAAAGGTTTCCCGACATGTCACATATCCTCGACCGCCTGAATTTCCTGGCGAAAAAGAACACCGGCACATTCGCCGGCGGCCATGGCGTCACCACGAGCGAGAACCGCGACTGGGAAGACGCCTACCGCAAGCGCTGGCAGCACGACAAGATCGTCCGCTCCACCCACGGGGTCAACTGCACCGGCTCCTGCTCCTGGAAGATCTATGTCAAGGGCGGGATCGTCACCTGGGAGACGCAACAGACGGACTATCCGCGCACGCGGCCCGACCTGCCGAACCACGAGCCGCGCGGTTGCGCGCGCGGGGCCAGCTATTCCTGGTACATGTATTCGGCCAACCGCGTGAAACATCCGCTGATCCGTTCACGGCTCCTGAAGCTGTGGCGCAAGGAGCGGGCGGTGAAGACGCCGGTCGGCGCCTGGGAGGCCATCCAGACGGACCCCGCCAAGCGGGCGGCCTATACGTCCATCCGCGGCCATGGCGGCTTCGTGCGCGCTTCCTGGGACGAGGTCAACGAGATCATCGCCGCCGCCAATGCCTGGACGGCGAAGACCTATGGCCCTGACCGGGTGATCGGGTTCTCGCCGATCCCGGCCATGTCGATGGTCTCCTATGCGGCCGGTTCGCGCTACCTGTCGCTGCTGGGCGGCACCTGCATGTCCTTCTACGACTGGTATTGCGACCTGCCGCCGGCCTCGCCGATGACCTGGGGCGAGCAGACCGACGTGCCGGAATCGGCCGACTGGTACAATGCCGGCTTCCTCATCCTGTGGGGGTCGAACGTGCCGCAGACGCGCACGCCGGATGCCCATTTCTACACCGAGGCGCGCTACAAGGGCGCCAAGTCGGTCGTCGTTTCGCCGGACTATTCGGAAGCGGCGAAGTTCTCCGACATCTGGCTGCATCCCAAGCAGGGCACGGACGCCGCGCTGGCCATGGCGCTCGGCCATGTGGTGCTGCGCGAATTCCACCTTGACCGCCAGGCAGAGTATTTCGAGGATTACTGCCGGCGTTACACCGACATGCCGATGCTGGTGAAGCTCACCAGGAAGAACGGGCATTTCGTGCCCGACCGGCTGCTGCGCGCGTCGGACTTCAAGGGCGGGCTTGGCGAGACCAACAATCCGGAATGGAAGACCGTCGCCATTGACGGCAAGACCAAGAAGCCGGTCGTGCCGGCCGGATCGGTCGGCTTCCGCTGGGGCGAGCAGGGCAAGTGGAACCTGGAGACCAAGGACGGCAAGGGCCGCGATGTCGAACTCGACATGAGCTTCGTGCTCGACAGCGACCATGACGACGTCGCCAGCGTGGCCTTCCCCTATTTCGGCAATCGCGAGCACGATCATTTCCAGGGTACGGACCACCAGAGCGTGCTGTTGCGCTCGGTGCCGGCCAAAAAGCTGAAGCTGGCCGAAGGCGACACGATGGTCGCCACCGTGTTCGACCTGTTCGTGGCCAATTACGGGCTGGATCGCGGCTTCAACGATGCCACCTGCGCCACGTCCTATGACGATGACGTGCCCTACACGCCGGCCTGGGCGGAGGCGATCACGGGCGTGCCGCGCGACCACATCATCACGGTCGCGCGCGAATTCGCGCTCAATGCCGAGAAGACCAGAGGCCGCTCCATGGTCATCCTGGGTGCTGGCCTGAACCACTGGTACCACATGGACATGAACTACCGGGGGATCATCAATCTCCTGGTCATGTGCGGGTGCGTCGGCCAGTCGGGCGGTGGCTGGAGCCACTATGTCGGCCAGGAAAAGCTGCGTCCGCAAACCGGCTGGCTGCCGCTGGCCTTCGGGCTGGACTGGGGCCGCCCGCCGCGCCAGATGAACTCCACTTCCTTTTTCTATGCCCATACCGACCAGTGGCGCTACGAAACGCTGACGGTGGACGAGATCCTGTCGCCGACGGCGCCGGAAGGGCCGTGGGACGGCACGCTGATCGACTACAACATCCGCGCCGAGCGAATGGGCTGGCTGCCGTCCGCGCCGCAGCTCAAGACCAACCCGCTGGCGGTCGCGAAAGCGGCGGCGGACGCCGGGCTGGAGGCCAAGGACTATGTCGCCGCGCAGCTCAAGGCGGGCGACCTGGAAATGTCCTGCGAGGATCCGGACGATCCGGCCAACTGGCCGCGCAACATGTTTGTCTGGCGTTCCAACCTGCTGGGCTCGTCGGGCAAGGGGCACGAGTATTTCCTCAAGCACCTTCTCGGCACGCAAAACGGGCTGATGGGCAAGGATCTCGGTGAGGAAGGCCGCCAGCGCGCCCGCGAGGCGAAGTGGCACGACGAGGCGCCGGAAGGAAAGCTGGATCTGCTGGTCACGCTCGATTTCCGCATGTCGACCACCTGCGTCTATTCCGACATCGTCCTGCCCACGGCCACCTGGTACGAGAAGAACGATCTCAATACCTCCGACATGCATCCCTTCATCCATCCGCTGTCCAGCGCGGCCGACCCGGCCTGGGAAGCACGCAGCGACTGGGACATCTTCAAGGGCATCGCGCGCAAGTTCTCCGAGGTCGCGCCCGAGATCCTGGGTGTGGAAAAGGACGTGGTCCTCGTTCCCATCCAGCACGACACGCCCGGCGAAATGGCGCAGGCCTTCGACGTGAAGGACTGGAAGAAGGACGAGGTGGCGCCGCTGCCGGGCAAGACGATGCCGGCGGTTGCCGTCGTGGAGCGGGATTATCCCAATCTCTACAAGCGGTTCACTGCGCTTGGTCCGCTCATGGACAAGCTCGGCAATGGCGGCAAGGGCATTTCCTGGAACACCGAACACGAGGTCGAGGCGCTGGGCAAGCTGAACGGCGTTGTCACAGAGGAAGGGCCGACGAAGGGCCGTCCGCGCATCGAGAGCGACATCGACGCGACTGAAGTGATCCTGATGCTGGCGCCGGAGACCAATGGCGAAGTGGCGGTGAAGGCCTGGGAAGCGCTGTCGAAGAATACCGGCCGCGACCACTCCCACCTTGCGATGCCGAAGGAAGACGAGAAGATCCGCTTCCGCGACATCGTCGCCCAGCCGCGCAAGATCATCTCCTCGCCGACCTGGTCGGGGCTTGAATCGGAGAAGGTCTGCTACAATGCCGGCTATACCAATGTTCACGAGCTGATCCCGTGGCGCACGATCACCGGACGCCAGCAACTCTACCAGGATCACCTGTGGATGCGGGCTTTCGGCGAGGCGTTCTGCGTCTACCGGCCTCCCATCGACACCAAGACCATCAACCCGGTGATCGAGGCGAAGTCGGCTGGCAGGAAATCCGTGGTGCTGAACTTCATCACGCCGCACCAGAAATGGGGCATCCACTCCACCTATTCCGACAACCTCATGATGCTCACGCTCAACCGTGGCGGCCCGGTGGTCTGGATTTCGGAGGATGATGCCAAAACCGCCGGACTCGTCGACAATGACTGGGTCGAGGTCTTCAATTCCAACGGGGCCATCGTGGCGCGCGCCGTCGTCTCCCAGCGCATGAAGCAGGGAACGATCTACATGTACCACGCCCAGGAAAAGATCGTGAACACGCCGGGATCGCAGCTCACGCAGCAGCGCGGCGGCATTCACAACTCCGTCACAAGGGCGATCACCAAGCCCACCCACATGATCGGCGGCTACGTCCAGCAGTCCTACGGCTTCAACTACTACGGAACCGTCGGTTCCAACCGCGACGAGTTCGTCGTGGTGCACAAGCTGGAAAAGGTCGACTGGATGGAAGAGCCGCTTGGCGAAACCGTTACACCCAAGGAGGCGGCAGAATGAAAATCCGCGCTCAAATCGGCATGGTGCTGAACCTCGACAAGTGCATCGGGTGCCACACCTGTTCCGTGACATGCAAGAACGTCTGGACCAACCGCGAGGGCGTCGAATACGCCTGGTTCAACAATGTCGAGACTAAGCCCGGCATCGGCTATCCGAAGGACTGGGAAAACCAGAAGCGCTGGAACGGCGGCTGGCGGCGCAAGGCCAACGGCAAGATCGAGCCGAAGGGGGGCGCCAAGTGGCGCATCCTGGCCAAGCTCTTCGCCAATCCGGACCTGCCCGAGATCGACGACTATTACGAGCCGTTCGACTTCGACTACGACCACCTGCAGACGGCCCGCGAAAGCAAGGCCTTTCCGACGGCGCGTCCGCGCTCGCAGATTTCCGGCGAGCGGATGGAAAAGATCGAATGGGGGCCGAACTGGGAGGAGATCCTTGGCGGCGAATTCTCCAAGCGGTCGCAGGACACCAACTTCGAGGGCATCGAGAAGCAGATCTACGGCGAGTTCGAAAACACGTTCATGATGTATCTGCCGCGCCTGTGCGAGCACTGCCTGAACCCGGCCTGTGTCGCCTCCTGCCCGTCCGGCGCCATCTACAAGCGCGAGGATGATGGCATCGTCCTGATCGACCAGGACAAATGCCGCGGCTGGCGCATGTGCGTGTCCGGCTGCCCCTACAAGAAAATCTACTACAACTGGTCTTCGGGCAAATCGGAGAAGTGCGTGTTCTGCTACCCGCGCATCGAGGCCGGCCATCCGACGGTCTGCTCGGAAACCTGCGTCGGGCGCATCCGCTATCTGGGCGTCGTGCTTTATGACGCCGACCGCATCGAGGAGGCTGCCTCGGCGGCCGACGAAAAGGAACTCTATGAGGAGCAGCTGAAGATCTTCCTGGATCCCAACGATCCGGCGGTCATCGAACAGGCGCGCAAGGACGGCATTCCCGAAGCATGGCTGGAGGCCGCGCGCCATTCGCCGGTCTGGAAGATGGCCATGGAATGGAAGGTCGCCTTCCCGCTGCATCCGGAATACCGGACCCTTCCCATGGTCTGGTACATTCCGCCGCTTTCACCCCTCACGTTTGCGGCGGAAGCCGGAAAGATCGGACTGGACGGCGACATGCCGGACGTCCGGTCTCTCCGGATCCCGGTTCGTTACCTCGCCAACCTGCTGACGGGCGGCAAGGAAGCACCGGTGGTCTCGGCGCTTGAGCGCATGCTGGCCATGCGTGCCTACATGCGCGCCAAGTCCATCGACGGTGTCACCGACGAGGCAATCGCGCAGAAGGTGGGCATGAGCGGCACCATGATCGAGGAAATGTACAAGATCATGGCGATCGCCAACTACGAGGACCGTTTCGTCATTCCGACCTCGCATCGCGAGATCTCCGAGGATGCCTATGACGTGCGCGGCTCTTGTGGCTTCACTTTCGGCAACGGCTGTTCCGGCGGCGGCGAGAGCGACCTGTTCGGCGCCAAGCGAACCCGTACGGTGCAGACACCGGTCAACAGGCAGACGGAGGGCGTGTGATGAACGCAACGCTGAAGGTTCTCTCGATCCTGCTCGCCTATCCGGACGAGACGATGCACGAGGCCCTGCCGGAAATCCGGCAGGCCATTGCCGGCCTGGAAGCGATCAGCCAGACCCAGAAGATGCTTCTGGAAATGCTGGCCGGAGACATCGCCGCGCTCGACCTGTTCGAGGCCCAGGAGCGCTATGTCTACCTGTTCGACCGGACGCGCACGCTGTCGCTGCATCTTTTCGAGCATGTGCATGGCGAAAGCCGTGACCGCGGGCAGGCCATGGTCGACCTGATGGCCATGTACGAGGCGGACGGGCTGGAGATCGGCGCCAGGGAACTGCCGGATTACCTGCCGCTGTTCCTGGAATACCTGTCGATCAAGCCGCATGCGGAGGCCGCCGACCTGCTGGGGCAGGTGGCGCATATCGTCGCCGCGCTGCGCGAGCGGCTGAAGAAACGCGGCTCGGTCTATGCCAACGCCTTTGCCGTGCTGGAGGAAATGGCGTCGGGAAAGCCTGACGCCGGCCTGGTCAGCGAACTCATGGAGACGCCGGACGACGATCCGGCCGACCTCGAGGCGCTCGACCGGGTCTGGGAAGAGGAGGCGGTAACATTCGGCGGCAATGCCGGGGAAAACGCCTGCGGACCCGACCGCCTGCAGCGCCAGATGCGCGCCCACACCCGCAAGCCGGACGCCGCGCCGGCCAACCCTTTCTGAGCGGAGGCCAGGATGTCCGGCTTTTTCAACACGCTTCTCTTCGGGATCTATCCCTATGTCGCGCTCGTCGTGCTGATCCTCGGCTCGATCCTGCGCTATGACCGTGACCAGTATAGCTGGCGGTCCGGCTCGTCGCAGCTTCTGCGCCGCAAGCAGCTTGTCTGGGGCTCGGTGCTGTTCCATGTCGGCGTGATCGTCATCTTCTTCGGCCATCTCATCGGCCTGCTGACGCCCATCGCCATCTTCGATGCGCTCGGCATCAGCCACGGCGCCAAGCAGGTGCTGGCCATCGTGGCGGGCGGCATTGCCGGTGTCATGGCGATCATCGGCGCGAGCCTGCTCGTTCACCGGCGCCTTTTCGATCCGCGCGTGCGGGCCAATTCCAGCACCAGCGACACGCTGATCATCATCCTGCTCTGGGTGCAGCTTGCGCTCGGCCTGGCGACCATCCCGATTTCCATGCAGCATCTGGATGGCGAGGAAATGGTCCGCTTCATGGCCTGGGCACAGGGCATCTTCACCTTCCAGGGCGATGCGGCGTCACATGTCGCGCATGCGTCGATCATCTTCAAGGCGCATCTCGTGCTGGGGCTGACGATCCTGCTGCTGTTTCCCTTCACCCGTCTCGTTCACATGCTGTCGGTGCCGGTGCGCTATTTCTGGCGGCCCGGCTACCAGGTGGTGCGTGAGCGCAACCGCCGCGCCGCGCCAGTGCGGCTTCCGGCCGGGGAGTAAGCACCATGGCAACCGTCTATCGCAATCCCAGCCTTGCCGGCGGCGCGCCTGTCGGCCCGGCTCCGGACGGACAGGGCTACACCACCTACAAGGAGCCCGACACGTCTGTCCCGCCCAAGCCGCTGCCGGTGATGAAGGCGATCTCCGTCGACGGCGTGGCAATTCCCGAGGAGGCCATCCTGCACGAGGCCCAGAATCATCCCGCCGACAATCCGGGCGAGGCGCTGCGCGCAGCCGCTCATGCGCTGGTCGTGCGCCAGCTCCTGCTCAACGAAGCGCGGCGGCTGGACATGCTCTGTGATCTCAGGACCGGGAATGGCCAGACCGAGACATTCGAGGACGCAGCCATACGCGCGCTGACCGAACGCGAGGTCGCCGTGCCGGCGGCGAACGACGGCGAGTGCCGCCGCTTCTACGAGATCAACCGGGAACGCTTCACCAGCGCGCCGCTTTACGAGGCCCGGCACATCCTCGTTGCCGCGCCGGAAAGCGATCCGGAACGGCGCGAGGCGGCACGGCTTGAAGCGCAGGCCCTCTGTAACGCGTTGCAGACGGAGCCGCGGGGATTCTCCGAGGCGGCCAAGGCGGTTTCCGCCTGTTCATCGGCCGCCCAGGGGGGCAATCTCGGCCAGCTCTCGCCCGGTTCCACCGTGCCGGAATTCGAGGCGGCGCTGGCGCAGATGATGCCGGGCGAAATCACCCGCGCGCCGGTCGCCACGCGCTTCGGCTTCCATGTCATCGCCCTCGACCGGGCGGTAGAGGCCCGGCAGCTTCCCTTCGAAGCCGTGAAGGTTCGCATCGCGGACTGGCTGGAGGCACAGGCCTTTGCCCGCGCCGTCGCGCAATATGTCTCGATCCTGGCCGGCCGGGCGAAGATCACGGGCATCGACATGGATGGCGCCACATCTCCGCTGGTCCAGTAAGGGCGTGGGGCGCGTGCCATGATCACAGACCTGCTCGACCACAACCGGCAATGGGCGGAAGGCCGCAAGCGTGACGATCCGGGCTATTTCGACCGGCTGTCGAAACTCCAGAAGCCGGATTATCTCTGGATCGGCTGTTCCGACAGCCGCGTTCCGGCCAATGTCATCACCGGGCTGGAGCCGGGCGAGGTGTTCGTTCACCGCAATGTGGCCAATCTCGTCCATCGCGGCGACCTGAACCTGCTTTCCGTGCTGGAATTCGCGGTGGAGAGCCTGGAGGTCAGGCACATCATCGTGTGCGGTCACTATGGCTGCGGGGGCGTGCGCGCCGCCATGGACGGCCGGCGGCACGGAATCATCGACCATTGGCTGCAGCCGATACGGGACGTGGCGGACCTGCATGGCCTGGAGGGCGGCGAGGGCGAAGACGCCGAAGCCCGGCTCAACCGGCTGTGCGAGCTGTCGATCCAGGCGCAGGTGGAAAGCCTGGCGCGCACGCCGATCATCCAGTCGGCCTGGGCGCGCGGGCGCAAGCTGGCCATTCACGGCTGGGTCTACGGGCTCAATGACGGACTTCTGCGCGACCTGTCCTGCGGCCGTGCCAAGGCCGGTGCGGGCGCCCGGTGCGCGGATGGCGGTTGCAAGGGCGATCATGCCCGGCAGGCGTGAAAGGAACAGGACGGTGAAGACCAACCGGCAAAGCCCGGCGAAACTGACTGACACATTCGGCCGCGCCATTACCTATCTGCGGCTGTCGGTGACGGATCGCTGCGACCTGCGCTGCACCTATTGCATGTCGGAGCACATGACCTTTCTGCCGCGCAAGGACGTTCTCAGCCTGGAAGAGACCTACCGGGTGGCGGAATGCTTCATGCGGCTGGGTATCCGCAAGCTGCGCCTGACGGGCGGCGAGCCGCTGGTGCGCAAGAACATCATGACGCTGTTTGCGCAGTTGAAGCCGCATCTGGATGCAGGCGACCTGGATGAAGTGACGCTGACCACGAATGGCACGCTGCTGGCCCGCCATGCCGCGGGCCTGAAGGAAACCGGCGTGCGGCGCGTCAATGTCTCGCTGGACACGCTGGACCCGGAAGGCTACCGGGCGGTGACCCGCTGGGGCGACGTGAACAAGGTGCTGGCGGGCATCGACGCGGCGCTGGCCGAAGGCCTGTCGGTCAAGCTGAATGCCGTTGTCCAGAAAGGTCGCTTCGAACGCGACGCCATGGACCTCATCGCCCATGCCCACGGCCGGGGCATGGATCTGACCTTCATCGAGGCGATGCCGCTGGGCGGGGCACTCGAAAGCTATGGCGAAAACCACCTTCCGCTCGGCGAGGCCGAAGCCTGGCTGAAGGCGCGCTACACGCTCGATCCGGTGGCGAAAAAGACCGGCGGGCCTGCGCGCTACATGCGGGTTCGCGAAACCGGCGGGCTGATCGGCTTCATCGCGCCGCTTTCCTGCAATTTCTGCGCCGCCTGCAATCGCATGCGGGTGAGCTGCACCGGCCAGCTTTTCCCCTGCATGGGCGATGACGGGGCAGTGGATCTGCGCACGGCGCTGCGCTCCGGCGAAGGGCCGGAGCGGCTGGAACAGGCCATTCTGGGCGCTGTTGCCGCCAAGCCCTGGGGCCATGATTTCGGCTATGACGGCACGGTTTCCGGCGGGCTCTCGCGGCCCATGTCCCATCTAGGAGGATGAACCCATGCGCATTGTCGCGCTCGTGATTTCCGACCGCGCCAGCCGCGGCGAATACGAAGACAAGGGCGGTCCGGCCATCGAGGCCTGGCTGAAGTCGGCCATCGTTTCGCCCTTCGATTTCGCGATCCGGATCATCCCGGATGGGCGCGACTCCGTCGCCTCGGCGCTGCTGGCGCTGTGTTCCACCGACCGGGCCGACCTGGTGCTGACGACCGGGGGCACCGGCCCATCACCGCGCGACGAAACGCCGGAAGCCATGGCGGATGTCATCGAAAAGGAATTGCCGGGCTTTGGCGAACTGATGCGCAAGAAGAGCCTGGAAGAGGTGCCGACGGCCATCCTGTCGCGCCAGACGGCAGGCGTGCGCGGCACGACGCTGATCGTCAACCTGCCGGGCAAGCCCGCCTCCATCCGCACCTGCCTTGATGCCGTGTTTCCCGCCATACCCTATTGCCTCGACCTGATCGGCGCGGGGCGCATCGAGACGGACCGGGCCGTCGTGGAGGCGTTCAGGCCCGGACAATGACCTGGCACGGTCCGGCCCTGGCAGGGCCGGTTCGCTGCCTTTCCTGCCTTGCAATGAAAGGACTGACCGAATGGATATGCCTAGCCGAGCCGTCGCGCCCCGAGACCATCGCCCGTTCGCGGGCCTGGCGCATGCGGTGGCTGGCCGGATGCTCGACCCGCTGCTGATGCGCACCGTGCGCCGGCTGGCCGTCAAGCACCGGTCGATCTTCGACCGCCTCGGACCGCATGTCCGCTCCAGTTTCATCATCGATCCGGTGGAAATGCCCTTTGCCCTGCACCTGACACCCGACCCGCAGGCGCCGCAATTCAGGACGGTCGCGCGCGACAGCCTGCCCGCCCATGATGCGCTGATCCGGGGCCGCTTCCGCACCCTGTTCGACCTGATCGACGCCGGCGCGGATGGCGATGCGTCCTTCTTCTCGCGCGACCTGGAGATCCTCGGCAATACCGATGCGGTGGTGACGCTGCGCAATGCGCTGGACGACGTGGAGGGCTCGATCGCCGCCGATACGGCCGACCTGTTCGGCCCGCCGGGGCGCATGGCGCTGGCCTTCCTGCGGCGCAGCCATGGCGCGGCGGCAACGGGGAGGGCGCTTTGATGATCCGTCCGGAACTCATCTGTCCTGCCGGAACACCGGCAGCCCTGCGAAGCGCTGTCGATGCCGGCGCGGATGCCGTCTATTGCGGATTCCGCAATGCCACCAATGCGCGCAACTTCCCCGGCCTGAATTTCACGAAAGAGGAACTGGGCGCCTCCATCGCCTATGCGCATGAGCGTGGCGCCAGGGTGCTGCTGACGCTCAACACCTATCCGCCTGCCGGCAAGGTCGACTTGTGGCGCGAGGCCGCCGACACGGCGGTGGCGCTGGGCATCGATGCGCTGATCGTGGCCGACATGGGCGTGGCGCGGTATGTGGCCGAACGCCATCCCGGCGTGCGGCTGCATCTCTCGGTGCAGGCAGCGGCTTCGAGTCCGGAAGCAATCGGCTACTACTGCCAGCATTTCGGCGTGAAGCGCGTGGTGCTGCCGCGCATCCTCACCGTTGCCGAGATCAAGCCCATCGCCGCGGCCATCCCCTGCGAGATCGAGACCTTCATCTTCGGCAATCACGGGCTGATGGTGGAGGGGCGGTGCAGCCTGACGAACTACGTGACCGGGCAATCGACCAACCTGGACGGAGTCTGCTCGCCGGCCAGCGAGGTCGACTACCGCAAGGAGCCAGGCGGGGCGGTTTCGAGTTGCCTGTCGGGCAGCGTGATCGACCGCTTCGGGGCCGAGGAGATGGCCGGTTATCCCACCATCTGCAAGGGACGCTACACCGCGCCGCACCGGGCGCAGGGCTATTACGCGTTCGAGGAGCCGGTCAGCCTCAACCTGGCGCGCATGCTGCCCGATCTCATCCATGCCGGCGTCCACGCCTTCAAGATCGAGGGGCGGCAGCGCTCCAAGAGCTATGTACGCAGCGTCGTTTCGGCCTTCCGCAGGGCCATCGACGATGTGATGGCGGGGCGGCCGGCCGATATCGCCGATCTCGTGGCCCTGACCGAGGGCCAGAAGCAGACCCAGGGCGCATTCGAAACCAAGAAGTGGAGGTGAGGCCATGGCAGCCGAACTGACGATCGGACCCATTGCCTATCACTGGCCGGCGGACAGGAAGCGCGACTTCTATGCCCGAATCGCCGACGAGGCGCCCGTGGGCACCGTCTATCTGGGCGAGGTGATCTGCTCCAAGCGCGCGCCCTTCTTCGAAACCGAGATGCCTGACGTGATCGACCGGCTTCAGCGCGGCGGCAAGCGTGTCGTGTTGTCGACGCTGGCCGAGGTGATCCTGCCGCGCGAGCGCCAGGCGACCGTGCAGCTTTGCGCGCAGGAGGATTTCGAGGTCGAGATCAACAATGTCAGCGGGCTGGCGGCACGCGGGCAGCAGGCACACCGGATCGGCCCGTTCCTGAACGCCACCAACGAGGCCACCATCGGCTGGATGGCCGGGCAGGGGGCGACGCATGTCTGCCTGCCGCATGAATTGCCGCGCCCTTCGCTGGAAGCGGCGGCACATGCGCCGCACGCGCTTGGCATCGCGACGGAATTGCAGGTGTTCGGGCGCGCGCCGCTCGCCGTCTCGGCGCGTTGCTACCACGCCCGCGCCCATGGAAGGCACAAGGACAATTGCCAGTTCGTCTGCGAGGACGATGCCGACGGCATGCCGCTGGTGACGGCGGCGGGCGAGGCCTTCCTGCGGATCAACGGCATCCAGACGCAATCGGAAAGCTACATGTGCCTGGCGGCCGAACTGCCGGACATCATGGCCATGGGCATTTCGGCGCTGCGGCTCATGCCACAGAACGTGGACATGGTGGCCGTCGCCTCGGTTTTCCGCGATCTTGCCGACGGAAAGCGGGACACGGGCGATGCGATGGAGCGCCTGCATGGCCTGTGCGGCGATGTGCGGTTTTCCAACGGGTTTTTCCACAAGGTGCCGGGCCGGCATTATGTGCCGGTGCATGCCGGCGGCGCGGCGTTGCAGTGAGCGGGGCGGAGCGCCCCGGCGCACCCGTGCGCGATGATCTTGCCAACCGGCTGACGGCGGTGCTTTCCGGCGTGGACCTGGATTGCGCCTGCCGCGAGCGGCTCATCGAGGCGCTGTCCTCGTTCAACGCCATGGAGCGCATGCGCCAGCGCCGCGCCCGCCTCAACGATGCCCGCAACCAGGTGGCGGGCATCCTTTCCCTGCTCGACCTGCTTGGCGAGCTGGACAGCGTCGGCTTCCAGGAAAGCGACCGCTCGGTGTTCGAAGAAATCGCGCATCTGTTCGACGACGTGGCGCAAGCCGCCCGGCGCGGGGCCGCCGACATGCGCGACCTTGCCGCCGGGGAGGGAGGCGACGATCAGGGTTCAGGCTGATCCGGATTCCATCTGCGCCAACTGACCAAGAATGTCGCGGTAGGTATCGACACCCTGGGCACCGGTGACAAGGTGGCGGCCGAGGAAGATGATCGAGGGCACGCCCGATATGCCGCGTGAGCGCCAGAACGCCATGGCGGCTTGCAATTCCCCGGTAAACGCGCCCGAGTCCAGCATGGTGCGGCACTCGGCGCCGTCGAGGCCGACGGATTGCGCAACCTCCACCAGTACCTCACGGTCCGAAACGTTGCGATTGTCCGTGAAGTTTGCCTTGAGAAGCGCCAGCTTAGTTTCGTGCTGGCGGCCGGACAGTTCGGCCCAGCCGATCAGGCGGTGGGCGTCGAACGTGTTCCACGTCCGGGTGTCGTCGGTGAAGTCGAAGGTGAAGCCGACCTCGGCGCCAAGCGCGGTGATCTTTTCACGCGCGGCCCTGGATTGCGAAGGCGTCGTTCCGTATTTCTCAGCCAGGTGATCGCGCAGGTTTTCGCCCCCGGAACCGACATGCGGGTTGAGCTGGAACGGGTGCCAGTGGACGTCAAGGGTCATGCCGGTCTGTCTGGCGGCTTCGGCAAGCTGGTAGTAACCGACCGCGCACCACGGGCACACCACATCGGAAACGATATCCACACGCATGGAACAGGTCCTCCCCAGGGTCATGTCTATCCTTACCAGATAGGGCATCGCGCGTTCCGGAAACACCCGCAAGCCATCATGTCTTGACCGGATCGCGATCAATCCCTTATATCAGTGCCATGAACTCGAAACAGGCCCAGCACTCCGCTCACGTCCGCGCCTCCGGCGCCACGGGCCTGCCCGGCCTTCTGCTTCTTAGCGGCGTCCGCCAGGTTCGCTGAGGAGCGCCTGGCGGCCGATTTGCCGCCAAGGCTCCGCTCCTCGCCGTTTACATCCTGAAAAAAATCGCCCAAAACACGCGCCTGCAAGGCCCTGAGGCCAGTTCTGGCGCCGGAAAGAGAAGCTGACAATGAACGATATGACTCCCCCGTCGAGCAAGACCGGCATGTCCGATGCCGCGGTCAAGTACCAGCCCTATCCGCAGGTCAACCTCACTGACCGCACATGGCCCTCCAAGCGGATCGAGAAGGCGCCGATCTGGTGTTCGGTCGATCTTCGTGACGGCAACCAGGCGCTGATCGACCCGATGGGCCATGACCGCAAGGCGCGCATGTTCCAGTTGCTCATCGACATGGGTTTCAAGGAAATCGAGATCGGCTTCCCGTCGGCCTCGCAGACGGATTTCGACTTCGCGCGCTGGTGCGTCGAGGAAGGAAACGTGCCGGACGACGTGTCGTTGCAGGTGCTTGTGCAGTGCCGGCCGGAACTGATCACGCGCACGTTCGAGGCGCTGGAAGGCGCCAGGCGTCCGATCATCCATTTCTACAATTCCACCTCGGAATTGCAGCGCCGGGTGGTCTTCGCCAAGGACGTGGCCGGCATCAAGCAGATCGCCGTCGATGCGGCCAGGATGATCACCGACATGGCGGCCAAGGCGGGCGGCGGCTACCGGTTTCAGTATTCGCCGGAAAGCTTCACCGGAACCGAACTGGAGGTGGCGCTGGAAATCTGCAACGCGGTCACCGAGATCGTGCAGCCGACAGCCGACAACAAGTTGATCATCAACCTGCCGGCAACGGTCGAGATGGCCACGCCCAACATCTATGCCGACCAGATCGAGTGGATGAGCCGCAATCTCGACAACCGGGAAAACATCATCCTGTCGCTGCATCCGCACAACGACCGCGGCACCGGCATCGCCGCCACCGAACTGGGCCTGATGGCCGGCGCCGACCGGGTCGAAGGCACGCTGTTCGGCAATGGCGAGCGCACCGGTAATGTCGATATCGTGACGCTGGCGCTCAACATGTACACGCAGGGCGTGGATCCGGAACTGGATTGCCGCGACATCAACCGCATCAAGGATGTCTACGAATATTCCAACCAGTTGCGCATTCCCGAGCGCCACCCCTACGTGGGC
Source organism: Brucellaceae bacterium (assembly GCA_020637775.1). GTDB lineage: Bacteria > Pseudomonadota > Alphaproteobacteria > Rhizobiales > Rhizobiaceae > Zhengella. The sequence goes on along the minus strand of JACKJV010000007.1, from coordinate 93,406 downwards.
GAGCTGGTCTACACCGCCTTTTCCGGCTCGCACCAGGACGCCATCAACAAGGGCATGAAGGCCATCAAGCAGGCCAACAAGCCGCAATGGGAAGTGCCGTACCTGCCGATCGACCCGCAGGACGTGGGCCGCAGCTACGAGGCGATCATCCGGATCAATTCGCAGTCGGGCAAGGGCGGGATCGCCTATATCCTGCAGGCCGATTACGGGTTCAACCTGCCGCGCAACCTGCAGGTCGAGTTCCGCGAGGACATCCAGGACATCACCGACCGGGAAGGCCGGGAACTGCCGTCCAAGCGCATCCACGAGCGGTTCATCGAGCGTTATGTCGAGCAGCCGGGCGCGCGCCTCAAGTTCGTCGATCACCACACCTTCCCCGACCCGGCGGCAAAGGGTGAGCGTATCCTGGAGGCGACGATCCTGGACGACGGCAAGGAAGTGACCATTTCCGGCCGGGGCACCGGGCCGATCGACGGGTTCGTCGATGCGCTGTCCAAGCATCTCGGCGTGGCCATGTCGGTGGTGGACTATTCGGAGCATTCGCTGCATTCCGGCTCGAACGCGTCGGCCGTCTGCTACATGGAAATGGAGCATCCGGGCGGCAAGCTGTTCGGTGTCGGCATCAACACCAACATCGTCACGGCATCGCTGAACGCCATCGTCTCGGCGGCCAACCGCATCCTTTCCGGGTATTGAGGACCGAACACGTGCCTGGCCCGCCGGTCCGTGCCGGCGGGCCTTTTCCTGGGAGGGAACAAGAGAAATGAGCGAGAACCTGTTTTGCGTGCGGCGCGGCGAAGGCGGGGAGCCGCTCGTGCTGTTGCATGGCTTTGGCGGATCGCATCATGTCTGGGAGCCGGTTGCAGCGGCGCTGGCGGCCAGGCGGCTCGTCCTGACGCCGGATTTGCCGGGGCATGGCCTTTCGCTCACCTATCCGGGCGCCGGTCCGGTGAAAGTCGCGGTGCAGGCGGTGCTCGACCACATGGACGGGCAGGGGATCTCCCGTTTTCATCTCGCCGGCCATTCGATGGGCGGTGCAATCGCGGCGCTGATCGCCATGGCCGCGCCGGACAGGGTCGCCTCGCTGACGCTTCTTGCACCCGGCGGGTTCGGGCCGGAAATCAACATCCGCCTCCTGATCCGCTATGCGCAGGCCGTGAGCCGCGAGGACCTGCTGCCCTGTCTTGAGGAGATGGTCGGCTATCGCAACCCGGTCAACGGGGGAGCGCTCGACAAACTGGCCGAATTGCGCGCGCGCGACGGCCAACGGGCCATGCTGACGGATATTGCCGCGCGCATGACCCGCGACGGTATCCAGGGTGCCATCCCGCGCGACGCGCTGGCAGCCCTGCCGATGCCGGTCAAGGTGATCTGGGGCACCGAAGACCGCGTCTTGCCATCAAGCCAGACCCGGGATCTGCCGCCGCTCTTCGCCCTGCACCTGTTCGCTGGCACCGGCCACATGCTGATCGACGAGCAAACCGACGCCGTCATCCGGCTGATTTCGGAGAATGCGCGCTGACGGCCCGGGCCATGGCGGCGGGGTGACTGGTGGCGGCCGGAATTCACAGGCTTGGGGATAGCGGCGGCGGCCCTTCTTCTTTTTGCCGTGCTTTTGCGTCAAGCTCCTGTTAACCATCGGGCCTGGTCAAAGCGCAGGTTGCATCATGGCAGAAAAACAGACAGGCAAGATGCCGGCAACGGAAACGGGCAGCAGCATGCGCAAGCTGTCCGACGTGATCCGCATCGTGAAGAACGATCACGCCGATCGCGATGACGTGGTGGTGGAACTGCGCGAGACGCAGGCCATGCGGCTGGAATTGCTGGTTCAGGAATTGCAGCCCCTGCTCGACGACATCCCCGCGGAGGATGACCAGTTCGACCTGGCGCTGTCTTCCGGGTTGCAACCGCGTTTCTGGATCGATGCCACGGCGCATGTCACGATGGGCCGTGACAAGCGGACCTACCGTTTCATGAAGGATACGAGGCTTGGCCGCGTCGTGCTTTCCGAAAGCGGGGACGTCACCGTCGTCGCCGATCACGTGGCCCGCTATATCGGCGAACGTATTGTCGAGAAGCAGCGCATGATGGAAGGCGACGTGACGCCGGTGAGGCATGGCGCGCCGGCCGAGACGAGTGAGCCCGAAAAAGGCGCCCGGGGAAGCGGCTTCCTGGAAGGCTTGATGATTTTCCTGCTCGGTGCGCTCGCCGGCGGTGGCATGCTGATCGCGCTCCTATGGGACCGGCTCGCCGCGCTGGGGTTCGACTTCTGGAACTGATGGGGCGCGAGCGAGCCGTTATTCGTCCAGGTTCCGGTGTTCGACGTCCTTGAAACCGAGCGTTTGGCCTGTCAGCGCACGCCGGCGCATGGTGGTTGTCCAGGCGCCGGGGCCGCCATCGATCTCGAACAGGGAATAGCCCGCGGCCGGCTTGTGGCCGTTCAGGCCCTGGCCGCCGGCCGGCACGCCGGCCACCGGAATGACGCGGCCATCGCCGCGAATGTGGCCCAGTGTCGGCAGGTGGGTATGACCGTGCAGCACCAGTTCCGCGCCGTGCTCGAGAACCGTCTTCTGGAAACGGCGAATGCCGTAGAGCCGCTTGTAGGGCGACGCGGCACCGCGCAGCGGCGGGTGATGGATCATGATGACCCGGTACAAGCCGCGTTCGCCGGCCTCCTCGAGGATCGGGGCCAGCTTTCGCGCCTGCTTGCCGCTGAATTCGCCGCTGGCCAGAAACGGTGCCGTGGCGACGGCGGAAGATACGCCGATCAGCGCCACCGGGCCGCGAACCCTCAGATAGGGAAAGGATTTCCGGGTGACGGGGGCGTTGACGCCGTCGCCGGTCATCCACGGACTCCAGGCATGGCAGGCCTTTTCCAGCGCGCCGGGGACATAGGCATCATGGTTGCCGGGAACCACGGACGCCTGGCCGGCAGGGGCAAAGGCTTGCAGCCAGAGGCGAGCGGCCTCGATCTCGGCATCCAGCGCCAGATTGACGAGATCGCCGGTCAGGGCAATGTGGTCGGGCTCTTGGGCGAGCATGTCGTCGCACAATCGCGACAATACATCGTCCCCGAGATTGCGGCTGCGGTTGCGATGCCAGTTGACATAGCCGGTAATGCGCTTGGACACGAGTTCGCGATAGCGGACCGGCGGAAGGGGGCCCAGATGGACATCGGAGAGATGAGCGAGACGGAACATGGTTCTTTTCTTAGGCGAAAGCCGGTTGCCTTTCCAGCCGCCGGGCGCAAAGCATGATGCCTGAAGGCGCAGGCAAGACGCGCTGGCGCATCCGGCTGTTTCACCTCTTCTTCCTGCTGGCCAGGCCGATGACGCTGGGTGTGCGCGCCATCGTGCATGACGGTGCGCGCGGATCGGTCTTCCTCGTGCGCCATACCTATGTGCCAGGCTGGCAATTGCCCGGCGGCGGCGTGGAGCCGGGCGAATCCGCCGATCAGGCGCTGGCGCGTGAACTGGCGGAGGAAGGCAATATCCGGCTCACAGGCCCCGCGCGTCTGGTCTCGTTCCACTTCAACCGGCTTGCCAGCCGGCGCGATCATGTGGCGCTCTACCTGGTCGACACCTTTGAACAGGTCGGGCCGCGCGGGCGCGACCATGAGATCGCGGAAACCGGCTTCTTCGCCCTCGACAATCTTCCGGAGGAAACCACGCGCGCCACCCGGGCGCGTCTGGAGGAGGTTTTCGGCAGCGCCGTCAGATCGCCATTCTGGTAGGTGCGGACTGGCCGAAGCGGCCACGGTCATGGGGGGCGTCATAGGCGAGCGCCGGCCCCTTGGGAACGATGCCGCCCGGGTTCAGCGTTTCGTGCGACCGGTAGTAGTGGTTCTTGATGTGGTGAAGATCGACCGTTTCGGCCACGCCCGGCACCTGGTAGAGGTCGCGCAGGTAGTTCGACAGGTTCGGGTAGTCGGCGATCCGGCGCAGATTGCACTTGAAATGGCCAACATAGACCGGGTCGAACCGGACCAGCGTGGTGAACAGGCGCCAGTCCGCCTCGGTCAGCCGGTTGCCGACGAGATAGCGGCCTTGACCCAGGCGCTCTTCCAGATCGTCCAGCGTTGAAAAGAGCGCGTCAAACGCTTCCTCATAGGCGTCTTCGGACGTGGCGAAGCCGGCCTTGTAAACGCCATTGTTGACATTGTCGTAGACGGTGGCGTTGATGGCGTCGATGTCCTCGCGCAGGCTTTCCGGATAGAAATCCAGCGATGCGTCGCCCCATTCGTCGAAGGCGGAATTCAGCATCCGGATGATCTCCGCCGATTCATTGGAAACGATGCGCTCGCGTTTGCGGTCCCAGAGCACGGGGACGGTGACGCGGCCGGAATAGTCAGGCCGGTTTTTCGTGTAGATCTGATGCAGGAAGTCATGGCCATACAGCGTGTCCCCGGTCGCGCCTTGCCCGGTCGCGAATTCCCAGCCGTTCTCCGCCATCAGCCAATGGACGACGTCGACCGAGATGACATGCTCCAGCTTCTTCAGCCTGCGCATGATCAGCGTGCGGTGGGCCCAGGGGCAGGCCAGCGAAACGTAAAGATGATACCGGCCCGGCTCGGCCCTGAACCCGCCTTCGCCGGACGGGCCCGGCTCTCCATCCGGCGTGACCCAGTTGCGAAGCTGCGATTCCTGGCGCTCGAAACGCCCGCCGGTGGACTTCGTGTCATACCATTTGTCCTGCCATTGGCCGTCGACAAGCAAACCCATTGTTTCGTCCTTTCCTGCTTTCCCTCGTCAATTGGCGCGGCACAGGCCGGTTGGGAAGCCCCGAAGGCCTGAACAGTCTGTTGGCGGGCCGGCAAACTGCGCTGGACAATGCGCCCGGGATCGGCTAGCGGACAGTCAAGAGACGCGCCGAGGGGAAATTCCGTGTCCCATTGCATCATCCGACGACGAGCCCGCGCCTGAACTTCAGGCTGCCTAACCCGCATGCGCGAAATCCTGCCATGCGACCGCTCGACGACCGGATGACCTTCATGACCACGCTTGATCTTGCCTATCTGCCGGAAGACCCGTCTCACGACGATGCCATCGAAGCCATCAATGCCGAAGCTTTCGGACCGGGGCGTTTCGCCCGCGCCGCACAGGCCATCCGCGATGGCGGCGCCCATGACAGGGCGCTTTCCTTTGTCGCCTGCCATGGCGGCGAGATCATCGCGTCGGTGCGCATGACGCCCATCCGCGCGGGCGGGGGCCGCGGCCACCTGCTCGGCCCGCTGGCCGTCAAGCCGGCGTGGAAGAGCAAGGGCGTGGGCCGGAGGCTGGTGGCGCTTGCGCTGGAGGCGGCGAAGGCCGCGGGATCGGGTGTCGTCGTCCTGGTCGGCGACGAACCCTATTACGGGCCGCTTGGCTTTCGCCAATTGCCATTCGGCCAGGTGGTCATGCCGCGCCCGGTCGACCCGGCGCGCCTTCTGGCTTGCGAACTCACTGCGGGCGCAGCGGCAGCGCTGCACGGAACGATCGAGCATGCCGCCCTTGGCGCGGCCTCGTGCCGATGATTCCGGCCGACGCAGCCTGTCGGAGGGTCAATCCTGCTTCGGGCCGATCTTGTCCTGCGTCTGCGTGTCGAAATCAGTCGCGTCGTGCCGTTCGTGAAGCTGTTCCTCCGGCTTGCCGAAGGCGCGGTTGACCATGCGCCCGCGCCTGACCGCCGGGCGCTCCCAGATCTCCTTTTGCCAGCGGATCACGTTTTCGTAGGTATGCGCCTCGATGAAGGTGGCGGAATCGTCATAGATCAGCCCTGCGACGAGATTGCCGTACCAGGGCCAGATCGCCATGTCGGCGATGGAATAGTCGTCGCCGGCCATGTAGCGGTTTTCCGCCAGGTGCCTGTCGAGCACATCGAGCTGGCGTTTCACCTCCATGGTGAACCGGTCGATGGCATATTCGATCTTGAAGGGGGCATAGGCATAGAAATGGCCGAAACCGCCGCCCAGATAGGGCGCCGATCCCATCTGCCAGAACAGCCAGTTCAGGGCCTCTGTTCGCGCCGCGTGGCTCGCCGGCAGAAATGCACCGAACTTCTCGGCCAGATAAAGCAGGATCGACCCGGACTCGAAAACGCGAACAGGCTTGTCGCCTGAACGGTCGACGAGGGCCGGGATCTTGGAGTTCGGGTTGACGGACACGAATCCGCTTGAGAACTGGTCGCCTTCGTTGATGCGGATAAGCCAGGCGTCATATTCGGCGCCGGCATGGCCGGCGGCGAGCAGTTCTTCCAGCATGACGGTGACCTTCACGCCATTCGGCGTGGCCAGCGAATAAAGCTGCAACGGGTGTTTGCCGACCGGCAGGTCCTTGTCGTGCGTCGGCCCCGCGACCGGGCGGTTGATATTGGCGAATCGGCCGCCATTCTCGCTGTTCCAGGTCCATACCTTTGGCGGAGTGTAGCCTTCCGGCTGGTTCATCGTCCTCTCCCGGGTCCATGCTTGTCGTGCGCAGACAAGATAGTCCCGGAATCCAGGAAGGGAAGATGGGCGCGGATTTGCGCTGCAAGTGTCGGATATCCTTTTGTTTCCCCTCCAGACCTGGGCGCGCCGGCCGTTCGCCGGCAGAACGGGAGAGGCAGGAATCCTTATTTGCAAAAAAGTTATGCGCGCATTTGTATTCCGGAAGACAAGAACATGGTTAAAAACAAAAAGGCAGGAGGGACAGGTGGAGATGGCGCAAGCGCATGGTTCGCTTTCGGTTCGCGCAAAACCCGGCTCGGGGCCGCTCGGCAATCCGAGGGCGAAAACACACGGTCCTGTGTGAAATATCCTCTATTAGTAAAATACGTTGAAAAATCGGAGTTCCGTTTCAACGCGGCCTCAAACCATTCGGCATATGCCGGCAACGTGGCGGGTCACCAGCGCGTGACAGCATAAGGCATCCGCCACAGGCCGGCGTCGTCCGGAATGTTCCAAAACAGCCTTTCAGGGCAACCGAGACAAAGCATTGCAGGCGCGGGCATTGCCGTTCGGGCCGTTGGCGCGACTGCACCAGATCCAGGGATGAATGATGAAGACCATAGCCGCGGCGCTCATGCTGCTCCTCTCCACCACCGGCCTTGCCCTTGCCTCGGACGATACGATCATCCTGACCGTCACCGGAACGGCATCCGGTGAACCGGTGGAATTCGACCGTGGCGAATTGCGCGCCCTTGAACAGCGCAGCGCGACCATGGAAACGCCTTGGACGGAAGGCCAGGTGACCTTTGAGGGTCCCCTTCTTGCGGCAGTCCTGAAAGCGGCCGGGGCCGAAGGCAAGACCGTGGTCCTGAAAGCGCTGAACGACTATTCGGCGGAAATTCCGATGGAGGATGCAACCGAAATGCCCTCCATGCTGGCGATGGCGATGAACGGCAAGGACATGACCGTCCGCGAGAAGGGGCCTCTCTTCCTGATCTATCCGTTCGACACGAACCCGGAACTCTACAACGAGAAATATTTTTCCCGCTCTGTCTGGCAGATTCATGAGATCGAGGTGCGGAAGTGAATTCTTCCCTTGAAAGAAGCAAATGGCTTGTCAAGCATAGCGGTACGGCGAGCCGCTATCTTCTCGCGATCACCATCGGCCTGATGGTGACGCTGGCTGGCCTTTTCTTTCACATATCCACGCTTCAGGACGAGATGCAGGCCAGCATCCGCGAGGATGCGCTCTGGGCGGTCTATCAGGTGGACCGCGAAACCATGCGCCTGCGCGAAAGCTTCAATGCGGGGCTGGCCGCCGACGGGACCCGGCCGGCAAGCGATGACAGCCTGAGCCTGCGCTATGACATCCTCTATTCGCGCCTGACCGTTCTGCTGAAGTCCGACTATGGAGACTATTTCGAGGACAATCCGGTCATCCAGGACATGCGCCGGCGTGCCGGAAACCTCATTCTTGGACTGGAGCCGACGGTGAAAGCCATTGCTGGTGGCGAGCCGCTGGATGCGGAGGCCACCACGCGGACGCGGGCGAAACTGCAGGAACTCCAGAAGGCGACCGGGACCCTGCTCATGCGCACCAATGCCGCGGTGTCGGCCTCGCGCGCCGATTCGCGCGCGGAAATGCTGCGTCTGCAGCAATTCGCAGGCGTCCTGGCCTTCGCCCTTCTCGTCGTCGTCGGGCTCTTGATCGTCAACCTCATCCGGCAATTGCGGCTGGTCCGCAGCGCCGGCGAGCATATCGAATCCATTGCAGAGGAAATGCAGCAGGCCTATCGCGCGGCCGAAGCCGGCAACCAGGCCAAGTCGGAATTCATGGCCACGATGGGCCACGAGATCCGCACGCCGCTCAACGCCATTCTCGGCATGGCGGAACTGCTGCACGATGCCGGACTGAGCAAGGAGCAGGCAAATTCGGTGCAGGTCATCCGTACGTCGGGTGAGGCCCTCCTGGAAAGCATCAATGAAATCCTTGACTTCGCCAAGATGGAGCATGGCAAGCTGGAATTCGAGCTGATCGCCTTCCGGCTGGAGGACATCGTCAACGATGTTCCCAAGATCATGGATGGGCGCGCCCGCGAACAGAACGACACCCTGACCATCGATTTCGAGGACGGCATCGCGCGCAAGGGCTATGTCAGCGATCCCTACAAGCTGCGCCGCGTTTTGCTCAACCTGGTCAGCAATGCCGTCAAGTTCACGCGTGACGGCAAGATCCTGATCCGGATCCGCGATGTGCATGGCGGCGAGACGAGCCGGTTGCGCTTCGAGGTGACCGATACCGGCATCGGCATCGACGAGGAGGCGCGCGTGAAGCTCTTCCAGCCGTTCCATCAGGTCGACGGCACGATCGGGCGCCGCTATGGCGGGACCGGGCTCGGCCTGGCGATCTGCAAGGGCATCGTGGAAGGGCTCGGCGGCGAAATCGGCCTCGAAAGCGAATTGGGCAAGGGCTCGACCTTCTGGTTCGAGGTGCCCGTGGGGGTTGCGGACAAGAACGAACTGGCGACCGAGACGGCGGCAACCGAAAAGGAACTGCCGAAGCTTGCCATCCTTCTTGTCGAGGACAACAAGGTCAATCAGGCGGTTGCCTGCCGCTTCCTGGAGAAACTGGGCCAGCAGGTGGATGTCGCCGACGATGGCGAAGCCGGCGTGCGCATGGCCAACGAGCGCCACTACGACATCATCCTGATGGACATGCAGATGCCCGGCATGGACGGTGTCACGGCCACCGAGGAAATCCGCCGGGCCTCGCGGTTCAATGCGCAGACCTGGATCGTGGCGATGACGGCGAATGCCTCGGACCGCGACCGTGAACGCTGTTTCAGGGCCGGCATGAACGCCTTTGCGGCAAAACCCGTTTCCTTCGGCAGGTTCCGGTCGATCCTGTCGGATGCCCCCACCAGTCAGGAGAAAGGCACAGCCATGCACGCCACTTACCGGGCCGATGACGATTCCAGCGGTGCAGGCCTGTCCAAGGTCGATCTCGCCGAAGTCGATGAGGGTATCGTGGAGGAACTCGTCGATGCCATCGGCGAGGACGGCTATGGCGATCTCGTCGGCGACTTCATCGAGGACTGCTCCAACATCCTGGACGACCTGAACGAGGCCATGGGAACCGGCGATCCCGACCGGGCCGACCGCGCCCTGCATACGCTGAAGGGCGCAGCCTCCACGCTCGGCTTCACCGGTCTTGCAAAATATGCGCAGGCCCGGCGCGAAAGCGAACTCGACAATTCAACCGTCTACCAGATCGCCGCGCGCGTCGACGCGCTCAAGATCGCCAACCGGCTGCAGAAGTGAGACTTGCCATGAAAACCCGTATCCTGATCGTCGACGACAGCCTGACAACGCTTGGTCTCATGAAAAAGCTCGTCGCCAAGATCGAGAATTGCGAGGCCGTCATCTATGACGATGCCGTTGCCTTCACCGACAATATCGACATCGAGGATTTCGACATCGCGGTGATCGACTACCTGATGCCCGGCATCAATGGCATCGAATTGACCGAGCGACTGCTTTCCCATCACCGCCATGCCCACAAGCCGGTGGTGATGATCACCGCAGACCGGGATTCCCCTGTTCGCATGGAGGCGATCAACACCGGCGTCATCGATTTTCTCAACAAGCCGATCGAGCCGATCGAGTTCCGCGCGCGGATCAAGAACCTTGTCCGCCTGCGTCTTGCCCAGCGCAAGCTGGAGGACAGGGCGGGCTGGCTGCGCGAAGAGGTGAACCAGGCGACCGGCATGATCCGCCAGCGCGAAGAGGAAATCATCCACCGGCTTTCCATGGCCGCCGGCTACAAGGATGACGAGACATCGGCGCATATGGTGCGCATGGCGCGCATTGCCGAGCGGCTTGCCCGCCAGCTTGGCCATCACCCCGATTTCTGCCGCGACATCCGCCTTGCCGCGGTGATGCACGATATCGGCAAGGTCGGCATCCGCGAAACCGTGATCGACAAGCCGGGCCCGCTGTCTGATGACGAGCGGGCGCACATGCAGACGCACACGACCATCGGATCGCAGATCCTGGCGGGATCCTCGTCGCGCCTGCTGAACCTGGCAGAGGAAATCGCCCACGCCCATCATGAACGGTGGGACGGAAACGGCTATCCGCGCAGGCTGGCGGGCAAGGCCATTCCGGAATCCGCGCGCATTGCCGCGGTCGCCGACGTGTTCGACGCGTTGACGGCCAAGCGCATGTACAAGGAAGCCTGGTCGATCGAGAAGACCGTGCGCTATATCCGCAGCGAAGGCGGCAAGCGGTTCGACCCGGATTGCGTCGCGGCGATGGAAGCCTGCCTGCCTGATCTGGAACTGATCATCAGCGAGATGCCGGACGGGGCAGTCGTCCTGCCGATGCGCAATCGACGGGTTGCCTGACAAGCGCAGGCGCCGGACGGTGTGATTTGCCGGCCGGCGCCCGCGGTGAAGGGCCGCGTTCCGGCTGCGCCGGACACCCGGCCTATTTTCCTTCCCGCCACCACATGGTGCCCAGCGCGAAGAGCAGCAGGGCGAGGCCGAGAAAGCCGGCAAAAAGCGGAGTGCGGTTGAGCGAGCGCAACACGCTTTCGCCCGATGAACGCAGTCCCAGCCAATCGCGCCCGGAAGCAGGTGCGCCGGCACGAACCGGGACAATTCCCGGCAGGCGGCCATCGGCAATCCGGTGCAAAGCGCCGCCGCTGGCCCTGGCAAGCGGCTGCAGTTTCGTTGTCGTGGAAACGGTTTCGGCGAATTCCGGCGCGTTGACCGGCCCGACATGGGCCAGTGCCACCAGATCGTCATTGGCCACCTGGTAAAGGCCGATCTCGTTGCCTTCCAGTTCCCCGGAGAAGATTCCGGGCGATTGCGCGGTCAGCGGCACTTCGGTCGTCTTGCCCGAAGGCAGGATGACCGTTGCCGAACCGGCTTCGTCGGCCATGGTCTGACGGCGGATGTTCAGCATCATTCCGCGCCCGTTTGCGGTCAGGCGCTCTTCCTCCAGTTCCGGCTCGCGCATCAGCCAGTGGGCGATCCTGCGGTACAGGGCGACGTGCGGGCCGCCGCCCTCGAAGCCGCGCGCCCAGAGCCAGCCCTGATCGGAGAGCAATTGCGCGACACGGCCCTCGCCATAGCGGTTGAGGATGAGCAGCGGCCGTTCGCCGACGCCGCGCATGACCACCTCGCCCTGCGGCTGGTCGACCGCCACCTGGCGGAACCAGCGGCTCCATTGCGGCGGCTCGCTGGCCGCGCCATCGAGGCCGCGCGTCACGGGGTGGCGTTCGCCGGTTTCCGTCAGGCGCGGGTGGAAGGCCTGGTCGATCACCTGGCCTGTCGGCATGGCGGGCAGGGCCGGCAGAAGAGGGGTGCGGGCAATGGATTGCTCGCCTGCATATTCCGGCCCCGCAGCCACGAGCAGCGCGCCGCCGTTCTGCACATATTGGGCGATGTAGTCATAGTAGAGGACCGGGAGAACGTCGCGGTGCTGATAGCGGTCGAGGATGATCAGATCGAAATCGTCGATCTTCTCGACGAAGAGCTCGCGCGTGGGAAAGGCGATCAGCGACAATTCGTTGATTGGCGTTCCGTCCTGCTTTTCGGGCGGACGCAGGATGGTGAAATGGACCAGATCGACCGAGGCATCGGACTTCAGGAGATTGCGCCAGGTCCGTTCGCCGGCATGCGGTTCGCCTGACACGAGGAGCACGCGCAGGTTTTCGCGGATGCCATCGACGACGGCGACGGCCCGGTTATTGGCCGGGGTCACTTCGTCGCCGGCGCGCGGAATGGAGAGTTCGACGATGTTGCGGCCGCCGTTCGGCACGATGATTTCCAGCGGCATGGCGGCGCCTGGCACGGCCTCTTCTGTCGTCACCAGATCGCCGTTGATGCGCACCTCGACCGATACGGTGCCGCCTCCATCGCCCGTATCGGTGACCTCATAGGTCATTTCCAGCGGCTTTCCGGCAATTCCGAAACGCGGCGCTTCGACAAAGCGGACGCGCCGGTCGAATTCGTCCGCCTCGCCAGTGATCAGGCCGTGCACGGGGGCGTTGAAGCCGAGCGCCTGAAGGTCTCCAGGCACGTCGTGGACCTGCCCGTCGGTGATGAGAATGCCGCCGGCCACGCGCGAGGGCGGCACATCGGAAAGCAGGCCCGACAGCGCGCCGAAAAGCCGTGTTTCGACACGCTCGTCGGCGCGGTCGCCGCGCCCGGCCTCGGCGATCCGCAGTTCGAATTCCGGAAAGCGGGCAAGGCGGGCCTTCAGCGCTTCCAGCGCGGCGCTGGCTTGCGCATTGCGCTCGCCGATGTCCTGGCTCTGGCTGCGGTCGACGATGATGCCGACAACGCTTTTCACCGGGTCGCGCTCCTCTTCCAGCAGGACAGGGTTGGCCAGTGCCAGCAGCAGGGCGGTCATGGCGGTGGCGCGAACCCAGGCGCCGCGCTGGCCGAGCGCAATTCCCGCGAATGCCAGCAGTGCCAGAACCGCGGCCGCAGCCACCAGCCAGGGCCATGCCAGTAGCGGTTCGAAGGAGACGGAGACCTGGTTCATGGGCGCTGCCTCACTGTCCGAGCCGTTCGAGCAGGGCCGGGATGTGAACCTGGTCGGCCTTGTAGTTGCCGGTCAGCATGTACATCATGATGTTCACCCCGGCGCGATAGGCATAGCTGCGCTGCAGCGGGTTGTTGGGCACGGTCGGCAGCAGGAAATCGCCATTGGAGTCAACGGCCCAGGCGCCGGCAAGGTCGTTGCCGGTGATCAGGATCGGCGAAACGCCGTCGCCGGTGCGGACCGGCCTGTCCTCGTCGCTGTCCGCGTTCAGCGATGCCTCGACCCAGAGCGGCGAAGCGGAATAGCGGCCAGGAAAACCGGCCAGGATGTAGAACGACTTGGTCAGCACGTGATCGGGCGGCACGGGTTCGAGCGCCGGAACGTTCATGGATGACAGGATTTCACGCAGCCGCTGGGTGGCTGGCGACGTGGCACTGCCGCCGAAGCCGGCCGAATAGGCATCGCGCGTGTCGAAAAGAACTGTGCCGCCCTGCTGCATGTATGCATCGATGCGGGCCAGGGCGCCGGGCGGCGGCACCGGTACATTCGCATCCACCGGCCAGTATATGATCGGATAGAAGGCCAGTTCATCCGTCGCGATATCCACGCCGACCGGGTCTCCCGGTTCGAGCGCGGTCTTGCGGATCAGGAATTCGGACAGGCCGCGCAGGCCGGCACGCGAGACCGCGTCAATGCTGCCATTCCCGGTGATCACGTAGGCAAGGCGCGTCTGCTCGATGGCGGCGATCGCTTCGGCGTCGCCGGGCCGCTGGTCGTTTGCCTCCTGCGCGCGGGCATCCATTGCCGTTGGCGGCATGGCCAGCGTGCCGGCCAGGGCGAGCAGGAGTGCAGCCGTTGCCGTGCGGCGCGGGCGTCGGGTCATCAGGCCGGAAAGCCAGAAGACAATGAGGGTATCGACGGCCAGAAGAGCTGCGGCAGCGGCGAGCAACGGTCCTTTCAGCGAGGCCGATTCGTCGGCGCCATAGCCGATGGCGGTCACCGCCGCACCGAATTGCGGACGTGCGATGGGCGTCAGCACGGCATCCTCCGGCAACAGGTTGCGCGCAACGACCCCATCCTCTGTGCCATAAAGGCCGGGGGGATGTTCCAGCGTGACCGGCGGGAGGCCGGCGGAGAGATCCAGTGGCCGGGCATCCGGGGGCGGGGGCACAAGCGCACCGCTGGCCGCGATCATGCGCCAGGGCGCCAGTGTGGCGGCCACCTGGCCGGCGGATGCGACCGCCAACGCGCCCTGGTTTCGCGAGAATTGCACGATGCGGCGCAGCATCTCCACGAAGGTGCCTGAAATGGGCAGGTTGGACCACGTCGCTTCGGGCGTGACGTGGAAGAGCACGATCGTGCCGTCACCGCGCGGGCCGCCCGTGACCAGCGGCGTGCCGTCGCCGAGCGCTGCCCATGTCCGCTCGACGATGCCGGGCTCCGGTTCGGCCAGCACCTGCCGCGAGACCGTGACCTCGCGCGGCGGCGTCAGGCCGGCAAACCCGCCCGTGGCCGGGAATTCGGCGACAGGCTGCGGCTCCGTCCATGACAGCGAGCCGCCAAGCGCCCGCTCGCCCGAGCGCAACCGCACAGGCAGGAGATCGTCTGCTTCCGGCGTGCCGGCCAGGCGCGGGCCGGCAAAGCGGACCAGCGTTCCGCCGCCTTCCACCCAGTCGGCGAGCGCCATGCGGGCAGCATCCGGAATGACGCCGATATCCGACATGACGATGACCGCCGGTTTCTGGTCGAGGATTTCGGGTATTGCCTGATTGAGGTCGTTGGTCTGCGGCTCGACGAGATCGGCAAACGGCGCCAGCGCCCGGCGGATATAGTAGAGCGGCGACAGGAGCGGCTGGGCCTGATCGGCCTCCGAGGCGGAAATCAGGGCTACACGGCGGCGCCGGGAATTGTCATCGAGCACGCGCGTGGCCGCCGCCTGACCGGCACCCTCCACCACGATGGCGGCGTAGTCGTTGCGCAATTCGAAGGGCGCCTCGAAAACCGCCTGCGCCTGTGTGTCGCCGGGGCGGAAGGCGGCCTGTGCCTCGCCGATGCGCCGGCCCTTGTCGTCAAGGGCGTAGAGCGTGGCCAGCGCCGGACCGGAATCGCCAGAGGGGCGGATCACGGTGGCAGTGAGCGCGGCGGCATCGTTCCGGGTGCGCGAGATGCCGGTCAGCGCCCCGGAACGGCTATCCGCCCAGATCACCGTCTCGGGGGCCAGACCCTGCAATTGCGCGAACGCCGCGCTGTCGCCTTCCGATCCAAGCCCGTCCGTCAACAGGGCCAGGGTGACACCGGTCTGGTCGTCCAGGGTTTCGGCAATGCGTGCGAAGGCGGTTACACGGTCCACCGGCACGGGCCGCGGTTGCGCGGCGGCGAGACGATCGCGCGCGGTGGCGGCATCGAACGGGCCGATGCCGGTATTTGCCTTCTCGGCGGTCAGCGCCAGGATGACCGGAATTCCGGCTTCGCCGGCGTCTCCCACAAGGGTTTCGGCGGTTTGCCGGCGGCGCTCCCAGTCAGGTGCGGCAGCCCAGCCATTGTCAACGACGAGGACAAGCGGCGCATTGCCTGAAACGACCGCATCGCGCGGGTTGAAGACCGGGCCGGCCAGCGCGAAAATCACGAGGGCGGCCATGATCAGGCGCAGAAGAGTGAGCCACCACGGGCTTTTCTGCGGCGTTTCCTCGGTCTTGAGAACCCGCGCCAGAATGCGCAAGGGCGGAAACACCTCCTCGCGCGGATGCGGCGGGGTGAGGCGCAAGAGCCACCAGATGACCGGCAGGGCTGCGAGGCCGAACAGGACGGCAGGGGAGGTGAAAACCAGCGGCAAGCCTGCAATCATCGGCCGGCTCCCGCCAGTGCCTGCGGTTCGCTCATGGCCATGTGGACGGACACCAGCGCTTGCGAGGCGAGCTGGTCGGTGTGGTTGACGGTATAGCTCCAGCCCAGGCGCCTGGCCCATGCTGCCAGATCGTTCCGCCTTGCCAGATACAGGGCGGCATAGTCCTGACGGAATGCCTCGGCGCGGCCGGCGCGCAGCTTCTCGCCGGTCTCCGGATCGCGGAATTCGGTGCGCCCCGCATAGGGAAACTGTTCTTCGGCCGGATCGCAGACCTCGATCAGGTGCGCGCGCACGCCCCGGCTTGCCAGAGGTTCCAGCGCTGCGCGCATGTCCTCCAGGGGGTCCAGGAAATCGGAGACGATGACGATGTCGGAGAAGCGGCGGATCATGGTGAAATCGGGCCGGGCCGGCAGGTCAGGCGCGTGAAGAAGCCTTTCAGCCAGGCGCTCGGCGGCATTTCGTGCCGAAATCGGATCGGTCAGGCCCGGCCAGCCGATCCGCTCGCCGGACCGGGCCAGCAATTCGGCCAGCGCAAGCGCCAGCACCAGCGCGCGGCTTTCCTTCGAGACCGGCGCCAGCGACGATTTGAACAGCATTGAGGACGAGGGGTCGGCCCAGAGCCAGACGGTATGAGCGGCTTCCCACTCGTTGTCGCGTACATAGGTGTGGTCGTCGCGGGCGGAGCGGCGCCAGTCGATCCGCGACATGGCCTCGCCCTCGACATAGGGCCGGTATTGCCAGAAATTCTCGCCGATGCCGCGCTTGCGGCGGCCGTGCCAGCCGGAAATGACCGTGGAGACGATGCGGCGCGCCTCGACCAGCAGATCCGGCACGAGCGAGGCGCGCAGGCGGGCGCGGGCCAGCGCATCGCGCGCGGCAACAGGCTCGGTTATCGCGCCAAGCGGCGCCATCAGCCGATCTCTTCGGCGAGGCGGGCAATCACCGACCGGACATTCATGCCCTCGGCGCGCGCGGCGAAGGTGAGTGCCATGCGGTGCTGCAAGACCGGCTCGGCCAAGGCGGCGACATCGTCAACCGAAGGCGCGAGCCTGCCATCATAGAGCGCACGGGCGCGGGCGCACAGGGTGAGTGCCTGGCTGGCGCGCGGACCCGGACCCCAGGCGACGTGGCGGTCGGTCTCGGCATTGCCATTGCCCGGACGGGCTGAGCGCACCAGTTTCAGGATGGCCTCGACCACGCTTTCGGGAACGGGCATTCGGCGCACAAGCTGCTGGATCGCGACCAGCCGTTCGGCGGTCATGACGTGGCGGGCCTTCGCATCGCCGGTGCCCGTGGTCTCCAGAAGGATGCGGCGCTCGGCCTCCAGTTCCGGGTAAAGGATGTCGATCTGCATCAGGAACCGGTCAAGCTGGGCCTCGGGCAGCGGATATGTCCCCTCCTGCTCCAGCGGGTTCTGGGTGGCAAGCACGTGGAAGGGGGAGGGCAGGTCGTGCCGGTGGCCGGCCACGGTGACGTGGTATTCCTGCATGGATTGCAGCAGTGCCGACTGCGTGCGCGGCGAGGCGCGGTTGATCTCGTCGGCCATGAGAAGCTGGGCGAAGACCGGGCCGGGGATGAAGCGGAAAGAACGGCGGCGGTTCTCGTCCTCCTCCATCACTTCCGAACCGAGGATGTCGGACGGCATCAGGTCGGGCGTGAACTGGATGCGCCGGGCATCGAGGCCGAGGACCGCGCCCAAGGTGTCGACAAGCTTGGTCTTTGCGAGACCCGGGACGCCGACAAGCAGCGCATGGCCGCCAGCCAGAAGCGCCACGATGGCGCGCTCGACCACGCTTTCCTGGCCGAAAATGACCTCGCCCACCGCTTCGCGCGCCCTGGCGATGTCAGCCAGCGCGGCCTCTGCCTCGGCGATCATCTCCGCTTCGTTCAGCGGCTTGTCTGAGGTCATGAGGCTCATGGGCGACTTCCTTTTTCCGACCGAATCCACGACGCTTGCCAGCAAGCGTGAATGCACCTTCGCTCAAATTAAACCAGCCTACAGGGCTGACAAGCGCAATAACGGTGACTATTTCGTGACCATGACAAACAAAACCGATCCCGCAGAAATCCCGTCAACCGGACTTGCCGCGATCCGGGAGAGTGCCGGCCTGGAGGCGCTGATCAGCCGTGCCGTCGGGCAGGAACGCGGACTTCCGCCCGTGGAGCGCTGGAATCCGGAGCATTGCGGCGACCTCGACATGGAAATCCGCCGTGACGGTACCTGGTTCTACATGGGCACGCCGATCGGCCGGCCGGCGCTGGTGCGGCTGTTTTCAACCGTCCTGCGCAAGGACGAGGACGGCGAGACCTATCTGGTCACGCCTGTGGAAAAGGTGCGAATCCGCATCGAGGATGCCCCCTTCGTGGCCGTGGAAGCCGTGGCGAGCGGCGATGGCGAGGATCAGGTGGTGACGTTTCGCACGAATGTCGGCGACCTCGTCGAGGCCGGGCCGGAGCATCCGATGCGCTTTGTCGACGAGGACGGCACGGGCGGCTTGAAACCCTATGTGCATGTGCGCGGCCGGCTGGAAGCGCTGGTTTCGCGCGCGGTGATGTATGATCTCGTCGCCATGGGCGAGCCGGTGGATGTGGACGGGACAGAGATGTTCGCGCTGCGCTCCAATGGCAAGGTCTTCCCGATGATGACGATGGCGCGGCTGGAGGCGCTGTCGCAATGAGCCTCAGCGAAACGGCACCCGGCTTCTCCGTGGCGGATTTGCGCGCGCGCCTTGCCCATGAGGACGGGCCTTTCGGTACCGACGATCATGGCGACCATCATCTCAATCCGGCGCTGCGCCACCTCATCGTCAAGCCTCAATTGCGCGATGCCGCGGTTCTGGTGCCGGTTGTGGAGCGGGCCGGCGGGCCGTCGGTGATCCTGACCCAGCGCACCGAAAACTTGCGCAGCCATTCCGGCCAGGTGGCCTTTCCCGGCGGGCGGATCGACCCGGACGACGCCACGCCGGAGGCGGCGGCGCTGCGCGAAACGCATGAGGAAATCGGCATCGCGCCCGATCAGGTGGAGGTGTTCGGCCGCATGCCGGACTATCTGACCGGCAGCGGTTATCGCATCGCGCCGATCTTCGGCCTCGTCGCGCCGGATGCCATCGCCATTCCCAATCCGGACGAAGTGGCGGCGGTGTTCGAGGTGCCGCTGGCCTTTCTGATGAACCCGGACAACCATGTGCGCGCCAGCCGTGTCTGGGAAGGGCGGGAGCGCTTCTTCTGGACGATGCCGCATGGCGAGCGCTACATCTGGGGCGTCACCGCCGGAATCATCCGGACAATATACGAAAGGCTCTATACGTGAGCGACACGGTTTCGCTGGCAGGCAAGGCGGCATGGCTGGAAGAGCCGGGACTGCAATCGCTCATGGCTGCCCTTTGCGCGGACGGGGAGGAAGCGCGGATTGCCGGAGGCGCGGTGCGCAACACGCTTCTGGGCGAGCCGGTGAGCGATATCGACATCGCCACCACGACGCTGCCCGACGAAACGATCGCGCGGGCGCAGGCCGCCGGATTCAAGGCTGTACCGACCGGCTACGAGCACGGCACGATCACCGTCATCGCCAATGGCATCCCGCATGAAGTGACGACGTTGCGCAGCGATGTGGAGACCCACGGCCGCCACGCCACGGTGCATTTCGGCCGTGACTGGAAGGCCGACGCCGAGCGGCGCGACTTCACCATCAACGCGCTCTACGCAAACGCCGATGGCACGGTCATCGATCATGTGGGCGGCCTGGCCGACCTGGAAACGCGCACGCTGCGTTTCATCGGCGACGCGGAAACGCGCATCCGGGAGGATTACCTGCGGATCCTGCGTTTCTTCCGCTTCTTTGCCTGGTACGGGCATGGCCGGCCGGACGCCGACGGGCTGAAGGCCTGTGCGCGGCTGAAAGGCGGCATGGACCGGCTGTCGGCCGAACGGGTCTGGGCCGAACTGAAAAAGCTGCTGGGAGCGCCGGATCCCTCGCGCGCGTTGCTGTGGATGCGCCAGACCGGTGTGCTGACTGCCATCCTGCCGGAAAGCGAGAAGTGGGGTATCGACGGCATTCACGGCCTGCTGGAGGCGGAGCGCGGTTCCGCTTTGGCGAAGGATGTCATGCTGCGGCTGGAAGCCATGCTGCCGCCGGACAGCGCGCGCATGGAGACGCTGGCCGACCGGCTTCGGCTGTCGGGCGAGGAGCGCAAGCGGCTGCGTGACTGGGCGTTTGCCGAGACGCCGCCGGAACAGGTGTCGCAGGAAGGGCTTGCCAAGCTGCTCTATCGCGGGCCGGAACAGGGTGTGCGCGACAGGATCGCGCTCGCCCTGGCCAGTGCCAGCGCGCCCGCAACGGTTTCCGGCGAGCAGATGCGCGCGCATGCGCTGCGGCTTGACCAATGGAAACAGGCGCTCACCTTCGATCGGCCGGTGCTGCCGGTGCGCGGCAAGGATCTGGGCGAGGCGGGTGTGAATGCCGGACCGGCCATGGGCCGCATCCTGTCAGCGCTCGAAGACGCGTGGGTATCGTCGGGATTCCGGCTTACCAGAAACGACCTGCTCGCCATGGCGCGTCAGCACGCCGGCCTTCCACGGCCGTGAAGATGGCCGGCCCGGCGTGCGGCCGGGCCGGAAAAGATGTGCGCGTCAGGCGGCTTCGCCGCTGCGCGTGATCTTGGAGCGGATCGCGTCCAGCATGCTTTCGCGGATGATCGTCTCGCCATGGGTGGTGCGCAGATGCTCCACCGCCCGGCGCATCACCTCCGCCTCATCCTCGTGGCGGGTATGCCAGTCACAGCCCGGAACGAGCGATCCACAATGGAATTCCTTCATGGTTTTTCCTCCTCTGCTGCTTACCAGACCGCTTCAGTATAGGGGCAATTGAGGCGTTTGTTGTGACAGCGGTCAATGAAACGCCCTTCCATGCCACGTAGGGCGTTCACGGCCACTTCACCACCGGGGGCATGGAAGAAAGAATGGAATCGATATTTCCGCCCGTCTTCAGGCCAAAGATCGTGCCGCGATCGTAGAGCAGGTTGAACTCGACATAGCGGCCGCGGCGAACAAGCTGTTCCTCCCGGTCGGCGCCGGTCCAGGCGGAGGCAAAATTCCGCCGCACGAGATCGGCATAAATATCGAGGAAGGTGCTGCCGACATCACGGGTAAAGGCGAAATCCGCCTCCCATCCGCCGTTTTCTTCCGGTGAATGCAGCCAGTCATAGAAGATGCCGCCAATGCCGCGCGGTTCGTTGCGGTGCGGCAGGAAGAAATACTCGTCGCACCAGGCCTTGTAGCGGCCATGATCAGCCACACCGCCATGCCTTTCGCAGGCCGACTTCATCGCATCGTGAAAAGCCCGGGCATCCGGGTCGTCCTGGCTGCGGCGGCGGTCGAGCACCGGTGTCAGGTCCGCGCCCCCGCCAAACCACTGCCGGGTTGTCACGACCATGCGGGTGTTCATGTGGACGGCCGGAACGTTCGGATTGACGGGATGGCAGATGAGCGAAATGCCCGATGCCCAGAAGCGCGGATCCTCGTTGGCGCCGGGGATCTGGTTGCGGAACTCGGGCGAGAACTCTCCGTGGACCGTGGAAGTATGGACGCCGACCTTTTCGAACAGGCGGCCATGCATCATCGACATGACGCCACCGCCACCCTTGCCGCCGTCGCGCTGCCATGGCTTGCGTTCGAAGCGGCCGGGTTCGCCGCCACCGTGCGGCTCAGGCACTTCGTCCTCAAGCACTTCGAAAGCGGCGCAAATCCGGTCGCGCAATTCCTCGAACCAGGCTTTGGCCTGCGCCTTCTTCTCCTCGATGCCGTCCGGCAGGCCGGCGGGAATGTCGGGGCGTTCCATCATGGCTCCTCAATCTGCAATTGCCGCGCCTGCCACAAAAGACTCGCCAAGCGCGCCATCCGTCCCTAGAATTTCTCACGCATAGAGGCTCCGGGAGTGTTTGTCATGCGTGTTCCCACGCGCCCGCCACTGGATGGCCTGAAGCGGCGGCTTGACGAGAGCCGTGCCAACAAGAGCCGCATGCCGCGCGACGGGTTCGTGCGTGAGACTTTCCGCCTGCCGCGTCCGCAGGCACGGCAGAAGGCGCGGGAATTCCTCGACCGCTATCCGCGTCAGGCCTACTGGACCGAGATCGAAAGCTGGAGCGAGTGGCCGGGGGATGTGATCGAATTCACGATGCGGCGGCTGAAAAGCGCGGATTGATGACGGTCAACGCAGTTGCCGGATGGCCTCGCCGGCGGCCATGGCCGCGGAAACGGCGAGATTGAGGCTGCGCCGGCCTTCGGTCATGGGGATGAGCAGGCGTGCGTCGGCGACATCGTGAACATGGTCCGGCACGCCGGCGCTTTCACGGCCGAACAGCAGGATATCGCCGGGCCGGAAGGCGAACTCCGCATAGGGTGTCGCGCCACGGGTCGTGAAGAGAGCCAGACGGCGGCCCTCGGCCTTGCGCCATGCCTCGAAGGCGGTCCAGTCGTCGTGCCGGGTCACGGCGGCCAGTTCCACATAATCCATGCCCGAACGCTTCAGCGCGCGGTCGGAAAAGTCGAAGCCGGCGGGCGCGACGATATCGACGCCAAGGCCGAGGCAGGCGGCGGTGCGGATGATGGTGCCGGTATTTCCGGGAATGTCCGGCTGGTACAGGGCGATGCGCAGATCCTGGCTCATGGGGCGATGACCTAGCTTGTCAGCAGAGGCTTGCCAAGCGACATGACAGCGCCACCTTGCAGGCCTATAAGTGCCGGCTCGCCCTGCGGCGCGGCCGCAGCCACATGACCAACAGGAAGGCCGCGCGCATGGTCGCCGCTTTGTTCAGATGGTTTGAGGGACGGATCGACCCGTTCCCCGAACAGCTGCCGGAACAGCCGCCGGCCACGCTGTGGCCGTTCGTCTGGCATTTTTCGCGCCCGATCTGGCGCTGGCTGGTGCTGATCGCCTTCTTCTCATCGCTGATCGCAGTCTTTGAGGTCACGCTGTTCGCCTTTCTCGGCGACGTGGTCGACTGGCTGGCGGCGGCCGATCGCGCCACGTTCCTGGAGACCGAGTTCTGGCAACTGGTCTGGATGGGGGCCGTCATCCTGCTCATCCTGCCGGTCCTGACGCTGATCGATTCGCTGATCCTGCATCAGTCGGTGATCGGCAATTTTCCGATGATCATCCGCTGGCTTGGCCATCGCTACCTGCTGCGCCAGTCGATGTCCTTCTACCAGGACGAATTCGCCGGCCGCGTGGCGACGAAGCTGTTGCAGGCGGCGCTCGGTGTGCGCGACACGCTGATGAAGGCGGTCAATGTCTTCGTCTATGTCGGGGTCTATGTATTCGGCACGCTGGCGCTGATCGCCAGTTTCGACGTGGCGCTGATGGTGCCGTTTCTTCTCTGGCTTGCCGGCTACGCGCTGACATTGCGCCACTACCTGCCGCTCATGCGCGACATTTCCGAGACGCAAGCCGATGCGCGTTCGGCCATGACCGGGCGCATCGTCGACAGCTACACCAATATCATGACGGTCAAGCTGTTCTCCCATGCCCGCGCCGAGGAAGCCTATGCGCGCCAGTCGATGCGCGATTTCCTGACGACCGTGCATCCGCAGATGCGCCTTGTCACCAAGCTCGAAGTGATCCTGGCGCTGCTCAACAACGGGCTGCTCTTCGCCGTCGGGGCCGTGGGCATCTGGCTCTGGCTCGGCGCCGGCGTCTCGGCGGGCGCGGTGGCCATCGGTCTCGGCCTCGTGCTGCGCCTCAATGGCATGAGCCACTGGATCATGTGGGAACTGTCGGGCCTGTTCGAGAATATCGGCATGGCCATCGATGGCATGCAGACCCTGTCGCGCCCGCATTCGGTGACCGACAGGCCCGGCGCGCGGGCGCTTGCCGTGCCGCAAGGGCATGTGCGCTTCGAGGATGTCACGTTTCACTATGGCAAGGGGACAGGCGTCATCGAAAGGCTGAATCTCGAGGTGAAGCCGGGCGAAAAGATCGGCGTGGTGGGGCGGTCCGGTGCAGGGAAATCGACACTGGTCAACCTGCTGCTGCGGTTCCACGATGTGGAGGGCGGGCGCATCCTGATCGACGGCGAAGCGATTGCCGGCGTGACGCAGGAAAGCCTGCGCGCGGCCATCGGCATGGTGACGCAGGACACGTCCCTTCTGCACCGCTCCGTTCGCGATAACATACTCTATGGCCGGCCGGACGCGCCTGAGTCCGCGATGGAGGAGGCGGCGCGGCGCGCCGAGGCCCATGACTTCATCTGCGAACTGGCGGACGCCAAGGGCCGCACCGGCTATGATGCTCATGTGGGCGAGCGCGGCGTGAAACTCTCCGGCGGCCAGCGCCAGCGCATCGCCATTGCCCGTGTCATGCTGAAGGATGCGCCGATCCTGATCCTCGACGAAGCCACTTCGGCGCTGGATTCGGAGGCGGAAGCCGCCATTCAGGACAATCTCTACCGGCTGATGGAGGGCAAGACGGTGATTGCCATCGCGCACCGGCTGTCGACCATCGCGGCCATGGACCGGCTTGTGGTGATGGACAAGGGCGCCATCGTGGAAACCGGCACGCATGACGAACTGGTGGCCGCGGGCGGGCTCTATGCGCAATTGTGGGCGCGCCAGTCCGGCGGATTCCTCATCGAGGAGGAGGGCACGGAAACGGAAGCTGCGGAATGAGCTCACAACGCAATCCGGTTTCCCGCTTGCTGCACCGGGCAGAGCGGATCATCAACCCGTTCGGCGACACGGAGCGGGAGGTGCTGCCGCGCAGGGCGCTGGACTTCATCCGGCATTTCGCCATGCAGGCCAAGGGGCCGTTCCTTGCCGCCTTCGTCGTCGGCGGGCTGACCGGCCTGGTGGAAGCCAGCCTCTACTGGGCGCTCGGCTGGCTGATCGACATTCTCGACGGTGCCGAGCCCTCAAGCCTGTTGCAGGACAACTGGCCGCAACTGCTCGGGCTTCTGGCGCTCGTGCTGTTCGGCCGCACGCTGGTGCTGATCGCCGGCACGATCGTCGAACAGGTGGTCATCGCGCCGGGCTTTTACACGCGCGTGCGCTGGCAGGCCTTCCGCCGGGTTATCGAGCAGCCCTACGGCTTCTACCAGAACGATTTCGCGGGCCGGATCGCCACGAAGGTGATGCAGGCAGGACAGTCGGTCAGCGATTTCATGACCGGCATTCTCCAGACCTTCTGGAACTTCGTCGTCTTCATCGTGCTCACCTTCACCATCCTGACCACACTCGATCCGGTGATGGGACTGGCGGTGGCGGTGTGGCTGGCAGGCTATGTGCTGATCGGCTGGAAACTGATGCCGAAGGTTCGCGCGCGCTCCAAGAAGGTCGCCGACATGCGCTCGGTTTCCAACGGGCGCATGGTGGATGCCTTCACCAACATCATGGCGGTCAAGCTGTTCGACAGCGGGCGGCGCGAGCATGCCTATGTGCGCGAAGCGATGGAAGACCAGTTGGCCGCCTCGCGGGCGCAGGTGCGCGCCATCACGGCCGTGCGCGCGTCCGTGGTGAGCCTGAGCGGTCTGATGATGGGCGTGACCGGCTGGCTGGCCGTGTCCGGCTGGATGGAGGGTGCGCTGACCACAGGCGCGGTGGCGACCGCTGTCGGCCTGACATTCCGGCTGGCCCACATGTCCGGCTGGCTGATGTTCGCCATGAACGGGCTGGTGCGCGACTATGCGACGGTGCAGGATTCCGCCGCCACGATCTCCGTGGCCCCGGCCATTACAGACCGTGCCGAGGCCCAGGCGATGACCCGCGCCAAGGGGCATGTGCGTTTCGAGGATGTCACCTTTCACTATGGCAAGGGCGAGGGCGTGATCGACGGCTTGAACCTTGAGATCCGGCCGGGCGAGAAGGTGGCGCTGGTGGGGCCCTCGGGCGCGGGCAAGACGACGATCATGCATCTTCTCCTGCGCCTTTTCGACGTCGAGGGCGGACGGATCACGCTGGATGGCACGGACGTGCGCGATCTCACGCAAGCCTCGCTGCGCGCGCAGTTCGGCGTGGTTGCACAGGAGCCGATGCTCATGCACCGCTCGATCAGCGACAATATCGCCTATGGCCGGCCCGGCGCGACGCCCGAACAGATCGAGGCGGCGGCAAGGCGGGCGGCCGCGCATGACTTCATCCAGACCGTCAGCGACATGAAGGGCCGCAAGGGCTATGACGCGCATGTGGGCGAGCGCGGCGTGAAACTCTCCGGCGGCCAGCGCCAGCGCATCGCCATTGCCCGGATGATGCTGAAGGACGCGCCGGTGCTGATCCTCGATGAGGCCACCTCGGCGCTGGATTCGGAAATCGAGGCGGCGATCCAGGACAAGCTGGCCGACTTGATGGAGGGCAAGACGGTGATTGCCATCGCGCACCGGCTTTCCACCATCGCCGCCATGGACAGGCTGATCGTGGTGGACAAGGGCCGGATCGTCGAGACCGGAACGCATGACGAACTGGTCGACGCCGGCGGGCTCTATGCAAGGCTGTGGATGCGCCAGTCGGGCGGCTTCCTTGCCGATGGTGCGCGGCGAAGCGAGGCGGCGGAATAGGGAACGGAGCACGGGACATGACTTTCCAACCGCTGGACGCCGGCAGCGCGCGCGGCCATTTCGTCTATTCCATCCTGCAGGAAATCTGCGCCGAACGCGGCTATGTTCTCCATGGCGACCGGCGTTATGGCTATTCCGGTGCCATCGCGTATCCGGGCGGACACCGCGCCTTCTTCATGGGCACGGCCTTCGACATCAACGGCCAGGGCGCCAGCCAGCTTGCCCGCGACAAGGCTTACAGCGCGCAATTGCTGGCAGGAGAGGGCATTTCCACGCCCGAAGGCGTCCTTCTTTTCAGTCCGCGCTACCGGGCCGAACTGGCTCTGAAGAGCAAGGCGATGGCCTCCGGTCTCGCCTTCGCCGAGCCGGCGCTCGCCTTTGCCTCCCGCCATGGCTTTCCGCTGTTCCTGAAGCCGAACGAGGGGACGGCGGGCAAGGGGGTGATGAAGGTGACATCGGTGGAGCGCCTGTTCGAGGGCATCCGTGACATTTTCGAGGGCGCCGACAAGGCGTTGCTGCAAGTGCCCGCGACGGGGCGCGACTACCGGCTGGTGGTGCTCGACGGCTGTGTCATGGCGGCCTATGAGCGCGCGCCTTTCACGGTGACGGGGGACGGAATTTCATCGGTGGCTGATCTCGTTGGCCATGCGCTGGAAACCTTCAGGCAGGCGAACCGGCCGGCAGGCCTGGCACCCGACGATCCGCGTATCGCCGCTGAACTGGCTGCTCAGGGGCTGGAGCCGGCATCCGTGCCGGCGGCGGGTCAGCGCGTCGTGCTGATGCCCAATGCCAACCTTTCCACGGGAGGGCAGTCCGCGGATGTTTCCGGGCTTGTCCATCGCGATTTCCTGGAACTTGCGGCACGGGCCGCGCGCGCCTGTGGCCTGGCTTTTGCCGGTGTGGATATCATGGCGGCGGATATTTGCGCTCCCGCCAATGCGTATAGCGTCATCGAAGTGAACTCCGCGCCGGGCCTGCGCAACTATGCCGCCCTGTCGCCCGTCGCGCGGCAGAGGGTGAAGGCGATCTATGGCGCGCTGGTGGAAAAGATGAAGGAAACTGCCTAGATTTCAGCCATGGCAGTCAGACCGCCTTCGAAATCCGATCCCATGAGGGACGATCCGCTCGCTGCGGCCTTTCACTATGAGGCCGCCGCCGACATGGCGGTTTCCCTTGGAATGGCAGGCCGGAAAGCCGAGGCGGCGCTCGCGGCGCTGCGCCATGCCAAGAGAAACGACCCTGCGCGCCCGGACCGGCTGAAGGACGCGGCGCGGGCCGTGCATGCCTATTTCATCCAGCGGGAACTCATCGGCCTGCGCCGCCACGACATCATAATCCGTGAAATGGATATTCCCAAGGAGGTGCTCGTCCGGCTCGGGGCGTCCTGAAGGCCCCGCTTGTCAAGCTTCTCGTGAAAAGCCGCGACAAATGGCCGTTCTACCTTTCTCCAGTCTGGACAAGGGCTGGCATCCTCAATAGAAGCTTTCGCCAAATGCAGGGGGATTCCGTCTGGCCGCTCCGTCATTCCCGGCTCGGGCATGATGAGCCGAAACGGGGGCAGCCGGCATCGATCAGGCACAAGGAGCCAGACCTATGAGCGCAAATGAAGTTTCCGAGCACAATCGCCGGGATTTTCTTTACATCGCGACCGGCATGGCCGGCGTCGTCGGCACGGCATTTGCCGTGTGGCCATTCATTGACCAGATGCGTCCGGATGCCTCGACGCTGGCGCTGGCCTCCATCGAGGTCGACGTCTCGGCGCTTGAGCCGGGCATGTCGCTGACGGCGAAGTGGCGCGGCAAACCGATCTTCATCCGCAACCGTACGGAACAGGAGATCGAGGAAGCCACTGCGACGCCGCTGGCCGATCTCAAGGATCCGGTCGCGCGCAATGCGAACCTGGCCGGTGACGCAGAGGCAACCGACGTTGCGCGCTCTGCCGGGGAAGGCAAGGAAAACTGGATCGTCATGATCGGCTCATGCACCCATCTGGGTTGCGTGCCGCTTGGCCAGGCGGGTGATTTCGGTGGCTGGTTCTGCCCGTGCCACGGCTCGCATTACGATACGGCCGGCCGCATTCGCAAAGGCCCGGCACCGGAAAACCTGCATATCCCCGAGTATGCATTCATTTCCGATACGACGATCCGCATCGGGTAAGGGACAGGGACACAAGACCAATGAGCGGACATTCCAGCTACACACCGAAAACCGGTATCGAGAAGTGGATCGATGCGCGCATGCCGCTGCCGCGGCTCGCCTATGATTCCTTCGTCGCCTTCCCGGTTCCGCGCAATCTCAATTATGCCTACACATTTGGCGGAATTCTGGCGATCATGCTGGTCGTGCAGATTTTGACCGGTGTGGTGCTGGCCATGCACTACGCAGCCGACACTTCGCTTGCCTTCTCGTCGGTCGAGAAGATCATGCGTGACGTCAATTCGGGCTGGCTGCTGCGCTACATGCACGCCAATGGCGCGTCCTTCTTCTTCGTGGCTGTCTATATCCACATCTATCGCGGGCTCTATTACGGCTCCTACAAGGCGCCGCGCGAACTGCTGTGGATCCTCGGCGTCCTGATCTTCTTCCTGATGATGGCCACTGCCTTCATGGGCTATGTTCTGCCCTGGGGCCAGATGTCCTTCTGGGGCGCAACGGTCATCACCGGCTTCTTCACCGCCTTCCCGGTCATCGGCGAGCCGATCCAGCAGTTCCTTCTCGGCGGCTTCGCGGTGGACAACCCGACGCTCAACCGCTTCTTCTCGCTGCACTACCTGCTGCCCTTCATGCTGGTGGGCGTGGTGATCCTGCATGTCTGGGCGCTGCATGTCACCGGCCAGACCAATCCGACGGGTATCGAGGTGAAGCACAAGACCGACACGGTCCCGTTCACGCCCTACGCGACGATCAAGGACGCGTTCGCGATGGTCGCCTTCCTGGCGGTCTTTGCCTATTTCGTGTTCTACATGCCGAACTTCCTCGGCCATCCGGACAACTACATCGTTGCCGATCCGCTGAAGACACCGGCACACATCGTGCCGGAGTGGTACTTCCTGCCGTTCTACGCCATCCTTCGCGCGATCACGTTCAACATCGGACCGATCGATTCCAAGCTTGGCGGCGTGCTGGCCATGTTCGGCTCGATCGCGGTGCTTTTCGTCCTGCCGTGGCTGGATACGTCCAAGGTTCGCTCGGCCGTCTACCGCCCCTGGTACAAGCTGTTCTTCTGGCTTTTTGTCATCGACACGGTCTTCCTCGGCTGGCTCGGGTCGCGCCCGGCTGAAGGCACCTATGTGACCATGGCGCAGGTCGCCACGCTCTACTACTTCGCCTTCTTCCTGGTCATCCTGCCGGTGCTCGGCCTGATCGAGACGCCGAAGCGGTTGCCGAATTCCATCACCGAGGCCGTGCTGCAAAAGAACAAGGGTGGGGCGCATGCCCAGCCTGCCGGCGCGACCGCGGCCCCGGAAACCAAGGGCTGAGACGCAAGGCTTGAAAAGGACTGAATGATGAAAACGATCCTCAAGGGTTTCGCGGCTCTCGGACTGGGCCTTGCACTGGCCACCGGTGCCCTCGGTGCAGAAGGCGGCGGTCACTCCGCTGCCGAACCGACCCATTTTCCGATCAAGAAACCGGAATACATGGACTGGTCCTTTGCCGGGCCGTTCGGACACTACGACAAGGGGCAGCTTCAGCGTGGCCTGAAGATCTACAAGGAAGTCTGCGCCGCCTGTCACTCGCTCAAGCGGGTCGCTTTCCGCGATCTCGAGGAACTGGGCTATTCGGAAGAGCAGGTGAAGTCCTTCGCCGCTGAATACGAGGTCGAGGACGGCCCGAACGGCGATGGCGAGATGTTCACCCGTGCGGCGATACCTTCGGACTACTTCCCGTCGCCGTTCCCCAATGTCGAGGCAGCCGCGGCAGCGAACAACGGTGCCGCTCCGCCGGACTTTTCGCTGCTCGCCAAGGCGCGGGCGGTGGAGCGCGGTTTCCCGAATTTCGTCTTCGACGTGTTCACCATGTATCAGGAGCAGGGGCCCGATTACATTCATGCGCTGCTTACCGGCTACAACGAAGAGCCGCCGGAAGGCATGGAAATCGCGGAAGGCACCTACTACAATCCATACTTCATCGCCGGCAAGTCGCTGGCAATGGCGCAGCCCATCGATGACGGCTATGTGACTTACGATGACGGTTCGCCGGAAACGCTGGACCAGTATTCCAAGGATATCGCGGCCTTCATGATGTGGGCCGCAGAGCCCAAGCTGGAAGACCGCAAGAAGACCGGCTTCCGCGTCATGATCTTCCTGCTGGTGTTCGGTGGTCTGCTCTACCTGACCAAGCGCAAGGTATGGTCGAAGATCGATCATTGATGCGTTCGCCTTGGCGAATGACCTCGGGGAGGGCGCCTGTTTCGGCGCCCTTTTCTTTTCACGGCAGTCAGGCCAAAAAAGGCAGGTGCCGTCATCGAGTCGGCTGTTTGGTCCGAGATCAAGGGTCCACCATGAACCGTTCGCTATCAGATACGCTCCGCGCTTCCATCCGCGCCATCCATGACTATCCCAAGCCCGGCATCGTGTTTCGCGACATCACGACACTGCTTGGCGATGCGCGCGCTTTCCGGCGGTCGGTCGATGAACTGGTTCATCCATGGGCGGGCTCGAAGATCGACCATGTTGCCGGGATCGAGGCGCGCGGCTTCATCCTGGGCGGTGCCATGGCGCACCAGTTGTCGTCCGGGTTCGTTCCCATCCGCAAGAAGGGGAAGCTGCCGCACGAGACGGTATCGATCGCCTACAGTCTGGAATATGGCGTCGATGAAATGGAGATGCACAAGGATGCTGTTCTGCCGGGCCAGAAGGTCATCCTTGTGGACGATCTGATCGCCACGGGCGGAACGGCCGAGGGCGCGGTGAAACTGTTGCAGCAGATGGGGGCAGAGGTGGTTTCAGCCTGTTTCGTCATCGACCTGCCGGAACTTGGCGGACGCAGGAAAATCGAAAACCTGGGCGTCACGGTCCGGACGCTGATCGAGTTCGAGGGGCATTGAGAACCGGTCGTCCGCCGGCACATGGCGCGCCGGCGGTTGGCGGTGTGCCGGTCGTCAGGCCTTTCCGTCCCGCACCATCTGCGCGCTGTCGAACTCCATCACCTTTTTTCCTTCACCGTTATGGGCCTCGCAGTGCTTGGCGGCGAGGAACCAGCCGGGACGCTTGTCGAGCGGTCGCAGGTTCAGGAAGGCGCGTGTGAAGGAAACGGTGTCGCCGGCAAAGACCGGGGCCGTCCAGCGCACGTTCTTCAGGCCGAGTGCGGGTCCGAATTCGACCGGCGTCTCACCGCGGGCGCGGAGGGTCTGCGTCAGGACCTGGTCGGTCGCCACGTTCCGGCTCATCCAGATCGCCGCCGTATGCCAGCCGGAGGCGCACAGGCGTCCGAAGTGGGTCTTTGCGGCTTCCGCCTCGCTCAGGTGAAAGCGCTGGGGATCGTATCGGCTTGCGAAATCGATGATCTCGTCTGCCGTGAAGGTATGCGACCCGAGTTGCTGCACGCTGCCCAGCGCCAGTTTTTCCTCAAGCGTCATCATTCTTCCTTTTCCGGTTCGCGCAGACCCATGATGCCGGCATTTTCCATCTCGCAAACCAGTTCGCCGCGCTGATTGTAGAACTCGCTCTTGACCTGGACGAAGCCCAGCGCCGGCCTGGACGCGGAACGGCGTTTTGACAGGATGATGGACCTGCCGCTCAGGACGTCCCCGGCCATCACGGGACGTTTCCAGTTCAGGTAGTCCACGCCTGGCGCGCCTTGCGACGTGGACTTCAGGATGAAGCCGTCGCACATGAGGCGCATGGCGATGGAGACCGTGTGCCAGCCTGAAGCGGACAAGCCACCAAGCACTCCGGCTGCCGCCGCTTCCTCGTCCAGATGCATGGGCTGAGGATCGTAGCGGCTGGCGAATTCGCGGATCTCTTCGATGGATACGGGATAGGTTCCGAGCTGGAGTTCCATGCCGGGATGGAAGTCCTCATAGGCAAGCAGCGTGTCAGTCATCAATGCGTTCCGATATGCAATGGACGCGCACAATAGCGGTGCGATAGCATCGCGCAAGTCCTTCATGCCAGCGTGAACCGGAACCATGGACGCAGCAGACAGCCTTCTTGATCCATCCGTGCGATCGCGCCTCGCGCGCCTTCCCGTGACCCGCCTGGTGCCGGGCACTGTCCTGTTCCGGCCGGGCGCCGAGGCAGGCGGTTTCGTTCTCGTGCATGAAGGGCGTGTCGGCGTCTATCTCACCGGCCGGACAGGACGGGACATCCTTCTCTACACGGTCGAACGTGGCCAGACCTGCATACAGACCACGCTCGGCCTGCTTGGCGGCGAGGCCTATACGGGCGAGGGGATCGCGGAAACGCAGGTGGCCATCAGCGTGTTGCCCCGTGGCGATTTTCTCGCACTGATGGATCAATCAGCGGATTTCAGGACATTCGTCTTCCGCTCGTTCGCGAGCCGGTTGAATGATGTGACACGGCTTCTTGAGCAGGTTGCCTTCGTGAAGGTGGAGCAGCGGCTGGCGCGTCTGCTGCTGGAGCGGGCCGATGCGCAAGGGCTGGTTCGCCTCACCCACCAAGCGCTTGCAACTGCGATCGGGTCTGCACGCGAGGTCGTGTCGCGGCGGTTGGAAGCGTTGCGCATGCGCGGCCTCGTGGAGCTTGATCGCGGCGCGATCCGGCTATCCGATGTCCCTGCCCTCCAGGCACTTGCCGGGCAGGAGTGATCCCCTGCGGCGCAGTTCGGTGACCTTGTCACAGAAATTGCAGACGAGAAGGGGCATCATGCTTTGGCAGTCTTGCTGTCCGGACGAACCGGATCGGCTGATGAAGGCACTATAAGGGAGTTTCTCATGTTCAAGACCAATATGGGTACGGCGGATCGTGCGATCCGCGCCATTGCCGGCGTCGTTCTCCTTGCCCTTTACTTCATGGGCACGGCGACAGGTGTGTGGCAGTGGGTCGCGCTCATCGTCGGCATTGTCCTTCTCGCAACGGCTGTGCTGGGCTGGTGTCCGCCCTACAGCCTGCTCGGGATCAACACCTGCGGCGTCAAGAAGGCCTGACCCAGGGCAGAATACCGCGCTACCGGTTCGCCGGCATCGCCATCGCTGTCACATGATCGAGACTCGCCCTGGCGCGTTCCCGGTTCCTTGTCACATCGGGACCGGGCATGCGGATGGGTTGGTCACGCCAGGGCCTTGCTCGCCCGTCGCGACGTGCCGGTTGCCCTGGCCGGGCCTCTGGCAGCCTTTGGCGCGGCCGGGATGGTGCCGACCACGGGAGCGGCCTGCAGACGCACGGCTACCGCTGCCTTGTGCCAATGGATCTGCGCCTGGCATTCCGCGCAGCCTTCGCCGATCCACATGAAAAAAGACCGGTCACGAATTTCCGCATCCGCTGTATCGGTTATTCAGTTCTCCTGTCGCGGCAATCCGCGAAACTGACCGGGCCGGACATGCAGGCGGTTCCGCAAGCCGAGGCACTGCCTGCATCAAGCCGTGATGTGCTACACGTCCCAACTGCGAGAAGTGACCGCCCGGCAGGAAGGTTCGGACCGGAGAGAGTGGTGGCGGGGCGGGTGCCGGCGCGTTAAGAAGGGCCAGGCACAGGCAAGGAAGGCGCCACGCATGGGCGGATTGTTGCAGGTCATTTCCGCTGCCGACATGGCAGCGCTCAGCGCCTTCATCGGTGCGTGGCTGGCCTTCGAACTCGTGGTTGATCATACACGGCTGAAATACCGCTGCCTGTCCGGCCTGATGGCCCATCGCAGGCGGGAATGGATGCTTGTAATGGCCGGCCGCGACATGCGCATGGTGGATACCGCGATCCTGGGCGGGCTGCAGCAGGGCGCGGCCTATTTTGGCACGGTGGCCATGCTGGCGATCGGTGGCTGCTTTGCCGCCATGGGCGCGACGGAACAGGCGCTGCGCCTGTTTCAGGATCTGCCACTGGTCGGCGCGATCAGCCGATCGCTGTTCGAGCTCAAGCTGGTCGGCCTGACGCTGATCTATGTCTATGCCTTCTTCAAATTCGGCTGGTCCTACCGGCTGTTCAACTATTGCTCCATTCTCGTGGGCGGGGTGCAGCAACCGGGCGAAGCCGACAGCGAAACGCGGCGCAAGCAGGCGCTGAGGGCCGGCGAGATGAACATTCTTGCCAGCCGCCACTTCACCGCCGGCCAGCGCGGGCTTTTCATGGCGCTCGCCTATCTGGGCTGGTTTGCCGGACCGTCAGCCCTGCTGGCATCGACGTCGTTCGTCATTGCGGTCCTGGCGCGCCGGCAGTTCTTCTCCAATGCGCGGCGCGCACTGCTTGAGCAGGGCTGATCTCAGCGCCGCTCAGGTGTTGAAGCGGAAGTGCATGATGTCGCCGTCCTGGACGACATATTCCTTGCCTTCGTCACGGGCCTTGCCCGCCTCCTTGGCCGCCTGTTCGCCGCCAAGGCTCACGAAATCCGGATAGGCGATGGTGTTGGCCCGGATGAAGCCCCGCTCGAAATCGGTATGGATGACACCGGCCGCTGCCGGTGCCTTCGCGCCGCGCTCCACGGTCCAGGCGCGGGCCTCCTTCGGACCCACCGTAAAGTAGGTGATGAGGTGCAGCAGGTCATAGCCGGCGCGGATCAGGCGGTCGAGGCCAGGTTCTTCCAGCCCCATCGCATCGAGATATTCGCGAGCCTCCTCGTCGGGAAGCTGCGCGACTTCCGCCTCGATCGCCGCGGATATGACCACGACGGAAGCGCCCTGGGCGGCTGCCATGGCCTCCACCGCCTTCGTATGAGCGTTGCCGGTGGCCGCTTCCTCCTCCGACACGTTGCAGACATAGAGGACAGGATGCGAGGTGAGCAGGTTGAGCCCCTCCAGCACTTTCATCTCCTCGGCGTCGAGTTCAGTGCGCAACAGGCGAACGGGCTTGCCGTCCTGAAGCAGGGTCAGTGCCTTTTCCATGACTGGCAGGACGGCGAGCGATTCCTTGTCCCGGGCCTGGGCACGCTTGCGGATGTTGACGATCCGTCGCTCCAGGCTCTCCAGGTCGGACAGCATCAGTTCCGTTTCGACCGTCTCGGCATCGGCGACCGGGTCGATCCGGCCTTCCACATGGGTGATATCGTCATCCTCGAAGCAACGCAGCACGTGGACGATGGCGTCCACCTCGCGGATATTGGCCAGGAACTGGTTGCCGAGGCCTTCCCCTTTCGATGCACCGCGCACAAGGCCGGCAATGTCGACGAAGGCGATGCGGGTGGGAATGATTTCCTTCGAGCCGGCGATTTTCGCGATCTCGTAGAGCCGGGGGTCCGGGACCGCCACTTCGCCCGTGTTCGGTTCGATGGTGCAGAAGGGATAATTCGCCGCCTGCGCCGCTGCCGTCTTGGTCAGCGCGTTGAAAAGGGTGGACTTGCCCACATTGGGAAGCCCGACAATGCCGCATTTGAAGCCCATGGGGAGTGCCTGCCGGATCGTGTCTGAATTTTCGCAAGGCTATGCGGGACGAGCAGCCAAAGGTCAAGGGCAGGGGATGTCTG
The DNA here is from genome assembly GCA_020637775.1 of Brucellaceae bacterium. Classification (GTDB taxonomy): domain Bacteria; phylum Pseudomonadota; class Alphaproteobacteria; order Rhizobiales; family Rhizobiaceae; genus Zhengella. The sequence goes on along the minus strand of JACKJV010000007.1, from coordinate 57,492 downwards.
CGGCCATGGCCGCCGCCCGAAAGCACGGAAAGACCTGTCCGATCCGTAACCGAAGACGGTCAGGACCCTCGATGCCGGGCCAGGTGCCTGCCTTCAATCCCGGCCGAGCAGTTTCCTGAGCATATCCGCCATCGGGCCGCTTTCCGGTATCTTGACCTGCGGTTTTGATGACCGGGCCTGGCGGATGTGGCTCTGGCCCTTTGCCTGCTTCTTCTGCGAAGGGGCGCTGGGCGCGGCGGTGTCGGCGCCCTTGCCGCCATCGGCTTTCGGAGGCCGTGTCAGCACCGCCACGCGATTCATGAAGCCGGCATCGTCTCCCTTGGCGAGCAGGGGCGCGGCATCTGCAATGGCGTCCAGCAAAGGTTCAAGCCATTCATTGTCCGCCTTGGCGAAATCGCCGAGCACCCAGTTGTGTACCAGGTTCTTGTCGCCCGGATGGCCGATGCCGATGCGAACCCGCCGGTAGTCCTTGCCGCAATGGGCATCCATGGACTTGATGCCGTTATGGCCGCCGGTTCCGCCACCGGTCTTCACACGGACCTTGCCCGGCGCCAGATCAAGTTCATCGTAGAGGACCGTGACGTCAGCCGGGGCAAGCTTGTAGAAGCGCATGGCCTCGCCGACAGCCTGACCCGACAGGTTCATGAAGGTCTGCGGCTTGATCAGCAGCACCTTTTCGCCACCGAGCATGCCTTCGCAAATCTCGGCCTTGAACTTCCGGGTCCATGGGGAAAATGAATGGCGGCGGGCAATCGCGTCCGCCGCCATGAAGCCGGCATTGTGCCGGTTGTTCGCGTATTTCGCACCCGGATTGCCGAGACCAGCGAGTATGAGCATGGTCCGGCCTCCCGGGCTGGACCGGATCGGTCAGGATCCGGTTTATTCCTCTTCGCCGTTTCCGGCTTCTTCGGCTGCGGCCTCTTCGGCCTCCTCACCTTCCTCGGACCTGAGGGCGGCAGGCGCGGCGATGGTGGCGATGGTGAAGTCGCGATCGGTGATGGTCGGGGTCACGCCCTTGGGCAGCTTGACCGCCGAAATGTGAACCGAATCGCCGATATCCAGGCCGGTAAGGTCGATCTCGAGCGCATCCGGAATGGCGTTGGCCGGGCATTCCACCTCGACTTCGTGGCGCACGACATTGAGCACGCCGCCGCGCTTGATGCCGGGAGCCGCTTCATCATTGAGGAAGTGAACCGGGACTTCCACGGTGACCATCGTGTTGCGCGAAACGCGCAGGAAATCGACATGCGTGGTGAAGCCGCGCACCGGATCCATCTGGTAATCCTTCGGGAGTACCTGGATCTTCTCGCCATCGACGTTGATCGTGGCGATGGTGGTCATGAAACCGCCAGCGTGAATCTTCAGATGCACTTCCTTGTAGGGAAGGGCGATGGAAACGGGGGCTTTCTTGTCGCCGTAGATGACGGCGGGAATCTGGCCGTTGCGCCGCAATGCCCGGGAGGACCCCTTACCTGCCCGATCGCGCTTGACGGCCGTGAGCTCATAGGTTTCGTGGCTCATGGCTGGTCCTTTTCGTGTTTTCTGGAGCGCCTTGCCCGCGATGAACCGCCGCCAAGACGTGCCGCGTTCGCCGCGACGGGCCCGTCTTCCGGCATTTGCGGAAGTGAACTGGCCAGCCGTGGGCGGAAACCGCGACGTCCGCGTTGCCTCCAAGGGTGTCTGCGCGGACCGGGCGCCTATAGCCGAACGTACCGGTAAAAGCAAGCCTTCGCCTTTTTCAGGAACATCGCCGGAGAAAAGCCGTTGGGCCAGCGAATGCGTGTGACGCGTCCGGTAATCGCGATTGCGCGTCTTCCCGAGAACTCACAGCAATGAAAGGTGTTCACAATGATGAAGATGCTTTGTTCCGCTGCCGCCATTGCGCTGCTCTATGCCGCTCCGGCCGCCGCCCAGTCCGATCCGGATTATGCGCCGAAACTCGACACGGCCAATGCCAAGGTCGAGGGCAACCGCGTGACGGGCGTCGGTGTCGAGATCAACCGGACAGGTTACGTGGTCGTGCATGACGATGGCGCCGGGGCGCCGCCAGCATCGCTTGGCCATATCAAGGTCGATCCGGGTGAAACCGAAGCGCTTTCCATCGACCTGACCGGCGAAGTGGGGCCGAACCCGACGGTCATGCTGCACTATGAGACCAATGACAACCTGACCTACGATTTCGGGCCCGGGTCCACGGATGTGGATACGCCCGTGATGATCGGCGACAGCCCGGTGGTTGCGCCCATCAACGGCATGTAACGGCGAGCCTTGTCCTCCCGAGGCTTGAGAGGGCGGTCCGGCCGGGCCGCCCTTTTCCGTTACCTCATGCAAGGTCCAGCCGGAAGCGGATGAAGCGTGTCCCGGCATGCATCGTCTCGCCGTCGGCGCGCGCGCCGAGCCTCTCCATTGCGCGCAGGCTGCGCCGCGACGGCGCCAGCAGGAAGGTCACAACGGTCATGTCCGGGCGGCTGCGCGCGAAGGCCAGGGCTTCCCGGGTGATACGGCGGCCAAGGCCATAGAAGTCCGGTTTCAGCACGAGACCGTAGTCCCAGACCCCGCCTTCCCTCTCGAAGCCACCCCAACCGGCATAGGTATCGTTGACATGGATGGCCCAGTGGCCGAGCCCATCCTCCATCCAGCGCCGGCGTTTCGATTCCATGAACCGGCGGTTTGCCTGCGGGGTCCATTCGCCTGAAAGAAGCGGCAAATGACGACGTATGCGCGGATCGCGCATGTGGGCAAATATCTCGGCGGGATCGGCGTCCGGCAGCGGAACAAAACGGATTGACGGCGCGGCTTGCCGGGTCACGGCGCCGCGTCAGTCGAAGAGCGAGGAGACCGACTGTTCGGACGCGGTGCGCGAGATGGCCTCGCCCATCAGGTCGGCGATCGAGATGACGCGAATGTTGGGTGCCGCCTCCACGGCAGCCGTCGGCTGGATGGAATCGGTGATCACCAGTTCCTTCAGCTTCGAGGAGGTGATGCGATTGACCGCGCCGCCGGAGAGAACGCCGTGGGTAATGTAGGCGGTGACCGAAGAGGCGCCCTTGTTGAGCAGGGCATCGGCGGCATTGCACAGCGTGCCGCCGGAATCGATGATGTCGTCGATCAGGATGCAATCCTTGCCGGAGACGTCACCGATGACGTTCATCACTTCGGATTCGCCGGGGCGCTCGCGGCGCTTGTCGACAATGGCCAGAAGCGCATCGAGCCGTTTGCCCAGCGCGCGGGCGCGTACCACGCCACCGACATCGGGCGAGACCACCATCAGGTTGGAAATGTCGTAATGGGCCTTCACGTCGCGCGCCAGCACCGGAACGGCGTAGAGGTTGTCTGTCGGAATGTCGAAGAAACCCTGGATCTGCCCGGCGTGGAGGTCGAGCGTCAGCACGCGGTTGGCGCCGGCCTCGGTGATCAGGTTGGCAACGAGCTTGGCGGAAATCGGCGTGCGGGCCGCCGGCTTGCGGTCCTGGCGGGCGTAACCGAAATAGGGGATCACGGCGGTGATGCGGCGTGCGGAGGAACGGCGCAGCGCGTCGATCATGATGAGGAGTTCCATCAGGTGATCGTTTGCCGGGTAGGATGTCGACTGCAGGACGAAGACGTCCTCGCCGCGGACGTTTTCGTTGATCTCGACGAAGATTTCCTGGTCCGCAAACCGGCGAACGGAGGCCTTGCCAAGCGGAATGTTGAGATAACGTGCCACAGCTTCGGCAAGTACGCGGTTTGAATTGCCGGCGAACAATTTCATGGCTGGCCCCTGGGACGATCGGCGATGTCCGGCCTTTTAGCCACGTTGCGCTGCAATGCAAGGCTTGAGCGGGGAATTCGCGCCTGGAACCACAAAAAACGTTAACAAGGCTCGCCCCTGGCTCGCCGATGACGGGGCCGCCGGCGCCGTTGCCGCGGGACCGTCATGCCGGATGGGCGGCCAGCCAGGCAGTGAGCTCGCTCATCATCCGGTCGCCTATGCGTTCCATCGTTTCCACCGGAACCGAGCGCCAGGGGTCTTCCGGATCGGCGGCATCAGGGGCAACCTCCTGGCCCTGGATCCGGTGAAGCCGGTCGCCTGCGCTGTCGAGGATATCCCAGACGAAGATCACGGTTGTCTGACCGGCATCGGCAAGGGCGGAGAAATATCCCTTGACCAGATGGGTCTGGGCGGGGTCGTCCGCGGGCACGATCACCATGCCGGCTTCCCTTGCCCGCACGGAAATGCGCCGCGACATGGGCGTGACCGCCTCGACCGTGGAGCCGACGATGGGAGCGAAGCGAACACGGGCATTGCCGAGACCCGGTTCCCCGGGGGTCAGGGGACCGGTGCGCGGCGGCGTGAGCGAAGGCGTGCCCGCCGCGGACTGGTTTTCCGGGGCCAGCGTATCCTGGGCCGTGCAGCCGGCCAGCAACAGGGCTGAGACACACGCGACTGCTATCCGGCGCGTCATCCCCATGTCTGGCCTCTCCCGATTCCCTTGTTCATACCCGTTGTTGTTGCATCAGCCCTAGCGAACGATCAAGTCCGGCGTGTGGCGCGACAGGCATTCGGGCGCGCCCGCAGTGGTCAGATAGGTGCGGCCGAGACACATGGCGGTGCCGGTTTCGGAATCCATGATGATCATGTGGGCAAAGAGGGTCTGGTCCGGCGCGACCGGTTCGGGATTGCCGGTGTAGAACATCTGGCGCTCCATCCAGGACGGCGTGTAGCGGGCGCCCAGGGAGTATCCGCAGGCGTTGAGCCGGTGCTTGGTCAGCCCATGCGCCTCCATGGCGCGGGCGTGGGCATCGAAAACGTCGCCGAATGTGTTTCCTGGAACCATGGCGTTTTCCACGGCGGCAAGGGCGGCCTGCGCCGCCTCGAACAGTTCGCGGTGGCGTTTCGACACCTTGCCGGTGAGAACGGTCTCCATCATCGCGGCGTGATAGCGATTGTAGACGCCAGCCCATTCGAGAGTGAGCTGGTCATTGGCGGCGAGTTTGCGGCGGCCGGACTTGTAGCGGCAAAGAAGCGCGTCCTCGCCGGAGCCGATGATGAATTCGTTGGCCGGGTAGTCGCCACCACCCTCGAACACGGCGCCCTGCATGGCAGCCAGGATCTTGCCTTCATCGGCACCGCGCCCGATCAGCTTGAGCCCCGCATCGAGGGCGTCGTCGGCCAGTGCGGCGGCCTTGCGCACCTTCTCGATCTCGGCCGGGCTCTTGATGAGGCGAAGCCCCGAGACAAGGCCGGAGGCATCGACAATGCTGCCGAAGGTCTGCAACTGTTCATCGAGTTGCCTTCCGCTGTGCGCCGTCAGGCCGTGCGTATCAAATTCCACGCCGATGCGACAGCCGAGCAGATCGAGGTCATTGAGCAGGTCGCGCAGATTGACGGCGGGGTTCGCGCCTGCGCGGTCGGTCCAGATGACGATGTTCTCGATATTGGAGGTATGGCGTGCCTGGCGCAGGTCCGCGGAACGGGTGAGCAACACCATCTCGCCATCCGCCTTGACCACCAGGCACTGGAAGAAGCAGAAGCCGAACGTGTCATAGCCGGTCAGCCAGTACATGCTCTCCTGCGCAAACAGCAGGACGGCATCCAGCTTCTGGTCGGCCATGGCAACGGCCAGCCTGTCGCGGCGGGAGGCGAATTCCGCTTCATCGAAATGCAATGCCATTATGATTTTTCCTCCAGAACGATGGCCGACATCTGGCGGCCGTAATCGGCTTCCCCACGATGGGTCTTGCGGCGATAGGAATAGAAATCCGTTTCGCCTGCATAGGTGCAGTGGCCGGTCATGGATGCGTTCACGCCGGCACGCAAGAGCCGGTCGACCGTAAAGCCCTGAAGATCGAACATGGCGTGGCCGTCGCGCGGCGATGCCGTGAACCAGCGCGCAGTGTCCGGATCGCTTGCCGTGAAGCGATCGACAAATTCGGGACCGACCTCATAGGCGTGCCGGCTGATCGACGGCCCGAGAACCGCGACGATCGCTTCGCGGCATGCGCCGAGCCGTTCCATGGCGGCGACGGTGTTTTCCAGGACGCCGCCCAGCGCGCCCTTCCAGCCGGCATGCGCCGCGCCGATGACGCCGGCCTTCGGGTCGGCGAGGAGGACGGGGCCGCAATCGGCCGTGACGACGGCAATTGCAAGGCCCGGCGTTGCGGTCACGATGCCGTCTGCCCGCGGCCGCTCGGAGGTGAAGGGGGCGTCGACCGTGACGACATCTGGCGAATGGACCTGATGGGGGGAGACAAGGCTGGCCGCATCGACCCCCAAATGGGCTGCGACGCGGCTTCGGTTCTCGTGAACGGCTGCGGGATCGTCGGCGGAACCGATGCCGACATTGAGCCCGGCATAGATGCCGCGCGACACGCCGCCAGAGCGTGTGAAGAAGCCATGGCGGATGCCGCGATTCGCAGCCTCCCGCAGGGGCGCGGCAGTCACCGGCGCCGTTTTCGCTGCCATCGTCATCATTGTCCTGCATGCCGCTTCGTCTGGCCGGATGTTGGGGCAGGGAACCGGCCGGTGTCAATGCGGGCAAGACCCTGCCGCGGTGAACGTGTCCATATCCCCTTTTCCGCTGTTGCAAGGCTCCCTATCTTGCAGTCATGACAATCGCTTTTGACAACAGTTATGCGCGCCTGCCGGATCGTTTCTTTGCCCGGCTTGATCCCGAGCCGGTCGGCGCCCCGCAACTGCTGGCCCTGAACCGGGTGCTGGCCGGTGAACTCGGCCTCGATCCGGACCTGCTGTCATCGCCCGACGGTGTCGCCATGCTGGCGGGAAACAGCGTGCCGGAAGGCGCAGCGCCCATCGCGCAGGCCTATGCCGGCCACCAGTTCGGCGGTTTCGTGCCGCAACTGGGCGACGGGCGTGCCATCCTCCTCGGCGAGGTGATCGGGCGTGACGGAAAGCGCCGCGACATCCAGCTCAAGGGCTCCGGGCGCACGCCGTTCTCGCGCGGCGGCGACGGCCGTGCCTGGCTGGGGCCGGTCCTTCGCGAATATATCGTGTCCGAGGCGATGCAAGCGCTGAACATACCCACGACACGGGCATTGGCCGCGGTGACAACGGGTGAACCGGTCATCCGGGAAACGGTGTTGCCGGGCGCGGTGCTCACGCGCGTGGCTTCCAGCCATGTCCGTGTCGGCACGTTCCAGTATTTCGCCGTGCGTCAGGATGGCGAGGCGCTGCGCCTGCTGGTCGACCATGCACTGGAGCGGCACTATCCGCACCTGCTGGAGGCGGACAACCGCCCGCTGGCCCTGCTGGAAGCCGTATGCGCCGCGCAGGCGCGGCTTGTCGCGCAATGGATGCGGGTCGGCTTCATTCATGGCGTGATGAACACCGACAACATGCTGGTCTGCGGTGAGACGATTGACTACGGACCCTGTGCCTTCATGGACGCCTATCATCCGCGCACTGTCTATTCGTCCATCGACCGGCAAGGGCGGTACGCCTTCATCAACCAGCCGGGAATTGCCCAGTGGAACCTGGCCCAACTGGCCTCGGCGCTGTTGCCGCTGATCGCACCGGAATCGGAACGCGCGGTGGAGCGGGCGCAAGCCGTGATCGACGGCTTTGCCGACAGGTTCAACGCGGCCATGGCGGATGTGCTTCATCTCAAACTGGGGCTGGAGCGGCGCGAAGAGGGCGATGACGCGCTTGCGCAGGATCTGTTGACCGCCATGGCAGAGAACCAGGCCGATCACACGAACCTTTTCCGTGCCCTTTCCAGCCTGCCTGGCGCCGGTGGAAAAGAGACGGACGAACCAGCCCGCTCGCTTTTCGTCGACCCGACGGCCTTCGATGCCTGGGCGGTGCGATGGCGCTCGCGGCTGGCGCGCGAGACACGTGACGAACCGGCGCGCCAGTCCGAAATGAAGCGCGCCAATCCGGCCTTCATTCCCCGCAATCATCGTATCGAAGCGGTCATCTCGGCTGCATTGGAAGGCGATCTCAAACCGTTTCACGCGCTCAACGCAGTTCTGGTGCGCCCCTATGAGGAGCAGCCGGACCGGTCCGCCTATGCCAATCCGCCAAAGCAGCACGAGGTGGTTCAGGCGACGTTCTGCGGAACCTGACGCATCTCCGCTGATGGGGGAGGCGCGCCGGTGCCGGCTTCTTTCGCCATCGCGCCTTCCAGACGGGATCCCGCCCGCGCAGCAAATGCGCATGATCCCCGTTCCCATTGACGGCCATCAACGCGTCCTCGCATGGGGCGTGTAGCGTTTTCCTTCCTGACAACGGGAGGAACTGTCATGCGGACCTTGCTTTTCTCGATTCTCGGGCTGGGCCTTTTTGCGGGGGCAGCCCAAGCGGCTGAAACGACATTCGGTATCACCGACACCGAATACCGGCTCTCCTGTGCTTCATGTCATGGCACCGAAGGGAAGGGCGACGGACCCATGGCGCAATACATGAAAATCGCGCCCTCGGACCTCACCCAGATTTCCAAGAACAATGGCGGCGACTTTCCCTTCATCCGGGTGATGGAGGTGATCGACGGGCGTGGCGAAGTTGCCGGTCACGGCACCCGGGACATGCCGGTATGGGGAGCGCGGTTCACTGCCGCATCCGGAGCCGACGGTCTCCAGCGGGATCTGGCCGTGCGGGTCCGCATTCTGGAACTGATGTTCTTCGTTCTGTCGATCCAGCAGAAATAGCGTTCTGCCGGCTGGAGATCACGCGGGCAGCTTGACGATGGCGCGAAGTCCGCCAAGCGGGCTGTCTTCCAGCATGATGTCGCCGCCATGACTGCGGGCGATGTCGCGCGCGATGGACAGGCCCAGTCCGGTGCCGCTGGAATCCTGGTTGCGTGCCTCGTCAAGCCGGAAGAAGGGTTTGAAGACGTCCTCGCGCCGGTCTGCCGGGATGCCGGGGCCGTCATCGTCCACCATGATGGTCAGCGTGCGGGCCGCGTGAACCGCCATGACCTCCACCTTTCCGGCGTGGCGGAAGGCGTTGGCCGTCAGGTTCGACACCAGCCGCGTGAAGGCCGTCGGCTTTACCGTGATGAGGGGCGTGCCCCTGATCTCCGTGGTCAGCTTGCGCTTGCGCAGCCGGGCTTCCTCTTCCAGCTTGGCGAAGAAGGGAGCCAGATCGAATTCGCCGGAATCCTCTGCCGTATCGCCACGGGCAAAGGCCATGTAGCCTTCCAGCATGGAGCGCATGTCTTCCACATCCTGCTCCATGGCGCTGACATCCATCTTGCGGGACGCGATTGCCAGTTGCAGCTTGAACCGGGTGAGAATGGTGCGAAGATCGTGGCTGACACCGTTCAGCATGGCGGTGCGCTGCTCGATCTGGCGCTCGATGCGCTCACGCATGAGGATGAAGGCGAGCCCGGCGCGGCGCACTTCCTCCGCTCCGCGTGGCTGGAAGTTGGCCGGCATGGGCCGCCCCTTGCCAAAGCCCTCGGCGGCCTCTGCCAGTTGCTGGATCGGACGGATCTGGTTGCGCAGGAACAGGATGGCGATAAACAGCAGGACGAGCGACGTGCCGACCATCCACAACAGGAAGATATGGGTGTTGGAGGCATAGGCCTGGCTGCGGCGGGCGAAGACACGCAGAACCTGGTCCTCCAACTGGATGCGGATTTCCACGACATTGGAATTGCCGACCGTGTCGATCCAGAACGGCCGGTTGATGCGGCGCGTGATCTCCTCGGACAGGATGGTGTCGAGGATGGAAAAGAAGGGCTTCGGCCCCGGCGCCGGCAACGGGTCCGGCGGCAGCAGGTCTGCCTTCAATTGCAGCCGTTCCTGGGCGATCCGGATGGCCTCGGCATGGCCTTCCTCCGGCCAGGTCTCGATCATGTCGATGATGGCGGCGATGTCGCGGGTGACGGCCTGGGAAAGGCGTTGGGTCACGGTCTGCCAGTGACGTTCCATGAAGACGAAAGCAATGACCGACTGCAGCAGGATCATCGGCGCGATGACGATGATGAGGGAACGTGCGTAGAGGCGCTTGGGCATGCGTCGGGAAACCTGGCGCCAGAAATGGCGCCAGCGCTCGCGCACTGCTGCAAGCCCGGGATGGCGCCGCGCTGCCGTCCTGCCCTTGCCTGCCGTCTCCTCGCTCATGGCGTTTTCGGGATTGGCCCGTTCCCTGTTGCTGCTGCCCGGATCACCGAATAGCACACAAAGGCGACATGCAGGCAGTCCCGCAGTGCATCAATCCACCGACAGGCGGTAGCCGAGGCCGCGCACCGTCTGCAACCAGACCGGATTTGCCGGGTCCTTCTCGATCTTGCGGCGCAGGCGGTTGATCTGGACGTCCACCGTCCGTTCCCCCACATCGGCGCCGGTGCCGGTCAGTTCGTGGCGGGCGATGGTCTCGCCCGGGCGCTCGGCGAAGAGGCAGAGGATTTCCTGTTCGCGATCGGTCAGGCGGATGGCCTCGCCGCCCTTCTTCAACTCGCGCCTGGCAATGGAGAAGGCATAGGGGCCGAAGACGATCATCTCGGGCTTGAGCTGGGGAGGCGGGGCGCCGCGGCGCAGGATATTGTTGATGCGCAGCACGAGTTCGCGCGGCTCGAAGGGTTTGGCCAGATAGTCGTCGGCACCGGCTTCGAGCCCGTTGATCCGGTTTCCCGTTTCCGAAAGCGCGGTGAGCATGAGGATGGGAACATCCTTTGTCTGGCGCAGCGAACGGGTCAGGTCAACGCCGCTTTCTCCGGGCATCATCACGTCGACGACGAGCAGGTCGAAGTCGAGCCCCTCCAGCTTGCGGCGAGCTTGCGCGGCGGTTGCCGCCGTGGTGACGCGCATGCCCTCGGCCGAAAGGAACTGCTCCAGCAGGGAGCGGATGCGGGTGTCGTCGTCGACCACGAGCAGGTGCGGTGCGTCATCGGCCAACGGCCCGGTCAAGCTGTCGTCTGGTCGGCTCATCGGCATTCTCCCTGGCCATCCGGCATGAGAGGCCGGCGGGTTCATCGCGCCTTGGGAAGGCGGTCGTATTGCGGACGCAGTTCCTTCTCCACCATTGCGCGCAGAAACTCCTCCACGGCGGCGCGGTTGTCCGGTCCTGCCTCTTCCAGTGCCTTGGAGATGCGGCGGGACTGTGGCCGCGCCAGCGCCAAGGCAAGGGCGCGGCCCTTGGCCGTGGGGTAGATCTCGCGCTGGCGGCGGTCCTTCGGCCCCTGCTCCTGGACCACATGGCCCGTCTCGATGAGCTGCTTGAGGACACGGGCCAGGCTTTGCTTGGTGATCTTGAGGACGTCCAGCAATTCGGCGACGGTAAGTCCGGGCATGCGATTGACGAAGTGGACGACGCGGTGGTGCGCGCGGCCGAAGCCCTGGCGTGCGAGGATCGCGTCCGGGTCGGAGGTGAAGTCGCGATAGGCGAAGAAGAGGAGTTCGATCAGGTCGAAGTCGATCCCTTCGCGCGCGCCGCCAAGCGGTGTGCGCACCGGATCCTGCAGGTCGTCGCCAGCCGAAGCCGGCCCTGTTGCGGAAATTATGTCAGTCATGTTGACTTAAATTACGCCCGATGATAATTTTTGGCAAGGTTTTCGCCACACCGTGCACGAAAAGGCAAACCGGACGGGTTTTCCAGGAATATTCTTCCTTCATTTCCCGGCGCTCCGATGGCCCCGCCCGGCGTTTGCGACTTCGTCACCACGTAATCCGGGAGGGTACAAACGATGGCTTCGGTTCCGTTCGATCAGCTTGAAGGACACATCTGGATGAACGGCGAATTCGTTCGCTGGGCAGATGCGAAGATCCACGTGCTGACCCATGGCCTGCATTATGCCAGCGCCGTTTTCGAAGGCGAGCGCGCCTATGGCGGCGAGATTTTCAAGCTGACCGAGCATACCGAGCGGCTGCACGAATCCGGCCGCATCCTCGGCTTCACCATCCCGTGGACGGTGGAAGAGATCGACGAGGCCTGCCGGCAATTGCTCGCCATGCAGGGTTTCCAGGATGCCTATGTCCGGCCGATCGCGTGGCGCGGATCGGAGATGATGGGCGTATCGGCACAGTCGAACAGGATCAATCTGGCCATCGCCATCTGGCAATGGCCGAGCTATTTCAATCCGGAGCAGCGGCTCAAGGGCATTCGCCTGGATCTGGCCGAGTATCGACGGCCCGATCCGCGCACGGCGCCATCCAGGTCGAAGGCTGCCGGCCTTTACATGATCTGCACGCTTTCCAAGCATGCCGCGGAAGCCAAGGGCTATGCCGATGCGCTGATGCTGGACTGGCGCGGACAGGTGGCCGAAGCGACCGGTGCCAATGTCTTCTTCGTCAAGGATGGCGTGATTCACACGCCGACACCCGACTGTTTCCTCGACGGCATCACCCGGCGCACGGTCATCGGGCTTGCCAGGGCGCGCGGCTACGAGGTTGTCGAGCGCGTGATCATGCCCGAGGAAATGGAAGGTTTCGAGCAGTGCTTCCTGACCGGCACCGCGGCGGAAGTTACGCCTGTATCGGAGGTCGGCCCCTACCGTTTCGAGGTCGGCGAGATCACGCGGACGCTCGTTGACGACTACATGGCTGAAGTGCAGCCCAAGGCGATGGCGGCCGAGTAAACCGCGCATATCCTGCTCCAAGACCAATACGGACGGCCGCCCTGGCCGTCCGTTTTCATTTGTGCTGCGCCAGGTGTTTCCACCACAGGGCAAAATGCATTAAGCCTTTCGCGACTTACCAGGAGGCTTTTCCATGGGCGAACTGAACGCCGGCATCATTCCCGTCACCGGGTTCCAGCAGAACTGCACCATCCTGTTCGACAGCGAGACCAGGGAGGGTGTCGTGGTCGATCCGGGGGGCGATGTGGACCGGATCGTCCAGACGATCCGGGAGAATGGCCTTGAAATCAAGGCGATCTGGCTGACGCACGGCCATATCGACCATGCCGGCGGGGCGATGGACCTGAAGGACACACTCGGCGTCGAGATTGTCGGCTCGCATCGCGATGACCTGCCGCTGCTCCAGGGGCTTGAGCAGCAGGCGCGGATGTTCGGCATGGATGGTGCGGTGCGCAATGTCACCCCGGACCGCTGGCTTGAGGATGGCGACACGGTGTCCTTCGGCGAACACGTGTTCCAGGTGCTGCACTGTCCTGGGCATGCCCCTGGACATGTGGTCTTCTACAACGAGAAGGCCCGCTTCGCCCATGTCGGTGACGTTCTTTTCCGCGGTTCGATCGGCCGGACGGATCTGCCGGGCGGAAATCACGAACAACTGATTCGCTCGATCAAGGAGAAGCTGTTCCCGCTGGGCGATGATGTGGGCTTCCTGTGCGGCCATGGACCTGGCGGACGTCTGGGCGATGAGCGGCGGACCAATCCCTTCCTCGTCTGACAAGAACGAGCCCCGGCGAAATGGCCGGGGCGTGAGGCGGGGAGGCGGTCTTCGCTTGCCGGATTACCGGGCGACGCAGAAATGACGCTTGCCGTCATAGCCCATGAAGGTTCCTGAATCGGGGTCGAAAGAGCGGTAGCGATTTTCGCAATAGCGGTACCATTCGCGGCTCCAGGGTTCTGCCGCACCGCTGCTCTGCGGCGCATAGACGACATCGGGATTGCGGGCCGGAGCAGGCGGGAAGTAATCGGGATTGGAAGCCCGGCGACCGTCGCCATAATATGGTCCGTCTTGAGGCACGGCGTGGCGGCGTGAATAGCTGTCTGCCAGCATCGCACCGATCGCAAGCCCGGCTATGCCGGCCACGATCGCGGCGTCGCGGTTCTTGTGGCTGCGGCGAACGACCCGGTCCGGGCGATGGCGATCATGACGGCCGGCACCGCCGTGATGGCGTTCGTGCCGCTCGATGCCGCGCTTCCAGTCGCGGGCTTCGGCAGTGAGCGGTGCAAGGCTGGACGCGGTGACGGCGACGGCGAGCAGGGCATTGCGGGCAAAGCTGATCATCGGTGTTTCTCCATGAGGCCAAGAGCGGCTTGTTGGAGACCATACTTGCCAAGTCTGCCTGAACGCAGGCTGAACGCGTTGTTCAAACAAAAAACGCGGCGCCTGAACGCCGCGTCCGGTCTCGTCCGAAGCTGTTTAAGGGGGCGCCTTACTCAGCGACGAGATTGACCGCCTTGGGGCCTTTGCCGCGCTTGTCGGGCTCGACGTCGAAGGAAACCTTCTGACCTTCACCCAGCGACTGCATGCCGGAGGCCTGCACGGCGGAAATGTGAACGAATACGTCCTTCGCGCCGTCGTCAGGCGTGATGAACCCGTATCCCTTCTCGGTGTTGAAGAATTTGACCGTGCCGGTCTGGCTCATGACTTGGTCCTTTCCGAAGTCCTGGTAGTTGAACCGCCGTTCCGGCGGTCCCGCCCACACGGGCGGAAGTGCGTCAGAGTCTTACAGTGTCGGGGAAGGATTGGTCTCAAGCCACTGCCATTCTCCGGACCGAAAGTTGCCCGAACGGCGCAAACTATCGCACGGTTTTATGACAGCGGCAAGACAAAACTGGCGTATTTCTGTACAGTTCTTGTCCGGGTAAAGAATTGCACAGAATTTCATCATTCATTCCAGAAGTCCGGCGTCAGGATGAGAATTCCACCAATGATTTCGAGACGGCCAAGGATCATTTCCAGTGACAGGAGCCATTTGACCGGATCGGGCAGCGTCGCGAAATTGCCGGCCGGCCCGATGACGGGGCCAATGCCGGGACCGACATTGGCCAATGCTGTCACGGATGCGGAAAGCGCGGTTTCAAAGTCCAGCCCGAATGCCGCATAGACCAGCCCGAAAAGGGCGGCCGTGGCCGCGTAGAGGATCGAGAAGATCAGAAGGCTGTCGACCGCGGATGGCCGGACGATCTCGCCCTCGAAATAGGCCGGCGAAATACGATTGGGCCGCACGGCCATGCGAAGGCGCGAGCGAATGAAGCTGAGCAGAATGATGATGCGGAAGATCTTGAAGCCGCCGGCCGTTGAGCCGTTGCAGCCACCGATGAAAGTAATGAGAAAGAAGAATGACAGCGCAAAACTGCCCCAGAGCAGATAATCCTGGGTGGCGTAGCCGGTTGTCGAGATGACTGAAACCACGTTGAAGAGCGCATGCGTGAACTGTGCAAAATCGCCCTGGCCGGTATCGGCGCGCGTCACGGCGAAAATGATCAATGTGAGTATCATGGCAATGGCGAAAAACCAGGTCACCTGCTGCAGTTCCAGCTTGCGCCGGTTTTCAACCAGATTGATGAGAAAGAGGAAGGGCAGGCTGGAAAGGGCCATGAAGGTGATTGCGATCCAGTAGATCGCGAGGCTGTCGAAGCCGCCGAGAGAGGCGTCGGTCGTGGAGTAACCGCCCGTCGACACGGTCGTGAAGGCGTGGTTGACAGCCTCGAACGGGGTCATGCCGGCGACGAAATAGAGTGATGCGGAGGCGACCGTCATCGCGCCGTAGAGGCCGAGAATGCGCCGGACGAAGTGTTCCACCCGGCCATAGGGCTTCACATGCTTTTCCGATGATTCGATGGAGAACAGCTGCTGGCCGCCGATGCGCATGGCCGGCAGCAGCCAGATGCCGATGACAACGATGCCGAGGCCGCCGATCCACTGCATCAGCGAACGCCAGAGCAGGATACCCGGCGGCAATGCGTCGAGACCGCTGAGTACCGTCGATCCGGTCGTCGTGAGGCCCGAGGCGGCTTCGAAAAATGCGTCTGTGTAGGAAATGCCGAGGCCCGATGCCCATAGCGGAATGGCGCAGGCGGCCGAGAAGGTGAACCAGGCCAGATTGACGAGCAGAAAGGTCTCCTTCGGCTTCAGTTCGGTTCCCGGCCCCGAGAGGGCCGCTTCCACCATTGCGCCCGCGCCACCGACGCAAAGGCCGGAAATCGCGAAGACCTTCCAATCGGGATTCCCGGCAGCAAGGTCAGCGAGGGCAGGAATGAGCATCGCAGCGGCGATGATGACCAGATATCTGCCAATCGGCAGGACAACGGCCCGGAAATCCATGACATTCAATTCCGATTGAGGGCGTTCCCAATAGCACGGCGTTCAGTCAGCGACAAGAATGTCAGCGTTCTGTCATCCTCTGACGGCGTATGGCTGGCGCCGGATTTGTCGTCTATGACGAGTATGCGCTGCATTCGAATGGAAAGGCCCACATGAGAAGACCAGTTCTGAACGCGCGGGTAATGGCATTTCTCCTTGCCATCCATGTCACCGTCCTTCTCAACCTGTCTGCCCACCATGTTGCCGTGGATGTCTTCCAGGCGCATCCCGGCGACGTCTGGAGGCTGATGGCAGGCCTTTTCCTCGTCCATTCGGCGCTGTTTGTCTCCCTGACCTTTCCCTGGCTGTTCAAGCCGGTTGCAGCCGTCCTGGTGACCGGAGCGGCCGTGGCGTCCTATTTCATGGATGCCTTCGGGACGATCATCGACAAGGACATGATCGTCAATGCGGCGACCACGACTCATACCGAAGCCAAGCACCTGATCTCGCCGGATTTCATCCTTCACACATTGCTGTATGGAATCGTGCCGGTTGCATTGCTGTTCTGGGTGCGGCGAAAGAAGACCCGATTCTGGCGTGACGTTGCGATCAACGTCCCGCTGATCGCTGTCATGCTTGTCATGGCGGGCGGGCTCATCTTCTCGGATTACGCGGCGTTTTCGTCCGCCTTTCGCGAGCGCAAGGATCTCGTGTTTTCCCTGAACCCCATCGGCCCAAGCTATGCCATCGTCAAATATGTGAAACATACGCTGGGCAAGCGCGATATCGTCGTTCAGCCGGTCGGACTCGATGCCAGGCCCGGACACTATCTCGCCAATGCTGACAAGCCGGTGTTTCTCGTTCTCGTCGTTGGCGAGACCCTGCGCGCACAGGACTTCGGACTCGATGGCTATGAACGCCAGACGACGCCGAAACTGGCAAAGCTCGATGTGCTGAACTTTCCCGACACGGTGACCTGCGGCACGGCAACGGCCGTCTCGATGCCGTGCATGTTTTCCATGTTTCCAAGGAGCGCGTTTTCCGACCTGCGCGGACTGGACCATGAAAACATGCTGGACGTGTTGCGCCATGCGGGTTTCGATGTGGAGTGGTGGGACAACAATACGGGTGACAAGGATATCGCTGCGCGGGTGCCGAGCCAGTTGCTTACCCATTCGAAAGACCCTGCGTTCTGCGACGATGACGAATGCAATGACGGCATCTTTCTCGCCCGCCTGAAGAACCGCATGGCGGCGGCGAAACGCAACACGGTGATTGTCCTGCACCAGATCGGCAGCCACGGGCCGGCCTATTACAAGCGTTATCCGGCCGAGTTCGAGGCATTCAAGCCGGCATGCCGCTCGGCGCAGTTCTCCGACTGTACGGCGGAGGAAATCCGCAACGCCTATGACAACAGCGTCCTCTATACCGACCACATCCTGGCAGAGATCATCCGGATGGAAGAGGCGCAGTCGGAACGCCTGCTGACCGGACTGGTTTTTGCCTCCGACCATGGCGAGTCACTGGGCGAGAACGGACTTTACCTGCATGGCGCGCCCTATTTCATTGCGCCGGATACGCAGACACGTGTGCCTTTCCTGGCCTGGTTCTCGCAGCCGTTCCGGCGCGACCTCGGGCTCGATGCGGCGTGCCTGGACGCGAAGGCCGGGGTTCCGGCCAGCCATGACAATTTCTTTCATTCCGTCCTTGGCGCGGTCGACGTCGATACGAATGTCCGGGACCCGAAACTCGACCTGTTCGGAACGTGCCGGGCAAAGGCACAACCGGTTCATTCGGCCGCACGGGCGGACGATGCCGACATGCAGGTCCGCTAGATGTGAGCTTTCCGGAGGGCGTCCATTCGGACCGGACAGCGAGACCGGAATTGCTCCAGGGCGATCAGAACAGTGCGCCGCCGTCGGGAACCGGCTTGTCGATGGCGGCAAGCACGACATCCCCGTCAGCATCAGGAAAGCCGAGGGTGAGCACTTCGGACATGAACTTGCCGATCTGGCGTGGCGGGAAATTGACCACGGCCATGACCTGCTTGCCGACAAGCTCTTCCGGTGCGTAGTGCCGGGTGATCTGGGCGGAACTCTTCCTGATGCCGATCTCCTGGCCGAAATCGATCCGTAGCTTGATCGCGGGCTTGCGCGCTTCGGGAAAAGGCTCCGCCTCGACGATCGTGCCCGCGCGCACATCCACTTTTTCGAAATCGGCCCAGGTAATTTCCGGCTTGCGCTCTGCCATGGCTTCAGGCGGTTCCACAGGTTTCGAAATTGACGGTCTGCATCGCTTCCTCGGCCGTCTGCCCGGCCCAGATGACATACTGGAAGCACTGGAAGTACGCTTCGCAGGATTCCAACGCAGACGTCAGCATGGCCTGGACCTGAAGCGCCGTCGGCTCCAGACCGCCGGGAAGGATCAGCGTATGACGGAACATGATGGCGCCCTCGCGCTGCCACAGGTCGAAATGGCCGAAGAGCAGTTGTTCATTGATCAGCGAGAGCAGGCGCATGATCTCGTATGCCCGCTTCTCCGGCACCTTCAGGTCAAACGCGCAGGCGACGTGCAGGGCCTCGAAATCCTCCATCCATGAGAAGGAGACATGATAGTCGGTCCAGCTGCCGGCGACCGAGACCGACAGTTCATCATCGGCGAAACGTTCAAAAGCCCAGTCGTGATGCAGGGCGACCTGTTCGATGACATCCACCGGATGGGCGGTTCGTGCATCGTCCATGTCCATGTCGATCAGGCTCATTGCTTTCCTCTCCGGCAAGGCGGCAGGGATCCTGCCACCCGGGTTGGCTGGTGCGAACGCATACGCTTGAATCACGCGCCCCGCTGGCTTTACGGCCGGGATGGCCGTTGCCTTTCCGCCATGATCGGCGGTTCCGAATCATGTCGTAGATTCAGTGTATTGAAAGGGAATCCCGTGACCAGCCCTTTTCGCCGGTTGAGCAGGAAGAGATGTGGATGGCCGTTGAATCGCATTGTCTGCCGTGCGGGCCAAGCGATTCCGCGCAAAGGCTTTTTCCTCGCGCCGGCCTGCATGACGCAGGTCGAAAAAAATTATGGAAAACCTTATCGGCCGGCCTTGCCGGCTTCCAGTTCGGCCAGGCGTGCTTCCAACTTGTCGAGGCGTTCGGACAAGGATCGGTTTTCCGCGCGCGCCTTGACCGCCATGTCGCGCATCGCCTCGAAATCCTCGCGCGAGACAAGGTCCATGGACGCCACCAGACGTTCGGCCTGGGCGCGCATCGCCGTCTCCATCTCGCGGCGCACGCCCTGCGCGGCGCCGGCAGCATCGGTCATCAGCTTGGCGAATTCGTCAAGGATGCGGTTCGGTCCGGCGCCTGTGGTCATGGGACAGTCCTTTCTTGTCTCACAGGCATGACCTAAGGCGGGCGGGCGGCGATTGCAAGCATCCAGTGCAGAGCGCGCGCGCCTTGACCTGCGGCAGGTGCCATTGCAAACGTGGCGCATTCCCGCTGCCGCTTCCGGAGACTGGCGCCCGTGCCCGACGTCCTTACCCTGCCGCTCAGCCTGCTGACCTATCCGCAAATCGATCCGGTGATCTTTTCCATCGGCCCGCTGGCCGTGCGCTGGTACGGCCTCGGCTATGTCGTGGGCATCCTGTTCGGCTGGTGGTATTCGCGCCGGCTGGTGATGACGCCGCGCCTTTGGGCCCATGGCAAGGCGCCGATGACACCGGTGGATATCGACGATCTCGTCGTCTGGGCGGCCATCGGCATCGTGGCGGGCGGGCGGATCGGCTATATCCTGTTCTACGACCTCGCCCGCTATCTCGCCAATCCGCTCGACATGCTGGCCGTGTGGGAAGGCGGCATGTCGTTTCATGGCGGGCTGATCGGCACGGTGCTGGCGATGATCCTGTTCGCGCGCCGCCGCGGCATCGCCACCTGGAGCCTGTTCGACGTGGTGGCGGCGGGCGTGCCGCCGGCCATCGGGCTGGTGCGCGTGGCCAACTTCATCAACGCCGAACTGTGGGGCCGGCCGACGGACGCACCGGTGGCGATGATCTTCCCCACCGACCCGCTTCAGGTGCCGCGCCATCCCAGCCAGCTTTACGAGGCGGCGCTGGAAGGCCTTGTCCTGTTCATTCTACTGGCGATCCTGGTGTGGGGGGCAAGAATGCTGCGCCGGCCGCGCTTCATTGCCGGTGCCTTCGTCGCCGGCTACGGGCTGGCGCGCATCGTGGTGGAATTCTTTCGCGAGCCGGACGCGCAGCTCGGTTTCCTGCTCGGCACCGGCTGGCTGACCATGGGCATGGTGCTTTCCACCCCGATGGTGCTGGCCGGCCTCTGGGCCATGGCAACGGCGCGCAAGCCGGGCGCTCCCGCGTGAGCGCGCTGAAGGACAGGCTGCTGGCGCGCATCGCGCTGACCGGGCCGATGAGCGTGGCAGACTATTTCGCCGCCTGCCTGTTCGATCCGGCGCATGGCTACTATACCACGCGCGATCCCTTCGGTGTTGAGGGCGATTTCACCACCGCGCCGGAAATCAGCCAGATGTTCGGCGAATTGCTGGCCGTGTGGGCCTATCGCGCCTGGCAGGGGGCGGGCAGCCCGTCGCCCTTCGTCTTCGCCGAGATCGGGCCGGGACGCGGCACGATGATGGCCGACATGCTGCGCGTGCTGGCCCGCCTTGATGGCGGGGCGATGCTGCGCGCGGCGCAAGTGCATCTGGTCGAGGCGAGCCCCCGCCTTGCCGCCGTGCAGCGCGCGCGGCTGGCAGGCGCTCCGGCCCGGCCCGCCTGGGTGGACCGGGTGGAGGCGTTGCCGGACCTGCCGCTCGTCATGCTGGGCAACGAATTGTTCGATGCCGTGCCCATCCGCCAATATGTCAAGGCCGGCGGCGCGTGGCGCGAGCGCATGGTGGGCGCGGTGGACGGCGATCTCGCCTTCCTGGCGGGCGCCCTGCCGGCCGATCCGGCGCTGCTGCCGCCCGATGCGGCCCGCGCCCCGGAGGGTGCCATCGCGGAGGTGGCGCCGCAGCGCGCCGCGCTGATGGCGGCGATTGCCGCGCGCATCGCGGCCCATGGCGGGGCCGGCCTGTTCCCCGATTACGGCTACGCGCAGCCGGCCTGCGGCAATACGTTGCAGGCGGTGAAGGGCCATCGCCCGGACCCGGTGCTGGCAAACCCCGGCGCGGCGGACCTGACCGCGCATGTGGATTTCGCGGCGCTGGCGCGGGCGGCCGCCCCGGCGGGGCTGGCGGCGCGGCTTTGCGCGCAGGGCGACTTCCTGCTGGCGCTCGGCCTGCTGGAGCGCGCGGGGGCGCTGGGTGCGGGCAAGTCGGCGGCGGAGCAGGCGCGCATCCACGACGCGGTGGAGCGGCTGGCCGGGCCGGAGCAGATGGGCCGCCTGTTCAAGGTGCTGGCCGTCGGCCCGGCGCAAACGCTGTGGATGCCGCAAGTGCAGGGCGCAAATATTTCCCGGCAGGATTGATTTAACGCAAGGCGGGTTTTTCGCGCGGTTCCAATCTATACTGAAACCGGCACAAGCGCCGGAGATGATGGAGAGGAAACCATGAAGACGTTCATCCTTGCCGCAGGACTTGCCGCCGCCGCGGCGGCCATGCCCACTGCCGCCTTCGCCCAGAGTTGCTATGATCTGTGGTATGAGCGCAACCTGATCTATGCCGAAAACGGCTATTGCTTCAAGACGCGCCTGGCACGGCGAACGTTCCGCAATTATGACTGCTGGACCGACAATCCGCGCCTGTCGCGCTGGGAGCAGCGCCGGGTGGCGCAGATCCAGCGCCAGGAGCGCCGCCGCGGCTGCCGCGTCAACCGTTAGCCCCCCGGCGTCCTCCCTCCTGATGCCGCAAGGCGGATGGAGGGAGGGCGTTGCACCTTGGCGTGCGGGCCGGCGCCCGTCCGGTTTCGCGGCGCACAGGTGAAACCAGCCGCCACCGGCGTCACGCCCGCTTTCGCGTCTGGCCGTTGAAGGGAAAAGAGCGCTCGCCCGCATGAAGGGCGAGGCAGGAACGACAGGCGGTCGCCGTTTCGCGTGTCTGTGGCTTGGAATTGTCGCAATTGAGGACGCGAAACCGGTATCCACTTTCGCTGGACTTGCTTTTGTTCATGCGATCCTCCGGCCCTGGGCTCCGGGCGTTCGTCCCTGGCAAGGCCAAATCGTTGGCCTTGCGCCAGACGGTCCTCACCCACCTGTCGCATGTCTTGCCGCCGCCGCTCCGCCTTCCGTCCTTCCAGGCCCCGAAAAGGCCCGTGAACGGGGGCTTCGTGCCCATCTGCCGGGCCGGAGGAGACCGGCGCCGACGGGCCGCCCGCATGAGCATTTCCAGCGAAAGCGGGAACCGGTTTCGCGCGGGACAATGCGGCCAAAACCCCGTGCGTTGGCCAAAGGCCCATTGCAAGCCACGCGGAGGACGCAACCGCACGCCTCCGCCGCCAACTGCCCTTCCGCGTTTCCCGGTTCATGACCCGCGTCCCGGTGAAGGCAGTGGACAAAGGGTAGCCGAGGGGCGAGGGGGTGTGGATAGAGGGGGTGACTGGAATGTCCGCTTTGCGCCCTCAAGTCGGTCGGTGACCAACTACGAATTTGGTCTTGAAACCAGTCATTTTCTGCAACTCAAACAATTGCCTTGAAAGAGCGTGAGCGATTGTTTGCGGTCCGAGAAAGAAATAGATCATCAATTTATCGACAAAGGAGAAATGCTTTATTGAGTTCTAACATGTGCTCACCAGATATGAGCCAAAAAATGCAGGTCGAATCCTCCGCGCGGTCATACGCTGACGTGACCGGCCATAACAATTGCATTTGACTTATGTTCCATGTATGTTCTTAGTCAATCGGGAGGATCAACCACAATGCCAACTCAGTCATGAGAGCCCTACGCTTACCGGTGTGCAGGTTCTGCGGTCGTACTTGGCTTCCTCAGGAGGGAATTATAGCCGCAAAAAGCTTTTGTTCCGCATGTAGTAGCGACCGACGAAAACTCGCTATCGAAGTCCTTGGTGCGAAACCGCCCGTAAGGACAACGGATATGGGGCCATATATGTTGCCGCCGAAACAGCGAGTATTTTAAAGCCGAAAGAAAGCCTCAAGTGCTTTCATCGCAACCTGTGATCCAACTAGACCATTTGAACCACCGAGATGGCGCGTCCGTCCCGTACCGATTGGTTCACTCCAAGCTCGCCAGTCGTGACGACGGCGAGAATTGCGATTCCATTCGACTCTAACGATGCGTCCGCCTTTTGGCCTTCGCCAACGGACCTGCGAGCGACCGACCGAACATTCCCAATCAGGTTCAGTGGGCAAGCCAGCGAATGCCGCCTGCACCTGCGCCACATTCTGGCAGCGGAGTTCCGTGTCGTCGTGCATCATGGCTCGAATTGTTCGACGCCAGCGTTGCGGAATATGGGGGAGCCACTTGAGTTTGTCGCGAAAACCACCATCTGCGATCACCGCTCGCGGGAGTTCAGATTCCGAGTACCATTCATGCCCGTGTAGCAAGCGATACAGAGTCATGCCGAGTGCCCAGATGTCTGACTTCGGACTCGTGATTCCGTGCTTCCAATACTCGAATGCCAAATGATCGGAATATCCGGCACCCATTGCGTATCCGTGCAACAACTCATCTGTAACAAGACCGAAATCGCCGAGGCGCGCAACGCCGTTCTCGTCTATAAGAATATTTCCCGGCTTGATATCGCGATGGATCATCCCGCGGGCGTGTAAATTGCCTAGCCCAAGCAACACTTCCGTACCCACTTTCCGCACATCTGAAAGGCTAAATGGGCCTGCTTCGTATCGGGATTGCAGCGAGCCGCCAGCGCATAGCTTCATGCAGTAGCGGATGCTTTTCCCGTCCGGACTTTCGCCTAAGTGATAAACTGGCACGATGTTTGGGTGTTCCGCGGCAGCTAGGTGCTGTGCCTCTCGTAGAAACTCGGCTTTCGCGGCATCCCATTCTGCATCGCTTTGATCATACTTTTGAGAAATGATTTTCACAGCAACGTCGCCATGAACTTGATCAACCGCGGCATGGACATCACCGAAGTGACCGTTTCCACTGTGATGACCTATCTTAAGATTTGCGACGTGATTATTCATTGCGACCGCTTTCGGCCAAGAGCATGATTGCAGCCTCTCGGCTGCCCGTCCTAAGGTCTTTACCGGTGAAGTGGGTCGTCCAGAAGTCGTCGTCTTTTGTGTATTCGTCGACTTTCCTATCACCGAAATTCCTGCTGAGCGCAGCCTTCGAAAACTCCTTGACACTGCAAATTGACGCCGCTGAACCCATAATGACGCCTCTCAGTTCCGCGCTTCGAAGATGGCCAATCTTGGTGCCGCCGAGCGACACCGCGCTACCCTTGACCAACACCTTTGAAACGGTACTAGCGCGAAGATAGTCACGACACTGTTGGCCGATTACGTTGTAGGCGGAAGCTCGATTACCGCCTTGCAGTTTCCATGTTTCATCATTTTGAAGAATGAGTTGACCCTCATCATGTACTTCGGCGTCAACCACAATGGCCTTGTCACCCGTTACGACAATTCCAACCCATCTTTCAGGCATTTGCTTATGCTTTCATTATCGTTTTTCCGATTCTGGTTTTACCCAATAAATCGCCACAGTGAAAGGTTGTGTTCCTTATCAAAAATGGGCGAATCCACAGGTAGATTCTCTGGAACTGGAGCGAATTGAAGGAAAATAGAACGGTGCAGCGATATGGCGATCCAGCACAACACGGTCGTTTTGTGGTCGTACTGACCAAGTGTTCAACGTGACCTGATGTCAGTTTTAGCTGTTTAACACCTGAATGCGGTCAGGGAGAAGCTGGCCCCTTTCACGTGTTTGCTCATAGCCCCCCCCCTCACTCCACCAATGCCCGGATCAGCCCTTCCACAGTGCCGCCGCGGCCCATCTCGTCGCGGTCGAAGGCGCGGGAGCGGGCCTGGTGGCGGGCATAGGCCGCCTTCACCTTTTGCAGGATGAGCGGGCGGATTTTCGTGCAGCCGGGGTCGTTCTCCGTGCGCGTGCCCACCGTGTCGCTGACGATGGCGCGCACGAGATCGTGGATCATGGCGGCGTGGACGGCCTCATGCGCCCTTATGCCGGTGATGAACGCCTGCCAGCGGCGTGCGAGCGCGCCTGTCAGCGGGGTTGCGGGTTTCGGCACTGTGGTGGTGATGGTGAGGAAGGGCAGGGCGCCGCGCAGCGTGCAGGCGCTGCCCTGCCGGCGGTAGTCGCGGCGCCATTTCAGATCGAAACTCGTATGCGCGATGGCGCTGGCGCCGGGGCCGAGGCGCGGGCCGTTCTCGCCGATGGAGCGGTAGAGCGCCAGCCCGGTTTCGCCGGTCACCGGATAGGTGGCGACGCGCTCGGTCGCGGTCCATTCGCCGGCCCGGACCGGAAGGGCCATGAGCAGCAGGGCGAGGGCGGCCGCCTTCACCGTCCGGGCCGGCCGGTCTTGCCGGGGCGGCGCTTGCGGCGCTTTTCCTCGCCCGCATCCTCGTAGGAGCCGGCGCCGATCCGCTCGCGCTTCACCGGCTTGACGCTCTGGACCGGCTCTTCCGTGCGGCCCACGGTCATCTCGTCCAGCGTCGGCTTGCGGAACAGGCCGGCGTCCTTCTCCGGCGTGCGCTTTCCGGTCGCGGCGCGCTTGCGGCTCTCGCGGGTGTTCTCGATGCCGGTGTCGCGGGCCATCGGATCGTCCATCATTTCCAGTTCGGTGGCCTTCAGCCGCTTGATCTCGTCGCGCAGGCGGGCGGCGGCCTCGAAGTCCAGGTCGGCGGCGGCGTCGCGCATCTGCTTTTCCAGCGCCTCGATATGGGCCTGCAGGTTGTTGCCCATGAGCGCGCCTTCGCTTTTCGCGTGGCCGCCCGGCCCGGAAATGGAGGCGCGCACGTGGTCGGCCTCGTAGACGCTGTCGAGAATGTCGGCGATGTGCGACTTGACGCTTTCCGGCGTGATGCCGTGCTCGGCGTTCCAGGCAAGCTGCTTCTCGCGGCGGCGGCTGGTCTCGTCCATGGCGCGCTGCATGGAGCCGGTCACCTTGTCGGCATAGAGAATGACCTTGCCGTCGACATTGCGCGCGGCGCGGCCGATGGTCTGGATCAGCGAGGTCTCGGAGCGCAGGAAGCCCTCCTTGTCGGCATCGAGAATGGCCACGAAGCCGCATTCGGGAATGTCGAGGCCCTCGCGCAGCAGGTTGATGCCGACCAGCACGTCGAAGGCGCCGAGCCGCAGGTCGCGGATGATCTCGATGCGCTCCAGCGTGTCGATGTCGGAATGCATGTAGCGCACGCGCACGCCCTGCTCGTGCAGGTATTCGGTCAGGTCCTCGGCCATGCGCTTGGTCAGCACCGTGCACAGGGTGCGATAGCCGGCAGCGGCGGTGGCGCGGATCTCGCCCAGCACGTCATCCACCTGGCTGCGGGCGGAGCGCACCTCCACCGGCGGGTCGATCAGGCCGGTCGGGCGGATCACCTGCTCGGCGAAGACGCCGCCGGCCTCCTCCATCTCCCAGCCGCCGGGGGTGGCCGATACCGCCACCGTGGCCGGGCGCATGGCGTCCCATTCCTCGAAGCGCAGCGGGCGGTTGTCCATGCAGGAGGGCAGGCGGAAGCCGTATTCGGCCAGCGTCGCCTTGCGGCGGAAGTCGCCCCGGTACATGCCGCCGATCTGCGGCACGGTGACGTGGCTCTCGTCGATGAACAGGATGGCGTTGTCGGGAATGTATTCGAACAGCGTGGGCGGCGGCTCGCCCGGCGCGCGGCCGGTGAGGTAGCGCGAATAGTTCTCGATGCCCTGGCAGGAGCCGGTCGCCTCCAGCATCTCGATGTCAAAACGCGTGCGCTGCTCCAGCCGCTGGGCCTCCAGCAGCCGGCCCGCCTTTTCAAGCTCTTGCAGCCGCCACTTGAGTTCCTCCTTGATGGACTTCACGGCCTGGTTGAGCGTCGGCTTCGGCGTCACGTAATGCGAGTTGGCGTAGATCTTCACCGTCTTCAGGTCGCCGGTCTTGTGGCCGGTCAGCGGGTCGAACTCGGTGATGGAATCGATCTCGTCGCCGAACAGCGAGATGCGCCAGGCCTGGTCCTCCAGGTGGGCGGGGAAGATCTCGATCGTGTCGCCGCGCACGCGAAAGGAGCCGCGCACGAAATTGATGTCCTGGCGCTTGTATTGCTGGGCGACGAGGTCGGCGAGCAGTTCGCGCTGGTCGATGCGGTCGCCGACCGACATCTGGAAGGCCATGGCGGTGTAGGTTTCCACCGAGCCGATACCGTAGATGCAGGAGACCGAGGCGACGATGATGACGTCGTCGCGCTCCAGCAGTGCGCGCGTGGCGGCATGGCGCATGCGGTCGATCTGCTCGTTGATCGAGGATTCCTTCTCGATATAGGTGTCGGAGCGCGGCACATAGGCTTCCGGCTGGTAGTAGTCGTAATAGGAAACGAAATACTCCACCGCATTGTCGGGAAAGAACTTCCTGAACTCGCCATAGAGCTGGGCGGCCAGCGTCTTGTTGGGCGCCAGAATGACCGCCGGGCGCTGCGTCTCCTCGATCACCTTGGCCATGGTGAAGGTCTTGCCGGAGCCGGTGACGCCCAGCAGGACTTGCGTCCGTTCATTCTCGTTGGCCCCCTCGACAAGATCGGCGATGGCCGTCGGCTGGTCGCCGGAGGGCGCGAAGTCCGTGACCATGCGCAGCGGAATACCGCCCTCGGATTTCTCCGGGCGGGCGGGGCGGTGCGGCACCCAGGCCTTCTCGCGCAGGTTGGGATCGCCCGTCTCGATCAGACGCGACAGCGCCTCCACCGTGGCGGTGACGCCGGCGGCAGACAAGCCCTTCGCCTCCTCAAGGCTGACGTCGAGGCCGGAAACTGGGTTGAGGCCGGCCGCGGCGCGCGCCTTCGGGTCGCTGGTGCCGCCGATCAGCGTGCCGCCGCCGGTGCGCTTCTCCGTCGTCTTGCGCCCTTTGGGCGCGGCGTCTGCAGGGGCCTTGGCGCCAGCCTTGACGCGATGGGTTCCGGCTTTTGAGCGGATCTCGCGCATCTCTTCCTTGCGGGCCTGCTTGGCCTCGCGGAGTGCTGCTTCCTCGGCCTGCTTTTCGATCAGGCTTATTTCAGTGGCGGAAATCTTGCGCGGCGCTTCGCCTTGCTCCGCTTCACGTGCGATTTCCGCTGCCCAATCCGCGATATCGCCGGTCAGCGGCGCACCCTCGAAGGGCGCCTGCGGGGCTTCACCAAACCCGGAGGGCTTGCCTGTTTTTTTCGATGATCTTGCCATGGCGGCAATATGGGCAGAGTTCCGCCGAAAGGGAAGGGGCAGGAGGGGAGCGGTGAGGGGGATGCTGACAGCAGGGTGGCGGGAGGCAGCCATGTTGCCTCGGTGTCGCATAGATTTCGTCGCGGGCATGGTATTGGCGATCGACAATACGACTTGTGGGTCGATGTGTTTACAGCACGTGATCGCTTGCGTTAGGGGTCGGTCGTTTCAGGTTTGATATGTGTTTTTAGGGGTAGATTTTGAGGTGTTCGATGGGTGTGTGCGGTTTTGGTCGCGTGATTGCAACAGGTGGCCTTTTCAGCATGCTGGCTTTTGCTTTGCCCGCGCATGCGCAAACCGTGCTGGAGCGTGTTCTCGATCAGGTGGATGGTGTCAGCAATGTTGCGCCGGTCAATGGTGTTTATGCGAACATCGCCGAGAACATGTCTGAGGTCATTTACGACTCGATTACCGTACAAGAGACGATCGCACTCGAAGGCGCGGATCCGGGCGCGATATTCGGGTATGTATTATCCAGCAATGGTGGGGATATGTATCCCATAAAGAAAAGCGATTTGGGCACGATCATACCGTCTTCTCGAACTGGTTTTTCTCAGGATTTAATCGTTAGTCGCAGCGGTGTTCTGGAACTTGTAGACGTGCCAAATCCGACCGAAGGGTTCTTCGTTTTTAATCCCGCCTTTGTCGGTGGTTTTAAGTATCTTGTTCAGTCTTTGGATCCGGTGGCGATCCTGTCCGGCGATGAACTTGTCTACAGTGATGGAAAAAATTCATACCTGGTTCGTCCCGCTGATGCCGAGAGTACGGCATTGCTCCAAGTGTTCAGGGACGTGACGACGACGTCGCTCATTGATCATTCCGTCTCCAAGATTGACGGCAGTATCACCAACGTCGTCAGTGGCATGACCGTTGCGGCTGAGGACAAAGCCGCTGGCGCTACGGGCAGTATCGCGTACCATTTGCCTGCCATCGATTTCGGCGACATGGCAACCACAGCATTGGGTGCAGTGAATACAGGGGATATCACGCTGGGTATCGAATCGGCTGTCGATGATGCCCGCACGGCATCGTCACAAGCGGTGGAAAGCGCCCTGGTTGCGGTCGGTGGCAACGCCGACACCGGGACGTTGATGTTGAATGTGGCGCACAATGCCGGCGCTGTTCAAGGCGATGTCAACAATGCGCTGACCGGCCTGAACGGGACCGTCGCGAACATCAGCACCACTGCGCTGGGTGCTGTGAATACCGGTACCATCGTCAACGGCGTCCATGCCTCCGTGGCAGGCATCACAGGCATTGGCGGTTCCTGAAGGAACGCGCGTTCAGCGTGGAACATGCGCTGCGGCCATGAGGGAGGGCATCTGCCCAGACTAGGTCCGGCTCGGGCGGGATCGCTCAAAGGCAGACGCGTATGAAAGCGTCATTCTTCCGTGGGCAGGAATTCCTGGCCAGCAGGACGTCATCCGTTTTCTGACTGGCTTGTTGTCCCCGCCAGGGCCGCTTGCAAATGTGCCGGGGTGACCGCGGAGGGTTGCTGAAACGGATTGCCATGGACAAGCACGATGGCGGCGGTTGGCGCGGCGGCCAGTCCGAACAGGATCATCGCCACGAGGGCCGCGGCAGGGTCGGTCGCGTGGATGGCGGCGATGGAGAGCAAGGTCAGGAAGCCGAGAAAGGCCATGCCGAGCCATTTCAGCGGGTTCACATGGGTTCGGCTCAGACCGATCCTGACGTCCCGGTTCTCGCGCACTTCGGTCACGGCATTGATCATCGCCTGGCGCACGGGTCCACCCGCGCCGCCCCCCGCCCGGTCGAACGCCACGTGGCGCAACAGGTCATCGGCGGCGGCCGCCGCCGCGCCGGACGTCTCGCAATGCGCAAGCGCTGGCCATTCGTCCACGGCCGCCGCCGCATAGGCCCGGATCGCCGCGTGCAGGGCAGGCCGTGTCTCCGGCGGCGTGGTTTCCGCGAGAATGTCAAGGCGGCGGATGGCATCGGCCTCGCGCAGCACTGCGCCGCGTGCGCGGTCGTGGGCCGTCCAGGTGTCATTCGCCAGAAAGGCGAGGGTCAGGCCGAACAGGACACCCAGCACATTCATGAACGGACCGGAGACCTGGCCCAGTTCCGCCTCCCATGCCGCCCAGCGCGGCGTCATCATTACCGCCTCGATCAGGATGATGGCAAAAACCGTTCCCAGGATGGCCACACCGCCGAAGGCGTAATGGTCATAGGTCTTCCAGGTCTTGCGAATGTGCATGTTTCCGTCCCCCGGTTCGGCCTATCTGACGCCGGAAGGCGGGTTGTTTCAAGGTCCACTCTTGCCGCAGGCGCGGCGCCGGCCCAAATTCTCTCCATACGGAACGCAGGAGAACCATCCATGACTGACAAGACCGAGACCGCCATTCTCGCGGGCGGGTGTTTCTGGGGCATGCAGGATCTCATCCGCAAGCTTCCGGGCGTGCTGTCCACGCGTGTCGGCTATACCGGCGGCGATGTGCCCCATGCCACCTACCGCAACCACGGCGACCATGCCGAAGGCATCGAGATCGTCTTCGATCCGGCCCGCATCAGCTATCGCGACCTGCTGGAGTTCTTCTTCCAGATCCACGATCCCACGACGCCGAACCGGCAGGGCAACGATATCGGCCGCTCCTACCGCTCCGCGATCTATTTCCTGTCGCCGGAGCAGGAAGCGGTCGCGCGGGACACCATCGCCGATGTCGAGGCATCCGGCCTCTGGCCGGGCCGGGTCGTCACCGAGGTCGAACCCGCCGGGGATTTCTGGGAGGCAGAACCGGAGCATCAGGATTACCTGGAGCGCTATCCCAACGGCTATACCTGCCACTTCCCGCGGCCGGGCTGGGTGCTGCCCAGGCGCGCCGCCGTGTGAGCGCGGTTCCAGGCATGTGAGAAACCCCGGCGGTGGATGACCGCCGGGGCTCGCAGCCGGATTCCGCGCCGTGCGTATTGGGGTTTCGGTGACGCGGTCTCCGGGTGTGCCGTTGTTTCCGGGTCTTGGCGCTTCGCCCGCAAGGGCAGGCTCAACGTGCGACGCCGTGTTTTCCGGTGCTCCGGGTCTTGGCGCTTCGCCCGCAGGGGCGGGCTCAACGTGCGACGCCGGAGGAAGATCAGCCTGCGGTGGCGGCGGTGAATTCCTCTTCGGAAAGCGCGCCGGAGCCACCCGTGTCGGCGGCCGAAAACTCTTCCTGCGACCAGGTATAGCCGGCCGCCGTGGCTTCTTCCATTGTCACCATGCCATCGCCATTGGCGTCGGTGGTGGCGAAATCCGCGTCCTGCGCGTGAACGGGCGCGAAGGCAAATGTGGACAGGCCGAGGGCCAGAACGAGTTTCTTCATCGGAATACTCCTTTTTCTCCCGTGGGCGGGGTTGGTGCGGTTCGCAGGGCGGGGAGCCGCCGCGAACGGGGCTGATCCGGCCAGCCGATTGCGGCGGTTTGACGGCCGCGCAATCACTTCGCCACCGCCTCCCGATACATATATTGTCAAAATATTTCAGTTACTTGCATCAATTGATGGAACCTTCTGCGCATGCCGCGCGGCTGCCCGGCTGGCTTGCCGATCCGGCCGACTGATTTCTGTCAATGACAGGGCATGTCGCGGCTGTTTTCCTGTGCGGGCAGAACAGACATGCATGGCCGAAACCGGAGAAGCAACATGACCGTTCGAACCCCTTCCGAACTGCGTATCCTGATGACCGGCGCCGCGCGCGGCATCGGCGCCGCCACGGCGCGCCTGATGGCCAGCGGTGGCGCGAAAGTGATGCTGGCCGACGTCATTGACGACGAAGGCGAGGCGCTGGCCGCCGAATTGGGCAGCAATGCCATCTATCGCCATCTCGATGTCACCAGCGAGGCGGACTGGCAGGCGGCGGTCGCGTCGGCTGAAGAGGCGTTCGGCGGTCTCGACGCATTGTTCAACAATGCCGGGATCCTGGCCGTCGGCGGTGTCGCCGATTGCCCGCCTGAAACCTACCGGCACGTGATCGACGTCAATCTGGTCGGCGTGTTCCTGGGACTCCACAGCTGCGCGCCCGCGCTGAAGCGGGCCGGCGGCGGGGTGATCGTCAACACATCGTCGACGGCCGGCCTGCAGGGTTATGGCGGTCTTGCGGCCTATGTCTCCAGCAAGTGGGGCGTGCGCGGGTTGACCAAGGCGGCGGCACTTGATCTGGCGCCGGACGGCATCCGCGTCGTTTCGGTGCATCCGGGGCCGATCCGCACGCCGATGACCGATGGCATGGGCGACGA
Source organism: Brucellaceae bacterium (assembly GCA_020637775.1). GTDB lineage: Bacteria > Pseudomonadota > Alphaproteobacteria > Rhizobiales > Rhizobiaceae > Zhengella. The sequence goes on along the minus strand of JACKJV010000007.1, from coordinate 25,064 downwards.
GGTGGCGGCCGCGCAGCCGATTCCGCGCTTCGGCGAACCGGACGAGGTGGCACGGCTGGTCCGCTTCCTGATGTGCGAGGCGACCTATTCGACCGGCAGCGAATTCGTGGTCGACGGGGGTGCTGTCACCGGACAGGTGCTGCCGCTCGGTCAGGATTGAACGGCTTCCGCCCGCGTGCATTTGCACCAAAGTACACCCGCCGAATTGACCGGGATCAATCCCGCACCGGCGGTGAGGGCGCAGCATGCCGCCGGCCCTGGAACAGGGGCCGGCCCCGATTGCGGGGGTCCGATTCACGATCCCGAAAGGGAGGGGAAACCGATGAAACTGATGAAACGTCACCTGGTGGCCGCTTTGGCTGCCGTGTCCGGCCTGGCTGCTTCCCAGCCGGCTTTCGCCGAGGATGCCATGGTTGCCGCCGGCAAGCTCTTCTTCGGCCAGCGCTGCCAGATCTGCCACAATCCGGCAGCGAAGGGCGGCAAGACCTACGGTCCGCCGCTGGCCGGCGTGGTGGGCCGCAAGGCCGGCAGCGTCGACGGCTTCGCCTATTCCGATGCATTGAAGAATTCCGGCATCATGTGGACGGAAGCGTCACTGAAAGCCTGGATGGAAGACAATGACGGCATGCTGCCGGGCACGCGCATGCGCCATGTCGGCGTGGAGGACAAGGCCGAGCAGGAGATGATCGTCGCCTATCTGAAATCGCTGGCCGAATAGGCCGGCCCAGACGCCGGCACGCCCGGCGTGGAGGGGCTCCGGCGCGCCCGCCCATGAGGGGATGTGGCGAAGCCGCGCTGCCGGAGCCGGGCGGCGCACTTTCGGGTGCGCCGCCTGTCGCCTGCCTGTATCCGCCCGGCCGGCCAGCGAACGCAGTTGACCTTGTTGCCCGTGTTGCCTACCCAGTTTGACTGTCGAGCAGTCAACGGGGATGGAGCACATGACGACCACAGCCGCGCCAAAGGGCGAACTGACGCTGCGCACGCTGGCCATGCCGGCCGATGCCAATGCGGCCGGGGACATTTTCGGCGGCTGGGTGATGGCGCAGATGGATCTTGCCTGCGGTATCCGTGCTGCCGAGCGCGCGCGCGGACGTGTGGTCACCGCCGCCGTCAAGGAAATGTCATTCGCCAAGCCGATGAAGGTGGGCGATACCCTGGCCATCTACATCGACATCGTGAAGGTGGGGCGCACCTCCATGGTTCTGGCGGTGGAAGCCTGGGCGCAGCGCTATCTCACCGACATCATGGAACGCGTTACCCATGCCGATTTCATCATGGTGGCGCTGGATGCCGAGGGACGGCCGATGCCGGTGCCGCCGGAGGGCTAGGAAGGGGCGAACCTGTCAGCCCGGACGGGCCGCGCGGCGGCGGCGGTGGCCCCGTTGCCAGGCGAGAAACAGCCGGTAGCCGGCGCCAGCCATCTGGCGCAGCCCCGGTATGCGGAACAGGAAGGCGGTGTGGCGCAGGAGCGGCAATTCTCGCCAGATCCGCGCAAAGGCATCGACGCCGACATGCCATCGGCCCTCGCAGTCGCGGACATGGAAGCGGTTGAGCAGGTCGTCGCGCGTCTTTCCCTGCGGAAGGCAGCGGTCCGGCAGGGCGGTGATGTCGTGCCAGGCAATCGCGCCGGCCCGGTCCATGCGGCCATACCAGGCCACTTCCATGCGGCAGACCGGGCATTGCCCGTCATACCAGACCTCGATCATCGCCATTTCCCGCCCTTCGCGTTGCCGCCAGGCCGTCCGGCGGCGCTACTTGCACACCCGGCGCTTCGACGACCGTTGCATCAGGTCGAAATGGAAGTGGTCGCGGTGGTCGCGATCATAACCCGGGCCGAGCACGGTGGAAAAATAGGGGCAGGCATCCTCGCGGACAGAGGCGAGCAGGCTTTTTTCGCGGAAAGAGAAGAAGCCAGGCCTGCGCACGTCGACATTGCGGCCGCTGTTGAGCGTGATGTCCATGATATCGAGCGCATTGCCCGTGCCATGGGCCGACAAGGTGCCCGAGCCGCGAATGCGCCGGCACGAATAGGACGAACCCTGGCGGATGGTGTCGACGCCGGACAGGTAACGCAAGCGTGCCGCCGGCACGAGTTCCTCGTCGGTCCATTTCGCCACGGCCTCGGCCATGGCGCAGGTCACGGTGGCGGCCGGTTTCAGCTTCACACCATGCGGCAGGCCGGTAACCTCGACCGGCCAGGCTATGCCGCAACCGCCGCCCTCGCTGATGCGCGGCAGGTCACGGAAGGTCACGTCCATGCGGCGCAGGCGCCTGCGGCAGGCCTCTTCCGAAGCGGGCATCGTCTCCGGCTCCGCGAACATGTCGGGGCTCATCATGCCGCCGTAAAGCGAGGCCGTGCGGGCCTGCCGGTCGACGCCGACCATGGGCCGGAGGACGTCGTCATCGCCGAAACAGGCGGTCAGCGCCAGTGCCATCGTGGCCAGGGCAAACCCGCGCAGTGCGTGGCGCCTGCCATTGCGCCGCTTGTCGTTGGCCATCGTCCTTGCTCCGCCGCTGTGGTATCGGCGAAGACGCTAATATGACGGGGTAAAGGAAGGCTTGCGGCGGGCGTTAACGCTCAAGGTCATTGCGTGGCAGGTCAGGCGGGACGGCGGCGCTTGAGCGCCGGCACGATTTCCACCGCCAGCATGGCCGTCAGCATCAGCGCACAACCCGCATAGCCTTGCAGGCCAAGGCGTTCGCCAAGAAACAGCGCGCCGAACAGGGCAGCGAAGACCGCCTCGGAAGACAGGAAAATGGCCGCCTGCGGGGCAGTGGTGTGGCGTTGCGCCACGGCCTGTATGGTAAACGCGATGCCGCCCGCGAAGACGCCGGCATAGAGGATTTCTGGCGCGGCGAGGCGGATCGCCGCCAGGTTCCAGGGCTCCAAGGCCAGGGCGAGGGACAGGCCGAGCACGGCGCTGAGAGCGAATTGCCAGACGGCGAGGGCGACCGGACGTCCGGAGGAAAGCACATAACGGCCAGTCAGCGTGACCTGCATCGCCCAGAAAAGCGCGCAAAGCACGACCAGCCAGTCGCCGGGCGTGAGGCTTTCCAGCCGGCCGCCGGAAAGATACCAGATGCCGGACATGGCCAGGGCCGCGGCGGGCCAGATCACCGGGTGCGGCCATTGCCGGAACAGGGCGATGGCGAGGAAGGGCGTGAAGACGACGTAGAGCCCAGTCAGGAAGCCTGCATTGGTCACCGATGTCGTCAGCAGGCCCACCTGCTGCGCGCCCATGCCGGCAAAGAAGAAGAGGCCGGTCAGCGTGAAGGCGCGCCAGTCGGCCCGCGACAGCGGGCGGTCGGCGCGGCGCGCCTCGCGCAGCGCCAGCGGCAGCATGGCCAGCGTGGCAACGGCAAAGCGCAGGCCGATGAAGCCCCATGGACCGATGGCATCCATGGCCGTGGACTGGGCCACGAAACCCATGCCCCAGATGGCGCCGGAGGTCAGCAGCAGCAGGTTGGCGCGAATGCGGGTCATGGGCGGCGGATTTCCGTCAGTGGATCGTCGATCCCCGTCTCCTCCGCCGTGGCGCGCCGGTCAATCAAATTCCGTCAATGGCTGCCATCGAAAACGCTGAACGGCCCGCTCAGTCGACGGGCAGGATGGAGCGCAGATAGGCCCTGTTGGCGCCGAAATCGGCGCGGCCGAGCTGGGCGCGGGCATAGGCGCGCAGGCCGGTGCGGCCATTGGCCAGTTCCACGGCCTCGACATCGACCGTGTCGGGGAAATGCATCAGCGGTGAACGGACAACGAAGCGGGCATAGGCGGTGTCGCGCCCGTCATCCACCTGCACGGCCGGACGCGGCCCTTCGGCCACGCGGCGGGCAATGGCGGAAACGAGGGCCTCCGGCGGTTCATCGTGTTCGCCAAGCACGATGTCGGGATCGCTGCCGCAAAGGCCGGGTGTGCAGGCGAGTGCATCGTTGGGGGTTCGGCTGCGCGGGGCGCTGTCGAAATCATAGCGGCCAAGGTCGGCCGGCCCGGCAATGCGCTCCCAGAAGGCATTCCGGTTGGCTGCGAAAACCAGCCCGGTGACGACAAGGATGGCGAGAAGGATGTAGACGACGGTCATGGTGGATCTCATGCGGTCGCGGAAATCTATCTGGAAATGCGGATGAGTTCACCGGGGTCCTCGTCGGTGATCAGCCAGATGGCGCCGTCGTCGGCAACCTCGATGTCACGAATGCGGCCGAAGGCGCCCTCGAACATGCGTTCTTCCGGTCCGATCGATCCGTCCTCGCCGCGCTTCACGCGCGTCACGAGCTGGAATTTCAGCGCGCCGGCCAGGAAGTCGCCCTGCCAGGCGGGAAACATGGCGCCATCGTAAACGGTCAGGCCCGAAGGCGCGATGGACGGAACCCAGTAGAATTCAGGCTGTTCGTAGCCCGGCGCCCCGGTGCCGACGCCGATCCTGGCGCCGGAATAATGCTCGCCATAGGAGATGACCGGCCAGCCATAATTGCGGCCCGGCCGCGGGTGGTTCAGTTCATCGCCGCCGCGTGCGCCGTGCTCGGTGATCCAGAGCGAATTCGTTACCGGGTCCCAGGTGGCGCCCTGCGGGTTTCGATGGCCCTTTGACCAGAGCTCCGGGCGGGCATCTGACTCACCGGCCCACGGATTGTCCCGCGGGACAGACCCATCCGGGTTGATGCGCAGAACCGCACCGGCGTGGTCGGTCATGTCCTGGGCACGCTGGCTGTCGCCCCTGTCGCCGATGGTGAAAAACAGGGTGCCATCCGGCGCGGGCACGATCCGGGAACCGAAATGCCGGCCCGTGCCCGTTTTCTGCGCCATGGAAAAGATCACCCGGATGTCTTCCAGCCGTGGTGCCTGGCCGTCGCGTACCAGACGCGCGCGGGCGATGGCGGTGCCCTGGCCACCGCGGCCAGGTTCGGAGAAGGAAAGGAAGATGGTGCCGCTTTCGGCAAAGTCATTGGCGATCGCCACATCCAAAAGGCCGCCCTGGCCCGTATCGGCCACATCGGGCACACCGGCGATGGGCGCCGACAGGGAGCCGCCGGAAAACAGGCGCAGGCGGCCCTCGCGTTCGGTGAGCAGCACCGCGCCATCGGGCAGGAATGCCATGCCCCACGGATGGGACAGGCCGTCGGTCATGACGGTCGCCGTGACCTGACCGGCAGACGTGTCATGCGTTGTCGTCTGCGCAAGTGCAGGTGTCGCGGCCAGAAAGGCGGCAGCGGCAAGCAATCGGGGCAAGAGATCCGGTTTCATGAAAGCAGAGTTAGGCAAAACGCCTTCTCCGGCAAGATTGGCATCCGCAGATCACGCCAAGGTGATGGCGGCGGCGACGGAAAGGGCGGTCCTGTCCTTTCGTGTCCACAGGGTGTATTCTCAGGAAACGGAAAGCGGAGAATCACGCATGCAGGGTGTCAATGACAACCCGGTCCTGCCTGTCGAACCGGCACAATGGCGCGCCGCCTTTTCCGTGTCCCACACCGCATTCTTGGCTCCGGCCATCGGCGTGGCCGTGGTCTTCCTCGGAACATGGTTCCTGCTGTGGCTCGCAGGGCAGGGAACCAGCCCCATTGCCCGGCTCGCCCTGCTCGGCGGATGCCTCGCCAGCCCGGTGCTGGCGGCCCATGGCATGCTGGCCGCTGCCTCGCAGCGTGTGCAACTGCTTTCCCATGCCCTTGTCGTGGAACAGGGCGTCACCGCGCCGCGGCGCGAAACGCTCGGCTACGGTTTCATCACCGGCCTGTCCGTCCGCACGAGCCTGAACGGCCGGCTGACCGGCAGTGGCAGTCTCGTGCTCGAACTTGGCGATGGCGGGCGGGTGGTCGTCTCCGGCCTGCGCGACGCGGTGCGGGCGCGCGATGCGGTGACAGCCATGGCGCGGCACCGGCAACCGGCGGGGCGCAAGCCATCCGGGACGGGCCTCCGGTTGCCGGCGGCTGCCGTGCGCGGCTGACATTTTTCGCGTGAAAATACGCAAATCAGTGTTATATTCGCGCGAAGTCTGAACGGTTCGCCGGCTCATACCGGTGACCGTTTTCTTTTTGCGCGTTCGCGAGGGGAACGGGCATATCCGCACAACGAAAACCCGGCGGCCGGAAGCCCGGCCCGGGAGCGAAGTACAGGTGAGACCATGAACAAGGTACCGATGACGCAACGGGGCTTCGATACGCTGAAGGAAGAATTGCGCTGGCGCCAGCAGGAAGAGCGGCCGCGCATCATTGATGCGATCGCCGAGGCCCGTGCCCATGGCGACCTTTCCGAGAATGCGGAATATCACGCGGCCAAGGAGGCGCAGAGCCTGAACGAGGGCCGGGTCAGCGAACTGGAGGATCTCGTCGCCCGCGCGGAGGTCATCGATGTCTCCAAGCTGAGCGGATCAAAGATCAAGTTCGGCGCCACGGTGCTGCTCGTCGACGAGGATACCGAGGAAGAAAAGTCCTACCAGATCGTCGGCGACCAGGAAGCCGACGTGAAGCAGGGGCGCATCTCCATTTCCTCGCCGATCGCCCGCGCGCTGATCGGCAAGGAAGCGGGTGACGCCATCGAGGTCAATGCGCCTGGCGGCGCGAGAGGCTACGAGATCCTCGAGGTGAAATACGTCTGAGCGGACAGGCTGGCCGGGGCGATGCGGATCAGGGACGTCGAGGTCATCGCGCCGCATTTCAAGCGGCGGCTCTCGGGCGTGACCTCGACCGTGGTTCAGCTTGTGCCAGAGCAGGCGCGCTCCGGCATTGGCATCGTCACGCTGGGGCCGGGGCTGCCGGCGGACATGCCGCGCATGGCATGGTGGCAGGTGCCGGCGCTGTGGCGGCGCCCGGCGCGGCGGCGCTGGCGCATCTGGCATGCACGGCGCAATGTCGAGATGATCGCGGGCATCGTTCTGCGCGACCTGTTGCGCATGCCGCTCAAGCTGCTTTTCACTTCCGCCGCGCAGCGCCGCCACAAGCCTTTCACCAAATGGCTGATCCGGCGCATGGACGGTGTGGTGGCGACCAGCCTGCGATCGGGATCCTATCTCGATGTGCCGCATGTGGTGAACATGCACGGCATCGACCTCGACCGGTTCCGGCCGGGGCGCGGGCCGGATGACCAATTCGCGGTGACGGGCCTGCCCGGCGCCCGCGCCATCGGCTGCTTCGGGCGCGTGCGCGAGCAGAAGGGCACCGATCTTTTCGTCGATGCCATGATCGCGCTTCTGCCGGATTTTCCGGAATGGACGGCGGTCATCACCGGGCGGGTGACGCCCGAACACAAGGCGTTCGCCGACCGGCTGCAGGCACGCATCGATGCTGCCGGTCTTGCCGGGCGCATCCGCTTCCTGGGTGAGGTGGAGGACATCCGGCCCTGGTACAGGCGGGTCAGTCTATATGTCGCGCCGTCGCGCAACGAAGGCTTCGGCCTGACGCCGCTGGAAGCCATGGCATCGGGCACGGCCGTGGTGGCCAGCGATGCCGGGGCCTATGCCGAGATGATTGCCGATGGCAGGACAGGGGCGGTGGTGCCGGCCGGCGACGGCGATGCGCTGCGCGCGGCGATCCGGCCCTACCTGGCTGAACCGGCAATGGCGCAGGCGCATGGCGAAGCCGCGCTGCTGCATGTGCGGGCGCATTTCGCCCTTGCCCGCGAGGCGGAGGGATTGCAGGCTGTCTATGAAAGCCTGTGGTCTTGGGAGACAATGCAATGACCGGGACGGCAGAGCCGCGGACAACCATCGTGACCGTGGTGTTCAACAGCGCCGCCGTCCTGCCCGGCATGCTTGCTTCGGTGCCGGAGGGTGTGCCGGTCATCATCGTCGACAATGGCAGCGGCGACAGCAGCGCAAGGATCGCGGACGCGGCCGGGGCGCAGGTGATACGCCTGCACCGCAACGAAGGCTTCGGGCGGGCCTGCAATGCGGGCGCGGCGCTGGCGGACACGGAGTTCCTGCTGTTTCTCAACCCGGATGCCGCGCTGGAACCCGGTGCGCTGGATGCGCTGGAGGCGGCAGCCGACGCAAACCCGCTGGCCAGCGCCTTCAATCCGCATATCCGCGCGCCGTTGGGGGCTTCCGGTTTCAAGCGCCGTTCGGTCCTGCTGCCGCGCTCCGCCTGGCTGGAACGCGGCCTGCCGGCGCAGGATGTCAGCGTGCCGGTGCTGACGGGCGCTGCCCTGTTTTGCCGGCGCGCCTGCTTCGAGACCGTCGGCGGCTTCGATCCGGCGATCTTCCTCTATCACGAGGACGACGACCTTTCGCTCCGGATGGCGCGCGATTGCGGGCCGTTGCGCTTCGCCGCAAAGGCCGAGGTGCGGCACGAGTCCGGCCATTCGGCGGGCCGCAGCGCCAATGTCGCCCGCTTCAAGGGCTATCACATGGCGCGTTCGCGCCTTTATGCGCAGGCCAAGCATGGCATGGGCAAGCCCTGGGCGGTCAGCCTCGCCCTGGCTGTGGGCGGCTTGCTGGCGCCCCACAACCTGCTTTCGGCCCGCCGGCGGGCCAAGCATTTCGGCCAGATCGCCGGCGTATGGTCGGCGCGCAAGGATGGCGGCGTTTTTCGCTGATCAAACTCCCGACGCCACGGTTTCTCAATAAAATTCTGATTTTCCAATAGTAAAAATTTGTCACGACGCCGGGAGTTTTTTGAAACGACAAGACCGAATGATACGAACAGCGTATTGATAAATTGAAATACATGGCGATATTCCCATATCACATGGCCGTTTTGGCAGGAGCGGCTTCTCGGGCAGGCGGGATATATAATGATCCGCTGCCATTGCGCAGTGGGGGCGCCATGGACTGGAATTTTGTTCGCGATTTCTTCCGTGCCCGGCGCGTGCGCAGGCATGTTGCGCGCCATGGCGAGCGCTATGATTTTCATGGACAGGATGTCATCGTGCCGCTTGTGGCGGGCGTGGGGCCTGCCAATGCCCTTTTGCGCGGCAAGTATGAACGCGCCGAAGCGGCAATGATACTGAAACACCTTCCGCCCGATCGTCCGGTGATCGAACTGGGCGGCTCACTGGGTGTCATTTCGGCGCTGATCCGGTCGCGGCTTGCGCCCGGAACGCGCCATGTCGTTGTCGAGGCCAATCCCGATATCCTCGACATCTGCGCGAAGAATGCGCAGCGGGGATCCCGCGCGGGCGATACGGACGTGGTCTATGCGGCCTACTATCCCGGTGGCGGCGATGCGGTCTTCCTGCTCGGTGCCGACGTTCATTCCAATACGCTGGAAGCGGGAAAGGGAAACGGGCGGCGTATCACCGTCCCGGCGGTGACGCTTGAACGCCTCCTGTCACGGATCGGCAATCCCGGCAATGTCACCGTGGTCTGCGACATCGAGGGGGCCGAGGCAGCCCTGTTCCTGGAAGAGCACGAGATGCTGGATCATGTCGGTATGATGATCGTTGAACTGCATCCCGACGCCTATGGCGCATGGGGAACAACTGAAAAAGCGCTGCTTTCGGTGGCTCGCAAGCGCGGGCTTGCGGAGATCGACCGAATGGAGGACACGGTTGTCCTGGCCCGCCAGAGGGCGGGCAAGATCGCCGGCAACGCCTGACAGCCCCTCTCGCAGCGCCATGCCGCTTGCGAACAGGGCCCACACGGCCTTATGGCCCGGTGCCGCGTCCGGTGAAAAAGATGGCGTCGGGATCGTCCTCGCCCGGCGGCACCTCGTGGCGGTGCATCTCGAAGAGGATGGCTTCGGTGGTGAAGGAGTAGACCGCCAGCCGTGCGGCATGAACGAAGCCGGGCCAGCCGGCGAGGGCATACATCCTCAGGAAATAGACACGCAGGAAGTAGATGAGCGGATTGAAGACGAGACGCACGTAGCGTGGACGCTTCCCGCGTGCGTGCAGTTGCCTCGCTTTCAGTTCCGCGTAGTTCAGTTCCTTGGCAATCTTGTTCTTCGTGTCCAGCACACCCCGGTGCAGAATGGCGCGCTGGCGGAATTGCCCGATCTTCCCCTCCACCGACAGGCCTTCATGGACCAGCAGGTCCGGCTTGTAGAAGGCCTTGCCGTTGCGTGTCAGCCGGAGAATGGGCGAGGCTGTTGTTTCCGGCGCATAGCCGTAGCCGTAGAGATAGTGCGAGAACTTGAGCCGCCAGCCGTTTTCGCGGGCCGAAGGCAGCCGCCGTGCCAGTTCCGGCAGGGCGTCGGGGTCGATCCGTTCATCCGCATCGATGCTCAGGCACCATTCGCGGGTGCATTGCTCAAGCGCGAACTGCTTCTGTGCCGAATAGCCGGGCCATTCCTTGACGAACCAGCGGATCGGCATGCCCTCGGCGATCAGCCGCTGAACGATGGCAGCGGTGGCGTCGGTCGAACCGCTGTCGACCACGATGATCTCTTGGCAGAAGGCGACGCTGCGCAGGGCCGCCTCGATGTATTTTTCCTCGTTCTTGCAGATGATGTAGCAGGAAATCTCTACGCCAGGGATGGTATCCAAGAAATCGCTCCGGATTTTGATCGGGACGGGATCAGCCGAATTGGAAACAAACAGGATTCAATCCGGCTTGTGAACAAGATGTCCACGAAATAATCTGTAGCGACACAGACAGCCATTTGTCGCGAGGACAGGTCTTGAAGCTCAGATCGATCGAGACGTGGATACGCCGGAAAAGGCGTGCCGCGATGAAGCGGGTTTTCGACCGGCCGAGGGGCCGGAAGCTGCTGCTTGATTTGCTGCCCGTGACCGTGAGCGAACTGACACTCGACCTGGGCGACCATCGCCTGACGGTGCCGGCCGACGACCTGATCGGGCGCCACGTCTTCGCCCATGGCGATTTCGCGCGCGACAGCGTGGAAATGGTGTGCCGGATCCTCGACGAGGCGCGTCTGCTGGCACCGGACGGCAACACGCTGCTGGAGATCGGCGCGAATATCGGAACACAGACCGTATATTTCGGCATGAGCAAACGCTTTGGCAGGATTGTCGCTATCGAACCCGATCCGCGCAATGTCGCCCTGTTGCGGCAGAACGTGGCGCAAAACGGGTTGTCGCCCGTGACGGTGATATGCCCCTTCGCCGCCGGGGACAAGGCCGGTCCCGTGGCCTTGCGCCGGATTGCCGGCAACTCGGGCAATGCCGGGCTGGTTCACCCTGAATCGGCCTGTGGCGACGTGGTTGCGGTGGAGGAGAAACCCGTTGGCGACCTTCTTGCGGATGCCGGGGTGGCGGAGGCGGATGTATCGCTCATCTGGATGGATATCGAGGGCTACGAACCGGTCGCCATCCGCTCGATGACCGGATTGCTGGAGCGGAGCGTGCCGCTTTTCATGGAATATTCGCCGGCTTTCTACACCGATGAGCAGGTGCAGGCGATGCTCGCGTTGCTCGACAGGTACTACGGGCGTTGCATCGTTTTCGATGGCGGTGGGCGGCGGGAAACGAAGGCCCGCGACCTGCATGCCATCCGCAAGCAATGCGACGTGCTGCTGCTGCCATAGTGCGGGTCAGGGCCGCAGCGGGCCGCCCGGTGGAAAGCCGGGCAGGCGGATGCCTCACGCGGTACGCAGGTAGAAGGAATTCTGGCGGGTCCGTTCGACGAGGCGATAGCCGCAACGCGCGAATTCGACTGAACAGCCCGGGTAATCCTCGCCGTTTCCGGCCGTCTCTATGACGATGCGGGCAGGCCAACGGCTTTCCGGTTCACTGCGGAAGAATGGCACCAGCGCCCTGTCCTCATGTCCCTCGATGTCGATCTTGAGACCATGGATTCGCTCGATCCCTGCTTCATCGAGGATGGACGAAAGCCGGCGCACCGGAATCGCGCCCTCATCGGATTCGCGGATCGAGACGATGGCCACGTCATCCTTGCGGCGGCTCAGGCGGGCGCGGGTTTCGTGATCGCTGACACCCTCGGCGAAAATCGACAGGTTGTGCAACCCGCTTGCCTCGGCGTTGAAGGCCAGTTGCGCGCAAACGGTCTCATTGGCATCGATGGCAACCACCCGGCCGGATGGGCCGGTGAAACGGGCCAAAGGCAGGCTGTAGAGCCCCATGTTGGACCCGATGTCGACGAAGTCGTCGCCCGGAGACGCGCCTTCCATCAGGAAGGCCATGTCCCGCGCGTTGTAGCCGGGATGCAGCAATATGCCGTATTCGATCAGGTTTTCGCCGAGAAGGCGAAACGAGCAATCGCGGAAGGATATGTCAAGCGGGCGCTGCCGCTTGCCCTGGAGTATGCGGAACAGGGGCTTGCGGAACATTCCGCGGCGCAGGAAGCTTGATCGTGCCAGGCCGATCAACGTCTTGCGCCATCCAGCCGGGGCATGGGTTCCGAAGGGCGAGGCAAGGTCCGCTCCGGCGCTTGGGCGTGTTTCGAAGTCTGACCAGCGGCCGTGTCTCAGCATGTGTGTCTTTTCCCGGTCGTCCGACGGCGCCGCATCACGCGGTTTTCAGGTCGATATTGACCAGGCCCTCGTCCTTGACCTGGCGGATCGTCAGGGCGGTGCGCACGGTGTCGACATTGGGCGCGGCGGTCAGCGTCTCGATGACGAAATCCTGGAACTCCGTCAGCCCCGGTGCCACGCAGTGCAGCAGGAAATCGGTTTCACCCGACATGGTCCAGGCCCGGCGCACCATCGGCCAGTCCTTCACCCGCGCCGCGAATTCCCTGATGCCGGCTTCCGTCTGGTGCTGAAGCCCGACAAGGCAGAAGGCGACCACCTGCCGGCCCAGTGCCTTGGCGTCGAGCAGGGCGCGATAGCTCCTGATGATGCCGCTGTCCTCCAGCCGCTTGACGCGCCGCAGGCAGGGCGGGGCGGAAATGCCGACCCGGCGGGCCAGTTCGACATTGGTGATGCGGCCTTCGTCCTGGAGGATCTTGAGTATCTTCCAGTCCGTCTGGTCGAGGTCGGCCGTCGTGGTCATGAGCGGTGGCTGCCTGATGATTGGTGGCGTTGCATTCCTTCCTAGGGCAAAACCGGCCTGCCGCCAACAGCCGCCATTCGGACGCCTGAGATGTCCGCCGGAGCGCAAAACCGGTGGGCGGCGGGGCGCCGGGGCTTGAAAGGGAATGTGGCAAACACTTAGATGACGCTCAAACATCGTCTGTGGATTGTCAACGGCCCTGAAAGCGCCGCTGAAGGAAGGGGGTCGCCATGACCGCGCGTCATGCTCATGTTCTCGTCATCGGGTCCGGCCCGGCCGGTTATACCGCGGCCATCTATGCCGCCCGCGCGCTGCTCAAGCCGGTGCTGATCGCCGGCATGGAACAGGGCGGGCAGCTGATGATCACGACGGACGTCGAAAACTATCCCGGCTTTGCCGATCCCGTCATGGGTCCGGATCTGATGGCGGCGATGCTGAAACAGGCCGAAAACGTGGGTGCGGAGATCGTCAACGACCTCGTCACGGAGGTCGATGTCGACAGCCGGCCGTTCCGCCTCAAGACCGATTCGGGCCAGGACTGGACAGCCGACGCGCTGATCATCGCCACCGGCGCCCAGGCCAAGTGGCTGGGCATGGAGAGCGAGGAGGCGTTCAAGGGCTTTGGCGTCTCGGCCTGCGCCACATGCGATGGCTTCTTCTATCGCGGCCGCGACGTGATGGTGGTCGGCGGGGGCAATTCCGCGGTCGAGGAGGCGCTCTACCTGTCGCATATCGCCAACCATGTGACCGTGGTCCATCGCCGTGACGAGTTCAGGGCCGAGCGCATCCTTCAGGAACGGCTGTTCGCCAAGGAAAACGTCACCGTTCTCTGGGACACGGTGATCGACGAGATCGTCGGCGAGAAGCCCAAGCCGCCCATGCCGCCCTCCGTCACCGGGGTGCGCCTGAAGAACGCGAAAACCGGGGATGTGACCGAGATGCCGGTGCATGGCGTTTTCGTGGCCATCGGCCATGCGCCTGCCGTCTCGCTGTTCGAGGGCAAGTTGAAGCAGAAGCCGAACGGCTATCTGTGGACCGAGGCCGATTCGACGCGGACCAGCGTGGAAGGCGTCTTTGCGGCCGGCGACGTGACCGACGACGTTTTCCGCCAGGCGGTCACGGCGGCCGGTCTTGGCTGCATGGCAGCGCTGGAGGCCGAGCGCTGGCTGGCAACGCAAGATGTGGCGCTGGAGGCGGCAGAGTAGTCAGCGGAGTAGGCAGTCCGGTCAAGGGCATGGATGTCCGTTGCGTGACGTGCTTCACTTGCGCGTCATGCAATTCGACGAAAAGATGCAGCCTGGAATCAGAAATAACCGGGCGTAGAGGGGGTGCATGCCTGTTGATTGGGACAAGCTGAGGGTTTTCCATGCCGCCGCGCAGGCCGGCTCGTTCACCCATGCCGCCGATACGCTCAACCTGTCGCAATCGGCCATTTCGCGCCAGGTCAGCGCGCTGGAGCAGGATCTGGGCGTGCCGCTGTTCAACCGGCATGCGCGCGGCCTCGTGCTGACCGAACAGGGCGAGATGCTGTTTGCCACCGCCCAGGACGTGATGCTGAAGCTGGACAGCGTGCGCAACCGGCTGACCGAGACGACCGACAAGCCATCCGGGCTGTTGCGGGTGACGACAACGGTGGGGCTCGGCACGGGATGGCTCTCCAACCGCGTCGACGAATTCCTTGAACTTTACCCGGACATCCGGCTCCAGCTCATCTTTTCAAACGAGGAACTCGACCTCACCATGCGCGAGGCGGATTGCGCCATTCGCCTGCGTGCGCCATCGCAGCCCGACCTCATCCAGCGCAAGCTTTTCACCGTCCATTTCCATCTCTGGGCCTCGCCGGACTATGTGAACCGTTTCGGCAAGCCGCAATCCCTGTCGGAACTGCACAAGCACCGGCTGATCACCTTCGGCGAGCCGGTCATTCCCTATCTGAAGAACCTCAACTGGCTGGAAACGCTGCGGGGGCCGGACGACCATCCGCTGGAAGCGGTGCTTCAGATGAACGACCTTCATTCCATCAAGCGGGCGGTTCAGCGCGGCGCGGGCATTGCCATGCTGCCGGACTATATCGTCAGCAAGGACAGCGGCCTTGTGCAATTGCTGCCGCAGACCGAAGTGCCGTCGTTCGAAACCTATTTCTGCTATCCGGAAGCCATGAAAAACCAGGCGAAGCTCAACGTCTTCCGCGATTTCATGCTGTCCAAGGCGCGCAAGTGGAACTACTGAACTGCAAGCGCCCGGCCGGCTGCCTCCGCTGAAGGCACGGCCGGAACATGGCCGCGACGCGCCACGGATTCCTGCGCCGGCGCATGGCTTGTCCTGCAATCCACAGCTTTTCGGTTGAAAACGATCTATGCGATTGCCTTTTTTCGAGGCGATGCGGACCGGCCCTGCACGTTCAAGTCGTTGAAAAATTATGCATTGACTGCAAAGCCATGCAGCAAGTGCATATGTGCAATGCACAATCCGCCATTGCCAAGCCGCTTGGAAGGGTCCATATCCCGGTCATCTCAGAGACGCATTCCTCCTCCCATTGGCGTCTCCGAGTGTTCCCCTCTGGAGGTTTGTCCTCGTGGCAGCTCCATTTATTGGCCGGATTTCCATCCGGCCATTTTTTTTTGCCAGCCCGTTGCATCGTCGAGGACGCCGGGCCGGTTGATTTCTGGAAATGGCGGACCTGAGGAAACCCGGCGCATGGCATGCGCCGGGTTTTTCATTTGCGGCAGGCACGCCTCTTGCAGCCTTCTCGGCAAGTTCAACCGCTGGGCGGAAGCTGTTTCAGGCCGGCACGGAATGGGGGAAACGATGACTGGCAACCGTTTCGAAGCGAGACATGTCGTGGTGACGGGCGGAGCCGGGTTCATCGGCTCGCATCTGGTCGATCACCTGCTGGTGCAGTTCCCGGACGCCAACATCCGCGTGCTCGACGCTCTGACCTATGCCGGACGCATGGACCATCTTTGCAGCGCGATGGGCAGCGGGCGCGTGGTCTTCACTGAAGGCGATGTCCGCGACAGGGATACCGTGGTTCACGCCGTTCGTGGCGCCGACGCGGTCTTTCACCTGGCCGCGGAGAGCCATGTCTGCCGGTCGTTTGCCGATCCCGGCCTTTTCGATGCGGTGAACCGGCTCGGAACACGCATCGTGCTGGAGGCGGCCCATGAGGCCGGCGTTGCGCGGGTCGTCCATTTCAGCACAGACGAGGTCTACGGCCCGGTCTTCGCCCCCTGTGAAGAGACAGCCGCGCTGAACCCTTCCAGCCCCTATGCGCGTTCGAAGGCCGCCGCCGAGGCCGAGGTGGAGCGCATGCGCGCCCGCGGGCTGGACGTTCGCATGCTGCGGCCAAGCAATGCGGTGGGCACGCGCCAGCATTTCGAGAAGCTGTTGCCGCGTTTCGCGGGTTTCGCGCTGGCCGGCCTGGCGCTGCCCATCGAGGGCGACGGGCAGCAGGAGCGGATGTTCCTGCCGGTCGGCGACCTTGCCCGCGCCGCCAGCCTTGTGCTGTCCCATGACAGGGCAAGGAACGGCACCTACAATGTCGCCGCCCGCGAAAGCCTGAACGTGCTGGAGGTGGCATCGCGCGTTGCCAGGGCGGTGGGCGTTCCGCTCAGGCCGCGTCATGTTCCAGACAGGGTCGTTCAGGACCGGGCCTATCGTATCGACGGGCGCGCGCTGGCGGCGCTTGGCTTTCGCCAGGAAAGCGGTTTCGATGCCGAACTGGCCCGTATCCTGGCCGGGGAAGCGGAGCGCCTGCGCGCAGCCGCAAGCGGGCTCCCGGAGCGAAAGGCGATCGCGGCACCGCCGCCGCTGGCACCGGCGCAAGCCGGTCCCGACACATCCGCCGCCCGTCCCGTCGCCTATCACGTGCCGCATCACGCGGCGGACGTTCCCGGCAGGCACCTGCGCGATGCCTTGCTTGCCGGAAGGCAGGCCGGAGGCGGGGCGCAGACAGCGGGCGCGGAGGCCGATATCCGCCGGCTGACGGGTGCGCAGCATGTCTGGCTGACCCATTCCTGCACTGCGGCCATGGAAGTGGCGGCGCTTGCGCTGGACCTGGGGCCGGGCGACGAAGTGATCGTGCCCAGCTTCACCTTTGCCGCCACGGCCACGGCCTTTGCGCGAACCGGCGCGCGCATCGTGGCCTGCGATGTCGATCCGCGCAGCCTGATGACCGACATGGCCAGCCTGGAGCGTTGCATCACGGCGCGCACCCGCGCCATCGTTCCGGTGCATTACGGTGCCGGCAGCGTCGACGTGGCGGCGATTGCCGCCATGACCGACGGCCGGGATATCGCGATTGTCGAGGATGCGGCGCAGGGTGCCGGCGCTTTGCGCGGTGACAAGGCGCTGGGTACGCTCGGCCTGATGGGCTGCCTTTCCTTCCATGAAACGAAGGTCGTGCATGGCGGTCAGGGCGGCGCGCTGCTGGTCAATTCACAGGAACCGGCCCTGCTGCGGCGCATCGACCGGATCATGGAGCGGGGAACGAATTTTTCCGATTGCAAGGCAGGGCGCGTCAGCCATTATGAATGGGTCTCGCCCGGATCCAGTTTCCGCCCGCCGGAAATGCCGGCGGCCCTTCTGCGCGACAACCTGGCTGCCTTGCCCGATATCCTGGCGCGGCGGGCGGCGCTGTTCGCGATCTATGCGGAACAGCTCGGCGAGCATGCCGGCCTGCCCTTCGACCTGATCATGCCGGATTCCGAAACCCGGTCGAACCACCATATTGCCGGACTGATGATGCGCGACGCGGATGCTGCCCGGCGCCTGATGGCATTCCTGGCGGCGCGGGACATCCAGGCGATGTCGCATTACAAGCCGCTGCATCTCTCCGGGGAAGGGCGCAGGCTGGGCGTGGCACGCCATGCCCTGCCGCAGGCGGAAGCCGCCTGGCGCCGGCTCGTGCGGCTGCCACTGCACACGGCCATGAATGCCGATGACGCCCATCGCGTGGCCGGCGCGGTGCGCGCATGGGCCGGCCGCGGCACGGACAAGCCGGGGCCGCGGCCGGGCAAGGTTCAGGCGGCGTCCGCGCGCTCGCGGATGGAGGCGAGCGCCTCGTCTGCGGCCCTGCCGGTCAGTTCGGCCATGTGATCGAACTCGGCCTCGTAGGAGGCAACGCCTGCCGTCAGCGACCGCAATTCGATGATGAGACCGGTCAGCCCGGAGCGCGGCATCATGGCCTCGACCACGTCCCAGCCTTCCCAATCCGGGCGGCCGTCATAGCCGAGGATCTGACCGCGCCGTTGCGGAATGATCGCGGTGATCTTCGCTGTGGCATCGGACGGCGTGAAGATCCGCACCTTCATCACCGGCTCCAGCAGAACGGGAGATGCCTTGGGCATGGCTTCGCGCATGGCCAGTTTCGCCGCCATCTGGAAAGCCATGTCGGAGGAATCCACCGAATGGTAGGAACCGTCCGACAGGTTGACCGCGATGTCGACCACGGGCAGGCCGAGCGGGCCGCTCGACAGATAATCGCGCACACCCGATTCCACGGAGGGAATATACTGCTTCGGAACAACACCGCCGGAAATGGTGTCGGTGAACTCAAAGCCGGAGCCGCGCGGCAGCGGCCGTATTTCCAGAACCACATCGCCGAACTGCCCATGGCCGCCGGACTGCTTCTTGTGGCGGCCTCGCTCCTGCACCGGCTTGCGGATGGTCTCCTGATAGGGCACGGGCGGCTCGCCGGCATCGACCGAGGCCTGGTATTTTCCCGCCAGCCGTTCCAGCGTGACACGCAGGTGCATTTCCCCCTGGCCGCCAAGGATGGTTTCGCCGGTGCCCGGGCTCTGCTCCACCCTGAGGGCCGGGTCCTCCTCGCAGAGCCTGGTAAGGGCAGCGGAAAGCTTCACATCGTCCTTGTGATCGCGGGCCTTGATAGCAACCGAATGAAAGGGTTGCGGGGCGGGCACGCCGGAAAGAGCCTGTGGCGCCTGCTTGCCCGGTGCGACGGTGGCACCGGTGGCGACGCCCTCCAGCTTGCCGAGCGCGACAGTTTCGCCCGTGGCGGCGGAGCCGACCTTGCCCTGGTTCTTGCCCAGCATGCGATACATGCCGGAAATACGCGCATCGGCGCCATTGCTGGCCATGACCTCGGTGCTGTCGGACAAGGGCCCGCGCAGCACGCGGGCCACCGAAAGCTTGCCGCCATGGGGCGTGTGAATGGTCTTCATCACATGGGCGAGCGGCGGCCCGTCACCCTCGATGCCGAGACGCGCGATGGTGTCGGAAATGTCAGGCGCATCATGGCGCAGTGCCTTGAGCAGGCGATGGACGCCGTTTCCATGGGCCGCGGAGCCGATCATCACGGGAACGACATGGCCCGCCCGCAGGTCCGCCGTCAGGTCGTCGAAAACCTCGTCGCGCGGCGGTTCGATCTCTTCGAGCAATTGCTCCATGAGGGCGTCGTCATGGTCGGCCAGCGTTTCCAGCATGGTGAAGCGGGCGTCGATCTCGCGGGATTTCTCCTCGGTGGGAATGTCGGTCTGCTCGCTCATGGCGTGTTCACGCCAGACATAGGCGCGCTCCAGCGCAAGGTCGATGGCGCCGATGGCGATGCCGTTCTTCCAGATGGGGATCTGGCGCAGCAGGAGCGGCAAGGACGAAGCCGGCTGAAGCAATGCCACGGTGTCGCGCACCCGCATGGAGGCGGTGTCGATCTTGTTGAGGAAAAGGATGCGGGGGATTGTCATCTCGTCCAGCCGCTTGAGAACAAGCTGCAACGCCGGAATCTTCTTCTCGTCCGCCTCGGCAACCACGATGGCCGCGTCGCAACCGGCCAGAACCGCATCCGCCTCATGGGAGAATTCGACGGAGCCGGGGCAGTCGATGAAGGTGAAATCCTCATCCAGGAAGGTGGTGGTCGCGGCTACGGCCTCCACGCTCATGGCGTGGGCCTGGGCTTCCGGCGAATGGTCGGAAACGGTATGGCCGGAGCCGGTTTCGGCAGCGCGCTGGATGGCGCCGGTCCGCTCCAGAATGGATTCCAGAAGAGTCGTCTTTCCGCTTGCGAAGGGACCGCAAATGGCGATGCATTTCGGCCCCTTGCGTCTGCTTCCGGCGCGTTCACCCATGGCACAATCCTCCTTTTCACGCGTTGAACGCGAGCGGAGGACCGGTTTTTTCGCGGCAATTTCGGGAAGGGCGAGTGCGCGACGGCACTTCCGCTTCGCTCCCGGAACCTCACGTCCGGCCGCCGCTCAGCGCGCCGTTGAACCCGGCGTTCCGGCATCGTTTCACCAAAGGTTTGCTGGCGCAAGGGCGAAAGTCACGTCGTGGCAAGGACGCGGCCCCAGGCACCACCGGCCGGCCAGCCTGAAGCGCTGGTTCAACTGGCTGACGCGATGATTTCGGACGGCGACAAAGCGAGTTGTATAATAACGATAAAACACTTTTAAGTTGTTCATGGGCCCCACCTCAACACAGGGGCGAGCGTTTTGTCGCCCCGCGGCGGGAAACGGTTTTGCCCGCTGTGGCAAGGCCTTCACAAACAGATTCAGTTTCTCATGAAAAAGGCAATTGAAACATTGGCTTGAAGTCGGGTCCGCACATTCCTGTCGAAATCGTGCAGGTGCTGCCAGGCCGTGCCTGCCGTCTTTCTTCACAAGCTGATTCAGGGCCATGCCTGGCCGCTTCACCGGTGCGGCCCAAGCCCTTGATATGGCTTGACCTTGCCACAAGCGAAACGCCGCCCCGGAGGGCGGCGCCGCGGCAACCGGATGTGTGGAGGCGGCTCAGCGGCAATTGCCGCAGAAGCGCTGGATGCGCTTGCAGCTTTCCTCCAGCAGAGCTTCCGACGTGGCATAGGAAATGCGGAAATTCGGACCAAGGCCGAAGGGCTCGCCATGGACCACGGCCACGCCCTCGCTCTCCAGCAGTTCGGTCACGAAATCCTGGTCGTTGGCGATCACCTTGCCCGAGGGCGCGGTCCTGCCGATGAGGCCGGCGCAGGAGGGGTAGACGTAGAAGGCGCCTTCCGGCGTCGGGCAATTGATGCCTTCGGCCTGGTTGAGCATGGAGACGACGAGGTCGCGCCGGTTCTGGAAGATGGTCTTGTTGGTCTGGATGAAGTCCTGCGGGCCGTTCAGCGCCTCGACCGATGCCCATTGCGCGATGGAGCATGCGCCGGAGGTCTGCTGGCTCTGGATCATGTCCATGGCCTTGACGAGTTCCATCGGGCCGGCGGCATAGCCGATGCGCCAGCCTGTCATGGCATAGGCCTTGGAGACGCCGTTCATGGTGAGCGTGCGGTCCTTCAGGCCGGGCTCGACCTCGGCAGGCGTGCAGAAGGTGAAGTCGCCATAGACGAGGTGCTCGTACATGTCGTCGGTCAGCACCCAGACGTGGGGGTGGCGCATCAGCACGTCGGTCAGCGCCTTCAGTTCATCATGGCTGTAGGCGGCACCCGACGGGTTGGACGGCGAGTTGAAGATGAGCCACTTGGTCTTCGGCGTGATGGCGGCTTCCAGCGCTTCCGGCGTCAGCTTGAACTGGCGCTCCAGCGTGGTGGCGGCGGGGACGGGCGTGCCGCCGCACAGCAGCACCATTTCGGGATAGGACACCCAGTAGGGCGCGGGGATGATCACCTCGTCGCCCGGATTGAGCGTCGCCATGAAGGCATTGAACAGGATCTGCTTGCCGCCGGTGCCGACAATGGTCTGGGTCCAGTCATAGTCGAGGTTGTTCTCGCGCTTGAACTTGGCGGCAATGGCCTGACGCAGTTCCGGAATGCCGGAAACCGGCGTGTATTTCGTCTCGCCGCGCTGGATGGCCTCGATGGCGGCCTTCTTGATGTTGTCGGGCGTGTCGAAATCCGGCTCGCCTGCGCCAAGCGAGATCACATCGCGTCCCTTGGCTTTCAGTTCACGGGCTTTCTGCGCAACGGCGATGGTCGCAGAGGGCTTCACGCGGGAAAGGGCGTCGGCAAGAAAGGCCATGGCATGGGCTCCAGTGATTGTGGCTCCAGGATAGCGCCGGGCTGGGGCGCGGCATGCTCTTAGCCTCATGGGCGCCGCACTTCAAGGCTTGGCCGCCATGCGCCGGGCCTGTCAGGGCTGGGAAATCCATTAACCGCGCGTGAAACCTTGGCCTCTATCCTGAGCGGCAAGGCCTGGCCGGCGCCGGGACCGAAACCGGCACAAGCGAAAGGCGCGCGCCTGTGGCATGACACGAAGCGTTGGACTGGCCCATGTCATCCGTATGGAAGACGGCACCTCGGAAGGGGTGTGGGGACCGTTCGTGCTTCGCTCGGCCTTCCAGCCGGTCTTCCGGTTCAACGGCGGAAAACTGGAGATCGCTGCATTCGAGGGCCTGGCACGGCCGTTTCGTGACGGCGAGCCCGTTGCACCGGGCGTCTTCTTCAGCGCGATCGCCGGGCAGGACAGGCTTGAGGTGGAAACCCTGACGCGCAGCCTGCATCTCATCAATGCCGGTGCCTGCCTCGATCCGCGAACATCGCTGTTCGTCAATTTCGATCCGTCGGTCTATTGCGACCGTGGCGTGACGGACCGCTCGCTCCGGGACATGCGGCTGACCATGCACGAGGCCGGGATCGCAGCGGGTCGGATCGTGGCGGAGGTGACCGAGCACAAGGCGGCATCGCACCAGGCGCTGATGAACTTCGTGGCGGCGCTGCGCGCCCATGGCTTTCGTATCGCGGTGGACGACTACGGCGCCGATCATTCCGACATGTCGCGCATTCGTGACCTCAAGCCCGAGATCGTCAAGTTCGATGCCGCGTGGATCACCCGCCTGATGGACAGCGATCCGGGCTTCGAACTGCTCAAGGCCATGGTGGACACGTTCAATGGCTGGGGCATCACCACCCTGTTCGAAGGCATCGAGGAGCCCTGGCAACTCGATCTGGCCGAAAGCAGCATGGTGCGCATGGTGCAGGGATTCGTGCTTGCCAGGCCGCAGCTGGCGCCGACGGATTTCGCGATGTTCAGCCGCACGGCGGCCGCGGGCGATGAGAACGCAACCCGCGCAGGCGCGGCGGCAACCGGAACGCCCGCCTTTCCCGATCCTTCCGTGCGCGCTAATATGGATGCGCGGATCACGCGCGATGCCGTGCCTGCGCGGCCCTTCCGGCAGACACGGGCTTTCGGACGAAAGGTCCGCAATGGATGACAGGACGCCGATGGCAGGAGGCCCACTGTCTTGACCGATATGAGTGATCCCGGCCCTGACCGCGAAAAGGGCATGCTTGTGCGCGACGGCATTGGCCGGGCGCGCCTGCGTTTCGGTGCGATCCTGTTCGAGACGGTTTTCCAGCCGGCCTACCGTGTGGAGGGCGGCATGCTGCGGCCGGATTTCGCCACGGCGCGGCTGCGGCCGGAGGGCAGGGAAACGGCACAACACGTGCTTGCCAGTCTGGCCGAGGGACCGGGCGCGGGGCAGGCGGCGGCATTGGCGCGCTGCAATCTCGTCTTCCTCGATCCGGAGACGCTCTGCTACTGCGAGGACCACCTGATGTCGGCGGCCATGGCACCGGCGACGCTGGACCTGATGCTGGCGGCAGTCCGCGACGCCTTCATGATGCCGGACCAGATCGTCTGGCGGCTTCCGCTTCGGGTTGCCTGCGATGCCGGGGAGACAATCGCGCGGGCCCGCGCGGCCGGAATCCGGATCGCCCTGCGGCTGGCGGGCGCAGATCCGGGCGATACGGTTGAAAGGGCCATCGAAAGCGGCGCGCAGATGTTGCATCTGGGTGCCGAATGGTCCGGGGCGTGGCTGGAGAACGTGCCGGAGGCGCAAAGCCTGCTGGGAAGCCTGGTGGAGCGGGTGCGGCAGTCCGGCTGCGGGGTCTCCATGACCGGCATCAGCACGGCGGCTCAACTGGATGTGGCGCTTGGCGCCGGTGTGCAATGGGTTCAGGGCGGCTATCTGGCGCCGGCGGTGGCGGCCGGGCAGTCCACCGGATGGCAGGAGCTCAATGCCGCGGCGCTGAGGCGGCCCGGCGGCAATGTCCGTGTGCTGAAACGGCACCAGGCGTCGCGCGATCAGCAATATTGAACCATCGAGCAGAAATGCTGACTGGTTTGCGCGCGGCCGGGCGGCCATAGTCGGGCCAGATCAACAGGACATCCGCCGCATGCTCACGCTCTATTCCATGCCCAGTTCCGGCAACAGCTACAAGGTGCGGCTTCTGCTTGCCAAACTGGGCATGCCGTTTCGTCACGTGGCCGCCGAATACGGCTCCGGCGTCACGACAAGCGCCCGGTTCCGCGCACTCAACCCGCATGGGCGGGTGCCGCTGGTGCAATTCGAGGACGGGCGGCTGCTGTCGGAGTCCAATGCCATCCTGCTTTATCTTTCCGAGGGGACGCGGTTCCTTCCCGATGACCGGTTTGCGCGTGCAAAAGTACATCAGTGGATGTTCTGGGAGCAGAACTCACATGAGGCGACCATCGCGGTGCGCGCCGCGATCCTTTGCTACGATCACCGGGCGGGCGAGCGGCGGCCGGAAATTCTCGATCCGCTGCTGGAGGCCGGGCACCGCAATCTCGCCGTGATGGAAACGCAGCTTGAGAAAACGCCTTTCCTGGTGGGCGGGACGATCAGCGCGGCCGATCTGGCCCTCTATGCCTATACGCATAGTGCAGGCACCCGTGGCGGCTTCGACCTTGCGCGCTTTCCGGCCATTGTCGCCTGGCTGGCCCGGGTCGAGGCGGATGCGCCCCATGTGCCGCTGGACTGGCTTGGAGACAATCCGGCGTGATCCTTGTCACAGGGAGGGCCTGCCTTGTCTTGTCTTTGGCCGGCAAGGTGCCATCCTGTATGGAAAGGGGTGATGCATCGACCCGGTCCAAAGGAGTCCTCGTGATGAAACGCTTGTTGCTCGCATTGACAGCCGCCATTCTGGCCACCGCACCGGCCCATGCCATCAACCGGTACAACATCGACCATCGCACCTGCGGCGAGGTGCAGGACATCATCCATGCCGAGGGCGCGGCCATCCTGCGCTACACGTCGACATCGGGTTCGGGCATCACCCGCTACGACCGGTTTGTCGAGCATGGCGGGTTTTGCCCGCGCGGGCAGGTGCCCAAGACCGAATTCATCCCCACCGCTGACACGCTGGAATGCCCCGTCCAGGCCTGCAAGGATCCGGTCTGGCTGAAGGACGACTGAGGACGCCGGCCCGGCCGACGCTCAGATGCCGGTGACGAGAAGATCGACGGCCGCGACGATCCGGTCGCGCTGGCCGGCGATGTTT
>JACKJV010000006.1 GCA_020637775.1 Brucellaceae bacterium | reverse complement strand
AATTCCTCCTCCGTGCTGCAATGTTTCGAGACAGCGCGCAACAACGGGCGCATGGTGCGCACCGCGCTGACGCGGGAGGTCTGGGAAAACATCAATACCGCCTGGATGAACCTGAAGGCCGCCCTGACCGGCATGGTGGACGAGAAGAAGCTGCCGGAACTGCTCAACCTCATCAAGCGCGAATCCGCCCTCATCCGCGGCGCCTTCGTCGGGACCATGCTGCGCGACGAACGCTTCGACTTTGCCCGCCTTGGCACCTTCATCGAACGGGCCGACAACACCGCGCGCATCCTGGATGTGAAATATTACGTTCTGCTGCCGGGCACCTCGTGGGTCGGCTCGGCGCTGGACACCCAGCATTGGGAATCGATCCTGCGGTCGGTTTCCGCCCACCGGTCCTACCGTTGGGTCTACGATGTCCGCTACAAGCCCGCCAATATCGTGGATTTCCTCGTTCTCAACCCCCGCATGCCGCGCTCGCTGGCATTTTGCGCCACGACGATCGTTGACAACCTGCGCTACCTGGAGCGCGACTACGGCATCCGCCATACGTGCCACGACACCGCGGAGGAAACGCTTTCGCGCCTGAAGGCCACCTCGGCCACCGACATCATCGACCATGGCCTGCACGAATTCCTCGTGCAGTTCATTTCCGGCAACAACAAGCTCGGCAGTGAAATTGCCGAAGCCTACCGCTTCTATTGACCGCCATGCGCCTGACGATCCGCCATCACACCGAATATCTCTATGACCGCGCCGTACCCTATGCGTTGCAGCGGCTGCGTCTCGTCCCGCGCGACGATGCGGGCCAGAGCGTCACCTCATGGACGCTGGACATCACCGGCGGCCTGGTGGAGGCGCGCTATGTCGACGGCTATGGCAACGAGACATGGCTGGTCAGCGCCCGCGACGGCACCGATCACCTGTCCATCGAAGCCGCCGGCGTGGTCGAGACCCGCGACACGTCCGGCGTTCTGGGCATCAACAAGGGGCCGGCGCCGCTCTGGCTGTTCGTCGGCTCCACGCCGTTGAGCGAACCGGACGATGCCATCCGCGCGCTGGCCGGCGAATCGGGCGGGCGTGGCGACCTTGACGGGCTGCATGCCCTGATGGGCCTGATCGCCGACCGGATCGCCTATGAACCGGGCATGACCCACGCGGCGACCACGGCGGCCGAGGCCCTGGCCGGCGGCCACGGCGTCTGCCAGGATCACACCCACGTCTTCTGTGCGGCGGCGCGGACCCTGGGCGTTCCCGCGCGCTATGTGTCGGGCTATCTCTACATGGACGGGACCGAGCAGCAGGTTGCCAGCCATGCCTGGGCGGAAGCCCATGTCGACGGGCTGGGCTGGGTCGGCTTCGACTGTGCAAACCGGGTCTGTCCCGACGAGCGTTATGTGCGCCTTGCCCATGGCCGCGACTACAACGAGGCCAGCCCCGTTTCGGGCATCCGCTTCGGCCATGCCGAAGAAACGCTTGCGGTCAACATCAACGTGGCGCAGTAAATGGAGCGTGTGCAACATCCGCGCAGAGACTGATTCCCGCCATGACCTATTGTGTCGCCCTGAAAATGAACCGCGGCCTGGCCTTCATGTCGGACACGCGCACCAATGCCGGCGTCGACAATGTTTCGGTCATGCGCAAGATGTTTTCATGGGAAGTGGAGGGTGAACGCTCCATCGTCCTGCTCTCGGCCGGCAACCTGGCCACGACCCAGGCCGTGGTGAGCCTTCTGGACGAGCGCTCCAAGGCACCGGGCGAACGCCGCTCCACCCTGCTCGACACGCCCTCCATGTTCCAGACCGCGCGCCTTGTCGGCGACACGCTCAAGGAGGTCATCGCGACCACGGCCCAGGGCGGACAGAAGGCCGAGACCACGTTTCACGCCAATTTCATTCTCGGTGGCCAGATCCGCGGCAGCGAGCCGCGCCTTTTTCTCATCTATCCGGAAGGCAATTTCATCGAGACGAGCGAGGAGACCCCTTTCTTCCAGATCGGCGAGCACAAATATGGCCGTCCGATCATCGTTCGCGCCTATGATCCGGACATGAGCTTCGCGCAGGCGGCCAAGCTGCTGATCGTCTCCTTCGATTCCACGCTGCGCTCCAATCTTTCGGTCGGCTTGCCACTCGACCTGATGTTTTACGACAGGGACAGTTTCAAGCTTCGCCAGCGCCACCGCTTCACCGCCGACGACACCTATTACCGGACAATCTCCGAGGGCTGGTCGGAGGCGCTCCGCGCCGCTTTCGCGCATCTTCCCGACTACGACCAGGCGTGAGGCGCGCAAGCCGTGTTGGAGATGCAGCAAAAGGCTTGCAGCCCGCGCCGATTATGGTAGGCATGGCGCCAGCGCCCTTGTAGCTCAGTTGGTAGAGCACCTGATTTGTAATCAGGGGGTCGGCGGTTCGAGTCCGTCCGGGGGCACCATAAATCGCTGATTTTGCGATTATTTCTTCTGCCAATCCCAAAGCGGTTTTGTCGCCCGGAAATTAGTAGGCACATCGTAGGCACTTCGCCGGCGGTCAGGCTTGGCCGCGCGAAACATCTGTATCATCGAAAAAGTCGGCGATGGCATTCGTGATAATCCGGGCCGAGGCCGCGCCAGGATCAACATGCCCCAGTGACCGGTCCCCGACGCGCGCCGCTCTTCCTTTCGAGGCGATCATGGAACGAGTGGCATCAGCACCCGCCGAGGCGGCCTCTGCCGCCGCGCGTGCAATCTCTGCCCGGCTTGCGCCGCGCGCATGAGCGTCATTGGCAGCTTCTGCCGCAGGGAGCCACGCATCAAGCATGGTCTTGTCTCCGCGCGATCCCTTGCCACGATAGCGGATACCCTCGGCAATGGAAGAGTACATGGCGCAAAGAAAGGCGCTGTCGATATCCGGATTCTCCCGGGCTATTTTCCCGACGTGAAGAAAGGCGGTTGCGTATAACGGTCCGGTCGACGCACCCACGGCATTCAGGAAGGCGTCGGCGGCAGTCGCAAAGACATCCGCCGGAGTGCTTAGCTCCATTTCCAGTTTTGACAAGGCCGCATTGACCGCCAGAAAGCCGGTTGACATGGTAATGCCGTGATCTGCGTCGCCAATCGCGCCATCGAGGCGGGTCAGAAAATCCCTTTCCTCCTCAATTGCCTGGGAAATCGCATAAAACATCATCGCCAATTCTCTCGCCTGATTCGGCATCAGCACGTCTCCCGCATCAACTCACACATCACAACGCCCCACCGATCCGAAGAAACGCCGTATCGCACGGATGGTCGAGCAATTCAGTGAGTTCGTCGTCGAGATGCAGAATGGTGATGGACGTTCCCACCATGTCCAGCGATGTACAATAGTGGCCGACCCAATTGGCATGGATCGTAATATCCTTCGCCTCAAGCCGCTGGCGCACCCGGCGAAACAGCACATAGAGCTCCATCAGTGGTGTCGCGCCAAGCGAATTCACGAGAACGGCCACACGATCGCCCGGCCTTGCCTTCATTTCCGAGAAGATCCGGTCCATGGCGGAATCGACGATATCGTCGGCAGGCTTCAACTGGTCACGGGACACCCCGGGCTCCCCATGAATCCCGATCCCGATCTCCATCTCGTCGGGACCGATCTCGAAATTGTGCGTGCGCGTCTGCGGAAGCGAGCATGGCTCGAGTGCGACGCCGACGGTGAAGGTACGGCTGTTGGCCTTGCGCGTTGCCGCCTCGCAGGAATCGAGTGACCACATCCGGTCACACGCTGCACCGGCGATCTTGAAGATGAAGAAATTGCCGGCAACGCCGCGCCGGCCCTCCCGGTTTTCGGAAGCCGAGGATACGATGTCATCCGTCGTGATCACCGTACGCACGTCAATGCCCTGAGCCATTGCCAGGTCCGCTGCCATTTCGAAATTCATGATGTCGCCGGCATAGTTGCCATAGACGAAAAGCACGCCCTTTCCGCCGGAGGCCGCCTTTGCGCAGCGAAAAATGGGATCGGGCGGGGGAGACGAAAAGATATTGCCGATCGCAACCGCATCTGCAAGCCCCTTGCCGACATAACCCAGAAAGCAGGGTTCATGGCCAGAGCCGCCACCGATGACGAGACCAACCTTGCCTTCTCTGGGACCGCGCAACGCGGCCAGTGCATGTCGGTTGCCATCCACCGGAGCAAGGTAGCTGCCATGGGCATGGATCGCCCCGTCGAGCATTTCCTCCACCACATCCGAGGGCTTGTTGATGAATTTCTTGACCTGGTGACGAATGTTGATGACCGGCGCATCACGTCCACGCGCCGGTCCGGGTCTGCGATGGTTTACAGTCACCCCGTCTGCCTGGAGGATGCCGCGACCGGTTGCCGCATCGGTGACAAGGACATCGATGAAGCCACCACGCAATGCGCCGAGAATTGCACCGACCTTCTCGATCCCGCCTGCAACCGCGACCTTTGTCGCGATATCGTCAAACATGTCGAAGGAAAGGCCGATGACCCGGTCTTCGAGCGGCCCCGGCACCGGACGCCCATGATCGTCGAAGAAGCGGCCGGCGATTTGGCCGACCGCATTTCTTGCGAGGTAGAGTTGTGTCGTGCCGGGATCGAGGAAGCCGCTGCTGTGGATGGTCGAATTTGGCCGCAATGTCGTGATTCCGAACAGCAGCCGGTTGGCACCGGCAAGCGCCGACAGTTGCCGGGCGACCACCGGTTCGCGTAAAAGCATGTCCCGTATGTCCGGAGTGGAAACCAGCGCTGGCACCGTCAGATTGATGCAGCGTGCGTCAAGCGAAGCGGCCAGGCGGGATGCACAGGCTTCCGGTGTATAACCGAAATCCGCTGTCAAGCCGCCTGTCGCCTGGATGACGGAAACATCCTGCAGTTCGCGCCGGCTTACGTTCCGGGCAACCGACATCACTGTCCGCCCCCAAACAACAGCAATGGTGTCGGCCGAGCGGATGACCTGGTCCAGAACGCGTGCCCCGGCAATTCCGAGTCGTTCCACAAGGGGCCCTCCGTCGCCGGGAATGACCACACAATCCTGAAGCGCGAAATGACGCTTGAGTTCCTGCGCGATGGTGAGGGAGGAGAGGCGCTCCGGGTCTATGGAGATGTTCACGATCCCGCGCTCGCGCGCATCCGCCAGGTAGGCATTCACAGTCGCACGCGAAATACCCATTGTCCGGGCGATTTCGCCCTGCGTCAGCCCGTCCTCATAGTAAAGCCAGCATGCCCACACATAGGGGTCGTCGCCGAAACGCATCGGTATCGTTTCAGCCGTCGTCCCTTTTCCGCCTGCGGGCCTTGTCGCCATGCTCAACTCTGCAGTTTCAGGCCGATCCAGCCGGTTTGCCAACGGATGGACGCTAATGTCTCCTGCACATCAGGGCAATGCGCGTTTTTCGCCACGCCATTACGATCGTGCGAAATTCAAGGAAAAGCCGGCCTGTCACTGGCCGCGCGGTCCGGTCAGTCAGCACTGCGCCCCGACCACACATCGCTCATCACGCGGATGATGATCGCCGCCGATGCCGCGCCAGGATCGACATGGCCACGGGCCCGCTCTCCCAGACGCGAAGAACGGCCCTTGCCTGCCACCATGTCGGCCGTCGCGGCAGCACCTTTTTCCGCCGCATCCGCCGCGTCCGCCAGGCATTCCGGCAGGGCCTTGCCGGCTTCGCGAGCCTTTCCAAGGGCATCTGCAGCCGGCCGCCAGGCATCCACCATCGTCTTTTCGCCGACAACCGCCTTGCCGCGATCCTCGATGCCCTTCGCCATCGCCTGAAGGGCGGCGGCGACATCCTCGTCCGATGCGGTCTGCTTGCCTTTCAGAGCCGCGCCGGCACGCATCATCGCGGTCGCATAGAGCGGGCCCGAGGAAGCGCCAACGGCATTGAGAAAGGCAGAGGCCGCGGCATTGAAAATGTCAGCCGGCATCTTGCTGGCCGGGTCCAGCGCGGAAACCGCGGCGCTTGCAGCATTGAAGCCCTGCGCCATGGCGATCCCGTGGTCGGCGTCGCCGATCAGCCCGTCAAGCGCGCACAGATGATCCTTCTCGCGCTCGATACGCCCGGCAATGGCCTCGAAAAGGGCGATGAAGTCCTCGCTCGTGTAACCTTTCATCCGCCTGGATCCTATCCTTTGAACATCGCACAGTCGCATGGATGCTCGATCATCCGCTGCAATTCGTCGTCAAGGCGCATCACGGTGATCGAGGCACCCGCCATTTCAAGCGACGTGCAGTAATTGCCGACCCATGTTCGATGCGTCGAAAGCCCGGCCTCCTTGAGGCGCTGATCGACGCGGCGATTCATGATGTAAAGTTCCATCAGCGGTGTCGAACCCAGCGAATTGACCAGGACGGCAACCCGTTCGCCTTGCCGGGGCGCCATTTCCGCCAGGATGGAATCCATGATCCGGTCGGTGATCTGGTCAGCGCTCAGAAGCCTCTCCCGCTCCATGCCCGGCTCGCCATGGATGCCCATGCCGATTTCCATCTCGTCATCGCCCATCTCGAAGTTCCACCGCCTTGTCTGCGGCAGGGAGCAGGGCGAGAGCGCCACGCCGATCGTGAAGGTATTGTCGTTGGCCTTGCGGGCGATGCGTTCGCACTCGTCCAGCGGCAACATCATGTCGCAGGCAGCCCCGGCAGCCTTGAAGATGAAGAAATTGCCAGCCACGCCGCGCCGCTTCTCGCGTTCGTCTCGCGGCGCGGAAGCGATGTCATCGGTGGTCAGCACCGTGCGGACCTCGATGTCCTCCATTGCAGCCATCTCGGCGGCCATGTCGAAATTCATCACGTCGCCGGCATAATTGCCATACATGTAGAGAACGCCCGCCCCGCCATCGATTGCCTTTGTGCAATCGAGAACCGGACCGGGAGGCGGAGAGGCGAACACGTTGCCGATCGCCGCCGCATCGGCAAGACCCTTGCCGACGAAACCCAGGAAGGTCGGTTCGTGGCCCGATCCCCCGCCGATGACCAGGCCCACCTTGCCCTTGCGCGGCCCTTCCCGTGCAATGACGGCACGCGGGTTTTCGTCCAGCCGTTTGAGAATGTCACCATGGGCGGCGATGATCCCGTCGAGCATTTCATCGACGGCATTGTCGCCGTTGTTAATGATCTTCTTGACCGCCATCACGTCCTCGCTTGCCGAAATGTCATTGTTCCAGACCGTCCCGTTACCGGGTCTGGAGTGTAGCCCATGTGTTCATGCATTCGAGCGTATGCTCGAATGACCGGATTCCCGCGTCCGACCCCAGGCCGGTAGCGACGAGGCCCGCCGCTGCCTGAGCGAACCGCACACTGTCCTCCGGGTTCATCCGGTGCTTGATCGCGGTGATGAATCCGGCGTCGAAGGCATCGCCGCAGCCGGTCGTGTCCACGACATCGATCTTGTAGGCGGGAACCGAAAAGCGCGTGCCGTCGGCATGGGCGTAGAAGGCACCGTCGCCGCCCAGCGTGAAGACACAGCACGTCGCGCCCTTGCCAATGAAGTGATCGGCCGCCTCCGCGGCGGTAGCCCGTCCTGACATCACCATGGCCTCCTCGATGGAGGGCATGAAATAATCGATATGTGGCAGAAGGGGTTCGACGATCCGTGATGTGCTTTCATCTGCCGCAATCAGGTCGAACGTGACCGTGCATCCGCGTTTCTTTGCTTCTTCCAGCAAGATGCGGCTCGGCTCGCCGTCAAGCCTTTTCAACAGCCCGGTGCCACCCAGATGCACGATGGGCGAACCGAGGACGCTGTCATGGGCCGATGACGGTACGTCGAAATGATCGGATGCGCCACGCTGATGAAGGGCGGGCCGCTCACCATTGGGACGGACATTGAGAATTGTCGCCGACGATGGCACGCCCTCCAGCCGCTGCATCGCCGATACGTCGATGCCGAAGCGTTCCATGGTCGCCAGCATCCAGTCCGCCTTCTCGTCGTCACCGACCGCGCCCACCGCCAGGCAATCGAGGCCGAGTTTGGCGCAGTCCACGACGGTGCCGCCGGCGGTGCCGGCTACGGTCAGCCGAATCTGGTCGATGAATTCGACATTGCCGCCATCGGGGATGCGGCTGACCGGCCGTCCGAGAATATCAAGAATATATAATCCGATGACCGAGACATCATGTGCCATTGTCCGCTCCGCTCCCTCCACTTCACGCGTTACCGGCTGCCAGTCGCTTGCCGTCGGCATAGACGCTGCTCTTGTCCGGTTGTGCCGTTACATACACCGGATCACCCGGACTTAGATCGGACAAGCCGTCAAGCTTTGCCTTGACCTCATAACCATCCATGGCAATGCGCAATATCATGCGCCCGGCAATACCGATGCTGCGGTCCTTCAGGATTCCGCGAACCGCGCCCGGGGCCGGGTCGCGAAGAATGCGAACATGCTCCGGGCGAATGCCCACCTTCACTTCCGCTCCTTCTGCGACCTGTTCACGCAAACTGATGTCGCCGTTGCCGAAAGGGTTGACCGCACGGCCCTGTTCAACCCTTGCCGGTATGAAATTCATGCCCGGATTGCCGAGAAACCAGCCGGCAAATTCGGTTTCCGGAACCTTGTAGAGATGGTGCGGCCGGTCGTATTGGACGATACGTCCATCGCGCATGAGCGCAACGTGATCGGCCAGCGTCATCGCCTCGGTCTGGTCATGGGTGACGTAGATAATGGTCTGCTTCAGGCGCCGGGTTACCAGTTTGAAGGCCCGGATCAGGGCCAGCTTGGCCTGCACCTCGACATTCGTCGTCGGCTCGTCGAACAGCACGATATCGGACCGGCGCGCCACCGCGCGGCCCACCGCGACCTTCTGGCGGCTGCCGGAATCGAGTTCGCCGATATAGGCATTGCGGCGGTCGCGCATATCCAGGACATCGAGAACTTCGTCGATGCGCCGCGCCCGTTCGGCTGAATCGATACTGCGATCCTGGTCGAGCGGCAGCGCGATGTTTTCCTCGACCGAAAGCGTCGGGTACATCACCGGATATTGAAAGACCATCCCGACATTGCGCTTGCGCGGCGGAAGGCCGCTCATGTCACGGTCCCCGAACAGGATGCGGCCCGATGTCGGCGTTTCGAGCCCGACGATCATGCGCATCAAGGTGGTCTTGCCGCAGCCCGACGGACCGAGCAGACAGGTCACCGCACCATCCTCGAATGTCACGTTCATGGTATCGACTGCGGTGAAGTCACCGAATTTCTTGGTGACGTCCCTGATGACGACCTCAACCATGTGCCCTGCCCTCCTGCATGGGCGAACCCCGGCCAATTGCCCTGCCCGTCCCTTTATCGAACACGAGCATGCGCTCCGGGTCGATCACCATGTTCAGCGACGTATCGATTTCAGGCAAACCCGCCCGTTCGGACGGATAGGCCGCGGTAACCTGCATGGCTCCATTTTCCAGATAGGCCACGATCTCCGAGCCCAGATGTTCGACGATGCGCACCGTCGCCGGAACACCGGTCTCATCGGAACCTGCAAGGCGCACATCCTCCGGCCGAACGCCGACCAGGACCGCGCCATCGGGCGTACCCGCAGGCGCGGCGAAGCGCAGTCCGCCCACCGTCACGATCCCGCCGCGGGCCGAACCGGGCCAGACATTGGCCCTCGGAAAGCCGATCAGTTCCATCGTCCGGGCGAAGCGCGGCTCCCTGTAGAGGTCCAGAACGTCAGCCTTCTCGACCAGCCGCCCGTCGTCGAGGACCACGAGGTCCTCCGCCATGGTCAGTGCTTCCAGAGAATCCGACGTCGCGTAGAAGAAGGTCGCCTTGAGATCCTCGCACAGATGCTTGAGATCATCCATCAGGCGTTCGCGCAGCTTGTAGTCGAGCCCCACCAGCGGGTCGTCGAGCACGAAGACGGAGTCGCTGGACAGCAGGCCGCGGGCCACCGCGACGCGCTGCTTTTCGCCGCCGGACAGCTGATCCGGCGTCTTCTTGACGAGATGTCCGATGGACAGCATTGCCGTTGCGCGGTCCACCCGGCTGGCAACTTCCGCGGCCGGCGTGCGGGCAAGACGCAACGGATAGGCGATGTTCTCAAATACGCTCAGATGTGGATAGAGCGCGAAACTCTGGGGCACATAGCCGATCCGGCGTGCGCCCGCAGGCAGGTCGGTCAGGTCCTCGCCATTGGCCAGGATGCGGCCGGCGTCCGGCCGTTCGAGGCCGACAAGCAGACGGAAAATGGTCGACTTGCCGCTCTTGGGCGGGCCGCACAGGACCGTGAAGCGGCCCGGTTCGACAGCCAGGCTCAGATCGTCGACAGCCTTTTGGCCGCCATAGGTCTTGCTAACGGACTGGAATTCGATTGCCGGCATTTATCGCCCCAATTGTGCAAGGTGGGGGACGAGAAAGACCCCGAGACTGAACAGCGCGACAATGACGGCCAGGATCATCACCGTGCGCACCGCCGTACCGGCAAAGCCGAGATGCTTGGGCACGTTGCCGACCGCGATCTGCAGGAATGTCGCCGCCACGAGAATGCAGAGCCCGAAGCGATAGACCGAGATTGACCATTGTTGCGCCACCAGCAGGATGCCGGCCAGCATGGTGACGATCAGCACCATCTCGGCACGCTCGGCGAAGGGAACCTTTCTCATGGTCAGACCTCCCCGCGCACGGTGCCGAATGTCATGCCGACCAGCAGGTATTTCTGGAACAGGTAGATGAAGAGCATTGGCGGAATGAGATAGATCGATGTCAGCGACGCGATGAACGTCCAGTTCAGCCCGCCGTCGGAATAGGCCCCGACCGCAAGGGCATAGGGAATGTTCTGGGTCGAGACGCCGCCAATGATGAAATTGAACAGATACTCGTTCCAGACGAAGATCAGGTTGAAGATGAAGGCGGCAATCAGACCCGGTTTGACCTGGGGAAGCACTACGCGGAAGATGATGTGGAACCACGAGCCGCCATAGACCCGGCCGGTCTCGTCAAACCGCTGCGACACGCCATCGAGGAAGCCCTTGAGGATCCAGACCGAGAAGGGAATGGAGAACATGGCGTAGAACAGGGTCAGGGCGATGTGATTGTCCTTCCAGCCGAAGGCGACATACATGAGGAAGACCGGAAGAATCACCGCCGGCCCCGGCAGCATGCGGATGGACAGGAGAAGGAACATCAGGAAGTCGGTCGATTTTGGCTTGAACCGCGAGAAGCAGAACGCGGCCAGGAAGGAAACGAAGACGGCGATGATGACCGCCGCCAGCGACATCAGCAGCGAATTGCTCACCTGAAGCCAGAAGGACCGCGTGTTGGTGAAGAGGTCGATGTAATTGGCCAGCGTCGGCGAGAAGACCAGCTTGGGCGGCGTCGCCAGGATGTCATTGCGCGACTTGAACGAGGACAGGATGATCCACGCGACCGGCGAGAAGAAGATCAGCGCGACGAGCCAGAGAACCGCGTAATAGGCGCGCTTTTTCCAGACGATACCCATGGCTCAGCCCCCCCTGCTGCGGCGCGAAAGGACGTAGATGAAAATGGACGTCATCGCGATGGAGATGAGAAGCAACAGCACGGAATAGGCCGAGGACCAGCCCATATTGAAGCTCTCGAAACTCTGCTTGTTCAGTTCGACGGCGACAAGCCGCGTGGTCTGGCCGGGGCCGCCCTTGGTCATGGGAATGATCAGGTCCAGCGTCTTGAAGGAGTCGATCGTGCGCAGCAGGATGCCCAGCATCAGGATGAACTTGCCGTGATGCCAGACAACAAGCGTCAACCGCTTGTGCCAGGGCAGACGGTCGATCTCGGCAGATTCCAGCTCGGCCTTGGGTACGGAGCCAAGCGCGGCCAGCGTCATCAATGTCATGAACGGGGTCCACATCCAGCAATCCACCGCCAGGACTGCCCAGAATGCGATCTTGGGATCGCCAAGAAAGTCGATCGGCCCGGTACCGAAGGTGCCGTCGATCATCGCATTGAGAACGCCGAAGGTGGGGTCATAGATGAACCGGAAAAAGGTTCCCGTCGCAATCGGCGTCAGGACCATGGGCGTGAAAAGCAGCGTCAGCGCGACGCGCCGGCCCGGCATGTCCTTCGATCCCCAGAACAGGAAGCCCAGCAGAATGCCCAGCGCCGTCTGGATTGCGACGCCGACGCCGACGAAAAGGAAGGTGCGCTGAAGGTCGGACCAGATGCCGTTCTTGTTGAAATAGATGTCGACGAAATTGCGGAACCCGGTGAAGGACGGCGGCATGCCGCTGATCAGCGAGAACTTGTGGAATGACAGGCCGAGGAGCCAGAGCACCGGGATCGTGTTGAAGACGATGAAGAACGTCAACACGGGGACCAGCAGTGCAAAGGTCAGGACGCGCCTGTCGTCCAACGCGCGAAGGGGAGACAATCGGGGCATGGGCAGACCAATTCAGCAAGCCGCGAAACCGCTCCCGGCATGGCCGGGAGCGGAACGGTGACGGATCCTTACAGCGAGGTGCTGGCGCAGGCGTCCGACGGACGTTCGGAGGCCGTACCGGCGTCGTAGAGGATCTGCTGCTGCTGGCAGGCGATGTAGTCCAGGGCCTGCCGGGCGGATTCGGTGCTGCCGGTCATGTAGGAGGTGAAGCCCTCCTGCTGCACGGCAAGCATTTCCGAATAGCGCGGATGGTGCCAGAAGTCGCGCGAGCGGCCCGGTTCGAGCATGTACTTGTAAGCACGGTTCCAAGGGTTGATGCTGTCGAATTCGGGATTCGAAAGGGTCGCCTTGTCGGTCGGGTTGCCGCCGCGCTTGGCGAATTCCAGGGTCGTCTCGGGCAGGTACCACCAGTTCAGGAAGTCGATGGCGACACGCATCTTGGCATCATCGTTGAAAGCGTTGATGACCCACGGCTGACCACCCATCGTGTAGACGCGCTTGGCTTCGGCACCCTTGCCGTGCTTGGGCGGCGGCACGACCATGACCTTGTCGCGGTTTTCGTCGTTGACCATGGCCAGGCCGACGGCAGCCCACTGGAAGGCCGAGAAGACCTTGCCCTGCGTGAACACGTCGATGATCTCGGCGATGCCGTAGTTCAGCGCGCCCGGAGGCTGATACTTCAGCCAGCTCTTGTACTGCTCCATCGCCATGGCATTGACGTCGGAATTGAGGATGCCCTCGACCTGTCCGGTTTCGGGATTCCATACATCGCCGCCCTGGCTCCACATGAAGGGATACAGGTAGCAGGTGACGAAATCGTAGACGCGGCTGTATTGCGAGGCCGTGCCCCACATTTCCTGGTCCGGCCGGTTGAAGAAGTCGGCAACCTTTTCGAACTCCTCCATGGTGAGCTCTTCGAAATCCTCGAAGGTGCGGGGCAGCGGCTTTCCGTATTTCGCCTGGAAGGCCTGGCGCTCGTTCTCGTCCTCGAGCATGTCCTTGCGCACGAAAAGCGCGATCGTGTCACCTTCCTGCGGCAGACCCCAGCGGTTCTTCGAACCGTCCGGATAGGTCATGTAGGTATCGACGACTGTCTGCGAATACCATTCGAGCTGCAGGTTGGGGTTCTTGGCGATGACGTCGTCAAGCTGCAGGATCCAGCCGGGCTGCGCGAGCGCACCCAGCCACTGGCTGTCGGAAATGATGATGTTGTATTCCTGGCTGCGGGTTGCCAGCGACGTCGCTGCCTTCTGGAAAAGGTCCGCAAACGGCGCCTCGGCGAAACCGAAGCTCACATCATAGCCGTACTTTTCCTTGGCATAATCTGCAAAGAGCGGCGACATCTTCACGCCAAGCGAAGATGGGAGCCAGCCCGCGATCCCGAGGATGTTCATCTCGATCGACTGGCCGGCAAGCGGATGCGACTCCTGCGCGCGAAGCCTGTTGATGAACGGCGCCGAGACGGCACCCGACAGCCCCAGCGCCGCGCCGCCCTTGAGAAAGGTACGGCGGGGCAGGATGAAACTGCGTCCTGTTTTACTGCTCTGCTCTGACACGAAAAATCCTCCCTGGATAATGGTGGCCTTGGCCATCCGGGCATCAACCGCAAGCTGCACGCTGCCTCCAACCCAACAGCGTCTTGCCGCAGCCTGCGGCGCTAACATGACTATAGTCAGTTAGACATCGACATTTGTCAAATCATATTGTATGCCTCTTGAGGGATGTCATTGGTCTTCAAATTCGCATCGGAAATGGCCCGAAGCACCGGGCCATGGCTTTTGACCCGATGGTGAGGCATCAGAAGCCGGATCGCGGTGCGGCATGAGACGCACTTGCGGGACAAGACCTGGCGCGGGTCGAGTTTGGCGAACCTGACCAGGGCATGACTGGAGATTGGAAGACCAGCCAGATCAGGGGAGGAACGGTGATGGCAAGTACAATCAGGGGGAGCGGCATTTTTCTGGCGCAATTCGCCAGTGACGAGGCGCCGTTCAATTCGTTGCCATCCATCGCGCAATGGGCTGCCGGCCTGGGATACGACGGCATCCAGATCCCGACATGGGATGGCCGGCTCTTTGATCTCGAAAAGGCCGCGAACTCGAAGACCTACGCCGAGGAAGTCAATGGAATTGCCGCCGAAGCCGGCGTCGCCGTGACCGAACTGTCAACGCACCTTCAGGGCCAACTGGTCGCAGTTCATCCCGCTTACGATGCGCAGTTCGACGCCTTTGCCCCGGCCCGGGTGCATGGCAATCCGAAAGCAAGGCAGGAATGGGCCGTCGACCAGGTGACGATGGCAGCCAGGGCCTCCCGCAACATGGGCCTTGATGTCACGGTGTCCTTCACCGGCGCACTCGCATTTCCCTATCTTTACCCCTGGCCGCAGCGCCCGGCCGGATTGATCGAGGAGGCCTTTGACGAACTGGCCAGGCGCTGGAAACCGATCCTCGACGCCTATGAGG
The DNA here is from genome assembly GCA_020637775.1 of Brucellaceae bacterium. Taxonomy (GTDB): domain Bacteria; phylum Pseudomonadota; class Alphaproteobacteria; order Rhizobiales; family Rhizobiaceae; genus Zhengella. The sequence goes on along the minus strand of JACKJV010000006.1, from coordinate 215,595 downwards.
AGGCTGGCGTCGACGTCGGCTTCGAGATCCATCCCGGCGAAGACGTGTTTGATGGTGCGACCTTCGAAATGTTCCTCGACCGGCTGGAGGGGCATGCGCGCTGCACGATCAACTATGATCCATCCCATTTCGTGCTGCAGCAACTCGACTATCTCGACTTCATCGACATTTACCACGAGCGGATCAGCGCCTTTCACGTCAAGGACGCCGAATTCAATCCGACCGGACGCCAGGGGGTCTATTCGGGCTACCAGAGCTGGGTCGACAGGGCCGGCAGGTTCCGCTCGCTCGGCGATGGCCAGGTTGATTTCGCGGCCATTTTCTCCAAGCTGGCCCAGTATGACTATGACAGCTGGGCTGTGCTCGAATGGGAATGCTGCCTCAAGCACCCGGAGCAAGGTGCCGCCGAAGGCGCCCCCTTCATCAGGAACCATATCATCCGCGTAACGGAAACCGCGTTTGACGATTTTGCCGGCGGCACCACGGACCGCGCCGCACTGCGCAAGATGATGGGTATCGCGGAGGGTTGATCATGACGGACACGGCAATTGCCCAGACAGATGAAAGACCCATCCGGCTCGGCATGGTCGGCGGCGGTCAGGGAGCCTTCATCGGTGCCGTGCACCGTATCGCCGCCCGTCTCGACGGCCATTACACGCTGGTTGCCGGCGCGCTGTCGTCCGACCCCGGTCGTGCCCGCGCGTCCGGTCTCGAAGTCGGACTGGCCCCTGATCGCTGTTATGGCTCCTTCGAGGAGATGGCCAGGGCCGAGGCCGAGCGGCCGGACGGCATCGAGGCCGTCTCGATCGTCACGCCCAATCACCTGCACGTTCCCGTGGCTGCGGCATTCCTGAAGGCAGGCATCCACGTCATCTGCGACAAGCCCCTGGCTGCGAGGATGGAAGATGCGCAGATGCTCGCGGAACTGGTTGCCGCGTCCGGCAAGCTCTTCGTGCTGACCCATAATTACACGGGCTATCCGATGGTCAGACAGGCCCGCGCCATGGTGGAAAATGGCGAGATTGGCGACATTCGCGTCGTGCAACTGGAATATCCGCAGGACTGGCTCACAGAGCCGATCGAACTGGAGGGCCAGAAACAGGCCGCCTGGCGCACGGATCCGCAGCGTTCAGGTGCCGGCGGGTGCATTGGCGATATCGGAACCCATGCCTGGAATCTCGGCGCCTTCGTGACCGGTCTGCAAGCCGAACGTCTGGCCGCCGACCTCGACAGTTTTGTTCCCGGGCGCAGGCTCGACGACAATGCCCATATCCTCGTTCGCTACAAGCCCAAGGGAAAGGCGCCACCTGCAAAGGGCATGATCTGGGCAAGCCAGGTGGCCCCTGGCAATGAAAATGGCCTTCGCATGAGGATCTATGGCACGCGCGGCGGTCTCGAATGGGCGCAGGAAAATCCAAATCTCTTGCGCCATGCACCCTTCGGCGAACCGGTCCGTCTGATCACACGCGGCGGTGCTGGCGCAAATGCCGCGGCGGCAGCCGTGACACGGATTCCTGGCGGACATCCCGAAGGCTACCTGGAGGCTTTCGCGACCGTTTATACGGAGGCCGCCGCCGTCATCAGGGCGATGCGGCTCGAACAGCCTGCGCCGACGTTTTTGTTGCCGGGCATATATGACGGTCTTGAAGGCATGCGGTTCATCGATGCATGCGTGCGCTCTTCACGTGCTGACGGCGCGTGGGTGGAATGGGCTTGAAACGCGGTGAAAGGCCTCGAAACCGGCTGACGGACTGAGCTTGTTGTTTTCCGCCTTTCGCAGTGGCGAACCGGTAATGGCGACGCAGATGATGCAAGGTATCGTCATTGTCGTCACACCGGCTTGAGAACGAAATCGAAGGTCGACCGCCAGACCGGTTCGCCCGCCTCGACCCGTTCGCAAGGCACGATCAGCGATTCCTTCACGCCGAAGACCGCGTCGCTTTCGAGATAGGGATCGCCTGCCACGAAGGTGTGCGTTGTGATCGGCTCGAAGCCGTCGGCCTTGACGAGGAAATGCATGTGCGCCGGCCGCCAGGGGTGGCGCTCGACGCGCTCCAGCATCTGCCCCACCGGCCCGTCATCAGGGATCGGGTAAGACACCGGCTTGACCCCGAGGAACCGATAGACGCCATCGGCGCCCGTGCGAAACACCCCGCGGTTGTTCCATTGCGGTTGGATGTCGGGCTGCTGTACGTCATAAAACCCGTCCTCGTTGTCCGACCAGACATCAACGACGGCACCCTCGATCGGATTGCCGTCGAGGTCCAGCACCCGACCTTCGAAAAGGCAGCTTTCCCCCTTTCCGTCGAGCGAGATGGTGTCGCCCATGGCGCGTTCGGGCGCCCCATCGACGTGAAACGGGCCAAACACGGTGTTCTCGGTCGCGCCGTCGGGGCGGCGATGGTTGATCGCATCGACCAACATCGACACGCCAAGCACGTCTGACAGCAGGATGAACTCCTGCCTCGTGTCCGAACACATCTGGCCGGTCTTTGTCAGGAAGGCGATTGCAGCCTCCCATTCCTGCGTCGTCGGCTCCACTTCCTTGATGAAGGCGTGCAGATGGGTGACGAGCGAATGCATGATCTGTCGCAGCCGCGGGTCCGTTTGCGCCCCCATCCTTGCGTTGACCACCTCCGCAGAACTCTCTTCCGTAAAGTACATCATGGGCTCTGTCTCCGATTCAGCGCGTGAGGATATTCGTGTTGGTTTCCGCTGAATGTTGCTCTCCACATCGGCGTCAAAGGCGTAGAGCTTCTCCTCCAGCTGTGCTTTGGACAGCAACTGACCAAGGCGTGCCCGGAAGGCTTCGGACAGCGCGCTTTCCCTTGCGGTCAGTTGCACCGGCCTGCCATTGCGATGAACGCTGCGAGCGGCGAGATCGATTTCCAGAGGCGGCCCCTGGGTCACGATGGGGTTCGCCTTTCCGCTGGCGCGTCGAGCGACAGAATCGACCCGAACCGACAACTCCGCAAGACAGAAGGGCTTCACCAGGTCGCCCTCGGCGGCGTCGCCGGCTGCCTCAAGGCGGATCACACCCAATCCACCGACTGGCCGTCCGCTGCGATCTGGTCGCGCACCGCAGTTCCCGGACCCGTGTCGTCCTCGATAGGCAGTATCCGCATCCTCGTCCCCGTCCTCTTCCGATGACCCTCCATGACCCGCCTGGCGAACAGGACGCTGAAGCGGGAAGCGCGGACGCATCAGGAAGCCATCAGGCCGGATCTCCAGATTGTCGGTGTTTATGATTCCCGTTTGGAAAACTCTGCCCCGCGCCGGGATTCCTTCCTGGTTCTCAATATTTTGCGCATTTCCATTTGGCCTTGTCACCATCAAGGCGTTCACAATAACGGAATCGATACTGCTGCGGCCCCGATGATTCCCAACCCGAACGCGATGGGCAAAACCGCACCAAACCTTTTCTCACGGTTTATCATCATTTCTTGCCGCCACCGGTCGCCCGGCGAAAAATGGCAAGACCGTCATCCCCCTTCCCTCATGGGATGCCAGCCAAAACTCCGATCCGGCGAGCGAGCCTGACGTCATGCTCGGCCTCCAACGCCGCCCATTCTGAAAACAGCCTCTCGTAAGTCCGCCAATGCATCCCTTTGGGCTTGGCAGGGAAATGCCAATATTCGCCCGTAATCAGCCGAGCTCCGCCAGCACCTTGTCCGGTGTTGCAGGAAAGTCGCGGACGCGAATGCCGGCGGCATGGTGGACGGCATTCAGCACGGCCGCACCCGCGCCGCAGATCCCCAGTTCACCCAGGCCCTTGGCGTGCAGCGGGCCGGTCCACGGGTCATCCTCTTCAAGGAAATGAACTTCCAGCGGCGGCACGTCGGCATTGACGGGGATGTGGTATTCGGCGAGATCGCGATTGACGACATGGCCATCGCGCCGGTCGTGGACGAGTGCCTCGGTCAACGCCATGCCGATGCCCCAGATCATGCCGCCATGGCATTGCGAACGCGCTGTCTTGCGGTTGAGAATGCGTCCGGCCGCGAAACTGCCGAGCATCCTGCGCACGCGCACCTCGCCGGTCACGGCGCTGACGGCCACCTCCGCGAAATGAGCGCCGAACGTGGACTGGCGCACCTTCTTCATCGCATCGCCGCCGGCGACGTGGCCATGCCCTTCGATCGTCCCGGTGCCAAGCAGGTCGGCAAGACTGCGGCTGTTGTTGGCGCAGGTGGCGTGCCCGTCGCGCAACGTCAGGTCGCCTTCTTCGCACCCCATGCGGGATGCAAGCGCCTGCCGCGCCTCCATGGCGGCCAGCCAGACGGCATTGCCCGTCGTCGCCGCGCCGATGGACCCGCCGGAGCCGGAACCGGGCGGAAAGTCCGTGTCGCCCAGCCGCACCGTCACCCGCTCGGCCGGCAAGCCGAGCGCTTCCCCGGCAATCTGGGTGAGGATGGCATAGGTGCCCGTGCCGATATCGGTCATGTCCGTTTCGACCACCGCCCCCTCGGCCGACAGCACGATCCGCGCCTCTGCCTGCGAAAGCATGTTGACGCGAAACGCGGCGGCCATTCCGGTCCCGATCCACCATTCCCCCTCGCGCCGGTTTCGTGGCGCCGGATCGCGCCTCTCCCAGCCGAAACGGGCCGCGCCATCGCGCAGCGCCCCGGCCAGCATGTGCGATGAGAACGGCACGTCGCGCTCCGGATCCCGGTCCGGGATGTTGCGCAGGCGCAGCGCCACCGGATCGATTCCCGCCTCGCTCGCCAATTCGTCCATTGCGCATTCAAAGGCGGTCACGCCAACCGCCTCGCCCGGCGCACGGACGGAGCCCGCCGCGGGGCGGTGAATGCGGGCAAGCCGTTCTCCCACCACGCGGACCGCCGCGCCATAGGCGAAGTGGCTTGCCTGCGTCACCGGTTCCGAAAAGCTTTCGCCCGGAAGATTGGACACAAGCGCCTCATGCCCCAGCCCTGTCAGCCGCCCCTCGGCATCGGCGGCCAGCCGGATCCGCTGGCGCGTTTCAGAACGCCGCGTGACAGTCTCGAAGACCTGGCGGCGGTGCTGCACCACGCGCACCGGCCGCGAAAGCGCGCGCGCGGCAATCGCCGCGGCAACGGCTTCCGCCGAGATGCCGAGCTTGGAGCCGAAGCCGCCGCCCACATAGGGCGCCAGCAGACGAACGTTTTTCGGATCGATACCAAGGCAGTCCGCCAGTTCGTTGCGATTGTACTTGAGCATCTGGAGCGCGCTGCGCACCGTCAGCCGGTCCCCCTGCCACCAGGCCACGGCGGCGTGCGGTTCCATGGGCGCTGCGGACATGGAGGCCGTCCGGTAGGTCGCGTCGATGCGAAAGGCCGCGCCCTCCATCGCGCCCTCCAGGTCACCGGCAACAGACGGATCGCCTTCCGCCGCCGCTGCATCCGGGTCCACCGGGCCTGGCGCACCATCGGCCTCGATTGCAAGCCTGTTGGCGCCGTGCCGGGCATCCTCGAATGTCCCGGCAACGACGAGGGCAACTGGCTGGCCGACATAGTCAGCCTGCCCGACACCCTGGCACGGCGCCTCGTTTGCCATGCCCTGCGCGGCATTGCGGATCATGCGAGCGTCGCTGATGACCGCCAGCACGCCTGCCATCTGCTCCACCGCATCGGCGTTTCGCAGCGATACCGCCCCCTGCCCGGCTGCGCGAACCAGAACGCCGTGAGCGCACCCTTCCGGCAGATCTTCCGCCGCATAGGTGGCGCGTCCGGTGACTTTCAGCGGGCCTTCGGGCCGGTCCATCGGTGTGCCGAGCAGCCCCTGGGCCATTTCACCTGCGCGCGACTGGCACTTTCCGTCCACCTTGAGTTCATTCGTCATGCCGTTGCCTCTTCCAGAACGGCCCGCAGAACGCGACGCGCAAGCGGAACCTTGAAATCGTTGCCGCCATGGGTCTGCGCATTCCGCAGCAAGGTGTCCGCGGCCTTCTCGAACACCGCTGGCGACGGCGCTTCTCCCGCCAGGACGGCATCCACCTGCGGATCGCGCCAGGGCTTGGTGCCCAGCCCGCCAAAGGCAATGGCCGCATGGCGGATCCGGCCACCCGCCATGGCAATGGACACCGCCACCGAGGTCAGCGCAAAGGCATAGGACGCCCGGTCGCGGACCTTCCGGTAGATCTGGCGGTCACCCGCCGGACGCGGCAGGAACACGGATGTGATCAGGTCGCCGGCGTCGAGACCGGTCTCCTTGTCTGGCCTGTCCCCCGGCAGCCGGTGAAGCCGGTCCAGCGGCATGTCCCGTTCGCCGCCATCGGCGGATCGCACGCGCACGGTCGCATCGAGCGCCAGCATCGCCACCGCCATGTCGCTCGGGTGCTGCGCGATGCAGTGCTCGCTGGTTCCCAGAATGGCGTGGTTGCGCACCTCGCCGCCGAGCGCGGCACAGCCGGCGCCGGGGTCGCGCTTGTTGCAGGGCGTGTCGGTGTCATGGAAATAGGGGCAGCGGGTGCGTTGCAGCAGGTTGCCGGCCGTGGTCGCCTTGTTGCGCAACTGTCCGCTTGCCCCGGAAAGCAGCGCGCGCGCCAGCAGCGGCCATGCCCTGCGCACCCGCAAGTCGGCCGCCAGGTCGCTGTTGGTCACCGTCGCGCCGATGCGCAGGCCCCCATCCTCATCGTCGATCGTGTCGAGTCCCAGGCGGGATATGTCCACCAGCACGTCCGGCGCCATCACGTTCAGCTTCATCAGGTCGATGAGATTGGTTCCGCCGGCGACAAAGGCAGCCGCCTTTGACTTGCCCGCCTGCGCCGTCGCTTCGCCCGGATCGGAGGCGCGGACGAAATCGAAAGGCCTCATGCCCCGTCTCCTTTCCCGGCGGCCTGACGGATGGCCGCATTGATGCCGGGATAGCAGGCGCAGCGGCACAGGTTGCCGCTCATCCGCTCCGACAGTTCCGCCTCGTTCAGGTCGTATCCGCCTTCCAAGTGCTCACTGGCATGGCTCGGCCAGCCCTCGGCGATTTCGGCCAGCATGCCGGTGGCCGAGCACAACTGGCCGGGCGTGCAATAGCCGCATTGGAACCCGTCATGATCCACGAAGGCGCTTTGCAGGGGCGAAAGGCCGCCCTTCGCCAGTCCTTCGACGGTCGTGATCTCATCGCCCTCGTGCATCGCGGCCAGCGACAGGCAGGCATTGATCCGCCGCCCGTTGACGAGCACCGTACAGGCGCCGCACTGACCGTGGTCGCAGCCCTTTTTCGACCCGGTCAGCCCCAGATGGATGCGCAGGGCGTCGAGCAGGGTCACCCGGGAGTCGAGGTCGAGGGCCTTTTCATCGCCATTGATCGTCAGCTTGGTTTTCATGGTCTCTCCGGTTTCGGGGAAGGGCCGCGCAAAGGCCTTGCAGTCAATCGGCGATGGCGGCGCCGCCATCGGGATGCAGCACGTGGCCGGTCATGTAGGAGGCATCGTCACAGGCAAGGAACAGGATCGACGGAGCCACCTCGTTCGGCTGGCCGGGCCGGCCCAGAACGCTGCCCTTGCCGAAATTCTCCACCTTTTCCGGCGGGAAGGATGCGGGAATAAGCGGTGTCCAGATTGGCCCTGGCGCCACGGCATTCACGCGGATGCCGCGCGGGGCGAGCTTGTGGGCAAGGGCCCGTGTCAGGCTCAGCACCGCCCCCTTGGTGGCGGAATAGTCGATCAGCAGATCCTGTCCGCGATAGGCGGTGATGGACGTGGTGGCGACGATGGCCGCGCCCTCCTGCATGTGTTCGAGCGCTGCCTGGACCATGAACATCTGGCCGAAGATATTGGTGCGGAACGTGTCCTCGATCTGCTGTTCGGGAATATTCTCGAACCTGTCCTGCGCATGCTGTTCGGCGGCGTTGTTGACCAGAACGTCGAGCCGGCCGAAGCGCTCCGCCACCTGTTTGACGGCATCGAAGCAGAAACCGCGCTCGCCCACGTCGCCCTTGAGCGCCAGGCCTTGCGCGCCCTCGGCGCGAACGGCCGCCAGCGTCTCTTCCGCGTCCTTGTCCTCGTTGCAATGGACAATCGCGACCGCCGCCGCGCCTTCGCGGGCAAACAGCACGGCACAGGCCCTGCCAATGCCGGAATCGCCGCCGGTAATGAGGGCCACACGGCCCTTCATCCGGCCGGATCCGGGATAACGCGGCATGAAGTCCGGGCGCGGCGACATCGCGTGTTCGAGGCCCGGCTGCTGCGATTGAACACGATTGTCGGAATACTGGGTCATGGGCAGGTGTCTTTCGTTGTCGGATAGGCAGGCGAACCCGCCTCAGCGGGAATGGCTGTCACGCTTGCGGAGAACCGGAAGTGTCAGCAGCATCAGGATGAGGATGACCGTCGGCGCGACCAGCCGCGGCACCTGTGCCCAGCCATCGAGGCCTTTCTCCCAGAGTGCCCAGGCCACCGTGAAGGCGAAGGTCGCCAGATAGACCCAGAACGCGGCCATCGAGCGCTGGACAAGCAGCCAGGCGGTTGCGCACAGTCCCGCCCCGGCCACCGCATAATACCAACTGCCACCCAGCGTGATCAGCCAGATGCCGCCACCCAGGATCAGCAAGCCGAAAACCGCCAGGACCGCGGCAAGCGCCACTGTCGCTGCATAGCCGGCAGTCCAACGGCCATCCGTATGTCGGTCTGCTGTTGCTTCGCTCATGGCCGCCTCCTGTTGTTGCATTGCCTTGCCAGACGAACACGTTGCGCAGCCGAATGTTCCTGCCGCTGCCTCACGGTCGAGGTCGGCGCCCACACCTTGAACGGTCCCGATGCACAGGATCGGGAACATCTGCGGCAGTGACCGGTTTGGCTTGTCTCGGAACGGAAGGCCGTCTTCCATAAGGGACGTCCGGCCGCCAGACGCATGCCGGCCTTTCAGGTCCGGTGGCGTAAATCCGGCCGCCTCCCGTTGCGCGCTCGACAAACGGGGAGATTTGCCCATGAAACCCAGGATCGCAGTGCTTCTTCTGGCATTTGCCGCAGCCGTTCCATCGGCCATGGCCCAGCAGGAGCAAACCACGGAACCATCGCAAGCCCGCGAAGAACCCGCGCAGCCGCCGGCGCAAGCGGCGCCGCCGGCCGGGCAGCAGCCCGGCCAGCCGCCGGAAGCGGATGAGGCTCGGCAGGAAACCGCAGACAGCCGCGCTGCGCCCTATTCAACGCCCGCCCACGTGCCCGCCCAGGCTGGCGCCGACTGGCCCTGGTGGGGTGGCGGTGCAAACGCCACCCGCTATTCCCCGCTCGACCAGATCAACCGGACGAATGTCGCCGACCTCACGCGCGTTTTCACCTACCGGACCGGCGACATGCCGGAAGGAACGGCACAAGGCAAATACTCGCCCGAGACGACGCCCTTGAAGGTGGGCGGCGATCTCCTGCTGTGTTCGGCCATGAATATCCTCATTTCCGTCGACGCGGCGACCGGTGAGGAGAACTGGCGCTTCGATCCCGGAGTTCCCAACGAGGCCATTCCCTATGGCGCGACCTGCCGTGGCGTCGCACTCTATGTCGACCCCGAAGCCGGTGACGGCGATGCATGCGCGACCCGCGTGATCGAGGGAACGCTTGATGCCAAACTCGTGGCGGTGGATGCAAGAACCGGCCGCCCCTGCGAGGATTTCGGCGAAAACGGCACTGTCGACCTGTGGCAGGACATCGGCGAGCGCGTGCCGGGATGGTATGCCGTGACCGCGCCGCCAGCCATCGTCCGCGGCGTCGTCGTCACGGGCGCACAGGTCAAGGACGGCCAGGCCGAGGATGCTCCTTCGGGCGTCATCCGCGGCTATGATGTCAGGTCGGGCGAGCTCGTCTGGGCCTGGGATCTGGCCGCGCCCGAGGCCAATCGCGACGGCCCGCCGGACGGTGAGGTCTATACACGCGGCACGCCCAACATGTGGACCACGGCCGTGGCGGATGAGGAACTAGGCTATGTCTACCTGCCCATGGGCAATTCGTCGGTCGACTACTACGGTTCCAACCGGTCCGAGGCCGAGAACGAATACGCCACGTCACTGATCGCCATCGACGTGACGACCGGCGAGCCGGCGTGGCATTTCCAGACCGTGCGGCACGATGTCTGGGACTATGATCTTGGCAGCCAGGCCACGCTACTCGATTACAAGGGCACACCGGCCATTCTCCTGCCCTCCAAGCAGGGCGACATCTACATCCTGGACCGGGAAACCGGGGAGCCGCTGACGCCCGTCGGCGAACTGACCGGCCTGCCCAAGGGCCGGATCGAACCGGATTACATCTCCGACAGCCAGCCGGTGTCCAGATGGCATACCCTCCGCATGCCGCCGCTGGAGGAAAAGGACGCCTGGGGCTTCACCCCCCTCGACCAGTTGTGGTGCCGCATCCAGTTCCGCCAGGCCAATTACCAGGGCTTCTACACGCCGCCTTCCTCGCAGCGCCCCTGGATCCAGTATCCCGGCTACAATGGCGGCTCGGACTGGGGATCCGTGGCAGTCGATCCCGAGCGCGGCATCCTCATTGCCAACTACAATGACATTCCCAACTACAACCGCCTGCTGACGCGCCAGGAAGCCGAGGAGCGCAACCTTCAACCCATTCACAAGCAGGGCGCCGGCGAGACGTCGGGCGAAAACGCCGAGGGCGCCGGCGACCCGCAGGCGGGTGCCCCCTACGCCATCGAGGTGAATGCCGGCTGGCGCAATTCGGTAACCGACATGCCCTGCGTCCAGCCGCCCTATGGCGGCATCCGGGCCATCGACCTGGAAACCGGCGAGACGCTTTGGGACGTGCCGCTTGGCACGGCGCGCGAAAACGGCCCGTTCGGCATCCCCTCCATGCTGCCCTTCAAGATCGGCACGCCGAACAATGGCGGATCGGTGGTCACCGCCGGCGGTCTTGTCTTCATCGGCGCGGCGACGGACAACCTGTTCCGCGCCATCGACATCGAGACCGGCGAAACGCTCTGGACGGATGAACTGCCCGCCGGCGGTCAGGCCAATCCCATCGCTTACGAGGTGGACGGCAAGCAATATGTGATGATCGCGGCCACCGGCCATCATTTCATGGAGACACCGATCGGCGACTACCTCATCGCCTATGCGCTGCCATGACCGCCCTGGCCCGGGCGTGACGCCATGTCCGGGTCAAACGCCCCCCGATTGCGGTAAAGCCTCCTGGCCGAGGTCTGCGGGTGCGGCCTGCGTGTCGGCCAGGTGCCTCAGCACGGACAGTTCATTCCGCCGCAAACGGCAGGTTGATCGCGCTCAAAGCTCCAGTTCGGAACGCATCGCCTTGAGAAGCTGGTTCATGTAGGGCCGCGTCACGCCGAGCATTTCAGCCAGCAGATTCTGGCTGATCCGGCTGTCGAGCAACTGTACCGCTTCCGTGCCGATAACGGGCTGGAGCATGAGATGCGCCCGCATATAGGCGCGCAGCCGCTCCTTCGCCGACGGTATCCGGCAGGCGGCCAGCAGCATGGCATTGGCTGCAAGCGTGTGGTTCACAAGTTCCCCCACCAGAGGCAGAAATGCCTTGTCGGTCTTCAGGAGTTTCTGGAAGGCGTCATGCTGCAGGATATAGACATAGGCTTCCGACAAGGCTTGCAGCGTCGCGTCCGAGCGGTTCTTCCCGGTCGGAAACGGTGAAAAATACATGCCAGGCATGAGCGGGTAAAGAAACCGCCTCCTGCCGTCTCCCGCGCTGGACATGGCGGCGACAATGCCCCGCGAAACGAGATAGAGTCCGGGCACGAGCTCGCCCTGGCGCAGGAGAACCTGCCCTTCGTTCACTTCCACCAGGAAGCCGTGTTTCTTGATGCGGGAGGCCAGCGCGGACGAGAAGTCCTTGCTCGCATCAGTGCCGGCCGTTTCGACCCTTGCCATGCCCCGCCTCCGGAATCCTGCCTCGTGTTTGACTTTCGAGATCGGCTAATGGGTTTCCTTCCATGGCGCGGCTACCGTAAACAGTGCGAAGATGTTAACTATTTTACAGAACTATAAATATATAAGTTGTATCTAACTTTTTTTCTTGATCTTTATCAAACCAGTTCTATTTCGGGTACTTTCCAGTTCCTTTCTCTTTTCGCAACCCATTGTTTCGGGCACGAACCGGAAAGCGAATCGGGCCATGGGGAACAGGCTGGCGGCAAGAGGCCGGCAATGACGAAACCGGCACAGGTTGAAAGCCGGCTTTCGCTTCGTTTCAGCGTTTGCAGTGGCGCAGCGGTCTGGCGCGGAACACATTCAGCAGCGGTACGAGGCTGAACAGGGAGGAGTCGCGCCGGCATTCCGGTTCGCTCCTCCTCTTTTTGCATCGGGGTCGTCCCGCTTCGGGCAAGGTTGCCGTTTCACAATGGAAAAGAGTATCCCGCTGACCGGAACCCGATGACGCCATGCCCCCTGAAATCAACTCGGTCGATCAGGCCCTGAAGAAAGCCGCAACGCTGGCCCGCAAGGGCGACCGCGCTGGCGCGACGGCACTTTATTCCGCCGTCCTGGAACGGTTTCCAGGCAACCGCCGCGCTGCCGATGGTCTGGCGGCACTGGCGGCGGGACAGACTGCGCGGGCGGCAGGACCCGCGTTTGATCGTGAAAAGGCAAAGGCCGCCCTTGCGCTATGGCAGGCGGGGCGGCACGCCGAAGCGCTGGTGCAAGCCCAGGCGCTTTTACGCCAACATCCGCAGGTGGCCCTGCTGCATACACTGGAAGGTCTGTGCCACGCCTCGCTCGGCGACCGTGAGAAGGCGCTGGACGCGCACCGTCAGGCGCTGACCCTGGCTCCCAGTGTCGCGGGCAATTACAACAATGTGGGCAATGCACTCAATACGCTCGGGCACTACGAGAAAGCCATGCATGCGCTCAGAAGAGCGCTGGCGCTGCAACCGGATTACCCCGAAGCGCTCAACAATCTCGGCAATGCCTGCAATGGCCTGAACGACCCGGCGCAAGCCCTCGGCTACCTTGAAAAGGCCCTGGCGCTTCGCCCGGACTTTCCCGCCGCGCTCAACAACATGGGCATCGCGCTTTCCTCGCTCGGCCGCACGGACGAAGCCGTCGCGCAATTTGAAGCCGCCATCGCCGCCCGCCCCGACTATGCCGAGGCATGGCGCAATCTTTCCAACGAGAAACGCTTCAAGCCGGGCGAGCCGCAGGTCGCGGCACTGCAAAAGGTCCATGCTGCCGCAGGAAACGACAGCGACCGCATGCATCTGGCATTCGCACTTGGCAAGGCGCTCGCCGATACCGGCGAGCACGAACGAGCGTTTGCCTGCTATGCCGAAGGCAACGGGCTGGCAAGACCGTCCGGCGTCGATCCGATGGCCGAACATCGCGCCCTCTTCGCCCGCATCCGCTCACTCTACGAAGCAGGCCCGCCGCCCGAAGTGCAGGCCCCGCCGGCCTCCGCCCGCCCGGTCTTCATTCTGGGCATGCCCCGCTCCGGCACCTCGCTGGCCGAACAGATCCTCGCCAGTCATCCCGGCGTGTACGGAGCCGGCGAACTGCCGGCCATGCGCCGAGCCATCATGCCCGGGATCAGGACCGGCCGGATGGACGGCGAGGGCATGGCCGCCATCCGCAGCGCCTATCTCGAGAGCCTCGATGCCCTCGGGACCGACAGGCCGGTGATCGTCGACAAGATGCCGATGAATTTCCGCTGGATCGGTTTTGCAGCCGCTGCCCTGCCCGAGGCGGTGTTCATCCACACCCGCCGCGATCCGGTTGCCGTGGGCTGGTCGATGTATCGGACCTATTTCCCCGCGCGCGGCCTCGAATTCACCTGCGACCTCGCCGACATCGCCGAATACACGCGCCTTCACGACAGCCTGATGGCATTCTGGCAGGAGCGGCTCCCGGGCCGCGTTCACGAGCTGGAATACGAAGCCCTGACGGAAGATCAGGAAGCACAGACGCGCCGTCTTCTCGAAATCTGCGGCCTGCCCTGGGACGACGCCTGCCTTCGCTTCCACGAGACCGAGCGCAGCGTTCGCACGGCAAGCGCCGCACAGGTGCGCCGGCCGCTCTACAAGGGCAGTTCGCAGGCTTGGCGGAAATACGAGCCGTGGCTCGGTGCGTTGATCGACGGGTTGGGCTGATACCCTGCCTCAGAGTTCGCCGGCCTCTTCCAGCACCTTGCGGGCCGAGCGGAAACATTCCAGCCCTTGCGGCACACCGCAATAGATGCCGATCACATGCACGATCGCCCGGATTTCCTCTTTGGTGACGCCATTGTTCAACGCGCCACGGCAATGGATCTCCCACTCGTTCATCTTGCCCAGCGCACCCAGCATGGCAAGGTTCATCATGGAGCGGGTCCTGGCCGGGATCACGTCGTCGCCCCACCCGAACCCCCAGCACCACGCTGTCATGGCTTCCTGGAAAGGCCGCGAGAAGGCATCCGCATTGGCCATGGCCTTGTCGACATAGTCGGCGCCGAGCGTGCCCTTGCGCTGCTCCATGCCCTTGAGAAACAGGTCTTCGTCGAACACGGACATCACGAACCCTCCGGAAAGAGAAACGGCCCGGCGGCGCCCGCCGCCAGGCCGGCATCAAGCCTTACTTCAGATCGCCCGGCAACAGGGCTTGCGGCATGTTCTGATAGCTGACCGGCCGCAGGAAGCGCCGGATCGACAGCGTGCCGACCGAGGTGGCACCGAAATTGGTCGAGGCCGGGTACGGCCCGCCATGCACCATCGCGTCGCACACCTCCACCCCCGTCGGGAAGCCGTTGGCGAGAATGCGGCCCGCCTTGCGCTCCAGCACCGGCATCAGCGCCTGGCCATGTGCCGTGTCGCCCTCATCCATGTGGATGGTGCAGGTGAGCTGGCCATGCAGCGAACGGGCGATCCTGAGCATCTCGTCCATGCCGGACGCCCGCACGATCAGCCCGAGCGGGCCGAAGACTTCCTCGCCCAACGCCTCGTTTTCCAGCCATTCCTTGCCTGTGGTCGCAAACAGATAGGGCGTGGCATTGCGCAGGTCGCACATGCTGGTCAACACTTCCTGCACACCCGCCGTGCCGGCAATACGGTCGCGGCCTGCGCGATAGGCGGCGGCAATGCCGTCGGTCAGCATGGTCTGCGCGCCCACGGGCTCCAGCGCCGCCGTCGCCGCTTCGATGAAGGCATCCGCCTGAGGTCCGTCGAGGACCACGCAAATGCCGGGATTGGTGCAGAACTGTCCGGCGCCCATGGTCAGCGAACCGGCCCAGCCGCTGGCAATCTCGCCACCGCGCGCCTTCATGGCTTCAGGCAGCAGGAACATCGGGTTGACCGAGCCCAGTTCGCCGAAGAAGGGGATCGGCTCGGGCCGCTGGGCACACAGGTCGAACAGCGCCCGTCCGCCGCCCAGCGAACCGGTGAACCCGACCGCCTTGATGAGCGGGTGCTGGACCAGCGCGGTGCCGACATCGCGCTTGCCGCCCTGGATGAGCGAGAAGACGCCGGGATGGACGCCGCAGGCCTTGATCGCGGCGTCAATGGCCTGGGCGACGATCTCGCCCGTACCCGGATGCGCCGAATGGCCCTTGACCACGACCGGGCAACCGGCAGCCAGTGCCGCGGCCGTGTCACCGCCCGCCGTCGAGAAGGCGAGCGGGAAGTTGGAGGCGCCGAACACCGCCACCGGGCCGATCGGCCGCTGCACCATCCTGATGTCGGGGCGCGGCAGCGGCTGGCGGTCGGGCAGCGCCTCGTCGTGGCGCCGGTCGAGATAGTCACCCTTGAGAATGTGGGAAGCGAACAGGCGAAGCTGGCCGGTCGTGCGCCCCCGCTCGCCGTTGAGACGGGCTGCCGGCAGGCCGGTTTCCTGCGTCCCGATTTCCGTGATGGCCGCGCCGCGCGCCTCGATCTCGTCGGCGATGGCGTTGAGGAAGGCGGCGCGCTCTTCACGCGTCGAATAGCCGTAGGACCAGAAGGCCTCTTCAGCCGCCTTTGCCGCGCGATCGACCAGATCGGGCGTGCCCACGGCGAAGTCATGCGCCGGCCCGTGCGCCGGCTCCGAGGTGAACGTGGTTTCAGTGGCGACCCAGTCGCCGGCAACGAGATGTTTGCCTGTCAGCATATGAAATTTTCCCTGTCTTTGCGTGTCACGCATCGAGGCGGAATTCGGCATCCGCCATGCCATTGAAATGTCCGTCGACGAGATAGGTGAAACCCGCTCCCGGATCCGCGGCGCGCTTCGCCTCGGAATAACCCTGCCAGGCTGTCGTCACAAGCAGGCGATCGAAATCCGTCCCCACGAAGCACGGACAGCTCGTCTGGCCGGCCGGCAATTCGTAGGTTGCGACCAGGCTGCCGTCGGGCGCGAAACCCGAAACCGAGCCGCCGCCCCAGGCCGCGTTCCACATTACCCCGTCGCCATCCATGACCGAGCCGTCGAACCAGCCCCCCAGCGGCAGGTCAGCGCCGGAGAGGAACAGTTCCGGCGCGCCCCGCGGCAGGCCGGTGGCCGGATCGAGCGCGACGCGCCAGACCTTGTTGGCCCCCGTATCGGCGAAATGGCCCACCGTGCCGTCGCGCGAAAAGCAGATGGAATTGGGAATCGAGATCCCGTCCCAGAGCTTTTGCACCTCGCGCCCGTCCGACCAGTAGATCGCGCCGGCCGCCCGTTCGGCCGTCTTGCTCATGGTGCCGATCCACAACCGGCCGGAAGGATGCACCCGCCCGTCATTGGAGCGGTTGGCGGGTTTGTCGGCCTCCAGTGCGACCAGCAGGCCGAGTGCGCCCGACGCCATGTCGCGCACATAGAGCCCGTCCTCCATGGCCAGCATCTGGCGGCCGCCGTCGATACGCGCGACCACCGATCCCATGCGCGGCAAGCAATGGGTGACCGTCTGCCCGGTGGCGAACCGGTGCTCGTGCAGCTTGCATCCGACAATGTCCAACCAGTAGGCGGTGTCGCGGGCGCGGTCGTAATGTGGCCCCTCGCCCAGTTCGCAACAGTCCGATGTCAGCTTCACCGTATTCGCCTTGACGATGGTCATCCTGGTTCCCCGCTTCGCGTCACTTGCCCCACTTGAGCGCGAGAATGTCGAGATCGCGCGCCAGATGCAGCAGGCGCTCGCGCGTGCGCGCCGACATCGGCTTGAGCGGATGGCGGACATGGTCCGAGCCGATCACCCCGCCCTCCTTCATCACCACCTTGGCGGCACGAAGCCCGCATTGCCGGTTCTCGTGGTTGATGAGCGGCAGGCAGCGCGTCCAGTGTTCAAGCGCCGCGTCGAGGTTGCCCGCCAGGTGTTCCGTGACGATCGGCTTGATCCTGTCGGGGAACATGGCCGAGGTCATCGTGCCCGTGCAGCCGGCATCCAGATCCGCCAGCAGCGTCACCGCTTCCTCGCCGTCGAACGGCCCGACGATGTGCTCGCCGCCCGCCTCGATCAACGCCGCCAGCTTGTCGGCGGCAAACGGCACCTCGATCTTGAAATAGGAAACGTTTTCCAGCTCGCGGGCCATGCGCACCAGCAGGTCGACCGGCAGGGGCGCGCCCGAAAGCGGCGCATCCTGCACCATGATGGGAATGGAGATCGCATCGCTGACCGCTTGGAAATGCTCATGGATTCCCTGCGGAGACGGGACCAGGCCGACGCCGTGATAAGGCGGCATCATCATCACCATGGCCGCGCCCATGGCCTGCGCGTCGCGTGCCCTGCGAACCACGATATCCGTGTAGAAATGGCTGATCGTCACGATCACCGGCACGCGGCCGGCCGCATGCTCCAGGCTCGCCTTCATGACGGTGGCGCGTTCCTCATCGGACAACAGGAACTGCTCGGAATAGTTGGCCAGGATGCAGATCGCGTCGACGCCCTGGTCGATCATGCAGTCGATGACCCGCTTCATGCCCTCGATATCGAGGCTTCCGTCGTCGTGAAAGGGTGTGGGCGCAACCGGGAGAATGCCGGAAAGCGGGGTTTTCATCTGTCATGTCCTTTCTGGATGAAGGTGCCGCCAGCGCATCGACGGCAGCAAGGGACTGGTCGCCAGGCGGTTCTGCCGGCAGGGAAGGCTCATCGCACCGCACCGTCATAGGCGGCGACAATGGCCCGCGCCCGTTCGCCAACGGTCGCGGCATCGTCGCCCGGCGAATAGAGCGCGGTTCCCAAGCCGAAACCGGCCGCACCGGCCGCCAGCCAGTCGCCGAAATTGTCCGCCGATGCGCCACCGACCGCGAAGACCTCGACATCGGGCGGCAGCACCGCCTTGATCGCCTTCAGCCCAGCCGGCCCGGCAAGCGAGGCAGGGAACAGCTTGATCGCTTTTGCGCCCGCGTGGATCGCGGCAAAGCATTCCGTCGGCGTGAAGGCGCCCGGCATGGAAACCATGCCATGTTCCAGCGTCCGCGCGATCACCGGCGCTTCGCAATTGGGCGAGACGACGAGCCGCCCGCCCGCCTCGCGCACATGGTCCACCTGCTCGCGCGTCAGCACGGTTCCCGCGCCGATCAGGGCCCTGTCGCCAAAGGCATCGGCCAGCCGCGCGATGCTGTTGAGCGGCCCGGGTGAGTTGAGCGGCACTTCGATCATGGCGATGCCGGCCTCGACCAGCGCCGCGCCGATCCCGGTAGCCTGCTCGGGGCGAACGCCCCTCAGGATCGCAACAAGCTTGCGCATCAGCCCATGCCCTCATCAAGCCCGGCCCGAACGGCTGCAAGGCCGGCCAGCGTCAGCGCCTCGCCATCTTCCGGCACGGCTGTCGCGCCGGCAATGTCCATCGCCGCCGCATAACGGGCAACGAGCCGGCCGGCACCGACCACATGAACGGTACCGGCCTTCCAGTAGTCACGCATCGCGGCGAGTTCCGCGCCGATCAGCAGACCGGAAAGGCGAGCCCGGCATACCGCCGGTGAGACGCCGTCGAGCAGGGCCGAAGCGCGGACCGAGAACAGGGCCGCCGTCAGGCTTCCCGGCGCGGCGATCATCTCGTCAACGGCGGCGGCGAAGGCATCGTCGTCATGCCTGTCCCCGCCCAGGGAATGGCGCAGAACGGATCGTTCGGCCATCAAGGCATGGATTTCACCGGTCATGACGGTCGAGAACGCCGTCACCCGGCCGTTGGCCAGCCGCACCCATTTGCTGTGCGTGCCCGGCATGCAGACGATGCCGTCGCTGACCCCGATGGCGGAAACGAGTCCCGCCAGTTGCGTTTCCTCGCCGCGCATCACGTCCGCCGGATCATCCTGGCAAATGCCGGGTATGATCTTCACCATGAGCCGGCTGTCGCGCGTGGGCACGGCAGTCAGCCCCGTTGCGCCGGCAGGCCGGCACGGCGCCCTGCGATAATCGGCCTCGCGCCAGCCCTGGCGCGCCCCCGCCATGCCGCATACGATCACCGGCACCGGCATGTCGCGCCCGCCGAGCCAGCCCCCGGCAAGGCGAAGCAGCGCCGCCTCGTAGGCATCCGGCCCGGAAAGCGTGCCCATGCCGTCGGCTGACGCAACGCGGTCCAGCACACGGCCTTTCGCGTCCAGCGCCCAGACCCGCAGCGAACTGGTGCCCCAGTCCACCCCGATCCAGTCCAGATCCCCGATGGCGCCTGTCTGTGCCATTGTCCTCACTCGAAAAAGGGTTCGACGGTCACGCGCCGGCCAAGCAGGAAGGCATCGGCCACATGCGCCATCGGCGAGAGATCCATGTCGATGCCGCCGGAACGCACCAGCGCCGCCATCCTGGCATAAAGCCGGGCATATTCACCGCCCAGCAGCGGATTGCTCCCATCGTCAGTTTCCTCAAGCACCGCCGATGAAGCCTGGAGATTGCCGTCGATGGCAAGCTTTGCCCCGCCTTCCGACAGGACCAGCGAGCCCTGGTCCGTTTCGACCTCCATGGTCCAGATCTGCTCGCCCTCCTGCCTGAAATCGAGTTCCGCCGTCACTGTTCCATCGGGATGGTGAAATGCTACATTTGCCGCAATCGGCGTCTCGCAATTTTCCGGAAAGAACAGCTCGCCGCCCGTCACATGGATCGGCTTGTCCAGGATCTCCGTGACGATGGAGAGCGCATTGATGCCCGGATCGAACACGCCGAGCCCGCCCGCCTGCCAGATCCATGCCTGGCCCGGATGCCACCGCCGCACATCCTCTTTCCAGATGACCTTGAGGCTTTTCAGCCGCTTGCCCTTCAGCCACGCCTTGGCAGGCGCCACCATGGCCGCTTCGCGCGAATGCCAGGTGGCATAGATCGAGACAGAGGCCTCGCGCGCCATGGCTTCCAGCACATGCGCTTCCGACAGCGACGCGCCCGGCGGCTTTTCCAGCATCACGTTTCGCCCGGCCCTGATCGCCTGCGCCGCATAGGCAAAACGCGGCACCGGCGGAAGGCAGAGCGACACCGTGCCAATGTCCGGACGCTCTTCCAGCAGGCGCCCGAAATCACGATAGGACGGCACACCGTCGACCTCGCCTTCCCGCGAGAAGGTTGCCGCCAGTTCCCACTCCGGCGAGGCCGCGATCATCGGCACATGCTGGTCGCGGGCGATCTTGCCGACGCCCAGGAGGGCGATCTTCATGCTCATGCGAATTTCCCTTGCAATTCGGCACCGCTCCGCCGGACCCGCCAGCGGCGCGTTCCCGTCAGCCCTGTTTCTGCTTGTTGTAGACGTCGAAGATGACGGCTGCGAGCAGCACGAGGCCCTTGATCATCTGCTGGTAATCGATACCGATGCCCATGATCGACATGCCGTTGTTGAGCACGCCCATCAGGAAGGCGCCCACCACCGCGCCGATGATCGTTCCCACACCGCCGGACATGGAAGCCCCGCCGATGAAAACGGCCGCGATCACGTCCAGTTCCAGTGCGAAACCGGCCTTCGGCGTTGCGGTGTTCAAGCGCGCCGCGAAGACGAGGCCGGCAATGGCCGCCAGAACACCCATGTTGACAAAGGCCAGGAAGGTCAGCCGCTCGGTTTTGATGCCCGAAAGCTTGGCCGCCTTCTCGTTGCCGCCCAGCGCGTAGACCCGCCGCCCGATCACCGTCTTTTCCGTGATGAAGGCATAGATGATCGTCAGCACGCCCATGGTGAGCAGCACGTTCGGCAGGCCCCGGAAGGTCGACAGCTTGTACATGATGAAGATCAGCGCGAACGCGACGATGGCATTGCGCGCGATGAAGAAGCTGCGCGGTTCGTCCTCGATGCCGTAAGCCTTGTTGCGCGCGCGCTGGCGCATGCCCAGCCACAGGATCACCGCGACGATGGCGGCGCCGGAAAACAGTGCCAGCACATTGACCTTGCGGGCATCGAAAATTCCCGCCAGCGTCTCGCCCAGTCCCGCCGGGAAGATGTCCGGAACGAAGCCGTTGGCGATCACCTGGAATTCCCGCGGGAAGGGGCCGACCGACTGGCCCTCCAGAAGCCAGAGCGACAGCCCGCGAAAGACCAGCATGCCCGCCAGCGTCACGATGAAGGAGGGGATTTTCCAATAGGCCACCCAATAGCCCTGGGCCGCGCCGATGAGTCCGCCCGCAACGATGCAGGTGATGATCGTGACCGACACCGGCTGATCGAAATTGACGATCATCACCGCCGCCAGCGCGCCGATGAAGCCCATCACCGAGCCGACCGACAGGTCGATATTGCCCGACACGATGACGATCAGCATGCCGAGCGCCATGATGACGATGTAGGAGTTCTGCAGCAGCAGGTTCGTGATGTTCACCGGCCGCAGCAGCGTGCCGTCCGTCACGATCTGGAAGAACACCATGATGGCGATGAGCGCGAAGAGCAGTCCGTATTCGCGCATGTGCCTGACGAGATAGGCGCCGATACCCGGGGGCTTGCCCTTCGCCATGCCAGTCTCGCCGCCGGATTCGTGAACCGCGTCCATTTCAAACTGCCTCCCGTTCTTCCGTGACGATGAGCGACATGATACGCTCCTGGCTGGCCTCCGCGGTGCTCAGTTCGCCCACGAATTCGCCCTCGTTCATGACATAGATGCGGTCGCACATGCCCAGCATTTCCGGCATTTCCGACGAGATCATCAGCACACCCTTGCCCTGCGCCGACAGCTCGTTGATGATGCTGTAGATCTCGAATTTGGCGCCGACATCGATGCCGCGCGTCGGCTCGTCGAGGATCAGCACGTCCGGTTCCGCGAACAGCCATTTCGACAGCACGACCTTCTGCTGGTTGCCGCCCGAAAGGTTGACCACCTTCTGGAAGACCGACGGCGTGCGGATGTTCATCGCGCCGCGATATTTCTCCGCGACCCGCGTTTCGGACGATTCCGAGATGACGCCGTTGCTCGAGACCGCCGGCAGGTTGGTCAGCGTGATGTTGCGCTGGATGGTCTCGTCGAGCACGAGGCCGAGCGACTTGCGGTCCTCGGTGACATAGGCAAGGCCCGCGGAGATCGCCCGGTCCACCCTCGAAACGTCCACGGGCTTGCCGCGGATCAGCACATCGCCGGAAATGTTGCGCCCGTAGGAGCGCCCGAAAACGCTCATCGCAAGTTCGGTGCGTCCGGCGCCCATCAGCCCTGCGATCCCCACCACTTCCCCTGCCCTCACGGTCAGGCCGACATCGCGGATCACCTGCCGGTCGGCATGTTCGGGATGCCAGACATTCCAGTTGCGCACTTCGAAGATCACGTCACCGGCGCGGCGCTCGCGCTCGGGGTAGCGATGCGCCATGTCGCGTCCCACCATGTCGCGCACGATTCGGTCCTCGGTGATCGCCTCGCGCCGGGCGTCCAGCGTCGAGATCGTCGAGCCGTCGCGGATCACGGTGACCCGGTCGGCGATGCGGCGCACCTCGTTCAGCTTGTGACTGATGATGATCGAGGTGACGCCCTGCGTCTTGAGTTCGAGCAGAAGGTCGAGCAGCGCCTGGCTGTCGCTTTCCGACAATGCCGCCGTCGGTTCGTCGAGGATCAGCAGCCGCACGTCCTTCGACAGGGCCTTGGCGATTTCGACGAGCTGCTGCTTGCCCACGCCCAGCTTGTCCACCAGCGTGCCCGGGGCCTCGGCCAGTCCCACTTTCCGGAGCAGCGCCTCGGTGCGCCGGAAGGTCTCGCGCCAGTCGATCAGGCCGCCAGCGGCGCGCTCGTTGCCCAGAAACAGGTTTTCGGCGATCGAGAGCAGCGGCACCAGCGCCAGTTCCTGGTGAATGATGATGATGCCGACATTCTCGCTGTCGGCAATGCCGGAAAAGGCGGCGACCGTGCCGTCATAGACGATGTCGCCCTCATAGGAGCCGGCCGGATAGACCCCCGACAGGACCTTCATGAGGGTGGATTTGCCGGCCCCGTTCTCGCCGACAAGCGCGTGGATTTCGCCTTCCTCGACGGTGAGGTTCACCGTGTCCAGCGCCTTGACGCCGGGAAAGGTCTTGGTGATCGACCGCATTTCGAGCAGCGTCGCCATGGTTCAAGCCCCGGTTTGTGGAGGATGCCGCAAGACGGCAACCCGCGCAGGAGACCCCCGCGCGGGCGCTTCATGCCTTCAGGCAGAAGCCGTCACTTGATCTGGTCCATGGTGTAGTAACCGGAATCGATCAGGATCTTCTCCCAGTTCGACTTGTCGACCGCCACCGGCTCCAGCAGGTAGGAGGGAACCACCTTGACGCCGTTGTCATAGGTCGACGTGTCGTTGATTTCCGGCTCGCTGCCCTGCAGCAGGGCATCCACCATGCCCACGGTCACGCGGGCCAGTTCGCGGGTGTCCTTGAAGATCGTGGAATACTGCTCGCCCGCCAGGATCGACTTGACCGAAGGCACTTCCGCATCCTGGCCGGTCACGATCGGCATCTTGAGGTCGCCGGAGCCGTAGCCCACGCCCTTGAGCGAGGACAGGATGCCGATGGAGAGGCCGTCATAGGGTGAAAGCACGCCATGCACCTGCTTGTCGGTGTAGTTGGCCGACAGCAGGTTGTCCATGCGCGCCTGCGCCACCGCGCCATCCCAGCGCAGTGTGCCGACCGTATCCATGCCCGTCTGGCCCGAGGGAATGGCCACATCGCCGGAATCGATCATCGGCTGCAGCACGCTCATCGCGCCGTTGTAGAAGAAATAGGCGTTGTTGTCGTCCGGCGAGCCGCCGAACAGTTCCACGTTCCATGGCTTGGTGTCGGGGAAGCGTTCCTTCAGCCCCTCGACCAGCGAGGTGGCCTGCTGCACGCCAACCTTGAAATTGTCGAACGTGGCATAATAGTCGACATTCCCGCTGTCGCGGATGAGGCGGTCATAGGCGATGACCTTGATGCCCGAGGCGGCCGCGTTCTCCAGCGCATTGGAAAGCGTCGTGCCGTCGATGGCCGCAATCACCAGCACATCGACGCCCTTGGTGATCATGTTCTCGATCTGGGCGAGCTGGTTGGGAATGTCGTCTTCGGCATACTGGAGATCGGTTTCGTAGCCGGCCTCCTGGAATTGCTTGACCATCGAATCGCCGTCGGAAATCCAGCGCGCCGATGACTTCGTCGGCATCGCGATGCCTACGGTACCCTTGTCCTGCGCCATGGCCGGGCCGGCCAGCACGCTGGCGCCGACGACAAGCGACGCCATGACGGAAATCAGTTTCCTCATCGAATTCCTCCCGAGAGAACGGCGCGCGCCGCCGTTGGTATGGGGTCAGCCATGCGCGCCATGTTGGCGGACCGTTTCGATCCGGCAGGCAGGTTAAGGACCGTACCGCTTGCATTTCAATTGCACAGATTGACAATCTGCATACCAATCCCGATAAGCAGTTGAATGCAAAATCTCGTCAACCGCCTTCAGATCCGCGATTTCCGCCTTGTCCGGGCCATTGCCGAAACCGGCCAGCTCGCGCTCGCCGCCGAACAGCTCGGCATGACACAGCCTGCCGCCTCGCGGCTTCTCGCGGCCATTGAGCGCACCATGGGCGCGCCTGCCTTCCTTCGCCATCCGAAGGGCATGTCCGTGACGCCCATGGGCGAAATCCTCGCCCGCAATGCGGTCACCCTGCTCAACGGCATGGAACAGACGGCCCGTGAAGTGGAGGCGGTGGGGGCTGGCCGCGCCGGCACCATCCGCGTCGGCTCCGTCACCGGCGGTGCCGTGGCCCATGTGGTGCCCGCCATCCAGCAACTCAAGCGCGATGCCGACCGCGCCGACATCCATATCGATGTGGCGCCGAGCGACGTCCTGATCGACGGCCTGTTGCGCGGCGACTACGATTTCGTTCTCTCGCGTGTGCCCCCCGGCACCGATGCCCGCCAGTTCATCGTCCGCCGTGGCCGGGTCGAGGTCATTCACTTCATGATTCGTCGCGGCCATCCGCTTCACCGGGCAAGAACGGTGACCCTCGATGCGCTGGAGGGCTATGAATGGGTCATCCAGGCGCCGCACACTCCCATGCGCCAGGCCGTCGAAGAGGCCTTCATCGCCAAGGGCATTTCCCTGCCGCGCGAGATCGTCAATTCCACCTCGCTGCTGGTGATGATCGCCTACCTGGCCTCCACCGATGCCATCGCCCCGGTTTCGCGGGAAGTGGCCGATCTCATCGGCGCCGGCGGTGCGGCCAGCGGCTTCGCACGCCTCGAACCGGACGAGCCGATCATCGTCAATCCCTATCACCTGATCGCACGCAAGAATCACGCGCCGAGCCCGCTTGCGGCCCGGCTCTGGGATCTCATTCGCGCGGGACTGGCCGGGGAGACCGGGGAAGCCGCCTATCCCGTCGAGGCCGCCGGCTGAGACGAGCCGGCGCCACCGTGCGTGCCCCGTCTTGGAAACCGGCGCGATTGCGGCTATGCCGTCGAGACGCTGCCGCCTTGGCCGCGAACAGGAAACCCGGCAACGAAAGGCACGCTCCTTGTCCAGGCTCGTCTACATTCTCAACGGTCCCAACCTGAACCTGCTCGGCAAGCGCCAGCCCGAGATCTATGGCCGCGAGACACTGGCCGATGTCGAGGCGCGCTGCCGCGATGTCGCCTCGTCGTTCGGCCTGGAGATCCGCCTGCTGCAATCCAATGCCGAGCATCAGATCATCGACTGGATCCACGAGGCCCGCGAACAGGCAGGCGGTATCATCATCAATCCGGCGGCCTTCACGCACACCTCCGTGGCCATTCTGGATGCGCTGAACGCCTTCGAGGGTCCGGTGATCGAGATCCATATTTCCCAGGTTCACAAGCGCGAAGCCTTCCGCCACCACTCCTATGTCTCGCACCGCGCCGATGCGGTCATGGCAGGCTTCGGCGTCGAGGGCTACGAACTGGCGGTGCGCCGCATGGGCACGCTGCTCGGCTGACCGGCGGCCGGAAACGAGCGAACACCATGGTCATTTCAGGACATACCCGCTTTCTCGCCCATCTCGGCGTGCCGACCGAAAGCTTCAAGGCGCCGATGATCTACAATCCGTGGTTCGAATCCCGTGACATCGACGCCGTGGTCGTACCCATGGGCTGCGAAGCGGAGGATTTCGCCGCCTTCCTCCCGCTCGTCTTCCGCATGCGCAACATCGCAGGCGCGCTCATCACCATGCCGCACAAGATGTCCGTGGTCGATCTGCTGGACGAGGCAAGCACGACGGTGAAGGTGTGCGGCTCCTGCAACGCCGTGCGCCGCAACGCGGACGGGCGTCTCATCGGCGACATGTTCGATGGCGAGGGCTTCGTGCGCGGCATGCGCGCCAAGGGCCGCGTCATCAAGGGCATGTCAGCGCTCGTCGTCGGCTCGGGCGGCGTCGGCTCCGCCATTGCGGCATCGCTGGCAAAGGCAGGCGCCGCGCGGCTCTGCCTCCTTGATACACGCCAGGACAGCGCGAACCGGCTCGCCGCCAGCCTGAAGGCGCATTATCCCGCCCTCGACGTCGCCACCGGCTCCGGCGATCCGGCCGGCCACGACATCGTCGTCAATGCCACCCCGCTGGGCATGAACGAGGGCGATCCGCTTCCGGTGGACATGGACAGGGTCGCGCCGTCCACCTTCGTCGGCGAAGTGGTGATGAAGCAGGAGGAAACGCCCTTTCTGGCCGCCGCCCGCGCCCGCGGCTGCATGACCCAGGTCGGAACCGACATGCTGTTCGAGCAAATCCCGGCCTATCTGGAGTTCTTCGGCTTTCCCGCGGCCACGGCCGCCGAACTGCGCGCCGTCGCCACCATCCGCTACTGACGCGCAAGGCGGCCGCAGCGCAAGACGCGTACGGTTTCGCCTTTTCGCCACTGGACATCCCGGCCGGCGGATCGCAACATCCCTGCCAAAACGCCAATCGAGACCGGGTACGACCGGTCCGGTCCAGACGGGAGGCAGACCCATGAACCAGATCGACACGCAACCGGGTGAAGCAGCACGGCCCTTCGGCGCACCGCTTGGCGGCATTTCCCATGTCATCGGCCCGGTCGATGAACCGCTCTGGGAAAAGACGATCCCGCAGGTGCTGGCCGAGACGGTTGCCCGGTTTCCCGATCGCGAAGCGGCCATATTTCGCGCCCAGGGCATCCGCCGCACCTGGTCGCAATTTGCCGAAGAGGTCGATCGCCTTGCCGCCGCCTTGCTGGCGCTCGGCCTTGAGAAAGGCGACCGTGTCGGGGTCTGGTCGCCCAATCGCCATGAATGGGTGCTGACGCAATTCGCCACCGCGCGCATCGGCCTCATCCTCGTCAACATCAATCCGGCCTACCGTCTCTCGGAGCTGGAATTCGCGCTCAACAAGGTCGGCTGCAAGGCACTGGTCACGGCCGAGCGCTTCAAGACATCCGACTATATCGGAATGCTCCGCACGCTTGCCCCGGAACTGGCGGCGAGCGAGCCGGGCGGGCTTCAGGCGAAGAACCTGCCGCACCTTAAATGGGTCATCGCCATGGCCGACGACGCCGGCCCCGGCATCCTGCCCTTTCCCCGCCTGATGGCGATGGGCGGGGCGGCCGAGGCGGCGCGCCTCGATGGCATCACCGCGACGCTGGCGCCGAACGATCCCATCAACATCCAGTTCACCTCCGGCACCACTGGCGCACCGAAGGGCGCGACGCTCACCCATCGCAACATCGTCAACAATGCCCGTTTCGTCACCGGCCGGATCAATCTGACCGAAGCTGACCGGCTGTGCATTCCGGTACCGCTCTACCATTGCTTCGGCATGGTCATGGGCGTTCTGGGCTGCGTGGCTTACGGTGCGGCCATGATCTTCCCCGGCGAGGGCTTCGAAGCCGAACCGACGCTCGATGCGCTGGAAGCGGAAAAATGCACCGCCTGCTATGGCGTGCCGACCATGTTCATCGCCATGCTGGAATCGCTGAAGGCAAAGCCGCGCGATCTTTCCGCCATGCGAACCGGCGTCATGGCCGGCGCGCCCTGCCCCGAACAGGTGATGCGCCGCGTCAATGCCGACATGAACATGCCGGAAGTCACCATCTGCTACGGCATGACCGAAACCTCGCCGGTTTCCTTCCAGAGCTTCGTCGACGATCCGACCGACAAGCGCTGCGCCACCGTCGGCCGCATCCATCCGCATCTCGAAGTCAGGATCGTCAACGAGAGCGGCGAGACCCTGCCCGTCGGCGAACAGGGTGAACTGTGCACGAAGGGCTATTCCGTCATGCTCGGCTACTGGGACGAACCGGAGCGCACGGCCGAATCGATCCGCGACGGCTGGATGCATACCGGCGACCTCGCCCGCATTGACGCGGAAGGCTTCTGCACGATCACGGGCCGCGTCAAGGACATGATCATCCGTGGCGGCGAGAACATCTATCCCCGCGAGATCGAGGAATTCCTTTTCCGCCACCCCAAGGTGAGCGCGGTACAGGTTTTCGGCGTGCCGGACGAGAAATATGGCGAAATCGTCTGCGCCTGGATCATTCCGGCACCCGGCGAGACCATCGAGCCGGAGGCGATCAGGGCCTACTGCCAGGGCCAGATCGCCCATTACAAGATCCCCGCCCATGTCCGTATCGTGGAAGAATTGCCCATGACGATCACGGGCAAACCGCAGAAATTCATCATGCGCGACCAGATGACGGACATGCTGGCAAAAGACGGCTGAATCGCCTGCTGCCCGAACAGCTTGTTCCAGGTGAGAATACCGGGCCGGTTTCTGCCTGTTTTTCATGCACTGTCATGCGGCATTTGCATGGCTGATGTGCAGAAACCCTTCTTGTTGCAGCGCAGCAAAAGCGCTATCTCCGCGCCATCAACGAGAAGGAAGAAATCCCATGCTCATGAAACGGATTACATCGCTGTTCACCACCGCTCGCGCCCGCTCCACACAGGAAGCGTGGCTCGCCCAATCGGGTTCCCTGGCGGAACTGGAACGGCGTCAGCGCGAAATCCTGCGCGCTCGCTTTTCCGGCTGGTAAGCCGGACAGGCCAGAAATTCAGCCATGCGATTGACGCATGGCTGCAATGCACAATCAGCTATTGTTGCAATGCACAACAATAAGCATATTCAGCACAACGAAGCGGCGGCGACAAGTCGAAGTTTCAGCCTTCTCCTCCGGCCAATCCTCCTCCCATGGCCGGTGAGACCAGACGGCCCATCCTCCTCCCAGGGCCGTGTGCGAAAAGCGGCGTCAGCGAACCTCCTCCCTCGCTGGCGCCGTTTTCGTTTGTCCTCACCACTCCCGACCTCGTGAAAAAGAAACGCCCTGCGCTCTTGCCAAGGCGCGGTCCGCGCCTGACACTTCTGCGGTCGATGACCGGAGATTTTGCATGTTTGGCCCCTCGCGCCCGTTCGTTGCCCTGACCCCGTTCCTTCCCCTGGCCCCGTTCCTTGCCCTGGCAATGTCCGTGCTGGCGCTCGCGCCCGCCAATGCCGGCTATGTCGACGACCGATCCACGCCGGAGCGGCTCGTCGAAAGCCTGTACAACGCGCTCTCAAACCGGGAATACGCGCGGGCATGGTCCTATTTCGAAACCAAGCCGTCGCCGGATTTCGACACCTATGTCGCCGGCTTCGAAGGCACAGGGGCCGTCGATGTGCGCACCGGACCTGCCGAAGCCGATGCGGCCGCCGGCACCACCCGCTGGCATGTGCCCGTCGCCATCCGCGCCATCGGCACGGATGGCAGCGAAACGGTTTTCTCCGGCTGTTATGTCGCCCGTCTGGCCAACCCGCAGATCCAGGGCGAGCCCTACCGGCCAATGGCCTTCGAGGGTGCGCGCCTGGCCGTCGCGGATGCGCCTTTCGAAGAAGCCGTTCCGGCCACCTGTGGCATTGGCGAACCGCCCGACGCCGCCCGGCAGCGGCTGGAAGCGGTGCGCAAGCGGTTCGAAGCCGAATGGGCCGGCGCGTGCGACATGGCGGCGTCACAAGACGGACCGCAAGTCTGGCCGATCGAATACAACCACATCAGCGATGCGGCCGACGCACCCAGGCGGCGCGCCTGGCTCTATGGCTTCACCTGCCGCCACGCTGCCTACAACATCGTCGATGTCTTCTATCTGCGGGACGAGACAGAGGGGCTGCGCGCGCTTGCCTTCGCGGAACCGGAACTCGACATCCGCTACCTCGATGCCGGGTCCGCCGAACTCGATTCCATGCAGGTCATCGGCTACAAGGCCGTCACGCAACTCATCAACGCGCAATACGATCCGCAAACGCTCTCGATCACGTCCTTTGCCAAATGGCGCGGCCTGGGCGATGCCTGGTCATCAGGGAAATGGATCTTCCGTGACGGCGACTTCACGCTGGTCCGCTACGAGGTGGACCCGACGATGGACGAAGCGGATGACGGAATCCTTGTTTTCGACAAGGATTCCGCACCCTGATTCAGAATCTTCGCAACCGGCTACAACCTTTTGCAGGGATTCGCGAATTCACTCTCCGAAACCTTCGCCGGAATGGCGCGGCTCCAGCCGTATGAGGCGTGAATCGAGCACGGCCGCCTGCCGGTGAACCACCGCCTTCTGGTAGTCCGGGTTCTTCACCATGTCCACGAAGGCCTGAACGGACGGGTATTCTGCGATGAAACAGATATCCCAGCGCTCCTCGGCCGGGCCGATCAGCATCAATTCGAACGCCCCGCTCCACGCGATGCGGCCGCCGACACCCCGGAAGATCGGCCCGCTTTCCCGGCCATAGGCGGCATAGGCTTCTGCCCCCGTTGCCGCGCGGCCATCGGGATAGGCGGCCTCGTCGCGCAGGCGCACGAGGTTGAGCATGTGAATCGGACCCTCCCGGTCCATGCGGCGGAATTCGCCAAAGGTTTCGCGCGCAGGGTCGATATGGCCCGTCATGTCATGTCCTCCCGGGGATCAGTTGTTCAGCATCCAGTTCAGTGTTTCCCGCCAGTCCGTCATGCGGATGGGCGTGCCATGCGTACCCGTTTCGAAACGCACGAAGCGGGCCGGATAGTCCGGTGCCGTCTTCAGGATCGAGCGGAAAAAGGCTTCCTGGCGTTCGACGGGAAAGACCGTGTCGCGGCTGCCATGTCCGAAAAGAACCGGCACACGCGCGCGAAAGGCCGCACTGCCCGTGAACGCATCGTCCCACATGGAGCCCAGCAACATCATCCCGCCCATGCGGCGAACCACCTCGCCGTCGCGGGCCAGCCGCCAGCACAATTGCCCGCCCATGGAACCGCAGGCAAGAAAAACGCGCGCGCCCGGCGAGGCCTGGAGATAGTGGTCTGCCAGCGCCTTGACCTCTGCCGCGCCGCGGCTCTCGAAATCGGAAAGATCGAGGGAAAGATAAAGCCCGCCGGCCGCTGTCACCAGGTTCTGGACCCGGTTGAAATTGCCGCCGAACGTGTAGTCGGCAACGCCCTGGATGCGGGTGCCGCCCTGCCCGTGCAGGTAGATGACGACCAGGCTTGCCTTGCTGCGCCGCCCGGCCGCGACATGGGCAATCGACAGCCCCCCGGTCTTGAGCACGAGATCGGCCCGCTGGCTGGCGAAGGAAAGAGAGACATACTCGTCCTTCACCCGCCGTTCGGGGACCGCGTCGCGCCCGTTGATATCACGCATCTCCCGGTAATCGACAATGCGATAGGCCGGCGGCGCGCTGCCCTCCAGCAATGCCGGATAGGCAAACAGCCGGTCCTTGTGTGGCGCGAGTTCCAGCGCGCCGGCCGGAAGAACGGAAGCAAGGCACAGGACAGTGGCAAGGAAGGCAGCGCGAACCATGGCGGCATGTTGAACCAAAGGCGATTGCCGATGCAACACCCCCGCGCCGCTGTTTCCGCTGCAAGCGCCATTCCCGAACTCATTGCCGCCCCTTCGTCGTCCAGCCTTCATCGGCCCACGACGAGCCGCCCCCGGCCTTGCCGTTCAAACGACCTTTGCCTTCCGTCGACGCAGTGGTGACCGGATCGGTTGCCGCCGCCTGGGTGCCGAGGCCCATCTGCATCAGGCGAAGCTCCATCTTCAACCGCTCCACTTCCAGCGCATAGAGCTGCGAGCAGTCGAGGCGCTTGGGGCTGCGGCTCAGCGGAATGACGATCCGCCCATAGGCCGATGCCGTGGAACCGCCCGCCCCCGACGACTTCGGCGTACCGATGACGCCGACATCGAGATAGGCGCCATTTCCCGACACCGCCGAGCGGCAGGTCGTTCCGTCCGCCGCGCGCACCTCGTCCGCCCCTTGCGGAAGCTGCACACCCGGCAGGTTGAAGCCCTGGATGTTCTGAGAGATGTAATTGACGTCATCGGCCCATGCGGGCTGCACGCAAAGCGCAAGCAGCCCCGTGGCCGCGCTTGTCAAAGCCGTTTGCCAAGAAATTTTCCGCATATTTGTGCCTTGATGGTTGTGGTCTGCCCCGGAAAAGGAACGGATTCGGTACAGATCCGGACCTTGCGTTGCGCCTCGCCGTCGAACGGCACCATCACGGTGACCGGACGGGCAAACCGCGAACCGAGGGTGAAGACGGAAGGCGACGCTATCGCACCCTCGATCTCCCTGAAGTTCTGGTCATAGACCTTCACCTCGATACGGATCCGGTGCTGGTAAGGGTTCGCCGGATAGACACGCACAGCGAAGGAGTCGGTGAAACTCTGAACTTCGGCGCGCATCGGCGACATGGATTGGGCTGCGGCCGCGCACGGCAACAGCGCCAGCGCGAAGACGCCGGTCAACAGTCTGGATGTGGTCATGATTGTCCTCGATCCTGTTCGGGCGTCTTCGCCCCGGTCAGACGCTTACTCGCAGCGCAACACGACGACCGCGCGATAATTGCCGGCCTCGTAGTTTCCGGACGGCAGTGTGGCGATCAGGTCGACATTGACATTCGTCGTGCCGTTGGCCAGTCGCGTCGCCGTGGACCCGGTAACATTGGCGGCCGTGTTCGCGCCCGACAGGTCATATTCGGAGGCGAACGTCGCCGACGAAGCGGAAGCAGGCGCCGTCGACCAGGCCGTTGGCGCTTCGGCGGTCACCGAATAGGAATTGCCGGTCACCAGCAGCGCAGCCCGGCCCGAGGTGCCGCCCGCCTCTTTCGAGCTCAACACGGTATAGGCGGAATTCGGCGTGATCGTACCGCCGGAGCCGACCGTGATGACACAGGTATCGACAATCGTACCGTTGAACGGAACATCGCCGGACGCCGCGAAAGACTGGACAGGTGCCAGAACCGCTGCAGCAACGAGAATTTTCTGGAAAGACTTCATTTTATACTCCTTTGACAGCCCTTGCGGGCATCCCGGTATGCCGGGATTGTTGACGGCATAGGAGTCGGCGCCATGAATCGGGCCCGGCTTGTCGCCGGACGTCTTCACTTTACCTGTAACCCTGCCTGCACGAAGCCGTAGTGCCGGCAGGCTTAACAAAGCCTTGTAATTCATGGTAAATAAAAGATTTACGCAGCCAGAAGAACTTTATGCTTTGTGTTTTGTTAATGTATTTCCAAAGTTCATTTAACAGAAATCGTGGATTGAACACCACCGGCGGCCGCCAGTGCTTCCGGCGTATCGACATCCGTCAGTGCCGCCGCGCCCAGATCCACGTCCCTCACCTCCAGTCCGTAAGCCTCGATCAGGTGCCGCGCGCCGGTATCGCCTTCCAGCAGCGGCACACGCGCCACCACCCGCGCCGGCAGGATGACCGGATTGCCGCGCTGTCCGCCATGGGCGGCGCGAACCACCTGCCCGCCATCATGCGCCTTCGCAAGCGCACGGATTTCCGCCGGCCCGATCCCCGGCATGTCGCCCAGCAGGATCATGACGCTTGCATCGTCCTGCGCCCGCCCGGCCAGCCCGGCTTTCAGCGATGACGCCATGCCCGTTGCGTGGTCGCGATTGTGCACGATGCGGACATCCAGCCCTTCCAGCGCCGCCGCGATGCGTTCCGCCTCGTGGCCGGTGACAACGCTCACGCTGCGCAACGCGCCCGATTCAAGGGCCGCCCGCACGGTGCGCCGGATCAGGGGCTCCCCATCGAAGACCGAAAGCAGCTTGTTGGATGGCCCCATGCGCCGCGACTGGCCGGCGGCGAGCACGACTCCGTCAATCGCCGGCACCTCCGGCGAACGCGCGCGCTCGCGCGGCTGCGGTCGGCTGGCAATTTCCATCAGCAGCCCCCCGACACCCATCCCGGCAATGATCCGGTCGGTCACCGGCAGGCCGGCCATCAGCCGGTCGAGCACCCAGTCGAAGCCATTTTCCTTCGGACTGCGCGCACAGCCCGGTGCGCCGATGACCGGCGTATCGCCGATCCAGCCCAGAACCAGCAGGTTGCCGGGATCGACCGGCATCCCGGCCCGCTCCACACGCCCGCCCGCCATGCGGATTGCTGCGGGAATGACGTCGTCGAAATCGGCCATCGCCGAAGCCCCGAAGACGATGAGAAGGTCATGGTCGCGCTTCAGGTCGCCGAGCGCCTGCGCGACCGCTCCGGCATCGTGCGCACAACGCAATTCACGGCCCAGACGCGAGCCGGAGCGTGCCAGCCGGCCCGCCGTCAGGCCAGCCGTCTTGGCAAGCACCGACGTCTTGACCGTCGGCAGTTCCGTCTGGACCAGGCCCGCAAGACGCGGCGTGTAGCCGTGAACGGAGAAGACGCTTTCACCGGATGCAACGGCTTCCGCCGCTTCCAGATGCTGCCGGGAAACCGCGAACGGAATCATCTTCACCGTCGCCACCATCTGGCCTTCACGAACGGCTGCATGGTCGGGAACGGTGGCGAGCGTGATGGCCGGGTCGATCCGGTTGATCGCGTCCACCAGCGCACGGGAGACGGTGAAGACACCGTCATGGTCGGCATGGATGTTCACCCGGCCTGTTGCAGGCGGGCGCGGCGTGCAGCCGCCGATGCGCAAGGCGCCGGCGAGGCGGGCAGCCGCTTCGTCCTCTCCGGTGTCGCCGGCGGCAAGTTGAGCGGCGATCACGGTTCCGATCCCCGCCCGCGTCAGCACCGCCTGGATTTCCGCATCGATGACCGTGCCCTTGCGCAGCCGCTTGTCACCGGCCTGAATGCCATGAGCCAGCACCGCGCCCCGGGCCTGCGCGACGGCAAGCGGACCGAACTTCACGCCGCTTCCCCCTTGGGCGCACGCGGCGCGGCCAGTCCCCTGGTCCGCAGCGCGCGGATGATCTGGGCAAGGACGGCAACCGCGATTTCCGCCGGACTGGCTGCCCCGATATCGAGTCCGATGGGTGCGGCGATCCGGTTGATCTGTTCTTCCGGGAAACCGCCCTGCGTCAGCCGTTCGACACGCCGGGCATGCGTCTTCCGGCTGCCGAGCGCACCGATATAGAAGCAATCGGCCTTCAGGGCCGCTTCCAGCGCCGGATCGTCGATCTTGGGATCGTGCGTCACAGCCGCCACTGCCGTCCAGGCGTCGAACGGCCGCTCCGGCAGCACGTTCTGCGGCCAGTCGGCATGCAGCGTCACGCCCTCGAAGCGCTCCGGGCTGGCAAAGGCGGTACGCGGGTCGATGATCTCGATGTCGAAACCGGCGATCTTCGCCATGGGGGCCAGCGCCTGCGAGATATGGACGGCACCAATCACCACGATGCGCGCCGGTGGCAGATGGACGTTGATGAAGAATTCCGCCCCGTCGGCCGTCACCATGCCCGATTTCCCCGACCGGAAGGCCCTGGCCAGGGCCTCGCCGAGTTCACCGCCCACCGGATCGCCCTCATGCACGATCCGGTCGCGCCCGTCGGCGATCGACGTCACCAGCGCCACGGCCTGCCGGGCCCGCCGCGCGGCATTCAGTTTCTTCAGGTTCAACGGATCCATGATGCGTCAGCCCAGCCGTTCCACATAAACACGGATGCGCCCGCCGCAGGAAAGGCCCACCCGCCAGGCCGTCTCGTCGGCCACGCCGAATTCCAGCATGCGCGGCTCGCCGCTCTCAAGGATGTCCATCGCCTCGGCGACAACCGCCCCTTCAACGCAGCCCCCGGACACCGATCCCTCGAAATCGGCATCCTCGTTGATGACGAGATGGCTGCCGACGGGGCGCGGCGCCGAACCCCATGTTTCCATCACCGTGGCAATGGCCACGGCCTTGCCGTCCTTCATCCAGTTTTCCGCGATGATCAGCGGATCGCGGGCTTCGTCCAGTACCGTCGTTTCGCTCATCAGGAGGCCCTCCCCGGCCCTATCCCGCAGCCACCTGCTCCACTGCCTGGAGCCAGCGCCGCGGATCGGCATCGCGCGTCCCTGCCGAC
Organism: Brucellaceae bacterium; assembly: GCA_020637775.1. Taxonomy (GTDB): domain Bacteria; phylum Pseudomonadota; class Alphaproteobacteria; order Rhizobiales; family Rhizobiaceae; genus Zhengella. The sequence goes on along the minus strand of JACKJV010000006.1, from coordinate 179,160 downwards.
CCGAGGCTGGCCACGAGATCGCCAAGGGCTTCAAGGTTGTGCACCGCGCGGAATTCGTCAACATGCGGAAGCATGGCCTTCACGCCGCGCGCGCGCGCCTCGAACCCGTCGAAGCGCAGCAGCGGGTTGAGCCAGACCAGCCGGCGGCACGACTTGTGCAGCCGCTCCATCTCCGTTTCCAGGCTGCCGATCTCGTCGCGCTCCAGCCCGTCGGTGATCAGCAGGACCACCGCGCCCTGCGAAAGCACCCGGCGCGACCACAGCCGGTTGAACGTGTGCAGCGCCTCGCCGATCCGGGTACCGCCGGACCAGTCCTTCACCAGATCGGAACATTCCGCCAGCGCCTCGTCAGGATCGCGATAGCGCATCGAGCGTGTCAGGTTGGTCAGGCGGGTCCCGAAAACGAAGGTGTGTACCTTGCGCCGCCTGGCTGTCAGCGCATGCATGAAATGCAGGAAGATGCGCGTGTACTGGCTCATCGAGCCGGAAATGTCGGCCAGCACCACCAGCGGCGGATGCACCTCCCGCGGCGAGCGGAACTTCGGCAGGATGAAATCCCCGCCCGTGCGCATGGCCGCGCGCATGGTCGCCCGCGGATCGTGCCGCCGTCCCCGCGCATCGGGCCGGAAGCGCCGCGTCTTGACCATGTCGAAGGGCATGTGCAGCGTCATCAGCGCCTGGCGTGCCTCATCCAGTTCCTTTGCCGTCATCTGGGCAAAGTCCTTCTGGCGCAGCACCTCGTTGCCTGAAAAGGTGAAACGGGCATCCACCTCGATTTCCGGCTGCTCCTGCAACGGACGGTCCTTCTCGCGGCCTTCGAACATGGCCTGCGAAACGCGGCTTTCGCCCGGTCGCTGCTTTTCCGGCTCACGGTTGGGCGCCGCCTGCGGCGAGAACATCGCGATCATCTTCTCGATCAGCTCGCGCGAGCGCCAGTAGAGCCGGAATGCCTCGTCGAAAACCGGCCGGTCCTCACGCCGCTTCACGAAGACCGCATGCAGCGTCCAGTAGAAATCATCGCGCGAACCGATGCCCGCCGCCTCCACCGCGGCGATGGCCTCCACGATGGAGGCCGGGCCGACGCGCATGCCGGCCTTGCGCAGCGTGCGCGCGAAATAGACGATATTGTCGGCGATCCGCCCGTCCGGCTTGGCGGCATTCGGCAGTCTCTTCTCGGCGGGGGCTTCGCTCATGGCATCATTCCGCGCTGGAAAGTTCCTGCTTGACCTCCTTGAGGATGCGATGGCCTTCGCCCTGCTGGATGCGCGCGATGTCGTCCTGGTATTTCAGGAGAACCCCGATCGTATCGGACACCGTTTCCGGGTCGAGCGCCACCTTGTCCAGCTCGGTCAGCGCCGAGGCCCAGTCGATGGTCTCCGCCACGCCCGGCACCTTGAACAGGTCCATCTCGCGCAGCTTCTGGATGAAGGCGACCACCTCGGCCGAAAGCCGCTGGTTGGCGCCGGGCGCCTTGCGGGCGACGATTTCCAGTTCCCGCTCGGCTGTCGGATAATCGACCCAATGATAGAGGCAGCGCCGCTTCAGCGCATCGTGGATCTCGCGTGTGCGGTTGGTCGTGATGATGACGATGGGCGGTTCGGCGGCCTTGATCGTGCCCAGTTCCGGCACGGTGACCTGGTAGTCCGACAGGATTTCCAGCAGGAAGGCCTCGAAGGCCTCGTCGGTGCGGTCCAGTTCGTCGATCAGGAAAACCGGCGCGCCGTTGATGCCCTGCTCCAGCGCCTGCAGCACCGGCCGGCGGATCAGGTGCTTTTCGGAGAAGACGTTCTTCTCCATCGCGTCGCGGTCGGTTTCGCCCGCCGCTTCGTCCATCCGGATTTCGATCATCTGGGCGGCATAGTTCCACTCATAGACCGCCGAGGAGACGTCGAGCCCTTCATAGCATTGCAGCCGGATGAGATCGCGTCCCAGCGCGCCGGCCAGAACCTTGGCGATCTCGGTCTTGCCGACGCCCGCCTCGCCTTCCAGGAAAAGCGGCCGCTTCATGCGCAGGGCGAGAAACAGCACGGTCGCCAGCGCGCGGTCGGCCACGTAGTTCTGGCTCTGGAGCAGGTCCAGCGTTTCGTCGATGGATTGTGGCTGCGTGGGCGCCTTCATGACCCTCCTCCCAGGGGGTTCGGCCGCAAGCGCATCAGGCGCGGTACGACCTGTTGAAATAGATGAGCGGATCGAGACTATCGCCCGTTGCAAGGCCTGTCACCTTGCCAAAAAGGACACGATGGGTCGCGAAGTCGCGCGCTTCCTCGACGACGCAGTCGAAGACCGCCATCGCACCTTTCAGCACCGGCGAACCGGTGGAAAGTGTGCTCCATTCGCCAAGCGAGAAGCGCTCGTCCTGGTTCATGCCGCCCAGTCCGGCAAAGGCCTGCGACAGCGCCTGATGCGGCTGCGCCAGGGTGTTGAGCGCGAACACGCCATTGTCGAAGATCGTCTGGTTGTTGGGGTTGTGGCGGTTCAGGCAGACCAGCACCGTGGGCGGATCGTCGGAGACCGAACAGGCGGCGATCACGGTGGTTCCGCGCCGCCCGGCCGGGCCGTCGCTGGTGATGAGGTGAACCTGGCCGGCAAATCGCGCCATGGCGTCGCGATAGGCCTGACCGTCAACTGGCTTTGGATGCAACAAGGAAAGAAACCCGCCCGGAACTGGTACATGAGAGCGGCCGAACCGCCCGGATAAACCCGGCTATATAGGCGCAGTGTCGGTTCATGCAAGGCAAACCGGTTGCGCCAACCCGCCCTGGGCGATAACGGTGAGCCGGAAAGCCCCTTCTGGAGCCGCAAAGTGCTGTTGCGCCGTGGATATATAGCCCTCGCCCTCGCCCTGGTGGCCGCATGCGGTCTGCCGGCACGCGCGAACGCTGCGACGATCGGCTTTGCCGCGCCTCTGTCCGGCTTCGCCGAACGCCTCGGGCGGCAGATGGAGGCGGGTGTGCGCGCCGCCGCCGCCGCCGGTCACACCATCATCGCCGCCGACACCGCCTGTTCGGCCGAAGGCGGCGAGGCGGCCGCGCGCAACATGATTTCCGAAGGTGCGGCGATCGTGGTGGGTTTCATGTGTACCGAGGCGCTGGAAGCCGCCTTGCCGCTGCTCACACAGGCCAACATTCCTGTCGTCACACCCGGTGTGCGCACCGATGCGCTGACCGACAGCCGCGAGAAGACCGGCTGGCTGATCTGGCGCACCGCACCGCGTGCCGACGCCGAACGCACCGCCGCAGGAAACATCATTCCGCGGCGCTGGCGCGCCGAGTTCTTCGCCATCGTGGACGATGGCACCATCCTGGCCCGCGAGCTGGCCGAAACCGTGCGCCTCCAGGCGGAACTGGCCGGCCTCGAACCGGTTTTCATCGATACGTTCCGCCCGCAATTGCCCAACCAGATCGGCCTTGCGGGCCGGCTGAAACGAACCGGCGCCACCCATGTCTTTATAGGCGGCGACCGGCAGGACGCCGCCATCCTGGCGCGCGACCTGGCGGAACTGGACGCGCCCATGACATTGGCGGGCGGCGAGGCACTGGTCCGCGACACATCCGATATCCGCCTGCCCCCGGGCACGCTGGCGGTCGCCATGCCCGACCCCAACGATGCGTTGCCGGACGGCATCCGCGCGAGCCTGGCCGCCGGAGGCATCGTCGCCGAAGGCTATGTCACGCCGGGCTTCATCGCCGCCTCCATCGCGCTGCAGGCCATCGGAAACGGCGCGCCTGAAACCGCGCAGGGCTGGCATGAACGCCTCGATGGCCGCACCTTCGAGACCCCCGCCGGCACGCTGGCTTTCAATGCCACGGGCGACCGCGCACAGAACCCCTACCGGCTTTTGCGTTTCAATGGCGCGGACTGGGAGATCGTCGAATGAGCGTGTTTCAGGCCGGACCGCAGAATGCGCTCACCGACATTTCGGGGCTGAAGGTCGGCAATGCCGGCGACGAACGCCTTCGTTCCGGCGTAACCGTGGTCTTGCCCGACGAACCGGTCACCGCCTCCGTCATGGTTCTGGGTGGCGCGCCGGGCACACGCGAGACCGATCTTCTCGATCCGCACAACAGCGTGGAAAAGGTTCACGCGCTCGTGCTTTCCGGCGGCTCCGCCTTCGGGCTCGATGCCGCGGCCGGAGTGCAGGCGGCGCTGCGCGAACAGGGCCGCGGGTTTGCCATCGGGCCGCATGTCATCCCCATCGTACCCGCCGCCATCCTTTTCGACCTCGCCAATGGCGCCCCGAAGGACTGGGGCCGGTTCCCGCCTTATCGAGACCTGGGATACGAAGCCGCGCAAACGGCTTCGGCGCATGTCTCCACCGGATCGGTGGGCGCGGGCCTCGGCGCGCTGACCGCCACCGTCAAGGGCGGGCTCGGCACCGCTTCCGCCCTGCTGGACGACGGCACGACGGTGGCAGCCCTGGTTGCCGCCAATCCGGTCGGCTCGCCGCTTGTCGGCGGAACACGCCATTTCTGGGCTGCACCCTTCGAAATCGGCGCCGAATTCGGCGGGCTCGGCCTTCCCGCGCCCCTGCCGGAGGATGCCGATGGCCTGCGCATCAAGTTCCGTGACATGCGCATGGAGGGCATAGAGAACACCACGATTGCCGTCATCGCCACCGATGCCGCGCTGACCAAGGCCGAATGCAAGCGCCTGGCGGTGGCCGCCCATGACGGTTTCGCCCGCGCCATCTGGCCTGTGCATACGCCGCTCGACGGCGATCTGGTCTTTTCGCTGGCCACCGGATCGCGCCCGCGCCCGCGCTCCGGCGATGCCTTCATCGACCTGTGCGCGGCGGCGTCCGCCACCATGGCGCGCGCCATCGCCCGCGGCATCCACGATGCCAGCCCGGCGGACGGCGATCTGTACCCGGCCTGGCGCACCCTTGGCCGTGGGTAACCGGGGCCGGCGCATTGTTTATCGCCCCCCTTTCTGCTAGGCGGAGCGCCAACGTGCAATCCACCCGGAAATTACCAAGATGACCCGCCCCCTCGCCATAGCGCCTTCCATTCTCGCCTCCGATTTCTCCCGCCTTGGCGAGGAAGTGCGCGATGTGATCGCACAAGGGGCGGACTGGGTGCATCTCGATGTCATGGACGGCCATTTCGTGCCGAACATCACCTTCGGCCCCGACGTCGTGAAGTCCATCCGCAAATACACCGGCGCCACCTTCGATTGCCACCTGATGATCGCGCCCTGCGATCCCTATCTCGAAGGCTTTGCCAAGGCCGGCGCCGACATCATCACCGTCCATGCAGAGGCCGGGCCGCACCTGCACCGCTCGCTTCAGGCCATTCGCGCGCTGGGGAAGAAGGCGGGTGTCTCGCTGAATCCCTCCACGCCGGAAAGCGTGATCGACTATTGCCTCGATGAACTGGACCTGATCCTGGTGATGAGCGTCAATCCGGGGTTCGGCGGACAGAAATTCATCCCCTCGGCGATCGACAAGATCGCACGCATCAAGGCCATGATCGGTGACCGGCCCATCGACATCGAGGTCGACGGCGGCGTCACCGCCGACAATGCCGAGGCCATCGCCCGCGCCGGAGCCAATGCGCTGGTTGCCGGCTCCGCGGTCTTCAAGGGCGGCACGCCTGAGGCCTACCGGGAGAACATCGCCGCCATTCGCGCTGCCGCGGAACGCGGACGCGCCTGATGAGCGCACGCGGCCGCCTGCCTTTCCTGGCGGCCCTGCGCGCCGGACGGCCGGGCTGGCGCCTCGCCGTGGCCGGGACTGCGGCCTGGGCCCTGGCGCTTGCTGCAAGTGCCGCCGCCGGCCTGGCAATGCACGGCTGGTCGTGGCCCGACATGCAGCCCGCTGTGCTTCTCTTCTTCTGTGGCGGGTTCCTGGCCTTCCCCCTGGCTGTCTGGCTTGCCGGTTTTCTCGATGCCTGGCTGGCATTCCGGCCAGGCCAGCGGTTCGCCTCCGTATTCATCCTGCTGGGCATGGGCTCCGTCGCGCTCACCGCGCTGATCTTTTCGCAGGTCTTCCGGCACTATTTTTCAGGTTTTCACGGTCCCTTTGGCAGCAAGCTCTGGCTGATCCAGACCATCTTCACCTCGGCCGCCGCCATCTACCATTTCCTGGTCATGGGTCTCAGGCTCTTCCTTCCGCTGGGCTTGCCCGCGCTTCTTCTCGCCGCCCTCTTGCTGGCCCGCCGGCCGGCATTGAGCAAAGGGCCACCCGGTGCTAACAGCACACATCCTCAAGAAAGCACGAAAGACAGGTCTCCCCGATGATCCCGCGCTATTCGCGGCCCGACATGGTCGCCATCTGGTCCCCCGAAACGAAATTCCGCATCTGGTTCGAGATCGAGGCCCATGCCTGCGACGCACTGGCCGAGATCGGCGTCATCCCCAAGGAATCGGCGAAAACGATATGGGAAAAGGGCGGTGCGGCGACCTTCGACATCGACCGCATCGACGAGATCGAACGCGAAACCAAGCACGATGTCATCGCCTTCCTGACGCATCTGGCGGAGTTCATCGGACCCGACAGCCGCTTCGTCCATCAGGGCATGACCTCGTCGGATGTGCTTGACACCTGCTTCAACGTGCAACTCGTGCGCGCAACCGACCTGCTGCTGGCCGGCATGGAAAAGCTGCTGGCAGCCTTGAGGAAGCGCGCCTTCGAGCACCGGGATACCGTCACCATCGGCCGCTCGCACGGCATTCATGCCGAGCCGACCACATTCGGCGTCAAGCTGGCCCAGGCCTATGCCGAGTTCGACCGTTGCCGCACACGGCTGCTCAACGCGCGCGAGGAAGTCGCCACCGTGGCCATTTCGGGCGCCGTCGGCACCTTCGCCAATATCGACCCGCGGGTGGAAGAACACGTCGCCGCGAAAATGGGGCTGAAGCCGGAGCCGGTTTCGACCCAGGTCATCCCGCGCGACCGCCACGCCATGTATTTCGCCACGCTGGGCGTCGTCGCCTCGTCCATCGAACGGCTGGCGACGGAGATCCGCCACCTCCAGCGCACCGAGGTGCTGGAAGCCGAGGAGTATTTCTCCAAGGGCCAGAAGGGCTCGTCGGCCATGCCGCACAAGCGCAATCCGGTCCTCACCGAGAACCTGACGGGCCTGGCCCGCATGGTGCGCGCCTATGCCATGCCGGCCATGGAGAACGTTGCACTCTGGCACGAGCGCGACATTTCCCACTCGTCGGTGGAACGGATGATCGGCCCGGACGCCACCGTGACGCTGGACTTCGCGCTTGCCCGCCTGACCAACGTGGTGGAGAACCTCGTCGTCTATCCCGAGCGGATGATGGGCAACATGGACCGCCTCGGCGGCCTCGTTCATTCCCAGCGCATCCTGTTGGCGCTCACCCAGGCCGGCGTGTCGCGCGAGGATGCCTACCGGCTGGTCCAGCGCAACGCGATGAAGGTCTGGGACAGCTATCAGCGCAGCGGACAGGCCGACGTCGATTTCCTCCAGGAACTCCTGAACGACGCCGACGTGCGCAAGGCGCTGTCCGAAGAGGAAATCCGCTCGCGCTTCGATCTGGGCTATCACACCAAGCATGCCGAGACGATCTTCCGGCGCGTCTTCGGCGCGGCGCAAGCCTGACCGGCCAGACCGTCCGCCTTCCGGGGGCCGGCGCTCAGCCGGCTTCCGCCACCGCCCGCCGGTAGAGGTGCCAGGTCGAATGGCCAAGGACCGGCAGGACGACGGCCAGACCGGCGAAGAACGGCACGGTTCCGATGACCAGCAAACCCGCCACGATGAGGCCCCACACGGCCACCGGCACCGGGTTGGCCAATGTCACCCGCAACGACGTGTCGAGCGCAGCCAGCGCGCCGGCATCCCGGTCGAGCAGCAGCGGAAACGCGACCACGCTGGTGGCAAGAACCAGAACGGCAAAGCCGAAGCCGGCCAGGTTTCCCCACAGCATGACGGAACGGCCTGCCTCCGAGGCCAGCATCATCTGCGCCATGTCGCCAAGGCCCTGCGGCTGCGTGTCGCCGAAATGGGCGCCATAAATGGCCTGCGCCGTCAGCAGCCAGGCGACGAACACCGCCAGCAGCCACACCGCCACGCCGATGATCGACGGCAGGGCCGGCGAGCGGCGCACGTCCAGCGCATGCCACCACGACGTGTCCAGCCCGGCCTCCCGCCGCCGGCTGATCTCATAGAGACCGATGGCGGCAACCGGCCCCACCAGCGCGAAGCCTGACATCAGCGGGAACAGGAGCGTCAGGATGTTCGCCCCCGTCATCCAGGCCGACAGCACGAGCCCGGCAACCGGATAGATCAGGCAAAGGAAAACGGTATGCGACGGCTTCTCGAAGAAATCGTCGACCCCGAGCCGCAAGGCCGCTTTCAGGTCGGAAAGGGTCAGTCTCCGGATTGCGGGCCGTTCGAATGTGTCATCGGCGCCCGCTACGACATGAAATCCGCTCATGGCAGCACCTCCGTTTGTCAACGACGGGTGGCTGCGGATCATGCCAGGGCCATGGGGCAGCGCACGACGCCGCAGCGCACCCCTCTGCCATGGAGTCTATCCCAGAATGCCGGTTTTTCCTAACGCAGGGTCATCAAAAGCCTGCCATGCGCTGTTCCCGCGCGAGGTGAATGCATGCCTTGCGCCGCGACGAGGCGTGCATTACATCCGCGCCCATGAAATCATCCGAATGTGAAATCCTCATTGTGCCGGGCTATAACGGCTCCGGTCCGGACCATTGGCAGTCGCGCTGGCAGGGCCGCCTTTCCAGCGCCCGTCGCGTGGAACAGGACGCCTGGAGCAAGCCCGTGCGCGAGGACTGGGTTGACCGCCTTGTCGGCGAAGTGGAACGGGCGCGCAAGCCGGTCGTTCTGATCGGTCATTCCCTGGGCGCGGCGATCTGTGTGCTTGGCGCCCGCGAGATTGCGGGAAAGGTGGCTGGCGCCTTCTTTGCTGCCCCGCCCGATACCGCCAATCCGCATATCCGCCCGAAGCACCTGATGACATTCGGCCCCTACCCGCGCGATCCCCTGCCCTTTCCCTCCGTGGTCATCGCCAGCCGCAACGATCCGTTCTGCGCCTTTGACGTGGCCGAGGACATGGCCGCGAGCTGGGGCTCGCTTTTCCTGGACGGCGGAGAAAGCGGGCATATCAATGCCGAATCCGGGCATGGACCATGGCCGGAAGGATCCATGGTCTTCGCGAAATTCCTTTCGCACCTGCGGCCCTGAAGGTCAGGCCTTGTCCATGGCCGCGCGCGCATCGGCAACCATGGCCGCCGCGCCTGCCGCCATGTAGAGCCCTTCCGTGGCGACGGCCATCAGGCGGTAGCCCATGGCGGCATATGCGGCGCAGATCGCCGGATTGATGGCATAGATGGCCGAAAGCTTGCCGCGCGCCGTCGCCTTGGCTGCGATCGCGCCGATCGCCTCCATCATGTCGTCCATCAGCGGATCGATCCGGTGTCCACCAGACCATGCGATGGAGAAATCGGACGGGCCGACAAAGACGCCGTCAATGCCATCGACATCGAGGATCGCGTCGGCGATCTCGAAGGCTTCGCGCGTTTCGATCATCGCGAAGGCCAGCGTTTGTGCATTGGCGCATTCCAGATAGGCCTGCCCGCCGGCCGCGCCGCGCCGCGCAACGCCGATGGTCGGACCCCAGGAACGCCCGCCCACCGGCGGATATTTCATCGCCGCGGCAAAGCGGCGCGCATCGTCCAGCGAATTGATCATCGGCGCGATGACCGCATCGGCGCCGAAATCCAGCGCGCGGCTGGCCATGTCGAAGCGGCCGACGGGAATACGCACGATGGCCGGCTTTCCCGCGCCGAGCACTGCCGGCAGGCAGCGCAGGACAGAGCCGTCGTCATGCCCGCCATGCTGCATGTCGAGGATCACGGTGTCGAAGGCGGTGGCTGCGACAGCCTCCATCGTCACCGGGTCGGGTATGGATGACCAGGCGCTGAGCAGGGTTTCGCCGGCGCGCAGGCGGTCGGCCAGGCTGGTGAATTTGGACATGCTTTCCTCCTCGCCGGCTCCCCCGGCATGCGGCGCCATCCTTGCAAGCAAAACGGCCGCCCGGCAAGACCGGACGGCCGCAGGAAAGGCGCGAATGGCGGCGCGCTTACTCCTTGGTGACCTGCTCGGCCGCCGTGGCCAGCAGTTCTTCCATGGTGCGCCGGATCTGGTGGTCGGACTGTTCCACGCCGGCAGCATCGAAATCGCCGCGGATCTTGCGGAACACGTCCTCGTCACCGGCTTCCTCGAAATCGGCCAGCACGACTTCCTTGGCATAGGCCTCCGCATCGGCGCCGCTCTTGCCCATCTTTTCCGCAGCCCACAGGCCCAGAAGCTTGTTCCGGCGCGCCATGGCCTTGAACTTCAACTCCTCGTCATGGGCGAACTTGTTTTCGAAAGCCTTCTCGCGGTCACTCATCTGGCTCATGGCAGCTATCCTTGTGTCTGGACGGGCCGGACGGTCCGGCCGGGCGTGATTCAAGCGATTTCAATATGGGTTTTGCCATCGCTTGGCAAAAGCCTTTTGACATGAAAACACGATCAAGGGCGCGTTTGCGCCGAATTCGGGCGGCACAAAGCGGTTGATGGCGCCAAACGCCCATTGAGCAAAAGCCGGCTTTGGTTTAGAGACCGCGACAGCAACGGTGCCGGAAAAGCGCCGCCGAAGTGATTCCGCGTTCGCGCGCCGCGCCCCTGAGCGCGCAAGGTCTTGAAGAGAAAAGCCCATGAATCGTCGCCGCCGCATCTACGAAGGCAAGGCCAAGATCCTCTATGAAGGCCCGGAGCCGGGCACGCTGATCCAGTTTTTCAAGGATGACGCCACCGCGTTCAATGCCAAGAAGCACGAGATCGTGGACGGCAAGGGCGTGCTCAACAACCGCATTTCGGAGCACATCTTCACCAATCTCAACCGGATGGGCATCCCCACCCACTTCATTCGCCGCCTCAACATGCGCGAGCAGCTGATCAAGGAAGTGGAGATCATTCCGCTGGAAGTGGTGGTGCGCAATGTCGCCGCCGGTTCGCTCTCCAAGCGTCTCGGCATCGAGGAAGGCACGGTGCTGCCGCGTTCCATCATCGAATTCTACTACAAGGCCGATGCGCTGGACGATCCGATGGTCTCCGAAGAGCACATCACGGCCTTCGGCTGGCGTCCCCAGGAAATCGACGACATCATGGCGCTGGCCATCCGCATCAACGACTTCCCTGTCCGGCATGTTCCTCGGCGTCGGCATCCAGCTTGTCGATTTCAAGATCGAATGCGGCCGGCTGTGGAAGGCGACATGATGCGCATCGTGTCCGCCGACGAGATCCGCCTGATTCCTGCCGCCTCTGGGACGTCGCCACCCAGGACAAGCTGGACAAGGACCGCTTCCGCCGCGACATGGGCGGCCTCGTGGAGGCCTACCAGGAAGTCGCCCGCCGTCTCGGCATCATCAACAGAACGAGCCGCCCCGGTCCTCCGGCCCGGTACTCGTTTCCAGCAAGGACGACAAGGACGGCGGCTCGGTCCACTGAGCGCCGCGCCATCCCGTCAGGCAGACAAGCGACGAAATCGAAGTGATCAAGGCACGCGTCACCGTCACATTAAAGAACGGCGTTCTGACCCGCAGGGCAAGGCCATCGAGGGCGCATTGGGCACACTCGGCTTTTCCGGCGTCGGCCATGTGCGCCAGGGCAAGGTCTTCGACATCGAACTCGACCATGACGACCGCTCCCGCGCGGAAACGGAACTGAAGGCCATGGCCGAGAAGCTGCTGGCCAACACGGTGATCGAGGATTACGCGGTGGAGATCGCCTGACACCATGAAAGCAGCGGTCATCCTCCTCCCCGGACTCAACCGTGACCGCGACATGATCGCGGCACTGACGAAGATTTCCGGCACACCGCCCGTCACCGTCTGGCAGACCGACACCTCCATTCCCGACGTGGATCTTGTCGTGATCCCTGGCGGCTTCTCCTATGGCGACTACCTGCGCTGCGGCGCCATTGCCGCGCGCATGCCGGTCCTCGATGCGGTACGCGAGAAGGCGGCTGAGGGCGTGCGTGTCATGGGCGTGTGCAACGGTTTCCAGATCCTGCTGGAAGCCGGCCTCCTGCCCGGCGCGCTGATGCGCAATGCGTCGTTGCATTTCGTCTGCCGTGAAGTGAAGCTGGAAGTCGCCAATGCCGGCACGGTGTTCACCGGCGGCTACCGGCAGGGCCAGGTGATCCGCTGCCCCGTCGCGCACCATGACGGCAACTATTTCGCCGATGACGATACGCTCAGGCGCATGGAGGACAACAACCAGGTTGTTTTCCGTTACGCCGAAGGCACCAATCCGAACGGATCGGTCAATGACATTGCCGGTATCGTGAATGAAGCGGGCAACGTGCTGGGCATGATGCCCCATCCCGAAAACCTGATCGAACCGGCCCATGGTGGCGAGGATGGCCGTGCGCTGTTCGAAAGCGCCCTCGGCCTGGCCGGAGTCGCCGTATGATGCGCGCCCTGGCCGGAGCAGGACGCCGGAACCGCGGACAGACACCGTCCGCCAGGGTTCTGGCCTTCGTTCTGGCGGCAATGGTGGCGCTGCCGGTATTGCTCGCGCCAGGCCCGGCCGCGGCGCAGAAGTCGGCGCAGGTCTATTTCTTCCGCGGCTTCTTTGGCGGCGCCTTTTCCATGGGGCTGGACGGCATCGCCGGCCGGCTCGCCCAGCAGGGCATCATTGCCCGCGTCTATTCATGGCGGGAAAAGCGCGCGGCGGAAAACGACATTCTCTCGTCCACGCTCAGTGGTCCGATCGTCCTCGTCGGCCATTCCTTCGGCGCCAATGCCGCCTTGTCGCTGGCCGACCAGCTGGCCTCGCGTGGCGTGCCGATCAGCCTTGTGATCACCCTCGATCCGACATTCGACGGGCCCGTCTCGCCCTCGGTCGCCCGCTACCGCAACTATTACCTCTCGGTTGACGCGCTGGTGACGGAAGTCAACGCCTTCGGCAAGGCGCTCGAAATCCCGGACGGCATGGCGGGACGCGTGGAAAACATAGACATCCGCGACCGCGCCGACATCACCTACATTTCCGAAAGCCACTGGAACATGACCGAGAACGCGGTTCTTGCCCGCGAAGTGCACAGCCAGATCATCCAGGCCCTGAGGTAACGGCATGAACGTCAGCCGCCTTGCCCGCGCCGCACTGCCGCCACTGGCTTCGTTCCTGGCAGCATCGCTGACCGGCTGCCAGAGCGAACCGGCCGGCGGACCGTTGATCGCCACGGTCGACAATTCTGCGGCCACCGCGCTTCTCCAGAAGGTGAACGAGGAAGCCCTGACCTGCTGGATGCGCTCCAAGGACCGGGATTTCGCCGCATACCGCCTCATCCCGGAACTGGACACACGGGTCGGCAAGCCCCGCCTGCTGCTCGTTTCGGCAAAGGCCGCCCAGGGCCTGCCGCAACTGGTCATCGAGGCCCATGGCAACCCGGTGAAACTGACCACCTACGGACCGCTGACCGCGCGGCCGCTTTCCGCCCGCATCAATACCGACGTGACCCGCTGGGCCACCGGCGGCACCGGCTGCAAGGCCTGACAGGAACTGGCAGAGACAAGATGAGCATTCCCAACGATATCCGCATCACCGAAGACCTGATTGCCGCCCATGGCCTGAAGCCGGATGAATACCAGCGAATCCTGGACCTGATCGGGCGCGAGCCGACCTTCACCGAGCTTGGCATCTTCTCGGCCATGTGGAACGAGCATTGCTCCTACAAGTCCTCGAAGAAGTGGCTGCGCACCCTGCCGACATCGGGACCGCAGGTCATCCAGGGACCGGGCGAGAATGCCGGCGTCGTCGATATCGGCGACGGCGATTGCGTGGTCTTCAAGATGGAGAGCCACAACCACCCCTCCTACATCGAGCCCTACCAGGGCGCCGCCACCGGCGTCGGCGGGATCCTGCGCGACGTTTTCACCATGGGCGCACGGCCCGTCGCGGCGATGAATGCCCTGCGCTTCGGCGAGCCGGATCACCCCAAGACCCGCCACCTGGTTTCCGGCGTGGTGGCGGGCGTCGGCGGCTATGGCAATTCCTTCGGCGTTCCGACCGTCGGCGGCGAGGTGGAATTTGATTCCCGCTACAACGGCAACTGCCTCGTCAACGCCTTCGCGGCCGGCCTGGCGAAAACCGATGCCATCTTCTATTCGAAGGCCGAGGGCGTCGGCCTGCCGGTCGTCTATCTGGGCGCCAAGACAGGCCGCGACGGCGTCGGCGGGGCCACCATGGCATCGGCCGAATTCGACGATTCCATCGAGGAAAAGCGCCCCACCGTGCAGGTCGGCGACCCCTTCACCGAAAAATGCCTGCTGGAGGCCTGCCTCGAACTCATGCAGACCGGCGCCGTCATCGCCATTCAGGACATGGGCGCGGCCGGCCTGACCTGTTCGGCGGTGGAAATGGGCGCCAAGGGCGATCTGGGCATCGAACTCGATCTGGACCGCGTGCCGGTGCGCGAGGAGCGCATGAGCGCCTACGAGATGATGCTGTCGGAAAGCCAGGAGCGCATGCTCATGGTGCTGCGTCCGGAGAAGGAAACGGAAGCCAAGGCGATCTTCGTCAAGTGGGGCCTCGACTTCGCCATCGTCGGCAAGACGACCGACGACCTGCGCTTTCGCATCCTCCACCAGGGCGAGGAAGTGGCGAACCTGCCGATCAAGGAACTGGGCGACGAGGCGCCGGAATATGACCGGCCGTGGATGGAGCCCGGCCGCCATGCCCCGCTGGCCGCGTCTGCGGTGTCGGAGCCGGAGGACTATGGCGCGGCTGTCCTCGCGCTGCTGGGCTCGGCCAACGGGTCTTCGCGACGCTGGGTCTGGGAACAGTATGACACGCTGATCCAGGGCAATTCCCTGCAGATTCCCGGTGGCGATGCCGGCGTCATCCGTGTCGACGGGCACGAGACCAAGGCGCTTGCCTTCTCGTCGGATGTGACGCCGCGCTATGTCGAGGCCGATCCCTATGAGGGCGGCAAGCAGGCCGTGGCCGAGTGCTGGCGCAACCTGACAGCCACCGGCGCCATGCCGCTTGCGGCCACCGACAACCTGAATTTCGGCAATCCGGAAAAGCCCGAGATCATGGGACAGCTCGTCAAGGCCATAGAGGGCATAGGCGAGGCCTGCGCCGCGCTCGACATGCCCATCGTCTCGGGCAATGTCTCGCTCTACAACGAGACCAACGGCGTGGCGATCCTGCCCACCCCCACCATTGGCGGTGTCGGCCTGATTCCGGACTGGGGCAAGATGACCCGAATCGGCTCGTTTGCCGAGGGCGACATTCTGATCCTGCTGGGTGGCGACGGCACCCATCTGGGCCAGTCGGTCTACCTTCGAGATGTTCTGGGCGAGGCCTATGGTCCGCCGCCGCCGGTCGATCTCGCCATCGAGAAACGCAATGGCGAATTCCTGCGCTCGGCCATTTCAAACGGCCAGATCAAGGCCTGCCACGACATTTCCGATGGCGGCCTCATCATGGCCGTGGCCGAAATGTGCCTGGCAGCCGGCACAGGCGCCGATCTTGACATAGGCGAGGGGCAGGCCCACGCCCTGCTCTTCGGCGAGGACCAGGCCCGCTATGTCGTGGCCGTCGGCGCTGATCTGGCGAACTGGCTGACCATCAATGCCGAGGGCGCGGGCGTTCCGTTCCGTATTCTGGGCAAGGCCGGCGGGTCCGCGTTGACGGCGGGCTCCATCCTGTCCATATCCTTGGACGAGATGAAACAGGCGCACGAATCGTGGTTCCCGGATTACATGGCCGGTGAATTCGTCGAAGGCGCCGACGCAGCCTGAGGAGACCTGCCCCATGCCGATGGACGCCGGCGACATCAAGAGACTGATCCAGGACGCCATTCCGGATGCGCAGGTCACGATCCGCGACCTCGCTGGCGATGGCGACCACTACGCCGCCGAGGTTGTCTCGGAGAGCTTCCGCGGCAAGTCGCGGGTCCAGCAGCACCAGATGGTCTACGAGGCGCTGAAGGGCAACATGGGTGGCGTCCTGCACGCCCTCGCCCTGCAGACCTCCGCGCCGGACTGATACCCCGACCGCCATGGCGAACATCCTGTCCGATCTCGTTTCCGAAACCGTGGATGGCGCGCTGAAGGAAATCCTGCGCAAGCCGCGCCGCACGGCCCGCCGGCGCCGCAAGTCGTCCGGCATCATGGGTGCGATTGTCAGCGAGCTCGAAAAGCTGATCGTCCCGGCGAAGAAGCAGACCAGCCGCAAGGCGACCGCGCGCCGCCGCTCCAAGACCACCCGGCGGAAAGTCCGTGCGAAATCGGCGGCCCGGCGGCAAACAAGGCGCTGACCGCCATCGGTCGCCGCCTCACCCTCCTTGCGGCCCGAAGACCGCCAGGATCGGCCCGGCCGGATCCTTGCCGCCGATCACCAGTTCACCCTTTGCAGCGAAGGCCGATATCCCGCCGTCGAGAAACAGCGCATCGGGACAGCCGAATCCATCGCGAAAGGCGCGAGCAAACAGGCCAAGCGACACAGGGTCGCGGCTGATCGCGAGAACGACCATGCCATCGGCACGAACCCCGACACCGTTGCGGATGAAGCGTGACGACCCGTCCGGCAGGAAACGCGGATGCAGCGCACCGCCGATCACCAGCATCGGGCCCGATTGCGTTGCCAGGCGCGGCCGGATGCCGGCCGCGGCAAATGCCTGCGTTTCCATCACATGCGCCTCGCCGTCATTGCCAATGAAAAAGACGCCATTGGGCTTGAGGTAGAAATTGCCCTCGCCATCGGCTGTTTCCAGCGGCGCGATCTCGCGGCCCTGCTCCACATGCAGGCCGACCGGCCGCATGTCCGGGTGATACATCCCGCCATTCATGGCGATGACGGGCATTGAACCCGTGGCGGCCATGGCGCCGAGATAGGCGGCCAGCGAGCCATGGGCCGGTCCTCCCGCATCCGTCAGGGCCAGTTCGATCCGGAATTCCCGGGGATCGACCGTGCATGTGATGAACCCTTCGCCTTCATGGATGGCAAAACGGCATATGGATGGCAGCAACGGTTCGATTTCCACCTGGCTCTCCTTGACCGGACCTGACACATCGCGCGATTGCCAGCTGTAGAAGGCGGCCGCCGCGACCGACAGCATGAGCACAAGCAGCGTGGCTGCCTTCCAGGCCCTTTCAGTGCCCCGATTCATGCCTCTCGTTTGCCTTTCTCCAAGTGCCAGCGCTTGTGCCGGGACGGCAGGCACGCTATCTGAGGGGTCAGGAAACCACCGGACCTTGAATCCGGCAGGAAAAGGATAGAAGCAATGAGCGACATCAAGGAATTGATCGACCAGGAAGTGAAGTCCAGCGACGTTGTGCTGTTCATGAAGGGCACTCCGGGCTTTCCGCAATGCGGCTTTTCCGGTCAGGTTGTGCAGATTCTCGACTATCTCGGCGTCGAGTACAAGGGCATCAATGTCCTGGCCTCCGACGAGATGCGTCAGGGCATCAAGGATTATTCCAACTGGCCGACCATCCCGCAGCTCTATGTGAAGGGTGAATTCGTGGGCGGTTGCGACATCATCCGTGAGATGTTCCAGGCAGGCGAGCTGCAGCAGCACCTGTCGGAAAAAGGCATCGCCACGACGTCCGCCGCCTGACGCCACCGCGCAGGACCGCAATCCGATGCGGCGCGCCTGACCGGCGCGCCGTTTTCGTTTGATCCGTTTTTCATTCTTCAGACCGGAAGGTGCGACATGTCGCTAGCCCGCCAAACCGCCTGGCCGCTTGCCGTGGGCCGGGCCGAATTCGTGGCGGTCATGGCCGCTCTCATGGCGCTCAATGCGCTTGCCATCGACATCATGCTGCCGGGCATGCAGCAGATCGGTGCTTCGCTCGGCGTGGCAGAAGAAAACGAACGGCAATATGTCATCACCGCCTACCTGCTCGGCTTTGGCTCCATGCAGCTTCTCTTCGGCCCGCTTTCCGACCGCTTCGGCCGCAAGGGTCCGCTTCTGGCCGGCCTGACGGTCTATGTGCTGGCAGCGCTGGCCGCGGCCTACGCGCCGGATTTCCAGACACTGCTTCTGCTGCGGCTTCTGCAAGGCGCCGGCGCGGCCTCCACCCGCGTTCTTACCGTCGCCATGGTCCGCGACGTTGCCGGCGGACGCGCCATGGCGGAAATCATGTCTTTGGTTTTCATGGTTTTCATGATCATGCCGGTTGTGGCCCCGGCGCTGGGCCAGGCCATCCTGCTGGCCGGCGAATGGCACACCATTTTCCTGTTCATGGGCTTTGGCGGCGCGGCCGTGATCGCCTGGATGGGCTTGCGCATTCCCGAGACCTTGACGCCGGAAAACCGCCGCCCGGTTTCATTCGCCGCGATTGCCACCGGTTTCCGCGCGGTCGTCACCAATCGCATGTCGCTTTGGTACACGCTGGCCATGACAGCCATCCTGTCCGCACTTTTCGGTTTCATCAACACCGTGCAGCAGATCTATGTCGGCATCTACGACCTGGGCAATGCCTTCCCGCTGGTCTTCGCCCTCGTCGCAGGTTCCATGGCCTTCTTCTCCTGGCTCAATTCCCGCATCGTGCAGCGATTCGGCATGCGCCGCGTCTCGCACACCGCCTTGTTCGTGTTCCTCTCCATGAGCATGACCCTTCTTCTGCTGTCGCTGGCGGGCACCGTTCCGCTTCCGGTCTTTCTGGGCCTCTTCACGGTGGCCATGTGCGCCTTCGGCATGCTCACCTCGAATTTCAGCTCGATCGCCATGGAGCCTCTTGGCCGCGTCGCCGGCATAGCTTCCTCCGCCCAAGGCTTTTTCCAGACCACCGGCAGCGCGATCATCGGCGCGGGCATCGGCCAGTCCTTCAACGGCACGATCACGCCCGTCATGGCCGGTTTCGCCATCGTGTCGTCGGCCGCCCTCGTCTTCCTGCTGATCGCCGAAAAGGGCCGTCTCTTCACCGTCGGGCCTGCCGAGGCATGAGTCGACAATTTCAGCGATAGCATTTTCGGTGAATGCAACCAATTTCTTGTCACCAACGCACACGAAACACTCACGAGAACGTGCCTTCCCATTGAACACTGTGTTCAGTTTCATGGCTCTGCACGCAAGACGCGTGCAACCACAATCCTGATGGGAGAGACATCATGAAACATATCGGCAAGTCCGGTGCGGCTCTCGCCGCCGCTGCATTCACCCTGGCCGTTTCCGGCATGGCTCCGGCCACCGTCACCGTGGCGCATGCCGACGACGGCATGGTCAAGTGTTCGGGCGTGAACTCCTGCAAGGGCACCAGCGAGTGCGCGACGGCCTCCAACGCCTGCAAGGGCCAGAATTCCTGCAAGGGCCATGGCTTCATTTCGCTGACCAAGTCGGAATGCGAAGCCAAGGGCGGCAAGATCCTCGATAGCTGAGGAGAAAGCCGCACGGGCAGGTGGAACGCGGGGGCTTTCCACCTGCCCTTTCGAGATCCCTTGTCAGGAAAATTCGGAGCCGCCATGAACCAGGAAAACGCAAGACCCGATTACCTCGGTTTCGGCCTTGGCCTGCGCCCGCAGCACTATGCCGAAATCCTGGACGGTGAACCGGAGATCGACTGGTTCGAGATCCTCTCCGAAAACTACTTCGTGCGCGGCGGGCAACCCCTGCGCATGCTGGACCGCATCCGCGAGCGCTATCCCGTCGTCATGCACGGGGTATCCCTCTCCATCGCTTCAACCGCGCCGCTCGACATGGACTATCTCGGGCAGTTGAAGGCGCTGGCCGACCGCGTGAACCCGCGCTGGATATCCGATCACCTCTGCTGGACAGGCGTCCACGGCGTGAACCTGCATGACCTTCTGCCCGTGCCCCACACGGAGGAGGCGCTGGACCATGTCTGCGACCGGATAGCCCGCGTTCAGGACTATCTCGGCCGGCGCATCGCCATCGAGAACGTATCGTCCTATATCGAATATGCCTGCAGCGAGATGAGCGAATGGGAATTCGTGGCCGAAATGGCCCGCCGCGCCGATTGCTGGCTGCTGCTCGACGTCAATAACGTCTTTGTCTCCGGCGAGAACCATGCCTTTGACGGCAGCCGCTTCATCGATGCCATTCCGGTCGAGCGGGTCGTGCAGTTCCACCTCGCCGGACATTCGGAAGGCAATGGCCACCTGATCGACACCCATGACCAGCCGGTATGCGACGCGGTTTTCGAACTGTATGGTGAAGCGCTGCGCCGGTTCGGGCCTGTCTCCACCATGATCGAGCGCGATGACAACATTCCCCCGCTTGCCGACCTGCTGGCGGAACTGGATCGCGCCCGCGCTATCGCGCGCGATGTGCTGGGCGATGCATCGCGGGCGCGCGCCGCATGACCGGGCTTTCCCTCGCACAGTTGCAGGCTGGCATGCAGGCCGCCATCAAGGATGGCGAAGATGCCGCCCTCGACCTGATCGCGGCCCCGCCGCACAACAGCCGGGCGGACCGCCTCGCCACCTATCGCGACGCCTACCGCCTCCGGCTTGCGGGAATCCTGCGTGATGACTTCGACGCCTTGCATGCCTTTCTCGGCGACGAGCAGTTCGATCTTGTTGCCCGGGCCTATATCGATGCCTGCCCCTCTGCCACGCGCAATGCCCGCTGGTATGGCGAGCGTTTCGCCGCCTTTGCCAGCCAAACGCCACCCTGGTCTGCCCATCCCGTGATCGGCGATCTGGCCGCCCTGCAATGGGCCTTGTCCAGTGCTTTCGACGCGCCGGATGCTCCAACGGCCAGTCTTGATGACATGGCGCGCATCCCGCCGGAAAAGGCGTTGTCCTTGCGCCTCCAGCTTCACCCGTCAGTGGCGATCGTGCCAATCTCCACGAATGCCGCAGCCATCCTGGGCGCGCTGAGGCGCAATGAGGCACCGCCTGCCCCGCAACCGGAAGCGGCGGGCGCGGCGATTCTTGTCTGGCGCCTCGACATGCAGGCGCGGTACCGCTCGCTGGACGAGGAAGAGGCCATGCTGCTGCGCGAGACCATCGACGGCGCCAGATTCGGCTTGCTCTGCGAAATGGCGGCCATGATGTCCGATCCGGAAAATGCCGCCATGCGTGTCGCCGGCCATCTGCGCGGCTGGGTCGACTCCGGCCTGGTCAGCCGCTTCTTGCCAGCCGGCAGCGCCTGAACGCGCCGACGGCGAATTTGGCATTCAATCGCCCAGCAGCGTCTCGCGAATGGCGTGCCAGCTGTCCGGGTCCGGCGCGGCCAGCAAATGCCCGTCGAGATCGTCCGGCCGGTAGGGCATGCCATCCAGCTTGGCCACATGGCCGCCCGCTTCCCTGTGGGTCAGCGCACCTGCCGGATGATCCCAGGGCGTCAGCTGCGAATAGTAGGAGAAATGCATATGCCCTTCGGCCAGCATGCGGTAATCCTGCGCTGCGCAACGATAGCAGACCGGCGCTTCAAACCGCGCATGACCGGCTCCAAGGCGCACCCGCTCCTCCGGCGTTGCATTCTGCCAGGACACCGCACCGATCATCCGCGCCACGGGAAGTGCCGAAGCCGCGCGCAGCCGCCGGTCTGCCATGCCCGCCTTGCGCACGAAGGCACCGCCGCCAAGCGTGGCGATCATCGTGTCACCGCCAACCGGGTCGTGGATCACGCCGGCCACGGTCTCGCCATCCAGCACCACCGCGGCCATGACGCCGAAAACGGTCACGCCGGACGCGAAGTTGAATGTGCCATCGACCGGGTCGACGGTAACCGCCAGTCCCTCGCCGGCCCATCCGTATTTCAGGTCCGGATTGGCGGAGACGGCTTCCTCGCCAATCACCCGCACGCCCGGAAACCGGGCTTCAAGATCGGCCGTGATGACACGCTCGGCATTCACATCCGCCTCGGTCACCAGATCGGAACCGGAGGTCTTCTCCCGCACGTCGCCTTCGCCCAGCCGCCGGAAGCGCGGCAGGATTTCCTGCTGCGCGGCCCGTTCGAGGCAGTCCACGAGCCAGTCCAGATCCTTGTCGGAAAAACGCATTACTCATCCTTCGTCATGTTGGCCGCCAGTGCGGCGAAATCGAACAGGGTCCGGTCCATGAGGTGGCTCGGCCGCACATTGGCGAGCGCGCGGATCATCGTGTCCTTGCGGCCCGGCATGCGCGCCTCGATATCTGTCAGCATGGCCTTCATGGCATTGCGCTGAAGCCCGTCCTGGCTGCCACACAGATCGCAGGGAATGATGGGGAAATCCATGTGCCGCGCGAACTTTTCCAGATCCACTTCCGCGCAGAAGGACAGCGGACGCAGAACCTCCACATCGCCTTCGTCATTGACCAGCTTGGGCGGCATGGCCGCCAGCCGCCCGCCATGGAAAAGATTCATGAAGAAGGTTTCGAGGATGTCCTCGCGGTGATGCCCCAGCACCAGCGCCGAACACCCCTCCTCGCGCGCGATGCGATAGAGGTGACCGCGCCGCAGACGTGAACAGAGCGAGCAATAGGTGGCGCTTTCGGGCAGCTTGCCGGTCACCACCGAATAGGTGTCCTGGTACTCGATCCGATGCGCGATGCCATGGGCGTTCAGCCAGTCCGGCAGGATATGCTTGGGAAAATTCGGCTGCCCCTGGTCGAGATTGCAGGCCAGCAGGTCGACCGGCAGCAGCCCGCGCCATTTCAGATCGAGCAGGACGGCGAGCAGCCCATAGGAATCCTTGCCGCCCGACAGCGCGACCAGCCAGCGCTCACCGGCCCGCGCCATGGCATAATCGTCTATCGCCTGGCGCGTCAGCCGCAGCAGCCGCTTGCGCAATTTGTTGAATTCCACCGAGGTTTCGATCCGGCTGAACAGCGGATGGCAGGCAGCACCATCATCATCGTCCGGCGGGGCGTCGTTCACGCCCGATTTGTATGTTTCCAGCATGGTTTGTTTCTGTGTGCCGATACCGGCAATTGGCGGGTGGAGAAACGGCTTGCCCGTCATCGAAACCGGCAACTTATAGCAAACAGGCTTGAGAACAAGCGTTTCGCGCGCTTGCGCCCGGCCTTGAAGGGCTCGCGGCAGGCTGGGTGGCGGAATTCCCGCAAAGACAGCAGGCAGCCCTTTTTCTCCCCGCCGCCAGGGGCTATACCGGCCAGGCTTGATTGCGGCTTGCGCCGTGCGCCGGTGCGGTGCCCCGCCCGGCAGGCAAGCATGGACCTGCCTGGCCCGGCGCCGGAAAGCAGACATTCGAGGGCTCAGGGAAGGTCATGATCCCACAGCGCAATCTGTTGAGAAAATTCGCGATTTTCAGCGTCATCGGCGTCATGAACACCGGGGTCGATATCTCGATTTTCGTCTTGCTCGTGAAGCTTGGCGCCCCCGCCCTGCCGGCCAATGCGCTGAGCTGGTTCTGCGCTGTCTGCTTTTCCTATGCCGCCAACAGCCGTTTCACCTTCCGGCGCGATCCGCGCATCTCCAGGCGAAAGAGCATGCTGCGTTTCATGACCGGTTCGGCCATGATCGCGCTGCTGTTTTCCTCTGTCTCCATTGCCGGCATCGGCGACTGGATCGGCGTCGTGCCGGCCAAGATCGCCGGCACGCTCGTTGCCGTGCTGGTGAGCTTCATTGTCGCGGGATGGTCGATCGAGGGCCTGTCACGCAAGGACGGCACGGATCCCGGCCGCACCGACTGAAACGCCCCGGCACGGTTCCCGCCTACCTGGTTTCGGGCGCCCGGTAGAACACCTGAACCTGCAATGGTTCCTTCACACCGGCCTGCGGGCAAGTCGAACGTCATCGCTTCGCTTGCGTCAATCCGGCCAAGGAAGCGTTCCGCCTGCGCCACGCAGGTCTCCTGCGCCGCGGCACACAGGAATGCCCGCCGTCCGCGAGCGATCATTTCCGGCGTGACCAGTGAAAGTCTTCACGGTTGCCATCGACCGCCGCAAGAACATCGCCGCGCGCATAGAAGGCAGTACCGAAGGCCAGAATCCGGTCGCCCCCGGCGATGCGCAAAGGCGCGTCATGGAGGTCGCGATAGCGGGTCTCCACCGCTGCCGCGACAGCCCGCAGCGGATCGGCTGTATGCAGCTTGTTCCGGGAAAGCTGGCTCTCGTAGATGAACGGACTTGAAATCAGCAGGGCAGCCCCGGCGACAGCAGCGGCAATGGCCGCCTTGACACGGCCGGCCTCTGCCGTCTCCTCGTCCAGCATGGCGACCAGCACGAGCGGCAGCGGCACGAAAAACGGAATCGACCAGGGCGAGGAAACCAGCGTTCCCATTGCAAAGGCAATGACAAGCGTGAGGATCAACGGCCCTGCAGCCATGGCAAGGACCGCACGCCCCGCTCCCGAACGGGCTAGGCCGGGAAGAATGCCGAAATGAAAGACGCCGTTGCCGTCGCGCCAGCGCCGCAAGGCGGCCAGCAACAGAAGGCCCGGCAAGGCGTAGCCAATCACGGCACCCGTGAACTCCAGCAGCTTCAGCGCGACGGCGCCGGTGCCGCCGTGATCCTGCGAGGCAGCATAGACAATGGGCGCGAAATCATGGTCGATGAGCCACAGCACATGCGGCGCGAAGACAAGCAGCGCGACCACCGTCGTCACCCATGGAAGCGGCGTGCGCAAAAGCGGTCTTGCCTGACGGTCGAGCACCGTGAACAGGGCAAATGTCAGGATCATGACCGCGGAATGATACTTGGCCAGCATCGCCAGGCCGCCGCACACGCCAAGCAGAACGGCATCGGCCATGCGCCGCCGCTCCAGCATCCGCAGGTAGAACAGCAGGCACAGCGCCCAGAACGGGAGCATGGCGGCATTGGCGTTGTACTTGATCGCCAGGAACCCGAAGGCTGGCAGGAACCAGGCGACGATCACCAGGACATGCTGGTGCGCCCTGCCCATGAAATCCCGCGCGACGAGCAGGATGAGGAAAATCGCCAGGCCGGAATTGGTGGCGGAAAGCAGGTAATAGGCCCAGTCAGTCCGTGGCAGGATGCTGAACCAGGCGGCCGTGATCCAGCCGAATAGCGGCGGATGCTTGGAATAGCCCCATTGCCAGCCGATGCCCCAGGCATAGTTCTCCGAGCATGTCGCCATAGGGCGTCGAGATTGTACTGCAAACGAGGCGTAGGCAGTCCAGAAGAGCACGCCCGACAAGCGGCGAGCCGGCCGACGGAGAAGAGTCCTCGGTTTCATCGCCCTGGCCCCGTTGCAACCGCGCGCATCAGGTTGCTGCCGGATCCGTTTGGTATGAGACTCCATACAAGAGAGTGACAGGCCGAGGCTGACGCATCCCGGCCTGATGGTCAATCAGCGCGAATAGAATTCGACGACGAGGTTCGGTTCCATCTGCACCGCATACGGCACGTCGGCAAGGCCGGGAACGCGGTTGTAGGTGGCGACCATCTTGTTGTGGTCGACCTCGATATAGTCCGGCACGTCACGTTCGGCCAGCTGCGTGGCCTCCAGCACGATGGCGAGCTGCTTGGACTTCTCCCGCACCTCGATGACGTCGCCCGGACGGCAGCGATAGGACTGGATGTTGGTGCGCTTGCCGTTGACCATGACATGGCCGTGGTTGACGAACTGGCGCGCGGCGAAGATCGTCGGAACGAACTTGGCGCGGTAGACGATGGCGTCGAGACGCGACTCCAGCAGGCCGATCAGATTGTCCGGCGTGTCGCCCTTGCGGCGTACGGCCTCGTCATAGACGGCGCGGAACTGCTTCTCGGAGATGTCGCCGTAATGGCCCTTCAGCTTCTGCTTGGCGCGCAGCTGGACGCCGAAGTCCGACATCTTGCCCTTGCGTCGCTGGCCGTGCTGGCCGGGGCCGTATTCACGCTTGTTCACCGGGGACTTCGGGCGGCCCCAGATGTTTTCGCCCATACGGCGGTCGATCTGTAATTTCTGGCGGATCTGCGCTTGCTCATCGCATTCCTTTCAAAATGTTGCACCTGGCGCTTCACGCACCGGGCGAAAAACACGCCCTCCTCTGGGAGCCGTTTTCGCTCCCTGACAGGGCCGCCCACGCACGCATTGCGGCAACGGCCCACGGGACATGTCAATAAAACACCGGGCGCATTTTGGCCCGGCGCTGGCGTGTGGTTAGTCCGGCGGGCAAGGAATGTCAAGCGCTGCGGATACCTGCCGAAGGTTGCGCGATGCCGGCGCACTTGCCACACTTGTTCCCGGGAGGTGTCCCATGACCGGAAACTATGATCCCTATGTGCCGCTCAACGTCCTCAAGCCTCTGGCCGAGGACATATGGATCGTCGACGGCCCGGTGCTTCATTGGGGCTATGGCATCCCCGTCACATGGCCGTTTCCCACGCGCATGACTGTGATCCGACTGCCCGATGGCGGCATCTGGCTTCACTCGCCCACGTATCCCGACGAACGACTGGTCGAAGAGATCGCCGCCATCGGACCGGTGTCCCATATCGTGTCCCCCAACCTCATCCACCATGTTTCCATCGCCCCGTGGGCAAGCCGATTTCCGGCAGCCCGGACCTGGGCATCGCCCGGCGTGCGCAAACGATCCGGGTTGGCGTTTACCGACGATCTGGCAGACAGTCCGCCGCCCGAATGGGTGGAAGTGATCGACCAGCGCATCGCGCGGGGCAGTTCCGTACTCAACGAGGTGGTTTTCTTCCACGTCCCGTCGCGCACACTGATCCTTGCTGACCTGATCGAGAATTTCGAGGAGGAGCGGCTGCACGGCTGGCTGGCCCGCCTGATGTACCGGCTGATCGGCGTCATGGCACCGCACGGCCGCGCCCCGCGCGACCTGCGCGCAACCTTCCGCGGCCACCACGACCGCCTGCGCCCCGCCGTCGACTGGATGATCGACTGCGACCCTGAACGCATCATCATTGCCCATGGCAAGTGGTTCGAGACCGGCGGCGCGGCGGAACTGCGCCGCGCCTTCGACTGGGTACAGCCCTGAGCGGACCCGCGCGCCATGGAAGGGTGCGCGGCCCCGCAGTCAAGAGGGACCGTGCAGGCGTCGGTCAGCCGATCTTGCCGCCGCCCTGCTTCGTCACAGCCACGACGGCAGGACGGACCGGCAGCGCAGCTCGAAATCGAGCCCAGCGCGTCGCCGGATTCTCGAAGGTTGCAAGCCCTCGTCGCCAGGATGCTGGACGGCGCAGAAGGCCGTGGTGCCATCCGGCGAGAACAGCGGGCCGCAAGTTCCACGCCTACCGGCACGCGGAAGAACAGCCGGGACGTGCCGCGCGCCGCGCCTTCGGTGTCGACCGCCCACAACCCGTCCGTGCGGCCGGTTTTCTTGCCCGAATTGCCGTCCGTGGCGACCCAGAGGCGGCCGTCGGCATCGATGGCGCAATTGTCCGGCATGCCGAACCAGCCATTGGCCGTGGTGGCCGACGAGAAGGTCGCGCCGACTTCCGCGATCGACGGGTCGCCGCACTTGACCAGGATCTCCCAGGTCGAGCGCGTCGCCGCGAAATCGCCATCGGCCTCGGTGATCTCGATGATGTGGCCGAAGGCATTGTTGGCGCGCGGATTGGCTGCGTTCTCGTCACCTTCCTTGCGCTTGGTGTTGTTGGTCAGCATGACGTAGACCTTGCCGGTCTTGCCATTGGGCTGGACATCCTCGGGACGGTCCATCTTGGTGGCGCCGAGGAGATCGGCGGCGCGGCGTGTTTCGATCAGCACGTCGGCCTGGCTGTCGAAGCCGTTTTCCGCCGTCAGCGGGCCTTCGCCATGGGTCAGCGGCATCCAGTCCAGCGTACCGTCATCGTTGAAGCGGGCGACGTGGAGCGTGCCCTCGTCGAGCAGGTTCATGTTGGCCGCACGGTCATCCGCGTTGAACGTGCCGGCGGTGACGAACTTGTAGACGTAGTCGAAGCGCTCGTCGTCGCCCGTGTAGAGCACGACACGGCCGTCCTTGTTGATGATGGTCTCGCAACCCTCGTGCTTGACGCGCCCGATGGCCGTGCGCTTCTTCGGCTTCGAGGTCGGGTCCATCACGTCCACTTCGACAACCCAGCCGAAGCGATTGGCCTCGTTCGGCTCTTTCGTCACGTCGAAGCGGTCATGGAACCGGCCCCACTCGTACCAGCCGGCCGGCACGCCAAGGCGCTTGTAATTGGCGGCCTCGCGGTGGCCTTCCGGCAGTTCGCCCAGGAAGTAGCCGTGGAAGTTCTCTTCCGCCATCAGGTAGGTGCCCCAGGGCGTCACGCCGCCGGCGCAATTGTTGATCGTGCCGAGCACCCTCGTTCCGGTCGCATCGGCCGCGGTCTTCACGCGGTCATGGCCGGCGACAGGCCCGCTCAGCACCATTTCCGTCATCGGCGTGATGCGGCGGTTCATCTTGCCGTCCAGCACCGGCTGCCACTTGCCATTTTCCTTGCGGATTTCGATGACCGTGCCGCCATGCGCCGCCATCTCGATGTCGACGAGGTCCTTCGTGAACTCGCCCATCTTCACCTTCTCCTTGCCTTCTGCGTCCTTCTCGACGCGGGCAAAGCCGGGGAACATCAGTTCCGCATTGGTGTATTCATGGTTGACGACCAGCAGGCCGTGATCCGGGTTTCCGTCCAGCGGGATGAAGCCGACATAGTCGTTGTTGTAGCCGAACTGGCGCGCCTGGTCGGCAGCCGTCTGGTTCATCGGGTCGAAGTCCGGCGAATCGGCGAACACCTTGTCACCCCAGCGCAGCAGGACGTCGGCGTCATAGCCTTCGGCAACATGGTGCATCTCGTCGACACCGGCTTCCACTTCCGGAAAGTTGAAGGCGCTGGCGGATGCCGCGCGCGCTTCGTCTGCCACCATGATCGCCATCGGGCTGACCGTCGCGGCAATCGCGCTGACAGCCAGCGTGCCGCGCAGGAAGGAGCGGCGCGAGAAACGGGCGTTGATGACATCGCCCATGGTCGGGTTGGCACTCGCGTTGCGGCCGATATCCTCGGATTCCTCGCGGATGTCGGTTGGCGTCTTGATGTCATGCGAATGGATCGTCATGGCTGGCCCTCTGTGTCTGTCTGGCAAATAGCTGGATCGTTCCCGCCCTGGCTGGAGCGGGAATGGCGCGACACTAGCGGCGCTCCATTACAGCGGCATGACGCGGCAACGGCTCAAGTGACGGCGTAGAACCCGAATCCGCGCATGAGGCGCGCAAGCGCCGGATCGGGATTGCCGGAGGTGAAATGGGCCATGTCCGCCAGGCCCGACCGTCCCGCGCGTTCACCCGCCCCCTGCGCTTCCCAGACGGCGAGCGCGCGCCGTGCGATGGCCTCCGAAGGGTCGATCCAGTCCACCGGCCAGGGCGCGGTCTTGCGCATCCGGTTGACGAGAAACGGGTAATGCGTGCAGGCCAGAACCACGATATCGGTGCGCCGCCCGTCCTGGTCGATGAAGCATGGCGCGATCTCGGTTCGCACCGCATCCTCATTCACGAAGCCCCTTCGCATGTAGGTCTCGGCCAGCTCCGCCAGCACCTGCGAGCCGACCAGGCGGACATGGCATTTCGATGCCCATTTGGCGATCAGGTCGCGGGTATATTGCCGCTTCACCGTGCCCGGTGTGGCGAGAACCGACACGAGCCCGCTGGCGGTGCGCTCCGCCGCCGGCTTGATGGCCGGCACAGTACCGACAAAGGCCTGGTCCGGATAGACGATGCGCAGATGGTCAATCGCCAGTGTCGAGGCCGTATTGCAGGCGATGACGGCGACATCGGGCGCAAAACGCGCCAGCAATTCACCGAACAGCGCGGTCAGGCGCGCCTTCAGCGCCGCCTCCTCCCACCCGCCATAGGGGAAGGCTGCGTCATCGGCCACGTAAACATAGCGATGGTCGGGAAGCAGTATCCGGGCCTCTTTCACGACCGAGAGCCCGCCAATGCCGCTGTCGAAGAAGAGGATCGTTCCGTTCATGCCGCCCCAAAGGCCTCTTGCCGCGCTCAGCCTTCCGGCGGCCCGTCGCCACGCTTGCGGTCGGGCGTGAACTTGTCAAGCGATGTGACGATGCCACGCAGCACATCGATCTCCGGGGCGAAGAAACCCGGCCGGGTGAAAACGGCGCGCAGGTTGTCCACCATGCGTGCCCGCTTTTCAGGCGGCCGGAAATAGCCGCGCTTGTCCAGCGCTTCTTCCAGGTAGGTCAGGAAGCTGACGAGCTGGCCCCGCCGCGCCGGTTCCATCCGGGGACCGGAGAAATTCGTCCATGTTTCGCTTTCGAGCCCGCTTTTCATCCACTCATAGCTCATCAGCAGCACGGCTTGCGCAATGTTCAGCGACGCAAAGGCCGGATTGACCGGAAAGGTGACGATTTCGTCCGCCAGGCTCACCTCCTCGTTCGACAGGCCGAAACGTTCGCGCCCGAAGAGTATGGCCGTGCGCTGACCGGCCACATGGCGCGGGCGCAGCATGCGGCAGGCCTCCACCGGCCCGCGAACCGTCTTGAACCCGTCGCGCAGGCGCGCTGTTGTCGCGAAGACGAATTCCATGTCGCCGATCGCCTCGGCCAGGGTATCGAAGACCAGAACACCGTCGATGACGTGATCGGCCTTGCTGGCCGCCGCCCGCGCCTTTTCGGAAGGCCAGCCGTCGCGCGGGTTGACCAGCCTGAGTTCGGCAAGCCCGAAATTCGCCATGGCCCGCGCGACCATGCCGATATTCTCACCCAGTTGCGGCTCCACCAGCACGACGGCAGGGCCGTCCGCTATGAGGTTCTGATGTTTGTCTGTTCCAGCCATGGCGTGGCGTTAGCCCGAAACCGCTTCCCGGTCAAAGCCTTCAGGCCCGCCCCGCCGCAAACGCGATGATTTCCGCGGCCACGCGTTCCGGCTGCTCGTGCAGGATCCAGTGACTCGCCCCGCCGATGCGCCGGATGGTCAGATCGGCCGCGAAGCGTTCAAGCCCGCTCAGGCAGGCTTGCGTCAGCGCGATGTCATCCTCGCCCCAGAGAATGAGATGCGGCATCCCGACCCGCAGCGCATCCTCCGGCATCGCCAGCAGCGGGGCTTCCACCTTGTCAGCCTCCAGGTCGGGCACGACAACGGGCGATGCGCGGTACCAGTTGAGCATCGCCTCCACCGCGCCGGTTTGCCGCCATTGCGCCTTGTAGGCTTCGCGCAGGTCGTCGCCGAGCCAGTCCGTGGCGGAGAAACCGGCCATCATGTTCATGAGCTTTTCGAAATCGTTGGCCGAAAGCAGGCTTGCCGCATCGCTGGCCCTCAGCCGGTTCATGTACTGGCTGGCCGCCCGCTGGCCCGGATCGTTGACGATGGCGTTCTGGAAACACCACGGATGCACGCCATTGGCCACGGTCAGCCGGGCAATGCGCGCTGGCTTCGCAAAGGCCATCGCATAGGCAACCGCTGAACCCCAGTCATGCCCCAGCAGATGAAATGGTTCATCCGGCGACAACCTGTCGGCAAACGCGAACATGTCGGCCACCAGGTGGCGCGTCTGGTAAGCCTCGACACCGCGCGGCTTGGGCGAGCGGTTGAAGCCACGCTGGTCCGGTGCGACGACGTGGAACGCACCGGCCAGCAGCGGCATGATGGCCTCGTGGGCAAGCCAGGATTCCGGAAAACCGTGCAGGCAGAGCAAAAGCGGCTTGTCCGCCTGCCCGGCCTCGGCATAGTGGAAAGTGCCGGCGGGCAGATCTGCCTTCGAAAACCGGATGCTCATCTCGTTTTTTCTCCCGTTTTGGCGGCACGAGCCTGTTTTGCACATATGCACCAAGAGCATGACTTTGCCTTGGCGGAAGCCGGTGCTATAGGGGCGTCAAAATCCGACCCGTCAGCACAGCGGCGCGCTGCCGCATCTCCAATACGAGGAAATAACATGGCGAAGATCAAGGTGGCCAACCCGGTTGTCGAACTCGACGGCGACGAGATGACCCGGATCATCTGGCAGTTCATCAAGGACAAGCTGATCCACCCCTATCTCGACATCGACCTGAAATACTATGATCTCGGGATCGAGAAGCGTGACGAGACCGACGACCAGATCACCGTGGACGCCGCCAATGCAATCAAGGAGCATGGCGTCGGCGTGAAATGCGCCACCATCACCCCGGACGAGGCCCGCGTCGAGGAATTCGGCCTGAAGCGCATGTACCGCTCGCCGAACGGCACCATCCGCAACATCCTGGGTGGCGTCATCTTTCGCGAGCCGATCATCTGCAAGAACGTGCCGCGCCTGGTGCCCGGCTGGACGCAGCCGATCATCGTCGGCCGTCACGCCTTCGGAGACCAGTACCGCGCCACCGACTTCCGCTTCCCCGGCAAGGGCAGGCTGACGATCAAGTTTGTCGGCGACGATGGCACCGAGATCGAGCACGAGGTCTTCCAGGCGCCGGGTTCGGGCGTCGCCATGGCGATGTACAACCTTGACGATTCGATCCGCGACTTCGCCCGCGCCTCGATGAACTACGCCCTGCAGCGCAAGGTGCCCTGCTATCTCTCCACCAAGAACACGATCCTCAAAGCCTATGACGGCCGCTTCAAGGACATCTTCCAGGAGATTTACGAAGCCGAGTTCGTCGAGAAGTTCAAGGAAGCCAAGATCTGGTACGAACACCGCCTGATCGACGACATGGTGGCGGCTTCACTGAAGTGGTCGGGCGGCTATGTCTGGGCCTGCAAGAACTATGACGGCGATGTGCAATCCGACACGGTGGCACAGGGCTTCGGCTCGCTCGGCCTGATGACGTCCGTGCTGATGACGCCGGATGGCAAGACCGTCGAGGCCGAGGCCGCGCACGGCACCGTGACCCGCCATTACCGCCAGCACCAGAAGGGCGAAGAGACCTCGACCAACTCGATCGCCTCCATTTTCGCCTGGACGCGTGGTCTGGCCCATCGCGCCAAGCTGGATGACAATGCCGAACTGGCACGTTTCGCCGACACGCTTGAGAAGGTCTGCGTGAACACCGTCGAATCGGGCTTCATGACCAAGGATCTGGCGCTTCTCATCGGACCCGATCAGCCCTGGCTGTCGACGACGGGCTTCCTCGACAAGATCGACGAGAACCTGCAAAAGGCCATGGGCTGAAACGCTAGCCTTCCTGGCTGAATGAGCAAACCGGCGCCCCAAGGCGCCGGTTTTGTTTTTTCCGCGAAAACAGTCTCGCAACCCGCGATTCCGGGCCATTTTTCGTCGAACGAAACCAATGCTCTGCGCATCCGGCAACGATGACGGACGCGCTGTCGGGCCGCACGCATTGCCCGCCGGCACGCCCCAACCGGCCCGATAAAATCAGGCTGAAAAAAGTGAGACGTTTTTCACATTTCAGTGAGATAGCACTGGAATTTATTAGCGTTTCATTGTTAATTGCGAACTGCGCGACGCGGTCACCGCACACATCCGGCCACGTCGTGAAGCGCTGCCGTTGCCACCGCCCCCGGTCTTCGGCAGCGCGCCCTTTTTGGGGCTCTTCCCAATACGAAAACGGTTGAACCGATACGCTGGACGGCAAGGAAGCGGCGCGCCACCAGATGGTCGTTGCATGTCTGACCGATCGCAAGGCGGGCCGCCGGCCAGGTCATCCCGACCGGCCGGCAATGCGCCGGCATCTTTCTGACCACGCCCTGCGGCCAAAGAAAAAGGGCGTTGTCCGAACCGGCAACGCCCCTTCGTTTTCCTTGCATGGAACCGGGAACGAACATGCGTCCCGGCGAACGCATCACCCCAGCGCAGACCGCACGGCTGCAATGGCCGCATCCGCCCTTGAAGCGTCGGGACCACCGGCCTGCGCCATGTCCGGACGCCCGCCGCCGCCTTTTCCACCCAATGCTTCAGAGGCGATGCGGACAAGTTCGACCGCCGAGAAACGGTCGGTCATGTCGGCGGTCACGGCGACCACGACGCTGGCTTTTCCGTCATCGCCCTTGCCGACAAAGACGACCACGCCGGAGCCAAGCGCCTGCTTGCCTTCATCGGCCAGTGGCTTCAGGTCGCGCGGCGAAACGCCTTCCACAACCCGGCCCATGAATTTCACGCCGGCGATGTCTTCCGCGCCGCCGCCATCCGCGGACCCGCCTCCGCCAAGCGCCAGCTTGCGCTTGGCCTCGGCCAATTCACGTTCCAGCTTCTTGCGTTCATCCAGAACCTGCTCCAAACGCGCAACGGCATCCGCCGGCGCGACCTTCAGCGCAGCCGCCATGTCACGCACCCGCCGGTCCTGCTCGTCGAGATAGCGCCGCGCGTCCTCCCCGGTCAGGGCCTCGATGCGCCGGACACCGGAGGCGACCGCGTTTTCCCCGACCACGCGGACAAGACCGATATCGCCCGTGGCACGGACATGGGTACCCCCGCACAGTTCCACCGAATAGGGCTTGCCCGCCTTTTCGCCATGCAGTCCCGTTCCCATGGAAACCACGCGCACCTCGTCGCCGTATTTCTCCCCGAACAGCGCCATCGCGCCGGCCGCAATGGCATCGTCAACCGCCATCAGCCGGGTTGTGACCGGAGCATTCTGCACCACGATCTCGTTGGCAATATCCTCGATGCGCTTGAGTTCCTGATCCGAAATCGGCTTGGGGTGGGAAAAGTCGAATCGCAGCCGGTCGGGCGCGACGAGAGAGCCTTTCTGCGCAACATGCGTGCCCAGAACCTCGCGCAATGCCTCATGGACCAAATGCGTCGCGGAATGATTTGCCCGCAAGCGTGTCCGCCGCGACGCATCGACGATCAGTTCTGCCTCTTCGCCGGTCTTTACGACACCCTCGCTCACGGTTCCGCTGTGGACGAACAGACCTTCAGCCTTTTTCTGGGTGTCGGTGACGCGAACAACGAACCCTTCGCCGGCAATCACGCCGGTATCGCCCATCTGGCCACCGGATTCGCCATAGAACGGCGTCTGGTTCACGACGACCGAGACATTCTCGCCCTCGCCTGCCCGCTCAACGGCCTTGCCGTCCTGCACCAGCGCAAGGATGACGCCTTCCGCGCTTTCCGTTTCATAACCGAGGAATTCGGTCGCGCCGAACTTTTCACGCAGCTCGAACCAGACGGTTTCGGTCCGGGCCTCGCCGGAACCGGCCCAATTGGCGCGCGCCTCGGCCTTCTGGCGGTCCATGGCGGACTTGAAGGCATCCGTATCGACACCGATGCCGCGCTGGCGAAGCGCGTCCTGCGTCAGGTCAAGCGGAAAACCGTAGGTGTCATAAAGCTTGAATGCCGTTTCGCCATCGAGTTCGCCGCCGGCCTCGATATCGCCGGTCGCCTCTTCCAGAAGCGATAGGCCGCGCGCCAGAGTCTTGCGGAAACGGCTTTCCTCCAGGCGCAGCGTTTCCGTGATCAGGTCCTTGCCACGGACAAGTTCCGGGTAGGCCTGCCCCATCTCGCGCAGCAGCGCGGGAACAAGACGCCACATCAGCGGCTCCTGCGCACCGAGCAATTGCGCATGACGCATGGCCCTGCGCATGATGCGGCGCAGCACATACCCACGCCCCTCGTTGGAGGGCAGCACGCCGTCGGCAATCAGGAAGCTGGAAGCGCGCAGGTGATCGGCAATCACCCGGTGGCTCGCGCGGAACTTGCCTTCCGCCTCCACGCCGGTCGCCTCTTCCGAAGCGCGGATCAGGGCCTTGAAGAGATCGATGTCGTAATTGTCATGCTCGCCTTGCAGCACAGCGGCAATCCGCTCAAGGCCCATGCCCGTGTCGATGGAAGGACGCGGCAGCTCCACCCGCTCCTCCTTCGTCACCTGCTCATACTGCATGAAGACAAGGTTCCAGATCTCGATGAACCGGTCGCCATCCTCGTCGGGACTTCCGGGCGGGCCACCGGGAATCTTGTCGCCATGGTCGAAGAAGATCTCCGAACAGGGGCCGCACGGACCGGTGTCGCCCATTGCCCAGAAATTGTCCGAGGTCGCGATGCGGATGATCCTGTCGTCGGAAAGACCGGCAATCTTCTTCCAGTGATCTGCTGCCTCGTCATCGGTATGGTAGACCGTGACAAGCAGCCGGTCCCGGGCAAGGCCGAATTCCCTGGTGATCAGCTCCCAGGCAAGGCGGATGGCCTCTTCCTTGAAATAGTCGCCGAACGAGAAGTTGCCGAGCATTTCGAAGAACGTGTGATGGCGGGCGGTATAGCCGACATTGTCGAGGTCATTGTGCTTGCCTCCCGCACGCACGCATTTCTGCGATGTCGCGGCGCGGTTGTAGTCGCGCTTTTCAAGTCCGGTGAAGACATTCTTGAACTGCACCATGCCCGCATTGGTGAACATCAATGTCGGATCGTTGCGGGGCACAAGCGGGCTGGAAGCAACTGCCTCATGTCCGTTTCTGGCAAAGAAGTCGAGAAAAGCCGACCGGATCTCGTTTACGCCACTCATGGTTTCCGTCCCGATAAGAAATGGTGCCCGCCGGTTGGGCGGGCTTGCTGTCATCGCCTTTTAGCTTTCGGCATCCGCACTGTCCAGAACGCTGCCCGGCCGCGCCACGGCCACCGGACGCAAAAGACCGCATGACGTCAGGACACGCCATGCAGCCTTGTCTTGCAACATCATATGCGCCTTAGGTGCCGCTGGCTTCGTCGCCCACGTCACCATCACCATCGCCGCTGTCAAGGAAGCCGTCGGCGATCAGTCCGGCATTCTGCCGAAGCGCGGTCTCGATCTCGTTGGCGACTTCGCGATTGTCGCGCAGGAACTGTTTGGCATTCTCCCGACCCTGGCCAAGCCGCTGGGAATTGTAGGAGAACCAGGCCCCGGACTTCTCGACGATGCCGGCCTTGACGCCAAGATCGATCAATTCGCCCACCTTGGAGACACCTTCCCCGTACATGATGTCGAATTCGACCTGCTTGAAGGGCGGCGCCATCTTGTTCTTCACCACCTTCACACGCGTCTGGTTGCCAACCACCTCGTCGCGATCCTTGACGGAGCCGATGCGGCGGATGTCGAGGCGGACCGAGGCGTAGAATTTCAGCGCGTTGCCGCCCGTCGTCGTCTCCGGCGAACCGAACATGACACCGATCTTCATGCGGATCTGGTTGATGAAGATCACCATCGTGTTCGAGCGCGAAATGGAAGCCGTCAGCTTTCTCAGTGCCTGGCTCATCAGCCGCGCCTGCATGCCCGGAAGCGAATCGCCCATTTCGCCCTCGATTTCCGCACGCGGCGTCAGCGCCGCCACCGAATCGACCACGAGGACATCCACTGCCCCGGAACGCACCAGCGTATCGGCGATTTCCAGCGCCTGCTCGCCCGTGTCGGGCTGCGAGATGAGCAGGTTTTCCAGATCGACGCCAAGCTTGCGCGCATAAACCGGATCGAGCGCATGCTCGGCATCCACGAATGCGCAAATGCCGCCCTTCTTCTGCGCCTCGGCCACGGTCTGGAGCGCCATCGTTGTCTTGCCCGAACTTTCCGGGCCGTAAATCTCGATGATGCGCCCCTTGGGAAGACCGCCAATGCCAAGCGCGATGTCCAGTCCGAGCGAGCCTGTCGACACCGTCTCGATCTCGACCACCTGCTCGTTCTGGCCGAGCCGCATGATCGAGCCCTTGCCGAATGCGCGTTCGATCTGCGAAAGCGCAGCGTCGAGTGCCTTTGACTTGTCCACTGATTTGTCCTCAACGAGCCGTAACGAATTCTGCGCCATGATATACACCTTGTTCCCCGACTTGAACGATCGGGCGCCGCAACGCCGTAATATTTTTGTACGCCATTTGTTCCGCCTTGACAAGGCTTTCAACATGCTGTTTTCAAAGGATGTTCAAATTTTGTTCCGAACCATCCGGATCGACATGGAACCGTTTCGTGCCTGCTGCCTGCGCGCTTCCGGCCGGCCGCCGTCCACCGGCGGGCCGATCGGCGATTCGCCGGACGCGGCGTCGCCGGCTGGCAAATGTGGGGTGGCCGCGTGACGTCGCCGTCAATCCTGCGTCTGTTTGCCGCCGGCGGCGCCCATGTCGACAGGCGCGGACGCCTTTGCGTGCCGTTCACGCCGGGCGCCTCGCATCCTGGTACCATGCGCGAGACCGTGGGCGGAGGTGCCTTCAATGCCGCCCGGGCCGCGGCCGGCCGCGGGGCGCTTGTTTCGCTTCTGTCCGCCAGGGGCGGAGACGCCGGCGGCACGAGGATCGCCGACGCCATCGCGCATGCCGGTTTGCACGATCTGGGTGCCACATTTCTCGATCGCGCATCCCCCTCCTACACCTCGGTCCTCGGTGAAGATGGCGAGCAGATCGTAGGGCTTGCCGACATGGCGCTTTACGAAACGGCATTCGACCGGCTGCTGCGCCGCAAGCGCGTGCGCGACGCGTTGAGGGAAGCGGACGCCATTCTTGCGGATGCCAACCTGCCTGCATCGGCTATGGGGCGCCTTGTCGCGCTTGCCGGAGACCGGCCGCTTCATGCCATGGCCATCTCGCCGGCCAAGGCGCTGCACTGGCGGCCGGTGCTGCGTCATGTCGCCTGCCTGTTCTGCAACCAGGCCGAGGCTGCGGCGCTCACGGGGCGCGCACCGGGCACACCGGCGCCGGCCCTTGCCGATGCCTTGTCAGCGCTTGGCGTCCGGCGCGCCATGGTGACAGCCGGTGGCGGCCCCCTGACGCTGCTCGATGCCGGACAGGTGACGACGTTGCACCCGCCCCCCGCCCGCGCGATCGATGTCACCGGTGCAGGCGATGCGTTGACAGGAGCGGCGGTCGCTGCCCTGATGCGGAACCGGAACCTGCGCGACGCTGCCATGGAAGGGCTCGCCGCCGCCGCGCTGGCGGTGGAAACCGTGGCCTCCGCTCCGGATCTGGCAGGAGCACCCTATCAGGATCGCCTGATCGAAACCCGGAGACTGAACGGAACATGACAGACCGGATATTGGATATTGCGCCGGATGTGGCCGCCGCACTGGCCGCCGGAAAGCCGGTCGTGGCGCTGGAGTCGACGATCATCACCCACGGCATGCCGTTTCCCGACAATGAGGCCATGGCGGAATCGGTGGAATCGATGGTGCGCGACCATGGCGCCACGCCAGCCACGATTGCCGTCATGGATGGCCGCCTGAAGATCGGACTTTCGGCATCCCAGCGGCGGGCGCTGGCCGGCACGAAGGGCGCCATGAAGCTCAGCCGCGCCGATCTCGCCTATGCCATGACGACCGGCGCTACAGGCGGAACCACCGTCGCCGCCACCATGATCGCCGCCGCCCGGGCCGGCATCGGGGTCTTTGCCACCGGCGGCATCGGCGGCGTTCACAAGGGTGCGGAACAGAGTTTCGACATTTCAGCCGATCTGGCCGAACTCGCACGCACGCCGGTCATCGTCGTGTCGGCCGGACCAAAGGCCATCCTCGACATACCCAAGACATTGGAAGTGCTTGAGACAAATGGCGTTCCGGTGGTTGCCTTCGGCACGCGCACCATGCCCGCATTCTGGTCGCGCAGTTCGCCCTGGGAGGCACCGCTGACCATCGACAGCGCCGACGGCATCGCCCGCTTCCAGGCCATGCGCGCGGCGCTCGGCATCGAGGGCGGAATGCTGGTCGCCAATCCGGTTCCCGAGGCTGACGAAATCCCGTCCGCCGAGATGAACCGCCATATTGCAGAGGCACAGGCAGAAGCGGAAGCAAAGGGCGTGAGCGGCAAGGCTGTCACGCCCTTCCTGCTGGCCCGGATTGTCGAACTGACCGGCGGTCGCAGCCTCGCCACCAACATTGCGCTGGTCAAGAACAATGCGCGGCTGGCCGCGGACATTGCCGCCGCGCTGGCCGGTTGAACGCGCCAGCGGCCAGGCGAAATGAAACTGGCGTGGCCGGCGGACAGGGCAGCGCGTTTCGGTCAGCCCGGCATGATTGGGTGCACCTGCGGTCCCGGCGCACCGGCCGGCCAGGGCGCGCCTGGCTGTCCGGCATTCGCTGCACAGACGGAGAAACATTAACCGGAATGAAACAAGCAACAGGATTTAATTCAAATGCGGACGTCGCCGTTAATCATTCCGCCGATTGACCGGTGACATTAGGCAAAGTTTTCCATAGGTTTGCGATCGTGTAAGCTTCAATGTCCGAAAAAGGATCCGCAGCGGTGAAAATGACGCATCGCCAGAGCAACGGTAGCCACGCGCTGGTTTTCGAACTGGTCGAAGCATTTCGTGCCTCGTCAGACGCCCTGGATGAGGCCATTGAAACCAATGATGCGGCCCGGATCACACAGATCGACAGCCACCTTTCCTCGCTTTGGCATGAACTTGTAGCCTATGAGCCGGGAACGAAGGCCGAAGCCCGTGAACTGCTCGCCTTCCTGCTATGCGAACTGGCCCCGAACGCCGGTTCGTCTTCCGTGCAAAGCGACGCGGTTTCAGGCATCCTGCGCCTTTTCGACATGCACGGGGACAATTTCCGCGGCTGAAACGGGCTGCCGCCTTCAAGGGTGCGATCTATTGCCCCTGACGCCCCGCCAGCCCCAGAAGGGCTGCCTTGTGGATCGCCTCATGCAGCGAACTGGCACCGAGCTTGCGGGTCAGCGACCGGGTCAAGGCGGTCACCGTGGTTTCCGACAGCGCCATTTCCCGCGCCAGATCGCCATAGGAGCGTCCATGGACAAGGCCTGCAATGCAGGTCAGTTCCAGCGAGGTGAGGTCCGGTCGCACAGCCCCCGCAGCCTGACGGTTCCAGATCGCGTCAAAGGTCTCGATCGTGTCGATGACCAGTCCGGGATAGCGGCTGTGCATTTCGTCGCGAACGCCGAAATACATCACCACGCTGCGGCGCGCATTCGGGTCACAGACGGGAACACAATAGCCGCCCTTCAGCCCGAACATGTTGAGCAACGTATCGAGCTGGTTGTCCAGCAGAGACGGATCGGGCGGTTCGTTCGTGCGGCAATCGAGCCCGGTGGTGAATGGAAACGGTATGTTCGTTTCTCCCAGCATGAGGAAGACCGAACATTGGGTCAGATCGCTGATCGAGCCGATCTGCGCCGCCAGGCCCTCTTCCAGGCTGTGAAAGCTCATCTTCGGGAAAATCAGTCCGCCGCGCCGCTCGCCGATATCGAGAACGGCAAAGGCCTTGAAGCCATGCGCCTGCGCGACACCCGACAGGTCGCCGTGACGGAGCGGCCGCAGCGATGGAGGGCGCTCTGTCGTTTCGGCTGCCGGTCCCGCCGGCTTGCGGGTTGTCTTGCTTCCGCCGGTGGGCGGCAACAGCCGAACGACATTGTTCATCACGGGTTTCCCTTTCGCCACCCTGCATCAGGTCGGAAATCAGAGGCCTGCCTCAAACTTCACACACGTCGGATCGCGTTTTTATACTAGATCGCTCCGGGATGGCAAAATGAAACATGGTGCCCGGACCGGCTGATTGAAGCTTTCCACCCTTTTCTTCCGCCATCGGGAAATCGCGCGAACAGGCATCAGTCTTCGCTTTCAAGCATCTCCTTGACCGTTTGCGCGAGTTGCTTGAGCGAAAAGGGCTTCGGCAGGAAACCGAATCGTGCATCTGCAGGCAGGTTCTTCGAAAACGCCTCTTCCGCATAGCCGGAAACGAAGATGAACTTTATGTCCGGCCGGCGCTTGCGCAGTTCGGTCAAGAGGGTCGGGCCGTCCATCTCCGGCATCACGACATCGGAAACCACGATGTCCACCGCCCCCTCCAGTTCCTCGAACACGTCCAGCGCCTCGATACCCGATGATGCCTCGTGCACCGTATAGCCGCGTGCGGTCAGTGCCCGCAGGCTGCCCATGCGCACCGCATCCTCGTCTTCCACCAGCAGCACCGTAGCCGACCCCGAAAGATCGGTCTGGCCCTGCTTGCCGGCGCTGGAAGCCGTCTCCCCGTCCGCCCTGGCCACCGGGGCGCCATCCGGGTCGCGCCGCTCCGCGGCCTCCGCCGGAACATGGCGCGGCAGCAGGATGGTGAACCTCGTGCCCTTGCCGACATCCGAATCGCAATAGATGAAGCCGCCCGTCTGCTTGATGATTCCATAGACCATCGAAAGCCCGAGCCCGGTGCCCTTGCCCACTTCCTTGGTGGTGAAGAAGGGCTCGAAGATCTTCTTGAGCACCTCCGGCTCGATCCCCGTTCCCGTATCGGTGACTTCGATGGCCACGAAATCGCCAGGCGCCAGGCCTTTCCAGCCGGAAGCGGCGGCCTCCCCGGCATCCATGTTGCGTGTCGCCACGGTGATCGTGCCGCCGCCCGGCATCGCGTCGCGGGCATTGACGACCAGATTGACGATCACCTGCTCGAACTGGCCCAGATCGGCCTTCACGGGCCACAGGTCGCGGCCGTGCTCCACCTTCAGGTCCACGTCGTTGCCCGCCAGGCGCGCCAGCAGCATGCGCAGATCGGCCAGCACATCGGTCAGGTTGAGCACCTGCGGCCGCAGCGTCTGCCGGCGCGAGAAGGCCAGAAGCTGGCGCACCAGCGATGCGGCGCGGTTGGCGTTCTGCTTGATGTTCATGATGTCCGGGAAGGAGGGATCGGACGCCCGGTGATTGATGAGCAGCAGGTCCGACGCCATGATGATGGCCGTCAGCACGTTGTTGAAGTCATGCGCGATACCGCCGGCCAGTTGTCCGACGGCCTGCATTTTCTGGCTTTGCGCCATTTGCGCTTCCAGCGCTTTCTGCTCGGTCGTTTCCACCGCATAGACGATGGCCGCCTCTTCCGCCTCCTCGCTGCCGGCATCCACCACGGCGTTGACATAGAAACGCATGTGCCGCTCGGGGTCTTCGGGCAGCGTGGTGTCGATCGGCGCGATCTCCGCCTTGCCCTGTTTTGCGGCGTCGAGCGCGCGGGCGAAATCGTCGCGCTGTTCCGGTGCGATCACGGCATCCAGCGTGGCATGGGCGTCCACCGTGTCACGGTCCACGATACCCGTGAACAGCGAGAGGAACGGCGCGTTGGTGCGCAGGATCCGGCCTTCCCCGTCAATGCCTGCGATTGCCATGGGAGTGGAATTGAAGAACCGGGTGAAGCGGATTTCCGCTGCCCGCGCGTCCAGTCCCGCGTGGTCGCCCTGTGCCCGGTTCAGCACGATGGACCGCGTCGGCCCGGCCCGTCCGTCGCGGCTGGCCGTCACCCGGTGCATGAAGCGCACCGGCAGCGCCTCGCCATCGTCCGTCGTGATGTCGAGATCGATCACCGCATCGCGCACGGCACCCGGTTCGGCCCTGACCGCGTTGATCTGTGCCATCCCGTCGCCGGCCACGATGGATGCCAGGGACAGCGAGCCCGGCGCGAACCGCGCGAGATCGACCCCCAGCCACGCTGCCAGCGTGGCGTTGAGATAGGTGACGCGCCCATCCGGATCCGCGGCGAAAAACCCCGCCGGCGCGTGATCGAGATGGTCGATCGCCTGCTGGAGGTCCTGGAAATAGCGCTCCTGCTCGGCGCGCTCCGCCGTGATGTCGGCAAGCTGCCAGGAGAAAAATGGCTGCCGCTGTCCCGGCATCGACACCGGCCGCACGCGCAGGCGATACCAATGCGCGCCCGGTTCCCCGCCGGGACGGATCGCCGTGGCCAGCCGGAATTCGGCATCGGCCTCCTGCCCG
This sequence comes from Brucellaceae bacterium, assembly GCA_020637775.1. Classification (GTDB taxonomy): domain Bacteria; phylum Pseudomonadota; class Alphaproteobacteria; order Rhizobiales; family Rhizobiaceae; genus Zhengella. Next base: position 135,786 of record JACKJV010000006.1, on the reverse strand, counting down.
TCGGCAAGGCTTTGCGACAGCCGCGCCACCGGTTCCGCCGACTCCGGATTGTCCGACAGCAGGCTGCGCGGCGTCCGGATGTCGGAGATCGAGGTTGCGCCGGTAATGTCGGCATAGGCGCGATTGGCATAGATGACACGCTGCTTTGCATCCGTGACGATCATGCCCTGCGGCATGGAATCGATGAAGGCCTTGGCCAGGTCGTTGCCGGAGGCCTGCGGCGCCGCACGCACGACACCCGTGACGGTAGCGAAGAGAAAGCCCACGCCGATCATGGCCAGCAGACCGAGGAAGCCGAGCAGCAAGGGCTCACTGATGCGGTCGCGGAACACGACAAAGGCGAAGGCCGCCACGGTCAGCGCCACCGCAAACATCAGCAGCCGGGCCACCGGCCCAGGACCGGGGCCCTTGTCGATGACCGGTACCGGATAGAACTCGCCCTGTTTGTCCCGCGCCATACCTTCTGCCGTCCGCGTATGCATTTCCTGGAATCCGCCGCGCCCGATCCGGTTGGATCACATTCCGCCGCCAACCGGAAGCCCCGCCGCCGGATATGCCCGGGAAATCGCCCGAATGACGTGCATAAACAGCCATTGCCCGCGCTTCGCCCTTGCGGGCGCGCGATTGGGGCCTAATGTTCCGGTCACGGCCAAAGGGCGAAGGCCGGCAAGGAGCAGGGGAAGGAATGGCCTGATGGATTGGCTTGTCGAGACGATTGGACCGGCAGCGGCAACGGTGGTGACCTGGATGGTCGCCGTGCTGGTTGTTCTCGTGCTGCTTCTGCTGGTGCTGCGCATGCTGCGCGGGCTTTTGCCCGGCATCTATGTGCGCGGCGGCAAGAGCCGGCACCGGCTGGCCGTCGTCGATGCCGCCCCGGTCGATGCCAATCGCCGCCTCATCCTTGTCCGCCGCGACGAGGTGGAGCATCTTCTGCTGATCGGCGGCTCCGGCGACGTGATCGTCGAGACGGGCATTGGCGCGCCTGCGCTTCAGGCACAACCCGCCCCCCGCGTTCAGGAGGCGCAGAGCATCGCCCGGCAGCAGCCTTCCACCCAGCTGACAGCCCGGTCCACGCCGGCAGAGCCGCCAGCCGAGTCCATGCCGGCAGAACCGCCAGCCCGGTCCACGCCGGCAGGCGCTCCGCCGGCACCCGCGCCAAGGCCGGCACAGTCGCCAGCCCATCGCAACGCGACCGGATCTGCGCCATCGGCTGCTTCCGCCACCCCGTCACCGGCCGCCGTGGCGCGGCCGCATCCAGGCCCTGCCGGTTCCGCGGGAACCGTGACACCCGTTCCCGCTCCCCAGCCCCATACGTTTCGCGAGGCATTTCATACCCGCCGGCCGGTCGACACCGGCTCGGCCGGTGAAGTCCCCGCGCCCCTCGACATTCGCGCCACACCGCCGCAGCCATCGCCTGTCACCGCGCCCCGTCACGCCACCATGCCGGTGCCCTCTGCCGGCCACGAACGGCAAACGGATCCGCACCGGCCGGTGCGGGAGACAGCCACGCCCGATGTCTCCGGGCAAACCCGTGGCGATGACGGCGTGTCCGAAGAGGACCTGATGCGCGAATTGCAGGAGACACTGGCCCCCGTGCGCCAGTCCGCCGCGCAATCGCGGCCACAGCAGCCGGCCGCGCAGTCAAGCCGGGAAATGTCGCTCGAAGAGGAAATGTCCCAATTGCTCCAGGATCTTACCCGCGAAGGCAAAGCCTGACGAACCCGGCTCGCGATGCGCCGGGCTGGGCCGGCGGCAACCCAGGCCTTCGCTTCCGTCACGGCAAAAGAAAGGAGCGGCCACATGGACCGCTCCTGAAAAGAACAGGGCCGTGATAGCGCAATCAATCGTCGCGATAGACCTTTTCCCGCCGCTCATGGCGCTCTTGCGCCTCGATCGACAGCGTGGCGATGGGCCTCGCATCGAGACGCCGCAGCGAAATCGGCTCGCCCGTCTCCTCGCAATAGCCGTAGGTGCCCTCGTCGATACGCACCAGCGCCGCGTCGATCTTTGCGATCAGCTTGCGCTGGCGGTCGCGCGCCCGCAATTCGATGGCCCTGTCGGTTTCGGACGAGGCCCGATCCGCCAGATCGGGATGATTTTCACTTTCCTGTTGCAGCGTTTCCAGCGTTTCGCGCGCTTCGCGCAGGATGTCGTTTTTCCAGTTGATGAGCTTCTCGCGGAAATACGCTTTCTGCCGCTCATTCATGAAAGGCTCGCTGTCCGACGGCACGTAGTCCGTATCAATGAGTTCCGACATGCAATTCACCCGCTTTCCTTGACCAGAGATATGTACGCCCTTTTTCTTGCGGCAAGCCGCTAACGCGTTAACGCGAAAGATTTGCGACAAATCTTTCCACCGATAAAAAGCAAACTCTGTGCCACACTGCCTCCCACTTGCATATTGGCGCCTTTTGCCGCCCGAGAGGCCGCATACCCTCGAGCGAAAAGCGAGAACGGGCGTGCCGCCGTTCGGTCAATTGCCGCTGTTTCAGGCATGTCCGGCGAGGAATCGCCGAACTGCCGCGCACCTGCCTCGCGATTGCCGGGTGCTTTATCGCAGCAAGTTGCGAAAGACAAGACAAGCCTTTCAAATTGTTGGTTTTTTCGATGAAAATTGCACAGCGCGCACAAGAATGGAAAGGCTCGCGCAAGACCAATTGCGGCTTTTTCGCGAGGGCCTATCATCCATCCGGCCAATTGCACCGGCTTTTGGCCATTCCTAATTTGTCGGGCAGACCAATACCAGATTTTTCCGGAACGGGACAGATTTTGTGTCACATCCGGAAAGGGGCGGCTTCGCCGCGGAAGGAGCGCCGATGAGTCGGCTGTATTTGATGCGCCACGCCCGCGCGGCCTGGCCGGCGCCGGGCATGCGCGATTTTGACCGTCCGCTCGAACCGGGGGCGGAAGGCGATGCCCAGGCGATCGGCCTCGCCATGCGTGCCAACGGGCAGCGTCCGCAGAAGATCCTCTGCTCCTCCTCCCGCCGCACCCGCCAGACCTGGGAGAGGCTGGCCGACGGGCTGGAAATGGACCCGGCCGACGCCGAATACCGCGACGAACTCTACTGCAACGATGCCGCCGGCTATGTCGAAATGATACGCCGGGACGGCACAAGCGGCTCGATCCTGCTGATCGGCCACAACCCCATGCTGGAGGATCTGGCCTTCGCCCTGTCCAAGCGTGGTGGCGAGAGCGACAGCGCGACCATGGAGGACGGGTTTGCGCCCTGTGGCCTTGCCGTCATCGATTTCGAGACGCCTCTGAGCGAGATCGCCCCCGGCAAGGGGCGCCTGCGCCTGTTCATGACGCCCGAAGACCTCTGAGAACGGGCGCACCGGGGGTCGGCTTCCTTTCAAACCGCTTTTGGCACGCCTATATCCGGCGTGAGACAGGAAAGGGCAAAGTCGGCATGGCCGCTTCAATGACGACGATCACGGATGAGGCGCGCATCGCCCTCGACACGCTGGGCGACCGGCTTTCCGGCCTGGCCGACCCTTCGTTGCGCCTCGGCGTGACCGGCCTGTCGCGCTCTGGCAAGACCGTCTTCATCACCGCTCTCGTGCACAATCTGGTGCATGGCGGCCGCCTTCCCCTGTTCGAGCCGCACAAGTCGGGCCGCATCTCGCGCGCCTACCTTCAGCCGCAGCCCGACGACCAGGTGCCCCGCTTCCAGTATGAGGACCATGTTCGCGCGCTTGTGGAAGAGCGGATGTGGCCGCAATCCACCCGCGCCGTCTCGCAATTGCGCCTGACCGTCGAATACGAATCGGCCGGCGGCTGGGGCCGGCTTTTTTCCGGCGGGCGGCTTTCGGTCGACATCGTCGACTATCCGGGCGAATGGCTGCTCGACCTGCCCTTGCTGGCACTGGATTATGCCGCCTTCGCCCGCGAGTCGCTGGAGCTCGCGGCCACTCCGGTGCGCCGCGACCTCGCCGCCGACTGGCTGGCCATGGCCGCTTCGGCCGATCCCTATGCCGGGGCAAGCGAGCAGCAGGCGCAGCGCCTGACGCAATGCTTCACCGCCTATCTGCGCGCCTGCCGCGCCGATGACCGCGCCCTTTCCACCCTGCCGCCGGGGCGCTTTCTCATGCCCGGTGACATGGAAGGTTCTCCCGCCCTCACCTTCGCCCCGCTGCCGCTGGAAGCCGGCAAGGCCCTGCCGAAGGACAGTCTCGCCGCCATGATGCAAAGGCGTTACGAGGCCTACAAGACCCATGTCGTCAAACCCTTCTTCCGCGAGCACATCACGCGCCTCGACCGGCAGATCGTTCTGGTCGACGCCATGCAGGCGCTCAATGCCGGCCCGGCTGCCCTTGCCGATCTCGAACGCGCCCTGACAGGCGTCATGGCCTGTTTCCGCCAGGGCAGCGGCAATCTCCTCACCAGCCTGTTCTCGCGCCGCATCGAGCGGATCCTGATTGCCGCCACCAAGGCCGACCACATCCACCACGAAAGCCACGACCGGCTGCAGGCCATCGTGCGCCGCCTCGTCGATCGCGCCATCGAGCGCGCGCGCTTTTCCGGCGCCGAAGTGGATGTGCTGGCCATGGCCGCCGTGCGCGCCACCCGTGAAGGCACGGTGGCGCAGGGCGGCGAGACCTTGCCGGTGATCGTTGGCCAGCCCCTGGCGGGTGAACGCATCGGCACGGACGTGTTTGACGGCGAACGGGAAACCGCGGTATTTCCAGGCGACCTGCCGGCCGATCCCCGGTCAGTCTTCGACCAGGCTGACGCGGAAGCCGGCCGGAGCAACGGGGACATGCTGCGCTTTGTCCGCTTCCGCCCGCCCCGGCTGGAGCGCACCGCCGAAGGCGTGACCCTCTCCCTTCCCCACATCCGGCTCGACAGGGCCCTGCAGTTTCTCATCGGAGATCAGCTCGCATGACCGATTCCCGGCGCCGACCGGCCGCATTTTCCGTTGCGCCGGAAGAGACCGGCGAGCCATCGTCACGGTTTCAGGAAGCCCCGCCGCGCCGACAGCGCAAGCCCTCGGCCGTGAGCGGCGACGCCATGGCCCGCGTCACGCCCGAAACCGAAGACCCCTTCCTGGCGGAAGCATTGGAAGACGAGGTGGCTCCCTTGCCGCCACCGACGGCACGCGGATTTTCGCTTGCCCGGATTTTCGCCATTGCCTTCGGCCTGCTTGTGTCCCTGTCGGTCGGCCTGTGGATCGATTCGCTGGTGCGTGACCTGTTTTCCCGCGCCGACTGGCTCGGCTGGACAGCCGCGGGACTGGCCGGCCTCGCCGCCCTCGCCCTGCTCGGCATCCTGATCAGGGAAATGTTGGCGCTCGCCCGGCTTTCCGGCATCGCCCGCCTGCAGACAGATGCCGCCGACGCGCTTGTCCACCACGATACGCGCAAGGCGCGCGCGGTTGTCGCCGGCCTTCAGGTTTTGCTCAAGGACAAGCCCGAACTGGCCGCCGGCCGGGCGCTCCTGGCACGCCAAAAGAAGGAAGTCATCGACGGTCCCGACCTGCTCAGGCTTGCCGAAAGCGATCTTCTCGGGCCACTCGACGAAGAGGCAACCCGTCTGGTCGTGGATGCGGCCCGGCGCGTTTCGGTCGTCACTGCCGTCAGTCCGCGCGCAATCGTCGATCTCGGCTACGTCCTTTTCGAGGCAGCGCGCCTCATCCGGCGCATCTCCGCCGCCTATGGCGGGCGTCCCGGCACGCTTGGCTTCCTGCGCCTCATCCGCTCCGTTGTCTCGCATCTGGCCGTGACGGGAACGCTCGCGGCCACCGACAGCCTTGTCGGGCAGGTGCTCGGGCACGGCATCGCCTCCCGCCTGTCAGCGCGTCTGGGCGAGGGAATCGTCAACGGCCTGATGACGGCGCGAATCGGCCTGGCGGCCATGGATGCCTGCCGGCCCATGCCTTTCACCGCGCGCAAGAGACCCGGCCTTGGTGGCATCCTTGCAACACTGACGCGCATTTCAGGCGGACCTCCAGCGGACGCAAGCGCGGGAAAGCGGTGACGGGCTTGCGGCAGCGCCCGTATTCACGCAGTCTCAAGATGGCCGGTACAAGAAAGCCTTAACCATTCTTGGTAATCATCCGGCCCATCAGTTCCTGCCACGCCAACGGGTTTCACAATGCTCAAAAGCGCCGCCACCACCGCCGCCATTCTGCTGGCCGCCACCTCCGCCACCATGGAGGGCGCGTCCGCGTCGGACCGTGACCAGGCGTTTTTCCGTTCGCTCGCCGGTGAATGGTCCGGCCCCGGCGAGATCGTCGCCGGCAAGTACAAGGGCACCAAGTTCGTCTGCAATTTCACCGGCGAACCGCCCGCCTCCCGCGTCGGCGTGACGCTGGACGGCACCTGCCGTGTCGGCATCTTTTCCCAGAAGATGCAGGCCAGCATCGAGAAGCGCGGCCGCGGCTATCGCGGCAAGTTCCTCGACGGCGCCAAGGGCAAGGGCCTGGATGTCGTTTCCGGCAATGTCGATGGCGAGCGCGTGGTCCTGTCGCTGGTGCGCAACAAGCTGCGCGGCGCGATGCTGGCGCGCCTTTCCGGCAAGGACGCCATGAACGTGACGGTATCCGTGAAGGTGGACAAGGAAATGGTCCCGGTCATCGGCATCAGCCTCAAGCGCACCGACGCCAGCGTCACCGGCTCGGTCCGGCGATAACGTCCTTGCAAGCCGCAAGCATATGAAGCCGGCCTATGCGCCGGCTTTTTTCATGGGCAGGGGCGCGCGCCACCAGTCCGCCGCCCGTTGCAGCCGCTTCATCCCCTGCTGGTCGCATTGCGCTGCCAGCGAACCGGCCGTTGCCCCTTCCAGCATGACGTCCGGAGCGATTTCCGCCAGCGGGACGAGCACGAATGCCCGCTCACGGGCGCGCGGATGGGGAATCGTCAGCCCCGGCTCGTCCACGGGTGGACGCGCGTGGGCAAGAATGTCGATATCGATCGTGCGCGGCCCCCAGCGCAGTTTCCGCTCCCTTCGCCAGTGCTGTTCAAGGGCAAGACAGGCATCGAGCAGCGCTTCCGGCGCGAGCGACGTTTCAATCGCCGCGCAACAATTCAGGAAATCCGGCTGGTCCTCTACCCCCCATGGCGGCGTGCTGAACAGGCCGGAAACCGCCGTCACCCGCGTGTCCGCGCGATGGTCCAGCGCCTGGAGCACACCAGCCATGGCAGCTTCCACCGCGCCGACATTGCCGCCCAGGCCAAGCCATACGGCATCGGCGGGTTCACTCCTGCGGCCAGGCAACCGTCACCTCGACATGGTCCAGCACACCGGGAACCGGCGCATTGGGCTTGCGCACAGTGATCTCGGCGCGGCTGATCTGCGGAAAATGCTCGCACAGGGATTTCGCGCATTCCAGCGCCAGCGCCTCGATCAGGTAGCGCCGCTTTCCCGTGATGATCCGTTCGATGGCGGTGAAGGCCGTGCCGTAATCCACGGTATTCTCGATCGAATCGCGAACGAGGGCATTGCCGGCATCCACCGTCAGTTCCGCGTCCACGTAGAAGCGCTGGCCCAGCCTCTCCTCCTCGTCATGCACGCCGTGGCGGGCGAAGAAGGCGCAGTTCTTCATCCGGATCGTGTAGATGCTCATGAGCCTGCTTCCTTCGATTGCGGCATTTCGGCCATCATCGCATCCGCGATGCGCATCGCATCCCGATTGATTGCGACATCATGCACCCGGATTACGGCAGCGCCCTTCACGCGCAGCAGCGCCGTCGTGGCGGCCGTGCCGATATCGCGCCCGTCGCCCTCGCGCCCGGTCGCATGCCCGACGAAGCGCTTGCGCGACGTTCCGGCCAGAAGCGGGTAGCCCAGCGCGTGCAACTCGCCGAACCGCGCCATCAGCGCGAAATTCTCATGCGCATCCTTGGCGAACCCGAAACCCGGATCGAGCATGATCTGTTCCGCAGCCACACCGGCACCGGCTGCGATCTGCAAGGACCGTTCGAGGAAGAGCCGCTGGTCGGCAATGACATCGGCCAGCCGTTCGCGCTCGCGCCCCGTATGCATGATGACCAGGCCGGCGCCGGTTTCGGCTGCCAGCCTGGCGATCGCCGGTTCCCGCTGCAGCCCCCACACATCATTGACGATATGCGCTCCGGCTTCCACCGCCAGCCGGGCGGTCTGCGCGCGATAGGTATCGACGGAAATGACCGGGCCGTCCTTGCCCGACAGCGCCCGGATGACGGGGAGCACGCGCTCCTGCTCACTGGCGGCGCTGACAGGCTCGGCGCCCGGACGGGTCGATTCCCCGCCGATGTCGATGATCGCGGCGCCTTCCGCGATCATCCGCCGCGCCTGCTCCAGCGCCCGGTCCACAGCATCGAAACGCCCGCCGTCCGAAAAGGAATCGGGCGTGACATTGAGGATCCCCATCAGGATTCCCTCACGGCCCAGGCGCAGGCTGCGGCCATGGGCAAGCTGCCAGTTTCTCGATTTCATGGGACATTCCCTGACCGCCGGAAGAACTGCGGGCACCTTTGGGCGCATGACGCAGGAAAATCAATTCCTTTCGCGCCGGCCGCCGAAACCCGGCCGCATGTCAAAGCGTTTGCATTTGGTGCCGGGGCGGACCAGAGTGTTTTTACCGGGGAGCCCTTCATGCCGTTTCGACCGCTTTCATTCGCCCTTTTCCTGTCATGCCTGGCGGCCGCTCCTTGCCTGGCGGCCGAGATCAGCACGGCGAAGAAATACTACCAGATCGGCGGCGCGACCGTGCAGGAGATCCAGCGGCAGCTTGAAAGGCACGGTCCCAGGCTCGGTGGCCACAAGGGGCATCCTGCCGCCACGCGCATGGAGTTCAAGACCCGCGTCGAATATGCCGAGAAGGCAAGCGCCTGCCACATTTCGCAAGTTCGGGTCCGCCTCGTCGCCACCATGACACTGCCGCGCTGGAAGCGCCCCGGCGGAGCATCCCCCGAAACGGCCCGGTTCTGGAACGCGCTCGACCAGGACATCCTGCGCCACGAGAACCATCACGTCGACATTGCCGCCGACCACGCCCGCAAGCTTGAACGCGCCCTGGACCGCCTGCCCGCGCGCAACCGCTGCGCGGCGCTGGAAAAGGAGGTGGGACGCGTCACCGACCGTATCATGAAAGCGAATGACGAGGCCCATGCCGCCTTCGACCGCAAGGAAGGCAATGAATTCGAACGGCGCCTCGAAAAGCTCATCGCCAGGCGCGGGCGCAGCACGAATTGAGACGAATTCGGCTGTGGGTTAGCGCCGCCGGGCCAGCCTTGCGGGTTGAACCCGCCGCGCCAGCTTGGCAACAGGAGGGATGAAACCGGGCACCGCCGATTCGCCCCCGCCCCGACGAGACAACCTGTTCGCCAATGAAGATTGACATCGACATGGGAACCGCGCCGGCCGGCGCGCCCGCGCTCATCGACCTGGAAGAACTTCTGGCCACGCGCCTGCTGGTGCAGGGCAATTCCGGCTCTGGCAAATCGCATCTGCTGCGCCGGCTTCTTGAGCAGAGCGCGCCCTGGGTGCAGCAATGCATCGTCGATCCGGAAGGGGATTTCGTCACCCTGGCAGACCGCTTCGGGCACCTGGTGGTGGATGCCAACAGGCCACTGGAGGAACTGGAGGTGATTGCCGCGCGGGTGCGCCAGCACCGCGTTTCCACCGTGCTCAATCTGGAAGGCCTTGAGATCGAGGGCCAGATGCGCGCCGCAGCGTCCTTCCTCAACGCCCTTTTCGATGCCGAGCGCGACCATTGGTATCCCATGCTTGTCGTCGTCGACGAAGCGCAGATGTTCGCTCCGGTTGCCGCTGGCGAATTCTCCGACGACGCCCGCCGTGCCTCGCTGGGCGCCATGACCAACCTGATGTGCCGTGGCCGCAAGCGCGGCCTGGCCGGCGTCATCGCCACCCAACGCCTCGCCAAGCTGGCCAAGAACGTGGCGGCGGAGGCATCCAACTTCCTGATGGGCCGCACCTTCCTCGACATCGACATGGCGCGGGCGGCCGATCTTCTGGGCATGGAACGCCGTCAGGCAGAGATGTTCCGCGACCTCAAGCGCGGCCATTTCGTCGCGCTCGGCCCGGCCCTGTCGCGCCGTCCCGTGCCCTATGTGATCGGCGGGGTGGAGACCTCGGCCCGCTCCTCCAGCCCGAAACTGATGCCCTTGCCTGAGACCCCGGCCGACGCTCGCGACCTCATCCTCAAGGATGCGGCCATGGAAGCTGCACGTCCGGTTCGCCGCGCCGCCAGGCCCGCCCCGCCACCGCCCGCCGAAGGCATTCTCGAACAGCTTGCCCGTGCCGCGGACCAGCGCGCCGCGCAGGCCGCCGCCCCCCCCCTGTCACAAGGGGAAGAGGCACCGGCCCCGGTGGATGAAGCCGAGCGCGAGGCCGGCCTTGACGCTGTCATGGCAGACCTGATGGCGGATCCCGAAGCCGGTTTTCGCACCGATGCCGAACTGTTCCAGGATTTCCTCGTGCGCTGCCGCATCCGCCGCATTCCCGGCGATGCGCCAGCCATGGGCGCCTTCAGGAACCGCCTCGCGGTGGCGCGCGCAGGCGTCGGCGCTCAGACGGCGGCCACGGGGGAATGGGCGTCGGCGGTGGCTCTGTCACGCGGACTGCCGGAAGACCTCCAGGGTGTCTTCCTGCTCGTGGCCCGCGCGGCGATCGAACAGGCGCCCTGCCCCTCGGATGCCACCCTTGCGCGGGCCTATGGCAGCCATTCCCCGCGCCGCGCGCGCCGTTTTCTGGCCTTCTTCGAGGAACACGGCCTCATCGTTCTGCGCAACGACCTCAAGGGCCGGCGCATCGTGGCTTTCCCCGATCTTCAATCGGAAACCGCACCGGGCGATCCGGAAGGTCCCGATCTTCTCGCGTCCTCGCGCACCGCCGCCGAGTGATGCATGCCGGCAGCGACGATCCGGCGGCGGATCAGGCCTGCCGTTCCGGCACGTGGACGACAAGACCGTCGAGCGCCTCGGAAACAATGATCTGGCATGAAAGCCTCGATGTCGGCTTCGGCTCATGGGCGAAGTCGAGCATGTCCTCTTCCATGGCCTGCGGCGCGCCGGTCCTTTCCAACCAGGCCTCGTCGACATAGACATGGCAGGTGGCGCAAGCGCATGCGCCGCCGCATTCCGCCTCGATTCCGGGTACGGAATTCTTGATGGCGTTCTCCATCACGGTGGTGCCGTTCTCGGCCTCGATCTCATGGCGTACGCCATCGTGGGTGACGAAGGTGATATGGGTCATGGGCCTCCGGGTCCAGTCTTCGCGTTCGTTTGGCGAACGCTCTAACCCATCAACGCCTCAAGTCAACTCGCCCGTCGCGTGCCGGCCCCGATTTCGACTCAGCGGCAGATGGCAGCGATGAAATCGCGCACGGCGCCCACCTCGCGCGCCAGCCCGGCAATCGCCCTGGCTTCCATCGGTGTGCCTTCGACGCGCTCGCAGGATGCCGCCAGCCGCATGGCGCCAATGCTGCGCGCCGATCCCTTCAGCGTATGCACAAGGCGTTTGCGCGCCGCCGCGTCGGCGGAGGCGATGGCGTCGAGCGTCAGCGCGGCCTGCTGGGCGAACATGGCCAGCACATCCTGCTCCAGCGCACGATCGCCCGATGTCTGCTTTTCCAGTTGGTCCATGTCGATGGGCCTCCTGGAGGCCTTCGGACAGGTTTCCCCGCCAGGCCGGTCAAAGGCGACATTTTCCCTTTTGCACGCTGCCATGATGCTGTCCCCGCTTTGTCCTGACAGCCTGGATGATGGCATGAAGCCTGTGGAGATCGGGTTAACGCCTGCATTTGCCACATCTTCTTCATGCTTTTGCCGGATTCGCGCCTGAAAAATCCGAACGGGAAATGCCGCTGGCCACAGGCTGTTAACCTTATGTTTAAACATTTAAGCATCGCCGCGTTTGCCGGTTTCAATTCCCTCGGTGTGCCACTACGATACGCAGTGTTGGAGTAACGTGGGGCTCGAACTGCGTCCGGAGGCAGGGACCGGATGTGTGCGACATGCAGGCGAGTCCTGCCAGAAAGAAAGTAATGCGGTATGGCGACGACACCCAAACAGACGGCTGATCTGGACCAGGCAGTGGATTCGGCGCTTGATGAAGAGCTCGACATCGACTTCGACCTCGACGCCAGCGATGTGGAGGACATCGACCTGGATCTCGGGGATTCCCTTGATGATTTCGAGGCACGGATTGATGCCGCCGCCGGCGAGATCGCATCGGCAGGCAAGAGCGCCGACGATACGGACCCGGCGGGCGGCGCTGCTGCGGCAGCCACGGCAAGTGCGGCCGCGGGTGCGGCCGCAGCCGGCGCCGTCAAGGACCGGAAGCCCGCCATCGACCCCGCCGCCGACGCAGCATTGACACCGAAGCCTTCCGCGCAGACAGATGCCGGCAGGCAGGAAACGCCACGTCAGCCCGCTGCCATCGCCGCCGCCAATGACGACCGGCAGCGCGACCACCGTGCCCTTCTCAAGGCCATGAACCGGCGCTCCTCGACGGCCATCTACTGGGTCATCGCCGGCCTTTGCGTCGTCTGGATTCTGGGCGGCATGGCGATCGGCGACATGCTGTTCTCGCCGCAGATCTGGGAAATCTCGTCGTTCCAGGAATTCGCGACCACGCCTTACGCCATCGGCCTTTCGGTCGCGATCCTTGTTCCCTGCATGCTTTTCTGGGCCTTCGGCGTCATGGTGCGCCGCGCCCAGGACATGAAGCTCGCCGCTCAGAGCATGACGGAAATCGCCTACCGGCTGGCCGAGCCGGAACATCTGGCCACCGACCGTGTGGCCACCGTGGGCCAGGCCGTGCGGCGCGAGGTCCAGGCGCTTGGCGAAGGCATAGAGCGCACGCTGGCGCGCGCCGTCGAACTGGAAACGCTCGTCCATTCGGAAGTCAACGAACTCGAACGCGCCTATTCCGACAACGAGATCCGCATCCGCACGCTGGTCGATGGCCTCGGAAACGAACGCGAGGCGGTGATTTCCCACGCCGAACGCGTGCGCTCTTCCATCTCCGGGACGCATGAACAGTTGAAGGAGGAGATGTCGCGCTCTTCCGACATCATCAAGACCAACGTGCTCGATGCCGCCCGCCAACTCGCCACCCAGATCAACCTGTCGGGCGAGAACCTTGTCAGCCGGATCAATGACAGCGGGTCTGCGATCTTCCAGACCATCGACGAGCGCACCGACGCCATCACCAACCGCATTTCCACATCGGGCGAGGCGTTCGCCAACCTGCTCGACACGCGGATCGCCACGCTGAGCGAGAGGACGGAAGCCGCTGCCGGCACCTTGTCCGCCTCCATCGACGAACGCACCCGTGCCTTGGTGGAGCGCCTGAACGAAAGCGCTGCCACGCTGACATCCGCCCTGGATGAGCGGTCCGGCAGCCTCGGCGCCGCCATCGAGGAAAAGACGGGGCGCCTGTCTTCGGTGCTCGACGAGCGCACCAGCAGCCTGTCTTCCGCGCTGGAAGAGCGGACGAATGCGCTCAATGTGATGCTGGAAGAGCGCGGCTCCGGTCTCGTTTCCCTGCTCGGCGACACGTCTGCCTCGCTGAACAGCGAATTCGACCGCCGCCTGAACGAGATCCAGGCGACGCTGGCCGAACGCGGTCAGGCGCTGATCGGCGAGTTCGAAACCCGCGCACAGGCCCTCGACACGGGAACGCAGCGGCTCAACGAGGCGCTGGAAGCCCGCGCACGCCAGATCAACGAATCCCTGCTGGAGCGTACCCGCGAGATCGCCACCACATTCAATGCCGGACGCGACGAGGTCAGCGGCCTCATCGAACAGGGCAAAACGGCCATCAGCGAAGACATGGCCGGCTTCGTCTCCAACACCGGCGCCATGCTGGACGAAAAGACGGCCGCCCTGCGCAGCCGCCTGGAGGAAAACGCCGCCACCATAGCCGCCGGCCTGGAAGAGCGGACCACGGCCATCACCGGCGCGTTCGAGGAAAAGTCGGCCATCATTGCCGACACATTCAACGAAAAGACGGCCGCCATAACCGGCGCTTTCGATGAGAAGACGACCGCCCTGACCGGTGCGCTCGACGAAAGGGCCGCGGCGATCACGGGCAATCTTGAGCAGCGCACCACGGCCATAACCAGCGCCTTCGACGAAAGGACGGCGGCCCTCACCGGTTCGTTTGACGAGAAGACGGCTGCCATTGCCAGCCGGTTCGAGGAAACCGCCGGCACCCTTTCCAGCCGGCTGGACGAAACCGCGCGCAATGCCGGCAGCCATGTCGAGGAAACCTCCGAAAAGCTGGTCTCCCGTGTGGAAGCCGCGGCCAATTCCATTCGCAACAATCTTGCCGCAACCGCAGGCTCGGTCACCGAACGGATGGTCGAAACCGCGACCGATCTCAGCAGCCGTGTCGACAGTACCGGCGCCTCTGTCACCTCACAGATCAGTGAGACCGGAAACGCCGTGACCGGCAGGTTGAGCGAGACGGCCGAGACGATCCGCATCCAGCTCGATTCGACGGCCACGGGGATCACCGGGCGGCTGGACGAAACCGCCGGTGCCATTCGCAGCCGCTTCGATACGGCAGCGGACGAAGTGACCGGCAGGCTCTCGGCGAATTCCGAGACGATTCGCCTGCGCCTCGACGAAACGGCGAGCGAAGTCGCAGGACGCCTCGACCAGACCAGTACGTCGATGGCCGGCCGTCTCAACGAGACCTTCAACCTCCTGACCGGGCAACTGGACGAGACCGCCAATCGCATGGCCATCCGCCTTGATGACGCACGCCAGCAGATCGGCGCCCTTCTGGCCGATGACATCGAGAAGGCGGCGGCGGCCCGCGACCGGCTGGCCGAGCAGCTCTCGGCCGATTTCGCGCGCACGTCCGAAAGCCGTGAGCAATTGGCCCGCTTCATTTCCGACGAGATTTCCCGCGCCGAGGCCGACCGGTCGCGCATTGCCGCCCTCATCGGAGAGGAAGTCTCGAAGATCGATGGCCACCGCCAGCAGATTCTCGACGCCATGGCGGGCGAATTCGCCCGCGCCGGCGAAGATCGCGACGCCTTCCGCGAAGCCATCTCGCGTCACCTGGAAAATTTCCAGGCTATCCGCAGCCAGATCACCGCGGATGTCGAGAAGGATGTGGAGAAGCTGGAAACCGCGTTCCTGCGCCAGTCCGGCATCATTGATGAGCGTACCTCGACCATGGAACGGGCGCTGTCGATCGGCGTGGACAATGTCCGCAAGGCGCTGGAACAAAGCGCCGGCACCGTCGCCCAGAGCCTGCGTGATCGCATCATCGAGGCGACCGCCCATCTCCAGAGCGAGACTGGCAGGAGCTTTGACGAGGCGCAGCGGCAGATCGCCGACCGCACGGCCGACCTCGAACGCGTCTTCTCCGAAGCCACGCAACGCTTCGGCGGACAGGCGGACCAGACGGTGGCCCGCGTCGAACAGGCACTCACCGATGCCGACCGCGTTCTTGCGGAAACCGTCGGCAGTTCGTCCAACGCGCTCCAGCAGCGGATCGACGCCATCATCGCCGCGCTTTCGGAAAAGGACGCCCATATCGGTGCGATGATCGAGCGCAATGCCGAGCAGGTCCGTACCGCCATCGCCGACATCGAGAACGCTTTCATGAATGTCGATGGCCGCCTTCTGGACCGGGCGACCGCGACCACCGAGCAGCTCGAGAGCCGTTCGCAGGCCATTGCCGGCATCTTCGCTGACCTGCAGTCCCGCATGGCCGGCGAAGCCGATGCCGTCGTTCAGCGTCTGGGCAACCAGATCACCGATGCGGAACGCCGGCTGGCCGATGGTGCCGAGCAGATCGCCGCGCGCCTTGGTGAAAAGGTCGCCGAATCCGAGAGCCAGTTGACCGCCAAGGCCGATGCGATCGCCGGCACGTTCCGCGCCGTCAATCAGCACATCACGCAGGGCACGAGCGACGCCGCCCGCACGATTGCGGCCAGCGCCGAGGATCTCAACGCGACACTGGCACAGCGCACGGCAGACATGTCCCGCGTCCTCGACGAGGAAGCCCGCCCGCTGGTCGAACGCTTCGCGGCGAGCGGCGATGCCATGAAGCAGACGCTGGAACAGGCGACGGCGGAGGCATCCCAGCGGCTGCGCGCCGAGAACCAGGCCCTGGTCAACGCGCTTCAGGCCCGCACGGCGGAAACACTGTCGGCCGTCGAAAGCGCCAGCACATCGCTGACCGAGAACGTCGATTCGCTGATCGGACGCCTTACCGCCTCGAACGCACGCCTCGGCCAGTTGATCGACATGGCCCGCAGCAATCTCGGCGAGGTCGACGAGCGCCTCGCCGCGACGACGGAATCCTTCTCGGCACGGGCCGAGCGGGCAGCCCAGACTTTCAGCACGTCAGCCAATATCCTGGAGACTTCGACCACCAAGCTGGGCGAACTGTCCACCGGCGCGCTCACCCAGATCGCGTCGCTGGCCCGGCGGCTGGAGGAACATGGTGAACTTCTCAACAATGCCTCCACCGTGATCGGCTCTGCCCAGGGCAATCTCGACGCCACGCTTTCGGAGCGCCGTGAAGCGCTGGAAAACCTCTCGTCCGGCCTGATTGCCAAGTCCGAGGAAATCCAGAACGCCATGCGCGGCTTCGAGGCGCTCGTTACCCGTTCCGCCAGCGCGGCCGAGGGCCGCACCCGCGACACGGCCGAGCAGATGCGCGAAGCCATCCAGCAGGTCATTGACGCCGCAACCGAGCGCTTTTCCGGCGCGACGGACGAAATCCGCCGCTCCGCCGGCGCAATCCGGTCGGAACTGGAGGCCACGCGCGAGGAATTGCGCCGCGGCGTACTCGACATGCCGGAGGAAGCCCGTGAATCGACCACGGCCATGCGCCGCGCCGTTTCCGAGCAGATCAACGCGCTCAAGGAACTGTCGGAAATCGTCACCCGGTCGGGTCGCGCCTTCGGTGTCTCGCAGCAGCCGGCTCAGCCCGCGCCGCAACCGCCGGCCCCCGCGCGCGCCGAGCGCCCTGCTCCCGCGCCCGCGCCGGCCCCGGCTCCTGCCCCGGCACCCGAGCCGCAATATCGCGCAGCGATGGACTATTCCCGCAGCGAGGCGCCTGCCCGTCCCGCAACCCCGGCACGCGAGCCTGCCCCGCAAGCAGAACAATCCGGCGGCTGGGTACAGGATCTCCTGCGCCGCGCCTCGGCTGATGAGGCACCCGCGCCGCGCCGTCCGGTGGCCGACACCCGGTCGCCGCGCCAGGTGGTCGATTCGCTGAACTCGATCTCCGTCGACATCGCCCGCGCCATCGACCACGAAGCGGCGATGGACCTGTGGAAGCGCTACTCCAACGGCGAACGGAACGTCTTCACCCGGCGTCTCTACACGCTCAAGGGACAACAGACCTTTGACGAGATCCGCAGCAAATATCAGTCCAGCGGCGAATTCCGCACCGTGGTGGACCGCTATTGCGACGATTTCGAACGGCTTCTGGCGGACGTGACCCGCAACGAGCGCGATCCCTCGGTCGCCCAAAGCTATCTCGCGTCCGAACAGGGTAAGGTCTACACCATGCTCGCCCACGCAAGCGGGCGTCTGCGCTGACCGAGGCAGACACCATCGACGAGCAATGAAAAAAGGCGGGCCTCCGGTAGCCCGCCTTTTTCTATGACTCATCCAGTGATTTGAACATCGGCGCCGGGTTGCTGGCAAAGCATCGGGCGCACCGCCCTTGTGCGCTTGCCCCGTGGCGCCCAACCCTCAGATTGCGCGCAGCGCCCATTCCACGATTTCGCCGGCCACCTGGTTGAAGGCGGCATCGAGCGCCCGCACGTAATCGCCATTCGAAGACCCCGCAAGCGGCGCCTCAGCCTCGAACACCCGCTGGCGTGCCACGACGCCGCTGCGGTCGTTCAGCAGGCGCACCGACAGCGCAACGCGCGCGCGCGGGCTTCCGCCATCGAGCAGCACTTCGAAGCTGCGCACATCCGTGATGAGCTGGTAGTCGATGGCCAGCCCTTCTCCCGGACGGCCGACACCGCGAATGCGCTCCGAGCGCTGGAAGCTCTCGATCAGCCGCGCCTGGATCACCTTCGGCAGGCGGTCGCTCCACTGCGCGCCATCCAGATAGGCGATTTCGCCGGGCGCCGGGCGCAGCATGATGTTTTCGCCATCCAGCGCCTTCAGCGCAACCGGCTCCGTGACCAGCACCTGCCGGCGCACCGTGCCAGGCCCGCTGGACGGCGGACGTGCCGCCGAAAGATCGAATGTGTCGAGCGGTTGCGGTGTGCCGCCGATGAGGGCGCAGGACGACAGCCCCACCGTCACCACGGCGGCAGCCAGGCCGCGGAAAATGCCCTTCCCGGCAAGACGAGACCTGTCAGCGCTCATTGCCGGACCCCTTCGTCCACCGGGTTACTCTCACGCTATTTACCCGGACCTGTGGAAAGGCCCGACCCCCTGTCAACACATGATTGCGCCCGGCGCACTTGTGCGCCTCCAGGGCGCAGGAGTCAACGCCGTGTTCGGCCATCGATCGTCCGGACCTCCCCTGCTCCACCGGTTATGATCCGTTGCGGATTGCGCTCCAGGTCCGTAATGGCGGATTCGATGCGGCCGATCGCCCGCCGGCCTTCCCTGACGAAGGCCTCGACATCCCTGAGGCCGGTGGTCGAGAATTGCGACAGGCCAGCGGTGATCGGGCCAAGCCGCTCGTTGAGCGTGTCCGCTACCGTGCGGAACGATCGCAGTGTCTCGCGCGCCTCGGCGAAAAGGCCCTTGCCTTCCTCGGTGTCGATCAGCCCGTCCACCTTGGACAGCAGCCCGTCGACCCGCGCCGAAGCGGCATTCAGCCGCTCCATGGTCTGGCGCGCGTCCGCGATGATCTGGTCGATATCCTCGCCCTTGCCCGCTACCCGTTCGGAGACCGAGGAAATATCCTCGCTCGCCTTGCGGAAATTGGAAACCATCACCTCGACGTCTTCCGGCTTGACCCCGGCCACGATCCGGTCCACCTGGTCGAAGGTCTGCGCCGCCTTGCCGCCAAGATCGGCCAGCGATGCGGACGCCTTCGAGACATCGGCCATGATCCTGTCCAGGTCGCCGGTCGATTCGTTGAGCCGTTTCATGAATCCGTCCGCATTGTCCACGATGCCGGCCACCTTGTCGGGATCGACCGACTTGAGCACGTCCTCGGCGGCCGCCAAAGTTGAATCGAGGCGTCCCGAAACGCCCTTCAGGCTCTCCGACAGTGAGCTGACGCTTTCCAGGAAATCATCCACGCCCTCGGCATTGTCCGCCAGGGCCTTGGAGAAGGTCTCTGCGTTTCTTGCCGTATTGGCCACCGGCCCGCCCACTTCGTCGATCACGTCCTCCAGCTTGGTGAGCATGCGGTCGGCGCGGGTCATCAGGCGCTGCGCGGTATCGGTGAGATTGCTGACACTGGACGGATTGGCGCGGATCTGGGCAATGGTTCCCTGCTCCGCGGCTTGTGCCAGAAGGTTGGGCTCGGCCGTGTTCCCGCCGCTCAGGTCGATATTGGCGGCGAAGGAAAGGCCGGCAATGACGATATTGGCGGTGGTCGATTGCGTCAGCGGCGTCAGCCGGTCCACCTTGGCCTCCGCGATGGCCAGTCCCGGCTGGTTGGGATCGATGAAGACGCGCTCCACCTGCCCCACGCGCACGCCGTTGAACAGCACCGCCGACCCGCGATCCAGGCCCGCGGCCGATCCGGGAATGAGAATTTGCAGCGGCGCGGAATCGGCATACTGGTTGGGTCGCGCCGTCCAGTAGACGAAGCCGAAGGCCGCCGCGATAAGCAACAGCGTGATGATTCCTACGGTGACGTAGTTGGCTTTCGTTTCCATCGTCTCAGGCGTCCTGTCCTGCCGGCCGCGCCACGATCTGGCGTGCCCGCTTGCCCCGGAAATAGGCCTTCACCCAAGGGTGGTCCACTTCCAGCATGCTTTCAACCGTTCCCTCCACCAGCACCTTGCGGTCGCCGAGTACCGCCACCCGGTCGCAGACCGAGAACAGGCTGTCGAGATCGTGGGTCACCATATAGACCGTCAGGCCCATCGTGTCGCGCAGGTTGGCGACCAGTTCGTCGAACTCCGCCGCGCCGATCGGGTCGAGACCGGATGTCGGCTCGTCAAGAAACACGATGGCCGGGTCCAGCGCCAGCGCACGCGCCAGCGCGGCGCGCTTGATCATGCCGCCCGACAGTTCCGACGGCTTCTTGTCGGCCGCGTCCGGTGCCAGCCCGACGAGCTCGATCTTCAGATGCGCCAGTTCGTCCATCAGCGGCCTGGGCAGATCGAGATATTCGCGCATCGGAACCTGGATGTTTTCCTTGACCGTCAGGGCGGAAAACAGGGCGCCGTGCTGGAACAGCACGCCCATGTTGGTATCGATGGCGAACTGCTCTTCCTCGTTCAGCCGGTCGAGATCATGGCCGAACAGCGTTATCGTACCCGCCTGCTTGGAATTCAGGCCCAGGATGGTGCGCAACAGCACCGACTTGCCGGCACCCGAGGCACCGACGAAACCGAGGATTTCGCCGCGTCGAACATCCAGATCCAGGTTCTCCAGCACCAGCTTGTCGCCAAAGCCGACAGTCACGCCGCGTGCGCTCAGGATCACCTCGCCCCCTTGCGCCATGGCCTTTGCATTGCCCCCGTTTGCAGCCGCCGTCATCGTCGCCTCAATAGTCGATCGCGGCGTAGAACATGGCGAACAGCCCGTCCACGACAATGACGCAGAAAATGGCCTTGACCACGGATGCCGTGACCTGCCGCCCGAGCGATTCGGCGCTGCCCTGCACGCGCATGCCCTCCATGGCGGCGATGACGCCGATGATCAGTCCCATGAAAGGCGCCTTGATCAGGCCGGAAAAGATCGTCGACAGGTCGATGCCGGTATGCATGCGCTGGATGAAGGTTTCCGGCTCGATGCCCGAATAGAACCAGGCGGTGATGATGGCACCGCCAAGAGCTGCCGCATTGGCGGCAACCGTCAGCAAGGGCATGGCGATGACGAGGGCAACAAGGCGCGGAAAGACCAGCACGCCGATGGGATTGAGGCCGATCACCGTGAGTGCGTCGATTTCCTCGCGCATCTTCATGGAGCCGATTTCGGCCGTGATCGCGCTGCCCGAACGGCCGGCCACCATGATGGCCGTCAGCAGCACGCCGATTTCGCGGAGCACGAGGATGGAGACCAGGTTGACCACGAAAATCTCGGTGCCGAAATAGCGCATCTGGAATGCACCCTGCTGCGCGATGATCGCGCCCACGATCCCCGACATCAACATGACGATCGGGATCGCACCGACGCCGACCCGGTCCAGCTGGTGAACGATGGCGGTCAGTGAAATGGCATGGCCGCGGCCGAACTTGAGCTGCGCGCCGCGGATCGTCGCCCCCAGGATATGCATGGCGAGCATGAACTGCTCCGCGAACCGGAAGACCACACCGCCGACGCCTGCGAACAGGCCGAGCAGGCCGAATCGCGCATGGCGCGCCGGCGGATGCTCGATGCCCGCCGCATCGCGCACGGCGGTCAGCAGCGTGGCGTATTCCCGCCGCGCGCCGGTGATCTCGACTGGCCTGCCGCTCTTCTGCGCCGCTGCCGCCAGCCGCTCGACCAGCCAGGCGCCGGCCGTGTCGAGATGGCCGATACCGGCAAGATCGATCACCAGCGAATCGCTCTGCTCGCGCTCCAGCCGGCGCATGGCCCTGTCGGCCGTGCCGACGCTGCGCGTCACCCAGTCGCCGCTCAGGCGCACGAGCACCGCACCGCCCTCCCGCACGGTCTCCACGACCGGAGCCGCAGGATGGCCCGCATTCGAATTCTTCACTTCTTGCCCGGACGCCTCGTTCAACATAGGAGTGTTGTAGGGCCGGTGTCCGGCCTTGTCACTTGGCATGAGCGCAGGTTGGGCAGCGCGAAGAAAGAAAACCATGACGCGTAGACTTTCCGTCACACAGGAGCGTTTTCCGATTGCCGGAACGTTCACCATTTCCCGCGGATCGAAGACCGATGCGGACGTGGTCACAGTCCATGTCGAGGAAGCCGGCGCGGCCGGCTGGGCCGAATGCGTGCCCTATGGACGCTATGGCGAGACCGTCGAGAGCGTGATGGACGAGATCGCGGCCATCGCCGATGCCGTCAGCGGCGGTCTCGACCGCACCGGCCTGATGTCCGCCATGCGGCCCGGCGCAGCCCGCAACGCCATGGATTGCGCCTTGTGGGATCTGGAATCCAAGATGACCGGCGTTCCGGCACACAGGCGCGCCTGCCGGCTCCCGCCGCGCCCCGTCGAAACGGCCTATACCGTTTCGCTTGGCCACCCGGAAGACATGGCCGACCGTGCCCGCGCCGCCGCCCATCGCCATGTCATCAAGGTCAAGGTGGGCGGCGAGGATGACATCAAGCGCCTGCACGCGGTCGCTGCCGCCGCCCCCAATTCCCATTTCATCATCGATGCCAACGAGGCCTGGACCGAGGACAATATCCGCGAAAACATGCTGGCGGCCGCCCACTACCGCGCCATCCTCGTCGAGCAGCCGCTTCCCGCCGGCCAGGACGCACTCCTGCGCGAGATTCCGCATCCCGTTCCCATTTGCGCCGACGAGAGCGTCCATACGGCAGACGATCTCGCCGGCCTGGCCGGCCTTTACGACGCCATCAACATCAAGCTCGACAAGACCGGCGGACTGACCGCGGCGCTGCATTTGCGCGATGCCGCCCACGAAATGGGCTTTGCCGTCATGGTCGGATGCATGGTGGGAACGTCCCTGGCCATGGCGCCGGCCGTCCTGCTGGCCCAGGAAGCCGAATTCGTGGATCTGGACGGACCGCTTCTGCTGGCCCGCGACCGGCACCACCCGTTGCGCTATTCCGGCTCCATCATATCGCCGCCCGAACCCGCCCTCTGGGGATAGGGCAGATCATACCGGACGCAAGGCCATGGTCAGGCTGACCGCCGGACAGGACATCAGGAGGACTTTCATGGATCTTGGCATTTCCGGCCGCAAGGCCATCGTCTGCGCGTCCAGCCGGGGGCTGGGCAAGGGCTGCGCCTGGGCGCTCGCCGAGGCCGGCTGCGAGATTACCGTGAACGGCCGCGACAAGCTGGCGCTGAATGCCACCGCCGACGAAATCCGCCAGGCGACGGGCGCCACCGTTCATGTCATTGCAGCCGACATTTCGACGCCGGACGGCCAGAAGGCCGTCCTCGACGCCTGCCCCGACCCGGACATCCTCGTCAACAACAATGGCGGCCCGCCGCGCAAGGACTTCCGCGATCTGGACCGCGGCGCCATGATCGACGGTCTCATCCAGAACATGATCACACCGCTGGAACTGATCCAGTCCGTGATGGATGGCATGGCCGGGCGCGGATTCGGCCGGATCGTCAACATCACCTCGCTGTCGGTCTACATGCCGATCGAGGGACTGGACCTGTCCTCGGGCGCTCGCGCGGGCCTGACGTCCTTCCTGGCCGGCGTGTCGCGCGGCGTGGCCGGCAAGGGCGTGACGATCAACAACCTGCTGCCCGGCAAGATGGACACCGACCGCCTGCGCGGCGGGTTTCGCATGGCTTCACAGCGGACAGGCCGCAGCGAGGACGACATCGCGGCCACCCAGGCCGCCGAAATACCGGCCCGCCGGTTCGGCAATCCGGAGGAATTCGGCAAGGTCTGCGCCTTCCTGTGTTCAAGCCACGCCGGCTACATCACCGGCCAGAACATCCTGGTCGATGGCGGGCTCTATACCAGCGCGTTCTGAGCGGCCGCAGCCGCCGGCATGACCTGCCTTCCGGACACGGCGAAACAGATTGCTGAATTCCTTGGCAATCCGTTTCGCCACATGTTTTAGAATGACCCAAGGGCATGCCTGCGGTCTTGCCGCGCCAGCCATCGTTGGCGCCGCTTCGCCAGCGCCTTCAGACAGCCGACGGGCCAGTGCATTTCGGGGAGAAAACACATGGAAAACACAAGCAACAAGGGCGATCTCGACGAGAATGCCCTCTTCTTCCACCAGTATCCTGTCCCCGGAAAGCTGGAGATCCAGGCCACCAAGCCACTTGGCAACCAGCGCGACCTGGCGCTTGCCTATTCGCCGGGCGTGGCAGCGCCCTGTCTGGCCATCCGCGACGATCCCGGCAAGGCCGCGCTCTACACCGCGCGCTCAAACCTCGTCGGTGTCGTGTCGAACGGGTCGGCCGTTCTGGGGCTGGGCAATATCGGCCCGCTGGCCTCCAAGCCTGTCATGGAAGGCAAGGCCGTCCTGTTCAAGAAATTCGCCGGCATCGATGTCTTCGACATCGAGATCGATGCGCCCGACGTGGAGCGGATGGTCTGCACCATCGAGGCGCTGGAACCGACCTTTGGCGGCATCAACCTGGAGGATATCAAGGCCCCCGAATGCTTCGAGGTGGAAGAGACGCTGAAGGAACGCATGGGCATTCCCGTTTTCCATGATGACCAGCATGGTACCGCCATCATCGTGGCCGCCGCCGTGCTCAACGGACTGGAACTGGCAGGAAAGCGGCTGGCGGATGTCAAGATCGTGACATCGGGCGCCGGCGCGGCCGCCCTTGCCTGCCTCAACCTGCTTGTCGAACTGGGCGCCAGCCGTGACAACATATGGATCACCGACCGCCACGGCGTCGCCTTCAGGGGCCGGCACGAGGAAATGGACCGCTGGAAGGAGCCCTATTGCAAGGACACGCCGATGCGTACGCTGGCCCAGGTGATTCCCGGTGCCGACGTCTTTCTCGGCCTGTCGGCGGCAGGCGTGCTGAAGCCGGAATACCTTGAGGACATGGCCGAGCGCCCGCTCATCATGGCTCTGGCCAATCCGACGCCGGAAATCATGCCGGACGTGGCACGCGCCGCCCGCCCGGACGCCATGATCTGCACCGGCCGTTCGGACTTCCCCAACCAGGTCAACAATGTCCTGTGCTTCCCCTACATCTTCCGTGGCGCGCTGGATTGTGGTGCCCGCGCCATTAACGAAGCGATGAAGCTCGCCGCCGTGCGCGCCATTGCAGCGCTCGCCCGCGAGGAAGTGTCCGACGTCGCTGCCCGCGCCTATACCGGCGACACGCCCACCTTCGGGCCGGAATTCCTCATTCCCTCGCCCTTCGATCCGCGCCTGATCCTGCGCATTGCCCCTGCCGTCGCCAGGGCGGCGGCCGAAACCGGGGTCGCCGCCCGGCCCATCACGGACATGGATGCCTATGTCGACAAGCTCAACCGCTTCGTCTTCCGCTCCGGCCTGGTGATGAAGCCGGTCTTCTCGGCCGCCAAGAAGGCAGCCGCCAAGCGCGTCATCTATGCCGAGGGGGAGGACGAGCGCGTCCTGCGCGCCGCCCAGGTCGTGCTGGAGGAAGGCATAGCGACGCCCATCCTGATCGGCCGTCCCCAGGTGGTCGAGCGGCGCCTGGGACGCTTTGGCCTGAAGATCCGGCCCGGCACGGATTTCGAACTCATCAACCCGGAAGACGATCCGCGTTACCGCGATTACGTCAATGAACTGATCGCGCGCACCGGCCGGCGTGGCGTCACCGTGGAGGCTGCCCGCACGCTGGTGCGCACCAACAACACCGTCATCGCCTGCATCGCGCTGGCCCGGGGCGAGGCCGACGCCATGATCTGCGGACTGGAAGGCCGTTTCGAGCGGCATCTGCGCCAGGTCCGCTCGATCATCGGCCTTCGCGAAGGCGTGGAGGATTATTCCGCCCTGTCCATGCTGATCTCGCAACGTGGCGTGACCTTCTTTACCGACACCTATGTGAGCGTTGATCCGACCGCCGGGGAGGTCGCGGAAATGACGCTGCTGGCCGCCGAGGAAATCCGCCGCTTCGGCATCGAGCCCAAGGCCGCGCTTCTGTCGCATTCCGATTTCGGATCCCGCGATTCGAACTCCGCCCTGAAGATGCGCAAGGCCGCGGAAATCCTGCACCGCGCCGCCCCCGATCTCGAATGCGACGGCGAGATGCATGGCGACAGCGCCCTGTCCGAAATCCTGCGCCAGCGTGTCTTTCCCCATTCCTCGCTTTCCGGCGAAGCCAATCTTCTGGTTTTCCCGGACCTTGACGCCGCCAACATCACGCTGACGACCGTGAAGACCATGACGGACGCCCTGCATGTCGGCCCTATCCTGCTCGGAACGGCGCGCCCGGCCCATATCCTGACGCCGTCGGTCACCTCGCGCGGCGTCGTCAACATGACTGCGCTTGCCGTCGTGGAGGCTTCCCAGCCGGCGCGCGACATGGTCGAGGCCGCCGAATAGGCGCCCCGGCCTGATTTCGCCCGATTTGCCGGCGAGGCTGAAAGCAGCGATTAACCTAGTCCGGTCAGGATGGCCGGACGACACCGGCCATCGTCCAGGCCGGCAGGGAGCGGCCCGTGCGTTCGACCTCGCCTTTGACCGGCCCGATAGCGGCAGCCATGCTGGCCATCGGCATTCTCGCCGTCATCCCGGCGCCCGCCGGGGCGGCGAGCCCGCTTTGCCAAAGGCTGGAAGCACGCCTGGCCGCCCTCACCGATGACAGCAGCCGTGAACCGGCAATGGCGCGGCGCTATCGCGTGGCGATCGGTGAACAGAAGCGGCAGATGCGCATCGCGCAACGGCGCGCCCGCCAGATGGGATGCGACGGTTCCGTCGTCCGCCTGCAAAGGGACGAGGCAGGCCGTTGCGCCGTCATCACCGGGTCCATCCGCTCCATGCGGGCCAATCTGGCAAAGCTGGAGCGCCAGCTTCAGGGCGCCGGACGCGGGTCGCTGGCAGCCGAGCGCCGGCGCATCCTCGCCGGCATCCGCGCCAATCGCTGCCGCGAAGCGCCGAAGCAGCGCGTGGTTCGCCGCCTCCCCGATTCCATTGCCACAGCCAGACGCGATTTCGAACTGCGCAAGCGCCTGTTCGAACCGCGCGAGGACGGCGGAAACAGCTCCGTCACCGTCCTGGAACCCGGTCTTTCGGGGTCTTTCGACGGCGGCACCTACCGCACGCTCTGCGTTCGCACCTGCGACGGCTATTACTTCCCGATGTCGTTTTCCACCACGCCGGAATTCTTCTATCGCGATCAGGATGCATGCCAGGCCATGTGCCCGGGCGTGGATGTCCGCCTCTACGCCCATCGCAGCGGCATCGAGGAACCCGAGGACATGGTCTCGCTTTCCGGCGAACCCTATACGGCCCTGCCGGCCGCCTTCGCCTACCGCGATCCCGGCTTCAAACGGCCCGGCGGATGCGCCTGCAAACCGGCGAAAAACTATGCCGTCATTGGTGGCGGTGAAACCCGGCAGGAGCCGGAGACTGATACGCCGGCCATGCCCGTTCCCCGGCCGCGACCGGACCCGGCAGCAGATCCCGAAACGGCGGCCAATGCCGCGGGCGGCCTGACGGAGGAAAGCCTGCGCAGCCTGTTGGGAAAGGAGCCCGGTACGGATGATGACGAGACGAAACGCCGGATCAGGGTCGTCGGGCCAACGTTTCTTCCCGACCCAGAAGAGGCAATAGATCTGAAAGCTCCGGGCCGGAACGCCGTCCGGTAATCGCGATGCGCAGCGGCATGAAGAGCGTGCGGCCCTTTCTGCCCGTTGCCTGCTTCACCGCATCCGTCCACGTCTTCCAGGTGGTCCCGTCCCATGGCTCCGGCGGCAGCATGCCGAAGGAAGTGCGCACGAAATCGAGGTCGTCCGGTCCGACGGTTTCGGCAGTGTCCGGCCCTTGGGTCACCACACGCCACCAATCGGCCGCCTCGTCGACACGCGCGATGTTGCCGCGCACCGCCAGCCAGAAATCCTCCGCCTTGTCCCCCGCTATGCCGAGGTTTGCCAGCCGGTCCCGCACGGCCTCGAAACGCGAGTCATGCACCAGCGCGGCATTGAGCGTGTCCAGTTCCGAAGGGTCGAATTTCGCAGCCGACTTCGATGCGCTGGCAATGTCGAAACTGTCCACCAGCGTCGCCATGTCAGGCACGGCATGCACCGCGCCGGATGTGCCGATCAGCACGGCAAGCGCGTTGACCGCCATCGGTTCATAGCCGTTTCCGGCCAGTTGGTGAACGGACAGCGCGCCGGTGCGCTTGGATAGCCCCTCCCCGCTGGCCGTCGTCAGCAGGTTGTGGTGCCCGAAGGCAGGCGCGGCAGCGCCCAGCGCCTCGAACAGCGCGATTTGCGCGCCCGTATTGGTGACATGGTCGTCGCCGCGAATGATATGGGTCACGCCCATCGCAATGTCGTCGGCCACCGATGGCAGCGTATAGAGATAGCTGCCGTCCTCGCGGATCAGAACAGGATCCGACATGGAGGCCAGGTCGACCGTTTGCGGCCCGCGGATGATGTCGTCCCAATGCACCTCGGTGCGCTTCGTGGCGAAGGGATCGCCATCGTGATTGGGCAGGAGAAACCGCCAATGCGGCTTGCGCCCCTCGCCCTCGAACGCAGCCTTTTGCGCGTCCGTCAGCTTCAGCGCCTCGCGGCCATAGACCGGCGGCAGGCGGCGTGACAGCCGGATCTTGCGCCGCCGGTCCAGTTCCTCCGTCGTCTCGTAGCACGGATAGAGCAAACCGGCCGCCTTCAGCTTTTCCGCCGCCGCGTGATGCGCCCCGGCCCGTTCCGATTGCCGCTCAACGCTGTCCGGCCTGATGCCGAGCCAGGCCAGATCCGCCTCGATCTGGTCGGCAAAGCGCCGCTCGGAGCGCGCCGTATCCGTGTCGTCGAAGCGCAGGATGAAGCGTCCGCCCTGCTGTTGCGCAAAGAGCCAGTTGAACAACGCGGTACGTGCATTGCCGATATGGATGTAGCCGGTCGGCGAGGGAGCGAAACGCACGGTAACGGTCATGGTATCTGCACCTTGGCAAGAAGGACGGGATTGCGACGGCCTACCCTTGCCCGTCGGCAAGATCAAGCGCCGCACGGGTTCGCGCCGCCAGCTTTCGCGAAACCATTGTCAGCATGCCCGCGGCAAACAGGCTGTAGACGCCCATCGCCATGATCTGCGCCGGATAGGGCACGCCCAGATCGATCAGGAAACCGGTCAGGCCAGGCCCCATGGCCGTGGCAAAGACCATGAAGGCGACAATGACCGAGCGAACCGCGCCCAGATGTTTCACACCGTAGATTTCCGGCCAGAGCGCGCCGAACAGCGTGGCGGAAAACCCGTAGGAAACGCCAAGCAGCGCCATGAAGACGAAGGCGCTCCAGACCCCTTCGAAAGCGCCAAGGAAGAAGCAGGCACCGGCCAGCGGCAGCAGGAAGCTCGGCAGCACCGCTACCGCCGAATAGCGGTCGATCAGCGCGCCGCAGATCAGCGAGAAGACGATCACCATGCCCGACATGACCGCGAAGGAGGCTGCGAAATCGGTCATGGCCCAGCCACGCAGTTCCACCAGATAGACCTGGTGGAAGAACACCGTCGTTCCGATGAAGGGTGGCGCCAGGACGCCGGTCAGCAGCAACCAGAACAGGGGATCGTGAAGCACCTGCGCGCGCGTCCAGTCCGCCACCTGCGGCTTGCGCATCACGGGATCGGAGGAATGCGGCTGGCGCTCCACCCGCACCAGCGACCAGATGGCCGGCAGCCCGACAGCCAGCAGGAACACCGCCGCCGCCACCCAGCTCATCCGCCAGCCGATCATGCCCGCCACCGCCACGAAGAGCAGCGGGAAAATGGCCTCGCCGGCATTGTGGCCGAGACTGACGAGCGACACCGCCCGGCCCCTGTTGGCGGCATACCAGCGCCCCGTCGCCGTCAGCGCGTTCTGCGTCATCATCCCCTGGCCGAACAGGCGCAGCATGTAGACCGTGACGAAGAGCAGCGCGATATGGGTGGAAAAGGCCATTGAAAGTGCCGCGGCCGCCAGCGCCGGCATGATGATGAGCGCCACCTGCGCCGGACCGTAGCGGTCCACGATGCGGCCGAGCCAGGGCAATGTCAGCGCACTGGCCAGCGTCGCGCCCATGTAGAGCGTGCCGAAACCGCCATGGCTCAGGCCGTATTCAGCCCGGATGTCGCCGGCCGAGAGCGAGATGAAGAAGGTCTGGCCGAAGGAGGAAAAGAAGGTGAGCAGGAAACAACCGCCGATCCAGCGGATATTGCGGGCGAGAAAGGAAAGAATGTCCATGCTCCCGCTATATCCCGCGGCGACATGCGGCGATAGCGCGCAAAGGCGGATTTCGGACCAATCTTTTCGAAGCGACGCAGAAGCCGGCCGCGCCGGTCAGCTCCGGTCGCGGAATCGGTTGGTGATCGGATAGCGCCGGTCGCGGCCGAAATTCTTGCGCGTGATCTTCACGCCCGGCGCCGATTGGCGCCGCTTGTATTCGGCAATGTAGAGCAGGTGCTCGATGCGATGCACCAGCGCCCGGTCATGGCCGCGTGCGACGATCGCGTCCACGCCCATCTCGTGCTCCACGAGACATTCCAGGATGTCGTCCAGAACCGGATAGGGCGGCAGCGAATCCTGGTCGGTCTGGTCGGGCCTGAGTTCCGCCGACGGTGCCTTGTCGATGATGTTCTGCGGGATGACGAAGCCGGTCGGTCCGAGCGCGGTGGGCGGCACATGACCGTTGCGCCAGCGCGACAGCGCATAGACCTGCATCTTGTAGAGGTCCTTGATCGGGTTGAAGCCGCCGTTCATGTCGCCATAGAGCGTGGCATAGCCAACACTCATCTCGCTCTTGTTGCCGGTGGTCACGACCATGGAGCCGAACTTGTTGGAGATCGCCATCAGGATGGTGCCGCGCGTGCGGCTTTGCAGGTTTTCCTCCGTCACGCCCTCGTTCGTTCCTTCGAACATGTCGGAGAGCGAGGCCATGAAGCCCTGCACCGGCGCCTCGATGGGCACGATGTCGTAGCGGCAGCCGAGCGCGCGCGCGCAGGCTTGCGCATCGGCCAGCGATTCCTCCGATGTATAGCGGTAGGGCAGCATGATGCAATGCACCCGCTCCTCGCCCAGCGAATCCACCGCCAGCGCCGCGCAGATCGCCGAATCGATGCCTCCCGAAAGCCCCAGTACGACGTTCTTGAACCCGTTCTTGTCGACATAGTCGCGCAAGCCCAGCATGCAGGCCCGGTAATCGGCCTCTTCCCGGTCGGGAATGCGCGACATGGGACCGCGCTCGCAGCGCCAGCCTTCGCCCTCGCGCTTCCAGGTCGTCACCATGACCTGCGCCTCGAACTGGCTCATCTGGAAAGCCAGCGACTTGTCGGCCTGGATTCCGAAGCTGGCGCCATCGAAAACGAGTTCGTCCTGACCGCCGCAGAAATTGGCATAGAGGATCGGCAAGCCGCTTTCGATCACCTGGCGGATCACAACCTGGTGGCGCACGTCGACCTTGCCGCGGTAATAGGGCGAGCCGTTGGGCACCAGCAGGATCTCCGCCCCGCTTTCGGCAAGCGTTTCGCAGACGCCGAGATCGCCCCAGATATCCTCGCATACCGGCAGGCCGAGGCGTACGCCGCGAAAATTCACAGGCCCCGGCATGGGCCCGGGCTGAAACACGCGCTTTTCGTCGAACTCGCCGTAATTGGGCAAATCCACCTTGTGGCGCTCCGCCTTCACCGCGCCGCCGTCCAGCAAAACGACCGAATTGTGCAAGCCGGTCTCGCGCCTGAGCGGCAGGCCGATCACCACACCGGGCCCGCCGTCATCCGTTTCGCTGGCCAGGTCGCGCATGGCCCGCTCGCAGGCATCCACGAAAGCCGGCTTGAGAACCAGGTCCTCCGGCGGATATCCTGCGATGAAGAGTTCGGGAAACAGCACCAGGTCGGCGCCATGCCGGCGCGCGTCGGCTCGCGCCGCGCGGGCAAGCTGAAGGTTTCCGGAGATATCGCCCACGGTGGGGTTGAGCTGGGCGACGGCAATGCGGAGTGTATCGGGTGTCTCTGTCATGGCGAAAGGCTTAGCCCGCGTTTCCCGGATAGGCAATCCGTCCGGTTGCAATGCGGCACCCTGGCCTCAGTCGATGCCGATGGCTCGCTCGCCCTGATCCAGGATGACCGGGATGATCAGGTCTTCCTCATCGTCCAGATGCCGCATCAGCATGGCGACAAGCTGTCCGCTTTCGCCGGCATAGGCCTCGCCGGCCCGTTTCAACTGGTCGCCACCCGCCTGCATCGCTTGCAGGAGGGCGTTCGCTGCATCGGCATTGGATTGCAGCGCTGCATGAATCACATGGTGATCGCTGTCGAGAATGTCGAAGCCCCGGTCGAGGCGCGGTTCGGCGCGCCTGAAAACGGGGAAATAGTGATGATCCTCGATCTGGTGATGGCCTTCGAGCTGGCCGAGAAAGAAGTTCAGGCGCGGCACGAAGAACTGGACGAAAGCCCCTGTTTCGATTCGCTCATCGCGCCAGCCGGCGACAGCCTCGTTCAGCGCGGCTCCCAGATCGCGGAACATGCCATGGCGCTGGAGCCAGAATTGCGCCATTCCGCCCAGGTTTTCATGCCCCTGCCACGCCTCGCGCGGATAAAGCCGCAAGAGTTCGGTCAGGTCGGCGGGCAGTCCGCCGCGCGTTTCAAGTGCCGTGTCGTTCATGCCTGATTTCCGCAAGGTCTCCGGTCGCGCAACATGGTGCGTGCATCCCGCCTTTCAAGAACCTTACCCTGTGACAAGGTCATAGATGGTCACCACCCAGATGCTTGTGACGATGATGATTGTCAGCAGGACGGCGAGCGAGCCGGAATCCTTGGCAAGCTGGATGTCCTTATCGAACTCCCGCGTGATCGCGTTGCAGGTCGCCTCGATGGCGGTATTGAGCACCTCGACCACGATCAGGAAGACAACGGAAAGAACGAGCAGGAAATAGCTGTCCCACGTATCGGCGATCAGCCAGGCAACCGGGATCGCCACGATCAGCAGCATCATCTCCTGCTGCACCGCCTTTTCCGTTGCCGTCAAGCGCCGGAACGCCCGAAAGGAATTCAACAGCGCTTTCCAAAGCCTTTCCATGACACCCTGCCCGCCTGTGATTCGACGCACGGATCATGGCTTCCGCGAGCGCCGATGTCAGCGGAAAATCCAGCTGTCCCAGGCAAACATGCCGTATTGCATGTAATCGCAGGCCCGCTCGGCCTTGGCATGCTCGCCGCCCGCGCCATAGGCAAAGAAAAGCGGCATGAGGTGCTCGTCGGTGGGATGGTTCTCGGCAACGAAAGGCGCTTCGCTGGTCCAGTTCAGGATGGCCTCGCGATCGCCTTCGGCGAAACGGTCCGCGAACCAGTCCGTGAAGGCCTTCACCTTTCCCGGAAAATCCGGGTCGACGGACCGGCCGTGGCGCATCGCCCCCATGACGACGCGCAGGTTATGCGTCATGTGACCCGAACCGATCAGCAGCACACCCTCCTCGCGCAGCGACGCAAGCGCCTGTCCGAGCCGAAAGTGATAGGCGGCATCGCGGTTGGGATCGATGGACACCATGACCACGGGAATGTCGGCCTCGGGAAAACCCAGGATCAGCGTGTTCCAGACGCCGTGGTCGAAGCCGCGCTTCGGCGCGATGCGCGGTTCAAGACCGCTGTCATTGAGCATGTGGGCCACCCGCATCGCCAATTCCGGTTCGCCTGGCGCCGGGTAGACCATCTCGTAGAGTTCCTGCGGGAAACCGCCGAAATCATAAATCATTTCCGGTGCCGGGTCAGTGACGACGACAGGACCCTCGGTTTCGAAATGCGCCGACACGATGACAATGGCCTTCGTATCCGGAAAGCGCGTGTGCAGGCTTTTCAGGTAGTCGCGCGCCGGCGTGTCCTCGATCACGACATTCGGGCCGCCGTGGGAAACGAAAATGCTTGGCATGGGTGTCATGGCCGTTCTCCTTTGCCCGTCAGATAATACGGGTTGCCGGCAAGCGCGAGAAGACAATAAAAGACTTTTTGTTTCTGATTATTGAACAATCAAAACAGCAGCGCCTCCTCGCACAAACGAAAAACCGCCCGGCGCCAGGGATGCGCTGGACGGTTGACGGGAGGAAAACAGCGACAACAGGCTTATTCGGCGGCCACGGCCTCCGCCGGCGAGCGGTCGCGCTTCAGCCGCTCGGCGATCAGGAAGGCCAGTTCAAGCGACTGCTCGGCATTGAGCCGCGGATCGCAATGGGTGTGGTAGCGGTCGGACAGGTCGTCGGCCGAGATCGCGCGGGCTCCACCCGTGCATTCGGTCACGTTCTTGCCCGTCATCTCGATGTGGACGCCGCCGGCATGGCTGCCCTCGGCCTGATGCACATCGAAGAATGTCTCGACTTCCTTGAGCACGCGTTCGAAGGGACGCGTCTTGTAGCCACCGGCAGACACGGTGTTGCCATGCATCGGATCGCAGGACCAGACGACCTTGCGCCCTTCCTTTTCGACGGCACGAACGAGCCGCGGCAGATGATCGCCAACCTTGTCGGAACCGAAGCGCGCGATCAGCGTCAACCGGCCGGCCTCGTTGTTCGGGTTGAGAATGTCGATCAGGTTGAGAAGGCCGTCGGCATCCATGGACGGGCCGCATTTCAGGCCGATCGGGTTTTCCACGCCACGGCAATATTCCACATGGGCATGATCCGGCTGGCGGGTCCGGTCGCCGATCCACAACATGTGGCCGGACGTGGCATACCAGTTGCCGGAGGTCGAATCGACGCGGGTCAACGCTTCCTCGTAGCCGAGCAGCAGCGCTTCATGGCTGGTGTAGAACTCGGTTTCCGACAGGCTGCGATGATTGTCGGCCGTGATGCCGATGGCGCGCATGAAGTCGATCGTCTCGGTAATGCGCGCCGACAGCGCCTCGTAGCGGTTGCGCTGCGGGCTGTCGGAAACGAAGCCCAGCATCCAGCGATGCACGTTGTCGA
Organism: Brucellaceae bacterium; assembly: GCA_020637775.1. Taxonomy (GTDB): domain Bacteria; phylum Pseudomonadota; class Alphaproteobacteria; order Rhizobiales; family Rhizobiaceae; genus Zhengella. Next base: position 101,024 of record JACKJV010000006.1, on the reverse strand, counting down.
GACTGGCGAACCCGCCCTGGGCAAAGGCGCGCAGCAGGTTCAGCGTCGCCGCCGACTGGCGATAGGCCATCGCCTGGCGCTGCGGATCGGGAATGCGCGAGGCCTCGTCGAAATCGATGCCGTTGATGATGTCGCCACGGTAGGACGGAAGCGTCTTGCCGTCCTTGGTTTCGTTGTCCGAGGAGCGCGGCTTGGCGAACTGGCCGGCGATGCGGCCGACCTTCACCACCGGCTTGGAGCCGGCAAAGGTGAGCACGACAGCCATCTGCAGGAAGGCGCGGAAGAAATCGCGGATGTTGTCGGCGCCGTGCTCGGCGAAACTTTCGGCGCAATCGCCACCCTGAAGCAGGAAGGCACGCCCTTCCGCCACTTCAGCCAGCCGCTTCTTCAGCGCACGCGCCTCGCCTGCGAAAACCAGCGGCGGGTAGGTGCGCAGCCGTCCCTCAACGTCATCGAGCGCAGCCGGGTCCGGATAGTCCGGCACCTGCACGATCGGCTTCGTTCTCCAGGAATCCGGGGTCCAGTTCTGGCTCATGGTCGCACCTGTCTTGGTCGGGTTTGGCTGGCCGGCGCCCGTCGCGGACGGGCTGGTGAAAATGGGTTGTCCGGTAAAGGCGGCGTGATCGGGCACCATCAGCAGGTTTTCGTCCGCCAGCGCCTTGATCTTCATGACTGCGATGGATTCATGCACCCGGTTTGGATCCATCTCCATGCGATAGATCGTCGGCTGTGAAACGCCGGCTTTCGCCGCCAGTTCGGCCTGAGACAGATCAAGCATGGAGCGGATGAACTTGATCTGTCGTCCGGTAAGGGTCGGGATATCCACGGGATTGATGCCTCTTTCCGTTCTGTTGACGGGGTTAAAGCATTCGTGAATTAAAAATTCAAGCTGTAATTTGATATGAATAGAAAATTCATTCTCGCTGAATTGCAGCCGTCAGCGCATCGAACAGCGCATGTTCCTTCCCGTCGGCCGGAACATGGCGCGGATAGACCGGCGCATGCCTGTCTTCATGGATCGGCAGGTGAAAGTCGGAGGTCTCCGCCATGAAACGCTCCAGCCCGGCACGGCCATGCATGTGCAGAAAGCCTTGCATGACCACGTCGAGATAGGAGCGCAGGATGCGCGGCGGATCGCGATGGACGGGAAGGTCGCTCATCGCCTCATAGACATAGACCGGGCAACCGGAGGGCAGCGCATGGGCGCAGGTGATCGAGCTGCTGTCTATCCGTCGCCGGTGATAGCGCCCTTCCCGCCTGTCCAGCGCCGGCAAGTTCTTGGCACTGTCGATGACAAGCAAGCCATCGCAGCCGGCTTTGTCGTCCCTCGCCACACTCAGAAGCGCAGCCGGAAAGCCCGGCATGTCCGGGCGCGGCCGCCAGTGTCGCCGCCAGCCCGTCAGCCGCGCGGGATGCGCTTCCAGATAGGACCAGCCGATGGTGGCCCGGTTGACCAGCGATCCATAGCCGAACCAGGCGACGAGCCCCTCTCCCATTCCACTTACCCCTTTTCAAGACGCCCAACTCCGCCAAACGGATCGAGGAAGCGGAACGGGCGCGCCGGCACCGGCACCTGCCCCACCAAACCAGGATATGTCCTGCCCGACCCGCCTGAAAAGGGCCAGCCCAGCCGCACAGTGAACCGGTACAATCAGAAATGCAGCGCAAATCCGGCGTCATCGCGATGCCGCGGCACGTGCCGCAAGCCTGATTGCAGCAGAACGACAGATCGCCTGCAGCCGCGACATGGATAATTCAATATGTAAAATAAACAACACTTCTAAGTCAGGATCTTTATTTATTTCTTACTTATTTATTTTATATATTATATTTATATAATTGATGACGATCAAGGAGCAGGGGCTTTACTTGACTTAGGGTCCTTTCGGTTGAAGCCATGAAACATGCTTCAACCGAGCGAAGGAACAGTGGAGGATAAACATGAAAACCCTGCTCCGCTCGATCTTGCCGGCACTCGCCGGCTTGACGTACATGGCGGCGATCAGCGCTGCCCCGGCCGCTGCGGCGGGTCTGTCCGGCGGCCTGGCCGCAAACGTTCACGCCGCCATGCCGCACGATGCCCGAAGCGGCCCCGTTCACATGGCGCAATACATACCGCCGCCTCCCTTGGGCATGCAGCCGCCACCGCCTGCCTGGCTGGCGCCGGCACCGCAACAACCGCCGGCCTTGCTCCGCAAGAACAAGCAATTGCGCAAGAACCAGGCGGCCCCGCTTCAAGCAAAGCGCAAGAAAGTGAAGCCCGCCTGCAACATTCGCGCCTGCAAGCGCGCCTATCGCAGTTTCCGGGCCGCCGATTGCACATTTCAACCCTCTCACGGTCCGCGCAAGCTGTGCCGCAAATAGGGGCTGAGATCCCTGCCCCGCAGCCTTGCACAAGGCTGCGGGGCTTTCTGCGCTGAAAAAGCGACGGAACAACCCGCGACTGCAATCCTTGTTTGCATTCACCGGTTCATTGACAGCGATCAATTACATGCAGCTTCACTAATATTAGTCTATCCCTGATTGGCCACCTGCATCGGGCAGTCAATCGGAGATGGCAAATGTGGAGGATGGCATGAAAAAACTGACCCGCTTTCTCATTCCCGGCCTGTCCGGTCTGGCCTTGGCTGCCGCGGCCTTGCTCGTTGCGCCGGCACAAGCTGCAACACCAGGCGGAACCGCGGCGGCAGCGCTTCCGGCCTCGGCAGACACCAACATTGCCCCATCACGAAATACGGCCGAAAAAGCCGTTCAGCTTGCACAGCAGCGCCGCAGACCGCCGCGCCGTTGGCAGAGGCAGCAGTCCCGGCGCTGGCAAAGGCCGCCGCGCCGCTGGCAGAGACGGCCGCCGCCGCGCCGTTGGCGCCGTCCGCCGCCGCCGGTCTGGATGGCCCCGCCGCCGCCGCGCCGGGCATATCGCAGGCGCGCACCGGCCTATTGCAACTTCAGGGCATGCGCACGGGCCTATCGCAGCTTCCGTGCCTCGGATTGCACCTATCAGCCCTATGGCGGTGGACCGCGCCGCTACTGCACGAAATAGGTCTGGCGAAAACCTGCTCCCCGTTCAACGGGGAGCGGGAGACAAAACACGATTGGCGAACGGCTGATGCAGGCCCGCCCCCTCAGAAACGCTTGCCGTCTTTCACCCGCCAGCTCGGGGTGTACATGGTGACCAGTTCTTCCGCCGCAGACGGATGCAGCGCCATCGTCCGGTCGAAATCGTCCTTCGTCAGCCCCGCCTTGACCGCGATGCCCAGCACCTGCGCCAGTTCGCCGGCATCCGGACCCAGAACATGGCACCCGACGACGCGGCGTGTCGCGGCATCCACAACGATCTTCATGATCATCTTTTCCTGCCGTCCGGAAAGCGTGTGCCGCATCGGATGGAAGGAAGCACGGTAGACCTCCAATTCCTCGAAACGATGCATCGCCTCGTCTTCCGACAGGCCCACGGTTCCGATTTCCGGCTGGGAAAACACCGCCGTGGCGATCGTGTCCCTGTCCGGCCTGGCAGGATTGCCCTTGAATGCCGTCTCGACGACACACATGGCTTCGTGGATGGCCACCGGCGTCAACTGTACCTTGTTGGTGACATCGCCGACCGCCCAGATGTTCTCTACATTGGTGCGTTGGTAATCGTCGACGATCACGGCGCCCTGATGATCCGTCGCCACCCCGGCCCGGTCAAGGCCCAGCCCTTCCGTGTTGGGCAGGCGGCCGATGGCCAGCATCACCTGATCGGCCTCCAGCACCTCTCCCTCGGAAAGATGCGCCCGCAGGCCGCCATCATCACGCCGTTCCACCTGCTTGATGACGCGATGGCACAATATGCGGATGCCCTTGGCCTCCATGGCTTCATGCAGGCCGCGCCGCATGTCCATGTCGAACCGGCCGAGGATTTCCTTGCCGCGATAGATCAGGGTCGTCTCCACGCCCAGCCCGTGGAAGATGTTGGCGAATTCGACGGCGATGTAGCCGCCGCCCTCGATCACGATGGCCTTCGGCAGGGTTTCCAGATGAAAAGCCTCGTTGGACGTGATGCACAACTCATGGCCCGGCAGCGCATTGTGCGGATTGGCCCGCCCGCCGACCGCGATGAGGATCTGGTCCGCCGTCACCGTACGGCCACCGGCCACAAGGCGCACCGTATGCGCGTCCACCAGTTCCGCCCGCGTGTCCAGCACCTCCGCGCCGGCATTCTCCAGACCCTTGCGGTACAGCCCTTCCAGCCTGGCGATTTCACGATCCTTGTTGGCGATCAGCGTCGCCCAGTCGAATGTGCTTTCGCCGACGCTCCAGCCGAAGCCTGCCGCGTCCTCGAAATGTTCGGTGAACTGCGAGGCATAGACGAACAGCTTCTTCGGCACGCAACCGCGGATGACGCAGGTGCCGCCATAGCGGTACTCCTCGGCGATTGCCACGCGCTTGCCGAGCCCGGCGGCCAGCCGCCCCGCGCGCACCCCGCCAGAGCCCCCGCCGATGACGAAGAGATCGTAATCATAAGCGGCCATGGCATCACCTTTCGCTGGCTGTCGGATCGGCGCGAACGCGCCCGGGCAGGATATGGCCAGCGGTGTGGCAAAGAAAAAGCCCGGCCGCAAGAGCCGGGCTGGCAATGTTTGGCAATCGACGGTCAGCCGGGTTACTGGGCCGGCTTGTCGCCGCCCGCCGCCTCGGCCAGTGCGTTGCCCACGCCCTCCGCCAGGTCGCGGGCAATGCCCTGCTGCCAGATTTCGGCGGCCTTCATCATTTCGCGCGTGGCGATGGGGCCTTCCGAAAGCAGTTTCTTGCCGGCATCGGTCTGGTAGAAACCGGCAATGGCTTTCAGTTCCTCCTCGCTGAAGGAACGGGCATAGACCAGCGCCACTTCGCGCTCCAGGTCTGCACGGCGCGACACCAGTCCCAGCGCCTCTTTCTGCACGACCTGATTGATCGTATCGGCCATGTCCGGGTTTTTCTGGACAAGCTGGCCCTGCAACTGCTGCGCCGTGGCCGGCAGAACGGCATCGAACTGGTCCGTGACATGCAGCGCGCCGATGGCGTCGCGCGCGGCTTTCAGATGGGCCTCGGAAATATCCTGGGCGCTGGCCGAAACCGGAGCGAGAAGAAGCGCGGCAAGGGCCGCTGCCGGCACGAGGCGGGTAAAGGAAATACGTGTCATGTCTGCGTCAGCTCCGTTGGTTCATGCGCGGCGCGATTTCCTCCACGCCGCCGGCCCTGGCGACGACCGCCAGTCTGGCCATGTCAGTGAAAAGCCCATGCTCCACCACGCCGGGCACGGCGTGCAAGGCTGCCGAAAGCGCTCTTGGATCGGGAATGCGGCCAAAAGATGCATCGAGAATGAGGTGTCCGCCATCGGTGACGAATTCGCCGTCTCCGGCCATGCGCAGCGAAAGCGGCCCTTCAAGCCCGAGCTTGCGCGCAACCGTTTCCACGGCCAGCCGCGTGGCGCCCAGACCGAACCGGTTGACCTCGATGGGCAGCGGAAAGGCGCCCAGCGGATCGACCAGCTTGCTCTCGTCGGCAATCACGATCATCGAATCGGAGGCCGCAGCAACGATCTTTTCGCGCAGCAATGCGCCACCGCCGCCCTTGACCAGGTTGAGTTCGGGATCGATCTCGTCCGCCCCGTCAATTGTCAGGTCGAGATGCGGTGTCTCTTCGAGCGTTGTCAGCGGCACGCCAAGTTCGCGGCAAAGCGCCGCGGTCCGTTCCGACGTGGGAACCCCGATGATTTCCATGCCGGCGGAAACCTTTTCGGCCAGCAGGCGGACGAATTCCTCCGCCGTCGACCCGGTGCCGATGCCCAGTTTCATTCCGTCCCGGACATGACCGAGCGCAACCCGCGCGGCCTCGATTTTCAGCGCCTTGGCATCCATGTGCAGTTCTGCTTTCCGCCTTCCCGAATTGATCGCCGGTGACCTATCATTTTTGCACCCGCAGGCAAAGCCCAATCTCCCCGCGGCTTGATGCGCGGCGGCGGCCCGGCTATGGCGGGTGCGGATCAGCCGTGGATGGAAACGCATGCCCTCAGCCGCCTCAGCAAACGTCATCGCCTTTGACCTTGACGGAACGCTTGTGGATACCGCGCCCGACCTGCTCGATGCGCTGGATCACGCCATTGCCGCGGCCGGCCTGCCGCCGGTGGACCAGAAAGCCATGCGCGCCTATGCCGGGCACGGGGGCCGAGCCATGATCGAGCGGGCCTTTGCGCTCAATCGCAGGCATCTTGAAAACGATGAGCGCGAACGCCTCCTGGCCCTTTTTCTTGAGCATTACACCGACAGGATGCCCGGCCGCTCGGCTCCCTTCCCCGGCGCGCTGGAAGCCATGGCGCGGTTCGAGGCTGCCGGTTTCGCACTTGCCGTCTGTACCAACAAGTTCGAGCGGCTTGCCCGGCATCTGCTGGAAAGCCTGGGCCTTGCACACCGCTTCGCCATGATTGCCGGCGCCGACACGTTCGGCTTCCGCAAGCCCGACCCGCGCCACCTGACCGAGACGATCCGCCTTGCCGCCGGCGACGGCGCAGCCGGATTGCTCGTTGGCGACACGAACACCGACATCGCCACCGCAAAGGCAGCCGGACTACCCGTCATTGCCGTTGAATTCGGCTATTCGGCCGAACCCATCGCCAGCCTTGAACCCTCCATCGTCATCCACCATTTCGATGAACTGACGCCTGACCTTGCCCGGCGGCTGATGCGCAACGCGGAGGAGGCACCGCACAAATCCGTCATGCAGGCATCAAAAGCGCCTTGACTTCCCGCGCCGCGCCCTCGTATACCGCGCGGCACCGGACAGCGGCGCATCGCCGCAACCGACCGGGCGCGTAGCTCAGCGGGAGAGCACTCCCTTCACACGGGAGGGGTCACAGGTTCAATCCCTGTCGCGCCCACCATCCTCATGTCTTGAAAATGTGGTCTCAAGCGATTCGCGTCGCAGCCCGCGGCCGGGTCTGCCGCGTCATCGCCGAAAGTTGGTTGCCTGTCATCAGACAGACAACAGCCGCAGACCTGAAGCCTGCGGTCCGTCGTTTGAAGACCCGTCGAAGTCCGTCAGCCCGCCGCCGCGCGCGCATCGCGCACGGCATCCAGCGCCCGAGTCAGGAATTCGTCGCGGCCATAGACATCGGTGAAGAAGCCGATTTCGCCGGTTTCCTGCGGCCAGGCGGTGAAATAGGCGACATAGACCGGGATCTTCACCGGCACCTTGCGCGAGGAATGCCCGGCGGCCAGCTCTCGCCGGATGTCATCCATGCTGGTGCCGAGCACCGCCGCTGCCATTTCGCGCGGTTTCTGCAAACGCACACAGCCATGCGAAAAGGCGCGCGAATCCCGATTGAACAGTGATTTCGACGGCGTGTCATGCATGTAGATGGCGTGCTTGTTGGGAAACAGGATCTTCAATTCACCCAGTGCATTGGCCTCGCCCGGCGTCTGGCGCACATTGTAGGGAATGTTGGCGCCATGCGCGCCCCAGTCGATGGACGAGGACGGGATGCGCCGCCCCTTCGAATCGGTGACCTCGTATCCTGCCCTGTCGAGATAGCCCGGATCGTTGACCAGACGCGGCAGCATCTCGTTGACGATGATCGAGCGAGGAACGCCCCAATAGGGGTTGAAGTCGACCTGCTCGATCTCGTCGTAAAAGAACGAGGTCTGGTTGGATTTCTTGCCCACCACCACGCGCATCGAAAGCTTCACCTTGTCGTGCTCGTAATAGCGGACCAGGAATTCCGGCTGGTTGATGAACACGCGGCGCGCGCCCAGGTCGTGCGGCAGCCAGCGCAGCCGCTCCAGCGCCAGACGGATCTTTTCCATCCGCTCCGCCTTGGAAACCGGGCTGATCGCCGCCACGGTGCGCGGGCCGATGATACCGTCGGGATTGAGGCCCCGCGCCTTCTGGATGGCCTTGACCACCGGCACCAGATCCTGGGTATAGGTATCGCTCCTGCGCGCGGCCATGATGGCGCGGCCATGCTCGGCCATGATCTCCGGATTTCCGTCGCGCCACACGATTTCCATCAGCTTGGCGAATTCCGGGCTCTGGCCGCCGGGGCGCAGGAACAGCTTGCTGTCGACGATGATATCGGCATCCGCCTCACGCCGGATCTTTGCCATGGCAGCGCGCAGGCGCTTGTATTCGTCGCCATGCGGCGCCTGCTCGGCAAGCCACGTGCCGGCATCGGTCGTGGAAGCCAGATCCGCCAGCGCCTTCTTCGGATCGAAGGGCAGGACCGGCAGGTCATGATAGCCCGAAAGCTTGTTGGGGTCGACACGGCCCGCTGCCACGTCGCGCGCATAGCGCAGCACCCGTGCCGAAAGCGTCATCTCGAAGCGGATGAGCGCCTGCAAACGGCCGGCCATGTCATCCATGGAAAAGGCTTCCGTTGGCGCGATGACGCCATAGTGTTCGGCGTCCAGCCCCTCGTCGCCGGCGTTTTCCAGCACCCGCAGCGCCGCGCGCGCCTTGGCGTTCGGCCCGTAGCCGGACACCCAGATGAAATCCGGATTTGCGGCATAATGCGCCGCGATGGCCGCGGCATCGGCCTTGTCTGCTGTCAGGTCGAAACCCTCAAGCGCCGGCGCGGCTGCCGTGAAGCTTGCGCCGCCGGGCAGGGAAAGCGCGCTGACGGCACTGGCCGCGGCAAGGATCTTGCCGAATTCGACACGCACGGGCGACGTCGCCTGGTAATTGAAATAGCGTGGCGCGGAGACTTTCGGCAGCGAGGCAACCGGTCTCTTCTTCTGTCTTTCCTGGGCAGCCGCCCGCTCCCTCTCCCGGCTGTCCGTCTCGAACCGCCCACGGATGATGCGCGACAACCAATTGTCCTGGGCTTGGGCGGGACTGGCCGGCAGCGCAAGAAAGCCTGAAAAGGCCATGACGGCGGCAAGGCATAGGCGGGAGGAGAAGGCGCGTATCATCAAGTCAGGTTCCCGGGCTGGCTGGCGTGCCCGTCGGCGATGCGGGCGTTGATCGGCCGGGCTCAGTGCCCGCGCCGGCTTTGTCTATCCCAGAATGATACGGATTTGAATCGAATTCGTTAAGGCCGGAGCCGCCAAAAGTAGCACCTTGCCGCTGACGATCACGTGAAAAAGGCCAGCCCGCATGTACAGACCGGCCGGCATTCTTCCCAGAAGCGCCTGTCTTCTGAACAGCCTCCGACAGGAGACCGTGGCTGCGGCCAGGCGCGTTACTTCACGAGCCGCAGCCGCGTCAGGGCCTCGGCAATCTTCTGGAAGGTCGTATCGAGGGCACTGGCCGACTTGGCGTCGAAGAAATGGGCACCCGACGAGGCGCAGTCCTTGAGAACCTTCTTTCCGCTCGCCGACACTTCGGTGCCATAGGCGATGGAGAAGATTTCCACGCCGCGGCTCTTGGCATGCTCGCAGGCCTCACGCGTCCATTCGTCACCGATCGTGGGATCGGACACCAATCTATTTTCGTCCTTGTACGTTGCTTCGTGGAAAGCGTTGTAGATGGAATTATCCATCCTCGGTGCCAGGGTGTTGTCGCCATCCGACATGACGATGAGGATCTTGCGAACCTGGCCATTTCCGGACTCGGTCTGATCGGCACCCTCGCTGAAGGGGGCAACGGAAGAGAGGATGCGAAGCCCCCACATCACGCCATCTGCAATATAGGTTCTGGAATAGACCCACAAATTGTCGATCGCATCGAGGACATCCTGCTTTTTCTTGGTCAGGGGAAGAAGTGGATCACCACACCGCGCGCCAGGAAGTGCGGGAAAGCGTCGGACTTCCGGCCAACTGACGAGGTCAGTTGTCTCGTCTTCCAGCGCAATCCGGTCAGCATTTGTACCTCGTGAACCGACACATCCATTCCATTCGAGATCTTCGCGAATAATATTTCCAGTCCATTTGTAATCGCAGACTTCTTCATAACTCAGCACCCCATCCCTGTTGACATACTCCTTTCGGCAAGTATCAGGGTCTTTTACTTGTTCCTTGTATTCAGTGTACCAAAGCCGACTACCAGCGTCGGGAAGTTTGAGCCACTTTTCATTCCTGTATTGAAGACCGACATTGACATAGACATTGAAGGGGACAATTCCGATCTTGATTTCGGAATTCCCGGTCGCGGCATCAAACAACGTGTTGGTAAAGTTCGTCGCCGCCTTTTTCAGCCCGTCGAGTTTGCCGTCATTGATCATGGATTCCGTCGTGTCCAGCGCCATCGCCACCTCGATGATCTGGTCCTGGCCCGCCACGGACACGCTCTTCACCTTGATCGTATAGTCCCTGTCCCAGATCGCCTGCATGATGAAGGGATCGTATGGCGCCTTCACGGTGACATAGATCTGGCCGTTGGCTCCCCGCTTCAGCCGGGTCAAATCCACCGAATCAACCTCGGTATTGGCCTTGATGAACTGCTTGACGGCCTTTTCATCGGGCATTTTACCGTTGTCTTCATAATAGCGCGCGGCCATCAGCGCGCCCGCATCGGACGCGTTCTGAAGCCTGTCACGCGTCCGCTCCATGTTCGAATAGTCCACGGCCAGGACGATGCTGCCGAGCAGCGGAACCATCATGATGGCGAAGGTGATCGCGACATTGCCACCTCGCGCTCTGGCGAATTGCATGAGTTTGCTTTGGATGTTCATCCCATACCCCCAGGATAGCCGCACACTGACTATCCGATACCCGCAAACTGCAAACACCCGGTTCACCGGAAAGGTAAACTTTAGGTTGTTTTGTGGATCAACACTAGTTTTAGTATTTCATGGAGTATCGATTTATCGCGCATCCCCGCCGCTGCCGCGCGGCTCCGCCGCGTCCGGCAAGCGCATCGGCCTTTCGATGGGCTGGATTTTGCGCGCCGGTCCGCTAAACAGGGCCAACTTCGCAGCAATGCCATCGGAGCTGACAACATGGCCGAGACCTTTACCGCTGACCTTTTTCCGCTTGCAAAGGACGAAACGCCCTGGCGCAAGCTCACGTCCGATTTCGTTTCGGTGGACACGTTCAAGGGCCAGGAGGTTCTGACCTTGGAGCCGGAGGGTCTGCGCCTGCTCTCCGAGGCGGCCTTCGCCGACATCAACCACCTTCTGCGCCCCGGCCACCTGGCCCAGCTTGCGAAGATCCTGGAAGACCCGGAAGCCACCGAGAACGACCGCTTCGTCGCCTATGACCTGCTGAAGAATGCCAATATCGCCGCCGGCGGCGTGCTGCCCATGTGCCAGGACACCGGAACGGCGATCATCATGGGCAAGAAGGGCCGCCGCGTGTGGACCGAAGGCGGCGATGCCGAGGCGCTCGGCCACGGCGTTCTCGACGCCTATGAGCGCAAGAACCTGCGCTATTCCCAGCTCGCACCGCTTGCGATGTTCGAGGAAAAGAACACGAAGAACAACCTGCCCGCCCAGATCGACATCTACGAGGAAGGCGAGGACGCCTACAAGTTCCTGTTCATGGCCAAGGGTGGCGGCTCGGCCAACAAGACCTTTCTCTATCAGGGCACGCCCTCGCTGCTTACCCACGACCGGTTGATCGACTTCCTCAAGGAGAAGATCCTGACGCTCGGCACAGCCGCCTGCCCGCCCTATCACCTGGCCATCGTCATTGGCGGCACCTCGGCTGAAATGAATCTCAAGACGGTCAAGCTTGCCTCCGCCCGCTATCTCGACGGACTGCCCACACAGGGCTCCGAGACCGGCCACGCCTTCCGCGATCTGGACATGGAGGCCGAGATCCACAAGTTGACCCAGCAGATGGGTGTCGGCGCGCAATTCGGCGGCAAGTATTTCTGCCACGATGTGCGCGTCATCCGCCTGCCCCGCCACGGCGCGTCCCTGCCCATCGGTCTCGGTGTTTCCTGTTCCGCCGACCGTCAGGCGCTCGGCAAGATCACCAAGGACGGCATCTTCCTTGAGAAGCTGGAAACCGATCCGGGCAAATACATGCCGGAGATCGACGAGGCGGCACTCTCCGAACATGTCGTGAAGGTCGACCTGAACCAGCCGATGAGCGACATCCTCGCGGAACTGACGAAGCACCCGGTCAAGACCCGCCTTTCGCTTACCGGCCCGATCATCGTGGCGCGTGACCTGGCCCACGCCAAGATCCGCGAGCGGCTGGAAAACGGCGAGCCGATGCCGGACTATTTCAAGAACCATCCGATCTACTATGCCGGCCCGGCCAAGACGCCGGAAGGCTATGCATCCGGCTCTTTCGGCCCCACCACGGCCGGCCGCATGGACAGTTACGTCGACCAGTTCCAGTCCTTCGGCGGCTCCATGGTCATGCTGGCAAAGGGCAACCGCTCACGCCAGGTGCGCGATGCCTGCGCCCGCCATCACGGCTTCTATCTCGGCTCCATCGGCGGCCCTGCCGCCCGCCTTGCGCAGGACTGCATCAAGAAGGTGGAGGTGGTCGAATATCCCGAGCTGGGCATGGAAGCCATCTGGCGCATCGAGGTGGTCGACTTCCCGGCCTTCATCGTCATCGACGACAAGGGCAACGACTTCTTCAAGGAACTGAACCTGGGCTGAGCCTGCCCCGGTGGGAAGCGGCAACGGGGCCGGCCGCCCCGTTCACCGCGTTCGCTTCCTCAACCAGGCCTGCCAGCCGTCCTTGGAACCGTTGAAGGCGTTCAGGTCGATGTGATTGTCGACACCGGAGGCCAGGCCCGTGCCGGAATACTGCCAGAACGCGAAGTCCCGGCCGGGATAGACCTTGCTGGGATGTTCGGCCACGGCGCGAAGCCAGAACGAATGGTCCTTGAACTGGCCTTTCAGGTTGTCGCTGTAGAAATCGGGCGCCGTGTAGATCACCGGCTGCTGGCCGTAGTGGCGTTCGATCTTCTTCATGAACACCTTCATCTTGGCCAGCACCACGTCGCGTGACGGGCGCTTCGGACAGGTCCTGGAATGGGCGTTCCACTCCACGTCGATCACCGGCGGCAATGTGCCCTTTTCCTTCGGCACGTTCTGGATGAACCAGTCGGCCTGCACTTCCGCGATCGTGCACCAGTAGAAGAAATGATAGGCACCGCGCGCGATGCCTGCCTTTTCGGCCCCGCGCCAGTTGCGCATGAAGCTGGGATCGAGATGGTCTCCGCCCTCGGTGGCCTTGATATAAACGAAGTTGGCGCCCTGCTTCTTCAGCTTCAGCCAATCGATCTCGCCCTGCCAGCGTGAGACATCCACCCCGTGAACCGGATAATCCTCCGGCTCGATACGGCCGAAATTCACCGGCTTGGCATCGGAGAACCGGGGCTTGCGGATTGACCGCTCGATCGCCTTGACCGCCTTTTCAGGCACCCGTGGCGCTGCCAGCGCCGCGATCTGGCGCCGCGTTTCGGCCTCTGGTTCGGCATGGGCGGCGGCTTGCCCGTCCTGCGCGTCCGGGCGCCCCACCTTCGCAGCCGGCGTCGGCACGCCGATGGAACCGGTGATCATGCCAGGTGCGGGATCCAGCGCATCGACACCAGACGACGTGCAACCGGAGATGAAGAGAGCGGCAATACAGGCACAGGTCGCGAAATGACGCACGCGGGGCACCCTTGAAAGGAACGCGGGACACGGTTGGAATTTCATGCGCCCTGGCAGCCGGGCACATGATGCAAGGGTTACCGGGCAATGAATAATAAATCGCAAATGCGAAATTAACCTTGACGCTCCGCACCATGGGCAAGGACTTGCAGGGAGCCTCGACGACAGGACGGGCTGTGACCGCTCCCGCCAGGACGGCCCGTCAGCCTTCGCGACAGCACAAACCGTCACCTTTTGTGACAAGACAATCCGTCACCTTTTGTGACAAGACAATCCGTCACCTTTTGTGACGAGGGTCATTGACTGTGACTGCCAGCTTGGCATGTTGATCGGGCTTCACCGTTGACCGCCGTTTGAAACCTGGAACCTCTTCCCATGCTGTTGCGTCTTCTCTCCCTGTTCGCTCTCGTATTCGGCCTTTCGGCTCCCGTAACCTTTTCGCTCACCGCCCAGGCCCAGGCCGAATCGGGCTTTGCCCAGTTCATTCGTGGCGGCCAGCCGCGCGTGCGCCACGGCCGCCATGCATCTGACAAGTCGCCGATCCCGCGCCAGACGGTTCGCTCCGACCTGCCCGCGAACACCATCCTCGTCGATACGTCCGAACGCCGCCTGTATTACGGGCTCGGCAATGGCAAGGCGCTGAAATATGCCGTCGGTGTCGGCCGCGACGGCTTCACCTGGCAGGGTAGCCACCGGGTGACCCGCAAGGCCGAATGGCCGGGCTGGACGCCGCCCAAGCAGATGATCGCCCGCGAGGCGCGCAAGGGCCGCAAGCTGCCGGCCTACATGGAAGGCGGCCCGAACAATCCGCTTGGCGCCCGCGCCCTTTATATCGGCTCCACGCTGTATCGCATCCATGGCACCAACCAGCCCTGGACCATCGGCCAGGCCATGTCATCGGGCTGCATTCGCATGGCCAACGAAGACGTGATCGATCTTTACAAGAGGGCCGGTGTCGGCACGAAGGTCGTCGTGCGTCACTGACCTTCCCTTGAGCGGCGCCTTCCATGATGGCGCCGCCTGCTGCTGCCGCCTTGCAAGCCCCGCCGGACAGACATACCCTGCCCGCCGCCAGTTTCGGAGCAAGGGAGATATCACTGTGAAATTGAAGCGCGGGATCAAGGAGTTGATTGAAGAGGCCGATGCCGAGATCGTGGCATTGTCGCCGCAGGAAGCCGCCGAGGCGGCCAAGGACGAGAATGTCCTGCTTGTCGACATTCGCGACGTGCGCGAACTCCAGCGCGATGGCGTCGTTCCCGGCGCCTGGCATGCGCCGCGTGGCATGCTGGAATTCTGGGTCGACCCCGAAAGCCCCTATCACAAGCCCGTTTTTGCATCCGGAAAGCGCTTCATCTTCTTCTGTGCCGGGGGCCTGCGCTCGGCCCTGACCACGAAAACCTTGCAGGACATGGGCCTGGAACCGGTCGCCCATGTCACCGGCGGTTTCGGCGCCTGGCGCGATGCAGGCTTGCCCGTCGGCGAATACCAGAAGAAGCACTGAACCCTGGCAAATTCGCCCCATTCGCCGCTCAGGGGCATCTTCAGGTCGCATTTCGTGCCGTTTCTTGACCATTCGCAATGCACGGTGGCACCCTTGTCATTGACTGGAGAAGCAAGGGCGTCCGCTGCGGCGGCCATGATAAGGGAGGCACAGTCCATGTATTCCACCATTCTCGTTCCCGTTGACCTTGCCCATGCGGAAAAGCTGGAAAAATCGCTGGAACTGGCTGCACGCATGGCAAAAACGGAAGGCGCCAGGATCGTCTATTGCGGCGTGACGGCGGGCACGCCCGGCGCCGTGGCACATACGCCGGAGGAATTCGGCCGAAAGCTGGAAGCCTTCGCCGCCGAACAGGCCGGCAAGTCCGGCGTGGACTGCAGTGCCCTTGCCATGACGAGCCACGACCCGGCCATTGATCTCGACAAGGCCCTCATGAAAGCCATTGACGACAGCGGCGCCGACCTCGTCGTCATGGCCTCGCATGTGCCGGGCGTACTGGACCATTTCTTCACGTCGAATGCGGGCTGGCTGGCGACCCATGCCGACATCTCGGTCATGGTCGTGCGGTGAACCAAGCGGTTTCAGCGGAAGTTGCAGACTTCCGCGCCCGTGAAACCGCGTGAGGGAAACCAGGTTTCAGCGGAAGTTGCAGACTTACCATCCCCGTGAAGCCGCGTGAGGGAAACCAGGTTTCAGCGGAAGTTGCAGACTTACCATTCCCGTGAAACCGCGTGAGGGAAACCAGGTTTCAGCGGAAGTTGCAGACTTACCATCCCCGTGAAACCGCGCGAGGGAAACCAGGTTTCAGCGGAAGTTGCAGGCCTCCGCGCCCCTCGAAACCGCCTATGTCCGGCGCCTGGGCTCCCGTGACAACCCCTTGGCGGCCAGTTCATCGAGATAGGCCTGCCACTTCGCCTCCATGGCCCGGCCGTGTTCACGGAACCACGCCCAGGTGAAGATGCCCGTGTCGTGCATGTCGTCGAAAGCCACGCGGATGGCGTAATTGCCCACCGGCACGATGGTCATGATGGCGACGTCGCGCTTGCCGCCAATGACCTTGCGTTCGGCAGGTGAATGGCCCTGCACCTCGGCGCTGGGCGACATCACGCGCATCATCTCCGCGCTGAACGAGTAGGATGCGTCGGCAAAGGTCACTGTCAGCGTGCGCTTGTCCTTCGACAGCCGGATTTCCGTTGGCGCTTCCATCAATGCCCCCTTCCCTTCGCCTTGATGATTCCAGAACAGGGAAATGATGCCTTTTGCGCGAAAGGACAAGGCCGTGTCGCATGGTCGCCCTTGAAAAGCCGCGCCGGCTGGCCAAAATGCGGGTAACAAGGTGAATGGCTTTGCAACAGGCTTCGGGCCGCAAGGCAAAGCGTGAGGGAAGGAATGCCATGTCCGCCAACGGAACTTCCATGATCGACCCGTTCGGCCGTGCCGTCACCTATCTGCGCGTGTCGGTAACGGACCGCTGCGATTTCCGCTGCACCTATTGCATGGCCGAGGACATGACCTTCCTGCCCAAGAAGGACCTGCTCTCGCTGGAGGAACTCGACCGGCTCTGTACCGCCTTCATCGACAAGGGCGTGCGCAAGCTGCGCCTGACCGGCGGCGAGCCGCTGGTGCGCAAGAACATCATGCACCTGATCCGCCAGCTATCCCGTCATCTGGATTCCGGAGCGCTGGAAGAGTTGACGCTGACGACCAACGGCTCGCAACTTTCCCGCTTCGCCGATGAACTGGCCGATTGCGGGGTCAGGCGGATCAATGTCTCCATAGATACGCTGGACCCTGACAAGTTCCGCCAGATCACCCGCTGGGGGGACCTCGCCAAGGTGATGGAGGGCATCGAGGCGGCCGAGCGCGCCGGCCTGAAGATCAAGCTCAACGCCGTGGCGCTCAAGGGCTTCAACGATACCGAAATCGCCGAAATGCTGCGTTTTGCCCATGGCCGGGGCATGGACATGACCATTATCGAAACCATGCCCATGGGCGAGATCAGCGAGGACCGCACCGACCAGTATCTGCCGCTGTCGAAGCTGCGCGCCGACCTCGAACAGCAGTTCATGCTGACCGACATTCCTTTCCGCACTGGCGGGCCGGCCCGCTATGTCGAGGTGAAGGAGACCGGCGGAAAGCTGGGTTTCATCACGCCGCTGACGCACAATTTCTGCGAAAGCTGCAACCGCGTGCGCATCACCTGCACAGGCACGCTCTACATGTGCCTGGGCCAGGACGATGCCGCCGACCTGCGTGCCCCGCTGCGCGCATCGGAAGGCAACGAACTTCTGTCGGCAGCCATTGACGAGGCCATCGGGCGCAAGCCGAAAGGTCATGACTTCATCATCGACCGGACGCACAACCGCCCTGCGGTCTCGCGCCACATGAGCGTCACGGGCGGCTGATCCATCAGGACTGTGCATCCGTCACATCAGTTTTCTTCGCTTTTCAGGATGCCGAAAGCCGTTTAACGCGGAAAGACGCTGATCGGACAGCACGGGCCGCATGGGGCGCCCTGCCGGGTCTCGGCTTTGCGTGATTCTCGGTAAAAGCCGGTGCTGCTGACGCCCAACACCCGCGCCGCCCTGTTCATGACCCTGTCCATGGCGGCTTTTCTCGTCAATGACATGCTCACCAAGCTGGCCTCGCAATCGGTCAGCATGGGCCAGGTCATGCTCGTGCGCGGCCTGTTTGCCTCAGCCATGATCCTCTGGCTGGCCTGGCGCAACACACCGCGCGAAAGCTGGCGCGGACTCGGCCAGCCCATGGTCTTGCTGCGCACCGGCGCTGATGTGCTGGCCACGGTCACCTACCTCGTCGCGCTTGCCAATGCGCCGCTGGTTTCCGTGGCCTCGCTGTTCCAGGCCCTGCCGCTGGCCGTCACCATGGGCGCAGCCATCGTCTTCCGCGAACCCGTCGGCTGGCGGCGCTGGAGCGCCATCGCGGTCGGCTTCACCGGTGTGCTGATCATCCTGCGCCCTGGCTTCGGCGCCTTTTCCGTCTGGTCCGCGCTGGTGCTCGCCACGGTCTTCTCCTGCACCGTCCGCGATCTTGCCACCCGTGCCATTCCCGCGAATGTGCCCTCCCTGCAGATTTCCGCGCTCACCGCCGTCTCGGTCATGCTCACCGGCGGAATGCTGGTCGCCCCTTTCGGCGGCTGGCAGCCCATGCAGCCACAGGTGCTTGCCATCCTGGTTGGTGCAGCCGTTTTCGTGATGATCGGGTACCAGACGCTTACACTCGCCATGCGCACGGGCGACCTGTCCGCCTCCGCGCCGTTCCGCTACAGCGCCCTCGTCTGGGCCGCGCTTTTCGGCTACCTGGTCTTCGGCGAGGTGCCCGACTGGCCGACAGCAGCCGGCGCGCTGCTCATCATCGGGTCGGGCATCTTCACCATCTATCGCGAACGCAAGCGCAAGGACGCAGCCAATGTCGTGGCCGAAAGCACGGCAAGAACCGGGGCACGCGGCCTGTAGCGCGCCAATCAGACGAATCGCTTGGACTTGCGAAACGCCTCCAGTGCCGAACGTTCGGACTCGATCTCGGCAAAGACGAAATCGTGAAACGCCTTGACCTTCGGCGTTTCCAGCGTCTCGGGAAGGCAGCAGAAATAGAAACTCGCCTGCGCCCGCATCATCATGTCGAAGGGCGCGACAAGGCGGCCGGAGGCGATGTCGCGCTGGGCCAGGAACAAACGGCCAAGTACGATTCCCGCGCCGTCGATCGCGGCTTCGAGCGCGTGGTCGGAGTGGGAAAAGCGGGGGCCGCGCGTGCTGTCCACATTGTAGACGCGCATCTTCTTCAGCCATTCGCTCCAGCCCACGCTGCCCGGCAGGAAAGCCGCTGAATCGTCGTGCAGCAGCGTGGTGCGGCCCAGGTCATCGGGCGTCAGCGAACCGCCCAACTGTTCCAGCAGGCGTGGCGACATCAGCGGCAGCACCGCCTCATCCGTCAGCGGTTCGACATGCAGTCCGGGGTAATTGCCGCCACCGAAGCGGATGGTCACGTCCACCTCTTCCGTGCGCAAGTCGGTCAGCCGCAGGCCCGCCGAAATCCTCAGCTCGATATCCGGCCAGGTTTCGATGAACCGGTGCACCCGCGGCGAAAGCCACTTGGAGGCCGTTGCCGGCCCGGTTGAAACCGTCAGCACGTTCGGCGGCGTTTCCGGGCGCAAGCGCGCCATGGTCGAATGCAGCCGCTCGAACGCATCGGAAATACCCGGCGCCACCCGTTCGCCATGCTCGGTCAGTTCGACCGCCCTGTTGAGACGGCGGAACAAGGGTGTCTGCAGGAAATCCTCCAACTGCCGGATCTGGTAGGAAAGCGCCGAGGGCGTGACATGCAGTTCCTCCGCCGCCTTCTGGAAACTCATGTGCCGGGAGGCCGCCTCGAAGGCGCGCAAGGCATTGAGCGGAGGCAGACGGTAAGCCATGGTTCACTTCAAATTTCCTGATCCGATTTGCGCACAATACCCATTTGCCCGGCGCCCGGCAATCGCTCATCCTGACCACGCATTCGGAAACGCACCCCTCCCAGGCCGTTGACACGCAGGAGACCTGCAATGCTCTACAACCCCATGACAAACCGACGGATAGAACCGGATGTTGTCGAATATTTCATTCATGCGGCACGGCGAGAGCAATCGCGTGCCTTTGCCTGCGCCATCGAGCGCGTTTTCCGCCGCCGGTGAGACGGGCGGAAGCCCGTTCAGGCATACCGACCGTCCGGAGCGTCCCGCCCGGGCGGTTGTTTCATTGTTGACAGGCGAGGATTTGCGGCGTGACCTCTCCCATCAAACCGGTTAAAGCGAGCGGCATGACATCGCTCGTTGCCCCGGCGCCCGCGCCGCACATCTTCATTCTCGTTCTTTGTGCGGCGGTCAGCCCGCTTGCCATCAACATTTTCATTCCCTCCATGCCGGGCATGGCGGCAGAATTCGGCGTGCCCTACGCAACCATACAGCTCGGGCTCTCGCTCTACCTGGCCATGACGGCAGCCATAACGCTGGTCGCAGGGCCCCTTTCGGATCTGTTCGGCCGCCGGCCGCTGATCATCGGCGGCTTTCTCCTTTTCGTGCTCGGCAGCATCATGACGCTTGTCGCCGACAACGCCACACTGTTCCTGGCGGGCCGCATCGTGCAATCGGCGTCGGCCACCGGCATGGTTCTTTCGCGCGCCATCGTGCGCGATCTCTACGATCGGGACATGGCCGCCTCGATGATCGGATACGTGACGATGGGCATGGCGGTTGCGCCCATGGTCGGGCCTGCGGTCGGCGGCCTGCTCGACGACCTGTATGGCTGGCGCGCCAGTTTCCTGTTCCTTGGCACGCTCGGCACGCTGGCCACGCTGGTCGTCATGGCCCGCCTGCCCGAAACCAATGCCGCGCGCGGCCAGCCGCTGTCGCGCCAGTTCCGCAGTTACGGCGTGCTCCTGTCCTCGGCCCCCTACTGGTATTTTGCCGGGTCCGGCGCCTTTGCCGCCTGCATATTCTTCGGTTTTCTCGGTGGCGGCCCGGCCATTGCCAGCCACTATCTCGCCATGTCGCCAACCAATTACGGCCTGTGGTTCGCCGCGACTGCAGTCGGTTACATGATCGGCAATTTCATCGCCGGACGCTATTCGCGCCGGGTCGGCCTTGCCCGCATGCTGCTGTTTGGTGCCGTGGCCTCCATGATCGGCGCTTTCCTGCCGCTCATCCTGCTCGTCATCGTGGACATCCGGCTGCCCATCGCCCTTTTCGGCCCGACCATGCTGATCGGCATCGGCAATGGCATGACCATTCCCAATGCCACCGCCGCAGCCGTCTCGGTCAAACCGGACTCCGCCGGTGCCGCATCCGGGTTGATGGGCGCGCTGCAGGTCGGCAGCGGCGCACTCGCATCCGTCATCAGCGGCATCATGGCCGGCGACGGCAGCCAGATCACGAGCTTCGGCATGACGCTTGCCGCCTTCGGGGCCATGGCCTTCCTCGTGGCCTTGAAGGCCTGGCGCATGGCCCGCTATCCCGAATGACAAGGTCTGGTCTTGCCGCGGCGCTCAACCTGTCGGATAGTCCCGGCATGCCGATGCACGTCCGTTCAACCCGCTTGCGGCCTGATCCGGAATGAAGCCCGCGGGCCTGATCCTCGCCGGCGGCCTGTCGCGGCGCATGGGCGGAGGCGACAAGGCCCTTTTGCCTCTGGCGGGACAGCCGATGATCGGCCACGTCGTGGCCGGTCTGCGTGCGCAGGCCCATCCGCTGGCGATCAACGCCAATGGCGATCCGGCGCGTTTCTCCACCTTTGGCCTGCCCGTGATATGCGACAGTATCCAAGGCCATGCCGGGCCGCTGGCCGGCATCCTGGCGGGTCTGGACTGGTGCTCCGGCCTTCGGCCTTCGCCGTCCCGTCTGCTCACCGTCCCCGCCGACACGCCTTTCCTGCCCGGCGATCTGGTCGCCCGCCTCCAGGATGCCGCCGGGAACGGCAAGCCCGCGATTGCCGCTTCCGCCGGGCGCATGCATCCGGTCGCAGCCCTTTGGCCACTCGCGATTCGAGGCAGGCTGGCGGCATTCCTTGCGGATCCGGGCAATCGCAGCGTCATGGCCTTCCTGCACCAGGGCCCCTTTGCCACCGCTGACTTCCCCTGCCCGGAAGGCCGCGATCCGTTCGCCAACATCAATACGCCCGAAGACCTTGCCCGCGCCGGGCGGCGCATGGCGCAAGGATGCTGACATGACCGCGCCCGTCTTCGGAATTGCCGGTTGGAAGAACGCCGGCAAGACGACGCTGACCGAGCGGCTTGTCGCCGGTTTCACGCTGAGGGGTGTCCGGGTGGCCACGGTCAAGCACAGCCACCATGCGGCAATGGCCGGCGGGCCCGAAACCGACAGCGCCCGCCATGCCCGTGCCGGCGCCATGGCCACGGCGCTCGTCTGGCCGGGCGGCTGGATGCTGGACGCCGAGGCGATGGCCGGGCAAGAGCCGGACCTCCCCGGCGTGCTGGCGCGCCTGCCGGCCTGCGACCTGGTGCTCGTGGAGGGCTACAAGTCGGCACCGCACGAGAAGATCGAGCTGCGCCGTCTCGGCCAGCCGGACCGGCGCCCTCTGGCAGGTCATGTCCCGAACGTCGCCGCCATTGCGGCCGACCACCCGGTCGAAACCGCCCTGCCCGTCTTCGCCCTCGACGACATCGATGCAATCATCGCGTTTATCGCACAACGGACCGGGCTGCACATGCCCCCGCGTAAATCGCCCTGAAGCCGCTTTTCCTGACCATCTGTTCAAAAACGCGGTTGCAATTGCGCGTCAAACCGGATCACTATCGCATTCAACGCGCCCGTTTGCAGGCGCGGCCCAGGCGCCCGTCCGGGCTGCCGAGAAAACAACCGCCAGAGAGGTACAACATGTCGTTTTCCAACCGTCTCAAGCTGGGTCTCGCCACAGCGGCCATCGCCCTTGTCATGGGGGGCGCCCATGCCCAGGACCAGATGAAGCTGAAGATCGGCACCGAGGGCGCTTACCCGCCCTTCAACAATCTTGAAGCCGACGGCACGCTGACCGGCTTCGACATCGACATCGCCAAGGCGCTCTGCGCCGAGATGAATGCCGACTGCGAATTCGTCACCCAGGACTGGGACGGCATTATTCCCGCCCTCCAGGCAGGCAAGTTCGACGCCATCATCGCCTCCATGTCGATCACCGACGAGCGCAAGGAAAAGGTCGACTTCACCAACAAGTATTACAACACGCCGCCCGCCATCGTCGCGCCGAAGGACACCGATATCCAGGGCGTGACCAAGGAGGATCTCGCCGGCAAGGTGATCGGCGTGCAGGGTTCGACCACCCATTCCAACTATGCCGAGGCCACCTACACGGATTCCGACGTCAAGCTCTATCCGACCGCCGACGAGTACAAGCTCGATCTGGTCAACGGCCGCCTCGATGCCGTCAATGACGACATCATCGTGCTCAAGGAGTTCCTCGGCACGCCGGAAGGCGACTGCTGCAAGGTCGTCGGCACCATCACGCCCGATCCGGCCATTCACGGCGAGGGCGCGGGCATTGCCATCCGCAAGGGCGAAACGGAACTGGCCGAGAAGTTCAACAAGGCCATCGAGGCCATTCGCGCCAATGGCACCTACAAGGAAATCAACGACAAGTATTTCGATTTCGACGCCTATGGCGGCTGATCGGCCTTGACCGGACGATAATCGGCTGCGGCGCGCCTTTGCAGCGCCGCGGCCTTTTCAGGGGGGCCGCCTGATCATGGACAATGCCGCCACACTCCTCTCCTGGGGGTCGCAGGGCTGGGCAGACGAGATCGCCGCCGGTGTGGTGGTGACAGTCAGCCTTGCGCTGGCGACATTGCCCTTCGGCCTGCTGCTCGGCTTTTTCATCGCGCTCGCCAAGCAGGCGGAAGAGCCAAGCCTGCGGCTGGCAGCCAACATCTACACCACCATCTTTCGCGGCCTGCCCGAACTGCTGACGCTTTTTCTGGTCTATTTCGGCGTCCAGATCGGCCTGTCGGAAGCGGTCAAGGCGCTCGGTTTCGCCGAAGGAGTGGAAGTCAATTCCTTCGTGGCCGGCATGTTCGCGCTGGGCGTCGTGTTCTCGTCCTATGCCTCGGAAGTGTTTCTTTCCGCCTTTCGCGCCATTCCGCAGGGCCAGTATGAGGGCGGCTATGCCGTGGGCCTCTCGTGGGCCCAGACGATGCGGCTTGTCGTGCTGCCGCAACTGATCCGCATCGCCCTGCCCGGACTGGCAAACCTCTGGCTGGTCCTGCTGAAGGATACCGCGCTCGTGTCGGTCATCGGCCTGTCCGACATCCTGCGCCAGACCGGCATCGCCGCCCGCGTCTCCAAGGAAGCCTTCCTTTTCTATGGCATTGCCTGCCTTCTCTATCTGGCGCTGGCCATGATCTCCTCGATCGGCATCTCGGCCATCGAGCGGCGCTCCGAAAGGGGAACGGCCCGATGACCCTCGCCACGGAAACCCGCCTGCGCCCTGCTGCCCCGCCACGACAATGGACGCGAACCCGCATGATTGGCTGGCTGCTCGTCGGCTTGTGGGCCGTGGCAGGCATCGGTTTCCTGATCTATCTCTACAATGCCTGGGACATCGATCTCGTCGAGAAATACGGCCCGCGCTACTGGTCCGGCCTGAAGACGACGATTGCCCTTGTCGGCCTGTCGCTGGTCGCCGGCGCCCTGTTTTCCGTGCCGGTGGCGTTGGCGCGCCTGTCGCGCAATCCGTTCATCAACGGCGTCGCCTATGCCTATGTCTATTTCTTCCGTGGCACCCCTCTGCTCGCCCAGGCCTTCCTTGTCTATTACGGCATTGGCCAGTTCTCCGCGGAATTGCGCGCCATCGGCTTGTGGGGCTTCTTTCGCGACGCCTGGAACTGCGCCTTCCTTGCCTTCACGCTGAACACGGCGGCCTATCAGGCGGAAATCCTGCGCGGTGCCATCCAGTCCGTGCCGAAAGGCCAGTGGGAGGGAGCCGATGCCTTGGGCCTGCGGCGCTGGTACACCTTCCTGCGCATCATCCTGCCGCAGGCGCTCATCGTCGCGCTGCGCCCCTATGGCAATGAGATCATCCTGATGATCAAGGGCTCGGCCATCGTTGCCATCATCACCGTATACGACCTGATGGGCGAGACCCGCCGCGCTTTCTCGCGCACGTTCGATTTTCAGACCTACCTGTGGGCCGCCGTCATCTATCTTGCGATCGTCGAGACGCTTCGCAACCTCTGGGACCTTATCGAGAAGCGGCTGACACGGCACCTGAAGCGATGAAAAGCGGGTTTGTTTTCAAGGCCCTGCTTCCAGCAGCGGACTCTGTGCGCTAAACAGGGCGCAGCCGCGCGCATCGCGCTTCAGCACTCGCATCCGGAGGAAAGACGAACCATGGCAAAAGTTGCGTTCATCGGCCTTGGCGTCATGGGCTATCCCATGGCGGGCCACCTGAAGACCAAGGGCGGCCACGACGTCACCGTCTACAACCGCACTGCCGCCAAGGCGGAAAAGTGGGTCGCCGAATTCGGTGGCACCCATGCACCGACACCGGCGGATGCGGCAAGGGATTGCGATTTCGTCTTCGCCTGTGTCGGCAATGACGACGACCTGCGCTCGGTGACCACGGGCGAAAACGGCGCGTTCTCGGCCATGAAACCGGGCGCGGTCTTCATCGACAACACCACCGCCTCCGCCCATGTGGCGCGCGAGCTGGCCGCAGCGGCCGCCGGGCGCGGTTTCGGCTTCATCGACGCCCCGGTCTCCGGCGGGCAGGCCGGCGCGGAAAACGGGGTCCTCACGGTCATGTGCGGCGGCGACGCGGAAACCTTCGCCCGCGCGAAGCCTGTGATCGAGGCCTTTGCCCGCATGGACGGTCTCATGGGCCCCGCCGGCGCCGGCCAGTTGACCAAGATGGTCAACCAGATCTGCATTGCCGGCCTTGTCCAGGGATTGGCCGAAGGCATTCATTTCGCGAAAAAGGCCGGGCTTGACGTGGAAAACGTCATAGACGTGATTTCCAAGGGCGCCGCCGGCTCATGGCAGATGGAAAACCGTCACAAGACGATGAACCAGGGCAGTTACGATTTCGGCTTCGCGGTCGACTGGATGCGCAAGGATCTCGGCATCGTGCTGGAAGAAGGCAATGCCAATGGCGCCTCCCTGCCCGTCACCGCGCTTGTGGACCAGTTCTACAAGGATGTGCAGACCATGGGCGGTGGCCGCTGGGATACCTCCAGCCTGCTGGCCCGGCTGGAAAGGAAATAGGCTTCACGCCTCATCCGCCACCGGCGAGTTGCGCGTCCAGATGAAGGCGAGCACGCCGGAAAGGGTGATGGCCTGGACGGCCAGCACCCAGCTTGGCAGGGCCATGACGACCGACAGCGCAAAGGCCGCCGCGATGGCCACCGTGGCGGCCTTTTTCGCGCGTGTCGAAATGGCCCGGTTGTCGCGCCAGTCGCGGATTGCCGGCCCGAACGTCCGATGATCGACCAGCCAGGCCTCGAAACGCGGCGAGGATCGCGAGAACAGGAACGCGGCCAGGATCAGGAACGGCGTTGTCGGCAGCAGCGGCAACGCTATGCCGGCAATGCCAAGCACAAGCGACAGAAGGCCTGCGGTGAACCAGATCGGGCGCATGTCCTGTCTCCGCACCCCTTCCAAGCAGATTGCCGGGTGCTTTCCGCAACCAAGATAGGACCGGCTGACGGCAGCACAAGGCCGGGGCTTGTATCCGGACAGCAAGTCGCAGCCTCGACCGTTTGACGCCGCCGCGCGAATTGGACAGAATCAGGCTGCAAGCCACTGCCGCTGTCCGGCCGGCTGCGGCGAAAGGGGCAGAGGTGCCATGGCTCTTGGAAAATCGGCGACCGTTGACGCCATCATAGGCCATCTCTCGGCCCTGGAATCGCCGGTAAACAAGGCAGGCATGGCCCGCTACGGTATCCGTGCCGACCGTGCATTCGGCGTCTCCAATGCGCTCTTGCGGCCATTGGCGCGGCAGATCGGGCGCGACCACGGCCGCGCGATGGACCTCTGGGCGACGGGCTGGCGCGAAGCGCGCCTGCTTGCCGCCTTCACCGCTGACAGGAAGAAGCTCACGCGGGAAGAAGCAGAAAGCTGGGCAGCGGATTTCGACAGTTGGGAAATCGTGGACGGCACCGCCGCGCTCTTTGCCGAAACGGATTTCTGGCCGGATCTGGTGGCGGAATTCGCCGACGACGAGCGCGAATTCGTCCGCCGCGCCGCTTTCGCCACGCTGGTCTGGGCATGCGTTCACCGAAAGAAGGAGCCGGACGAAACCTTCATCGCCTGGCTGCCACTCATCGAGCGTCATGCCACGGATCCCCGCAACTACGTCAGAAAGGCCGTCAACTGGGCGCTGCGCCAGATCGGCAAACGCTCGCTTGCATGCCATGGCCCTGCCCTGGCAATGGCCAAACGCCTCGCCGCAAGCGAAGACCCGACCGCCCGCTGGATCGGCCGCGATGCGGTCCGGGAACTCACCGGTGAAAAGACGCTGGCGCGGCTTCAGGCCCGCCAGGAGCGCCAGGCCGCGCGGAGGCAGACCGCATGACAAGCCTGCCCGCCATGCCGCCTCTGGCGCCCGTTTCTCCCGCCCCGAAAATGTGCGCGTGCCTGCTTCCCATCGCGCTTTTGGCCTTTGCACCCGGTTCCGCCGGGGCCGCGCCGCCAGCGCTCATCCCGCCGCAGGCCACGAACGACGCCCGGCCCGTCATTCCTGTCCTCGATCTGCAACGCCCCGGCCGAGGCTATGCGGCACAAGCCGGCCGGACGGCTGATTTCCAGGGCTTCGTGCTTCCGCTGGAGCAGGAGGGCGACCAGGTCTACAGCTTCCTGCTGGTGCCCTGGGCCGGTGCCTGCAGCCACATGCCCGCGCCACCGCCGGACCAGATCATTCTCGTGGTTCCGCAGACGCCCTTCACCCTGGCGCAGATCTACGAGCCGGTGACAGTGACCGGCTTGTTGCGTGCACGCCACGAGATTTCACAACTCTTCGTGCTCGACGGAGTCATGCGTGTGGAATCCGGCTTCGTCATCTCCGCCGCCACGATCAGCATCGGCAGCGCCGCCATCAGGCAGGCGCCGCCGGCCGCACGCTCACCCTGGAAGTTCCTGACGCCGGCGCCACGCTAGGCCCCTTTTGTCAAAAACCCTCGGCAGCTTCCTCGGCGATCTCGTTGAGCAGCGTGTTCACCTGGTCGCGGCCCGCGCCTTCGGGCAGCTTGCGATGCCCCACCACGACGTGTCCCGGATTGTCAGCCGTTTCATAGACGAAAACCACATAGGGACAGTAGGCGATGTCGCCGATATCGGCCTCCATCACCTGGCGCGAGACAACGGCAGAGCAGAAGGTGAAAAACTCGGCATCGTTGTAGAGCGCCTTGCTGGCGCCCACGTCGCCAGCGGTGCGCTTCAGCATGTCGCCAATGAAACCGTGATAGTCGATCTTGAAGCCACGGTTGACGATGGCATCGTTCACCGCTTGCGCGGTATCGGCAAAGGCATTCTGCGTGGTGACGGTGAAAACGTCTTCGCCGGCGGCCAGGGCCGCTCCGGCCTGGCTGGCCAAAAGGCCGATGCCGGCTGCAATCACGAACTTTTTCATGGCACTCCTCCCTGCGTCTGGGGCATGGGTCAAACATAGCATTCATTGAATATGCGATCCGCCCGGTCAACAGGGTGCGGCATTTCGTCTTGCACTTTCGTACAATTTCCGCCGAGCGCATTGAACGAAGGTCGAATCCAATGAATAATACTGCCTAAGCACTCCAAGAGGTGCATTATATTTCATTGGTCCGGACCTGAGGGAGGAAATCATGGACTTCAAGACCCTTGCGGCAAGCGCCGCGTTATCGGTTTTCATATGCACGGGCGCGCTGGCCCAATCGGCCGAGGATTTGAAGATGGACGCCTCGACGCCGGGCGACATCCTGACCTACGGCATGGGTCACGGCCAGCAGCGCTATTCGCCGCTCGACCAGATCAATCGTGACACCGTCAAGCGCCTCGTTCCGGTCTGGAACTATTCGCTCAACGATTCGCGGGGCCAGGAAACCTTTCCTCTCGTCCTGGACGGGGTCATGTATGTGACCTCGCACAATGCCACGGCCGCCATCGATGCGCGCACGGGCAAGCAGATCTGGAAGACGATGGTGGAATACCCCGCTGAGACGCCGCGCGTGGCCTGCTGCGGCATCGTCAACCGTGGCGCTGCCATCTATGAGGGCAAGCTTTTCCGCACCACGCTGAATGCCAATGTCGTGGCGCTCGACGCCAGGACGGGCGAGGAAGTGTGGTCCACCAATTCCATCGACTTCAAGACCGGCTATTCCATGACGGTCGCCCCGCTGGTGGCCGATGGCGTGGTCATCGTCGGCGTGTCCGGCGGTGAATATGGCATCCGCGGCTATATCGAGGGCTACGATCCGAATTCGGGCGAGCGCCTGTGGCGCACCTACACGGTTCCCGAGCCCGGCCAGCCAGGTTCCGAAACCTGGCCGTCCGACAGCGACGCCTGGAAGAATGGCGGCGGCCCCGCCTGGCTGACCGGCACCTATGATCCGGATCTCAACACGGTCTATTGGGGTGTCGGCAATGCGGGTCCGTGGAACGCCGGCGTCCGCCCGGGCGACAATCTCTATACCGGCTCCATGCTGGCGCTCGACCCGAAGACCGGGGAGATCAAGTGGCACTACCAGTTCACGCCCAACGATCCGTTCGACTATGACGGCACGAACGAACTCGTCATGGCCGACATGGACGGCAAGAAGGTCGTGATGCAGGCCAACCGCAACGGCTTCTTCTACGTCATCGACCGGACCAACGGCAAACTCGTCGCCGCCAACAAGTTCATCGACCGCGTCGACTGGGCTGACAGCATCGACCTTGAAACCGGCAAGCCGGTGGAGACGGAAGTCGCGGCAAAGGCCCGCTCCGGCGAGCAGGTGCAATACTGGCCGTCTGCCTTCGGCGGCAAGAACTGGTCGCCCATGTCCTACAATCCGGACATGCAGACCGCTTTCGCCAACACGCTCAATATCGGCATGAACTACAAGGCGGTGGAGCCGCAATACCGCGCCGGCGTGTTCTATTTCGGCGCCGACTTCTCCTGGGCCTGGCCCGATGGCGACCGCGGCTATCTGCGTGCCATCGATCCGATGACCGGCGAAACGAAGTGGAAGGACGGCACAGCCATCCCGCGCATGGCCGGCGTGCTCTCCACCGGCGGCGGACTGGTTTTCACCGGCCAGATGACCGGCGAGTTCGAGGCATTCAACGCCGAGAGCGGCGAGAAGCTCTGGCAGTTCCAGACTGGCTCCGGCATCGTCGGCCAGCCTGTGACCTGGGAGATGGATGGTGCGCAATACATCACCGTCGCCTCCGGTGTCGGCGCCGTCTACGCCCTGTTCTCCGGGGACGAGCGGCTGGCCAGCGTTCCGGCCGGCGGCTCCATCTGGACCTTCAGGCTGATGGGTGAATGACCGGATGAAGCTTGTCGCATTTGCATTCTGGCTTCTGGCGCTGCTTGCAGCGCCGGTTGCCGTCCTCGCATCCGATGGTGCCAACACCATTCCGGACGTTTCAAAGGGCACCTCGCTCTACAAGCAGTTCTGCTCCCATTGCCATGGCATCAACATGGTCAATTCCGGCGCATCCTCCTTCGACCTGCGCAAGTTCCCGCGGGACCAGAAGGACCGCTTCGTCACCTCGGTGACCAGGGGCAAAGGCAACATGCCGGCCTGGGGCGACATTCTGCTGCCCGAGGAGGTGGAAAATCTCTGGCTCTACATCGTCACGCGCGGCGGCAAGGAACCGCCGCCGGCAAGGGCCGCGGCACCTGAAACACCCGGGAAGGATGACAAGGAAGCCTCCCTCGGAACAATCAAGGAAGGCAGGCTCACAGCCTGCCTTCCGTCCAATGGGGGTGCGCTTTCCCGCCGCCGTCACCAGGGCGGTGCCGGTCTGGACTATGTCCTGGCGCAAGCCCTGGCCAGTCGCCTGGGGCTTGGGCTCGATGTCGTCTGGTTCGAAAGCGAACCGGAGGAGGAATCCGATCCCGTTCGCGAGACCTACGCCCTCCTGTCGCATCGCATCTGCGACATCGTACCGGACCATCCGCTCTACGAATCCAATATCGGCGAGCCGCCATCGCAACGCGCCGCGCCGCCGCGCTGGGACACCATGCCGCAATACTGGACGCAGGCCATGCAGGTGGACCTTGAACCGATTGCGGCCACCCGCCCCTATCGCCGCGCCGAACTGGCAATCGTCGTCAGCCCGAAGGCCGGGGGCAGACGGATCGCGCGCTTGTCCGACCTGGAAGGCCTCACCGTCGGCGTCCAGCAGGGAACGCTGGGCGGCGTCATCCTGACCACCCAGTTGCCGGCCGCGATCAGGACGCAATCGGTCATGCTGCCGCCCGGTCCGCAATTCCTCTGGCGCATGGAACAGGGCATGTTCGATGCCACGCTGACCGATACCGGGGCCTATGACAGCCACCGTGTCCAGAACCGCATCACGCGGTTGGAACTGACCGGCTACCGCCACCCGATCGGCTTCAACATGGGCATTGCCTACCGCAAGTCCGATGCGGCCCTGGGAGCCCATCTCGATGCAGCGCTGGCCACCATGCTGGAAAGCGGGGAGGTCGAGGCCATAGCGGCCGGTGAAGGCGTTACCTGGGCACCCCCGCGCGATCCCCTCATTGCCCCGCCTCTGACCACGCGCGATCTTTTCACCATGCGCTGAGCAGGCGAACGGACCCGGCCGCCCTCATTCCTTGTCGAGTACCAGATAGTCCAGCGGAAGCTCGGTCGTGTACTTGATCTGCTCCATCGCGAAGGAGGACGACACGTCGCGGATTTCGATCTTCGAGATCAGCCGCTTGTAGAAGCCGTCATAGGCGGCGATGTCCGGCACGACGACACGCAGCAGGTAATCGACATCCCCGCTCATGCGGTAGAACTCGACCACTTCCGGAAACTCCGCGATCACCTCGGAAAATCGCCGCAGCCATTCGTTGGAATGGGAATTGGTGCGGATGGAGACGAAGACCGTCACCCGCGCATTCACCTTTTCCGGCGCCAGGATGGCCACCCGCTTGCGGATTACTCCGTCCTCTTCCAGCTTCTGGATGCGCCGCCAGCACGGTGTCGTCGACAGGCCGACCTTCTTCGCGATATCGGCTACAGCCAGCGTGGCATCTTCCTGCATGAGGCGCAGGATTTTCCGGTCAAGGCGGTCCATGACAACAGGCTCCGTGAAATTTTTCTCTGAATGCGCCTGTTTCAACGCGCCTTCAAGGCAACAGAAGCTGAATTGCGGCATCCGATTGGAATTTTTTTCCATGATCGGCGATCAGCAATGGTCTGGCGGTCATGCGCCGGTCAGCCTTGCCACTTCGGCCCTGAGCTCCGGCAACAGGTCTCTCTCGAACCATGGATTGCGTTTCAGCCAGGCCGTGTTGCGCCAGGAGGGATGCGGCATCGGCAGGACAGCCGGCCCGTCTGTCCGCCGCGATGTCTCATCGAGGATGCGCCGCCAGTCACGCACGGTCTCGGTCAGGTTCTCGCGGCGCAATGGGCCCAGATGCCATTTCTGGGCATACAAACCGATGGCAAGCACCAGTTCCACCTGTCCCATGGAGGCCATCAGTTCATGCCGCCACGCCGGCGCGCATTCCTTTCTCGGCGGCAGGTCGCCGCCCTTCGCATCAAGGCCGGGGAAGCAGAAGCCCATGGGCGCGATGGCGACGCGGGCGGGATCATAGAAGATGTCGCGCCCGATACCCATCCAGTCGCGCAGCCGGTCGCCGGACGGATCGGTGAACGGCGCGCCGCTGGCGTGAACGCGCGTGCCGGGCGCCTGGCCGGCGATCAGCAGCCGCGCCGTCGCGGAGGCCACGACGACCGGCCGTGGCTCATGCACCATGGGCGCACCGCTGGGGCATTCCACGCAGATCCGGCAGGAACGGATGCGCGCGGCAACAGCCTCCGGCGCGTGTCGGGTGCCGGAGGCCATGCGATCAGGCGCCGTAGCTCGGCCGCGCCTTCATCGCCTCGTACCAGCGGGTGAAATTCGGCACGTCGTCGGGGATGGCGATGCGCGCCGGCTTCATGAAGTCGGTGGCGACCGTCGCCGTGATGTCGGCGATGGAATAGTGGTCGCCGGCAATGAAGTCGCGGCCTGCCAGCTCGCTGTCGAGAAGACGGATGAAATCCAGCGCCTTGGGCCGGTTGGCCTCGCCCCATTCAGCCACCTGTGGCACTTCCCATGTGGCCATGGCCGGATGCGTATGGCGAAAGGCCTGCGCCACGGGCGCCAGGAAATGATGCTCGCAGCGCCGCTCCCACATCTCGATGATCGCCACGTCCAGCGGCGTCTTGCCCATCAGGTTTGGCTGCGGATAGAGCGCCTCGAAGTAACGGCAGATGGCGACCGATTCCGAGATGCAGGTGCCGTCGCCCAGTTCCAGCACCGGCAGGCGCTGCAACGGATTGCGCTTGGTCACCGCGTCGGACTTGTGGCCGAGCGCCCCCATGTCCACCGGCTCCAGCGGCACATCCACGCCCTTCTCGGCCAGAAAAATGCGCACGCGGCGCGGGTTGGGCGCCTTGCCGCCGTCATAAAGCTTCATTTCAATCCTCCCGGAAAGCCGATTGTTATGATTCATCATTCTTGCAGCGTAGGCGCACCCCGGTCAAACAGGATTTGCCCAAGCCAGTGGACAGCGGCCGACAGCAGGTCATGCGGCCGACCGCCGGCCTGGCCCCGGCTCACGCGCCACGCTTGCGGCCGCTCGAACGCGCCCGCCCAAAGCCCCCGCCCCGCCAGGCGGGCATCCGTTTCCTGGCTCGCATATGCGCCATAGGCGACGGCCCATCCGGCCGAGACCATGGCCGCGTTGATCTCGGTACCGCCGGCATGGCAGACGGCGAGAAGACGGCGATAACGGTCCCGCTCCCAGCCGCCGCACCGCACGTCCTGACCATCGATCAGACGCCCGAGCGCGGCGCGCGCGGTCTTGCCGCAGGCATAGGCCGCACCGTCTTTCCGACAGATCTGATCCAGTTCCGGCGCATCGATGCCGCGCAACCGGATCCGCTCGCCAGCGACGCGCAATGTGTCGCCATCGACAACCCTGGCCGCGCCCCGCACTTCCAGGCTCGCGGTCTTTTGTGCGCCTGCGGCGACCAGCGCCACCAGCCCCAGCAGCACAAGCGCCAGCGCGATATCCATGATGCGGCGAAAAACGCGGTGTAGCCGGGACGTCCTGTTCAACGAATGGCTGCGCTTCATCAGGGTCCGTTAACCATTCGCTTCTAGTTTGAGCCGTGTTTCATCGCTCGTGAAGGTCCCGCGAACAGGTCATGTCCGTCGCATTCTCAGACATTGCCGACAAGAACGTTCTAGACAAGCGCAAGACGCACCGCAATTCGGAGGTGGCGCGTGCCATTCGCTCGACTCGTGAAAAGCTGTCCACGCGGCCCGGCAACCTGAATTTCGACCGCGCGCTTCTCAAGATGCATGCCAGCTCGGTCATGGCCAGCGCATGGGCCTTTCCCATCCTGATCGGCATCATGACTCTGGCGGGCCTGGCGCTCGGCATCGGCCTGATGATGATCGTCTGGGGCGCGATGTCTGTCCTGCTCTACGGCGCGGTCATCGAGACGGCCCGAAAGGTACGCGCAACGCCGGAAGACCAGATTCACGTTCCCACCGTGACCCGCCGCTTTCTTTTCGTCCACGCCGTCGCCGGCCTGGGATGGGCGGGCTTCGTCTTCATCCCCTGCGAGACCTGCGGCCCGGACCAGGCCGCCATCATGCGCGCTGTCCTTCTGTTGCTGGCCATCGCCGCGACAGCGGTCATCGCCTGGGCCCTGAACGGGGCGCTTACGGCATCCTTCACCGCGCCCGTCGCGCTCAATGCCTACCTGACCGCCATCGATTTCGATCCGGCGCGTGCAGCCATGGCCGCGATGCTCGTCGCCGCGCTGCCATTCTTCGCCTATATCGCGCGCCATCTGCATGCATCCGCGGTCATGACGCTGTCCTTCCGGTCGGAAAAGGACGCGTTGATCGCCGAACTGGAAACCGCCAACGCGATTTCGGACGAGGCGCGGCGGCGCGCCGAGGAGGCCAATCTTGCCAAGTCGCGCTTTCTGGCCTCCATGAGCCATGAATTGCGAACTCCCCTCAACGCCATTCTCGGTTTTTCCGAGGTGATGGCCGGCGAGATGCTCGGGCCGTTGCGTAACGAGACCTACAAGGAATATGCCCGCGACATTCACGGATCGGGAAAACACCTGCTGGATCTCATCAACGAAATCCTCGACCTGTCGCGCATCGAGGCCGGCCGCTACCAGGTCAACGAGGAACCGGTCTCGCTGGTCGAGATTCTCGACGACTGCGCGCACATGCTCGACATCAGGATCCGCGGCAAGGACATCCGCATCGTCAAGCAGTACCAGGCCGCCCTGCCCTTCGTTCTGGCCGATGAACGCTCCGTGCGCCAGGTCGCCCTCAACCTGCTGTCCAACGCGGTGAAATTCACCCCGCAGGGCGGCGAGATCACCATTCGCGCCGGCTGGACCCGCTCGGGCGGTCAGTACATGGCAGTGATCGACAACGGCCCCGGCATTCCCGAGGACGAAATCCCGGTCGTCCTGTCCGCTTTCGGCCAGGGCTCCATCGCCATCAAGAGCGCGGAACAGGGCACGGGCCTGGGCCTGCCCATCGTCCAGGCCATCATGAAGATGCATGAGGGCAGGTTCGAACTGCGGTCCAAGCTGCGCATCGGCACCGAAGTGATCGCAACCTTTCCGGCCAAACGGGTTCAGTTGCAGGACAATGAACCGGAGCGCACGGCCGGCGAGGTTGGCGCGGCCTGAAGTCTTGTCCGGGCCGTCGCCGCGTCAGTGCCTGGCGCCGGTTTCTGTTTCCCGTTTCGCCGCCATGCCCGTCTGGCAGG
The DNA here is from genome assembly GCA_020637775.1 of Brucellaceae bacterium. Classification (GTDB taxonomy): domain Bacteria; phylum Pseudomonadota; class Alphaproteobacteria; order Rhizobiales; family Rhizobiaceae; genus Zhengella. The sequence goes on along the minus strand of JACKJV010000006.1, from coordinate 65,521 downwards.
CCAGCGCCGTGCGAACGAGCCCCGCGCCAAGCGCTGCCGAGGCCCCTTCGCCCATTGCGATTCCGAAATCGAGCAGAGGTTTCAACCCGAGCCGCCTTGCAGCCTCCGCCTCGCCGGGTTCGCCCGACAGGTCGGCCAGCACGCAATGCCCCGTGGCCAGCGGATTGGCTTTCCACAGGATCGCCGCCGCCGCCAGGGGCGCGTATCCGCCCAGCACCACCGGAATACGCTCCATGCGCGCCGCCAGGATCGCCCCGGCCATGGCGGCGAATTCGCGCCCGCCGACACGGCGCAACGCCTCCAGCGGGTCCGCCAGCGCATCGCCATGGGTGGCAAGGGCGGCCTCGATGACCGCGCGGCGCGCCTGGCCTTCCGCCGTCGAGACATCCCCTGCCCACATGCCGGGTTCGCCCCCGAACGCCGCCGCCATCAGCGCGCCAGCGACAGCACCGTTCCCCGCGCCGATATCGCCCAGCGCCAGCAGGTCCACACCGCCCATGATGGCTTCCATGCCGAAAGCCATGGTTGCGGCACACTGGCGTTCCTCCAGTGCCGCCTCCACGGTGATGTCGCCGGTCGGATGATCCAGCGCCAGATCGAGGATCTTGAGGCTGAGATTCTGTGCCTCGCAGACCTGGTTCACCATGGCCGTGCCGGAGGCGCACAGGTCGACGCGCCGCTTCGTTTCCTCCAGTGACCAGGGCCCGCGCGCGGCCGCGACATGGCCGTGATTGCCGGCAAAGATGGCGGTCAGCGGCTTCATCACGGGTTGCCGGGCATTGCCACGCCAGCCGGCAAACCACTGCGCGATGGAACCGATGCGTCCAAGCCGGTCGCCGGCCAGCATTGCCTTGCGGGTCTCTCCCGCCTGGGCCAGCGCGTCCCGGTCGGGATTCGGCAGATTGGCGATCAGGGAACGGAAATCGTCGAAGGGCGTAGGCTCGGCCATGGGGCAGTGCTCCGGATGCGATTGTTTTGCAGCGCACATAGAGCATTTTTGCCATTGCGCAAAATCCCGCCCACGGCCGCCTTGCAAAAGATGATCGGCAAACCCATCATAATCCCATGAACATCGCGTCGCGCGCGCGGAACAAGCCGTGCCACAGCCGGCGGCAACACGCCAGGACCGTCATGCTCTCACCCTGCATCCTCGTCTGCTCCATCGACCAGAAATCCGGCTATTGCTTCGGCTGCGGCCGGACCACGGGCGAGATCATGAACTGGATGTTCTACACCGACACCGAGCGCGAAACGATCATGGCCGCGCTGCCCGAACGGCTGTCGACAGTTGAGCGCAAGCCGCGCCGCGATACCCGGCGCACACGCATGGCAAGACAGCGCACGTCGCCGTCATGAGCCGCTTCTTCTGGATACTGATCGCCATCATTGGCGCGGCCCTGGCATGGCTGCTTCTGACAGGCGAAAGCGGCGCGGTATTCGGCCTCGACAATGATCGTTTCGCCCGGCTCGTCTATCTCGGGCTGCTGGGCGCCGTCATCGGGGCCGTGGCCGTGCGTTCGGCAGGGCGTTTTTCGAATGTGACGCGAAGCATCGCCATCTGGCTTGCCCTCCTTCTGGTCCTGGTCGCCGGCTATCAATACCGCTTTGAAATGCAGGACGTGGCAAGCCGCATCACCGGCGGGCTGGTGCCGGGCAGTCCCATCGCGATGACGGGCGAGGACGGCCACGCCATCATGGTCATGCGGTCCGATTCCGGCCATTTCGAGGTCGACGCCCGTGTCAACGGCCACCCCCTGCGCCTGCTCGTCGACACGGGCGCCACCAGCACCGTCCTGACCGAGCGTGACGCGGCGGCCGTGGGCATCGATGTCGGTGCGCTCGCCTATACCATGCCGATCCAGACCGCCAACGGCCGCACCGAGGCGGCCCGCGCCCGCATCGACGAGATCGAAATCGGCACGATACGCCGCCAATCGCTGCCCGTTCTTGTCGCCCGCAGTTCCGGTCTCGGGCAGAGCCTGCTGGGCATGAACTACCTCAACACGCTGGACGGGCTGGACATCCGCCGCGACCGGCTCATCCTGCGCGATTGAGCGCGCCCCTCATGTCAGGCTGAAGAAGAACCGCGCCGCAACGATCAGCAGGAAGATGCCGAAGGCGATTTCAAGCTGCCGCTTGCTCACCGCATGGGCCACGCGAACGCCCAGCGGCGCGGCCAGCATCGTCACCGGTATGATGCAGGCAACCGCGATCCAGTTGACGAAACCGGTGGAGCCGAGCGGAAGGTTCGGGTCGCCCCAGCCTGCCCATACATAACCCAGGACACCGGGAATGGAGATCAGCACGCCCACGCCCGATGACGTAGCGACCGCCTGATGCATCGGCCGGCCGAACACCGTCATGAACGTGTTGTTCAGCACGCCGCCGCCAATGCCCATCAGCGTGGACAGGAAGCCCAGGACGAGCCCGACAATCGCGCGCACCGGATTTCCGGGGATCTCGGAGCCGATCCGCCAATGCTCGCGGTTGAGCAGCAGCCGGAGCGCAACGACAATGGCGATGCAGCCGAAAATCGCGCGAAGCCCGGCACTGGAAATCGCCGCCGCCACGAGCGATGCCAGCACGACGCCGGCCGGCACCGGAATGAGGAAGCTCTTCAGCAGCGCCGTGTCGACGGCATTGCGCCGGTAATGCGCCTGGAAGGAACGCAGCGACGTCGGCACGATGATGGCGAGCGACGTGCCGACTGCGATGTGCATGCGCACGCTCTCGTCCACGCCAATGGCGCCAAGGGCCTGGTAGAATACCGGTACCATGACCGCGCCGCCGCCAATGCCGAACACGCCGGCCAGGATACCCGCCACCAGGCCAACCGCGATTCCGGCTGCCGCGAAGGACAGCAGTTCCATCAATGGCAAGTCGCCCATGGTTTCCCCTCCACGCCGGACATGGCGTGTCCGCTAGCCCGTTCCCGTGAACATGTAAAGTATTGGCGCGGTTTGCGACCGGAGCGGGCCGGTTCGCTCCGGTCGCAAACTCTAGGCTGCCGGCAAGCAGGCGCCCTGCCAGTCCACTGCCGCGAAGGCCTCGCGCAGCACCTCCGGCCCGGCGCCGGGCTTCACCGCCTCTGTCGACAGGATCTGGCGCCAGCGCCGGGAACCCGGCATGCCGTGAAACAGGCCCACCATGTGCCGCGTGACATGGCCGAGCCGCCCGCCGCCGGCGATATGGGCCGCGCAATACTCCGCCATGGCGTCGATGAGTCCCGGATAGTCCGGCGCGCGGGACGCCGCTCCGTCCAGCAGGGCGTCGGCGCCCCAAAGGATGTCCGGCTGCTGATAGGCCGCGCGCCCCAGCATCACGCCGTCGACATGGTCCAGTTCGTCGCGCGCCATGTCCAGTGAAACGATTCCGCCATTGATGCCGATGAACCAGCCGGGATAGCGCGCCTTGAGCCGGTGAACCCGGTCATGGTCAAGCGGCGGGATGTCCCTGTTTTCCTTCGGGCTCAAACCCTTGAGCCAGGCCTTCCGGGCATGCACCCACAACGCATCGGCGCCCTCGCCGTGTACGAATCCGGCAAGCCGGTCGAGCGCCTCTTCCGGATTCTGGTCGTCCACGCCGATCCGGCACTTCACCGTGACGGGAATGGAGACCGCCGCCTTCATGGCCGCGACGCTTCGCGCCACGACATCCGGCGTCAGCATCAGGCAGGCACCGAACGTGCCCGATTGCACCCGGTCGGAGGGACAGCCGACATTCAGGTTGATCTCGTCATAGCCGAAGCCCTCGCAAATGCGTGCCGCCTCGGCCAGCTTGTCCGGGTCCGAGCCACCGAGCTGCACCGCGACCGGATGCTCCGCCACGTCAAAGCCCAGCAGGCGCGCGCGCGGTCCATGTATGGCGGCATCGGCCACCACCATTTCCGTGTAAAGCAGCGCCCGCGCCGTCATCAGCCGGTGGAAATACCGGCAATGCCGGTCCGTCCAGTCCAACATGGGCGCAACGGACAGGCGGGAAGCTCTTGATATGTCTTGTTTTTTATATTTTTCAGCCACTTACTGGCACCTACAGTTCGTCTCATTTCCGCTCATTATGGACCAAACCCGTCGATTTTGGCACTAGATTTGGTCCCGTGGACCAAATACAATTTCGTGGACCAAATGGGGAGACCATCATGGGCTCGATCACCACACGCAAACGCAAGGATGGAAGTCACAGCTACAGGGCACGTGTACGAGTGATGCGCGAGGGCACCGTCTATCACGAGACGAAGACTTTTGACAGACGCCCAGCTGCGGCCGCATGGATAAAGAAACGCGAGAAAGAGCTAGCAAAACCTGGTGCGCTGGAAGAGTTGAACGCATCCGACCCACCGCTGTCCAAAGCGATCGAGCGCTATACTGAAGAAGCCGTGAAGGAAATCGGTCGCACGAAAGCGCAAGTCCTCAGGACCATAGCGACCTACCCGATCGCCGATCTGCCCTGTTCCACCATCAAGTCGAAGGATATCATCGAGTTCCTTCAGTCACTGCCCGGACAACCGCAAACAGTCGGGAACTACGCGAGCCATCTCGCCTCCATTTTCGCGATAGCTCGACCGATGTGGGACTTCCGACTGGATGACCGGGAGATGAGAGACGCGATCACCGTCGCGCGCCGTATGGGGATCATCTCCCGTTCTGCGCAACGGAACCGCAGACCCACTCTCGATGAACTCGACCGGCTGCTGGCCCATTTCATTGATCGGCGCCAGAGAACACCCCAGGCGATGCCCATGCACAAGGTGATCGTGTTCGCTCTCTTCTCTACGCGCCGACAGGCAGAGATCACCCGCCTCACCTGGGATGACTTCCAGAAGGAGCACAAACGCATTTTGGTCCGTGACATGAAGCATCCCGGCGAAAAGCTCGGCAACGATACCTGGGTCGATCTGCCCAAGGAGGCCATTCGGATCATCGACAGCATGCCCGAACGGAAAGCTGAGATCTTCCCATGCTCTCCGGACGCGATCACGGCCAACTTCACCCGCGCTTGCAAACTGCTCGGGATCGAGGATCTGCACTTCCACGATCTGCGCCACGAAGGCATTTCACGCCTGTTCGAGATGGGTTGGAATATTCCCCATGTCGCCGCAGTCAGTGGGCACAGGTCATGGGTCAGCCTGAAACGATATACGCACATCCGGGAAACGGGCGACAAATATGTAAAGTGGCCTAGCCTACAACTTGCAATCGACAAAGCCTGAGGCCTGCCCACCTTGCCGAAAGTTCACCAGCCAAGACCATAGAGATCGGCTCAAATTGGCCAAACTCCAAGCGGTATGCCTTCAAACTATCAGTGCGTCGTTGGTTGCGGGAGAGCGCAATAGGCGATTTCTGCGGAATCTATCCGGGAATGCAAAATCTCTAAGCTTGCTGCAAATTTTTTTTGATCATGGGTTCGGCGCCTTTCGGTCTAATTTGCGTGCCTTGGAGAACCCGCGATCAGTCGCAATGAACCGTTCGAGCATTGGCACAATGAGCCGAGCAGGATCAATTGCTCCCTGTCCGCTCTCACTCCCGAGGATCTCGCCATAGGCGACAAGGTCGCGGTGGAGCGCTGCGGGCAATTCAACGGTCAATTTGACCGGCTTGTCGTCGGGCAATGGTCCGAGCTTGAGCTTTGTCATGTCAGCCTCCATAGGGTTCGAGGATGAGATCGCGGGTCACGATCACGCGGACTGGGAACCCTGGCCGAATGGTCAGGGTCGGCTGGACCTGCAGCTGGCGCTGTACGATTTGCTGGCCTGCGTCGTTGATTGTGTCTACGGCCCCGTCCCGGATCGCCTGAACCAGACGATCCTCGTCGTCGGTAGCAAGCTCGGCGCCCACGGCAAGAAGCGTTGACAGGCCGGCGGCTTTCATCAGATCCCACCAATGGTAGTCGACGCCATCCTCGAGACCGGCATAGCCAGCCGCATCTGCGCCAGGCTGTCTTTCGAGAATGATGGAGCGGCCGTTGGGCAGGATCAGTCTGTTCCAGACCAAGAGCACACGGCGCTGACCGAATGTGACACCATTGTCGTATTCGCCAACAATGCGTGTGCCTTGCGGAATGAGGAGAAGGCTTCCTGTTGGGCTGTCGTAGACATTCTGAGTCACCTGGGCGGTAATCAGTCCGGGCAGGTCAGAACGAATCCCTGTGATCAGGGCGGCGGGGATCACAGCTCCCGCCTGAAGAATGTAAGGGGATGCCGGCGGCATGATCCGATCCGGTGCTACAGTGCGACGATCAACCTGGGCGTTCAGGAAGGCGTGTTGCCGATCTTCGCTGACCGCAGAACCTGGCCCCGGCGCGATGACAGCCGGGCTTGCTCCAACAGAGGGCGTTGCTTGCGTACCAGGCCGTGTTTGGAAAAACAATGCGCTCGTTCTGGCGGTTTCCATCTCGGCGAGCCGTCTTTGTTCCTCGGGATCGGCTGCCGGGCTCTGGATTGTCGGCGACACGACCGGACGCCCTCGTTCTTGCGCATCCAGGATCGGACCACCGAGATCGCCAGGTAAGGGTGGGCCGAGCCGCGGGACGGCGTCATAGCTGCCAGGTAGATCGCGCAATCCATCCGCCGGCTGTCGGCGATCGGTGGTGATCAGCTCTTCGGGCTGCACCTGACGATCTGTGCTTTGAAGGGCGTAGATGAGTGCGCCTCCGACGGCCAGCCCCGCAAGCACGCCGAGCCCGGTCATGACCTTTCGGGAGATGCGGGTGACGCGCGGCGGATCGGCCCGCAAGCGCATCGTTTCGATATTGGCTTCAAGGACGCTGTTTTCGGTCATGGGGGTGCCTTTCCGGAAGCCCGATGCGGTTGCGCCCTCGCCTGCTGTTCTTCGAAGCGAACGATCCGGATCACTTGTTGGGCATTGCCCCGTCCAAGGCGCAGTTCGGCTGCACCGAAGAGCCGGTCGACGATCAGGATGTTGCGGTAAATGCGGCTATTAACAATCTCAGGCTCGCCATCCGATCCGAGAACGAACAGCGGCGGCATCTCACCCTGAACGATACCGCGCGGGAACACGATATAGACGCGACGTCCATCGTCGAAGACCGAGACCGGGCGCCAGGGCGGACTGTCGCCGCGCACCTGCAGCCCGTAGCGATGATTGCGGGCATTCGAGGGCGGAATCGTCGGCGTCGCCGCAGCGACCTGTTGTGTGCGGGCGGTGCGGGGATAGGCCCAGGACACAGATGGCATCCAGATGTCCTCGGCGGCGCGCAGTTCTATGAGATAGGTTCGCCTGTCCGTCGAGATCACAAGGTTGGTCGTGATGTCGGGGCGTGTTGGCTTGACGAGGACGAGAACCCTGCGGTTGTTCCCGGAGCCGCTTTCGGTATCTCCGATAATCCAGCGGGCAGTATCGCCAGCTGCTATCGGCCCGGCGCCGGTCAGGGCTTCGCCCGGCTCGAGCGCGATCGAGGTGATCTGCCCCGGAGAGGCATAGACTTGGTAGAGCGCCCCCTCCGACCAGGGATAGATCTGGATGGAGTTGTAGTAGCCTTCTCGACGCGGTTCGACCCGGGCGGCTGCATTCGCATTTTCGACGCGCGCCGTTGGGGTGCCAGCCGCTGCACCGCCATGGCTCGGCGTCCAGCGCGGCGGCGTGTGTAGCGGGCGAGGCCTGTCATCGGTCACGGCGGTGCGCACCGCAGGCATGGGCGGTACGTCGTCATCATAGGAAAACTGTGGCGGACGGTTTGCGGCACATCCTGAGAGTACAGTGGCAGTAAGGAGGAAACCGGTTGTCAGGTACGGGATTCGGGTCATTGGCTCATCTCCCGCGACCAGTTGATTGCATTGATGTAGATGCCGAGAGGATTGGCGCGCAGGCGCTGCGCGTCGCGCGGTGGCTGAATCGCGATGGTGAGGATAGCCGTCCAGCGCTCGGTCTGTGCGAGTTGGCCATTGTCATAGTGCTGCTCGGTCCAGGCAACACGAAAACTGTCCGGGGAGGCGCGGATGACGCTGGAGACCTCGACCGACACCTGTTCTTCGCCAACGCGCGTAAAGGGGTCATTGGCACGTGCGTAGTCATTGAGCGCCACGGCCCCGCGATCGGTGGTGAATTCATATGCGCGAAGCCAGCTCTGGCGCACGACGACAGGATCGGTTGAAAGTCCCCGCACCTCTTCGATAAAGCGAGCGAGATGGAAAGCGATCTGTGGATCGGTCGGGCGATAGTCGGCCGAAGCCGGCTCGACCGCCCGCGCTTCGCCATACGTGTCGATCTCGACAATCCAGGGAACAACTGTACCGCGCGCCGATTGCCAGACCAGCGATGCCGCAAATCCTGCGGAAAGGATCAGGCTGCCAAAAGCCATGATACGCCAGTTGCGGGCCTGCACGCGTGCCGAGCCTATTCGCTCGTCCCAGACCTGAGCGGCTTTCTGATACGGAGTCTCGGGTTCGGGGAGCTTGCCATAATGTGTCGTGGATCGTTTGAAGAGGCTCATGAGCGGTCACTTTCCGAAAGATTGATGGAGGCACCGGAACCGTGGCTGTCACCCGAGCGCAGAGCATGGCCCACTGAAGTGACGCCGTGGCTCATCGCTTGATTGCGACGCATGGATTTGGCCCAGGCAGGCGCTCCAACGGCGGCGACGGATGTGCCTTGAGCGGCTCCGCTGCTAACGGTCCCCATTGACGACGCACCACCTGTTGCGGCGAAGCCGGATTGGGCGCCATCGGAGAAACTCGACTTGATACTGTCCGAGGCGCGTGACGCCATCCGCCGTAGCGGGGAGACGGCGGTGCTGCCACCGGCCCGCGCGACGCCGCCCAAACCGGCGGCAATCCCCGCTGCGCCGGACCGTCCCATGGATCCCAGGGAATAGGCCGAAGACGCAGCACCCGCAGTTGCTGCAACGCCGCGTGTGGCGGCCGCACCGGTCGAGAGAACACCTCCGGCGCCACGGGCGGCAAGCATGGCGCCACCGCCCGTGGCCAGAGCTGCGCCGCCAACCGCCAGTCCGGTCCCGACGGCGGCGCCAGCCCCGAGTTGCGGCCCGCCCGACACCAGGCCGGTAGCAATACCCGGCCCGAAGATTCCGAGTCCCAGAAGGGAAAGGGCTGCCAGGACAATTGCCATCGCCTCATCCACGGTCGGAGTCATACCCCCAAAACCGGTCGTGAACCGGCTGAACAATGTCGAACCGATGCCGATGATGACGGCCAGCACCAATACCTTGATCCCGGAGGACACGACATTGCCCAGCACGCGCTCGGCCATGAAGGCGGTCTTGCCGAAGAGTCCGAACGGGATGAGTACGAAGCCTGCGAGGGTCGTCAGCTTGAACTCGATCAAGGTGATGAAGAGCTGGATCGAGAGGAGAAAGAAGGCGAGCAGAACCAGAGCCCAGGCAAAGAGCAGGCAGGCGATCTGGATGAAGTTCTCGAAGAAGGAGACGAAACCCATCAGATCGGAGATGCTCTCGAGAAGCGGCCGTCCGGCATCGAGACCTGTTTGCGCAACGCGCCCTGGCCGCAGAAGGTCCGTGGCGGAGAAGCTCGTTCCCGACCCCATCAGGCCGAGTCCGGCGAAACTGTCGAAGACGATCTGCGCCAGGCTGTTCCAGTTAGAGATCAGATAAGCGAAGACCCCGACAAAGAGCGTCTTCTTCACGAGCCGGGCGAGAATGTCGTCATCGGCGCCCCAGGCCCAGAAGAGTGCGGCGAGCGTTACGTCGATCACGATCAGCGTGGTGGCGATGAAGGCAACTTCGCCACCAAGCAGTCCAAAACCGGAATCGATATAGGAGGTGAAGACCCCAAGGAAATTGTCAATAACGCCGGTGCCACCCATCGATCAACGCTCCTCGGTCCTGCGGGGGGCTGCCGTGTCGGGGGTGCGTCCAAGAAACCGGTCGCGGGTTTCGCTCCAGACCTGAAGACAGACCGGGTCATTGGCGGCCGCTTCCCCCATTTGTTGGCATCGGCGCTGGCCCGCGCGCAGTGAATCGACGGGGGGGTGGGGAACCGAAGCGGGCCTGGCCTGGCTCGGCTCTCCCTCCTGCCGGGTCATCTCGATCACCGTCGCCGTGACGGCGAAGGCAATGAAGACGATGGCCGCGATGCGGGTCAGCACCCTGGATTCCATCTGCCCCTCCTGCGTCGGACCTAGTTGTGGAACATCTGCGCCGTACCGGGCTGGTAGCCCGAGCCGGGGGTGAGGAAGCGCTCGCGTTGAACACGCCCCTGCTCGGCCGTAGCGGAACGCTCAGCTTCGACTAGGGCTTCGGCACGGCCATTGGCGGCAATGACGGCGGTGAGATCGGCAATCTGTTGAGCTTGCAGTGCCAGGAGTTGATTCCCCGCCTGCGTGGCCTGAAGCGCACCGACCGCGGTCTGGCTTTCGCCGACAAGCGCAGAAAGCTGTGCGCGCTGCGCATCGATATTGCCAACGACGCCGGCCTGTACCCGCATCGCATCCTGAAGACCGCCGACCGTATAGCCCCAACGAGCGCGGGCATCGGCAACAAGCTGGGCGTCGGTCGCGGTCTGCGGGATGTTGGCATAGTCCTGCTGGAACAGCTGGTCGATCTGCTGAACGTCGAAGGCAATGTTCTGTGCCTGCGCCAGAAGCTGGCGGGTGCGATCGACATTCCTTTGCAGATCGCTCAGTGCTGAGAACGGCAGGCTCGTGAGGTTGCGAGCCTGATTGATCAGCATCTGCGCTTCGTTCTGTAGCGAGGCGATCTGGTTGTTGATCTGTTCCAGGGCACGTGCTGCCGTCAGCAGGTTTTCCGCATGGTTGGTCGGATCGTAGACGATCCGCCCGAACCCTCCGAACAACGCGTGGGCCGGCGTCGTGAATACCGGCGCCATCGCCAAAGGTACTGCCAGCGCCAGAGCAACAGCCGAGGTACGAAGAAGGCCGAAGCGGTGATGAGATTGGCGGGTCATGTCGTGGTCTCCTGTTTTGGTTGAAGCTTTGGTGGATCGTGGGGGAGCTCCGCGTCTGTCGTGCCGTGGGTCGGGGCGAGCGTGAGATTGGTCAGGTCCGGAAGAAGATCGGCGGCCCAATCGGCACCGCGGATACGAAGCCAAGCCGCCAGAAAACCGTCACGGCCCTGTTCGGCGAGAACCTCGCCGATCAATGCCTGGTCGGATTTGGACGAGGCCGCGCAAAGCGCGAGCCCGACTTCGGACAGGCCGAGCTCGAACAGCCGGTTGCCGCGACGGGACTGGCAGTAATAGTCCTGCTTGGGCATGGCGCGGGCCAGGATCTCGATCTGGCGATCATTGAGCCCAAAACGCCGATAGATCGCGGTGATCTGCGGCTCGATCGCGCGTTCATTGGGCAGAAGGAGCCGGGTCGGGCAGCTCTCGATAATCGCGGGCGCAATGCCGGAATTATCGATATCGGATAGCGATTGCGTGGCGAAGATGACGGAGGCGTTTTTCTTCCGAAGCGTCTTCAACCACTCACGCAACTGCCCGGCAAAGCCCTTGTCGTCCAACGCCAGCCAGCCCTCGTCAATGATGAGAAGGGTCGGACGGCCATCGAGCTGGTCCCCGATCCGGTGGAACAGATAGGAAAGCACGGCTGGCGCCGCACCTGTTCCGACCAGACCCTCGATCTCGAAGGCCTGGACAGAGGCGGCTCCCAGATCTTCGACTTCCGCATCGAGCAGCCGTCCATAGGCGCCGCCCACGCAATATGGCCGAAGCGCCTGTTTGAGATCGTTCGACTGCAAAAGCACGGAAAGGCCGGTGATGGTCCGCTCGGTAACAGGGGCAGACGCCAGAGATGTGAGCGCGGTCCAGAGATGCTCTTTCATAGCGGGTGTGATGGGCACGCCTTCGCGATCGAGGATGGTGGCGATCCAGTCAGCGGCCCAGGATCGCTCCGAGGGTTCGACGATCCGGGCAAGAGGCTGTAGCGAAACCGTGGGCTCGGCAGCGTCGGTGAGCTCACCGCCGAGATCGTGCCAATCGCCCTTCATGGCAAGTGCTGCAGCGCGGATCGAGCCGCCATAGTCGAATGCGAAGACCTGCGCGCGGTCATAGCGCCGGAACTGCAGCGCCATGGCGGCGAGCAGTACGGATTTACCGGCGCCGGTGGGACCGACGACCAGCATATGTCCCACATCGCCGACATGAAGAGACAGCCGGAACGGGGTCGAGCCCTCGGTCTTGCCGAGGAGCAGTGGGGGAGCTGCGAAATGCTCGTCCCGTTCCGGCCCCGCCCACACGGCGCTAAGGGGGATCATGTGGGCGAGATTGAGTGTTGAGACCGGTGGCTGGCGCACATTTGCGTAGACATGGCCGGGCAGTGACCCGAGCCAGGCATCCAGCGCGTTCACGGTTTCGATCATGGCGGTGAAGTCACGGCCCTGGATGGCTTTTTCCAGCAAACGGAGTTTTTCGTCGGCGAGGCGCGGATCTTCATCCCAAACGGTAAGCGTTGCGGTGACATAAGCTTCGCCTGCAACATCGGCGCCGAGTTCCTGCAGTGCGAGATCGGCATCGGCGGCCTTGTTCGAGGCATCGCTGTCCATGAGCACCGATTGCTCGTTGGTCATCACCTCCTTGATGATCGCGGCGATGCTCTTGCGTTTGGCGAACCATTGGCGGCGGATCCGGGTGACCATGCGTGTTGCATCGGTCTTGTCCATCAGGATCGCACGGGTCGACCAGCGATAGGGAAAGGCCAGCCGGTTCAGATCGTCGAGGATGCCGGGCGTGGTCGCAGTCGGAAAACCAGTGATGGTCAAAACGCGCAGATGCGCCTGCCCCAGTCGGGGTTCCAGGCCCCCGATAACCGGCTGATCGGCCAGCAGGGCGTCGAGATGCATCGGTACTTCCGGCACCCGCACCCGCTGGCGATTGGTGGAGATGGTCGAATGCAGGTAGGTCAACGTCTCGCCATCATCGAGCCAGCGACATTCGGGCATGAAGCCGTCGAGAAGCGCCAATACGCGATCGGCGCGGTCGATGAAGCTTCGCAGGATTTCCCGGGCATCGACGCCGGAGTTTTCACGCCCCTCGTAGAGCCAGGTCTCGGCGCGCGCACTGTCCTCGGCTGGCGGAAGGTAGAGCAAGGTCAGGAAGTAGCCGGAGATGAAATGCACGCCCTCCTCCTCGAAGCCGGCCTTGCGCTCGGCATCAAGCAAGGCGGAGGCCGGATCCGGGAATCTGCTCTCGGGATAGGTGGCGGCCTCCATGCGTTGCGCTTCGACGAAAATGGCCCAACCGGAGCCGAGCCGGCGGAAAGCATTGTTGAGACGACCGGCCACCGCGACCAGTTCGGCCGCGACGGCACTGTCGAGGTCCGGCCCGCGAAACCGCGCCGTGCGCTGGAAACTGCCGTCCTTGTTCAGGACCACACCCTCGGCAACCAGCGCGGCCCAGGGCAGGTAATCGGCAAGCTGGGCGCTGCCCCGACGATACTCGGCGAGGTTCATCATCTTGATACTCTCCTCAGACCTGAAGATGTCCGGGCAGCCGCAGATGTCGGCGTCCGACCTCCACGAAAAGCGGATCGCGACGGGCGGCCCAGACCGCGAACACGTGGCCGAGAATGCCGATCACGATCCCGGCGACCCAGAGCTGAAGACCGAGACCGATGGCCCCGGCGAGAGTGCCGTTGAGGATGGCGAATGCCCGCGGCGCACCACCGAGTAGGATTGGTTCGGTCAAAGCGCGGTGCACCGGGACGGAATAACCCGGCACGCCTGAGAGCTGCTCCAGCATCAGATCAGCGCCCCACCACCGAAGCTGAAGAAGCTCAGGAAGAAGGAACTGGCCGCAAAGGCGATGGAGATGCCGAACACGATCTGGATGAGGCGACGAAAGCCACCCGAAGTATCGCCGAAGGCCAGTGCGAGCCCAGTGACGATGATGATGATCACCGCCACGATCTTGGCGACGGGCCCCTCGATGGATTGAAGGATCGCCTGCAATGGCGCTTCCCAAGGCATCGAGGAACCCGAGGCATGGGCGGGCTGTGCGAACAGAAGGCTCACCCAGGCAACGGTTGCGACGGTTGCGACGTTCTGGCGGACGCGCAAGGCTTGGCGGATCATGAAGCATCTCCTGTTTCGTGAGTGGGGATCGATGGAAATTCGGTGGTCGAGACCAGGTAGTCGCCGTCCGGGCCGAGCCCTTTGACGCGGGCGAGCTCGGTCAAACGGCGCGCGGACCCACGGCCGGAAAGAACGGCAACGAGATCGATAGTTTCTGCGATCAGGGCGCGGGGGACGGTGATCACCACCTCCTGGATGAGTTGCTCCATCCGACGGAGCGCCCCAAGCGCGGAGCCTGCATGGATGGTGCCGATCCCGCCGGGATGGCCTGTTCCCCAAGCCTTCAGGAGATCGAGGGCCTCGGCGCCACGGACCTCTCCAACCGGGATCCGGTCGGGACGCAGGCGCAGCGAGGAGCGCACGAGATCGGAAAGCGACGCCACGCCGTCCTTGGTCCGCATCGCAACCAGGTTCGGCGCCGCGCATTGCAACTCGCGGGTGTCTTCGATGATGACAACGCGGTCCTGGGTTTCCGCGACCTCTGCAAGCAGCGCATTGGTTAGCGTGGTTTTGCCGGTGGAGGTGCCGCCGGCCACGAGAATATTGGCGCGCGTGGCAACGCCCAGGCGTAGCGCTTCCGCCTGGAGGCGGGTCATGATTCCCGCATCGACATAGTCGTCCAGCATGAAGACCGCGACAGCCGGTTTGCGAATGGCGAAGGCCGGGGCCGTGACTACGGGGGGCAGCAGTCCCTCGAATCGCTCTCCCGTCTCGGGCAGTTCAGCGGAGACGCGCGGGGATGAGACATGGACCTCAGCACCGACATGATGTGCCACGAGCCGAACGATACGTTCCCCGTCGGCCGGGGGCAGCGTTTCGCCGGTATCGGAGAGGCCTTCGGACAGGCGGTCGATCCAGAGCCGCCCATCGGGGTTGAGCATCACCTCGACGGTCATGGGATCTTCCAGAAACCGCGCGATCGCGGGCCCGAGCGCGGTGCGGAGCATCCGCGCGCCTCTCCGGATTGCCTCTGGTTGTTGGCTGGTCTGAACCATGTCGTCCCCGTTCCTGTTTTGGGCGCCTCCAACGGACGGCCCTGGATCGGGGTCGATTAAGAAAGCCGGATCCGGCCTTGGCTCAACAGCAACTTAAGAGGCGTAGTAACCTGGCGTAGGGCTGGATAGACACAGGCGGGGAGGAACCTCTCCCCTCCCCGGTTTCAGCCTCGATTGTTACCCGCAAGATCACGCGCCATGCTGAGCAAGCGGCGTAGGGCTGGGTTGTCATTGTGGGGCAACCAGACAGCACTATAGGTCAAGGTTTCCCCTTCGATTGGGAGGTATATGACGCCGGGAAATTGGGTTGCAGTACTTGCTTCTCTGGTAACCGCCAGCCCACGCCCCATAGCCACGAGTGCATGAAGGTTGTCTCGGCCGACAGCATGTGTCTGAATTCTTGGAGCACGACTGACACTTGCAAGACGCCGAACAAGATAATCACGCATCTCTTGCCCCGGCGCTACTTCACTTACCAAGAATGTCTCGTCCGCAATTTCGTCCCAAGTAGACATTCGACCAGCAGCAAGTTCATGGTGCTCGGGGCAAACCAAGAAGACCCGTTCTTTCCACAGCTCCTCGTTATCACAATCTGGCCAGCTCTTACTTTCGGAGACAAAGGCGATATCAAGCCTTAGACTACGTATCGCACCGAAGTGATCGGTTGGATTTCCATTCACCAACTCAATTTCAATCTCGGGGAAACTCCTTCCAAAGCTCACAATGAGATTGTTCAAAAAGCCAGACGCAAGGGATGAAAATATGCCGATTGTCAATCGGCCCTTTTCTCCCCGCCCAGCCGCGCAAATATCCGTAATCGTCTCTTCAACATTACCCAGAATATTTCGAGCGGCTTTAAGGAAGGTTTCTCCCGCAAAAGTGAGGGTTACACCCGCGCTATGGCGATGAAAAAGAGAAGCACCAACTTGATCCTCCAAGTCGCGAACTCTACGACTTACAGCGGACTCCTGAATTTCAAGCTCCCTCGCGGCTTGCCGAAAGCTCCCGTTCTCGGCGCTAACAACAAAATAGTGAAGGTGATGCAACCCGAATCTACGTGGGAGTTTACTCATTTGACTAACTTTTCTGAGGTCCATGCAAACATTCGACACCACAGCCACTAATATAATCGTGCAACTAACTTAATGGCTGAAATTGCTGCAAAATCTCACGCCTTAATAAGTAGCCGGGAGAGAAATGCAGGCTCCACTTTACACCTATGACATACGTAATAGATTTGAGGTCGCAGGAACGTTGATGCTTATCTAGACACGCACCCCCCCCGCGACTTGGCAGGATCATCTTTCTATAGGCGAAATCCTACTGGGCGGAATTTTCATTTGGTCCCGCGCGCTGCATAATCGACACCGGAACATCAGAGCCAATGAACTGGAAATCCTGAATTTCCAATACCATGTCTGCGATTTATTTCACCGTAGACTGCCAAGACCTTTTCGCTTTGTGATATCTTTTTTCTAGAAGTGAAGCGTAAGCTATCCTACAGCGTCAACTATTTCCAATGCTTTGGCTTCCAAGTTGTTGCAGGAGCAAAAATCCGCTGCCTGACGCTCATGGGTTCGATGAACCTAGAAGTCCTCGCAAAGGCAGTGACAGAGACCTGCGTCCTGCATGCCATGATGAAGCAAGCAAGCCATGCAGTCGTTGCAACGATTTCACGATACTCAATACTTGCACGTGGCAGTGCTGCTCTTCCGGGCGGACTCTCCCTCTCCCACAGGACTTCAAGGGGCTGGGCTTTCTTCTGCTAGCTCGTCGACAAAGCTATTTGCCTTTTGGAGCCTCCGCCCGAGTGTCTCGACGAACCCATCGAACCGTTCGCGACCCTTGGCCTGAACGGCGCTCTGATCTTCTTCCGGCAAAGGGGGCGTGATCGTAAGCCAGAAGCGCACAAAGAGCGCAAGGGTTTCGACGGTGATGTGCTGGTCGCGTTCCAGGCGAGCGACTTGCCGCGAGAGACGATCCAACCTGCGGGTCAGCGCCGCCTCCTGCATGTCGGCGTGATCAGGTGAGAGGAAACTTTCGACGGCCGCCTCGACCACTGCAGAGCGCGTAAGGCGTTTGCGATCAGCCAAATCGCGAATACGACCGATCATTTCTACAGGTAGGGAGAGGTTCATTCTGTCTCGCATTTTCTCTGCCTCAAAATTCCATGCCGTCATCCAAATCCAGAGTTACTTGCCGAGCCACCTGCCCCATGCTTTGCCGCAAAGCCTGTCGCTGGCGCACGATGTCTTCGGGCTCGTCATCCAGCATTCCCTCGAATTCCCTAGCAGGTTCTTTGGAGGCTTTGCGGGCGATCGAAACATGCTGCGGAAGCTCTGGCTCGCGCCGCAAACCGGCATTCGCTTCGTCCTCCCCAATTCCTGTAGTTTCGGCCAGCAAGGTTGCATCCGGCTGCAAAGGATCGAGGTTCGACCATTCATCAACCTTTGCCGCTTTCTCCTTCTTCGCGGATTCAGGCGGGGGGAATATGCGATCAAGAAAGCGCTGATCGGTATAGTACCGAGCCTTTTTCGCGCGGATCGGAGGAGAGCCAGCCACCATGACGATCTCGTCATCTGGGGGAAGTTGCATGATTTCACCGGGAGTCAGGAGTTGGCGCGCCGTTTCGGATCGGGATACCATCAGGTGGCCAAGCCAAGGCGCCAGTCGATGGCCCGCATAGTTGCGCATCGCGCGCATCTCCGTCGCGGTGCCCAGCGCATCGGACACACGTTTTGCGGTGCGTTCGTCATTGGTGGCAAAGCTCACCCGAACATGGCAGTTGTCCAGGATCGAGTTATTCTGACCATAGGACTTCTCGATTTGATTGAGAGACTGGGCGATCAGGAAACTCTTGATGCCGTAGCCAGCCATGAACGCTAGCGCGCTCTCGAAGAAGTCGAGGCGACCGAGCGCGGGGAATTCGTCGAGCATCATCAGAACTCGGTGCTTGCGGTGCTTTGCGTGGAGGTCTTCAGTCAACCGGCGACCGATCTGATTCAAGACCAGGCGGATGAGCGGTTTGGTACGGGAAATATCCGACGGTGGTACAACGAGATAAAGTGTGGCGGGTGTTGGATCGGCGATAAGATCAGCGATCCGCCAGTCGCATCGCCGGGTGACATGGGCGACAACCGGATCGCGATAGAGGCCCAAGAACGACATGGCTGTAGAGAGCACGCCGGACCTTTCGTTATCGGACTTGTTCAAAAGCTCCCGGGCGGTCGAAGCGATAACCGGATGCGGACCGTCTTCACCGAGGTGCCGGGTCGTCATCATCGCTTTCAGCGTAGCCTCGATCGGTCGGCGCGGATCGGACAGAAAAGAAGCTACACCGGCAAGCGTCTTGTCATTTTCCGCATAAAGGACATGGAGGATCGTCCCCACCAAAAGGGAGTGGGACGTTTTTTCCCAATGATTGCGCTTTTCAAGCGAACCTTCGGGATCGACGAGCACGTCCGCAACATTCTGGACGTCGCGCACCTCCCATTCACCACGACGGACTTCAAGGAGGGGATTATAGGAGCTTGATGTGGCGTTGGTGGGGTCAAAGCGCAGGACACGCCCATGTTGTCCGCGAAACCCGGCGGTCAGTTCCCAGTTCTCGCCCTTGATATCGTGGACGATGGCTGAGCCAGGCCAGGTCAAGAGGGATGGAACGACCAGACCGACACCCTTGCCCGAGCGGGTCGGCGCAAAACAAAGTACATGCTCCGGCCCGTCATGGCGCAGGTAATCCTTGTCCAGTTTGCCAAGCACCACTCCGTCGGGGCCGAGAAGTCCGGTCGCCTCGACCTCCTTGCCCTCGGCCCATCTTGCGGAACCATAGGTATCGACATCGGCCGCTTCGCGTGCGCGCAGCACCGACAGCGTGATGGCGACGGCGATGGAAAGGAAACCACCCGAGGCGGCGATGGCGCCACCTTCCCAGAATACGCTGCGTGCATAGGCATCGTAGAAATACCACCACCAGAAAACCGCAGGCGGCGGGTAGACCGGCGTGCCAAACAAGTCGAACCACGGGCTTCCCAGTTGGGCCTGAAACCCCAACCGCCAGGCAACCCATTGGGTCGCGCCCCAGGTCGTGGTGAGCACGATCAGGAAAACGACCAGAATTTGGCCCCAGAGGATCCTTGTTGCTGTCATGGCGCCCATGGTCAGCACGCAGTCTGCGCATTCAAGGCCGGGTTTGCGCATGTCGCAGGTCCGGCGGCCGTAGAGTACGAATAGGAAAATGCTGCAATCGTACCTTACTGATAAATTGCCGTTGCACTACAACATAGGCAATCAGAGCTCTGACCCAACCACCCTCTTACGATACGCCGACGGAGCTTCACCCATTCGGGAGCGAAAGCGGCGCGAGAAATAGGAAGGGTCGGAGTATCCAAGCCGGTAACCCACCTCGGCCAGTGGCAGGCGGGTGAAAGCGATCAGCCGGCACGCTTCGGTCATCGTTGCGGTCTCGAGATGTGCCGTCAGGCTGCGCCCGGTCGCCATCCGAACGATACGGTTAAGATGACCGGTCGTGACGTGAAGAGCCGCCGCATAATCCCGCCCGGCCCAACCGTCGGTCAGATGCTTGGCGATGAGCGCGTCAAGCCGTTGAATCTGCCGTCCGGCCTGCGGATCCTCGAATGCGGCATCGGCGAGGTCGTCTTCGGCCAGCGTTGCGAGAAGAACATGGGCGAGCGCGACCAACCTCTGTGCACGAAATGTGCCAGTAGAAGTATATGTTGCAGCAAGTGCCGCGATGAGTTGCGCAACGTCCGCCGTTACGACTCCCCGCTGAGGGGTCGCCAGCCAGGATGTTAATGCAGCGGCCTTCGGGCCCAGCCGGGAAACGACCGGTGAGGGGAACGAAAGAACAGTCCCCTCGGTACCGCGGGTGAATTCAAACCCATGTACGATTTGTGGCGGGACGTAAAGATACCGGCCACTAGCCAGCCTCTCTTCGGCGCCGTCCAGCACTACATGTGCGGAACCATGCTCAATGAAGAAGACTTGCGACATCTGGCTGTGCCGGTGCGGTGCAATGACCCAATCATGCAGGCCGGCGCGATCCAGAACACGTTCGCAATGCACGACGTCAGGGAAAACCGTCGTCTCGCCGAAGAGATTGAAGAGCGGGATCGAATGCGCGTCGGTCATGCCTGAATAGTACCAGTCAATGACGATACAGTCCATTCGTTGGCGGCGTATGCCGAGCTACGGTTCAGCAAAGATACGGGAGGAAACGGCATTGATCACCATGGACACACAGGTCGCCATCATCGGCGGTGGACCTTCAGGGTTGCTGCTGTCCCAGTTGCTCAACCGTGCGGGGATCGGAACCGTTATACTGGAACGGTCGAGCCGTGCGCATGTTCTGGCGCGGATTCGTGCCGGGATCCTTGAGTGGGGCACGGTTGAGTTGCTGCACGAAGCCGGTGTCGGGGCGCGAATGGATGCAGAAGGCATCCCACACGACGGGTGCTATCTGTCTGATGACTCGACGATGATCCATATCGACTTTAAGGAGCTCACCGGCAAGCGCGTTATGGTCTATGGCCAGACCGAGGTGACAACCGATCTCTATGCGGCGCAGGACGCGATGGGCACGACGATCCTGCACGACGTGTCCGAAGTGGAAATCCACGACCTCGACCAGGCGAAATCCCATATCGAGTTTACCCATGAGGGCACACGCAAGCGCCTCAATTGTTTTTACGTGGCAGGATGCGACGGCTTCCACGGCGTTTCCCGCAGGACTATTCCCGATGAAATACGCCGTGAGTTTGAGCGGGTCTATCCTTTTGGTTGGCTCGGTATCTTGTCGGAAACTCCGCCAGTGAATGATGAGCTTATCTATTCCAATTCCAGTCACGGTTTTGCGCTGGCGTCGATGCGCAACGAAAATCTCGTGCGCTACTATGTGCAGGTGCCGCTCAGCGATACGGTTGAGGATTGGTCGGATCAGCGCTTCTGGGACGAGTTTTCGCGTCGCATTCCGTCAGAAGCCGCCAGGCGCCTTGTAACCGGGCCGTCCATTGAGAAAAGTATCGCTCCGCTGCGCAGCTTCGTTTCTGAACCGCTGCGTTGGGGGAATCTGTTCTTGGTGGGCGATGCCGCCCATATTGTGCCGCCGACTGGCGCGAAGGGCCTGAACCTTGCCGCCTCGGACGTATACTACCTCTATACCACGCTGATTGACGCGCTGAATGGAAAGAGCACGACCGGTATCGACGAATACTCTGCCCGAGCGCTGGCCCGGATCTGGAAAGCCATGCGTTTCAGCTGGCAGATGACGACGATGCTGCACCGTTTCGACGGCGAAGATGCCTTTGCCGAACAGATGCGGAAAGCCACGCTGAGCCATCTGGCGCACTCTGAAACCGCGCGGCGGGACCTGGCGGAAAACTATATCGGGCTGCCCTTCTAGGGGCGGCCGATCCGCGTGATCCTCTGCGAAATCTCGATGGCGACGGCAAGCGCGCGTGCTGTCGTCATCAGCATTTGCGGCAGCACCATCCATTCAAGGGTCCATGCCGCCCCCGAGCGTTCCTGTTCATGGATCATCGCAAGGTGCATGGCCGAAACCTGCACCGCGTTGAACCGCGCGAGCGTCAGGAGAAGTTCGGCCGCGACAGGGTTCTGCTTATGCGGCATGGCAGAGGAGCCACCGCCGCCAGACATCGCGATCTCGTCTATGCCCTGCTGCGCCATCAGCACAACGTCCTGCCCTAACTTGCCGAGCGTGCCGGTGACGAGCGACAGGAAGGACGCATAATCCGCCACCCCGTCCCGTATCGCGTGCCACGCCCTGGCGGTGGGGGCAAGGCCGAGCGCCGCCGCGACATCGGCGACGACCTGATCGGCCTTCGGCCCCAGCGCCTTGCGGTCGCCCGCGGCACCGCCTATCTGCACCTTCTCGACACGCTTGCGCACGACCGCGAGCCGTTCAAGGTGATCGCCCAAAGGGAGCCGCCACGTCGCCACCCGGTCACGCACGGTGATCGGCTCCGCCGCCTGCATCCGCGTGCGCCCCATCAGCGGGGCATCGCCGAATCGGGTGTTGAGCCCGTCGAGACAGCCGGCAAGAACCTCGAGACGCGCGGCGAGGAGGTCCGACGCCTCTTGCAGGGTCAAAGCCAGAGCCGTGTCCATGACGTCCTGAGAAGTCGTGCCCTTGTGCACCGCCTCCGATCCCGCGACCGCCTTCAGCTGCTTGACGAGGCGCGGGATGGGCACGCCGTCCTGCGCCATTCCGGTGGCGATGTCCGCAAGGTCGATCCGCACCGTCTCGATCGCGCGTGTGGCCGCCTCGGCCGCCGCCGCATCGAACAGGCCCGCGCGCCCGCAGGCCCGCGACCACACCGCCTCGAACGCGAGCATATGGGCCATCTGCCGCTCGGGAGCGAGGATCGCCGCCATCTCCGCGTCGCCGAAGTGGCCCGAGAGCCAGGGATGGTCGAAGACGGAAACGCTCATCGTAGGTGCCCTTTCCTCATGGCAAAAAGGGGCAGTCTTTGCCGCCCCTTCCGTTCTCGTGCCGAGCCGGTCAGAGATCGAGAAACACCGTTTCACCTTGTCCCTGCAACCGGATATCGAACCGGTACTTCCTCTCTCCGATCTTCTTGGCGATCAGCGTGTCGACCCGCGGGCGTTGTTCGATGCGGCCGAGGAGCGGATCCTCGGAGTTGTCCTCATCGTCGAAATAGACCCGTGTATTGAGGCCGATGTTGATCCCGCGCGCGACGATCCAGAGCGAGATATGTGGCGCGGATTCCGCCCCGCCGCGTCCCTTGTAGGACCCTGGCTTGACCGTGCGCAAAGTGAACTCGCCCGTTTCGGCATCAGCCGCGAAACGGCAATGACCGGTGAAGTTCGGGTCGGCGCCCTCCTGGCCGGGGAAAAGACCACTCGCGTCGCATTGCCAGCTTTCGATCAGCGCATCCCGCATCGCCCAGCCGGTACCGTCGAAAACCGAGCCGACGATCTCGATGACCTCGCCGGTTACGTCGCCAGCAATCGGCGAGGTGCCGATCTCCAACTGGTAGTACCCGGCGTTGCCCGCATAGGTCGGCATCAGCCCGATATGGACATAGGGCCCTGCGGTCTGGGACGCGGTTTCGATCAGCGTGTCGAGTTTCTGGACCATGATTACATGCCCTCCAACTTGTTCTCGAACATGGTCTGGCGGCGACCGCGCAGGACAATGTCGAATTTGTAGGCGAGAAAATCGAGCGGGCGCGACTTCGAGAAGTCGAGCGGCGCGACCAGCCGGTCGAGCTGGCTGCGGTCCTTGATCGTCGCGGCAATCGGACAATGGCCGATCAGCGGGTCGCCCTCGAAATACATCTGGGTGATCAGGCGCTGACCGAAGCTGTGACCATAGACCGAGATGTGGATATGCATCGGTCGCCAGTCGTTACCCCGGTTTGGCCAAGGATAGGCCCCGGGCCGGACCGTCAGGAATTCATAATAGCCGGTCTCATCGGTGATGGTGCGGCCACAGCCGCCGAAATTGGGGTCGAGCGGGGCGAAATAGGTGTCCTTCTTGTGGCGGTAGCGCCCGCCGGCATTAGCCTGCCAGATCTCGATCAGCGTCTGAGGCACCGGGCGGCCCATCTCGTCGAGGACACGGCCGTGCATCAGGATGCGTTCGCCAACGGCAGGAGCCGCGCCTTTGGTCCAGTTCAAGATCAGGTTGTTATCAAGCGCACCGAGTTGACCGTGGCCGAACGTTGGGCCAGTCTCTTCCGACGGAGAGCTTTCCATCGACAGAAGCGGCAGGTTGGGCGAGCGTGCGACGCTCGTCTTGTAACCCGGATCGTAGGGGGCCGGGTGGATCGCGCGGTTGCGCGGGATCAGCGGTCCAAGGTCAGTCATTCCTCGCTCTCCTCCATTTCCGCATAGGTCTGCTTGGCAAGTTTCAAGGCATGGTTCGCCCTCGGCACGCCGGAATAGATCGCCACATGCTGCAACGCCTCCGCGATATCGGCTTTCGTTGCGCCGGTGCGCGTGGTGGCACGGATATGCATCGGGATCTCCTCGAAATTGCCGGTCGCCGCCAGAAGCGCGACGGTCAGCATCGACCTTTCCCGCCGGGTCAGGCGGTCTGAAGCCCAGACCGTGCCCCAGGCGCTTTCGGTGATGAGCGTCTGGAACGGCAGGTCGAATTCGGTCTTGGCAGCCTCGGCCCGGTCCACATGGGCATTGCCCAGGACTTCGCGTCGTACTGCCATCCCGCGATCGAATGTTTCGCTCATCCGGTGATCCTCTCCACGAATTTTATCAGCGCATCGGCAAAAGCCTCCGGCGCCTCGACGGCCGGCAGGTGGCCGGTCGTCTCGAACATCAAAAAGTCGGCGCGCGGCAGGGCCTGAGCAAGATTGGCGACCACCTCGGGCGGGGTCGCCAGGTCGTGCTGGCCGCCGAGGACCAGCGCGGGGTGCGCGATCTCACCCAGCCGGTCCGTGATGTCAGCGCCCGCGATGGCGGCGCAGGTGGCGATATAGCCCTCGGCATCCGTCCGCGCGAGCATTTGACGCCAAAGCGCCGCCTCGGGCCGGTCCAGCATCGCCTGCCCGAACCAGCGTCGCAGGATATTGTCCGCCATCGCCGCCATGCCATTCACGCGCACCGCCTCGATGCGCTCCAGCCAGCCTTCCGCCGCGCCCAGCTTCGATGCGGTGTTCGACAGGACAAGACCGATGACCCGGCCCGGCGTCATCAGCGCGATATGCTGCGCGATCAGCCCGCCGATGGAACAGCCGACAATCACCGCGCGCGCAATTCCGACGTGATCCATAGCCGCGATCACATCTTCAGCCAGGTCAGAAATCCTGTAGCCTTGGGATCCGGTCCCGGACAAGCCATGCCCACGCTTGTCCATGCGCAGCGCGCGCAAACTCGCCGGCAGGCGCGACGTGACCGCGTCCCACATCCGCAGATCGGTGCCGAGCGAATTGATAAAAACCAGTGCCGTGCCATCCCCTCCGGAAAGGTTCAGATGCATCGTGCCCCAGTCGCGTTCCAGAGCCTGCATGGGGATCCTCCTGTCGCCAAAGTGGCATAATCCCCCTATTAACAAAAATACGAATTCATGCAAAAAGCATAACCAAATGAATATACCAAACGGCATGAAGCTGCGTCATCTCGAGGCGTTTCTCGCGGTCTCGCAAAACGGGAACATTTCCGCAGCCGCACGGGCACGGAACGTGTCCCAGCCCGCACTGTCGAAAACGATTACGGAGCTTGAGGCACTGCTCGGCACGACCCTCTTCGACCGTGCCGGTCGCCGCGCCATCCTGACACCGGCGGGTGAAGGGTTCCGCGCCCATGCGCTCGCGGCGGTGCAGAGCCTTGAGGCGGGGGTGCGCAACCTTTCCGGCCGGTCGGCGGCGGATCTCGTCAAGGTCGGCGTGCTGCCGACCGTGGCAGGCGGGTTCTTCCCTTCGGTCGCGCTCGCCCTAGCGCAAAACCGCCCCGAAGTGCGCATCGGCATCATCACCGGCCCCAACCGCTATCTGATCGAGATGCTGCGCGGCGGAAAGATCGACCTGATGGTTGGACGGATGCCCTCGGCCCGGGACATGCCGGGTCTCGCCTTCGAGTATCTCTATGACGAGTCCATCCTGTTGGTCGCCCGCGCGGGCCACCCTGCCCTGTCGCTGCGGTCGCGCGAGGCGCTTTCGGCCTTCCCGCTGATCCTGCCTAATCCCGGTGCGATCATCCGCGATAGCGTCGACCGCTATCTGTCCGCGATGGGCCTTTCGGGCGTCGTCCCCGCCTTCGAGACAGTGGCGCTGCCCGTCGCACTTGCGCTTCTGGAACAGTCCGACATGCTCTGGTTCATCTCTCGCGGGGTGGTCGAACGCGAACTGCGCGCCGGCACGCTCGCCTCGCTGCCGCTGAAATCGGACTACATGGCCGGCGCGGTGGGGCTGACGCGGAAATTTACCTTCGGCGAAAACAGCCCGGCCGATCTTCTGGCAAGGCTGCTGCACCGGCAGGCGGAGGAAGACCCAACGAACTGACCGCCTCAGACCGCTTCCAGCGCGATGGCGATGCCCTGGCCGACACCGATACACATGGTCGAGAGCGACCTCTCGCCCGGCTCCAGCCCGAGCATCGCGGTGCCGGTGATGCGCGCGCCAGACATGCCGAGGGGATGGCCAAGCGCGATGGCGCCGCCGTTCGGGTTCACCCGCGGATCGTCGTCGGCGATGCCGAGGTCACGAAGCGTCGCCAGCCCTTGCGAGGCGAAGGCCTCATTCAGCTCGATCACCGCAAAGTCGTCAGGCGCAAGCCCGAGCCGCGCCATCAGCTTCTTCGACGCGGGCGCCGGGCCGAACCCCATGATGCGGGGGGCCACACCAGCCGTCGCGCCGCCGAGCACCTTGGCGATGGGCGTCAGGCCGTGCTTCAGTGCCGCCGTCTTGGTCGCAAGGATGAGAGCCGCCGCCCCGTCGTTCACGCCGGAGGAATTGCCCGCCGTCACGGTGCCGTCCGCCTTCACGAAGGTTTTCAGTTTCTCAAGATCCGCCATTGTCGTCGCGGGTCGCGGATGTTCGTCTTCGGCCACGATCACCGGCGCGCCCCTGCGCTGCGGGATCTGGACCGGCACGATCTCCTGCGCGAGCCGGCCGCTTACCATCGCGGCACCCGCCTTCTGTTGCGAGCGGATTGCAAAGGCATCCTGATCGGCGCGGCTGATCCCGAAATCCTCGGCGACGTTCTCGGCCGTCTCGGGCATGGAATCGACGCCGTATTGCGCCTTCATCAGCGGATTGACTAAGCGCCAGCCGATGGTGGTGTCATGCACCTCGTTCGCACGGGAAAAGGCGGTGGTGGCCTTCGGCATGACGAAGGGTGCACGCGACATCGACTCGACCCCGCCCGCAACGATCAGTTCCGCCTCGGCCGCCTTGATCGCACGGGCGGCGGTGATGACCGCATCCATCCCCGAACCGCAGAGCCGGTTCATCGTGGTGCCCGGTACCGTCTCCGGGTAGCCCGCGAGCAGGAGCGACATCCGCGCGACGTTGCGGTTGTCCTCGCCAGCCTGATTGGCGCAACCGAAGATCACCTCGTCGATCGCCGCAAGGTCCATCCCGGGGTTTCGCTCCGCCAGCGCCCGCAGCGGGATCGCGCCCAGATCGTCGGTCCGGATCGCCGAGAGCGCGCCGCCATAACGGCCGATCGGGGTACGGATGTAGTCGCAGATGAAAACCTCGGTCATCAAATCCCCTCCGGCACGATGAGATCGCCGACCGGCCCGTCGATATGCAGCAGCGCGCCGGTCACCGCCTGTAGCTCTTCCATGGAAATCACGGGCAGCTTTTCGCGCAGCACGAATCTGCTGCCCTCGATGTCCACCACCGCAAGCGAGGTATAGACTCGGGTAACGCAGCCGACGCCGGTCAGCGGGAAGGTGCAGGTCTCGACCAGTTTCGGCCCGCCCTCCTTGGTGACGTGGTCGGTCACGACCGCGACGCGTTTCGCGCCGTGGACAAGGTCCATCGCGCCGCCGACCGCCGGGACACCTTTGGACCCCACGCGCCAGTTGGCAAGGTCGCCGTTCTGCGCGACCTGATAGGCGCCGAGGACAGCCAGATCCAGATGCCCGCCGCGCACCATGGCGAAGCTGTCGGCATGGTGGAAGAAGGCCGCGCCCGGCTTCAGCGTGATCGCTTTCTTGCCCGCGTTGATGAGGTCCCAGTCCTCTTCGCCCTTGGCCGGTGCCTCGCCGAAGCCAAGGACGCCGTTCTCGGTATGATAGGTCACCTCGCGACCCTCGGGCTGGAAGGTGGCGATCATCTCGGGGAAACCGATGCCGAGGTTCACATAGGACCCGTCTTCGATATCCTGCGCTGCGCGCCATGCGATCTGCGCGTTCGACAGCTTGTCTTCCATCACATTGAAACCGGACATCAGTAGACCACCCCCCTGCGAACGAGCACTTCTTCCTGCTGCGGGTCCGGCACCGCGACGACCACGTCGACGAAGATACCGGGGGTGACGACCTGTTCGGCGTCGATGGAGCCTGGCGCGCCGAGATCGGCGACCTGAGCGATGGTTCTCGCCGCCGCCATCGCCATCAACGGATTGAAGTTCCGCCCCGCCAGCCGATAGGTCAGGTTGCCCGCTTGGTCGCCGTTCTGGCCCTTGATGAGCGCATAGTCGGCCTTCAGCCAGCGCTCGCACACATACATCTTGCCGTCGAATTCCTCGACCGGCTTGCCTGCTGCCAGCTCGGTTCCATAGCTCGACGGTGTGTAAAAGGCGGGAATGCCCGCTCCGGCCGCGCGGATCCGCTCGGCCAGCGTGCCTTGCGGGACGAGTTCCAGCGCGATTTCGTCTGCCAGGTATTTCTCGTTGAACGCCTCGGCATTCGACGAGCGCGGGAACGAGCAGATCATCTTGGCAACCATGCCCGCCTTGATCATCGCGGCGATGCCGATTGCCCCGTTGCCGGCGTTGTTGTTGATGACCGTCAGGCTCTTCGGACTGCCGGTGGCACGGTACCGGTCGATCAGTGCGTGAATCAGTTCGATCGGCGCGCCGGATCCCCCGAAACCGCCGATCATGACCTGTGCCCCGTCCGGGATCTCCGCGACTGCCTCGGCCAGGGATGCTGCAACCTTGCTCATATGCTCCTCCGCTTGATGTCCCTGCCATAGCGCCGGATCGGAGGCTGGAGCGAGTCATTTGTTCATATGTTGATCTTTGTTCAAAATATGTAGAAACAAGTGCGCATGTTGAACAAATCCACCGATTACGTCGCCTCTCTGGTGAAGGGCCTGAAGGTCATCGAGGCTTTCAGTTCCGAAACGCCGCGGCTGTCAATCACCGAGGCCGCCGAAAACAGCGGGCTGGACCGTGCCACCGCGCGGCGCGTCCTCCTGACCCTGCACCGGGAGGGCTATGCCGACTACGACGGCAAGTTCTTTACCCTCACGCCGCGCGTCCTGCGGCTCGGGGTCGCCGCGATTGCCTCGCTGCCCCTGCCCCAGATCGTGCAACCCTGGCTCGACCAACTGTCCGAGCAGATCGGACAGAGCTGTTCCGTGGCACTTCTGGATGAGACCGAGATCGTCTACATCGCCCGGGCCGCGCAAAAGCGGGTGATGTCGATCGGACTGATGCCCGGGTCCCGGCTTCCCGCCTGCACCACCTCGATGGGACGCGTGCTTCTCGCCGCGCTGCCGCGCGAGCGGGCGTTCGCGCTCGTTGAGGCATCGGATCTTTCGCCGCGCACGAGCCATTCCCTCGCCGATCCCGACGAAATCATGGATCAAATCGACGGTGCCCGGGCGCAGGGCTACGCGATCATCGACCAGGAGGTCGAGATCGGTTTACGCTCCATAGCCGTGCCGCTCTTCGATGCGCGGGGCCGGGTTATCGCCGCGCTGAACACCGGTATGGCCGCGACGCAGGAAAATGCCGGGCAACTGGCCGAGATCTATCTGCCGAAACTCTTGAAGGTACAGGCCGGTTTGCGGCGTCTGCTCTGAGGGGCTTCTGTCAGGCGGTCAAACCCTGAAAAGCCGCCTTGAGCGCACGCGGGTCGCCCTGCCGCATCAGATCCTCGGGCGGCGTGAAGCCCGCCGCCAGCATCTGCCGGGCCAGCATGTGTTCGCCAGTACTGTTTATGGTTTCGACCGCGATCAAACGCCCGCCGCGCAGATGATAGATCGACTTCAGACGCCCTTCCG
Source organism: Brucellaceae bacterium (assembly GCA_020637775.1). GTDB lineage: Bacteria > Pseudomonadota > Alphaproteobacteria > Rhizobiales > Rhizobiaceae > Zhengella. Next base: position 35,802 of record JACKJV010000006.1, on the reverse strand, counting down.
CCGTAACGCTCGTGACCTCGGCATCCGCGCCCGCCGAAAGGCCCGCGATCTGCAACTTCATGGCGCCGATATCCGACCAGAACCACGGGACGGCGGAATATTCAGTCGGCATCCCAGCCAGTGTCTTCGCGAGCGTTCGCGCCTGATCGGTTGCGTTCTGGACGGACTCCAGCCGCAGCCTCGATCCCCCCATCGGAAACGAGGCACAATCGCCCAGCGCGTAGATATCCGGATCAGAGGTCGCAAGGTATGCGTCCGCCACAATGCCATTGTCGATGGTCAGGCCCGCCTCTTCGGCCAAACCGACCACCGGAAGCGCACCGACACCGACGATGACAAGATCAGCAGGCAGCGTCCTATCTTCGAGCCGGACAGCATCGACCTGCCCCGCCGTCCCTTCGATCCCTTCAATCTTCGCCACCGTCAGAACCTCGACACCCGTTTCGATCAAGGTGCCCTCGACGACCGAAGCCAATGTGGCGCTGGCCGCACGGCCGAGGAGACGTGGCGCGAGTTCGACGACACTGACCGCAAGTCCGCGCGCCGAGAGCATTGCCGCGGCTTCGAGCCCAATGAACCCGCCACCGATCACCACGACGCGCGCGGCATCCGGCAGAGCAGTCCGCAGGGCACGTGCATCCTCTGCGGTACGCAAGGTGAATACCCCGTTCAGGTCGTGGCCCGGCACGGCCAGCTTGCGCGCCACTGTGCCGGTCGCGAAGACAAGCTTGTCGTAAGCGCAGGTTTCCCCGCCAGACAGGCGCACCGTCTGGCCGGGCCGATCCACCATTTCGACCGACACACCAAGCCCCAGGTTGATGTCTTGATCCGCGAAGACTTGCGGCGCACGCAGAGGCTGCAGCGCGACATCGGGGGCCTTCATGAAGGATTTGGATAGCGGTGGCTTGTGGTAGGGATGGTCCGGATCCGCCGAGATTAGGTTGATCGGCGCCGTATAGCCTTCCTCGCGCAGGGATATGGCCAGTTGTGTGCCACCATGCCCCGCGCCGATGATGACGATCCCCGCCATCACTCAGTGCCCGACGACTTCGAAGACGACACCTTCGAGAGCCGACGTCACTTCGATCTGACAGGTTAGACGGCTGGTTTCGCCCATCGCATCCGAGGTGAATTCCAACGTGTCCCGCTCGGCATCCTCCATCGTGGGCAGGGCGTCGCCGTGTTCGACGACCCGGCAATGGCAGGTCGCGCAAACGCACGAGCCGCCGCATTCTGCCACGATTCCGCCCACGCCTGCCGAAGTGGCGGCGACCATCACGCTCTGGCCCGGCTCGGCCTCAATTTCCCTGCGGTTGCCCGACGGCTCGATGAATATCAGTTTGACCATTATTGTTCCTCAGTTGAATTGGCGTCCGCCATCGACAATCAGGGTCTGTCCGGTCACGAAACCAGCCAGCGGCGATGCAAGATAGAGTGCGCCGCCAACCATGTCCTCGGCCCCCGCCGCACGTTTGAGCGCTCCGCGCGTGACCCCGTAGGAAGCCGCGTCGTCCATCAGCCCGAGGCTTGCTTCGGTCAGGGTGAAGCCCGGCGCCAGCACGTTGACCCGGATGTTGTCATCGCCCAGCTCGCGGGCCATGGCCCGCGACATGGCGATCACCGCGCCTTTCGAAGCGACGTAGTGAAGCCATTGCGGCGAGCCGGAAAAAACAGTCGCCGACGAGACATTGACGATGGCCCCGCCACCACCCTTGCGCATGACGGGGGTAAGGGCACGGCTGACCTGCCAGACGCCCTTGACGTTGACCGCCATCACCTTGTCCCAGATCGCCTCGTCGATGTCTTCGAGCGACCGGCGTTCCAGCCCCGCATAGATCGCAGCATTGTTCACCAGCACATCCGCGCCGCCCAGCGTGGTTTCGGCGGTGCGAGCCAGCGCGATGCAGCTTTCGCGGTCCGTGACATCCACGCTCGTGGCATGGGCCTTGCCGCCTGCTGCCTCAATCAAGGCCACGGTTTCGGCGCACCCTTCGGCGTTGATGTCGGCGACCAGCACCTCCGCCCCGGCCTTGGCGAAGCCTTCGGCAAAGGCCCGGCCCAAACCGCCCGCTGCGCCGGTGATGACGGCTCGCTTGCCTTGCAGATCGAGATCAGACATTGGCGCTCTCCTTGAGATAGGCCGGGGCTTCGAACGTGGCACGCCCAGCTGCCAGATAGGCTCGGGCCATGATCCGCCCGGTATCAGTCAGAAATTGCGGCAGCACGAAATCCTCCAGCATGTCGAGCGTCTCGGCGGCGGGCGTTCCGAACCAGCCGCAGATGGTCTCAACCCCATGCGGAGAAAAGCGCCAGCCCTTGTCGGCATCTTTGACCAGCGCATCCTCGGGCGAGCTGGCCTCTTTCAGAGTGTCGTGCTGGTCGATGATCGCCAGCACCGCGTCGATATCGACGCCCTCGGGGCGATGACGGCGCAGGATGTCTCCGGCGATCTCGACGCCATAGATCTCGTGTTCGCGCACCAGCTCCTTGCGCGTCGGGTTCGGCCCGATCGCATCCGCCATGAGCGCGGGGTCGATCCGCTTCCAACCCACGTCATGCAGCAGGATCGCAGGCAAAACGATGCTTTCCACCACCCCCGGATGTTCCACCAGCAGCGCCTTCGCGATGCCGTATGAGATCAGCGTATGCACATCGTTCGAGCGCACATCGAGAAAGCCGCGAGCCTCCTCCCAAAGCGGCAGATCGCGGGGCATGAGCGTCGAGGGCGTCATATCGGCACCTCGTAGCTGAGATACATGGTCTTGTATTCGAGGTAGCTTTCGACCCCGTAGCGGCCCTTCTCACGCCCCAGCCCGCTCTCCTTCATACCGCCGAAGGGAACATAATGCGAAGAGCGGTGAATATCATTGAGCCAGACCGAGCCTGCCTCAAGCCCTTCGCATAGCGTCAAGCCCTTCGCCAAATCGCGGCAGAAGACGAAGCCGGCAAGCCCGTAGCGGCTTCGGTTGGCCAGGTCCAGCGCTTCCTGCGCGCTGTCCACCGGCGCGATGCCGAGCACCGGGCCAAAGGTTTCTTCGCGCATGATCAGCATGTCCTGCGTTGCGTCGGCGATCAACGTTGGCGGGAAATAGAAACCATCGTCAAAGCCGGGGCCGGTCTGCCGCGTTCCCCCCAGAAGGATGCGCGCACCTTTCTCACGGGCGTCATCGGATTGCAGCGCACTGTTGGAATAGATCTTCTCGTTTACCAGCGGGCCGAGATCGCCCTCGCCCCCGACCGGCTGCAGGGTCAGCTTGCCCGCTTTCTCCGCAAGACGCCTAAGCACCTCCTCGTAGACCGGTCGCTCAACGAACACGCGGTTTACGCGGTAACAGAACTGACCGGAATTCGCGAAGCCGTGGCGCGCGATAGCTGTGGTTGCCTTGTCGAGATCCGCATCCGCGCAGACGATGGCTGCGCTTTGCCCCCCAAGTTCCAGTGTCACCCGCTTCATCGTTCCTGTGGCTGCTGCGGCGATGGCCTTGCCCGCCGCCGTGCCACCCGTGAAGGCGATCTTTCGGGGGATGGGGTGTTCGATCATCGCCGTGCCGATCTCGCGGCCTTTGCCGGTCACGACATTGAACACGCCCGCCGGAAGACCGGCGCTATGGAAAATCTCCGCCAGCATCAGCGTCGATATCGGCGTGTCTTCTGCAGGCTTGGCAACCACGGTACAGCCCGCAATCAGAGCAGCCCCGAGTTTGAACATCAAAAGGGTGATGGGATAGTTGAAGGGAGTGATCGCGATTACCACCCCGACCGGCTCACGCGTCACCACCGTCCGCTCGCCCGGCGCCGCCCCGAGCGACATGCTGGCCGACAGGCGCAGTCCCTCTTCGGCATAGACATCGAGCAGGTCGGCAGAGCGGGTGATCTCAGCGATGCAGGCGGGCAAGGGCCGGCCCAGTTCAGCGTGAAGCGCGTTCCCAACGGTCTCGGCGTGATCTCGCATTGCCTGGGCGCAGGTCTTCTGGATCGCCACGCGGTCGGCCATCGGGCGTCGCTTCCACTCCGCCATTGCGCGTTCCGCGGCGCGAATGGCCAGATCGGCATCGGAAGCGTTGCCATGCGGGACCGTATCGATCACCTGCCCCGTGGCTGGCGCGATGACATTCAATCGCTCTCCGCTCGTGGCCGCGCGCCACGCCCCATCAATGAACATTTCCATGGTTTGCCCTCAGATCACATGCAGCATGAGCGCCTTGCGCGTTTCAGCCAGGGTTTCCGTCGCCATGCGCACCCCGGCCTCGGTCTCTAGCTGCGTCTTCTGTTTCTCCAACCGGTCGGCGTAACCATGTGGCGTCGTCTTGAACCAGTCGCAGGCGACCGAGACCCCTGTCACGGAAAAGCGCCACAGTTTGTCAGCGTCACGGACGATCCGGTCATTGAGATGGCGCGGGTCAGGCCGGGTATCGTGCCCGTCGATGATCTCGCAAACCTGGGCGATGACCGCCGCCTCCCAGCCGGTGTCTTCCAGCACCTCGGTTGCCATCCGAACCCCTTCGGCTTCGTGCAGATAGCGTACATCTGACTGGAGCATGTTGGGGCCGGAAAAACCCTTTTCGATGATGTCTTCCATATCGATCGCATACCAGCCGATGTCGTGGAGCAGGATCGCGAGCGAACAGACATCGCGATCCGCCTCGGGATATTCGGCAAGCAGCTTTTGCGCCCAGGCGAAAGAAAGAGGGATATGAACGTCGTTTTTTCGGGCTCGCATATAGCGTTCTGCCGCTCGCCAAACGGCATCGTACCGGCTCAGGTCGGTGGGTTTATCGAGCATCGGAACCTCGGTGTCAGTTCGGGTTCGGGGGCCAGCGAAGTTAATAGTTCTCCTGGCCCCCGAAATCGTTCAGTCCAAAAGCGTCACTTTGCCGGTGTTGCCATCGACCCGAAGCTTCTGCCCGGTCTTGATCACGGACGACCCGTTGCCTGTCCCGGTCACGGCCGGAAGCCCGTATTCGCGGCAGACGATGGCCGCATGGCTCATCATCCCGCCGATATCGGTGACCGTAGCCTTGATCTTGCCGAAGACCGGCGCCCAGCTTGGAGCCGTAACCGGCGTCACGAGGATTTCGCCCTCCTGGATTTCATCAAGCTGATCGGGGCTGCGCACCACGCGGGCGATGCCCTCGACCGCACCAGGGCTGGCCGCCATGCCCTTCAACCCGTCTTCGGCATCGCCACCACCGACCCAGTTCTGGATCGATTCCGACGTGATGCCCCAAAGCATGATGGTGAAGGGTTCGGTGATGACCTCCGGCGGGTTGTTCAGCGCCGGCTGCGGCGGCTGGGTCGAGAGCGCATCGATGATGCCACGGCGGCGTTCGATTTCCTGCGGCCAATAACTCGGCCCGATCCATTCGCCGCCCGTGGCCCAGGCATTGCCATAGTCGAACAGAACATCGCGCACTTCCTGACGGCTCAGATAGAACATGCCGTCCTCGGTCGGCCAGAAGCCCTCTTCCATCAGGAGTTTGCTCAACGCACGCATCTTTTTCCAGAACACGCACATCGACCAGTGTTCGATGTAGAAATTGTGGTTCTCCACATAGGGGAAGACGACGCGGGCAAGTCCAAGCTTCTCGGCAAAAACGCCGCGAGCTTCCTCGTCCATCATCGCCTCGTATTCGCCGGTGATCCGGTCGCGTTCAGCCACCAGCTTTTCGGTCGGCCGCTCGATGGTCTCGCCGGCCTCGGCGCGGATGATGTAGTCGCGCAGATAGCCCATGGGGATATCGAGATGTTCGATCCAGTACTTGTCGGTCGAATAGAACCCGTTGCCGGAAGTAAAGTTGAACCACGGGTCTTTCGCGGCCTCCCAGGCATCGAGCCAGAGCTGACCTTTGGCGGCTTTGGCCACCGCCGCAAGAGCCTCGTCGACCGTGCCAGACTTCAGTGCATCGGCAACGCCCAGTTCGATGGCCAGACGCGCGAGCTTCTTCAGCTCGTCGTCGGGACGGAACAGATCGCTATCGACCCCCTGCACCATCTTGGCGATGGCCTGATCGGGAATGGTCGGGAACTGGCCCTTCATGAAGCCGAAGAAGTCGAGATAGGCGGCATAGCCGAGATTGAGGAACTCGAAATGGTACTGCCAGGTCTTGTAGAGCAGCTGGATGGCGGCATCGTAGCTGGCCATCATATCGAGATGCGGATCGGCACCGCGCCCTTCGGTGATCCAGTCGATATGCACCGTCTCGGGCAGCTTCTCGAAATTCAGCGCTTCCATGTCGGCGATGTTCGCCTTGACCTTCTTGTGCCAATTCTCGAGCAGGCTGTCCCAGTTCTGGAAATAGTGGCCCGCACGTTCGAGGAACTGCGGAATACGGCCCTCGATCAGTTCGGGCGCCACCGCGATCGGCGACATGTAACAATAGCCGTTGTGAATGCGGTAATCGACACCGTTTGCCGGCGGCACAAGATAGTGGCGGGTATTATACTGCCCGAGGCAGCGAACCGCATACTCCACCGTCACCGCATCGAAGGGTTTGAACGGGTTCGGCCAGTGCTGGCTGTCGCAGAACCAGAATTTCGCGTCTTCCTTTTCGCGCAGGTTGGGCTGGAACGTCAGATAATACGGATACAGTTCTTCCCAACCCTCAGCGCCTTGCGGAGCCTTGACGTCATAGGCGCTGGGAAACAGCGGGGTTTGTTGGTCCATTCAGGTTACTCCTCCCTAGAATACCGAGTGTTTTTGTTGGTGCTGTATTGGGCCCGGCGATCAACTGCCGGAGCCAATTGGGTTGTTCAAAGCACCGACGATACCCATCATGCCGGTGGCATAGCTTGCTTTCGGTTTTTCGGCGGGTTTGCGCGACCAGACAGTTTCGGGCCGCGCCTGCAAGGCCAGAAGGTTCTCGCCTTCCGGCAGATCGGCGTCGATAGCCCATTCCACATCCTGCGGGCAGCCTTTGATGCGCTCCAGATCCTTGGCAAGCTTGGCCACCGCGATGATCTCGGCATCGGACAGGCATTGCGCGGTGCGGCGCGGGCCCTCAATCTCGCGCTCAACAGTGGTGCGGGCGGCGGGATCGGGCAAGAGTTCGAGATGCTTGTCAGAGATCTTGCGATCCACGATTTCCATCAGCACCTTTTCGACCGAGTAATTGTCCGGCGTCACGATCCCGGACACCACCATTTCGCCCAACCCATAGGATGCGTCGATCACGATCCGCGTACGATCGCCATTGACCGGATCAAGCGTCATTGCCACACCGGCGGCGCGGGCGTTCACCATCTTCTGCACGGCAACGCTCATCAGCACCTCGATCTGACCGAGCTCGTGTTTGTGCCGATAAGCCATGGCCCGGGCGGTGAACAGAGAAGCCCAGCAATCGCGGACCTTCTCGACCACGGCATCGGCGCCGGTGACCCAGAGGTAAGTGTCCTGCTGTCCGGCGAAACTCGCATCCGGCAAGTCCTCGGCGGTGGCTGACGAACGTACCGCGACCGGCATATCCTCCCCCAATGTGGCATATTCAGACCGGATCGCGGCTTCGACCGCGGGAGGCAGCGGATGCGAACGGAAGCGGATCTGGATCGCCTGTGCGGCGCGTTCCTGATCGGTGACATCGTCGAAATCGAGCCGGGCCAGTTGGGCTTCGATTTCAGCGCGCAATCCGGTCTCGTTCAACATCGCCTCATAGGCCTCCGTCGTGACCGCGTAACCCGGCGGCACCGCCACCCCCGCTTGGGTCATATCGCCCAGCGAGGCGCATTTGCCGCCCACACGCCCATGATCCGCTGCCGTGATCCGGTCGAAAGGCAGGATGAACTTCATATCTGTCATGCTCACGCTCCCCATTGGACATCGACCCGTGCCGGCACTCGGAACGAGATGTTGTGGAGGAAGGTGATCTCCTGCCCTTCCTTGAGGCGCATCTCCGGGAAGCGCCTTGTCAGCTCACGCAGCATGATGCCGAACTCGAGCTTTGCGAGTTGGGAGCCGATGCAAAAGTGAATACCGAAACCGAAACTGAGGTGAGTACGTGCGTTCTTGCGTGTCACATCGAACTGGCACCCGTTCTCGAACACAGCCTCGTCGCGGTTGGCCGAGCCCATGATCAGCAGGATGTCGGAGCCTTTCGGCACGGCCACACCACCGATTTCGGTGTCCTTTTTCGCCCTACGACGCCAGGCGACGATAGAGGGCGAATAGCGCAGCACCTCTTCAGTCGCAGAGGGGATCAGGGATGGATCAGCACAGATCGCATCCCATTGATCGCGATTGTTCATCAGGGAAATTACGGCGTTTGCCATCAGGGTCGTAGTCGTCTCGTGCCCAGCAAAGAGCACGGAATACATCACGCCAGCGATTTCCTCGTCAGTAATCTCAGCGCCCTCGGCCTGAAGCCGAACCAGGTCCGATGGAAGGTCGTCACCCGGCACTTCCTTGCGCGCTGCGACCAAGGCCCGGCAATAGGCCCAGTATTCAACCATCTTGTGCGCATGCGGGATTTGTTCCTCGTCGGTGAGGTTGCCCCATGTCAGGAGTGCGCGGCTCACCGCCCAGTCCTTAACCTTCGGCACATCCGCATCGGGGATGCCCATCAAGGTAAAGAGCACCAGCGCAGGCACCTCATAGGCGACTTCGCGGAAGAAATCGCAGCCACCCTGCGGCGCGACCTTGTTCAGTTGGCGGTCGATGATCGCCTCGATCTTCGGCTCGATCGACTTGAACCGGCGCGGACCGAAACAACCCTGCACGATCTTGCGAATACGTGTGTGATCGGGGGGCACGCGGGCCGAAAGCCCGGAATAAGCAGTAAAGCCGCCCTCTTTCATGATGCGCTTGCCCTCTTCGCACATCGGGCGCATCGGCGCCTGGGCATTTTCCGAGGAAAAAGTCTCCCAGTCGTCGAACACCGCTTTCACGTCCGCATGACGGGTCACGACAAAGTAGCCGGTGGGTTCGTGGAAAAAGACGGGCTGCTCTTCGCGCAGCTGTTCCCATGTGTCGAATGGGGCGTTCAGATCGAACGGATCGAATCCGTCGTCTCTGCGGGCGATTTCCGCAACGCTCATCGCAAGTCCTCCCATGATGTGCGCTATGATGTGCTTTCAACGTGCAGAATAGCAGTCGAGCTTTGGTTTTTCTTTGGTTATCTCGTTGGCGCTCAATTTACTGAAATTCATACATTTTCCAAAGACCTGAAGGTAGGATGGGCGGAGATTCTCGCACAGTCTCGAACGTCTCCGCCGCATTTCGGAAACCCGCCTTTCTAAAAGCCGGAGGCATGGACAACGCCGAATCGATGCCCGGCCGGATGGTTCAAGGACAGCTGCCACGCTTGGAGTGTACCGATGGCACGACCTACCAATTCTTGGGGAACATCGTGGTCAGATAGGACTTCAGGGCAGCACATTTGCTGCGAGTGGAACCAGGACTGAGCAACGGGATGCTGATAGAGGCGACTAATGATGTCGAGCACGGCAGAACGCAGCACCTACCTGCTATTTTACCAATGAATGAAATATCTTAGTCAGTTCCGCGCTGCGTGGACGATCATCGAACCGCGAAAGTGACTCGGAGTAGAGCGCATATTGTCGCTCAATGGCTTCGCGGCGTCCCTGCGCCGCGAAAGCCAACATTGCCTCCTCATGCGCAAATTCTGCGAGTGGATCAACCTTCAGCGCTTTCTGGCAATGGCTTAAGGCTGCCGAGTATTCAGCTCGTTCACGGTATATGCGTGCTGCGTCGCGCTGGACCTTGAGATACATGTCGCGCAGCCAGTAACGGCGCGTCCAACACCAGTCGCGTTCCTGATCGTCGACATATTCTGACGGAATGTCTTCGAAGAGATCGCCGGTATAGAGGCGGTCCGCTGCCCGCAAGCAAACCAGAGCTTCATCGAAATCCCGCGCCTTTAGATGGCTTTGCGATTGCCGACACAGCTGTTCGAACGCCGAAATATCCAGCCAGCTTCGATCCGGAGGTGAAAGCACATAGCTGGTACCGTCGCGAAGCACGTAGCTCGTACTCTTGTTCCCCTCAGGCCCCTGCAACGCCTGGCGAAGCCCGCGAACCGTATGATACAGTCGGTTACGCGCTGCCTCGGCACTTTCTGCTTCGGGCCAAAGAAGGTCGGCAAGATCGTCCGTGCGTGCGCCTTTGCCCCCCTGCTGCAGAAGATATGCGAATAGCGTTTTGGTTTTCATTGTGGCTCCGCCGGGAATGGCCCATTCGACCTGGCTGCCATTCGCGCGGTATATCCGTAGTCGCCCAAAACAGCGGATCTTCCAACGCTCACGAAGGTCTTCGCCCGGAATCGCCGGTTCGTCCGCCCCTCGGTTGAGAAGCCACATCGGATCGGCTCCTTCGGCCGCGTGTCGGTCGGCATTTGGGTTGTCTCGAATGAGGCTGGGCGCGATGCCGCCAAGCCAGAAGTTGACCTGCTCGCGCAGCGTCCCCTTTGCGTAGAGCGGCGGCGGCAGCCAGTGAGGATTGGGCACGATCCCCTCTGGCGCAAGCACTGCCGGATGGCCGCGCAGCGCCGCCAAAAGGTGCTCGTCGATCAACAAACTTCGGTTGTAGAGTGAGATGATCGGGCGATCGAACCTCTCAGCCAGCGTCTGTGCGACCGCCATCCAGCCTTCGAAATTCGCCGTAGCAGACGCTGTCTGAAGCCCCCATTCCATATCGACGGTCAATGCCGTTCCCCCGGGCGTTTCAAGCAATCTCTTGCCGAGTTCTTTCTCGATCATCGAGAAAGAAACGGGAACCCGGTCAAAGCCGAGTTCTCCGGCCAAAACCTGCTCCGGCCGGAAACCGTCAATCTTCGCAATCCGTCCAGTTCGTGTCAGGGGCACGGGCCCGACGTGAAGAACGCCAGTTATGTGAAGATGGGTTTTGGCCAGCCGAACGGTGCTTCGCAAAAGCGCGTTCTGCTTCGCACCGAAGAAGGCGAAGCTCTTTGCCGTTGCATGTATTTGTTTTGCGGCTGCCATACAGTATCAAATCAATCGAGCTCGCTTAAGACAAGCATGGCATCTTCTTCGATACAGAGACATGGGCCCAGCCTGGGCGACTGGGCCCATGGCAGTCAAAAGCGATGAACCCAACCCGCATGGAGAATGAGCGGGTCCAGATCGATCTTCGCATCGACCGGCGCACCACCGAGAGCAACCGCGTTGCCCGTAGCCTTCGTGTTCACGAAGACCTTGTTGGCCGAAAAGAAAAAGCCATTGCTATCGTCTACCATGTAATCGAAGCCGAGCCGCAGAACGCCTCCGAAGGCACTGTCAGCCTTTAAGTTGGAGATCCCGCTGTCCTTGGTATCGAACACCATAGTGTAGTTGATGCCCGCCCCGATGAAGGGTTGGAATTTTCCTTTCGTCGGTATGTGGTAGTTGGCTGCCACGATCAATGGGCCATAGGTGACCTTTCCGACCGTTACTCCGTTCAACGGTCCGGTGCCTTTGATCGTTGTGGTTGGGGGAATGCCGCCAATTGCGATGACTGAAAAATCCTCGGTGAAACGATATCCGAGACCAAAACCGAGCGTGACATTGTCGGACAATGTTGTACTGGCACCCGGGATCGTACTGCCTCCGGCGGAAATACTGGCACCCTCTGAGAAGGCGACGCCGGCGGGTCCAAGCTGAAGATACCATCCGATCTTACTGTCATCTGCGACAGCCGGGGGCGCGATCGCCAGCGCCGACAAGGTAAGTGCCAATGTTCTAAGTTTCATCACTTTCATTCCTCCCTAAATTATTGGAATTGCAGCAAGGTGTTGGTGCGGTCGACGCTGCGCGGCCACGTCGAAAGCCCGCTCTCGATCCCGGTGGATACGCCCGGGCAAGCTGGTTATGGGCTATGCGGTGTTGCGTCATGGCACGGCGCGTTTCGTGGACGTCCTGCGTCAAGACGAGATCGGAAAGAGGCCGTGAAGAGCAGAGCAGGACGAAGCCAGCCGCGGCATCTTCCGGGTAATTCGTGAGCGCGGCAGAGCGGTCGACCTGACCGTCGACCAACAGTGCGGCGCAAGCCAAACACCAGCCCTGCTCGCAAATGAACGGACTCTCAATACCCGCATCCTGCATTGCGTAGAGCAGGTACTCGTCCGAAGGCGCGTCCAAGGAAAACACGCCCTCGGGCCGCTTCAAGGTCACCCGAAAATACTGAGGTTCAGGTTTGCCCATCGCGTTCGTCACCAACGGGTATCGGGGAGAATTACATCCCCGATCCTTCCCATTGCGTAGGCATGAGCGGCGCTTGCGATACGGCAGACAACGGCAAGCTCCGCGGGATCGCGCGGCGCATAGACGACAAGGCTCTGCGGAGGCACAGCTCCGGCCATATATCGGGCAAAGGGATGAACCGTGGCCCAGCCGTGGTTTACGATCTTTTGCGCCCATTCCGGGCGCAGGCTCAGGTGCATCGCACCCGTCGGCTGAAGCGATAGCCAGCAATTGCCAGTGATGAAGGCTTCGGGCTGTCCACGAGCAAGATCGTCGTTCAGGGCAAAGCCGATACCGGGCGCGTCGAATGGGCTAGCACAGGCTGACACGCCGGAAAATTCGAGAACAGCTAGCTCAAGGGCATCGCGTAGAGACTGGTCAGAGGTTTGCTCCAATTGCTGGCATGGCCATCTGGGCTCGATGCGTGGCCTTGCATCTGTGCGGCGCACAAGTCGTTTTAGACCTGGCGGGAAAGGCACACCGGAACCCGCGTTGGTTCGCTGTCTAGCCGAAACTGTCATAGCGAACCCGGGTAATCGGTACACCGGCCTCCTTTAGATGAGCCTTGACCGCATTGACCATTACCGGTGGCCCGGCCACGTAGAATTCGGTTTCGGCCGGGTCGTGGCGCGTTTCGGCAATGGCCTCGGTCGCCCGGCCGGAAGACACTGCCGGTTGGCCTGTGCAGTCCTCGGCGTAGAGTCGGCAACTCGCTCCAGCCACACGATCGACAGCATCAGATAACTCAGCACTTGCCGCGAGATCCTCCGGGCGGCGAGCGCAGTAAATAACATCCACGGGGGCAGCGAAGTCGACGCCTTCCCGCGCCACCTGACGCACCAGAGCAAGGATCGGTGAAATTCCGGTGCCCCCGGCTATGAACACCTTACGCCCCGGACTCCGATTCAGTGTGCAGGTGCCAAATGGCGCCTCCAGCGTCAGCCGGTCACCCGTGGCCATGGCAGCAAGTGCCTCTGATCCGGAGCCACCAGAATAGCGCTTGGAAATGACCTGCAACACTCCCTCGCCCGGGAGGTTGCACATCGAGTAGGCCCGCCTGAGACCCGGCCCGAGGTGAAGGATCGCGTATTGGCCTGGCAGAAAGTCGATGTCTTCTTCCGCACGAAATGTGAAGCGCCGAATCTCTGGTGCTAGGTCTTCTACCGACACCAATTCAGTTTCGAATAAGCGGTCTGGAACGGGAAGCTGCGGAGGGGCCGCCGGCGAGAGGCGAATGGTGAGATCGCTTCGGGCCATGGATTGGCATGCTACGATACGCCCGGTCCGCACATCCCGAGGGTTGATCGCCGGAGCATCCGGAAACAACAGTTCGGTATCGCCCGAGACCAGCGTAACCTTGCAGGTGCCGCAGCTACCCCAACCACATTCGTGCGGGAATGCGACCCCGGCGCGCCGTGCGGCTTCAAGGAGCGTTTCTTCCGGTTGGGCGTCAAAGCTCGGCCCATCCGGCACGATGGTGACGGTGTAGCTCATCGGAGTGTCCTGAATTTGACGGCCGGCGGCGATGCCGCCGGCCCAGCGGCTCAAAGCCCGCAGGAGGAGATCAGTTCGCTCTGCGCCGCCAGTGTCCGCTCCACGATTGCGTCGGCGCTATCCGCTCCTTGCGCTTGCGCGAACCCTTCAGCAATCCCACGCGCGGCTTTCTCGCCCAATGGCTGCCAACGTGAAGCGAGCGAACGCAGCAGCTCCGCATTCCCATCGCCACATTCGACCGCATATTGGACAAAGCCTTGAGTGTTTGCGACGGCATATGCCTCGTCATAGGTACGGAAATCGTCGTGAAGCATTGTCAGAAGACGATCGTCGTTGGCTTCGGCAATGCGGGCAAACTCCGTGTTGAACAGATGATCGAAGATCGGCCGCAGCACGAGTTGGCGCGATGCGAAGGCCTCGCCGAAGTCATAGGCGCAAAGCTGTTTCTCGATCAGTTCCCGCAGGCCCTGCCAGGTGGCACCGCCAGTCCATGTGGCACGGGTGCGATTGCTGTCCGCCAGTTCCGGCCGCTCGGTATCCATCGCCAGAACCTGCGCCAGATAGGCCTGGCGTTGGACACGGCGCATTTCGTTGGCCATCTGGAAGTAGAATGTGTTGGTGACGAAGGCCGAGGGGGCCATCTGGCCGATATAGACGGCACTCATCTGCTGGGCGTGGCCTGCGAAGCGGACCGGCAGATAAAATTCTCCGAGGAAATCCAGCCAGGCCGGGGCAAGGCTCGCATAGTGGTTGCGCGTCTCGAATTCGTCGATCAGGTTGTCGCAATAGACCTCGCGGTCCTTCTGATCTTCGACATAGCGGCGGTAGGTATAGGCGCGTGTATCGCGGTAGCCTTCCCAATCCTCGACCGCCGCGACCAATGCGGAGCCCTCACGGTTCGTCTTGTAGAAGACGTTGATACCCCACTCCTCCGACAGTTCGAAGGGAGCCGGTTCGTTCCGGAAATGGTTGTGAAACTTGTAGGTGACGGCCTCATATTCCGAGGGCACCCGCCTCTCGTTCCAAAGGCTCCACGGCTGTTTGCGTTTGCGTGTTTTTGAATTTGCGATCATTTCTGTATTTCCTCCCTGGCCCTTGGCCGTCTTGTCAACGAAGGGCCCATTCCCAGCGGTCGTCCATGGTATTGAGCCTGCCTGCGAACGAGACGAGGCTCGGCTCAAGCTCCGAGAGCCGGAATGGGCGACCCAGCATTTCGATCAAGCTCTTCTCGGTCAGAACCATTGCCTGTTCGGCCTGCACCCGCACGTAGCCGGAGCGATCTTCGACGAGGATCTCGCGGTCCGGATTGTCTTGCTCGGCAGCGCCGATCACCGCATCGATGATGTCGTCATCAATGCCGCGAATGATCGGCCCTACAAGTTTCTTTGGTTGTTGTTCTGCCATGTTGGTTCTCCTCAGGCGTCCTCAGATTCGTGGCGCAGACGGCGAAGGCGACCGTCGGTCGGCACGCCGACCAGAACGTTTTCACCTTCGAGTTTCACTTCGTACTGAAACAGGCGGCAGCCGCTGGGATTGATGCCCTTGCCGCAATCCATGTCGAACTGCCATTCATGTGCAGAGCAGGTGATTGTTCCGGCCTCAAAGTCGATATCACCGTCGGCCAACAGGATTTCCTGGTGCGGACACATGCCCTGAAAGGCCCGAAGCTCACCTCCTTCACGATGAAGAATGATTACGACCTCGCCCTCGATCTCGACGTCGACGAAGTCGCCTTCCCACAGATCGTCGAGCGTGGTCGCTGGAACCCAGTTCAAGTCATTCGACATAGCCAGCCTCGATGTAGTCCATCACGCCGATGCCACTCTCGGCAAAGCTCATGTCGGCGGGCAGTTGCTTGTCATTGAACCAGACGGCAATCGGCGCATCGCGCTCTTTGACGCGCAGGCCGACGGCGTGATGAGCGACCTTGGCGGCGACTGCGGCCATGTCGTCGCCATCGTCCACAGGTACGAGCTGTGTCAGAAAATCGCCTCGGAAGGCCGCCATCAAAGGGATCATCGCCATGTGTTCCTCCAAATCTCCAGGGTCCGGGCAGACACACCGCTCCGCTCGGCGACGCGAGTGCCTGCTTGGACTGTCTTTATGTTTCGCGGTTTACTCCGCCGCGTGACGCATTTGCTGCGCCCAGGCGTAGTTGTCGGCATCGTTGCCCGCGACATCGGGCGTGATCCCCATATATTGCAGTGCGCCTTCGAGGTTCGGCGGCTGGATATGCCCGGCTAGGAAACGGTCGATGATGTTGAGATGCGTGTCGTAGCGTTCGGGCTGGCTCTGCCAGACCCACTGGCACATCTCGCTGCAGAAGGTCACCTTGCGACCGTTGTGCACATGGCTGAACGGTTTCTTGCCTGCATGGGTGCCGGTGACCGGCAGTTGGCAGCCGTTGCACACCATCGGCAGCGTCTCGGGATAGGTCTTCTCGATCCTGCCAGCCCGAACGTTCTCGGTGATCACGTCCCAGTATTTGCCGAAGCTGTCATTCCAGCCCGGGTATTTCTCTTCCAGCCAATCCCGCTCGTCGGGCGACACACCGGCATCGGGGTTCCACCACACCGTCGGACGCCAGAACCACACGCCGAGGTGCTGGGCATGGTGATACCAGTCGAGTTCAGGCAGGAAATGCTCCTCCCAGTACCAGGGCAGATCCATGCCGAGATCCTTGAACTGGTCGACGAACTGGCGGACGATCCACTCGGTCATAAACTCCTTGAAGCTCATGGTGCGGTTCTCGAGCGGCGTGTAGTAGTCCATCGAGAACCCGGTCAGCAGACCGAAGATGCGCCACGACCGCCAGAACATCTGATCGACCAGCTTTTGCGCCTCTTCCTTCCGGCCGTTCTCGACCATGATCTTGAGCGTCGGCTCGCCCTGTTGCGAATGGCGGGCCTCGTCGGTCTGGATCGAGGAAATCAGCGCCCCGAACTCGACGTCGCCCACATGCAGCGCATCGGCCGACATGCCGAGGAACTGGAGGTTGGTGAAGCCGGTTTCGAAGGTGAAGGTCAGCTGGATCGCCGTGGAAACCGCATCGTTGGCGGTAAACATATCATCGAAGAGGCTCCGCGCAGCGATCGCGGCCCACTCGTTGGTGTGGACGGTCTTGTGCGCCCAGTCCATCTGCGGGTCCTTGTCAGTCAGACAGTAGGGGAAGTAGATCTGCGCCTGGCCATGACGGCATTCGTCAAGTGTGCCGAAGCTTGCCATGTTGCGCCAAGCGGCAGCCCGGCCAAAACGCGCCATCCGCGCCTCGCCAATCGATGCCAGATACTCCGGCACCGGTATTGCGCCGTAGTGAGCTTTCACCGCCGACTTCCAACCTTCGTCGAGATTGTCGTACATGTTCGAGCGAGCGATGGTCGAGCGGATCGAATAGATGCCCGCGTCCTTGCCGGCCTGGTTGTGAACGTATTCGCGATAGGTCAGCTTGTAAGGCTCATCCCAACCCCACCACTTTTCGTTCTCGATGCCGAAACTCTTGGACAGGGCCTCGGGGAAAGCATCTTCCTCGGGCACATAGGTGAAAGCCCAATTCATGTCCCTGGCGATGTCGTAGTAATCGTGGCGTTGCAGCTTCGGCATGGACAAATCTCCCAGTTGGTGCCTTGACGATCCCCGTGCCAACCATGTCCGATGGTCGGGGAAAAACTCTGGGAGGCCGATTTGCTTGCTTTCCGGTAAGCCGCCAATGTATAGCTGTTGACGTCCAACCAAGACCGAACATTGCGCCCCTCCTCCCGTTAGGCGCTCTGTCAAGTTCCACACTTTCCGTGCAGCTTGGGAATCACGTTAGTGGGCCAATCTTTGGTTTTCCTTTGGTTCTTTCTGAACGAAAAACCCTCTAATTTTCAGCTCGATATCTAGTAGCCTCTCATAGAACCCAAGGGGGTCGCGGTCCGGCTTGCCCGGTGTCAACCTTGCAATGGCAAGATTGGAGCGATTGGCAGAAAGCAATCCAAGATCGTTGGGAGCCCTCGGCGCTTCCGATCTGTTCAAGCTGAAATTCCAAGACTCGGATGCCCTCGCTTCCAGCCCAACCAGTCTCAGCCTGAAGGCCGATTGGGAAGAGAAAGCGCATCAGTAAGCCTTTAGAGACCGAGCCCGAGCTTGCGCCCGAAGCTCCAGTCGATGCCACCGCTGCTTCTTGCCACGCCCGAGATATGCTGCCCGAGCTTCTGCTCGATCTCGCGTGACCAGGGCACGAGTTGGAAACCGTGGCCACCATCCGGACCGATACCCTCGATCATCGCGTAGCGGCCCGACGACAGCGTGAGCCGCCGCCGATAGGTGCCGGCAACATGCTCCCCAACCTGTGCAGGGCGATGCGGCAGGCCGGTCTCGGAGGAGAGACCTTCCGCCACCGCATCAAGTTCACGACGACGCAGTGTTGCGAGCAGGTTGCGCTGCAGCACAAGACGCTGGTTCTGCCGATGCGCAAGGCCCTCTCCCACCAGGTGCTCCGCCCTTGCCTCCAAGGCATCGCGGACCTCGCGCCCAAACCCGCCGGTCGATAGTGGCATCCGCTCCCGCTCCACCAGCCGGTGATCAAGCCAGGTCGCACCCGGGGCGGAAACCTGGCTTTGCAGATCGAGATCGGACCGGTTGGCGAGTATCAGGCTCGGGCGCACGTCATCCGCGCCTCCAAAACGGCGGAGCTCGACAATGCCACCTTCGGGAGGGGCATCGTCGAAGGCATTGAGGCCCCGGAACCGAACATGATGGGCACGGCCATCGGTGCTATCGACTACGGCATAGGCTTCGCCCGTCAGTTCGTTGTGCAACCCCTTCTCGACCAAGCGCCCGACAATCGGTCCATCCGGTGCGTCGCCTACGATCGCGAAGTCGGTGATCCCACGATCCTGCCCCCGTTCTGAGAACGCCTTGTGCATTGTCTTGATGATGTCGCCCCGCGTTCCGAGATCGCGTAGCGTACGTTCTGCCTCGAGCCCAACCATCCATTCGCCAGGACCGCCTTCGAAGGCCAAACCGAGTTTGCGCAGGTGCTGGAGGCGACCGATCATCAGGCGGCGGAGTTCGGGATCACGCAGTCCTTTTGCCTCGGGGCGCAGGTCGATCAGGCCGAGTTCGTCGGCGCGAAAGCGGATCTCGCGATCGATCCGCGTCCAGCGTTCTGCCGTGACTTCCCGTTCGAGCGCGTTTCGGATTTCATGCTCCGGCTTCGGCCCAAGCTCCAGTGAGACCAGGTCCTCGGCCCGCGAGCGCAAACCCGAACTGATATAGTCGCGCGAGATCACCAGATCGGCGCCGGTCTCGTCGACGCCGCGGACAAGCAGGTGAACATGTGGATTATTCGTATTCCAGTGATCGACGGCGAGCCAGTCGAGCTTCGTACCGAGATCGGCTTCCATCTGCCGCATGAGATCGCGGGTGAACGCCTTGAGATCCTGCATTTCGGCAGCGTCTTCCGGAGAAACTATGAAGCGGAAATGGTGACGATCCTCTTCGCACCGCCTGGCGAACCCAGAATCGTCGGCCCGATCGGTCTCGGCTCCGAAAGGCACACCCTTCTCTCCGTCCCGACTGACACCTTCGCGTTTGAGATAGGACAGATGCCTGGCGAGCGGTGCGGAGCGATAGGCGCGGCCCTTGTGACGCGCAATCCTGGCCGTCACGGTGACGCGGCGGGCGGGCGAGAAGAGCCTGCATCTCCCGAAGCGGCTTTGGCCGCGACCGAAGGTGGAACCGCCGGGGGAGCCGGCGGTGCTGCGATGCGGCCTTACGTGGCCGGACTTCTGGGCGGCGCGGAGCACCTTACCAACGAAACCCTTGCTGCGCGGTGCACGGGTAGAACGAGACTTACCGGGGCGGATGCGGAATTCGCGTTCGGAATCACTCACGAGCCCCCTCTCCGGCGGCGTAATTCACCACTGTGCATATCGAAGCGTTGAAAACGCTGACAAAAACCGGGCAACTTGCCCGCGACCACCGCGTATGCACAGGAAAGGCCAAGCCTCACCAGAGGCTTACGGCGTTCGTGGCAGGCGCTTTTATCTTGCCCTCCTTCCTTCGCGACCCGCTTTCCCGCCCGCCTCTTCGCCGAGGCTATCCGCAGGTCCGCCAATCCACACCAAGCTACGGGGACGCTCATGGCACGTCCTCGCCGCCCGATCGAGGCGCGAATATCTCGCGTGGAATGCCTGGGCTATGCGCGGCGCGCGGCGGCGGTGCTGTGGAACTACCATCGTCTTGCACGATTTCTGCAATTGCGCCGCCAACGAAAAGACCGGCATCGCGCCAGTCCGCGGGCCGACTGGCCGCCAAGACCGTGGCCCGCTCGCCAAGAAGCGGAACCAGTGTCGCAACATAGGCGCGGGTTTCCGCAGGCAACGGACGACCGCTCTCCAGATAGGCATCGTAGCGTGCGGGGCCGGCATTATAGGCCGCAAGCATCGCGGCGATGTTACCGTAGCGGTCGAACATTTCGCGCAGATAGGCGGTGCCGGCAAGCACGTTGTCACGCGGCGAGAACGGATCGGTTCCGAGCCGATGACGCAGACGCAAGCCCGTCCAGGTCTCCGGCATGATCTGCATCAACCCCATGGCACCGGCGGAGGAGACCGCACGCGGATTTCCCGCGCTTTCGACGCTCATCACGGCGCGAATCCAGTGCTCGGGAATGCCGAAACGCTGCGAGGCTGCAGTGATCTGCCGGGCATAAGGTGTGGTTTCGGTCTGCCCGGCAGGCGCGGCGTGCTGCGCCAGACTGGGCTCTGGCAGCACGAGGCAGAGCAGCAAGCCGGAAAGGAGAAAGGAAAGGATGCGGCGGGCACCGTGTGGGTGCCCGGCCGCGGACCGGCTTTGCCGTTGCGGGATGCGCAGCATGGTTCAGTCCTTTCCGTCGCGCTTGGGCGGACGGTTCCATTGCAGCGACCAGGATTTGCTCTGTGCACCGTTCTGGAAGAGATTGGCGCGGATCGGATGGGCGAGCATCGGATCGTCGATCAGCACCGAAAGGTATTCGCCGGCCTTTTCGCCGGTGCGGCTCCAGGCCGCGCCGATCTCGCGCGCGTGTTCCTCGGTGCCGTGATGCAGACGGTAGTCCGGCGCGTTCTCGGTTTCCGTTTCCTCGGCGGGCGTGATGGCCACTTCAAGGTCCAGTGTGAGGGTTCTGATACGGCCGGAAAAGCCGATGCTGTTGCGGGTAAATTCACCGATCTGTGGCATGGGGTCGTTCCTTTCTGCTAAGGTCAGTTGCTGGGTTTGCGGGCGATAACGGCGCGCCCGCGCGCCATTCGAAATCTCCGTTGCCCTCTTCATCGGTCCAGAGAGGTGAGAGCTGGGCGGTGATCGTCGAGAGCGGGAGCGGCCCGAAATACCGTCCGTCGAGGCTGTCGGGCGTGTCCCAGTTCATGAGAAAAACTTCGCCTTCGGCGAGGACATGACAGCCCTGCCAGCTCGGCAAATCCCGGCCAAGGCGGTCTTGCGCAAGTGCCGTGCCGTAGGAAAGATCGTACGCGATGATTTCCAGCCCTGTCCGGCATACCTCTGTGCCGGGGAGCGCAAGCACACGCTTGATGAGGAGAACCCCGAGGGGCAGATAGCCCCGCTCTGCAAGGAAGACCGCGAGCGGATCCAGCGGGGCGACGGCCACGAGATCACCGACCGCGACATGCCCCACTGGACGCATCGTATAGAGGCCTATGGGTACGCTCGCGGACGCGTTCCAGATGACGCGCGGCAACCAGGAAAAACGCAGTGGCAAAGCGACAAGAGCCACGGCCAGCGTGGTTGTCCATAGCAGAGCAGAACGGGCGGTCATGACAGAACCTTCCGCCGCTTGAGCCAGGCGTTGTGCTGAAGACGTGTGTAGGGATGTGGTTCCTGGCTGACGCTCAAACGGTTGTGGAGGTGCCGCCAATAGTCCGGCGAGACATCCGCGGGATCGATAGCAAGCGCCTCGACCGCGTCGATGCATTGCAGCACGCGTTCGACCTTGGGCCACCCATGGATGTGCAGGAGCAGCTCACCGCCAGGCGTGACGAAAGGCAGAGTCTGGAATGCGACACCAGGACCAATCGCACTGACGATATCGAGACGCGAAACCACGGTACCGTACGCGTTGGAGGCCCATCGCACGAATGCGAAGATCGAGCCGGGTGCAAAGCCGAGGAGCCGGGTCTGGCGATCGAGATACCGTCCGCAAACCGGTCGGCCGAACCGCACCCAGTTTTCGATTTCGCCCTCCCGCCAGGTCAGTTCGACCAAGGTCAGATCGCGGGGAATGTCGCCCGGCAACGCTCGTGTGGCGCGTGGCCGATGCAGATTGGAAGTCATTTGCTCTCTCCTTCGTCCTGGGGGAATTCGCGAGCGAGCAGGTCGCGCAACATGTCGGCGACGGTTACACCGCGCCGGAAGGCGGCAATCTTGATCGCGACACGTCGTTCGGGGGTAACGTCGATGGTGAGACGTGCGGTGAAGTCCGGTCGAGCAGGCTTGCCGGTCTTGTCTTTGCCATCGCGGATCCATCGCTCGGGATCGACCGGTCGGGTGGTGAAGCGCCGCACCGTCGGTCGATCCGTCATGATGACGCCCTCGCGTTGGGGAGGCGGTCGATCTCCGATGCAAGGGCGGCGATTTCATCTGTTGCGGGCGTTGCAGCTTTGAGTTCACCAACCAGGCGACCGGTTTGTGCAGCACTCGCAAAAGCGATGCGCTGACCGATCGTGGTGGTAAGGGCCGGCGGATCATGGTCTGCGAACGTCTCAGCGGTTTCCCGTTCAAGGACCGTGCGCGTGGCGCAACGGTTCAGGACGAAGCGGGAGATCAAGCCTGGACGGTAAATCCGCGCCTCGGCGACAAGCGCGAGTATTTCGGCCGAGGCCCAACCATCGAAGGGCGATGCTTGGACGGAGATCAGCACAAGATCGGTAGCCAACAGGGCAGAGCGCATTAGGCCTGGCACGCGGAGTGGGCCATCGATCACCACATGATCGACATGTTGCGCCAGCTCGGGCGCTTCACGATACACAGTATCGCGCGCCAGCCCGACCACACCAAAACGCCTTGGCAATCCTTCACGATCTCGCTGCTCGGACCAGTCGGGAGCAGAGCCTTGCGGGTCGGCGTCGATCAGGATGACACGGCTGCCTCTCCTGTCCCATTCTCCGGCAAGATTGAGCGCCAGGGTGGTCTTGCCAACACCACCCTTCTGATTGAGAAACGCCACGATCATCGCTTGCCCTCCGAGCGGGAGTTCGGGGGCACGTCGTCGGAGGCGATGTCCGCGTTGACGGGGTTTGATTGAGCTTCACTGCGCGCGTCATCAGCAGCTGTAGTGGGGTGGCCTGTGGGATTTTCCCCAGCAAGCGCGGTGCAACAAAAGTTAGAGTCTTTGTTAGAATCTAAGTTAAGGGCGCGATTTTCTGTTTTTTGTCCGGGCATTAACCCCGGTTTGGGTTCCCGATAGCACGATACCCCGGTTCCCGATAGCACGACACCTTGGGTTCCTGATGGCACGAGGCCATTCACAGCTTGTCCACAGGCTGGCGATGGTTCGAAAGCCAGCAATGTGCGGCCTCCGGATTCAACCTCCAGAAACAGGCGGTAACCGGGCAGCGGCTGGCGGCGGATGATAGCGCGGAGTTCAAAGGAGAAGCGTTTGAACGGCGAAAGAACGCCGGATTTGAGGTAGAGGTGGCGGAAGTCGAAGCGCCACCCGTCCCGCTGACGGCCACCGTGTTTACGCACCAGCCGGTAGAGCCAGCGGTCGAGACCGCCTGTCAGATCGAAATAGGCCCGGTCGATCGTGAGAACGAGCGCGTCATCCAGAACCGCGCGATAGAACCAATCCGGCACAATCAGCTCAATCCCGTCCGGGCGGCCATGCGCGTCGGTGCGCTCCTGCCATTCGTTGATCCAGGAGAAACGGTGGCGCCCGCCCTCGGTCGGATGCCGGATCGAAGTCATAACGGTGGTGGATTGCAGCCGGTCTAGGGAGGCCTTCAGGCGCATGTAGTCACGGGCGGAGGTACCGCGACCGATGAAGGTCAGGATTTCGTAGGGTGTGGCGGCTATGAGGCGCGAGGTACGCAAGCCCCCGTCGCGCGCCTCTACGATCTGGCTTGCGGCCCAGATCAGGATATCCGCGTCCCAGATCGTGGCCATACCGTGATCGGGGACAGCTTCCACCCGGATCGAGACGCCACCGGCGACGAAGTCGATGGGTGCGACACGATGGGATTTGGAAAGGGAGAAGAAGGGATAGGACATCAGATCCTGTGCATCTCTCGGCGCGAAATCCCCCGGGAGCGCCCGGAACAGATCGAGCTGTCCGCGCTCCGAGCGTGCCTTGCGCCATCTTGCCATGACTGAAACCGCCCGCGATCAACGTGCATATCGGCCAGGTTGCGGACGGTCGGGCGGGCTCTGCCGCTTCGCCGGGAGCACGCGGCCACCGCGCGGGTCGGTGGTCGAGGTCACAGCCCCGCGTGCAACCCAAGCCTCCAGATCCTCGATGGAATAGACTACCCTGCCGCCGAGTTTGTGATAGGCCGGTCCGGTCCCGTAGGTGCGGTGTTTTTCCAGGGTGCGGGCCGAAAGGGAGAGAAATTCGGCGGCTTCCTTGGTGCGCAAGTAGCGTGGTGGGAGTGCTGCGAGATCGGGTCGCATGGTTCGGGCCTCCGTCTGTTCGGTGAGGCCGCCGGTCATCGGCGGCTGACGGAGATCAGGATGGCGAAGGAGAAACGGCGTGATGCAGGGGGAATTCAGGAGGTATCGGATTCCCACACCGGGACGATACGCATCGAATTGTCGAGGGTGCCCTTCGAGCCGCGCTGCATTTTCCCGTGTTGAAACACTACACCCGCACGGCGCTGATCAATTGGTGTACGCAATCGGGTTCAGCCCTGTCGTCGCAGGACCTGCCGAAATGCCCGGCCAGGCGGCCTATGTGCGGGCCGCCAAACGATCACGAGCGTCGAAAAGCTGCTGCCGGACGGATGACGGCAGGTAGATATTTTGCACCACCCAGTCGACCAGCTCTACGATCTCAGCTGCGTGCTGCCCGCTCACACCACCTCGATCCGCCTGAAGAATACGACGGCCAAGAACGGGATTTAGCGACGAGCTTCCACAGCGAAGCTCGCCATGCTCATAGTCGGGTGCGAAAATCAGGTTATGGTTGAGCGCGGCATGGCGAAGCTCTTCTGGGGCCCGATGGTCCGTGAGTTTCTGCCAACGCGAGCCCGCCATATGTGGCATGAAGCCCGGCTGCCTACCGAGTTGGTCGCGAAATGTGATCTGCGGTTGTCCGAGCCTCACGTTCCCGAACAGGTAGCTGCCAAGCGGACAGCATAAGCGACGGATAGCGAACACCACGCGGTCGAGCTTGTAGAGGTCTTCCCGATGGAGGGTGTGCCCATAGATCTGGTAGCGGTTATGCGCATCGCCGTTCGCGGAAATCCGGCCGACAAACTCTCCCGTCGTTTCGACGCGCCAGTGCATGTCGATTTCTGTCGGTTGAATCAGGAGATCCGGAAGCAGATCACCTGCCAGCGCTGCAACCTCGGGGTAAAGGCTGGACAGATCGTGGCCGAAAGGACGCTGCCCCGGGGCGGAACTGATCGTAGAGCGACCGTTCATGAGAAGGACCGCCTTCATCAGCTTTTCCAGGCAATGTGTGGCGTTCCAGAGGAAGTCGAGGGCCAGGCCCTGCTGAAAACACCAGCGTGCGACGACGTAGTTCTGGTCGGCTGAATCGACGAACATGTCGTAAGTGATATTGTTGCGAAGGGCCTGCTGCTGCGTTATTTCAGTCATTCCAGATCAATACAGGCCTTCGTTCCGCGAGCAAGAGGGGCAGCGATAGTTCCCCCTTATATCGTCCAAGTACCTGACGCACTCGTGGCTTCGCGTCCGCAATCGCAGCAGCTTGATTTCGGCTTTCGGCGGGCAAGGTCTGATGCAGAAATTCGATTCATCTGTGTCTCCGTTGCTGCAGACGACTTGAATGCCATGGGAGAGGCCCGACGGAAGTCGGTCGAAAGCCTGCTTCGACAGTATTTTTGGGATCGTAAGGGACGACACGCGAAAACCTTTAGCGCCTTCATTCCCGTCTTTTATGCCGAAGCAGTTGCAGGTACCCACCTTCGACCATGCTACGTGCGTCCTTGAGCAGGGCCATAACCGCATGGCGAGCCGAGTGGGCCTGCCAGTCATGGCGGCTGAGATGTCCGGTCCGGAAAATTGTCTCCCCTATCTCCTTTTGTGTTGCGCCATCCCGGCGTCCGTCAAATGCCTGTAACATACGCCGAAGCCGAAGGCGCTGCTGTACCGTCAATCTTGTGTCAGGTGGGATTGCACGCTCATGCAGGGACGCAAGCAGTCTGTGAACGGATTCAAGGCGATCAAACCCCTCCAAGCCTAAAGTTACGAGAGCGGCAAAAGTCGAAGAACCGACGGTGCCTTGAAGTTGCAAGACGCTAAGGCGCTGACCATCACCGAGGTTCCTCAATACCGCCATCGTATCGTGATCGGTCCGAACATGGTCAACGCCGCGAACCGGAAATCGGGTACTTTCCACGCCCGACGCCGGCGGTACACCTTCTAATAAGACGACGCTCGTATCATGCTGGGGCATCCAGAAAACTGGCGCAGTGGGCGGGGACTTCAATGGGTCGACCGGGAAATCGCAACCCCCAGCGCTGGCGAATCTTTGCCAGCATTGTTGACCTTTGGTCACCAGCCTTCAAAAGGAGCGCAAAATCTCGGTCATAGCTGTCATTCCGGCGTAGCCATTCCCAAGCGAGATCAGATGGGGAAAGGTTTTCGACGTAGTCATAGCGTGCGTTTGTTCGCCAAGATGATGCATCGGGTGTCATTGTGATCCTCCTACGCGCAAACAGAGAGGCAGGAGGTTCATCGTTCCCGCTTAGATTGTTTTCGGGAACTATGGGAATTGGCAAAGGGGAGTGCCAAAGCGGCATCACAAAATCAGTTGCGTTGGCTTTCGCGGACGAGATGCCGATACCCCTGTTCAGTCATCCAGCGGGCGCGGGCCAAATGGCTGTCATGTACCTTCCGGCAACGTTCAGGTTCTTCGGAAGGATCGAGGCCGAACAGAATCTCGACGGCCTCCTGCCAATCTGCGCCATCGCGCTCTGCATCTAGCAGGCGGAGGTACAGGATCATATGTTCTCGATCATAGGGCGTCAGGTTCTGATCGCCGGGTGGCTCATCCAGAAATGCGTGTGTCGCATCGACCATCAATCCCCCATGGGCGCACTGACCACGCCCCTGCTGAACAGGGAGCCACAGAATAGCCGGTCAAGGCAACAGCCGGTGGACATGTTCCCCCGAAACATTATCCATAATTCGATCATGAAGCAGTAGAACCCCCTGGCCCTTATCCGTCGACAATAAAACAATTCCGGCAGCTTCCAAAGCCCTGCGAACCTGATCGCGTGTCGTTTCATGGACCTCGAGACCGTTTTCGGATTCGAGGCGCTTGAGCGCGGTCAGAGATACCTGGGCCTGTTCGGCGAGCGTCTCCTGTGTCCAACCCAGCAGAGCACGCGCGGCCCGCGATTGTCGGGCGGTGATCATGCATGATCACCTCCCACTGCAAGCTGTGTGCACGCCAGAACTACGACTATTTTAGTCGCTCTTGAACTCCATGACCAGACAGAACATGTTGATTTCAAGTGACGCTGGTGCGCTTCCACGAATCAGATCGGTCGCTTTTAGAACCAGTTTACGGGCATCTGGACAGCGCCGACCGGAATGCCTCGAAGGAAAAACCCGGCGGCTTTTGCCGCCGGGTCTCTTTGTCGTGGGGCTCAAAACGGGATGTCATCGTCGTCAATGAACTTGCCGTCCTCGTTCTCGGTTTGCTTCGCGCGGCTCAGGAAGTCGACCGTCTCGGCGATGATCTCGCAGCCGTAGCGGTCTACGCCCGCGCCGTCGGTCCACTTGGTGTAGTGGATGCGGCCCCGCACCAGAACCTTCATGCCTTTCTCGCAATGCTGCTCGATCGTCTTGCCGAGACCATTGAAGCAGGTGATGCGGTGCCATTCGGTATCCTGGACGCGGTAGCCGTTTTCGTCGCGGAGAACCCGGCCTTCGGAGTAGCGCGGCCGCGAGGTCGCCAGGGAGAAAGTGGTGATTGTGGTGTTGCCCTGGGTTGTGCGGGTTTCCAGGGCCTGACCGATGTTGCCGGCGAGAGGATTACGATGTTTTGCATTTTACTGTCTCCGTTGCTTCTACCGGAGGGATCGCCCTCCGATGATGCCCGGAAAGACCGTCGGGAGCGGTCTGCACGGGGCCTTGGCACCCGCCTGACCCCCAAGGTCAGGACGTGGTGCGGGCAGGCGCGGAAACGCGCCAACACGGGCTCCGCGCCGCGGGGTTGCTGGCCGAAACCGAACGGGATTAGGGGATCAGTCAGGAGGAGGGACGGAGCCATTCGGAGGAGCGCCTTCGGAGACAGAGCACCAAAACAACATTCTCGCTGGTAGCGTTGCCGACAGGCGGCAACCAACAACCTGGGCCTGCTCCGCTCTGACCGCCCACCTGTCACCGCGGAAGAATCTCTTCAGGCCCGGTTGTTCGCGCTCAAACGGAAAGCCCGTCCGGACGAATGCACCGCTGGCTGCCGAAAACAAGGAAAGACGGATCCGCATTGCGTGAATGGGATGAAGGTAAGCGTGGTTTCACCTACCGCATTGGACCAGTCTCAAGGCGCAGGACCGGACGATCTAGCAAGTAAGATCATCGTCCTGTCGACTGGCCCGGATTGTGCCATGCAAACTGCGGGAACTTGGCGGTATAGCGACGACGATTTCTCACATCATCTACCCAAGATGCAGCGGTGAATGGCGTTGGGTTTCTCAAGACGAGATCAAACGCGTGAAAGTACATCCTTGCCCACGGCGTTGAGATTGATCATTGCCGCCACAGCCACGAACAGGCCGCTGACCCCGCAAAGGAGGTTCAGGGCAAGGCCTGGATCCATGGCGTTCTTGGCAACACCATGCGCCAAAGAGAACCCGGCAACCGCGGCTGGCGCAGCGAAAAGACCGAGAGCCGCGAGACGCAAGAAGGGGTTCTTCGCAAAGCCGAGCACCGCGACGACAAAGCCGATCGAGAAGCACCGCAGCGGCAAGTGCCGCAAGAACTGAGAAGGCGAAGCCTCTCCCGTCCAAGTGGACATATTGAAACGCGGCGATCCCGGTCATCACCGGCAGAGCGTAAATGGCGAAGTTGAAGGCGATCACACAGAGCGCAATCGACAACGATATGGCGAGCAGAATGAGGGTCATGTCGATCTCCACAGTTCGGTGGCAATGGAGTCGAGGCGTATTGCCACCGATTTGGAGGAGACGCCTAGACTTATGCAATTTCGCCGGTTCTGCAAGGATGGCGTATACGAGCCCGGAAGACGGTTTTGGGTCAAGTCCGAAAACCGTGCCTAGTGAGAAACTCATCCCCTAGCTAAAATGTTATCCCCTAGCGGATGTTCACCGGCAAACCCAACCAGTGATGTTCACCAGTGCTGCGCGATTTGACCGCTAAGCGGACGGAGCTGCCGTTGCCGTTGTCATTGTTTGAGGCATAGAGTGATCGAGCAAGCAATTGCGAAACCGAATGGATCGGGTAGAGGCATACCGGCTCCTGACACAGCGAATGGAGCAATTTGATGCAGACGCTGCATCGAGCACGCTGTCCGAAGATCTCTCGCTTTCCGAAGAGGTTTGGGGCGAAGCGGAGGGTGTTCTTTACACTATCGACTTACGACTTGAGCGGGGAGCAAACGGTTCTTTGACGCTGCTCGGAAGCATTCACGACTACAACACCGCCAAGCTCAGTCTGTTGAGGGCGCGGAGATCTATCGAATAGACTCGCTCAGAAGTTAGCTTTGGGCTCAAAGCAGTCCTTGGCCACAGTGTCGGCCACTGTCTATTCAAGATAAGGCGTCTTCCAAGCAAGCTACCCGCGAAAGCGACGCCTAAGCGCCGCCGTCGTGTTTCATGACCGGGATACCGAGCTTGCGGGCTTTGTCGGCGAGGTTTTCCTGGATCCCGGTGCCAGGGAATACCAGTACCCCGACAGGCAGCGCATCGAGCATGGCATCGTTGCGCTTGAAGGGCGCTGCCTTGGCATGTTTTGCCCAGTCCGGCTTGAACGCCACCTGGGACACCTTGCGGTGATCGGCCCAGCGGGATGCGATCAGCTCAGCACCCCGTGGCGAGCCGCCATGCAGCAGGACCATGTCGGGATATTTGGTGCGAACCTGATCAAGCCGCGCCCAGATCAGCCGATGGTCGTTGAACTCAGCGCCACCGGTCACGGCGACCTTCGGGCCTTCGGGCAGGAGTAGTTCAGCCTCGCTGCCGTGTTTGGCGGCCAGGTAGTCCCTGCTGTCGATCATCGCGGAAGTCAGGTTGCGGTGACTGACGCGTGAACCGCTACGAGGGTACCAGGGTTTGCCGAGATGATATTCGAAGCCATTGGCGGCCAGATCCCGGAACAGTTCGAGCGCATTGCGGCGTTCGATCAGGCTCTGGCCTTCGGCCGTCAGGCGTTCGAGCTCGACGGACTTCACCTCCGAGCCGTCCTGTTCGCGCTGAAGGCGTTTCTGCGCCTGTTCGTTATCGTCCAGTTCGCGCTCGACCCGCGCTGTCGCGCGATGGAACAAGTTGACCGTGCCCCAGAGCAGTTCGTCGAGGTCCGGTTCGAGACGCGTCTCTTCCAGCGAGGCGATAAGGGCATCGAGGATGTCTGCGACGGCACTCGCGACGCGATTGCCGTCGGGAAGTGGCCGGGGATCGGGTTCGTCCTCGAAGGGGCGCCAGCCGTAGAGCTGGAGTTCGGTGAGAGCGTGATCGGTCTGTGAGGAGCTATGGATCGGTTCGTTGCCAGCGTGATCGTTCTGATAGGCCATTTCGGGTTCCTTTTCGAGTGAGCCGCGCCCATCGCGGCCTTCGTGGCAGCGATCAGCCCATGGGCGGGCCGGTCTGGCAGCCCGAGCGCCCGCGAGGGCCTTGATGGCCAAGCCCGGTCAATTTGCTTTCGATGCAAAAAGCGCCCTTTGGGGCGCGGCGGAAATTGGCCGAGGCGCGGCCATTGCCCATCCGGCCCGTTTATGGGCCGCCTGCCCTCTGAGAAGGCCGGGCGCAGCGACCCGCCGCGAAGAGGCCCTTGAATGGCCGGGACAAGACCACCGGCAGAGCCGGTTCCGGCTCCGCGCGGATACGCTCCTCACCCCGGCAGGAACCGCGCGATATCATCGGGATGAAGCTGAAGCGCCAGGCGCGCCCGCAAGGCATCCACCCCGTCGTGGCGCAGATCGTCGTTGAAGTCCCCGTGCCGCGGCATCAGAACCAGCGCCTCCACCCCAACCCCGGCCGCTCTGGTGCGCAGGGTCTCCCGGGCCGTTTCGCCGGCGGGATCGCGGTCGCGCAGGATGTAGAGCCGACCCAACCCGTCCGGAAGCAGGATGGCTGCGAGATGCGCCGCGGAGAGCGCCGCCTGAACGGGGAGGTCAGGAAGTGCCGTGCGCAGGGACAGCACGGTCTCGATCCCTTCGCCCGCCGCCATGACATCGCCGGCCGAACCGAACCAGACGCCTTGGCCGAGCAAGCCGCCCATTGCCTTCCTCGGCGGATCGACAGCGGCCTTCGCAGACCCATCCGGGGAAAGCCAGGTGCGATGCGCACCGGTGATCGCGCCAGAGAGATCGGTGACGGCAGCGACCATCGCGGGCAGTTGTCGGGTCGGGCCGCCGCCATCTGGCCGCCAATAACAGTTTGGATGGAAACGCAGGCTTGCGGTTTCGTGCAGAGCCGTAATTGTACGGTTGCGCAAATACGTCTCCACCAGCGTACCGGACAGGACCTGCGACATGGCAAAGAGCCGCCGCGCCGCCTCCGCGGAGCCGGATGGTGCCGGTGGCGGTTTCTCACAGGGCGGTCGGACGATCGGTGTCGGACGCGGCATGTTCAAAAAGCGCCTGGCCTCATCGGCAACATCGACAAAGTCGACCAGTCCAAGACTGTTGCGGATAACGTCGAGCAGATCGCCATGTTCGCCGGTGGCGGCATCGGTCCATTTTCCGGCGGCGCCCTTGCCGCTCTGCGGGCCGTCGAGGCGAACAAACATGGAGCCGCCGGGCGTGCCGTGAACATCGCCCACCAGCCAGTACCGGCCGGACCTTCGCCCGGCCGGAAGGTAATGGCGGCAGACCGCTTCGGCATCGCTTGCCAAGCGGCCAGCCAGATCGGAAGCATGGCCGGACATCAGGCCGCCGCCCGCTCGGAGACACGCTCGATCGGATAGGTCTCGATCACCTTGCCAAGAATGGCCGGGCCGGCGCTGTCGACGGGCACAAAGAAGCGCAGCTTCCAGGTGATGATCTCGGAAAACAGCCCCCAGCTCTTGAGGCGGTCCCGCATGCCCTCGGTGAAGCCGGTCAGTTCGATCCGGTTCATGGTCATGACACGGGAGCGGCGCAACTGCAGACCTTCCGCCAGGTCGATAACCGTGCGTCCGTCGATCAGCGCCGCATGGGCCTGCTTGGGCGTAAGCGTCACCGAGCCGCTGGCCGACGATTGGCAGCCCAGGTAGGCGAGACCCGGCGGCCGATGATGCGTTCCCCTTCGTCGGTCTGGAGACGATAAACACGGCTCATCATCACGTCGTCACCGCTGGTGTCGATGTGAACGTCGAACCGGGCATGACCGCCGTTCGCGGTCCAATCGGCGTAGCGGCAATATGCGCGGGCTTCGAGACGGAAGGCGCGCATGTCGTCCGCCCAATGCGGCTTCGGTTCGACGACCACCGTGATGCCATCGCGGGTTTCCTCCCAGGGCAGCGTGCGCTCCGAAGGCGGGTTGGCGCTGTCCTCGCGGAAGATCTGGTCAATATCGATATGTGCGGACATCGGATGTCTCCAAAGAAATAGCCCGGTCACGAGGACCGGGCGAAGTGAAAACGGAATAAAGGTGGACGGGGCGGCGAAGGCCACCCCGCCTGATCATCATTCGGCAGCGACCATCGACTGCTCTTCGTCCTCCGTGGCGTCTTCATCCTCTCCATCGCCGGCAAGGAATTCAGGCAGATCATCCGCCTCGGTGTCGACCCCGGCATCCAACGCGATATCTGCATCGGGATCGACCATGCGCAGCGGCTCCGGCAACCAGCCGGTTTCAGCCAGCAGGCGCTCGGCCTCCTTGGCCATGTCGCCCTTCTTCAGATGGTCGATGAGCTGCGCCGCCCGTTCGCCGGCGCCTTCGCGCACCGCCTCGATGATCCGCGGTTTGGTCACGCGGCCGAGATAGTTGCCGACGGTCGGGCGCCAGCCCACCGCCACCATGTCGAGCCCGGTCGCCTGCGCCAGCCGTTCGGCCTGGGACAGGCGGACGTCGAGACCGTGCTGGCTGACGCCCATGCCGCTATAGGGGTTGGGCTTCTCGTGCAAGGCGTTGACGCCGAAGCTGATGCAATGGGCGAGCAGCTCCATACGGGTGTCGTCCTCCTGATCGGAGAGCCAGTCCCAGAGCGCCGCATCGTCGGCCGGGACATGATCGCCCCAGCGTTCATGCCGTTCCTGGATGGACTTCGCGGAGGCGCTTTCACCCAGATCCTTGGCCTGCGCCGGGAAGTAAACCTCCCGGACATGGGCCTCGAGGCACCCCTTGGTGGAATGTGGCAGAAAGCAATCCGCGACCAGCCGGTGCAGCAGCGCCGTCATGGCGACATGCGGGCTGGACGCCACTGCATCCCGGAGCGCCAGGGTGCGATGCGCGGTCAACTCGCTGACGAGGCGGTCGGGCAGTGGCCGCATGGTATCGACCTCTTCGTCCTCGTCGGCCTCCGGCGCGGCTCCGCCTACTGTGATGACGGCACGCTGGACGCTGCCGTCTTCGTCGCCTTCAACAGATGCACCATCGTCGCCATCGCCCTCCCGGCCTTCCACCACCTCGTCTTCGGGGCGGACAAAACCGCGCTCGACGGCAAGCTGGCCGTCATAGCGGATGCTGACGAAAACACCGGCGCGGGCCATCTGATCCGCGTCATAGCGCATCGACCGGGATTCCAAGGCGTCCAGCGCCTCCTCGATCTCGCCGAGGCGCGCATCCACCTCGTCGGGAAACTCGTCGGCCTGGGCATATTCCGCCTCCAACGCGTCGAACTCGTCGCGGAGCTTTTCGCGCTCGGCACGTCCCTCGTCGGTCAGGTCGATGGTGGTGCCGGCCAGACGGCGCATGCCGCCGGTATGGCCATAGGGGAAATCGGTCGCGACCTCGATCCACTTCCAGCCCTCGGCGGCGATGGTCTCCGCCTCGGCCTTCAGTTTCTCGCCCACCAGCCGGTCGAGCAGAACCGGGTCCTGGAGCCAACCACCATCGTCCTGCTGGAAGAGATCGCGCAGCACATAGCCGCCCGCCGCCTCATAGGCCTCGATACCGACGAAGAGCGCCCGCTTGTCGGAGGCCCGCACCGTGGTCTCGGTCAGCATGCGACGGATGGTATATGGCTCTTTCTGCCAGCCATCCTTGATCGCCTCCCAGACCTGTTCCTGCCGGGCATGGTCGTCGGAGACGGTGAAGGCCATGAGCTGTTCCAGCGTCATACCGTCCTCGGCATAGGTCTCGAGCAGCGCCGGCGAGACCGAGACCAGCCGCAGACGCTGCTTCACCACCCTGGCGTCGACGAAGAAGGCGGCGGCGATTTCCTCCTCGCTCATGCCCTTCTCGCGCAGCACCTGGAAGGCGCGGAACTGGTCGAGCGGATGCAGCGGCGCACGCTCGATATTCTCGGCCAGCGAGACCTCGTCGATCAGGATGTCGTCTCCGGCATCCGAGACGACGCAGGGCACCGGCGCGGTCTTGTTGAGGCGCTTCTGCTTGACCAGCAGTTCCAGCGCGCGGTAGCGCCGCCCGCCGGCGGGCACCTCGAAGAGGCCGGTCTCCTTGCCCTCCGCGTCGAGCTCGGGACGGACATGCAGCGATTGGATCAGCCCGCGGCGGGCGATGGACTCGGCTAGTTCCTCGACCGAGATACCGGCTTTCACCCGCCGGACGTTGGACTGGCTCAGCACCAGCTTGTTGAAGGGGATGTCGCCTGAGGACGACAGGGTGATCTTCTGAGTGGCAGTGGCCATGTCAGGGTCTCCATGACGGACGCCGGGGAGCCTCTCTCTCCGGCTACAAGCCCGTCACGAAGCGAAGCGCCGCCCTCTTCCTCTAAAGAGAGCGACGCCGAGCCCACAGAACCACAAGCCCGGCAATCAGGAATGCCGGGTTTGCGTATCGAAGGGTGTCCCGGTCAACAGAAGACCCGAGCCATAAAGTAGGCGCTCAGCCTCCCGGATACTGCCAGTCTCCCGCGCCGCGTTGGCCCAGACCGAAATCGGCAGGTCTCCGGTGAAGAGCAGATCCCGCTCGATGCCCATGCCGAAGGGTAGCCGAACGGTGCGCAGTTCGTTGAGGCTCCAGGAGCCAAGTTCGGGGTAGCCGATATCGGCCAGGCCAAACATGATGTCGCCGTCTTCGTCGATTTCGGTGGCGAGCCAGACGCCCGCGCCGAACGGATTGAAGAATTTCACGACGGGGATGTGATCCTGATCGCGATCGCGGCCATTCGCCAGCAAACGGTCACGCTGTGTGTCGGTCAGGAGGATCATGCCGCAGTCCTCCCTTCCGTCGGGGTTTGCCGATCAACATCGGTGCTGTCGTCGGGCAGATGGGCGAGCAGCCAGTCGGCCGCCTTGCTGGCCTGCGAGGCGGCACGCACGATGGCCCGCGAATCCTCGCGCATCACCTCCAGCCACGCGCCCACGTAATCAGCGTGGCGCACCGTCGGGACGATCCCGAGCGAGGCGCAGCAGAACGCGCTCGAAATCTCCGCGACATATCCTGACAGTCCAGCCCCATTCTGAAATTTTTCGGCAATGAGAACGGTTTTGGTCATGCCGCTACCTCCTCTGCATGGGGCTGCTGCGCATGCATCCAGTCGGCCGCCTGCTGCGCCTTGCTGGCGGCGGTGAAGATGGCCTTGGGGTCGTCTTTCAGGACCTTGAGCCACGAGGCAATATAGGCGGCATGATCGGGGCGCGGATGGTGGGCGATCCCGAGGTCTGCCAGG
>JACKJV010000005.1 GCA_020637775.1 Brucellaceae bacterium | reverse complement strand
CGGCTGGTTCGTTGGCCAGGTGATGAAGGCGACCGGCGGCAAGGCCAATCCCCAGGCCGTTCAGGCACTGGTCAAGGCAAAGCTCGGGATCGAGGAATGAGCCGCGCCTTTGCGGTCAGGCCGACCCGGGTGGACGACATCGAACCGCTGATGGTCTTGGTCAAGGCGAGTTGGGCACGCACATACGACCCGATCATCGGCGAGGCCGAACGCCAGCGCATTTCCGGCGCAAAGCATGTGCGCGCCCTGTTCGAATCGGAATATGCCAACTCTTCGGCCTTCGGTTTCGTCGCCTGCGACGAGACGGGGTGGCTGGTGGGGCAGGCCGCCGGCGAATGGCTGGACACCGGCGCGGCTTTCATCGACCGGATCCACGTGGAGCCAGAGTGGAAGGGCTCCGGCGTCGCCATGGCGCTGATCGAGGCGGTGGCGTCGCTTGCCGATGCGCGCGGCGCGCCGGTCGAACTGACCGTGCTGCGCGGCAATGACCGCGCCATTGCTTTCTACTTCAAGGCCGGGTTCCAGCGTATCGAGGAAGCACCGGGCCTCGGCGACACGCCGGCCGACCTGATGCGCCGTCCCGCCGGCATGGCGAAGCCTCAGGCTTGACGATCCGCTTGTAAAAAAGCCATCGTGCCATTGCGCATTGTGCGCATCAGCATGAGGCAGGTAGCTTGAGGCAAAAGCATCCATGTGGATCAGGACCGTCGATCGCGACGATTTGGAGAACATCCGCGACCTTCTCGTCAAAACCTGGCACGCCACCTACGACGATATCTATGGCGAGGATCGCGTGAACGCGATCAATGAGGACTGGCATTCGCTCAAGGCATTGCAGAAGCGGATGACGAAGCCCTATTCCGAATTCGTCATCGCCGACGACGGCACCGAGATCCTCGGCGTCGCCTATGCGTCGATGGGGGACGAGCGGGTGGCCTATCTTCATCAACTCTATGTGAATCCGCAGGCGCAGGGCAGGGGTGCCGGCAAGGCGCTGCTCATCGAGATGGAGAGTGCCTTCCCGATGGCCGCCAAGATGCGCCTGGAAGTGGAAGAGGCCAATGCGAAGGCCATCGCCTTCTACGAGAACCAGGGCTACCGCCAGGTGGACCGCACCGAGAATTGCGGCAGCCGCGATTCCGGCATCCCCGCGCTCATCCTCGAAAAGCAGATAGGCTGACGGGCGGCGGCCGGGCGGGTCCGCTGCGCATCGTCTCATGGGTGTTCAACCAAGGGGGGAAGACGTGGTCATGCGGAAGTTCATCATCATTGCGGTTCCGGTTTTCATTCTCGGATTTGCGGCCGGAAACGCATTCTGGTACCTGTTTTCACCCTTGTGGATCGACCGCGTCGTATCCGAGGAACTGCCTGCCGAACTGATGACGACGCCGGTGGCCGCAGGGCAGTTCCGCGATGCCGATACCGCCCACAAGGGCCGCGGCGAAGCCCGCATCCTGCGTACTGCCGGCGGTGCGAACCTGCTTCGGCTTTCGCAATTCGAGGTCACCAACGGGCCGGACCTTGAAATGTGGCTCGTCCAGAACCCGGATCCGAAATCCTCGGCTGACGTGAAGGCCAGCAAATGGCTTTCGCTCGGGCCTTTGAAGGGAAATGTGGGCGACCAGACCTACGTGATTCCCGGTGATGTCGATGTCGCCGCCTTCGGCTCGGCCGTGGTGTGGTGCCAACAGTTCGGCGTGCTGTTCTCGGCAGCCCCCCTGACCCGGCCATGACGGACGGGACGGCGGTCACGATCCGCCCCGCCACGCGTGCCGACGTTCCCGCCATCGTGGCGCTTTTCGCCGACGATGTGCTGGGCGGCCATGGCGACACGGCCGATCCCGCCGCCTTGCCGGACTATCTGGCCGCATTCGACCGGATTGCGGCAAGCCCCTGCGACACGCTCTTCGTGGCGGAACTGGACGGCCGGATCGTCGGCACGTTCCAGGTCACGCTGACAACGGCCATGACCGGGCGCGGCCGACCGGTCCTCACCATCGAGGCGGTACAGACCGCCGCCGCGATGCGTGGCCAGGGCATCGGTGCCGCCATGGTCCGCCACGCCGTCGGCGAGGGCCGCAAGGCCGGCGCCCGGCTGGTCCAGCTCATGAGCAACAAGACACGCGCCGATGCCCACCGCTTCTATGAACGCCTCGGTTTCGCCCGCAGTCATGAGGGCTTCAAGCTGAAGCTGTGAAAGGCGGGATGCGGCTGCAAATATCCGGGCTGCGCCCCTTGTTTTCCGGCGCTGCCCGCTTCATAAGGCAAGGCAATTGCGGATGCGCGGCATCGCCTGTGCATCCTTGCGCGTAGGACGAGGCCCGGCATGCTGAAGCTACTCACCAACATCTTCACCTGGTGGAATGGCGCAACCCTCAACACCAGGTTCTTTACCTGGCGCCACGGGACGAAAGTCGGCGAGGACCAGTTCGGCAACGTCTATTATGAAGGCACGAAGGATTCGGAAGGCCGCACCCGCCGTTGGGTGATCTATAACGGCTATGCCGAGGCCTCCGCCATTCCGCCCGGCTGGCACGGCTGGATGCATCACCGCGTTGCCACGCCGCCGACGAAGGAAAACTACGTCCGGCACGACTGGGAAAAGGAACATATCGCCAACCAGACCGGTACGCCGGGCGCCTACCGGCCGGATGGCTCGATCCTGACCCCGGCAAGCCGCCCCAAGGTGACCGGCGACTACGACGCCTGGACGCCGGGTTCCTGATCGCGACAGGCCGTTTACGGGCCTTGTCACGCCACAATTCGCGGTTAACGCATTCTTGAGGGCGTTGCGCTGAAAATGACGCTCCCTTGCCGTTCCGCCGCGAAATCCGGGAATCTCAGCCGGCCATGAAGATCAGAACCTGCAATCGTTTCATCGGGTTTTTTGCTGCGTCCGCGATGACGGGCCTTGCCATGGGCGTGGCCCATGCCGAGCGAATCACGAACCCGGTCGCCGAATTCACCGGCATCGACAAGATCACCGGCCGTATCATCAGCTTCGACGTCTATATCGACGAGACCGTGCAGTTCGGCGCGCTGCTTGTCACGCCGCGGGTTTGCTATTCACGCATCAACGAGGACGAGCCGAAGACCGACAGCTTCGTGGAGGTCGATGAAATGACGCTCGACCGCAAGGTCCGGCGCATATTTACCGGCTGGATGTTTGCAGAAAGCCCCGGCCTGAATGCCGTCGAGCATGCCGTCTACGATGTCTGGCTGAAGGGCTGCAAGCAGGAATCCGACGTTCCCCCGCCCAAGGACAGTTGATCCGTTTCAGGTCGACAGGAGGCCGCCCGTCTCCCGCTCGCCGGGCAGATTGAACGCCGCGTCGGCGGCAATGGCCTTGGCCAGTATCTTCTCGTAGGTCCGCCGCGGCACATCGACGGCGCCGAACCGCTTGAGATGGTCGGTGGTGAATTGCGTGTCCAGCAGCAGGAAGCGCTGCTGCCTCAGCCGCTCGACCAGATGCCAAAGGCATACCTTGGATGCATCGGTCTCGCGCGCGAACATACTTTCACCGAAAAAGGCAGCCCCCAGCGAGACACCGTAAAGACCGCCAACCAGCCGCCCGCCGCGCCATGCTTCAACCGTGTGGCAATAGCCGCGCCTGAACAGCGCGCCATAAGCGTCCCGGATCGTGCGGTTGATCCAGGTTGTCGGCCGGTCCTCGGTCGTTTCGGCACAGCCGTCGAGCACGCCCTCGAAATCACGGTCGAATGCGATCTCGAAACGGTTCTGCCGGATTGTCTTTTTCAGGCTGCGGGGGACATGAAAGGCGTCCAGGGGGATGATGCCGCGCACCTCCGGCCTGACCCAGAACACCTCCTTGTCGGCTGCATCCTCGGCCATCGGAAAGACGCCCGTAGCATAGGCGCGCAGCAGAAGGTCGGGCGGGATTGCCTGTCCTGGAGCGAGCGGCCGGCTCACGCGCTCACCCTTGGGCCTTGCGCCGTCTCAAGCCGCATCCGTCTTGGTCGCCAGATATTTCTCCAGCCAGTGAATGTCATAATCGCCGTTTGCGATGTCCCGGTTGGAGACGAGGTCTTGGAAGAGCGGCAGCGTGCTGTTGATCCCGTCCACGACGAACTCGTCCAGCGCCCGGCGAAGGCGCATCATGCATTCCACGCGGTTGCGGCCATGCACGATCAGCTTGCCGATCAGGCTGTCGTAGAAGGGCGGGATCTTGTAACCCGAATAGACGCCGGAATCGACGCGCACGCCGAGGCCGCCCGGCGTGTGGAAATGCGTGATGACACCGGGCGAGGGCGTGAAGGTGAGCGGGTCCTCGGCATTGATCCGGCATTCGATGGCATGGCCGGAGAAACGGATATCCTCCTGGCGCACCGACAACCCGCCGCCCGATGCCACACGGATCTGCTCATGCACGAGATCGATCCCGGTAATGGCTTCGGTCACCGGATGTTCCACCTGCAGCCGGGTGTTCATCTCGATGAAATAGAACTCGCCGTTCTCATAGAGGAACTCGATCGTTCCGGCACCCGAATAACCCATTTCGGCAATCGCATTGGCGCAGATGGAGCCTATCCGTTCGCGCGCTTCCTCGTTCAGCGCCGGCGAATTGGCCTCTTCCCACACCTTCTGGTGCCGGCGTTGCAGCGAACAGTCGCGCTCGCCAAGATGGACGCCCTGGCCCATGCCGTCGCCAACCACCTGAACCTCGATATGGCGGGGCTTCTCCAGGTATTTTTCGATATAGACGGCATCGTCGCCAAAGGCCGCGCCTGCTTCCGAGCGCGCCGTCTGCAGCGCCACGACGAGATCGTCTTCCGAGCGCGCCACCTTCATGCCGCGGCCGCCACCACCCGCGGAAGCCTTGATGATGACCGGATAGCCGATTTCACCGGCAATGCGCCGCGCGTCGGCCTCTTCCGTCACCGCGCCGTCGGAGCCGG
Organism: Brucellaceae bacterium; assembly: GCA_020637775.1. Classification (GTDB taxonomy): domain Bacteria; phylum Pseudomonadota; class Alphaproteobacteria; order Rhizobiales; family Rhizobiaceae; genus Zhengella. Next base: position 255,753 of record JACKJV010000005.1, on the reverse strand, counting down.
GAACGACCGGAATGCCCAGCCGCCGGGCCGTGCGCTTTGCTTCGATCTTGTCGCCCATGATGCGGATGTGATCCGCCTTCGGGCCGATGAAGGTGATGTCGTGGGCCTCGAGGATGTCGGCGAATTTCGCGTTTTCCGAAAGGAAGCCGTAGCCCGGATGAATGGCGTCAGCCCCGGTGATCTCGCAGGCTGCAACGATCTGGTGGATGTTGAGATAGGAATCGCGCGATGGCGGCGGTCCGATGCACACGCTCTCGTCGGCAAGACGTACATGCATGGCGTCCGCGTCCGCTGTCGAGTGAACGGCCACCGTCGATATGCCCAGTTCCTTGGCCGCGCGCAGCACGCGAAGGGCGATTTCGCCGCGATTGGCAATGAGGATCTTGTTGAACATGGGCGCTTACTCGATGATGACGAGCGGCTCGCCGAACTCGACCGGCTGCGAATCTTCCACCAGGATGGCGGTGACGGTACCCGAGCGCGGCGAGGGGATCTGGTTCATCGTCTTCATCGCTTCCACGATGAGCAGGGTCTGCCCCTGTTTCACGGTCTGTCCAACCTCGATGAACGCCTTGGCTCCAGGGGCCGGCGCCATGTAGACGGTTCCGACCATCGGGGAAGGAACGGCGTTCTTGTTGTCTGCCGGCTTGTCCGGCGCTGCCGCCGCCGGGGCAGCCTGTGCCGGCGCCGCGGCAGGTGCCGGCGCGGGCACGTGAATGGCCGGCGCGGCGGCAATCTGGCGCGACACGCGCACGCGCAAATCGTCCTGCTCGACCTCGATCTCCGACAGGTTCGTGTCGTTCAGGATCTCTGCAAGATCGCGGATGAGCTGCTTGTCGATGCCGGAGGATTTGGAAGCCATGCGCTAGTGTCCTTCTTGAAACGTGTCAGCCAGCCGCGCGGCGCGCCAACTGTCTGCGTCCTGCCGCCGGCCGGCCATCGCGAATTCCCGGACGCCGGCGGAGGGCCGAGCGTCTCTATAAAGCGGATAGCCGCGCGCGAAAAGACCGCAAGCGGCAAGTTTTCTTCTCCACAGGCGTTTGGCCGAAGAGAGCCTGTCAGCACTCCGTGCTGTTGCAGGCGCGCAGGTTTTCCACCTTTGCCGACAGCACGTCGTGGCCAAGTGCGCCGAAGACCACCTCGTCGCCCACCACATAGGACGGTGTGCCGGTGATCGACAGCTTGTTGGCCAGATCGTAGGTCTTGCGGAAGGTGGCGATGATCTGCGGGTCCTTCATGGCCTTGCGCAGCGCCGCCTCGTCAACGCCCAGGCCGGTGGCGATCTCGATGGCCTTGTCTTCCGTGGCCCGCCCGCGCGATCCCAGGAGCTGCTGGTGAAATTCCGGGTACTTTTCCGGGGCGATGGTGATCAGCGCCTGCGACACGACATGCGCCTTCTGCGAATCCTCGCCGAGGATCGGGAATTCCTTGAGCACGAAGCGCAGGTCCTTGTCGGCCTCCACCATGGCCTGCATGTCGTCGAGCGCCCGTTTGCAATAGCCGCAATTGTAGTCGAAGAACTCCACGATCGTGACCGAGCCCTGGGGATTTCCCACCAGTCCGTCATGTTCGGAATCGAACAGGTCGCCGGATGCGGCGCCAATCACCGCGCGTTGCTGGTCGCGCTGTTCGGCCGCCTGCTTGTCCTCCAGGGCCTGCTGCGCCTCCAGCAGCACCTCAGGGTTTTCCAGCAGATAGGCGCGAATGATCGTTTCGATCTCCTTGCGGTTGGCATCCGAGATCGTCATCTCCTCGGCCACGGCCCGCACCGGAAGCGCGACGGAAAGGGCAACGCCGGCCACGGCAAGCGCGTGAACCAGGGTGCGGGGTAGGGCGGATGCGATCATGTCTTTCGTTTCCTTGTCCTGAATGGGCCTGGCAGGCCCGGATGTCTGTCAGTTCTTTTTGCCGCGCGGCATGTCAAGAATGTCCTGCGCACGCTGCCAGGCCGGCGAGCCCGGCTTCAACTTCTGCTGTGCGCGGGCGGCGAATATGCGCGCATCGCGGATGTTTCCCGCATGAAAGTTGCCTTCCGCGGACGCCAGTTCCGCCTCGCCGATCTCACCAAGCGCGCCATGCGCCTGGGCAAGGAAGCGGTAGGCGCCGGCATTGGCCGGATCGACAGCCAGTCCCTTTCGGATCATGTTGACCGCCTCGCGCATGGAATCGCGCCGGCCAGTGGCGATCAGCGCCTGTCCGCGCGCGATCAGCAGCAGCGGCGAATCGCCGCCGAGCCTGGCGGCCGTTCCATAGGCCGATGCGGCTTCCGACGGCCGGTTCGCTTTCATCAGGGCATCGCCGAGCAATTCGCGAAAATAGGCGTTGCGCGGCCTTTTCTGAACCAGCGCCTCGGCGCGCTGCACCGCCGTGCGCGGATTGCCGTTGAGATAGGTGTTGAGGGCCAGGCCGTATTCCGCGGCGATCTGCGCGCGCAGCGAGCGGGAAATGCGGGACACGGCACCGGGGCCTTCCGTGTATGCGGCGATCTTCACGCGCGCCATGTCGTGGCGCTCCTGAAGTTCAGCCGGATCCGCGCGATTCCAGTATTTGCTCTTTCTGGCCAGTTCTTCCAGCAGCGCAATACGGTCACGCGGCATGGGGTGGCTGGCAAGATAGGGGTCGATGCGCGAGCCGGTCAGCGAGAGGGCGCCGGCAAAACGCTCGAACGTCCTGATCATGCCCCTGGCCGACTGGCCCGTGGCATTGAGGTAGTCGATTGCCGACCGGTCTGCCGTGGCTTCCTCGCCGCGCTGATAGGCGAGCAGGCCGCGCCGCGCGAACTCGCCGGAGCCCATGGCAATGCCGCTGCCCGCGCCCGCAAGCCCGCGGCTGTTCGTCGCCGCGCCTGCCGCCATCGCGCCGATGCCGAGCAGGGAGCCGACAATGGCCAGCGTCTGTGCCCGTTCGATCTGCTGGCGAAGGCGCTCCTGGTGGCCGCCGGCGATATGCCCGGCCTCATGCGCGATCACGCCGATGATCTCGTTGGGGGTTTCCGCGATCATCAGAGCCCCGGTATTGAGGAAAAGGCGCCGGCCGGCGACAAACGCGTTGAAGGAACCGTCATTGACGAGAACGACTTCCACGCCCGTTCGCGCAAGGCCGGCCGCTTTCAGGATGGGGCGGGCATAGTCGCGCACCAGCGCTTCGATTTCCGCATCCCGCACGATGGGCACCCGGCTGCGCGCTGCGGCCGGCGTGACGACCTGTGTGGCGGCGATGGCCATGGCTGCCAGCAGGGCCGTTGCTTTCAGCGTGATTCGGCGAAACATGGTGCTCGGTGTCGTTGCGGTCATCTCGTCCCTAGTGCTACCCGACTGCCACCGGGCTGAAAACCCGCGTCCAATCCAGTTCATCAACTTGTGATCGCCACATCAATCGGGCATTTGTGCGGCCATGCAAGACGGCGCGATGTCACGCGCCGAATGCCCAAAGGCGTTGATGGCGGGAGTATGGAAGGCATGACGACACGCATTTCAAGGCGCAGCGAGGTGGAACCCTTCCACGCAATGGATGTGCTGGCGGCGGCCAACCGCATGAAGGCGCGCGGTGTGCCGGTGATTTCCATGGCCGTCGGCCAGCCCGGGGATCCGGCTCCGCGCTGCGTCCGCGATGCCGCGGCAAAGGCCCTCTTACAAGGCCGCATCGGCTATACCGATGCGCTTGGCCTGTTGCCGCTGCGCCAGGCGATCGCCGCCCACTACCGGGATCACTACGGCGTTTCCGTTTCACCGGAGCGCATAGCGGTCACCACCGGGTCTTCGGCCGCCTTCAATCTGGCCTTCCTGGCCATGTTCGATACCGGAGATAGGGTGGCGATCACCGCGCCCGGCTATCCGGCCTATCGCAACATCCTGAAGGCGCTGGGTCTGGATGTCGTCGAGATTCCCCTTGATCCGGATGGCTACCTGAAGGCGGCTCAGGTGGAAGCGGCCCACCGCGAGGCGCCGCTGGCCGGCGTGCTGTTTGCCAGCCCCGCCAATCCGACCGGGGCCGTCATTCCGGACCCTGAACTGAAGGCCATCGCTGCCACGGCACGCGATCTGGGGATCGCGCTCATTTCGGACGAGATCTACCACAGGCTCAACTTCTCCGGACCCGACACGACGGCGCTGGCGCTCGACAGCGACATCACGGTCATCAATTCCTTCTCGAAATACTATTGCATGACCGGTTGGCGGATCGGCTGGATGGTGCTGCCCGAAGCCCTGGTGCGGCCCATCGAGCGCATCGCCCAGAGCCTCTACATCTCGGCGCCCGAGCTATCGCAGGTCGCGGCCGTGGAAGCCTTCAATGCGTCCGCGGAACTGGAACTGGTCAAGGACCGCTACGCCCGGAGCCGCGCGCTCCTGATGGAGGCCCTGCCGCGCCTTGGCCTGCCCCTGGCCGCGCCCATGGACGGTGCCTTCTATGCCTATTGCGACGTCACCCGCTACACCAACGATTCCATGGATTTTGCGCGCCGTATGCTGGAGGAGGCCCATGTGGCGGCCACCCCGGGCCTCGATTTCGATCCGGTCCAGGGGCCGCGCACGATGCGTTTTTCCTATGCCGGTACGCCCGGCGACATGTCGGAAGCGGTGAGCCGCCTGGAGCGCTGGCTGGCGCGGTTCTGAAGGCGGTAAAACCGCCGCGGCGGGGACCATTCCCTTGCTTTGGCAAGACATGAAAAAGCCCGGTGAAAACCGGGCTTTTCCTTTGCTAATTGCGCTTGCGCCGAAGGTTCTCAGAAGAAGCCCTTGCGCTGCCACCAGCCGGCCTTGCGCGGCTTGGTTTCACCGCTCTCCTGATTGGCCGACGTGACCACCGGTTCCGAGGCGACGGGAGCCGTGCGGGCAGAGCGGTCTGCTGCCGCGGCATCGTCTCCGGCAGCCTCTGCCGCTTCCCCGGTCGTGGTTTCCGCTTCCGTTTCGCTGACGCCGTCGGCGCTGGTCCCGGATGCGTCATCGGCGTCGGCTTGCGGCGTATCCTTGCCGCCTTCCGCGTCTTCGCCCTTTGCTTCCGGCTGCGCGGCGTCATCGCTCCGGGCGGCCGTGGCCATCTCGGCTGCCGCCTCCACGGATGGAGAAACCTCCGCCGTGGCTTCGTCAGCAGCCTTGGGCTCGGCATCGGCCTTCTTGCGCGACCGCCGCTTCGGCTTCGGCTTTTCCTCGGCTGCGGCTTCGGCGGCCTTGCTGTCCGCGTCGCCGGCTTCCTCGGTCTTTGCCTTCTTGGCGCGGCTGCGGCGTTTCGGCTTGGCCGGCGCCTCTTCCGGCGCGGCTTCCGGCGTGGTCTCGGCGCTTGCCGCTGCGCCTTCGACCGCTGCCGCAGCCTCGGCGTCGACAGCTTCCACGGCCTCGCCGTCCCCGGTTTCGCCTTCGGCCCCGGCTCGGGTTTCCGCTTGCGCAGGCGCGTCCCCGGTCTCAGGCTCGGCTAAAACGCCCTCGCTGTCACTCTCGGTGGTTTCCGCTTCTTGCGAATCGCGGCGGTTGCGGCGTCCGCCACGCTTGCCCCTGCGCCGCTTCTTGCGCTCGCCCTCGTCCTCGTCGCCGGCATCCTCGCCCGAGGCGTCCGCCGCCTCGCCATCGCCGGCTTCCGTGCCGTCGTCGCCATCGGCGTCCGCGTCATCGCCTTCGGCCTGCTGCGTATCGCCATCGCGGTCGCGACCGCCACGCCGGCGCCGCCGCCGGCGGCGCTTCTTGCGGCCGCCATCGTCATCCTTCTCGCCGGTCTCTTCCGCCTCTGGCGCCGTTTCCTCCGCAAGCGCCTCGTCGACGGCGTCTTCCTCCGAAAGGTCGGGCGCCAGCGCAGGCACCGGCGCGCTCGGGGTGCCGGCGGCGGCCGATCCGCGGTCGATCTCCACCAGTTTCATGCCCACCGTATCGTCGCCCTCGACGGTGACGGTAAGCCCGAAACGCGATTCCAGGTCCATGAGGTTGGCGCGCTTCTGGTTGAGGATGTAGAGCGCGGTGGCAATTGGCGTGCGCACGGTGATGTTGTTGCGCGCGTCCTTCGTCAGATATTCCTCGATGGTGCGCAACACATAGAGCGCAACCGAGGAATCGGAGCGCACATGGCCGGTGCCGCCGCAATGCGGGCAGGTCTGCATCGTGCTTTCAAGCACGGAGGCACGGATGCGCTGGCGCGACATCTCCAGCAGTCCGAACGGCGAGATGCGCCCGACCTGGATACGGGCACGGTCGTTGCGCAGGCAATCCTTGAGCCGCTTTTCCACCGAACGGTTGTTGCGCTTCTCCTCCATGTCGATGAAGTCGATGACGATCAGCCCCGCCATGTCGCGCAGGCGCAATTGCCGCGCCACTTCCTCCGCTGCCTCCAGGTTTGTCTGGAGCGCCGTGTCCTCGATCGAATGTTCCTTGGTGGAGCGCCCGGAGTTGACGTCGATGGCGACCAGCGCCTCGGTCTGGTTGATGATCAGGTAGCCCCCGGACTTCAGCGTCACCTGCGGCTGGAGCATGCGGTCGAGCTGCGCCTCCACCCCGTAGCGCACATACATCGGCGTGGGGTCGCGATAGGGCTGCACCACCTTGGCATGGCTCGGCATGAGCATGCGCATGAAATCCTTGGCCTCGCGATAGCCTCCATCGCCGGCGACGAGGATCTCGTCGATATCCTTGTTGTAGAGGTCGCGCACCGACCGCTTGATCAGGCTGCCTTCCTCATAGACGAGGGAAGGGGCGGTGGACTGCAGGGTCAGGTTGCGCACCTGTTCCCACATGCGCATCAGGTATTCGTAATCGCGCTTGATTTCCGGCTTGGTGCGGTTGGCGCCGGCGGTGCGCAGGATCACGCCCATGCCTTCCGGCACTTCGAGATCCTTGACGATGTCCTTGAGCCGCTTGCGGTCGGTCATGTTGGTGATCTTGCGCGAAATGCCGCCGCCGCGTGCCGTGTTCGGCATCAGCACCGAGTAGCGACCGGCCAGCGACAGATAGGTCGTCAGCGCCGCGCCCTTGTTGCCGCGCTCTTCCTTGACCACCTGCACCAGAAGAATCTGGCGCCGCTTGATCACCTCCTGGATCTTGTAATTGCGGCGCGGGGCGCGCCGCCGCGAGGCGGCCTCGTCCATGGCGTCCTCGGCGCCGACCATCTCCACGCCGGCCTCTTCGCCCTCGCCATTGGCATCATCCTCGCCATGGGCGTCGTCGCCGTCATTGTCCTCGTCGTCGTCGGATGCGTCGGCACCGTCTTCGTCGTGGTCCGCCGCATCGCCGTGCGTGTCCGGCTCCTGCAGGTCCACGGCATCGCCGAATTGCGGCGCGGGCTGGTCGGTGTCCTCGGAAACGACATTGGCATCGGCATTGGCTGCAAGCGCGGCAACCTGGGCCGGATCCTCCTCCGTCTCGCCATCATCCTTCTTGACGTCGGACGCCCGTGCCTTGGCGACCTTGTCGGAACCGCGTCCGCGCCGGCGCCGACCGCGCCCCCGGGCGTTGCTGCGGCCGGACTGCTCGTCTTCCTCGTCCTCGTCCTCGCGGCGCGCCGCCTCGGCCTCGTCGCGCAGCAGGGCCTGCCGGTCGGCGACGGGAATCTGGTAATAGTCGGGATGGATTTCGGAGAAGGCAAGGAAGCCGTGGCGGTTGCCGCCATATTCGACGAAGGCAGCCTGGAGCGAGGGCTCCACCCGCGTCACGCGCGCCAGATAGATATTGCCTTTGAGTTGCTTCTTGTCCTGTGATTCGAAATCGAATTCTTCGATACGGTTACCGCGGGTGACAACCACCCGCGTTTCCTCCGGGTGGGAGGCGTCGATGAGCATTTTGTTGGCCATGGAAAGTCCCTGGGACAGACCGAGACCGGGCGGGGGGCCGCTTGGGGGCCGCCGGGCCGGTGGGTGGTCTGCCTGATTTGTTGATTGCCGTCCTGACAGTGGCGGGCGACGCAGGCAGAACCTCGTCCGCGGCATGTGAAGCGCGGATACTCGAGAGGTCTTTAAATCGTGCGTCTGACGCCATCACCGTGTCATTTCGGTCCATTACATTGTGGATGCGGACATGCGCCGCACCCGTCCTTGCTCTTGAAATATCGGCACGGGTTGAGCCGACCCGGCCGTCTTCCTCACACAAAGGCCCCGGTCATCGGGGACCTTGAAGAAATTCTTCCTGGAGCGCGGCCGGCGGCGTTTCATTGCCCTGGCGGTTTCGCCGGCCCTCGTCCCGCGCCTGCAACAGAGGCGGAGGACAGGTGCCTGGACGTCGCCAGATTCCGGGACTGCTCCAGTTCCGCTTTTATGTCGTGGCGCCCTTCGTGGCAACCCTCGACGTGAAACTGCCGTATTCATTGCGCAGCAAGGCTTGGTTAACCATATGGCGTTAGCAAAACTCGATGAATCGGCAACGGGCACGACGGGAGGCCGGCAGGGTGCGGCGATCGCCAGGGATCAGGATGTTGCGCGTCTTGGCGCCCGTGCTGGTGCTGGCGGCCGTGCTTGCCGCAATGGCGGCGCGTGCGGCGCCCGCCGCTGAAAACCCTTTGCTGGCCTATGACCTGTCCATGGTGGGCGATGACAGCCGGCTTCGCCTTATCGTCCGGTTCGACCGGGAGGTGGCGCCGCGTTGGTCGCTGCTGCGCCAGCCGCACCGCCTCGTGATCGACCTTCCCGACACCCGTTTCCGCTTTTCCGACGAAAGCACCGCCCCGGCCGGTCTGGTGGCCGGGCTGCGTTACGGCGACCTGGGCGAGGGCAGGGCGCGCATGATCCTGCGTTTCGATACACCCTTTCGGGTTGAGCGTTTCGAGATGGAGAAGGTGGCCCGCGATGGCACCTGGCGCCTTGTCGCCGATATCGTCAGCGCAACGCCGGCCGAATTCGAGGCTGCGCTCGCCGCCCAGCCCGCCTTGCAGGCGCCTGCGCGCTCCACGCCGAAAGCCGACCGGCTGGCCTCCAACCGGGCCGATGGCGACCGGCGCTTCACCATCGTGCTCGATCCCGGCCATGGCGGCATCGACGGTGGCGCGGAAGGCCTGCATGGGACGCAGGAAAAGACCATCACGCTGGCCTTCGCGCTTGAACTGCGCAAGGAACTCGAAGAGGCGGGGCGGTTCCGCGTGGTGATGACGCGCGACAGTGACGAGTTCCTGCGCCTCGACGAGCGGGTGCGAATCGGCCGCCAGAACGAGGCCGACCTGTTCGTTTCCATCCATGCCGACACCATCCGCTACGGTTATGTGCGCGGCGCCACGGTCTACACGCTTTCCGAGAAGGCATCCGACGAGGTTGCAGCCGCCATTGCCGAGACGGAGAACCTTGCCGATGCCATTGCCGGGATGGAACTGCCGGAACGCGACACCGAGGTGGCCGATATCCTGCTCGATCTTGTCCGCCGCGAAACCCAGTCCTTTTCGGTCCGCTTCGCGCGAACGCTTGTCGGTGAACTGTCGGACGAGGTGGAATTGATCAAGAATCCCCACCGTTCCGCCGGCTTCCGGGTTCTGACGGCCCATGACATGCCTTCGGTCCTGCTGGAACTGGGCTATTTGTCCAACAGCAAGGATGAAAAGCTGATGCGCGATCCGCGCTGGCGCGAGAAGGCGGCCCGGAGCATCGTCTCCGCCGTCACGCTGTTCGCGGCCGCCCATGGCGCGCAAGGCGGTTGAAAACGCAATGGCGCCGCGCCGGGCGGCTGTGAAATGGGGTTGATTTCAGCTATGCTGCGTCGCAAATCACCGGTCGCCGCATTTTGCCCACATCCTCAAGGCAAGGCTTGACGAACAGGTGACAGGTCGGCTGCTTCGGCCATGATGCAAGGATCCCGGAACAAGACATGCTGAGGCTGATTGGATATTTCTTTGGCATAGGCATCGCCCTGGCGCTGCTGGTTGCTGCCGGCGTGGCGATCTATGTGGGCGACCTGACGAAGGATCTGCCCGACTACGAGGTGCTTGCGAAGTATGAACCGCCGGTGACAACGCGCGTTCATGCGTCCGACGGCGTGCTGATGGCCGAATATGCGAGAGAGCGCCGCCTCTTCCTGCCGATCAAGGCCGTGCCGGACCGGGTCAAGGCGGCTTTTCTCTCCGCCGAGGACAAGAATTTCTATTCGCACCCCGGCATTGATGTCTACGGCCTTGCCCGCGCCGTCGTCACCAATATCCGCAATATCGGTTCCGGCGCGCGGCCCGTCGGTGCATCGACCATCACCCAGCAGGTGGCGAAGAACTTCCTGCTGACCTCGCGCCAGACCTATGACCGCAAGATCCGCGAGGCCATTCTGGCCCTGCGCATCGAGCAGGCCTTCACCAAGGACCGCATCCTCGAACTCTATCTCAACGAGATCTTCTTCGGCTTCGGCGCCTACGGTATTGCCGGTGCGGCGCTGACCTATTTCGACAAGTCGGTGAACGAGCTCGAGATCCATGAGGCCGCCTATCTGGCCGCGCTGCCCAAGGGGCCGAACAACTACCATCCGTTCCGTCATACCGAGCGGGCCCTGGAGCGCCGCAACTGGGTCATCGGCCAGATGCGCCAGAACGGTTATATAACCGCCGAGGAAGCGGCCCAGGCCGCGTCCATGCCGCTTGGCGTGAAGCCGCGCCGTTCCGGAACCTACATGTTTGCCGGCGAATACTTCACCGAGGAAGTCCGCCGCGAGATCATCGACCGCTACGGCGTGGATGCGCTCTACGAGGGTGGCCTCTCCGTGCGCACCACGATCGATCCGAAAATGCAGAAAGTGGCCCGCAAGGCCCTTCAGCAAGGTCTGATGAACTACGACATGCTGCGCGGCTATCGCGGTCCGGCCGGAACGATCGACATATCCGGCGACTGGGGCATGGCGCTTTCCGAGGTGAAAGGGCTCTACGACGTGCCCGAATGGCATGTTGCCGTTGTCCTTGCTGCCGGTGAGGAAGGGTTGGACATCGGCCTCCAGCCGGAAAAGGAAGTCTCTGGCGAGATATCGTCGGAGCGGGTCCGCGGCTTCGTGTCGAAAAAGAACATGCAATGGGCCATGCGCTACAAGAAGGACGGCAAGACGGTGAAGGCGAAGTCGCCGGCCGACGTGCTGCAGCCGGGCGCGGTGGTCTTCGTGGAAAAGGCGGGGTCCGGCGAAGAGGAAGGCGAGGGCGGATACAAGCTGCGCCAGCCGCCCGAAATCGAGGGCGGCATGGTGGCCATGGATCCCCATACCGGCCGCGTGCTGGCCATGGTGGGCGGTTTTTCCTTCGCCGAATCGGAGTTCAACCGCGCAACCCAGGCCAAGCGCCAGCCCGGCTCTGCCTTCAAGCCGATCGTCTACGCGGCCGCGCTCGACAATGGCTATACGCCGGCATCGGTGGTCATGGACGGGCCGATCTCGGTCCGGGTCGGAAACGATGTCTGGGAGCCCAAGAACTATGGCGGCGGCTTTGCCGGTCCCTCGACGCTGCGCCTGGGGATCGAGAAGTCGCGCAACCTGATGACCGTGCGCCTTGCCAAGGACATGGGCATGAACCTGGTGGCCGAATATGCCGAGCGCTTCGGCGTTTATGATGACATGTCCCAGGTCTTGGCCATGGCGCTGGGGTCGGGTGAAACCACTGTCATGCGCATGGTGTCCGCCTATGCGATCATGGCCAATGGCGGCAAGCAGATCAAACCCTCGCTGATCGACCGCATCCAGGATCGTTACGGCAAGACGGTGTACAAGCATGACGAGCGCCTGTGCGAGGGCTGCTCGGCCACGAGCTGGGTCAATCAGCCGGAACCGGAGCTGATCGACAACCGCGAACAGGTGCTCGATCCGATGACCGCCTATCAGATCACCTCCATGATGCAGGGCGTTGTCCAGCGCGGCACGGCCGTCACCGTGTCCAAGCTCGGACGCCCGGTGGCGGGCAAGACCGGCACCACCAATGACGAAAAGGATGCCTGGTTCGTCGGCTACACCCCCGATCTCGTGGTCGGCCTTTACATGGGCTTCGATACGCCGCGTCCCATGGGGCACGGTTCGACCGGCGGCGGCCTAGCGGCACCCGTCTTCACCGACTTCATGGCGCAGGTGCTGAAGGACAAGCCGCCGCTGGAATTCCAGGTGCCCGAAGGCATGAAGCTGATCGCCATCGACCGCAAGACCGGCATGCGCGCGGACGGCGAAGGCGGCGGAATCATTATGGAAGCCTTCAAGCCCGGCACCGGTCCGGCCGACAGCTATTCGGTCATCGGCATGGAGAATATCGCCATCCAGGAGCGTGCCAAGACCATTTCGCCGCAGGCAAGCCGGGCGATTTCCGGCGGTGCGGGCGGGCTCTACTGACCCGAACGGCCCGGTTTCCGGAAAGGCGGCGCACCTGCCGCCTTTTCCCTTTACAGCGCGGAGCGTCATTCCTATGGTCCGCGCCGTTTCGAAACCCGAGAATGATGGAACGGAAAAGACATGCGTGCGGAAACGCAGAATCTCGTCGATGAACTCAAGCAGGCCATAAGCCTGCTGAGGAGGCATCTTTGACTGGGATCAGGCTGTAAAACGTCTGGGTTATCTCAATTCCCTGTCGGAAGACCCGAACCTGTGGAACGACCCGCAGGAAGCCCAGAAACTGATGCGCGAGCGCCAGGGCCTTGAGGACAATATCGAGGCCATCAAGCGTCTTCAGCAGTCGCTGGACGACAATGTCGAACTGATCGCCATGGGCGAGGAGGAGGATGACGCGGACATCGTGCGCGACGCCGAGGCCTCGCTGCGCGCCATGGAGGACGAGGTGGCCAAGCGCCGCGTCGAGACGCTTCTGTCCGGCGAGATGGATGCTTCCGACACCTTCCTTGAAATCCATGCCGGCGCCGGTGGCACCGAAAGCCAGGACTGGGCGCAGATGCTCCTGCGCATGTATACCCGCTGGGCCGAGCGCAAGGGGTTCAAGGTCGAGGTGCAGGACATCGCCTATGGTGAGGAGGCCGGCATCAAGGGGGCGACGCTGCTCGTCAAGGGCCACAATGCCCATGGCTGGCTGAAGACCGAATCGGGCGTTCACCGCCTCGTCCGGATATCCCCCTACGACAGCAATGCCCGGCGCCACACCTCCTTTTCCTCGGTCGGCGTCTATCCCGTGATCGACGACAATATCGAGATCGAGATCCAGGACAAGGATATCCGCATCGATACCTACCGTTCGTCGGGCGCCGGCGGCCAGCACGTCAACACCACGGACTCGGCCGTGCGCATCACCCACTTGCCGACGGGTATCGTGGTCACCTCTTCGGAGAAGTCGCAGCACCAGAACCGCGCCAACGCGATGAAGGCGCTGCGGGCGCGCCTGTATGACCTGGAAATGAAGAAGCGCGAGGAAGCTGCGCAGTCAGCTTTCGATTCCAAGACCGATATCGGCTGGGGCCATCAGATCCGATCCTATGTCCTGCAGCCCTACCAGTTGGTCAAGGATCTGCGCACCGGAACCGAAAGCACCAGTCCGGATGACGTTCTGAACGGCAACCTTGATGAATTCATGGAAGCCGCGCTCGCCTCCCGCATCGAAGGCAGCGACAGCCAGCAGGTCGAGGACATCGCCTGATAAAGGCGTCCGGTTCAAGACGCGAAAAAGGGCGGCCGGGTGCCGCCCTTTGCCGTCTCGGGCCGGCACTGTCGGCCGTTCACAGGGCATCGGCAATCGTCTTGCCTGCGCGGATATACTGGAGCGGGTTCACCGGGCGTCCGTCGCGGCGCACCTCATAGTGAAGGTGCGGTCCCGTGGATCGTCCGGAATTGCCCGAGCGCCCGAGGATCGTGCCCTTCGTCACCAGGTCCCCCTTCGAGACCGACAGCTTGCTCATATGGGCATAGCGGGTTGAGTAGCCGTCCGCATGGGCAATCTCCACCATCCGTCCATAGCCGCCGTTCCAGCCGGCGCGCACCACCTTGCCATTGCCGGTGGCGCGGATGGGCATGCCGACCGAGGCCCGAAAATCCATGCCGGCATGCAGGGCCTGCGTGCCGAGGATCGGGTCGCGCCGGTATCCGAAGCGCGACGATACGGGCTGGCCGGGCAGGGGATTGGCAAGCGGGTAGAGCTGCGTCCGTGCCTTCAGCTTGTCGAGACGCTCCAGCGCGCTGTCCAGTTCATCGACATGGGCATCGAAGGCCGTTGCCGCGCTGACAGGAACCAGAGGACCGCCGACGCCGTCGCGCCCGTAGCCTTCCGCGACACCTTTCAGGCCGGCCTTGTCCAGGGCATCCGCGATCCTGTCGCTCACCTGGTGCGCCTTGGCCGTGAGGGTGGAAATGCGGGATATCTGTTCGTTCTCGATCGCCCTGAGCGAGCGGTTGATGTTGACGAACAGCCGGTCGGCCCGGTCGGCGGCGCTCTCGGCTTCTCCCGGCCGGGACGGTTCGAGCACGGACGTCGCGGCAAACCGCGCGCCTGCGATGCTGGCTTCGGCGAGCCGTTCCTTCTTTTCCGGCTCCGGGTCTTGAACGCTTGCCCGCTTGGCGGCGGGGCGGGGCGAGGGAACCGGGACCGCGCCCGTCGACAGCCCGTCGAGGCGCGCGCGCTCGAGCAGGGGTCCAAGCCGTCCGTGCCGCGATGCCAGCACCTCCTGGCGTTCGATCAGCTCGGCCACCTTGTTCTCCATCAATTGCTGGTCGAGCAATTGCCGGCTCGTGATGCGGTCCACCTGGGTGCGCAGGGCGGAAATGCGGTCCTCGTAGCTGTGCTGCAACCGCGCCTGCTGGGCGATCGCGCCATTGAGAAGGTCGTCGCGCAGCACCAGATAGGTGGTCGCCAGCACATAGCCAAGCGAGGCGGCAGCCACCAGCGAGCCGATTGTTGCGGCAATCCATGGCCGTATGGTGAAATGGCGCACCTCATTGCCCCTGGCAATGATCACGGTGTGCGGTTCCTTGCGTTTCCCGAAAGCCGGGGTCTTTCGCTTGCCTTGAGTCACGGCCCTGTCCATCCGTCCTTCACTCGATCTGAAGCGGAGGCATTTAAACGCCGTTAGGGTTAACAAAGCGTTGGACGGTCAGGACGACGTCGAAGCGAGCGCCTGATAGAACAGGGGTGTGAGACCGGCTTCGGCGCGCGCCAGCACATTGAAGGGCGGCTTCACCTCACCGCGGAAATTCGCCCGCACGAGTTGCCGGAAATGGCGCGCCGGCTCATGCCCGTCGCGCGCGCAGAAGAAGCGGAACCACTTGGCGCCGATGCCCACATGGCCCTTTTCGTCCGTGTAGATGATTTCCAGGATATCTGCGGTTTCGTGGTCGCCGGCTTCGCGCAACTTCTCTTGCAGCGACGGCGTGACATCCAGTCCGCGCGCCTCCAGCACCAGCGGCACGATGGCAAGGCGTGCATGCAGGTCGTTGCGCGTCTGATGGGCCGCCTGCCACAATCCGTCATGGGCCGGCAGGTCGCCATAATCGGCGCCGAGCGACTGCAGGCGCGCGCGCAGCAGCGAGAAATGCTTCGCCTCCTCGAAGGCCACGCGCATCCAGCCGTCGAAAAACGAGCGCGGCACCGCTTCACTGGTGAACCTGGCCACGATGTCGAGCGCCAGGTCGATGGCGTTGAGCTCGATATGGGCAAGCGCATGCATCAGCGCGATGCGCCCGCGCGCGGAGTTGAGTGCCCGTTTCTTCACCATTTTCGGCGGCACGAGATCCGGCTTGTCCGGCCGTCCGGGCCTGTCGGGAAGCGGCGGGTCGGATGGATGGCGCAACGACAGCGTGCGTTCCGTCCAGCGCGCATGCACTTCGCGCGTCAGCCGGACCTTTTCATCCAGGCAGGAGGCGTTCAGCGCGGCGATGCAGCCGCCACGCAGGCTTGCGACGCGTTCGGCCATGGACAATGTGCCGTCAGGCAGCCCTCGCCGCTTCAAGCACCTCGTCGGCATGGCCCGGCACTTTCACCTTGCGCCAGATGCGTAGGATCGAACCGTCCTCGCCGATCAGGAACGTGGAGCGCTCCACGCCCATGTACTTGCGCCCATACATGCTCTTCTCCACCCAGACACCATAGGCCTCCAGCGTCGTCTTGTCCTCGTCGGAGACGAGATCCACTGTCAGTTCGTGCTTGGTCTTGAACTTGTCATGCTTCTTGACGCTGTCCGGCGACATGCCGACCACGATGGTTCCGGCCGCTTCGAAATCCGCCTTGAGCCGCGTGAAATCAATCGCTTCCGCGGTGCAGCCGCTGGTATCGTCCTTGGGATAGAAAAACAGCGCGACCTTTTTGCCGCGCAGGTCGGAAAGCTTGAGCGTACCGCCGCCATCTGCCGGGAGATCGAATTCCGGCGCCATCTGCCCCGCGTCGAGTTCAGCCATAACCTTGCCCTTCTTGTAGCTTACGAATCGGCAAACCGGTTATAGTGCCATTCAGGGATTCGTCTACGGGGCAGGAACGCATGGATCAGGACAGGGCGCACGCGCAGCATGCCCATGCGCGCGTTCGCTTCAGACGAAGCGACTTGCCTGTGCTCGATGCCCTGCCATCCGCGATGGGTGCGGCTGGGCCGCGAAAGCGGTTTCATCGCACGCGCCGCCTTGCGCGCCGGGCCGGAGCTTCCATCTTTTTTCTCACGCTGCTCATGGCCGTTTCGCTGACCGGCGGGTGGCTGGCCATCAATGCCGGTGTCGGGGCTGACAGGATCAGCCGCGAGGCGGAAACGGCCATCGCGCGGCTTTACGGCTTTCCTGTGCGCGCCTCGCTGGGACACACGCGGCTGTCGCTTGCCAATGGCTTGAACCTTGCCTTCGAGATCGGTGATGTGAACATTCGCCGCGCAGATACCGGCGAATCCGTCACCTCTGCCGATGCGGTCAAGCTCGGCATCGGCACATGGAGCCTGCTGCAGGGCAAGCTCCGGGTGACCAGCATTGCCATTGACGGCGCACATGCCGCCGCCACGATGGAAAGGCCGGACCCGCAGCCCGATCCGCTTGCCCCGGTCAGGAATGCGCAGGGCCTTGTTGATCCCGACCGCGTGCTTGTGCTTGTCTTCGACGCCGCCCGCGCGGCGCTGGCCCGCCTCGATGCCACCGACACGAGCCGCATTTCCCTGGATCGGTCCGTCCTGTCCTTCGGCGGCATTGAACTGGCCATCGCGCAGGTGGACCTTGAGCGCGACGATGACGGCGCCTTCGAGGCCGGTGGCCATCTCGGCCTTGCGGGAACGGCATTGGCCTTGGACGTCGAAGGCAATCAGGAAAAAGGCGGTGCGATCAGCCGGCTTGCGGCGACCTTCGAAACCGGTCCCGTCCGGCTTGGCGGCGAAACCCAGGCCCCGGCATTGAGCGTTGACAGTCTCGTCGTCGAACTGGAGGGGGGCGAGGATCAGCCCGGCGTCCGGCAGGCGCTGCGCATGCGGCTTCGTGCCGATCGCTATGTCGCTGCCATCGAGCAGCCCGGCGAATTGAACGGCGCGCTGGAACTGACCGCGGACCTTGCTTCCGGCTCGCAGAAGGTGGACATTCCCGATGGCTTTCTCCGGGTCAACCGGACGACGATACCCATTTCGGGCGCTGCCGGCCCGAAGCCGGCCGAAGAGGACGAGGAACCTGCCTGGCGCTATGAACTCGTCTCCAACGATGTGACGCTGGCACCGCTCGACAGCCCCGAGCCCGGCCTGAAACTGGGCGCACGCATTGCCGGTGTCTACCGCCCGGCGAGCAACAGCCTGGAGGCGTCATCGCTTGCGGTGCGCACGGCGGGCGGGGAAGTGCTGGGCTCGGCGACCGTCGTTTTCGAGGACAACGAGTCGCCGGCGGTTTTCCTGGCGATCCGCTCCGACCGCTTGCCGGTTTCCCACGCGAAGCAGTTGTGGCCCTGGCTTTCGGCGCCCAATCCGCGCCGCTGGGTGATGGACAACCTTTTCGATGGAACGCTGACCCATACCGAACTCACGCTTTCCGCCGGGCCGGGCCGTTTGACCGACGGAATTCCGTTCGACAAGGACGAAATCCAGGGACATTTCGAGGTCAAGGGAACCCGCTTTGACGTGACGGGTGAAATCCCTCCCATTCGCGATGCGGCGGGTATCATCGAGTTCGCCGGCAATGATGTAGAGATCCGTCTTACGGAAGGCACCGGCTTCATGCCCGGTGGGCGCAGGGTCAAGGGCACCAACGGCGTGCTGACCTTCCTCGACACACATCTCAATCCGGTGATAGGCCGGCTGAAGATCGATATCGAGGGCGATGCGCCGTCCATCGTCGAACTGGCTTCACGCGAACCGATCAAGGCAGGCCAACGCCTGGGCTTTGCGCCGGACAGGCTGACCGGATCTGTCCGGGGCGTGGTCGAGACCGACATCCCCGTCGACAAGGACACCGATATCGCGTCGCTCGACTGGCATGTCGAACTGGCCTTCGAGGATCTGTCGATCGACCATGAATTCGACGGGCAGCGCCTCACCGGCGCGAGCGGCAATGCGGTGATCGACCCTGCATCTGCACGGATCCGGGCCAGCGGCCGCCTCAATGGCATCCAAAGCGACCTGACCCTGGTGGAGCCTCTGGACAGCGATGCGCCGACCCAAATCGATGTTGCATTGTTGCTCGATGACAAGGCCCGCCAGGAACTGGCGCCCGGTCTGGCGGACATGTTGGCCGGTCCGGTCCCGGTCAAGGTGTCGGGTCCGGCCGAGCGCCGGATCATCGAGGCGGATCTGGACAAGGCGGTGCTGTCCATACCCTGGATGGGCTGGTCGAAGGGCAGGGGTGTGCCGGCCTCCGCCCGCTTCGTGCTGGAAAACGATGGCGCACGTTCGCGTGTGCGAGACCTGGTGGTCGAGGGCGAGGGGTTCGCCTTGGCCGGAAATGTCGAGCTTCAGTCAGGCGATCTCGTGTCGGCAATTTTCTCGCGCGTACGGCTCAATCGCGACGATGATTTTTCCGCGCGCCTGACCCGGCAGGGGAAGGGCCTCAAAATCGCCATCGAAGGCACGGCGATGGATGCGCGCGCGCTGGTGAAGGCGCTTCAGGACGACGATGGCGCCCTTGCGGGCAAGGCCGGCAAGACGCAGATCGCGGTCTCCGCGCGGCTCGACCGGGTGACGGGTTTTTCGGGTGAGGTCTTGCGCAACCTGCGCCTCGATTATTCGGGCACGGGCGACAATCCGGCATCCGCGTCGCTGACGGCGGTCGCCCGCTCCGGTTCGGCCGTCGAGGTTCGCCACATTGGCGGAACGAACCGCGCCCTCGAGATGCGGACCGGCGATGCCGGTGCGATCCTGCGCTTCCTCGACATCTATGAGCGGATGGAAGGCGGAACCCTCGCGGTCGCGCTGAAGGGAACAGGCGACGGCCCGCTTTCCGGGCAGGTCGATGTGCGCGATTTCTGGCTGGTCAACGAACCAAGGCTTGCCTCGCTGGTATCCACGCCTGCACCGCAAAGCGACGGGCGCAGCCTGTCGGATGCCGTGCGGCGGGACATCGACACCTCGCGCGTCAAGTTCGATCGCGGCTTCGCGCTTATCCGCAAGGGCACGAATTCGCTGTCGATGCAGCGTGGCGTCCTGCGTGGCCCGCTCATCGGAACGACCTTCCAGGGGACGCTCTATGATGGCCAGGGCAACATGTCGGTAACCGGCACGTTCATGCCGGCCTACGGGCTGAACAAGATCTTCGGCGAGATTCCGGTCCTGGGCTATGTGCTTGGCAACGGTCGTGATCGCGGGCTCATCGGCATTACCTACAAGCTGTCGGGCAAGGCGAAATCGCCCCGTCTCCAGATCAACCCGATCTCGGCCATCGCGCCCGGCATATTCCGGTCGATCTTCGAGTTCAGATGAACCGGAAAGCCGGGGCAGAGCGGTCCTGTCCCGTCCCGGCCCGTCAGGCCGGCCGGATCAGGGCGTGCTTCTTCTTGCCGAGTGACAGCTTGATCACGCCGTCCGCATTCACGTCGGAAAGGGAAAGCGTGGCCCGGTCGTCGGCGACCGGCTGGTCGTTGACGCGCACAGCGCCGCCCTTCACATGCCGGCGCATCTCGCCATTCGATGCCGCCATGCCAGCCGCCACGAAAGCCGCCAGCACGCCAAGGCCCGCGCTCAACTCCGCCGATGCAATCTCGACGGTCGGCAGGTCGGCGCCCAGCGCGCCTTCCTCGAAGGTCTTGCGGGCCGTTTCCGCCGCATCCTCCGCCGCCTGCCGGCCATGCAGCAGAGCCGTGATCTCGGTGGCGAGGATTTTCTTGGCCTCGTTGATCTCCGATCCGCCAAGTGCGGCCAGCCGGGCAATCTCGTCCATGGGCATCACGGTGTAAAGCCTCAGGAAGCGCTCCACGTCGGCGTCTTCCGTATTGCGCCAGTATTGCCAGAATTCGTAGGGGCTCAGCATGTCGCCATTGAGCCAGACCGCGCCATTGGCCGTCTTGCCCATCTTGGCGCCCGACGAGGTCGTCAGCAGGGGCGAGGTCAGCGCGTAGAGCTGCGGCGTGCCCATGCGGTGGCCGAGGTCTATGCCGTTGACGATATTGCCCCACTGGTCCGAGCCGCCCATCTGCAGACGGCAATCCTCGCGCCGGTTGAGTTCCACGAAATCATAGGCCTGCAGGATCATGTAGTTGAATTCGAGGAAGGACAGCGACTGCTCGCGGTCGAGGCGCAGCTTCACCGAATCGAAGGACAGCATGCGATTGACCGAGAAATGCCGGCCGACATCGCGCAGGAACTCGACATAGTTGATGTCCATCAGCCAGTCGGCATTGTTGAGCATCAGTGCCTTTCCGCTGTCGAAATCAAGGTATTGCGCAAAGGACTGCTTGATCCCTTCCAGGTTGGCCGCGATGTCGTCCGGCGTCAGCAGCTTGCGTGCCTCGTCCTTGAACGAAGGGTCGCCGATCATGGACGTGCCGCCGCCCATCAGGGCGATCGGCCGGTGCCCGGTCTGCTGCAACCAATGCAGCATCATGATCTGGATCAGCGAACCGGCATGCAGGCTTTTCGCCGTGGCATCGAAGCCGATATAAGCCGTCACCTGCTCCTTGCAGAACAGGTCGTCGAGACCCTGGTCGTCGGAAGTCTGGTGAATGAACCCGCGCTCGCTCATGGTGCGCAGGAAATCGGACTTGAAGGCGGACATCGGCTCGTTTCCGGATTTTGCTGTGATGACAGGCCGCGCCGGCTGGCGCGACGGCCCGCGCGGCTTTAACACTATCCCGGCAGGTTTCACAAGAACGGGCAGGAAACATGGCGCTCTTGCGCGCAATCGGGCTGATGAGCGGCACGTCGATGGATGGCATCGACATGGCCTGCATCGAAACCGACGGCGAGACGGCGGTCCGTCGCGGCCCGTCCGGCTTCATGCCCTACGAGGCCGCGTTCCGCCGCCGCATTGAATCCGCGCTGGAAACGGCGAAGGTGATCCGCCAGCGCGACGAGCGGCCGGACGGGCTGGCGGAGCTGGAAGCCGCGATCACCCTGCGTCACGCGCGGGCGGTGGAAACCTTTCTGGATGACAACGGATGGGCCGCGCAGGATATCGACCTGATCGGCTTTCATGGCCAGACGGTGCTGCACCGGCCGGACGAGGCGCTGACGGTGCAATTGGGCGATGGCGCGCTGCTTGCCCGTGAATCCGGCATCCCGGTCGTCTTTGACATGCGCGCCAATGACATGGCCCATGGCGGGCAGGGCGCGCCGCTGGTACCCGCCTGGCATGCCGCGCTTTCCCAAGCGCTTGAGCCGGGGCGCGTGGCGTTTCCCGTGATGGCCGTCAATATCGGCGGCATATCGAATGTGACCTGGGTGCCGTTGGAAGGCGCGCCGGTCGCCTTCGACGCCGGCCCCGGCAACGCGCTGATCGACCAGTGGGTCCAGGCCGCCGCCGGCATACCCTATGATGACGCGGGCCGCATCGCCAGCGAAGGGGCGGTCAACATCGCTGCGCTTGCCCGCTACATGGAAAACCCGTTCTTTGGCCGTACCGGTGCCAAGTCACTCGATCGAAACGATTTCACGCTCGAACCGCTTGGCTCGGCCGAACTGTCCGACGGTGCGCGGACCCTTGCCGCCGTTACGGCGCATGCCATCGCCCGCGCGGCGGACAATGTGCCCGTGCCTCCCGGCACCTGGGTCCTGTGCGGAGGAGGGCGCAGGAACAATACGATCCGCGCGGAACTGGAAACGCTGCTTTCAGGTCAGGGCGCCCGGCTGCTCATCGCCGAGGACCTCGGTTGGAACGGCGATTCCATGGAGGCTGAAGCCTGGGCCTATCTTGCCGTTCGATCCGTCAGGCGCTTGCCGCTCACCTGGCCGTCGACAACCGGCTGCTCAAGCCCGGTTTCCGGAGGCGTCCTGGCGCGCCCCTGACATTCTTCATCGGCGGTCTTTCAGTCATGCGTGCCCGACCCGCTGGCGTGAATGTGCTTGCAAAGGTATTAGAAAATAATACTGTTATATATTAGGGGTTAATTGGCAGGGCCGGTGCGCATTTTTTGCGCGACCACCTCGTCGTGGATGGCAAGGTTTCCTCATGGAAGGGAATTTACTGGTGTTCGTTGCTGGCGGTTCCATCGGGTTTCTTCTGGGCGTTGCCGTGACGTTTGCCGTGTTCTGGCTTCTGACCGGCCTTGTCGGGACGGATGGACGCCCGGGCGCCTGAATGGCGCGCAACACCGGGCTGCCAAGCTGGACAGGCGGGCCAGTTTGATCAGCACGCCGCTTGCCGTTTCACCATGAAAGGCAGGAGACCGACGGGGCCGGATACGGTCCGGCCCATCCCATGCCGGTTTCAGCGAAGGCGCTTGGGCTTGGGAGCGGCCAGTTCGCCGCGCAGCCGCGCTTCCAGATAGTCGGCGCAATTGTCGATCAGCTCATCCTCGCGCCCGCTGAAGAAGTGATTGGCGCCTTCCATCGTGTTCTGGGTGATCGTGATGCCCTTCTGCTGGTGCAATTTGTCCACCAGCCCCTGCACGTCCTTGGGCGGTGCCACCTTGTCGCTGTCGCCATGGATGATGAGGCCGGAGGACGGGCAGGGCGCCAGGAACGAGAAGTCATAGATGTTCGGTTGTGGCGCGATCGAGATGAAGCCCTCGATTTCCGGCCGGCGCATCAGCAATTGCATGCCGATCCAGGCGCCGAAGGAATAGCCCGCGACCCAGCAGGATTTGGAATCGGGATGCAGCGACTGCACCCAGTCCAGCGCGGCGGCGGCATCGGACAATTCGCCCGAACCGTGATCGAATTCTCCCTGGCTGCGGCCGATACCGCGGAAATTGAAGCGCAGCGTCGTGAAGCCGCGTTTCTGGAACATGTAGAAGAGGTCGTAGACGATCTTGTTGTTCATCGTCCCGCCGAACTGCGGATGGGGATGCAGCACCATGGCGATGGGCGCGTTTTTCTCCTTGGAAGGCTGGTAGCGGCCCTCGAGACGGCCGGCCGGTCCGGCGAAAATGACCTCTGGCATGTTCGGTCCTTCTTGTCTGGAGGCGGTCCCGTTTTGCACGAAAGGTTGCTTTCGCGCGGCTTGACGGGGACTGGCGCTCTCCCTAGAAACACGTTTAGAATAGTTCTAAGAGGTGGAAACACCGCCTCTGGCGGACGGCTTGATAGGACAGTCGGGCCTTTCGTTTCAAGAAAATAACGACTTTGCGCCCAATCAGGGCGGCGAGGGACCGAATCGGATCATGGCGAAGACGCCGGCCTATCTCGACTACAATGCCAGCGCGCCGCTGCTCGAAACCGCGCGCGGAGCCATTGTGTCGTCGCTTGCCGCCGACGCCAACCCCTCGTCCGTTCATCGCGACGGCAAGGCTGCCCGCAGGATCATCGAGGACTCCCGCCGCCACGTCGCCAGCCTGGTCAACGCCTCCGCCGAGCATGTCGTCTTCACCTCTGGCGCCACGGAAGCCGCGGCCACGCTGCTGACGCCGCATTGGCGCATGGGCCGCGCCGCGCTCACCTGTTCGCATCTCTATGTCCTGGCAAGCGATCATCCCTGCCTTCTGGCGGGCGGGCAATTCCCGCGCGAGAAGGTCACGCTTCTGCCGGTCGCCCCGGACGGCCTTGCCGACATGGAAGCCAT
Organism: Brucellaceae bacterium; assembly: GCA_020637775.1. Classification (GTDB taxonomy): domain Bacteria; phylum Pseudomonadota; class Alphaproteobacteria; order Rhizobiales; family Rhizobiaceae; genus Zhengella. The sequence goes on along the minus strand of JACKJV010000005.1, from coordinate 231,826 downwards.
GCGCCGCGCGCTGGAAGCCCATGACGCCGAGACCGGGCTGCCGCTGGTCGCCTTGCATGCCGCCAACAATGAGACCGGCGTGCTTCAGCCGCTCGGCGCTATCCGTGCCGTGGTTGGCGATGCAGGTGGAGTGCTGGTGGTCGATGCCGTGCAGGCCGCCGGCCGCGTTTCTATCGACATGGCAGCCGGTTATGCCGATTTCCTGATTCTCTCTGCGCACAAGCTGGGTGGACCGCGCGGCGCCGGCGCCTTCATCGCCCGCGATGGGCTGCTGATGCCCGCGCCGCTCATCCGGGGTGGCGGCCAGGAGCGGGGCCATCGCGCCGGCACGGAGAACGTGGCGGGGATTGCGGGTTTCGGTGCCGCCGCGCAGGAGGCAGCGCAGGCCTTGTCCGTCATGTCGGACGTGGCAGGTTTGCGCGATGCCTTCGAGGCACGGCTGGAAGAAATCGTACCGGGCCTTGTGATCCATGGACGCACTGCGCCGCGTATCGCCAACACGTCGTTCTTCTCGATCCCGGGGCTCAAGGCGGAGACGGCGCAGATCGCGCTGGATCTCGAAGGGTTGCGGGTGTCCGCCGGTTCGGCCTGTTCCTCCGGCAAGGTCGGCCCCAGCCATGTGCTGGAGGCGATGGGCGCCGATGCCGCTCTGGGCGCGCTGCGCGTCTCCATCGGACCGGCCACCACAGGGGAAGAACTGGACCGCCTTGTCGAGGCGATCGGAACTTTGCTTGCGCGCCGCAAGGCCGCGTGAGCGGGAATGGCTGGCCCGCAGGCCATGAAAATGCGGGGGCGGGCGAGGAAATGCAGGTGAAAACCGTTACATTTCCCCGTCGGGTCACTAGATAAAGGGCACGGTCCCGCGATTGCGGGACATGCCATATGACGTCGACAACTGCCGGACCTTGAATCCGGCAAGGATGGAGAACGCCAATGCCTGCCGTGCAGGAGACGATCGAGCAGGTCCGCAAGATCGATGTGGACCAGTACAAGTATGGTTTCGAGACGCTGATCGAGATGGACAAGGCCCCGCCTGGCCTGTCCGAGGACATCATCCGGCTCATTTCCCACAAGAAGAACGAACCGGACTGGATGCTGCAATGGCGTCTGGACGCGTTCCGCCGCTGGCAGACCATGGCCGAGCCCTCCTGGGCGCGGGTGGACTATCCGGACATCGACTTCCAGGCGCTGAGCTACTATGCCGCGCCCAAGGACCAGGCCGGGCCGAAATCGCTCGACGAGGTCGATCCCGAACTGCTGGCGACCTACGAGAAGCTCGGTATTCCGCTCAAGGAGCAGGAAATCCTCGCCGGTGTGCGCAAGCCGGGCGAAAAGAGTGAACTCGACGAGATCGGCGACAACGTCTACGCCTCGGGCCGCGTGGCGGTCGATGCCGTGTTCGACAGCGTCTCCGTCGTCACCACCTTCAAGGAGGAACTGGCCAAGGCCGGCGTGATTTTCTGCTCGATCTCCGAGGCCATTCGCGAGCATCCGGAACTGGTGCAGAAATATCTGGGCTCGGTCGTGCCCAAGACGGACAATTTCTATGCAACGCTGAATTCCGCCGTCTTCACCGACGGCTCCTTCGTCTTCGTGCCGAAGGGTGTGCGCTGCCCGATGGAACTGTCCACCTATTTCCGCATCAACGAGAAGAATACCGGCCAGTTCGAGCGCACCCTCATCATCGCCGAGGAAGGCGCCTACGTTTCCTATCTGGAAGGCTGCACGGCGCCGCAGCGCGACGAGAACCAGCTTCACGCCGCCGTGGTCGAACTTGTGGCGCTCGACGATGCCGAGATCAAGTACTCCACCGTGCAGAACTGGTATCCCGGCGACAAGGACGGCAAGGGCGGCATCTACAACTTCGTCACCAAGCGTGGCGATTGCCGCGGTGCCAATTCAAAGATCTCCTGGACCCAGGTCGAGACCGGTTCGGCGATCACGTGGAAATACCCGTCCTGCATCCTGCGCGGCGACAATTCGCGCGGCGAGTTCTATTCGATTGCCGTGTCGAACGGCCATCAGCAGATCGATAGCGGCACCAAGATGCTTCATCTGGGCAAGAACACCACCAGCCGCATCATCTCCAAGGGCATTTCCGCCGGCAATTCCAACAACACCTATCGCGGCCAGGTTTCCGTCCACCGCAAGGCGGAAAATGCACGCAACTTCACCCAGTGCGACAGCCTGCTGATCGGCAATGACTGCGGCGCGCATACCGTGCCCTATATCGAGGCGAAGAATGCCTCGGCCAAGCTGGAGCACGAGGCGACCACGTCGAAGATTTCCGAGGACCAGCTTTTCTATGTCATGCAGCGCGGCATTCCCGAAGAGGAGGCAATCGCGCTGATCGTCAACGGCTTCGTCAAGGAAGTCATCCAGGAACTGCCGATGGAATTCGCCGTCGAGGCCCAGAAGCTGATCGGCATTTCGCTGGAAGGCAGCGTCGGGTGACCTTCGGGGACCTGCAGACGGAGGAAGCGTCATGGCCAAGGCCAAACCGGGACCGGGTGCCGAACGGATCGCTGGCGCCATCTCCATCCTGATCGCCTGCGGCCTCGGCTTCTGGCTGGCGCCCTTTGGCTCGCCGCTCACAAGCGCTGCCATTCTGGGGGCCATTGCCGGCATCAGCTTTGCCGCGCGCGGCCTGTTCCGGGCCCGCAACTAGTACAGACAGGCGCGGCGGGACCGCGCGGACGAAACAGACGGCCGCCATGGCTGGCCGGGAAAAACGAAAGAACCTGCAATGCTCGAGATCAAGAACCTGCATGCGCGCATCGCCGAGGATGGCACCGAGATCATCAAGGGTCTCGACCTGACCGTGAAGAAGGGCGAGGTTGCCGCCATCATGGGGCCGAACGGCTCCGGCAAGTCCACGCTGTCCTATGTCATCGCCGGCCGTGAGGATTATGAGGTCACCGAGGGTGACATCCTGTGGAATGGCGAAAGCGTGCTCGAAATGGACCCGGCCGAACGTGCCGCGTCGGGCGTGTTCCTGGCCTTCCAGTATCCCATGGAGATACCGGGCGTTGCCACGATGGAATTCCTCAAGACCGCGCTGAACGCCCAGCACAAGGCGCGTGGCGAGGAGCCGCTGAAGATCCCCGATCTGATGCGCAAGGTGAAGGAAGCCGCCTCCAGCCTTGAAATGGACATGGGCATGCTCAAGCGTCCGCTCAATGTCGGCTTCTCCGGCGGCGAGAAGAAGCGCGCGGAAATCCTGCAGATGAAACTTCTGGAGCCCACCCTCTGCGTGCTGGACGAGACCGATTCCGGCCTCGACATCGATGCCTTGAAGATTGTTGCCGATGGCGTCAACGCGCTGCGTTCGCCCGATCGCGCCTTCCTTGTGATCACCCACTACCAGCGGCTGCTCGACCATATCGTGCCGGATACGGTGCATGTGCTCTACAAGGGCCGCATCATCAAGTCGGGCGGCGCGGAACTGGCGCTGCATCTGGAGCAGAACGGCTATGCCGACGTGATCGACGAAGCCGCGTGAGGTGCCCGCGATGAACATACAGACAGCACCCAAGCCGACGCCCGCCGAACAGGCGCTGATCGACGGCTATGGCGAGCGCTTCTCCCGCCTGTCCGGAAATCCGGATGTGGCGCGCGCGCGCGATCTGGCCTTTGACGGCTTCCGCAAGGCCGGCCTGCCGACGCGCCGCGTCGAGGCCTGGCATTACACCGATTTGCGCCGCCTTCTCTCCGACGTGCCGGCCTATGTCCAGGAAGCCCAGGCCGAACCGGTCGCCGAGCTGCTGGAACATTCCGCCATCGCCATCACGGCCAACGGCCAGGCACTGCAGGCCGATGACAATATCGACGGTGTCACCTTCCGTCCGCTGACGGAACTGCTTGCCGACGGTTCGCTGGCGCCGTCGCTTGCCGCGCGCGACGCCGACGATACCGTCGGTGCGCTCAATGCCGCCTTCGTCTCCGGTGGCTGGGCCTTGGACATCGAGGCCGGCGCCGAGGTGGACGTGCCCGTGGAAATGCAGAATGTCCACGGGGGCGGCCAGGTCCATGCCCGCTTTCCGGTTTCCGTGGGGGCTGGCGCCAGGGCCACCATCGTCGAGCGCCAATCCGGCCAGGGCGCGGCCCTGGTCACCTCGGTGACCGACCTGACGCTGGATGAGGGCGCCGAGGTGAACTGGATTGTCGTTCAGGAACAGCCCGATAGCACCTCGCTTCTGTCCAGCTTTTCGGCCACGCTTGGCAAGGACGCGAAGCTGCGCCTTTTCATCATGAATGCTGGCGGAAAGCTGGTGCGCGAGGAAGTGGTCGTGGCAGTCAGGGGCGAGGGCGCGGATTTCCAGCTGCGCACGGTCAACCTCCTGGCCGGCGAAGGGCATACCGACCTGACCATGGTTCTGGACCACACCGTGCCGGATACCACGTCGACCGAAGTCGTGCGCAATGTCGTGATGGGCAAGGCCAGGGGCGTCTTCCAGGGCCGGATCAACGTGCATCGCATCGCACAGAAAACCGATGCCCGCATGGCCTGCAATTCGCTGCTCATGTCGGACGACGCCGATTTCTCCGCCAAGCCGGAACTGGAGATCTTCGCCGACGACGTGGCCTGCGGCCACGGGGCGACCGTGGCCGAGATCGACCACGATCACCTCTTCTACCTCATGGCGCGCGGCATTCCGGAGAAGGAAGCCCGCCGTCTGCTGGTCAAGGCGTTTGTCGCCGAGGTGATCGAGGAACTGGACGACGAGGCACTGGTCGGCGCGCTTGAGGAAAAGCTCGACGCCTGGTTCGCGGCGCACGGATAGGAACAGCCATGACCGGAAACCGGCGAATTTGCGAAACGGCAACGTTGCCGGCCCTCCGGCGGCGTAAGAGCGGCTCGGGCAAGGCACTGCGCCCGGCCGCACATGCAATGCAAAGCGGAGAATGCCATGGCTGAGACGCTGACACGCAATGCCTATGACGTCGAAACGGTCCGGCGCGACTTTCCGATCCTGGCGCGCCAGGTACACGGGAAACCGCTGGTCTATCTCGACAATGGCGCTTCGGCCCAGAAGCCGCAGGCCGTCATTGACGCCGTGACCCATGCCTATTCGCACGAATATGCCAATGTCCATCGTGGCCTGCATTTCCTGTCGAATGCCGCAACGGACGCCTATGAAGGGGCGCGGGAAAAGGTTCGTGCCTTTCTCAATGCGGGCTCGGTCGACGAAATCGTCTTCACCAAGTCGGCAACCGAGGCGATCAACACGGTGGCCTACGGGCATGCACTTGCCCATCTCGGCGAGGGCGACGAGATCGTTCTCTCCATCATGGAGCACCATTCCAACATCGTGCCGTGGCATTTCGTGCGCGAACGCAAGGGCGCGAAGCTGGTCTGGGCACCCGTGGATGCGGATGGCGGCTTCGACTTGGAAGCCTTCAAGGCCTGCCTCACGGAGCGCACGAAACTCATCGCCATCACCCACATGTCCAATGTGCTCGGCACGGTGACGCCGATCCGCGAGATCTGCCGCATTGCCCGTGAACGGGGTATTCCCGTGCTGGTCGATGGCAGCCAGGCAGCGGTTCACATGCCCGTCGACGTGCAGGACCTGGACTGCGACTGGTATGTCTTCACCGGTCACAAGGTCTATGGGCCTTCGGGCATCGGTGTGCTGTATGGCCGCAAGGAACGGCTGGAATCCATGCGCCCGTTCATGGGCGGCGGCGAAATGATCGAGGAGGTGACCGAGGACAAGGTCACTTACAACCATCCACCGCATCGCTTCGAGGCCGGCACACCGCCCATCGTCCAGGCCATCGGCCTGGGCGCGGCGCTGGACTACATGCAGGCGTTGGGCCGCGAAAACATCGCCGCCCACGAGGCCTCGCTGCGTGACTATGCCCATGAGCGGCTTTCACGCATCAATTCGCTGCGCATTTTCGGCAACGCGCCGGGCAAGGGTGCCATTGTTTCGTTCGAACTGGAGGGCATCCACGCCCACGACGTATCAATGGTGATCGACAGGGCAGGGGTCGCGGTCCGCGCCGGCACCCATTGTGCCCAGCCCCTGCTCAAGCGCTATGGCGTGACATCGACCTGCCGCGCCTCTTTCGGCCTCTACAACACCCATGCCGAGGTTGACGCCCTGGCTGAAGCGTTGGAAAAGGCCCGCAACTTTTTTGGATGAACGCCATGACTGATGAACAGGCCCAGAATATCGACACCGCAGCCGATGACGGGCTGCACGCGTCCTCGGCCATTCCCGCCGAGGAACTTGCCCGCCTGACCGATGATATTGTCGGTGCGCTGAAGACCGTATACGATCCCGAGATTCCGGCCGACATTTATGAACTGGGTCTGATCTACCGGATCGACATCGAGGATGACCGGTCCGTGTCGATCCTGATGACCCTGACGGCGCCCGGCTGTCCCGTGGCCGGCGAGATGCCGGGCTGGGTGCAAAACGCGGTCAGTTCCGTGGAAGGCGTCGGCCAGGTCGACGTGGCGATGACATTCGATCCGCCATGGACGCCTGACCGCATGTCGGAAGAAGCCCAGGTCGCCGTCGGCTGGTATTGATCGCCCGCCGGGGCTGGCCTTGCGCTATGCGCTTGCATGCCCCATCTTTGAAGGTGTGAACCACAGCCCGAAACCCGTTGCGCAGGCCTTGAACCCGCGTTGAATGGAGGAAGAATGGCCCGTTTTGAAATCATGACCATGACCGATGCCGCTGCCGCGCGTGTGCGCGAGGTGGTCGAGGCCCACGAAGGCGTGGCCGGCATCCGCGTCGGCATCAAGAAAGGCGGCTGCGCCGGCATGGAATACACCATCGATGCCGTGAAAGAGCCGAACGCCAGGGACGACGTGATCGAGCACGACGGCGCCAGGGTCTGGGTCGACCCCGCCGCAACGCTGTACCTGCTTGGAACCCAGATGGATTTCGAGGTGACGACGCTGCGCAGCGGCTTTGTCTTCAACAATCCGAACCAGTCATCGGCCTGCGGCTGCGGCGAGTCTGTCGAACTCAAGCCTGCCGACCTGAAGGCGCTTGCCGAGGCGCGTGGCGCGGCCTGAACCGCCCAACGGTTCAATAGACAACGAAGAAATGCAAAAAGGACCCGCAAAGGGTCCTTTTCCATGTCCGGTTCCGGATATCCGGAGCGGTCAGCGCACCGCGATCTTCATGAAGGCCGGCACGTCGTCGCCGAAACCGACAGGGGCCGGATCGTTGTCACGCTCTTCGTTGCGCCGGCGGCGCGGACGCTCGTCGGCTGGCTTGCCCCGCTGCTGTTCCGGCGCCGGTGCCCTGCGGCTTTCCTGGCGCACGGGCGCTTCCGTCGTGGCCACGGTCCCGGCCTCCTCGCTGGCTTCAGCCGGCTGCCTGCCGCGCCGTTCGCCGCGCTCGCGCTTCGGCCTGTCGCCGCCCCGTTCGGTCTTGCGCCCGCCGCGGCGGCTGCGTGACGTGTCGGGTGCGCTGTCCTCTTCGCTCAAGGTCGAAAGATCGCCGTCCAGCCATTCCAGTTCCCGGCCGATCATCTTTTCGATGGCGTCGAGATATTTCCTGTCCGCCTTGGCGACAAGCGAGAAGGCCTTTCCGGAGCGCCCGGCACGGCCCGTGCGGCCGATGCGGTGGACATAGTCTTCCGAATGGATCGGCAGGTTGAAGTTGAAGACGTGGCTGACATCGGGGATGTCGAGGCCGCGCGCCGCGACATCGGAGGCGACGAGCAGCTTCAGCTTGTTGTCGCGAAAGCCCTGCAGCATGGCCATGCGCGCGCGCTGGTCCATGTCCCCGTGCAGTGCGCCCGCATCGAAATCATGCTTGACCAGCGAGCGGAACAGTTCCGACACGTCGCGTTTGCGGTTGCAGAAGATGATGGCGTTCTTCAATTCGCCTGTCTCTTCTTCCGCGCGGATGATGTCGCGCAGCTTGGCGCGCCGGTCCCAGTCCTTCGGGCCGCACTTGACGAGGCGCTGTGTCACCGTTTCGGCGGTTGAAGAGGCCTTGGCCACTTCCACGCGCACCGGTGCATGCAGGAACTGCTCGGTCAGGCGCGTGATCTCCGGCGGCATGGTGGCCGAGAAGAACAGCGTCTGGCGGGTGAAGGGGATCAGCTTGCAGATGCGCTCGATATCGGGAATGAAACCCATGTCGAGCATGCGGTCGGCCTCGTCGATGACCAGGATCTCGACACCGTTCAGCAGCAGCTTGCCGCGCTCGAAATGGTCGAGCATGCGCCCGGGCGTGGCGATCAGCACGTCCGCGCCGCGTTCCAGCTTGCGGTCCTGCTCGTCGAAGGAGACGCCGCCGATCAGCAGGGCGACATTGAGGCGGTGGTTCTTGCCGTATTTGACAAAGTTCTCCTCCACCTGCGCCGCCAGTTCGCGCGTCGGTTCCAGGATCAGCGTGCGCGGCATGCGTGCCCGCGCGCGGCCCTTTTCCAGCCGTGTCAGCATTGGCAGCACGAAGGATGCGGTCTTGCCGGTGCCGGTCTGGGCTATGCCCAGCACGTCCTTGTTGGCAAGCGCATGGGGGATGGCGCCGGCCTGAATGGGCGTCGGCTTGGTATAGCCGGCATCGGTAACGGCCGAGAGGACCTTCTGCGACAGTCCCAGATCAGCGAAAGTCACGTCAGGAGCTTGATTGTTTTCGTCAGATGACACGTGGTTTGGGTCTCTTATTCAGAGTATGGTGCACGACAAGGCACGGTTTCGCACAAGTTTTGTCCGGCGATTTCGCTTCGCCCTACGGGTCATGGGCGCGAAAGTCAACAGTTTCCGTACAAATCACGGCTTTCATGCGCCAATAAGGTCAATAGCGGAATTGCTCGGCCAGGATTCGTTCGTCCCAGCCGTGTTCTGCGTCGAAGAGCAGGGTGGCGCTGACCGAGCGCGACTCCCGGATCGTGACCTTGACCACGGACTTCACTTCCGAATGATCCGCCACCGCGTTGACCGGCCGCTTGCCCGGTTCCAGGATGTCGAAAACCACCGTGACATGATTTGGCAGCAATGCGCCGCGCCAGCGCCGCGGCCGGAACGGGCTGACCGGCGTGAGCGCCAGCAAGGGCGCATCCAGCGGAATGATCGGGCCGTGGGCCGACAGGTTGTAGGCAGTCGATCCGGCGGGTGTGGCCACCATCACGCCGTCGCAGATGAGTTCGTCCAGCCGCACCTTGCCGTCGACAGTGATGCGGATCTTGGCCGCCTGGAAGGATTGGCGCAGCAGCGAGACCTCGTTGAGCGCATTGGCATGATGCAGCGCGCCGGTATCGTCCACCGCCACCATGCGAAGCGGGCGAATGGTTTCGCCCAGCGCCGCGGAAATGCGTTCACGCAGGTCCGTTTCGCGGTATTCGTTCATCAGGAAGCCGATCGTGCCCCGGTTCATGCCATAGATGCGCCGGCCGCTGTCCATCGTCTCGTGCAGCGTTTGCAGCATGAACCCGTCGCCGCCCAGCGCCACGATCACGTCCGCGCGCTCCGGGTCTTCCTGCCCGTAAAGCGCGGCCAGCCGCTTGGCAGCGTCGCGCGCCTCCGGCGTGTCCGCGGCCAGAAAGGCCAGGCTGATCTGGTCGGCCGGCTTGTCGAGCAAGGGCATGGTCCTTCTGCCAGGATGTCGGGCGAATGGCCTAGCATGCCGCTCCGCCAAGGCCAAGGCGCCGATGCCGCCTGTCAGGCCGGTTTTGCGCCGGGCGCCCGGTCCGGGAAACGGGCAAGCAGCAGCCAGGCGCAGAAGGCGCTTTCCACCACGAGCGGCACGACATAGGCCGGCTGGACGGCTGGCAGGAGGGCCGGGGCGAAAAAGCGGCTCAGGCTTCCGGCCAGATAGACGATGCCGCTGGCTGCAAGGCCAATGCCCAGCAGGCGGGGAAAAAGGGCCGACCGGATGACCAGAAGGCCGGTCAGGAAACAATTGACGGCGAAGAAGGCGAGTCCGAGATCATAGCCGTGGCGATGCGTGTCCAGGAGCAGCAGGATATTGGCCGGTTCGCTGGTGGAAGCGTCGCCAGCGGCCAGCAGCCACGCGGCTTGCAGCGCCAGCAGATTGACCGCGATGACCACCGTCTGGATCAGCCGGAACACCAGCGCTGCCAGCGCCAGGGAGAAGGAAATACCGCGGAAGACCAGGAAGAGCAGGATGGCGAGAAGCGCATCGCAAAGCGCCATCGCCAGGTCAGCCGCGATGGAAAGCCGGAATTGCGCGCTGTTCTCGCGCAGGGAAATGGCCGTTGCCGCTGCATCGGAATAGTCGATCAGCGGCCCGCGCAGCAGCGCCTCTGCGCTGACACCCGCCAGGATGATCACGAGATAGGCCAGGCCCGCCAGCCGGAACAGGGACACGGAAACAGGGGCGCCATTGCTGCTCATCCGGCCATGCTTGCACGAAAGGCCGCGCCCTGTCTTCCCGCAAATGCGGGCAGGGGCATCGCGCAGCTGTCACGGCTTGCGCAGCGGCAGCGTCACGGTGGCGCAAAGGCCGCGTGGCGCGCGGTTCTCCAGCCGCAGGCTCCCGCCATGGGCCAGAACGAGACTGCGGGCGATGGAAAGGCCAAGACCCGCGCCGCCGGTCTGCGCGCTCCGGCTTTCCTCGCCGCGCACGAAAGGCTCGAACATGCTTTCCAGCCGTTCCGCCGGAATGCCGGGCCCGTCATCCGACACGGAGACGACCGCTTCGCCATCGCGCTGGCAGAGGAAGACGGTGGCCGAGCCGCCATAGCGGATCGCATTGTCGATGAGATTGGAAAAGACGCGGCCGAGCGCCACCGGCTTGCCATCCACGGCCAAACGGCCTTCGCCGGAAAAGGCGGCGCCGCGCTCGCGGCACAGCCGGTCCAGCAGGTCCGTCAGGTCGACCGGCTGCACGGTCTCGGCATCCTGTATGCCCTTGGCATAGGCGATCAGCCCTTCGGCCATCACCGTCATTTCATCCAGCGTGCGGATGATCGGAGCGGCCTCCGCCTCGTCCAGCATTTCCGCGCGGATGCGAAGGCTGGTGATGGGCGTGCGCAAGTCATGGCCGACAGCGGCCAGCGTGCGCATGCGTTCCGCATCGAACCCGGCGATGCGCGCCTGCATGTCGTTGAAGGCACTGGCCGCCGCGCGCATTTCGCGAACCCCGTCCTCCGGCACCCGCACCGACCGGTCGCCGCGGCCTGCCGCCCGCGCGGCCTCGGCGAGCGCCGCCAGCGGGCGCGTCAGGTGGCGCACGAGAAGCAGGCCCGCGCCAAGAACGGCAACCAGAGACAGGACGAGGATGGTCAGCATGGCGCCGGGCCGCGCCTCGCCGCGCATGTGGCGGGGAGCGAATGACATGAGGTTCAGCCAGGCTTCCGCCCGTTCCGCCCCCGCACCGGGGTCGAGGGCGACCGAGACGGCGATGGTGTCCGGTTCGTCGGCGCCGGTCTCATGCCTGTCGCCGGCCCGCCTGCGGAAACTGTACCATTTCGAACGGTCCACCACCGCCACGGCAACGCTGCGCCCCGGCAGCGCCTCCATGATGCGTTGCGCCAGTTCCCGCGAGCGGGCATCGCTCGCCGTCGCCTCGACGACCGGGCTTTCCGTGATGCGGATGCGTGAGAACCGGGTCGAGGCATCGCGCTCGATGGCACGCCACGCGGACCGGCTGACGGCTTCGAGCGCCGGGACGAGCGACGTGATACGCTCGATCTCGCGCGCCTCGCGCGCTGCATCGTCCAGGCGCTGGCGCTGGGTGGAAAGCAGCACGCCGGCCACCACATTGGCCGCGATCAGCGCCGCCGCCAGCAGCAGGGCAAAGCGCCAGGTCAGGCTGTCGGGAAGCAGGCGGCCCATGGCGTCAGGCCTCCGTCACATCGGCTGCCAGCACATAGCCGCCACCCCACTCGGTGACCAGCAGGCGCGGCGACCTGGCGTCCGCCTCGATCTTGCGCCGCAACCGGCTGATCGTGTTGTCGATGGCGCGGTCATAGGCCTTGGCTTCGCGCCCGGCGGTCAGGTCGAGCAGGCGGGCGCGGCTGAGCACCGTGTGCGGATGATCGAGAAACACCGACAGCAGCCGGCTTTCCCCCGAAGTCAGCTCCACGATGCGCCCGTCGTCGTGATGGAGCCTGTGTTCGCCCGCATCGTGCGCCCATCCGGCAAAGCGGCGCCGCCCGGAGGGCAGGGAGGGCTCGGGCGGCGGAACGCGGCGCAGCACGGCACGGATCCGGGCCAGCAATTCGCGCGGATTGAACGGCTTGACGATATAATCGTCGGCGCCGATTTCCAGCCCCACGATGCGGTCGGCCTCGTCCGCCATGGCGGTGAGCAGGATGACGGGCGGACCGCCACGCGCCGAAAGCCAGCGGCACAGGCTCAGCCCGTCCTCGCCCGGCATCATGATGTCGAGCACCACGAGGCTGATCACCGCCTCCTCGATGGCCGCGCGCGCTTCGGCCGCATTGGCCGCAAGGCGGGTGCGCATGCCCTGCTTGCGCAGATATTGGCCGAGCGGCTCGCGAATGTCGCGCGCATCGTCAACGATCAGGATGTGCGGGTCTGCATTGGCGGTCACGTCTCAACTCTCCGTCTGGTCTTCCTGCCGCCACGCCGGCTGGTTCCTTCTGCCATGTAGAACCTTTCGCGGCGCTGCCGGCAGGCAAAGTTTGTCGCAAAATGTATCAGGAGCGGCAGGCGCGACATATGGCGACAAACTATGCCAGCGGTTGACACACGTTTCGCGCCTTTTTCACCTAGCTTGGCCTCAAGGGACACATCACCGGCCGCAAGGCCCGAACCCTTGAACCAGGGAAAGGATTTGACCATGAACCGTTCCACACTTCTCTCCGCAGCACTCATTGCTGTCACGATTACCGGCGTTGGAGCCGTTGCCGCCATTGCGCAGGATGGTGGGCCGAAAGCCCGGGCGGAAACCCAGATGCCGGGCATGATGGGTGCCGACTGGCGTGACGGCGAACGCGGCTGGGGCCGCCACGGCGGCGAAGGCCGCCACTGGGGCCGTGACGGCGAAGGCCGCCACTGGGGCAAGCATCACGGTGGCCGCCACGGCATGGGCGGACATGGCATGGGCGGGCGCGGCGGCATGTTCCGCGCCGTGTTCATGCAGATCGACGCCGACAAGGACGGCAAGATCACCCAGGCCGAGATCGACGCATTCCGCGATGCCAAGGTTTCCGGCGCTGACACGTCTGGCGACGGTGCGCTCAGCATCGAGGAATTCGACACCATCTACCGCGAAATGACCCGCTCGCGCATGGTCGATGCCTTCCAGCGCCTCGATGACGATGGCGACGGCCAGATTTCCAAGGCCGAGATGGATACCCGCTTCGGCAATGTGGTGAAATTCATGGACCGCAATGGCGATGGCGCCCTGAGCATGGAAGACCGCGGCCGCGGCCGCCGCTGACGGCCAACCGGACAGGAGAGCGGGCCGGCGCCGGGGTCTGTCCGCTCTCCGCCTCGTCAATCACGCACGCAATTTCAATCACGCAAGCAATCGACCGCCGTGTCTCGACGGCGGGAGCAGGAGCAAGATCATGCTGTCGCGTCTGTCGCCCTGGTGGCTCTGGGCAGTCCTGTCGGTTCTGCCCGCCATCTGGATCGGGCAAGCCTTCGTCTCGGCCAATCCCCGCATCATCCACATCCTCGTTCACCCGACCGGTGAGTTTGCAGCGCGCCTGCTGATCGTCACGCTGATGATCACGCCGCTGACCATGCTGTTCAAGGGCACCGGCTTCGCCCGCTGGCTGAGAAAGAACCGGCGCTATTTCGGCGTCGCCGCGTTCGGCTATGCCGCGCTGCATACGGTCTTCTATCTGGCCGACAAGGCCGCGCTGGAGACTGTCCTGGCCGAACTGCCGCGCCTCTATATCTGGACCGGCTGGATCGCCTTCGCCATCTTCATCCCGTTGGCGGTCACCTCTTCGGACTACTTCCTGCGCAAGATGGGACCGCGCTGGAAATCGCTTCAGCGCTGGACCTACGCCGCCGCGGTGCTGACGCTCATCCATTGGGCCAGCCTGCACGATTGGGGGCATCCGACGGGCGCGGTCGTCCATTTCGCGCCGCTGGCCGCGCTGGAAGCCTGGCGCATCTGGTACTGGTTCCGCCGCCGGTCGCAGCGTCAGGCGCTGGCCTGACCGGTCATGACGCGAATGTATCCGCGAACCGCTCGCGCAGCACGGATTTCTGCACCTTGCCCATCGTGTTGCGCGGCAATTCGTCGATCAGGAAAATGCGCTTGGGTTGCTTGAAGCGGGCAAGCCCGGGCGCGATTGCCGCCATCAGCCCGGCCTCGTCAATCGCGGCGCCGGGCTTCGGCACGACCACCGCCACCACGCCTTCGCCGAAATCGGCATGCGGCACGCCGATGACCGCGCTTTCACTCACGCCTGCCGCTTCGTCCAGCGCCAGTTCGATCTCCTTGGGATAGATGTTGTAGCCGCCGGAAATGATGAGGTCCTTGGCGCGGCCGACAATGGTCACGTATCCGTCCGCATCCACCATGCCGAGATCGCCGGTGATGAAATGGCCGTCGGCGCGGAATTCCTCCGCCGTCTTTTCCGGCATGTTCCAGTAGCCCTTGAAGACGTTGCGGCCCTTGACCTCCAGCACGCCGATCTCGCCGGGCCCGAGAATCCGCCCGGTCTCCGGGTCCGCCACGCGCAGCGAAACGCCCGGCAGCGGAAAGCCCACCGTTCCGGCCCGCCGTTCCCCGTCATGGGGATTGGACGTGTTCATGTTGGTTTCGGTCATGCCGTAGCGTTCGAGGATACGGTGGCCCGTGCGCGCCTCGAATTCGGCATGGGTCTCGGCCAGCAGCGGCGCGGAGCCGGAGATGAAAAGCCGCATATGGGCCACCGCATCGCGTGTCAGCCGATCGTCGGCCAGCAGCCGGGTGTAGAAGGTCGGCACGCCCATCATCGTCGTGGCGCGCGGCATGGCCGCAAACATCAGGTCCATGTCCGGGCCGGGCAGGAAGATCATCTTCGCGCCCGCCAGCAGGATGACATTGGTGGCCACGAAAAGCCCGTGCGTATGGAAAATGGGCAGCGCGTGCAGCAGAACGTCGTCTGCGGCAAATCGCCAGGTGTCGACGAGCGATTCGGCATTGGAAAGCAGGTTGTCGTGGGTCAGCATTGCGCCCTTGGAGCGCCCGGTGGTCCCCGATGTGTAGAGGAAGGCGGCCAGGTCGTCCGCGCCGCGCTCCGCCGGTTCGAAATGCTCCGGCGCGCTTCGGGCCGCATCCGTCAACGTGCCCGTGCCGTCGCCGTCGAGCGTCATCAGCCCGGCATCCGCGCTCCCGGCGACGGGCGCCAGGGCCCCGGTCGCGCTGCTGTCGCAGACGAGCAGTTTCGCCTGCGCGTCGGTGACGAAATAGGCCACTTCGCTGGCCGTATAGGCGGTGTTGAGCGGCAGGAATATGGCGCCAGCCTTCACGCAGGCCGCATAGAGCGCCAGCGCTTCAGGTGTCTTCTTCACCTGCACCGCCACGCGGTCGCCCACCCCGACGCCCGCGCCGCGCAGCGCATGGGCCATGCGTGACGCGAGCGCAAGAAACGCGCGATAGGAGATCTCGCGCCCGTCGGGCAGGATCAGGAACGTCGTGTCGCTTGCCGCGTGGCGGGCGAAGAGGCTGTCGTGGAGCGCGTTATGCATGGCGATGGCGTTTCGTGTCCTGTCTGTCTTCAGCGATGGCGCACGATAGGATCAATCGGCGTGCGGGGAAAGCCGACAGCCTCCTCGACGGCCCGCGCGGCCTGCAGCAGCCGCGCCTCGCCGCGTGGCGGGCCGATGAGCTGGATGCCGACCGGCATCGCCGTGTCGGTGAAGCCCACGGGCAGCACGATGGCCGGCAGGCCGGTCGTCGTGGCGAGAAAGGAGAAGCGCAGCCAGTCGACATAATCCGTCACCGGCTCGCCATCCACAAAGGGCGGAAATTCCTCCTCCACCATGCCGGGTTCGAGGCCGGTGACGGGCAGGGCGAGCACGTCATGGCCATGCAGGAACGTGCGCATGGCATGGAAGAGCACGGTGCGCTGGCGCATGGCATCATAGATGCGCTCCACCGTCAGCGCGCGGCCGAACCCGGTATTCTCGCGTAATGTCTGCTTGAAATGCGCCTGGACGGCATCAGGCAGGTAGGCATTGACCGACCCGTAATGGATGCCGCGCAGCGTGACATAGGTCTCGTACAGGCCCGGCAGGTCCGGGCAGGCCTCATCGACGCTTGTGCCGGCCCGCGCGACCTTGTCCATCGCCGCACGCAGCACCTGCCGGATATTCGCCTCCACCGGTGCGAAACCGCCCTGGTCCTCGGCAAAGGCGATGCGCACGGCGCCATCGGCCCGCCGCACGGCCTCCTGGAACGGCTCGCGCGGCGCGTCCAGGGTGGTCGGCATCTCGGGAATGAAGCCGGCCATGGCGTCGAGAAACAGCGCCAGATCGCGCACATCGCGCGCCATGGGCCCGGAAATGCCCTCGATGGAGAAGGCGGTCGCCGCAGGGCCGCCGCCGCACCGCCCCGGTGAGGGCCGCAGGCCGACGACACCGCAATAGCCCGCCGGTGTGCGCAGCGACCCGGCAAGGTCTGACCCCTGCGCCAGCCAGCATTCGCCCGTCGCCAGCGAAACCGCCGCGCCGCCGGACGATCCGCCCGCATTCCTGCGCGTGTCCCACGGATTGCGCGTGTAACCGAAAACGTCGTTGAACGTGTTGCCGCCGGCGCCGAATTCCGGCGTGTTGGTCTTGCCGATGACGATGCCGCCGCGCCGCTCCATCAGTTCGACCAGCGGATCGTTCTCCGTGGGCACGAAATCCTTCAGGGCCATGTTGCCATAGGTCGTGCGAACGCCCGACACCATGGTCAGGTCCTTGATCGTGATCGGCAGGCCGGCAAGCCAGCCCGGCTCATGGCCGCGTGCCTTTCGATCCGCATCCAGCCGCGCCACGGCCGCGCGCGCGCGGTCCTCGCAAACGGTCACGGTGGCGTTGACGGCCGGTTCCACCTCCACGATGCGCATCGTGGCCGCATCCAGCAGGTCGTCCGGTGAAAGTTCGCCCTTCTTGAGCATTTCGACCGCTTCGCGGGCCGGAAGTGCGCACAGGTCGGGGCCCGTGTATTCGGTTTCGGGTATCGTCATTTTTGCCTAATCCAGGTGCAGGAGCACAGTCTGCGACCTTCGTAGTACGGCGACGCCCCGTTTACAATGTATGGTAGTCCCTTGGCTTACTGATATATGAACCGAGCTTGCAGCATTTCAGCCCGCCGGCCCGCCGGCCGGCAGTGCATCCTGGCCCTTCAGTCCTCCGGAGACGCGGCGCGAATGGCCTCCAGCATGACATGCGCCGACGCCGCGCCAGGGTCGACATGGCCGATGGAGCGTGCGCCGAGTTTGGCGGAGCGGCCGCGCCGGCTTTCCAGCGTGGCGGTATGGTCGCGTCCGCGCCGGGCGCCGTTGACGGCCGCTTCGAGGCAGGCGGCAAGACCCTGGCCGGAAGCCAGTGCGGTGGCTGCGGCTTCGGCCGCCGGTGCCCAGGCGTCGATCATCGTCTTGTCGCCGGGCTTCGCGCCGCCGCGCCCGGCAATCCCGGTATGCATGCCTTTGATCCACGCCACCATGGCCGCCGCATCCAGGTTGAGCCGGTCGGACACCGCCGCGCCCGCACTGCGCAAGGCGCTGGCATAGAGCGGGCCGGAGGAAGCGCCGACCGCATCGAGAAAGGCCTTCGCCATCCGGTCGCAGGTCTCGGATATCGTTTCGTCGTCAGGCGACGTTTCCAGCGCCTTTCGCACGGCCGTCCAGCCGATATCCATCGTCACTCCATGGTCGCCGTCGCCGATCACCCCATCGAGTTCGGACAGCCAGTCACGGTTGCGGGCAATCGCCTGGCCGGCAGCCTGCATCATGGCCCGAAACTGGACCGGCGTTACGGGGCCGCCGGTCTTCAGGTCGGCACGTTCCAAGGTTGCTGTCTCCCGAACGGCATTCGTGTGGCGGCGCGTTCGGGTTGCGGCGGCTGCGGGCAGGGTGGTACCCACCGTCAGCGCCGGCGTGCGGCATGGCGTATCGAGCAGCAATGCCAGATCATCGTCCAGTTTGATCAGCGTGACAGAAGCGCCCGCCATTTCCAGCGAGGTGGCATATTCGCCAACCCAGGAATGATGGATGGCCACACCGCGCGCCGCCAGGATCTGCGCCACCCGCCGGTGGATGATATAGAGTTCCAACTGTCCGGTGGCGCCGAGACCGTTGACCAGCACCGCCACCCGGTCGCCGGCCTTCAGGTCCATGTCGGCCAGGATCGGCGCCATCAGTTCGCCGGTAACGGCATCGGCGGGTTCCAGCTTGCCCCGGCGGATACCCGGCTCGCCATGCAGGCCCATGCCGATTTCCATCTCGTCAGGCCCGATCTCGAAATTCGGCTTCAGCGTCTGCGGCATCGAGCAGGCCGTCAGCGCAACGCCCATGGAACGCGTATTTGCATTGGCATGGCGCGCTGCCGCTTCGCAGGCGTCGAGGTCTCGGCCAAGCTCGGCCGCCGCGCCGGCGATCTTGAAGACGAAGAAGTCGCCGGCAATGCCGCGCCGTTCTCCTGCCCGGTCCGCGGGCGCGGAAGCCACGTCGTCCGTCACCTGGACGGATCGCACCGCAATGCCGGCGGCCTCGCATTCCTCCGCCGCCATGTCGAAATTCATCACGTCGCCGGTATAGTTGCCATAGAGGAACAGGATCCCGGCGCCGCCATCGACCGCGCGTGCCGCATCCATGATCTGCTCCGGGCTTGGTGAGGCAAAGACATTGCCCACGGCCGCGGCATCGGCAAGTCCGCGCCCGACATAGCCGGCAAATGCCGGCTCGTGCCCCGATCCGCCGCCGATGACGATGCCCACCTTGCCGTCGCGGGGGGCGTCCACCGCCACCACGGCCCGGCCGGTCGGTCCTTCCACGGTCAGCATGCCGGGATGCGCCAGCACCATGCCCTCGATCGCCTCGGCGATCAGATCCTCGGGTGCATTGATGAGTTTCTTGGTGCGGATCTCGCTCATGGTTTTCTCCTCAGCGGCCGGCCAGGAACGTCCTTGCTGCCGCGACCGTCTGGTCGAGCCATGGCGTCTCCTGTGCCCGCGCGGCAGCCGCATCGCCGTTCATCGGCAGCCAGTGTTCGAGAATGACGGACATGTCCGCCGGGCAATGGGCAAGCTGGTCGAGAATCCACCCGATGGGCGCGCGCCCCTGTCCCAGCGGCACGCCGTGAATCTGGAAGCCGACGCCATAAGTGTCCGGCGTGATGACATAGTCCTTCAGGTGCAGGTTGATCGCGTGAGGCGCCAGCAGCCGCACGGTTTCTTCCGGCCATTCGCCGGCACAGATGGAGTTGGCGACATCGAGGCAGACGCCGAGCGTGTCGTCGCCGGCGGTTTCCAGCAGGTCCACCAGGCGCGGCGACGGATAGTTGAAATGGTTCTCGATGGCGATGCGGATGCCTGCCGCGCGCGCCTTCGCAAGAAGTGGTTTCAGGCGCTCCGCAAGCTCTGGCACCGGAATGCGCGCATCGCCCGCGTCCAGCGCCACGCGCAGAATTTTCGCACCCAGCCTTTCGCCGATCTCCAGATAGAGCGAAACCTCCTCGTCCTTGAAGCTCTGCGTCCCCAGTTCCAGTGCGATGCCGTTCGCCGCCGCCGTTTCGCGCAGGCGATGCTGGTCGCCCTCGCCGAGCCGGTCGAGCGGCATGTTGTCGGCGTATTGCACCACGTCGAGGCCATAGCCCGCCGCAGCCTCCAATAGCTCGAAGGGCGTCATCGGCCGGTCGGGAACCTGATCCTTGATGCCGATCGACCAGCGATAGGCGTAGCTGCCCAGTCCAAGCCTCATCATGTCCTCCCGGTCGGCGTCCTGGCTACTGTGCTGGCATCGGACGCGGTGATCGCTGGCGCAAGGGATAGGCAAACGCAGCCATGGTCGATATTAAGATTTTCTACAAACCTTTGCACATTTGCCCATTGGAGCGGCGGCTTAACCCCTGCTACCTCTTGGCACGGGAGGAGACGGCATGGACAAGACGGCAATCATCGGCCTTGGCGCCATGGGGCTCGGCATGGCCGGCAATATCCTGCAGGCCGGCATTGCGTTGACAGGCTATGACATCGCCCCGGCGGCCCGCGAGCGCTTCGCCGCCCTTGGCGGCGATCCGTCCGAAACGGCGGCAGGGGCGGCAAGCGGCGCCGGCCTGCTCCTCGTCATGGTGGTCAATGCGGATCAGGCCCGCACGGTTCTTTTCGACAGCGGCGCGGCGCATGCGCTGGCGCCATCGGCAACCGTCGTGCTTTCCTCCACGATCGCCCCCTCCGACGCCCGTGACATCGCCGCCAGACTGAACGCCCTTGGCCATCACATGCTCGATGCCCCGGTTTCGGGCGGGCAGGTGGGGGCGCGGGCCGGAACCCTGACCGTCATGGCCTCGGGGCCTGATGAAGCCTTCGCGCGCGCCGGATCCTTGCTGGCGGCTGTCGCGAACACGGTTCACCGGCTTGGCGGAGAAGCCGGTATCGGCTCCACCTACAAGGTCGTGCATCAGCTTGCCGCCGGAGTTCATCTCGTGGCCGCGGCCGAATACATGGCGCTCGGCGCCAGGGCCGGCTGCGATCCGCGCAAGCTGCACGAGATCGTCTCGTCCTCCGCGGGGCAAAGCTGGATGGCTGACGACCGCGTGCCGCGCATGATGGAGGATGAGCCGTCCGTCACGTCCACCGTCGACATCTTCGTCAAGGATCTGGGACTGGTGATGCAGGCGGGCCGTGACGTTTCCGCGCCCCTGCCGTTGGCCGCCGCCGCGCACCAGATGCTGCTGGCCGCATCCGGTCTTGGCCACGGAAAGCAGGACGACAGCGCCGTGGTGAAGGCCTATGAGGCATTGACCGGAAAGCCGGTCAGCAAGGCCTGAGGCACGTCCGCCGTTTCCTTGCGGAACTGGCAGCCGAATTCCCCCAGCATGCGCCGCGCCTCCGTCTCGTGCGCCGCGCTTTGGAGGCTGAGCCAGTCGGCGAAGCGGTTGACGATGCGCCGGGTGAAGTGGCGCGGCGGGCAAACCATCCAGTAGGCCGGAAAATCGATGACCGGAATATCCGGGCAGAACGGCACCAGTTCGCCGCGGCTGAGTTCCGGCAGGCACAGCGTCACGCTGTCGAGCGCCAGTCCGCCCCCTTGCTTGGCCAGTTCGATGGACATGGAGGAGCGGTCGAAGCGCAGCGGATAGTTGAGATCGGGAACCGCGATGTCGTTCTGCGCCAGCCACAGGTCCCAGCGCAGAAGCGACTTGACGCTGTCGATCAGCCGGGCGGCCCGGATCTGTTCGGCCGGATCGGGCGAGACCGCCTTCAGTTCGGCCAGATAGCCGGGGCTGCACAGCGGCAGCACGAGATCGTTCAGCACGCTGCGTTCGGCAAGGCCCGCCCAGCCGCCCATGCCATAGCGCAAGTCGAAATCGACGGCCTCCGTCTCGAAGGCCGAGAAATCCGGCGTTGCGTCGATACGGATGTTCCAGTCCGGATTGGCCGTCAGGAACCCGTTGATGCGCGGGCCCAGCCACCGCACGCCGAAACTGGGGCTGACGCGGATGATGAGGTTGCGCACCTCGCGCTGGCGGGCAATCGAGCTGCGCGCATTGCGGATCGCGGCGAAGGCCTGTGTCGTGGTCTGGAACAGCCGGTCCCCGTCCAGCGTCAGGATGAGCTTGCGCTTTTCCCGCCGGAACAGGCGCACGCCGAACTGGCTTTCGAGGTTGCGGATCTGTTGCGACACCGCCGATGGCGAGACGCCCAGTTCCTGGGCGGCCTTGGTCACCGACCCCAGCCGGGCGACCGCCTCGAAATATTCAGTCGCCTTGATGTTGATGTCGCGCATGGCCGGGCTGCCGGGTTTTCACCGAGAAAGATCTGCATGGTGATACCCGTTGCGGCCGCGTTCGGGAAGGGCGGCTGGCCGGTCCTACAGCGAAACGCTCTGCCCGCGTCCCTGTGCGATGGCCCGGTTGACGACGAATTGTGCGGCGGCCAGATCCTGCGCCGCGATGCCGAGCGAGCGGTAGGCCGTGATCTCGTCGGACGACGCGCGCCCTGGCGCCTTGCCGGCCAGCACATTGCCGATTTCCGCCCGGATCGCATCGGCGGAAAACCGGCCTGCGGCGATCATGTCCACGATCTCGCCGGCCTGAGCCAGTGTCGAGGGCAGGTAGTCGACCCAGATCGAGGCCCGTTCGACGAAGCGGTCGTCCACCTCGCGCATGCTGGGAATGGAAGATCCCACGACGTTGACATGGCAGCCCGGAGCCAGCCAGTCGCCCTTGAGAACCGGCACCGGCGAGGCGGTGACCGTGCAGACGAGATCGGCATCGCGCACGGCAGCCTCGATGTCGGTTGTCGAGGAAAAGGTCAGGCCCGCATGGCGTGAGGCCGCCCGCTCGCAGAAGGCCGCTGCCTTGTCCGCCGAACGGCCTGCAACGGTGACGCGGCGGATGGGCCGCACCTCGGCCATGGCAGCGAGATGGTGTTCGGCCTGCTCGCCATAACCGACAATGGCCAGCGTCTCGCAATTCGGGCGGGCCAGTGCCCGCGTCGCCACGCCGCTTGCTGCCGCCGTGCGCACCGCGGTCAGAAGGCTGGCATCCATCATGGCGGTCGCCTCTCCCGTTTCCGCCTCGAACAGCACCATGGCGCCGCGATGGGAAGACAGGCCCCTGGCCGGATTGCCGGGAAACAGGCTGACGAGCTTGATGCCATAGCAGCCCGCTTCGGCAAGTGCTCCCGGCATGATGCCCATCCGGTTCGCCCCGCCCACGGGAATGACGCTGCGCAGCGGCAATTCCGCCTTGCCGGCCGAAACCTGCGGCATCACGCCCGCGATCACCGCGATGGCGTCCTTCATGGAAAGCAGGGCTTCCACATCCGAATGGCTCAACACGATCATGCCGTTCGCTCCTTGCCTTCGCCCCAGGCGGGGCCGGTCTGTTCCAGGTTCATCATCGTCGCCAGCATGGAGGTGTAGTGGTCCGGCCGCACGACATAGGGGAAATGGCCGCCATGCAGGAAGCGATAGGCGGTGCCGGGTTGCAGCCGTTCGCGCACCGCCACGCGCATGTCCGGCGGGATCAGCGGGTCGTCATCGGCCTCGACAGTGAAGATGCGGTTCGGCGCCAGCGGCACCGGCGGCAGCTCCGGCGCGGTCTTCAGCGCGTTCAGCCGTGCGCGCAACTCGCCTTCCAGGATGCGCCCGCCGGCCTCCTGCAACAGCAGCGCGACCAGGTCGCCCTGGTCCGGATGGGTGTCGCGCCAGACATTCAGCCCGTTGCCGAACCCGGCGCGCAGATCGTCGATGGGCGCGGCCATCAGGTCGAGCGCATAGGGCATGCGCCCGGCAAGGCCTGCCACGGAATGCAGCGTGTTGGCCGCGATGAGCCGCTCCACGCGCTCGGGCCATGTCCCCGCCATGAACTGCGCCAGATAGCCACCCAGCGAACTGCCGAGCACGCTGGCTTGCGCGATGCCAAGCCGGTCGAGGAGCGCGAACAGGTCGTCCGCCCAGTCCGCGATGCCGCCACGGTCGGGATAGGAGACGGCAACGATGCGCAGCCGGTCCGAAAGCGCCTCGATCTGTTGCCAGAAAATGTCACCGCGCCCCAGCGTGCCAGGGATGAGCAGCAGGCAGGGGCCGCTGCCGATGTCGCGAAAACCCCAGTCGCGGCCGTCGAACACGGCGCGCTGTTCGGGATGGGCAAGCGCGAAGGCGTCGCGCGCGGCAATCAGGGCATTGGTCATGACAGCGGATCCGGCACTGCGGGCCAGTAGTCGCGTGCCCGCTTGCGATAGGGAATGTTGGCATAGTCCGGCGTGATCGCGCCGGGCGTGGCGACAGGAATGACGCGCGCGGCGATCGGGTTGAAGCCTGCCTGGTAATGGTTGGAGGACTTCACGCAGACATAGCGGCGCTTCGACAGGTCGATGCCCAGTTGCTCGAAGGCTTCCGGGTGGAAGGTCTGGCCGCGCACGTCATTGATGACGATGTCGATGCCGTTCGCCTCGATCCAGACCGCTTCGCCCATCGGCGCGGGCAAGGTGCCGAAGCGCTGTGTCAGGCCGGAGGCGCATTTGCGCACCGTGACGGTCAGGTCGAGCGGATCGCCCGACATCGGCCCGCACTTGCCGCCGAGCCTGAGCGGCAGGGTCGCGCCTTCGCCGGCTTCCCGGCAGATGCGCACCGCCACCGGGTCCCAGTAGAGCCCGGTTGCAACCGAGGTCATGCCGCGTTCGATCATGGCGCGCAGCAGAAACGTGGCGTCCGACGGCGCGCCACCGCCGGCATTGTCGGACACGTCGGCCAGCACCACCGGGCCGCTTGGCTCGGCTTCAGCCATGTCCAGCGCCCGGTCGATATCGGCCATGTCGGGCAGCAACTGGTGGCGGATCGCGTAAAGCGAGCGGCCAAGCTCTTCAGCGACCTGCGCCGCGCCGGCCTCGTCTCCGTCCATGATGGCGAAGGTCCGTGTGCCGGTGCGCGGATGATCCCCCCAGGGAAAGCCATGCGCGATGGAAAGCGACAGGATGCCGTCCTTGCCCTCGCGCGCGGCCATGGCGTCGACGAAGTCGCGCATCGGCCCGGAGGGCGTCGGCATGGCAAGGATCATGCGGCAATCGAAATCGCGCATGACCGGCCGGATTTTGCCGGCGGCGGTGTCGGCGGCCAGACGGAACAGGTCTTCGGCCCGTTCGGGAATGTCGATATGCGGATATTCCTTGAAGGCGACCAGAAGCGTTGCCTGTGTCAGCATGGTTTCGGTCAGATGGCAATGCGGATCGAGCAGGCCGCCGATCACCGCGTCCGGCGCGGCCGCGCGGCAATGGGCGATCAGGTCACCCTCGCAATCGTCGTACCCGTCGGCGATCATCGCGCCATGCAGTGCCAGCAGCACGATGTCCGCCCCGCCGCAGCGCTTCAGGTCGGCCACGATCTCGTCGCGGAAGTCCTCGTAGACCTTGCGTACGGTCGGACCGGCAGGCTGGGCATGGGCCGACAGGGATTCCACCACGTCCCAGCCGCGCGCTTCTGCCGCCGCGCGCCAGATGTGCAGCGGCGCGGTGAAATATTCCTTCGGATGGGCTGTCGCGTCGCCATGGCGGATGCCCGCTTCGTCAAAGCTCAGAGTGCCGGTGGGCAGCGGTGAAAACGAATTCGTCTCGGTGCTCAGGCCGGCGATGAAGACCTTCATTTTGCTTGTTCCCTCCCGGTCGGAACGCCGCCCGCCGCCTGCTGGCCGGCAAGGCCGGCAGCCGACAGGGCCAATAGGTGAATGATGATGATGGCAAAGGCGACCGGCACGGCTGCCGTGAACCAGATCATGGAAATGTCGAGCATTTCGCCCTGCCGTCCGAGGCTTCGGCCCAGAAAGCCGCGCGCCATGTTCATGCCCGGCGCGAAGACGGAAAACCATAGAACCGGTGCGGCGAACAGCACCACGCCGGCAGCGCGCAACAGGGCAAGTGCGGCGCCTGTGCGCCCGCCAATGGCGAGCATGGCGGGAAACAGCACCGGGTTGGCGCCGGCGCGAAAGGCGCAGGAGGCGCCCAGCATGCCGGCCCACACCATGGCGCGGCGCGCCAGTTCCTCCGTCCAGATGGGCGGCGAGGCGAAGATGTAGCGCGCCACGGTCTGCCACAGCGCTGCGCCCAGCATCACGAAGAGCGCGGCCACGGCCAGCACCATGGCCACGCGGTCGATCCCGGCCGAAAGGCGGCCGAGACCGGTTGCAAGGCGGTTCATCGCCGTCATTCGCCCTTGGCCTTGCGCCATTCGGCGAGTTGCTCGGGCGTGATGAGGCCGCTGTCATAGGTGGCTTCGGAGGCCTTGCGGAATTCCGCGCGCGCCGCGTCCGAGAGGTTGACCACCGACACACCGGCCGCCTTCAGCTTGTCGATGACGCCGGACTGCGTGCCGAGCCAGTCGCGATTGGCCTTGTCGGCGGCGGCGATGGCATCGTCCACCGTCTTGCGGTCGGCGTCCGAAAGCCCCTCGTACCACTGTTCGGAAATGATCGCGATGCGCAGCGACGGCGCCACGGCAGCGTCGGTGAAATGCTTGATGAAGTCGGTATGGCCGAACAGCAGCGGCACGAAGGCCGGGTTCATGTAACCGTCGGCGACGCCCGTCTGCAGCGCATTTGGCACTTCCGCCCAGCTCACGATCGTGCCCGATGCACCCCAGCTCTTGTAGAGCTCGATCTGGCTCTCATCCAGCGCGCGCATCCGTAGGCCTTCCATGTCGGCCAGCGAATTCACGTCGCGCTTGGTATTGAAGATGCCGGTGGCCGGACCCACGGTGGTCACCGCACCGACGCGCACGCCGCCCGGCGTCGTGCCCTCGTTGATGCGCGCCAGCATGCCGCCATCGTAAAGCGCGCGGTCGACCTCTTCCATGTCGGCGAAGAAATAGGGCAGGCGCAGCCCGAAGATCAGCTTGTCCAGCGATCCGACGATGTTGAGCGGCGCCATCGCCACCTCGACAAGGCCCTGGCTGACCTGATCGAAGACCTCCGCATCGCTGCCCAGCGCGCCGCGCTGGAATTCCTCGGCCTTCATGCCGTTGGCATTGAGGTGCTCGCTGAAGGTATGGGCCCAGACATAGCTGCCCGATCCTTCCAGATCCGGCGGGCTGTCGAGCGAAACCTTGACCTGTGCTGTTGCCGCGGTCGCCATGGCGAGTGCGGCCCCGAATGCAGCCATAAAAGCAAATCGTTTCATTGCGCGTCTCCCTGTTTTCCTTGCTTGAACCAATGCGTTGGCATGCGGGTCATCCTCCACCCGCAAGTCCGAATGCGCGCGGCAGCGCCAGGCTGATCTGCGGAAAGGTGACCAGCAGCGCCAGCACGAAAACCTCCACCAGCACGAACGGCATCACCGCGCGCGCCAGGCGCCAGTAGTTCACCCCTGTCACCGTGGTCACCATCAGCAGGCAGCCGCCAAGCGGTGGCGAGACCAGCCCGATGCACAGGTTGAAGCAGAGCACGATGCCAAGGTGAACGGGATCGGCGCCCTGCGCAAGCGCGGTCGGCGCCAGCAATGGCACCAGCAGCGCCAGCGCTACGGGTATGTCCAGGAACATGCCGGCGACGAGGAACAGCACGTTCAGCACGATCATGTAGCCGACCGGACCCAGGCCCATGGCATCGACCGTGGCAGAGATCGCTTCCGGCACACGTTCCAGCGCGCTGAGATGCCCGAGCGCGGAAACGGCGGCGATCAGCAGGAAGATCGCGCCCGACAGCATGGCTGTGCGCCGGAACGCCTGCCAGACCGCATCCAGCCCCATGCGTTCATAGTGATAGCCGCCAGCCCAGGCCACCGCGACGGCCACGGCGGCCGCTTCTGTCGGTGTCATCAGGCCGAACACGATGCCGCCCAGGATGATGGCGGGCACCAGCAGCGCGGGCAGGGCGTGGAGAAGGGCGGGCAGGAAGGGCGGTACATCGCCGGCTTCAAGGCGGGGGTGACGATGAATGCGGGCATAGATGGCATTGGCGGCCATCAGCGAGGCAGCAAGCAGCAATCCGGGCACGATGCCGGCGATGAACAGGGCCGTGACGGACGTGCTCATCAGCGCGCCGTAGAAGATCAGGATGATCGACGGCGGAATGATCGGCCCGATGATCGAGGACGCCGCGGTGATGGCGCTGGCATATTCCAGGTCGTAGCCGCGTTCGCGCATGGCCGGCACCAGCGTGTTGGAAACGGCCGCGGAATCGGCCACAGCAGAGCCCGAAATGCCGGCGAAGAACACGCTGGTCATGATGTTGACATGGCCGAGCCCGCCGCGCAGCCGCCCGACCATGGCCATGGCGAGGTCGATGAGAACCCGTGTGATGCCGCCCCTGTTCATCAGTTCGCCGGCCAGGATGAACAGCGGCATCGCCATCAGCGCGAAGACATCGATCTTGGAGAAGATCTGCTGCGGCAGGATGGCGAGATAACGGGTGTTGTCGGTGGCGATGAAGGCCAGGACCGCGGCCGCGCCGATGACATAGGCAATCGCGAGGCCGGAGGCGAGCAGGACGATCCCGGCGGCCAGCACGAGCCAGATCATCGCCGCAATCCCGCACGCGCCGGGCTGAGCGCTTCGGCGCTGACGCCCTCGGCGGCAATGTCGGCCGGAATCTCCTGCCCGAGCACCAACGCGGCGGCGGTCCGCGCGGCGGCCGGCGCGCTCTGGATGCCATAGCCGCCCTGTCCGGCCAGCCAGAAGAAGCCCTTGGCGTCAGGTGCGTAGCCGATCACCGGGCACTTGTCCGCCACGAAGGAGCGCAGGCCCGCCCATTTGTGCGCGATACGGCGAACCGAGACGTCGAAGGCCCGCTCGATCCGGTCCACGCAGATCGCCACGTCAAGCTCTTCGGGCTGCGCATCGCAAGGTGGGGAGGGCGTTTCGTCGGCCGGCGAAATCAGCAGCAGGCCGGCATCCGGCTTGATGTAGAATTCCTCCTCCGCGTCCACGACCATGGGCCATGTCTGCGGCTTGTCGGGCTCGAAGCCCGCAGGCGGATCGATCAGAACCGCCGTGCGGCGCTTCGGCATCAGCCCGACGGGCGCGACGCCGGCCATGGCGGCGATCTCGTCGGCCCAGGCGCCGGATGCGTTGACCACCGTGTCCGCGAAAAAACGCTCGCCGCCGGCCTCGACACTCCAGCCGCCACCCTCGCGCGCGATGGCCGTGACGCAGGCATGCGTGCGCAGCGTGCCGCCTTGCGCCTGGAAGGTCTTGAGATAGTGCTGGTGCAGCTGATCGACATCGATATCGGCGGCGCTTTCATCCATCAGCGCCGCGGCCAGGTAGTCGCGGCGGATCAGCGGCATCATGGCAAGCGCTGTCTGCGTATCCAGTGGCCGCACCGCCGCGCCCAGTTCGTCCTGAAGGTCCGTCAGCGCGTCCGCCTGTCCTTCGTGGCCGGCAAAGATGACGCCGCGCGTCTTCAGCAGCGGTTGCTGTATGAACGGACTGCCGGGATCGCGGAAGAAGGCGTGCGAGGCGCGCGACAGGGCGCGGATGACCGGCGGCCCGTAGGCAATGGTGAACAGCGCGGCCGACCGCCCTGTCGTGTGATAGCCGGGTCTTTCCTCGCGCTCCAGAAGAAGCACCCGCGCATGGCCGGCAAGCCCGGCTGCCACCGATGCCCCGGCAATGCCCGCACCGATGACGATGATGTCGTGGCCGTCCGTCGTCTGCGCCATGAAACCTCTCCCTGGGCAAGAACGCTAGCACTGATTTTCCGATTGGAAAAGCGAATTTTCTGAAAGGAAAAACGATTTGCCGCGGACGGGAGGGCGGATTAGGATCGCACTCCTTTTCCGGGAGCGTGCCATGGACAACAACGAGAAACCGGACAGCCAGCGGATCGCTTTCGGTCAGCAAATCCGCAGGCTCAGACGGGAAAAGGGCTGGACGCTTGCAACGGTGGCCGAGCGGTCGGGCCTTGCTGTGTCGACCATTTCAAAGGCCGAACGCGGCGTCATCGCGCTGACTTATGACAGGCTGGCGCAATTGGCGCAGGGGCTGGAGGCAGACATGGCGGCCTTCTTCACCGCCGAGGGCAGCCGGTTCGAGCCGGGCGGCTTCGCCGTGGCCAGGAAGGGCGAGTTCAGCCGCCAGGAAACCGCGAACTATGTCTACGAGATGCTGTTTCCGGAACTGTGGCAGAAGGCGATGACGCCGATGATGGGCACGCTGAAAGCCCATGACATCAAGGATTTCGAGGAATTCGTCCGCCATCCGGGCCAGGAGTTCCTGCTGGTGCTGGAAGGCGTCGTCACCGTGCATCTGGAAGGGCGCGATCCGGTTGTCCTCAGCGAGGGCGATTCCATCTATTTCGACAGCGCACGCGGCCACCTCTATGCATCGGACGAGGACCGCGACGCGCGTATCCTTGTCGTCTGCGTGGCGTCCTGACGGCAGCCGGGATCAGGCGAGACCGGCGTCGAGGGCCGCCAGGTGCCGGTCGAGAATGCCATCGACATCGATATCCTCGGGCATCACGCCGAACATGTGCCCGCCCGCACCGCCCAGGCGCGTCGCGCAGAAGGCCCGCGCCACCGGCGCCGGGGCGAAGCGGACCAGGAGCGCGCCCTGCAGCACCAGCGCCAGGCGCTCCACCAGCAGCCTGCCGGCGCCCTCGCCAAGCGGGCCGTCGAGCATGGTCTTCACGCCTTGAACCGCCATGTCGAGATCGTCGTCGCGCCCGAGCCCCGGCTCGATCTCGGAGAAAAGCGCGGCAAGGGCCTCGGGCTCCTTGCGAAGCGTGCGCAACACGTCCAGCACGATGACATTGCCCGAGCCCTCCCATATCGCGTTGAGCGGGGATTCGCGGAACAGGCGCGGCATGGGCGTTTCCTCCACATAGCCGGCGCCGCCATGGCACTCCATGCATTCGAAGACGAAGTTCGGATTGCGCTTGGTCAGCCAGTATTTGGCCAGCGCGACCGCTATGCGGGCAAAGGCCCTCGATCGCGGATCCGAACCGCCGAACATGCGCGCCACCCGCGCACCCAGCACCGCCGCCGCCTCGTATTCGACCGCCAGATCGGCGATCACGGCGCGCATGAGCGGCTGATCGATCAGCGTCTTCTGGAAGGCGCGCCGTCCGCGCACATGGTGGAGCGCCTGCAGGAAGCCCATGCGCATGATGCCGACGGTTCCGGCCACCGTGCCAAGCCGCGTATGGTGAACCATGTCGATGATGACGTTGACGCCGCGACCCTGTTCACCCAGCAGGATGGCGAAGGCATCGTGGTATTCGATCTCGCTCGACGCATTGGACTTGTTGCCGAGCTTGTCCTTGAGGCGCATCACGTGAATGCCGTTTCGCCGCCCGTCAGGGGTGATGCGCGGCACCAGGAAACAGGACAGGCCGGCCTCTGTATAGGCCAGCGTCAGGAACCCGTCCGACATCGGTGCCGAGCAGAACCACTTGTGCCCGACGAGCCGGTAGTGACCGGCCCCGGCATCGATGGGGAAGGCGCGTGTGGTGTTCGCGCGCACGTCGCTGCCGCCCTGTTTTTCGGTCATTGCCATGCCCATGGTGATGCCGGCCTTGGCGCCGATGGGCTTGATGTCCGGATCGTATCGTCCGCCGAGAATGCGCTCCAGCCACGGCCGCGCGGCCTCCCCCTGCTGCCTGAGCGAGGCAACCACCGCATAGGTCATGTTGATCGGGCACATGGTGCCCGCCTCGGCCTGGGTGAACAGCGCCAGCAGGCCGAAATGGCCGACATGGGATGACGGATCCTCCACGGTCCAGGCCACGTCATGGATATTGTGCTCCATGGCCAGCGCCATGAGGTGGTGGTACGAGGGGTGAAAGCGCACCTCGTCGAGCCGCCGGCCGTAGCGGTCGAACGAGACGAGTTCCGGCCCGTGGCGGTTGGCCAGTTCCCCCCATTCCAGGACCTTTTCCGATCCCGCTTCAGCGCCGAGGCGCGCCATGCGCTCATCCAGCCATGATCCGGCTTCCCGCCGGATGGCATCGCGCATGGCCGGATCGTTCAGATACAGGTTCCTGCCGTAATATTCTGACGGCTGGTTGGCGACCTCATGGGTGGCGAGCTCGATTGCTGGTGCGAATTTGGGCATGCCTTCCTCCCCGGCAGGACTGTCAGGCTTGTGTCGCTTCCTTTGACGTAACCGTCAATCCCGAAATCGTCAACGCGCCAGCAGGCGAGCGGCCTGAACGCGTCTGGCGCGCTTCGGAAATCGCAATCGCATGCGGAGTGGGGCGCGCGCGCACGGTCAGTTTTCGCCTGTTCCGGGCTGTAAAAAATTAAACATTAGAAAAATACCTTTAACCGTCGGGAAAAAGTGGACGGGAACAAGCGATGCGAAACATCTTCAATGGAGGCGCGCGCGATGCGCAGGCAGTGCTTTCCGCACTGGACCGTTCCCTCGCTGTCGTCGAGTTCGACATGCAAGGCAACATCCTGCGCGCGAACCGGCAATTCTGCGCGGCCACCGGATATGCCGTCAGCGAACTGGTGGGCCGTCACCATTCGATGTTCGTGGACGAAACGACGGCAGCCGGCAGCGGGTACCGTGAATTCTGGAACAAGCTGCAGCAGGGCGAGTTCCTTTCCGGCGATTTCGCCCGCATCGCGAAAGGCGGGCGGCTGCTCTGGCTTCATGCCACCTACAACCCGGTGCGCGGGCGCAAGGGCATTTGTGAAAAGGTGGTGAAATTCGCCACCGACATCACCGCCGAAAAGCAGCAGGCGGCGGAAGCCGACAGCAAGCTGGCGGCCATTTCGCGCGCGCAGGCCGTCATCGAGTTCGATCCTTCGGGCCGGATTCTGACCGCAAACGACAATTTCTGCGCCACGATGGACTACGAGCTTGGTGAGATCGTTGGCCGTCATCATTCCATGTTTGTCGATCCCGATCATGCCAGAAGCGCCGATTACCGCACGTTCTGGGAGCGCCTGTCGTCGGGTGAGTTCATCGCCAGCGATTTCCGGCGCACCGCGAAGGGCGGGCGGACGGTCTGGCTGAAGGCGAGCTACAACCCCATTTTCGACGCCGCCGGCAAGGTCGTGAAGGTGCTCAAGATCGCCACCGACCTGTCCGCCACCATGGCCGACGTCGCTGTGCTGGGCAAGGGATTGAACGGCCTTGCCGATGGCCGTCTCGACCAGCAGATCACCGAACCGTTCGCGCCCGCGCTGGAATCGCTGCGCACCGATTTCAACGCCTCGCTTGCCCGGATGAAGGATGCCATGGCCACCGTCCGGCGCAATGCATCGGCCATCGATGGCGCTTCGGGCGAGATCGGCGCTGCCGCCGACGACATGGCGCGCCGCACCGAGCAGCAGGCCGCTGCCGTGGAACAGACCGCCGCATCCATCGAGGAAGTGACCGTTTCGGTGAAGGAGACGGCAACCCGGTCGCAGCAGGCCGGAGCCCTTGTCTCGCGCACCCATGGCCGGGCCCGCGAATCGGGCGAGACGGTGAAGAATGCCATCGCCTCCATGGCACAGATCGAGGAATCGGCGCGAAAGATCAACAACATCATCGGGATGATCGACGAGATCGCGTTCCAGACGAACCTGCTTGCACTCAATGCCGGCATCGAGGCGGCCCGGGCGGGAGAGGCGGGCAGGGGCTTTGCCGTCGTCGCCCAGGAAGTGCGCGAACTGGCGCAGCGCTGCGCCACGGCGGCCAATGACGTCAAGGAACTGATCTCCGATTCCGAACGCCACGTGCAGACAGGATCCCGCCTCGTCGGCGAGACAGGCAGGGAACTGGAGGCCATCGGCGCCGATGTCAGCGAGATCACCGGCAATGTCTCGGCCATCGTCGAGGCCGTAACGGCACAGGCCGCCAGCCTTCAGGACATCAACAGGGCGATTTCCGAGATCGACCGCAACACGCAACAGAATGCGGCCATGGTCGAGCAGTCGACAGCGGCAAGCCACAGCCTGGCGCATGAGGCCGCCGCCCTGGCCCGCTTGCTGGACCGTTTCCATGTCGGTGAACCGGAGCGCAAGGCCACGGCCGAAACGCCTGCGGATGCCCCTGCACAGCGTCCCCGCATGCGGCTGGTCGAGGGCAATGCCGCGCTGGCGGCAGACACGTGGGAAGAGTTTTGAACAGGGGCCGGTAACCGGCCGGCCTTGAAAGGAGAGCGACGCGCCCATGTCGGAACAGATGCAGAAGGTGGCCGGCGGCCCCACGCGCATATTGGTCGTGGATGACGTGGAGGAAAACCGCGACCTGCTATCGCGGCTGCTGGCCCGTCGCGGCTATGGCGTCGAGGTGGCAGGCGATGGAGCGGCCGCGCTTCGGCGTCTGGAGGCCGGCGACGTCAATATTGTGATCATGGACTGGATGATGCCCGGAATGTCGGGCATCGAGGCGCTGCGGCGCATCCGCCTGCGCCGGTCGCAAACAGACCTGCCGGTGATCGTCGCCACGGCAAGGGCGGCTTCCGACGACATGGTCGAGGCCTTCGCGGCAGGCGCCAACGATTACATCACCAAACCGATGGATTTCGCTGTCGCGCTGGCTCGCATCCGGGTTCAGGAATCGCGCCAATGGGCCATGCGCCGGCTCTCCGACTCCAACAGGCTGCTTCGCCAGGCCAACGAAAAGCTGGTTTGCGAGATCCGCGAGCGCCGCCAGGCCGAGGAAAGGGCACTGTTCATGGCCAGCCATGACGCGCTCACCGGGCTGGAAAACCGCAGCCGGTTCTTCGCGGGGCTGGAACAGGCGCTGGCGGCGGAAAGCGGCCATGTGGAGGTGTTCTTCATTGATCTGGACGGTTTCAAGCTCATCAATGACCGTCATGGCCATCTGGTCGGCGACGAGATCCTGAAAACCGTTGCACGGCGCCTTGAAAATGCCGTCGGCAGCGATGGATCCCTTGCCCGCTTTGGCGGCGATGAATTCGTCGTGCTGCGCCGGCACGGCAGGGCGCCTGGCGATGGCGAGGCCTTCGCCGAGCGCATTCGTGCAGCCGTTGCCGCGCCGATCGGGCTTGACCGCGTGCGGCTGCGCGTCGACGTGAGCATCGGACATGCCGGCGCACCGGCTGGCGGCCTGACCGCCGACGAACTTGTGCACCATGCCGATACCCGCATGTATTGCCAGAAGGCCGTGTCGAAAGCGGATTCCGGCCAGCGGCAAGGGCGCATCGACATGGGCGAGGGCAGGAAGCGCGCGTCCTGACCTGGCCTTCGGCTGTCGCCTACGTCAAAGCGCGGTCCGGGCGGGCGGATTGCTGACGCCGGAATGCCTGCCGGAAGGCAACAAGGTTTGCCACGGTTCGATAGGCTCCGATCAGAAAGCCCTTGATCGCGCGCAATCGCAAGCGGTTCCGGGACTTGCGCCGTCCCTGCTCCAGCAGGCTGCCGCCCAGCGCTTCGCCATTGTCCGTCACCGGGTTTCCGGGAACGGACCAGACATCGAGCCCCAGTTCCCAATACAGCCTGATGTCCTCGTCCACGGCCCGGAAGACCTTGCGCCGCGCGAGCAGACGCTGCGCACCGTCCCGTGACACCAGGTAGCCGACCGTTCCGGCCCTTGGCCGCTTCCATTTCATCAGCGTCAGGCCACCCACATGCCGGGAGAGGCCGTAGTCATCCGGTCGGCTGCGCGGGTAGTCGAACAGCTTGACCAGATTGCGCCCCTGCGACAGCAGCAGGCCGGCGGAATGCAGGGCCTTGCGCACGGTTTCCGGATCGCGAAGCAGGAAATCGTCTTCCAGCACCAGGGCCTGTTCCCATGGCCCGTTCAGCAGGACCTCCCAGCACCGCCGGTGCGAGGTGTAACAAGCGACCTCCGTGGGCGTCAGCGGATGTTTGGACCACATTCTGGCCCGGCTCGAATCGAGCAGTCGGGTCGCGGCATCGTCCCCGGCCACCGCGCCCTGAACGAACAGACCCGTCCAGTCGCCCAGGTGCTCGTCGAGCTGCCGCCGCGCCGCCGTCAGGCGTTCCCTCGGGGACAGGGCGCATGTCATCACGAGGATGACCGTCGCCGATGAACCGGCGTCAGGACGCATGATGGACGACCTCGACGCCCGGCAGGCCGATCGGCGTGAGACCGAGATCGCGCGCCAAGGTTCCGAATCCCTCGGTCTCAACAAGATCGCGGTACGGAATCTCGGGAAAGTCCAGGTCAGCGCGGTGGACGTCGCCATGAACGAGAAGCGCCGTGCCGCCGACGCTGTCCAGCGGTACCCTTTCCAGATAGCGCAGGTCGTGCAGATGGCGGCGTGGGGGATATTGCAGCGGCGGCTGGAAGAGGCCGTGGCGGATGTAGCTGTAATATTCGGCCCGGCTGGGCTTGCGGATATAGAGAAAGGCGTTCAGGTCATAGCTCGCGCCGCCGGGTTTCAGCACGCAATCCGGCGTGACGATCTTGGCCCTTGCCGCCAGCAGCCTTTGCAGCAGGTCGCGGGGCAGGCCGATGACATCGGCATCGATCCACAGGAACCAGTCGGCATCCAGCCCGGCCGCTGCCCGCAGCAGGTCGTTTCGCGCCATGGCTATGCCCGAACGGCGCGCCAGTTGGGCCCGCGTGTCCCAGCGCTGCGAGCGCGAGAGGCGCGGCCCGTTCCGCTCGACCCGGACAGAGGATATGCTGGCGAATGTTTCCCCGTGCCGCGCAATGATTTCGGCGATCACCTCCGGCGTGCGGTCCTCGCTGTCGCCCTCGCCATAAACGACGTGCAGACGGTCCTTTGGATAGTCGAGAGCCAGAAGCTGCTCCACGCCGTTTTCCAGAAACGCCTCGCCATTGCGCACGGGAATGAGGACCGCGATGGAGGGGTGCTTTTCTTCCGGCGGCAGGGGGCGGGTCAAGAGGCCGGTATCGATCTGCCTGCGCGCATCCGCAAGGGTCAGCCGCTTGCTGCGCGATAGCACTTCGTGACGGAACCTCTTCCATTGCGCCCGCCGCCGCTTCAGCCATGGCATTCTCACATTGTCGATCCAGCTCCCCTGCCAGAGATGCTCCGAGCAGGTCAGGTGGCCATAGGGACCCCATCGCGCATCGCCCGTGTGCCCGCCGAGCGAGGTGAGGCCGGAGAAGAGATGCGAGGAGTTCAGTGCCAGACTGTCCCGGTCCTGCCACTGCGAAACGGCGGCGGTCAGGATACAAGGCCCGGTTGTATCGAGGACATCGGCATCGCGGCGAGGATACATGAGCACAACATGATTCAAGACCGATTCCCAGAACGGGTGGCCCGGCGGCGAGGCCATGGTGCCGTTGAAGAACAAGGTGTCCAGGCCGCGCACACGGCCATGGTGCTGATGCTCTCCGGGTTCCTCGCAAAGGATGACCCGCTCGTCGCCGGCAAGGGGCTCCACCGTGGCCAGGCAACGCGTGTCGATGTCGGCATAGAGCCCGCCGATCCGGTACAGGATGCAGTAGCGGGCAAGGTCGGCCCGTTGCACGGGGAGAGAGTAACCGTCAAACAGATCAATGAGATGCGGGAATTCCTCCGCCATGAAGGCGCGCAGGTCCTCATCTGTCCAGAAGCGGTATTCCCAGTCCGGATTGAGGCGCTTCCAGCTTTCCGGATCCCCTTTCTCGGGCGCAACGGTTCTGCTACGCCATGTCTGGTGAATGATGCGGGGAACGCCGCCGGTACGCTCAAAT
Organism: Brucellaceae bacterium; assembly: GCA_020637775.1. Lineage (GTDB taxonomy): Bacteria > Pseudomonadota > Alphaproteobacteria > Rhizobiales > Rhizobiaceae > Zhengella. The sequence continues at coordinate 194,695 of JACKJV010000005.1, read as the reverse complement.
GTCATTTCTGCAAGTCTGTATTCTCGAAAACGATGGACGCCAGTCCGGTGCTGAAATCCGCAATGCCACAAATTTGAGTAATTTATCAACCTTGGATTTTAGCGCCTGCTTCAGTTTTCGGCCCGTTGCGCGAAAAGGACGCCGGCGGACTTGTGCCCCGACCGTCGCGGAACTGGAACCGGCGCAGGTCGCGATGCTGCTGGAAACGATCCGCCGGCAGCGGCCGGTCTGCGTGTTGTTCGAAGGTGTCGGTCTTCTTCAGGCTGTCGAGGCGGTACGGGCTGAATTTCCCGGCCTGCGTCTGATTGTCGATTTTCACAATGTCGAGAGCCGCCTGCTGGCGGATGTTCTGCGCGCGCGCCTTCCCCGCCCGCTGCGTCCGCTGACGCCTCTTGTCTGGGCGAGGCGGCTTGCCGCGGCCCGGCAGGCCGACCGCCGCATCGCCCGTCTGGCCGGCGAAATCTGGACCTGCTCCACCCGCGACCACGACCATGCGCGCGCTCTGGGAATCGAAGTGCCGGTCAGCGTCATAGCCAATCCCGTGCCGCAATGGTGTTTGGAAACGCCCGGCAAGCCCCTGGCGCCGGCACAGGATATCCTCTTTGTCGGGCACTTGCGCTACCCGCCGAACAGGCGTGCTGTGCTGGAACTTTGCCAGTCCATCATGCCGCGCCTGCAGCAACGCCTGCCCGGCGCCCGGTTGCATGTGTGCGGCCGCAGCCCGAAGGCGAAGCTGAAGCGGTTGGTGGAGAGCCGTGGCCATCGCCTGACCGAGAATCCGCCCGAATTGCGCCCGGTCTACGAGACCGCGCAGGTGGCGGCCATGCCGTTGCGCGAGGGCGGCGGCACGCGCATCAAGGTGCTGGAGGCCCTGGCCGTGGGATGTCCTGTCGTTGCCACGGGCAAGGCGGTCGAGGGCCTCGGGTTGGAAGATGGCGTCCATTTTCTCAAAGCCGATGACGCGCGGGAATTCGCCGTCGCGCTGGAAGCGGTGATGACGACGCCGGCCCTTGCCCGGCGTCTGGCGGAAGCGGGCCGTCACCTTGTCGAGCGGCAATTCGGCCCTGCAACCCGCCGCGCGGCAATCAGCGCCGCGCTCGGTCCGAAATGGCATGAGGCTGCCGGCGCCCCATAGGCGAGCCGCGCCAGCTCCGTTTCGCCATCGGGCGAAGCAGCCGATCGCTCGTCGCATTGAGCCGCTCACACGCTTCTTGCATGAAGTTGGGATGAAATGCGTACAGCATGCATCGCTTGGCGGAAATGATTGCCGTTTTGCATGCCTTTTGTGCCGCATGTGCGCTATCAGTGAATGAGTGCTGCCGCACGCCGGCTGTCCGCAAACCGTTGGCCGCTGCGGGCGTGGAACGGTTCGCGTCAGGCGGGCATTGGCAATCTGCCCGGCAATGAAACAGCAGAAGGCTTGAAGCGCATGTCCGGTGAAAAGCAATATACCTACAAGGCAATTGCCCGGTCGCTCCTCGATCATGGCGCCGATACGCTTTTCGGCCTGATGGGCGATGCAAACCTGTTCATGGTGGACCACTATGTCCGCCACGGCGGCGGAACGTTCATTCCCGCCGCATTCGAAGGCAGTTCCGTGCTCATGGCGCTGGCCTGGTCGCACGTGTCCGGCAAGGTGGGCGTTGCCACCGTCACCCACGGTCCCGGCCTGACCAATTGCGTCACGGCGCTGACCGAGGGCGTGCGCGGCCATGTGCCGATGGTCCTGCTGGCCGGCGATACGCCGGTGGAAATGCCGCAGCATCTGCAAAGCATCGACCAGCGCGAACTGGTGAAGGTCACGGGCGCCGGATTTGAGCAGATGCGAACGCCGCAAACGGTCGCCTATGACATCGCCAACGCCTTCTATCGCGCCCGGGTCGAGAAGCGGCCGATCGTGCTGAACATGCCGGCGGATTTCATGTGGCAGGAGGCAGGCTATGAAAAGATGGTCTTCAAGACCTTCGACACGCCCGCCCATGTGCCGGAGGGCCATGCACTGGACGAGGCCATCGGCATGATCGCCTCGGCGAAGCGGCCGATCATCCTGGCCGGCGGCGGCGCCGTGGGCGCGCGCGACAAGCTGGTCCGCCTTGCCGACCGGATGGAGGCGCCGCTTGCCACCACGCTGAAGGCCAAGGGCCTGTTCAACGGACATCCCTACAACATGGACATTTTCGGCACGCTCAGCACACCGGCGGCCTACGACGCCATTGCCGATGCCGATTGCGTGATCGCCTTTGGCGCCAGCCTGCACTACTTCACCACCGACAAGGGCGCCCTGATGAAGGGCAAGCGCGTGATCGTGGTCAATGAGAACCCGGCCGATATCGGTCGCAATTTTCATCCCGATGCGGCCCTGACCGCCGACGCCGGCCTGACGGCCGATAACATCGTCTACTGGCTCGACGAGGCCGAGATCCCGGCCACCGGCTTTACCGGCGAACTGGACATGGAAGCCCTGACCTGCCACCCGAAGGGCGATGCCGACAAGGCACGGGCGGGCACGGTCAACTATGTCCATGCGCTGGATCGCCTCGAGGAGGCGCTTCCCCGCGACAGGATTCTCGCCACCGACGGCGGCCGTTTCATGACCGAGGTCTGGTGCCGCGTGTCGGTGCCCGATCCGGCGAGCCTTCTGGTAACCGCGAATTTCGGCTCGATCGGGCTTGGCCTGCCCGAAGCCATCGGCGCCGCCATTGCCGCGCCGCAAAAGCCGGTCGTGCTGTTCACGGGCGATGGCGGCTTCATGATGGGCGGGATCAACGAGTTCAACACGGCCGTGCGCCTGAAGCAGGATCTGATCGTCATCGTCTGCAACGATTCCGCCTATGGCGCGGAGCACATCCAGTTTCTCGATCGCAGCATGGATCCGAGCCTGGCGCAGTTCGACTGGCCATCCTTTGCCGACGTGGCGACGGCGCTGGGTGGCCAGGGCATCGCCGTGCGTTCCGCCCGGGACCTGGAAACGGCCATTGACGCCATCGGCAAGCGCGACCGGCCGCTGCTCATCGAACTGAGCCTCGATCCCAATGACGTACCGCGCATGCGGCTGTGAGGCACGGCGGCTTCAGGCCGAGGCAAGGCCCGCGCCGCCAATGGCCAGAAGCAGCACGACGGCCCAGGGCGGCGCCTTCCAGGCAGCAAGCAGGACGAAGCCTGCAAGCGCCAGCGCGAAATCGCCCGGAGAGAGGATGGCGCTCGTCCAGACCGGATCGTGCAGCGCCGCCGCCAGGATGCCGACCACGGCGGCATTGGCGCCGCGCATCGCGGCTTGCGCGGCAGGCATGGCGCGAAACCGGTCCCAGAAGGGCAACATGCCGAGAAGCAGCAGGAAGCCCGGCAGAAAGATGGCCGCCAGCGCGATGGCCGCACCCGCCACACCGGACGGGTCAGGGCCCGTGACCGCGCCAAGATAGGCGGCGAAGGTGAACAAGGGGCCGGGCACGGCCTGCGCCGCGCCATAGCCGGCCAGAAAGGTGCTCTCCGACACCCATCCCGGCGCCACGACCTCCGCCTCCAGCAAGGGCAGGACGACATGCCCGCCACCGAACACCAGCGCGCCCGCGCGGTAGAAAGCATCGAACAGTGCCAGGCCCTGCCAGCCGCTTGCCGCGCTTGCCAGCGGCAGGCAGGCCAGCAGCACCAGAAAGAGCGTAAGGCACATGAAGCCCGTGCCACGGGGCAGGCGGAATGCCAGCCGCGGCGCCGGGCCCGTGCAGTCCGTTCGGCACAGCACGAGCCCTGCGATGCCGCCAAGGGCGATGGCCGTCATCTGGCCGGCCGCGCTGCCGCTGAAAACCACGATCAGCACCGCGGCCAGGGCAATGCTGGCCCGCTCGCGGTCCGGCGTGAGACTGCGCGCCATGCCCCAGACGGCCTGCGCGACCACGGCGACGGCAACCAGCTTCAAGCCATGCAGCAAGCCGCCGCCGACGGGCCCGCCGAAGGCGGTGGCACCCATGGCAAAGACGACGAGAAGAACCGCCGAGGGCAGGGTGAATGCCGTGAAGGCGGCGAGCGCTCCGGCCAGGCCACCGCGCAACAGGCCGAGTGCGAAGCCAACCTGGCTGGAGGCAGGGCCGGGCAGGAACTGGCACAGCGCGACGAGATCGGCATAACCGGCCTCGTCGATCCACCTGCGCCGGATCACCAGCTCGTCCCGGAAATAGCCCAGATGGGCAATCGGCCCGCCAAACGATGTCAGCCCGAGTTTCAGGAAGGCCAGGAAAACCTCGCCAGCCGACCCCGCCTTCGCTGTCCTGTCCGCTGCTTTTTCCCACTTCATGGTTCTGCTATGTGCCGTTTCCCGCGCCTCCGGGTCCGGATGGCCGGTTGCGATGTCACGCGTGTGAAGAAGCCTGTGACCCTGTCACGCAATTCACATCCATGAACTTCGCGCATTTGCCTGCTGGCCCTTCGCAAAGGCGCCGGGCTTCCTTCACTATTGCCCCTGAAGCCGGGCGGCAATCGGGAGGATGTCATGAGCGCACTGTTTTCACCGCTGCAACTGGGACCGCTGGAACTGGAGAACCGGATCGTGGTCTCGCCCATGTGCCAGTACAGCGCCGTCGACGGGATGGCGCAACCCTGGCACCTGATCCACATCGGCAATCTCATGATGTCGGGTGCCGGTCTCGTCATCCTGGAAGCCACCGCGGTGGAAGCGCGCGGGCGCATCACCCACGGCTGCCTCGGCCTGTATTCCGATGAGCAGGAGGCGGCGCTGACAGCCATCGTTCGCGAGGTGCGGAACCTGTCGCGCGCCAGGATCGGGATCCAGCTTGGCCATGCCGGGCGGCGCGGCTCAGCCCGCTCCATCAGGGATCGCTGGAAAGGTGAATCCCTGCCGCCGGAAGAAGGGGCATGGCAGACCTGTTCGCCATCCGCGCTTGCCTACAACGAAAATTGGGCCGTGCCCGCGGAACTGACGGTGGACGGCATCGCAGCCATCGTGGACGCCTTCGCCGATGCGGCGCGGCGGGCCGTGCGTGCCGGGTTCGATCTCATCGAGGTGCATGCCGCGCATGGATACCTGCTGCACTGCTTCCTGTCGCCGCTCACCAACCGCCGCACGGATGCCTATGGCGGCAGCCTCGCGAACCGGATGCGTTTTCCGCTGGAGGTGGTCCGCGCCGTCCGGGACGCGGCTGACGGAAAGGTCGCGCTTGGCGTGCGTGTCAACAGCACCGACTGGCATCCCGATGGCGCGACGCCGGATGATGCGCTCGCCTTTGCCCGGGCACTGGAGGCCGAAGGCGTGGACTATGCCGTCATGTCGGCGGGCAATCTGGTGCCCGATGCGGTCATCCCGCCGGCAGCACCGGGTCATCAGGTGCCCTTCGCCGCCCGCGTGAAGGCCGAGACCGGATTGCAGGCCATGGCCGTGGGCTTCATTGTCGATGCGCGACAGGCCGAGGAGATCGTGGCATCCGGGCAGGCCGATTGCGTGGCGCTCGCCCGCGCCATGCTGGATGATCCGCGCTGGGGCTGGCATGCGGCCGCCGAACTGGGCGCCGATCTCGACTACCCGCCGCAATATCTGCGCGCGCGTCCCAACAACTGGACCGGTTACACGCTGGCGCATCCGACAAGCCGGCCTGCCGGCAGCAGCAGCCAGGCAGACCGGCCCAGCGCTTCCGCCTGGGATCGTCCGCGCCTGGGCGCGAAATAGGGCATTTCCAGACGTGCTGAACACGTGCCGCCGGCCCGCCACAAGCGGATGCCGGCGGCCCGACCCGCCGCTCAGGCGGCGGCGGCCAGAACCGCCGCTCAGGCGGCGGCGGATTGCTTTTCGCGGTCGAAGACGAAGTCGGCATAGCCGTCCTGCTTCGCCTTCAGGCAATGGTCGCGATACTTGTTGAAACCGCCGACGAACATGGTCAGGCCCTGTGGCTTGCCCTTGACGTTGGCGCCGACCCACCAGGTGTTTGCCTTGCGGATCAGCGAATGCTCGGCAAGCTGGGCGACCAGTTTCATCCAGGCATCTTCCGCCTGCTGCGTCGGCTCGACCGACTTCACGCCCGCGCGGTCCATATGCGTGATCATGTCCGCGATCCAGTCCACGTCATGCTCGGCAATGGTGATCAGGTTGGCCAGCGCCGCCGGGCCGTTGGGACCGCTCACGGCAAACAGGTTCGGGAAACCGTTGAGCATCATGCCGTAAAGCGATGTCGGGCCATCCTTCCACTTGTCCTTCAGCGAAATGCCGTCGCGCCCCGTGACGTCGAAGGCCAGCAGCGCGCCTGTCAGCGCGTCATAGCCGGTGGCGAAGATCAGCATGTCGAGTTCGGTCTCGCCGGATTGGGTGCGAATGCCCTTTTCGGTGATCTCGACGATCGGATCGTTCTTGCAGTCGACCAGGTGGACGTTCTCGCGGTTGTAGGTCTCGTAATAGGACGTGTCGAGGCAGGGCCGGCGCGCGAAGATGGGATAGCCGCGCGGCTTGAGCGCCTCCGCGGTCTTCGCGTCCTTGACGATCTCGCCGATCTTCTCGCGCACGAAGTCGGCCACCTCGTCATTGGCATCCTGGTTCAGCATCAGGTCGGAGAAGATGCCGAGGAACGTATGGCCGCCATTGATCCAGGCCTGCTCCATGAGCTGGCGGCGCTGCGTCGGCGGCAGGCTGAAGAAGGGCCGCGTGGAAATCGGCCGCGCGCCGCCGGTCGGGTTGTTGCGGCAGGCTTCGCGGATGGCCGGGTAGTGGCGCTTCATCTCGGCCACGTAGTCGGCATCGAGGTCATGGTTGCGCATCGGCAGGGTGAAGCTGGGCGTGCGCTGGAAGACGAACAGTTCACCCGCCTGCGGTCCGATTTCCTGGATGATCTGGATGCCGGTCGACCCGGTGCCGATCACGCCGACGCGCTTGCCGGCATAGCTCACCGGCGTGTGCGGCCATTTCTGGGCCCGCAGCAACTCGCCCTTGAACCTTTCAATGCCGGGAATGTCGGGATCCTTGGGGATCGACAGCGGACCTGTCGCCATCACGCAATAGGGCGCTTCCAGCACTTCGCCCGCATCGGTCGTGGCACGCCAGACGTTCTGCTCCTCGTCCCAGCGCGCGCTCGTCACCCGCGTGTTGAACTTGAAGTCCTTGCGCAGGTCGAGCCGGTCGGCGACGAAATTGGCATAGGCCAGGATTTCCGGCTGCGCGGCGAACTGTTCCGACCACGTCCATTCCTGCTGGATCTCGTCGGAGAACCCGTAGCTGTAGTCGATGCTCATCAGGTCGCAGCGCGCGCCCGGATAGCGGTTCCAGTACCAGACCCCGCCCACGTCGTCGCCAGCCTCGATGCCGACGGTTTTCAGGCCCATGCCGCGGAACTTGTAGAGCGCGTACATGCCGCCGAAACCGGCTCCGACGACGAGAACGTCGACACGCGTGGCTTGGCCCTCGGCCGGTGTGGCCGTCTGGTTGGTGCTCATGGCTTTCCTCCCGGTTCAGCAGAAGCGCTGTCTTTGGATCAAGTAAATGCGCCGGACGGATGTCGTTCAAGCGCCGTCAGCCCACTGAAGGGCAGTTTTACATTTGTGAATTGGCAGACCTTGCGAAGCCCCGGCGCGCGACGGGAAAAACCGGCGCGCATCCTGCGCCGGTTCATTCCTGCCGGGTCCGGGCCGGTGTTCAGGCCGCCTTTTCCAGCCCGCCGCAAAGGCCGCGCAGCGTGCCGCAATAGTTGATGAGCGGCATGCGGTCCTCCAGTGCCTGGCTGGCCGAGATCACCTGGCCGATCAGCACCGTATGCGAACCTGCGCGCTCGCGGATCGCAGGACGGCAGACGAGGCTCTGCAAGGCGTCGGCCAGGGTCGGCACGGCAGCCGTTTCCTGCCATGCGCCATGGGTGAAACGCTGGGCCCCGGTCAAGCCGTTCATGCCGGCGAAGGTGCGCGCAATGCCGTCCTGTTCCGCGCCCAGGATGTTCACCGAGAAGCGCTCCGCATTGACGATCGCGTCGTGGCTGGCCGAAGCCTTGTTGATGCAGACAAGGATCATCGGCGGCTCGGCCGATACCGAGGAGAAGGCCGAGACGGTCATGCCGCGCCGCTCTTCGCCCGTGCCCGCCGCCACGACACAGACGCCGGAGGCGAACTTGCGCATGGCATCGCGGAAGGCGGCATTCGAGACCGATTCCGCATGGTCGCGGAATTCGATATGCGCGCGGATGGCCCCGCCTTCGCCGATCCAGCCGCGGGACCGGGCAAACTCGCTCATCCGGGCAAAGCCCGTTTCCCAGTCGGCCGGCAGGTCCACCGGCAGAAGGGCGCGCAGGCAATCGGGCCGCACCCAGGCATGGCCGTCGCAGGAAAGCCTGCCGATGCCGCGCAGCGCGGCACCGGGCATATTGCGGAAAGCCTCGTCCATGAGGATGGAGAAGTGCTGGAAGTCGCAAGCGTCTTCGAGGCGCGGCGGACCGGATTCGGCGATGACGATCCGCATGGTTCAGGCCGTCGCGTATTGCTTCGCGCTGCTGCCGGCATCGCTGCCCAGCGCCTTGCGGATGGCCGGAATGATCTTGTCGCCCCAGACTTCGATCTGCTTGAGCATCGTGGTCTGGTCGCAGTCGCCAAGCTGCGTCTGGAGCGCGATATGGCGCGGCTTCAGGATCTCGATCTCTTCCAGCATGCGGTCGATCACCTGGTTGACGCTGCCTACCGGCAGGTTGGCGCGCATTTCGTCCAGTGTCATTTCCTGTTGCAGCGGCACTTCCTGCATCAGGTAGCCGTCATCGGTTTCCTGGCGCCGGTCGCGCAGGCTTTCGGAAAGGCGGCGGGCAAAGCGGGCGCTGTCGAGATAGGCGTCGATGTCGGCCTTGTTCTCGCTGGCGAAACCGCAGCGCAGGAAGCCGAACTTGGTGTCGTCGATATTCGTGCCGGCGGCTTCCGCGGCTTCTTCCATCCTGGAACGCAGGACGCGGATGGCGTCGAGGCCGCCGAGAAGCGCCGTGATGAACAGGTTGTAGCCCTCGCGCATGGCGCGCGCGCGCACCAGCGGATTTCCGGTTGTCACCCAGATCGGCGGCATCGGATCCTGCACGCATTGCACGTTCAGCGATGTCTGCGGGATCTTCAGGTACCGGCCTTCATATTCGAAGGACTTCTGCGTGAGCGCCATCGGGATGACGTCCATGTATTCCTGGAACATCTTGCCGGCTTCCGAGAGATCGGTGTTGAACCGCTCGAATTCGAACTGCTGGTAGCCCGATCCGATGCCCAGTTGCAGACGTCCGTTCGACAGGGTGTCGACAAGCGCGACCTCTGCCAGGAAGCGCGGCGCCTGGTAGAGCGGAAGCACGCAGACGGCGGGTCCAAGGCGGATGCGCGAGGTCTTCGCGGCCGCATGGGCGCACAGCATCAGCGGCGAGGGCGATAGCGAATAATTGTTGAAATGGTGCTCGGCATACCAGGCGGCGTCGAAGCCGGCCTGTTCGGCGGCAACCGTCTGCTCGATCGAGGCGCGGATGACATCGTGGGACGACTGCGCGTAGCTGCGCTGCTGGGCCAAAAGGAATACGCCGAATTCCATCTTCTTCCTCCCGTAAAAAGACTGACTGACCGGATGGTAAGTCCGATCATTTGTGATAACAATAAGCGCATTCCGGGCATCAGCTTTTCAGAAACTGCAAAGGTGAGGGATGGACAAGCTCAGGGCAATGGCGTTGCTGGTGGCGACGGCGGAGACAGGAAGCTTCTCGCAAACGGGCCGCCGCTTCGGCCTGTCGCCGGCCAGCGTGTCGCGCCAGATCGCGGAACTGGAGGAGCGGCTCGGCGTCACGCTGGTTCACCGCTCCACGCGCAACCTCGTCCTTTCGGAGGCGGGGCAGCTCTACGCCCGTCAGGCGGAAATGATCCTGGCCTCCGTCGATGCCGCCGATGCCGGCATGAGCGCCATGCAGCAGGTGCCCACAGGGGTGCTCCGGGTCCACTCGCGCACCATGTTCGGCGTGGCGGTGCTGGCACCCTTGCAGGTGGACTTTGCCCGCCAGTATCCCGATGTGACGGTGGAATTGCACCTCTCGGAAAAGCCCGTGCGCCTGCGCGAGGACGGCTATGATCTGGATTTCCGCATTGCCGCGCCGCAGGAGGCGGGGCTGATGCGCAAGCGCCTGTTCCTCAGCCAGCGCATCATCGTGGCCTCGCCGGATTATCTCGCCAGCGCGCCACCGGTGGACGTGCCGGAGGATATCCGCCGGCACAATTGCCTCGTCTACTGGATCAACGGCGATCCGGTGACGTGGCGCTTCCTGGAGGGGCGGGCGGTGGAGGAAGTGCAGGTGCCTGCCAATTTCGCTTCCAACAATGGCCAGGTGCTGCTGGAGGCGGCGAAGGCCGGACAGGGGCTGGCTCTCCTGGATGACTATACGGTGGCCGATGACCTAGCCGCCGGCAGGCTGCGCCGGGTCCTGCCGGAATACCGCATCACCAACACCACGTTCGAGGAGGGGATCTATGCCACCTATCTCGAAGGGATGCAGGTTCCGCTGAAGCTCCGGCTCTATCTCGACTTTATCTCGGACAGTTGGGCAAGACGGGTCCGCGCGCTTCCTTGACCGACCGGTCAGCCAGACGGTATAGACCGGTCAGGAAAGGCGATTGCCGAAGAGGGGACATGACATGGCGGACGCTGTGCAGCCATTGGGCGAGGAATATCCGGGCGAGGAGGGGCAGAGCGACCGGGTCCGCGACATCCTGCGCACAGGCGCACGCATCTTTGCGCAGAAGGGCTTCGAGAGAACCTCGATGCGCGACATTTCCGAAGCCTGCGGCATCTCCAAGGCGCTGCTCTACCATCACTTCGAGAGCAAGGACAATCTCTACGCGCTGATTGCCCACAACTCCGCCCAGCACCTCTATGAATTCGTCTACCAGCGCGTTCCCGAAGAGGGGACCGCCGGCGACAAGATCAGGGCCTTCATGGTGGCCATGGCCACCTTTTTCGACGAATACCGCTGGGCCTGGGTGGCTTCGAGCGCGGCGTTCTGGAGCGACCCGGACCGCAGCCGCATGGAGACGCGAATCCGGCAGCGCAAGCAACTGGAAGGCCGCCTGCGCGACCTGATCCGCGAAGGTGTGGAAAGCGGCGAGTTCAACGATGTCGATCCGGCCATGACCGGGCGCCTGATCCTCTCGGGCATCAACTGGATGCACCGCTGGTACAATCCGGAAGGGCCCATGCGCCCCGCCGAGATCGTGTCCGCCTACTTCGACACGATCTACAACGGACTGGCGCGCCGCTGAGGCGTCCGGTTCACGCCGGTGGCCGGCGACATCCCTCATTTCACGTCTGTGAATCGGCCCCGCCGGACGGTGCGGGCGTTTGTAACCGGCCGGTCAGCCCAATAACATCGCCCGTCAGACGAGCGGACGGTCAGCGTCCGGATAACAGGACTGGAGTGAGGGCAGATGAACATTTCAACCGGTGCCGGACAGGCCGCGACAGAAGCAAAGCCGGCCCATGCCGCGACGGCGGCCGCCAATGCGGCCATGGCTCGCGCGCTTCCCTTCTCCGACCGGCAGGATTTCGAGGATGCGCGGCGCGGCCTGATCGCCCCGGCTCCGCGCCAGGTTGCCAATGCGCAGGGCCGAATCGTCTGGGACACCGCTGCCTTTTCCTTTGTGGAGGAAATGGCGCACGCGCCGGACACGGTCAATCCCAGCCTCTGGCGCCAGACGCAACTGAACATGATCGCCGGCCTGTTTGAAGTGACCGGACGCATCTACCAGGTCCGCGGCCTCGACATTTCCAACATGACCATTATCGAAGGCGAAACCGGCCTGATCATCATTGATCCGGTGACATCGGTGGAGACAGCGCGCGCCTGCCTCGATCTCTATTTCGCCAACCGGCCAGAGCGCCCGGTCGTCGCGGTCATATATAGCCATAGCCATCCCGACCACTATGGCGGTGTGAAGGGTGTCATATCGGCTGCCGATGTCGCCGCCGGCAAGGTGGCCGTCATTGCGCCGGAAGGCTTCATGGAGGCCATCGAGGGCGAGAATGTGCTGAGCGGCACCGCGACCTACCGCCGGGCGCAGTTCCAGTTCGGAACCCTGCTGCAAACCGGTCCGCGCGGCTGCGTCGACACCGGTCTTGGAAAGGCGGTCACCCGTGGCGCCCGCTCGCTGATCGCCCCCACGCAACTCATCTCCGGCAAGACGGAGACCCATGTCATCGATGGTGTCGAGATCGAGTTCTACATGGCGCCCGATTCCGAGGCGCCGGCGGAAATGCACATGTACTTCCCCCAGTTCAACGTGCTCAACATGGCGGAGAACGTCACCCACAACCTGCACAATTTCTGCCCCATCCGCGGCGCCATCGTGCGCGATCCGCTGCTGTGGTCGAAATATATCGGCGATGCCATCGCCCTTTACGGCAGCCGGGTGGATGTGCTGATCGCCCAGCACCATTGGCCGACCTGGGGCCGCGATCGCGTGCTGGAGCTGCTGTCCATCCATCGCGACCTCTACAAGTTCATCCACGACCAGACGCTGCGCGGCATCAACAACGGCCTGAAGCCGGCCGAAATCGCCGAGGCGCTGGAACTTCCGGCCGAATTGCGCTCGCAATGGTCCTGCCGCGACTATTACGGCACCGTGAACCACAATGTGAAGGCGGTCTACCAGCGTTACCTGAGCTGGTATGACGGCAATCCGGCCAACCTGCACGCGCTTCCCGCCGTCGAATCGGCGCGAAAGACGATCGACTACATGGGCGGCGCGGAGGCGGTTCTGGCGCGTGCGGCGGCCGATTTCGAGGCTGGCGCGTTCCGCTGGGTCGCCGAGATCCTAGGCAAGCTGGTCTTCGCCGAACCCGCAAACAGCCAGGCCCGCCACCTGCTCGCCGACACGTTCGAGCAATTGGGCTACCAGGCCGAATCGGCGACCTGGCGCAATGCCTATCTCTATGGCGCGCAGGAATTGCGCCACGGCGTGATGGAAATGACCATTTCGCGCACCCTCGGGCCGGACCTGATGCAGGCCATGACCGTCTCGACCATGCTCGACTATCTCGGCGTACGCCTCGTCCCCGAACGGGTGGCGGGCTTGGCTTTTGCGATCAACCTGAACATTTCCGACCGGGGAGAAACCCTTGCCCTGACGCTGTCGCGGGGGTGCCTGACGCATCTGCCGGACCAGGCCGATCCGGCTGCCGTGGCCACGCTGACCCTGACCCACGAAGCGATCGCGAATATCGCTGTCGGCGTCAGCACGCTCGCCGATGAAGCGGTGGAAGTCGACGGCGACCGGGCGAAGGTGGAGGCGCTTTTTGCCGCCCTGGACGACTTCAACCCCATGTTTGACGTGGTGACGCCGCAACAGGCGACTTGAGTCCGCCACACCGCCCGGTAAACTTGCAGCTTCGCAAGGCGTGCGGGAGGGATGCATTGACGGGCGATGAGACAGGACCGGGGAAGCCCGGTGACGAGACCAGCGAGCGCGCCCGCGCGCTGCTGGACATCGGGGCGAGAATATTTGCCGAGAAGGGCTACGAAGCCACCTCGATGCGTGACATCTCGAACGCGGCCGGCGTTTCCAAGGCGCTGCTTTATCATCATTTTTCCGGCAAGGAAGACATCTACGCGCGCATCTCGTTCGCCGCGACGCAGGACCTTTATGCATTCGTCGATTCGCGCATCCCGGAGCATGGCACCGCTGCGCAAAAGGTCCGCGCCTACATGGTTGCCGCCGCCACCTTCTTTGAAGAACACCGTTCGGCCTGGATCGCCGCCAGCAATGCCTTCTGGTCCGATCCGGACCGCCACCGGCTGGAAACCCGTCTGGCACGCCGGCGCCAGTTCGAGCAGCGCCTGCGTGACCTGATCGGCGAGGGCGTGGCCTCAGGGGAGTTCAATCCGGTCGATCCGGCCCTGGCAGGGCGGCTGATCCTGTCCGGAATCAACTGGATGCAGCGCTGGTACGATCCGGGAAAGGGGCTGCCGGCCAGCCAGATCGTGAACCAGTATGCCGATATCCTGCTGGGCGGATTGCGCAAGCGCCAGGACGTTGCCGCGCCGGAGCGGGCATGAAAAAAGCCCCGCGCAAGGCGGGGCTTTCGGACCTGTCGGATGGTGAGGGGGTCAGTCCAGCGAGATGTTGTTCTTCTCGATGACGCCGCCCCAGAAATCGACATCCCAGTCGAGCTGGGCCTGCATGGCATCGGCGCCGCCGACATGTGGCGTCATGCCGACATTGATCATCTTGTCCTGCAACGCCTGGACGCTCATCGCCTTCTGGAGCGCGGCGCTGACGCGCTCCTTCTCCGCCTCGGGCGTGCCGGCCGGCGCAACGAGGCCGAACCAGAAGGACGAGACGAGCTGCGGATAGCCAAGCTCGGTCACCGAAGGCAGGTCCGGGAACTTGCCCATACGCTCCTCCGTGGAGATCGCGAGGATCTTGAGGTCGCCCGATGCCACGTGCTTGACCAGCGAGATCGGTGTCGAGAAGTTCAGTTCCACCTGGCCGCCGATCTGGTCGACGATCATTTCCGGATTGGCCTTGTAGGCGACGGGGACAAGTTCGGTCTCCAGCACATCCTGCAACACCATGCCGAACAGGTGCGTCACGCTGCCGGGTCCAAGCATGGCGTAGCGCAGCGGCTTGCCGGATTCCTTCGCCCAGGTCTTCAGCTCATCCATGCTGTTGACGCCCATGGCGGAGGGAACCGTGACGGTGAGCGGGCCGCTGAACATGGTGCCGACCGGCTCGAATGAATCCATGCTGAAAGGCAGGTTGCTGCGCAGCAGCACGTTCAGCGAAAGCGGGCCGGTGGCGCCGACGAGGTAGGTCAGGCCGTCCGGCTTGGCCGCGGCCACATAGGCAGCGCCGATGATGCCGTTGGAGCCCGGCTTGTTTTCCACCACGACCGGCTGGCCGAGTTCCTCTGTCATGGTCTCTGCCATCTGGCGCACGAGACCGTCGACGAGGCCGCCGCCGCCATAGGGCACGATCAGGTGAATGGTGTCATCGGCGGCCGCCGACGACAGCGGCGCAAGGGCGACGCTGGCGGCAAGGCCAAGCGCGGCAAGGACATTTCTGCGGCTGAAAAGGCTCATGAACGATCTTCCTCCCTGGTTCATAACACGGGCTGGAATGCCCGTCAGTCTCGATCAGGTTAGGGGTGACCGGGCGGTCAGTCAAGGGCCGTCGAAATCAATCTTGGCGGTTGCCAAGCGCATTCCAAGTCGCTAACGTCGGGTGGTGACTGACCGACCGGTCAGCGTCGATCGCAGGAGGAGGACCGATGTTCGATTGCAAGAATGTGCGTGTGGAACTGGACGGGATGGTGGCGCTTGTCACGCTTGACCGGCCGCCGGTCAATGCGCTCGACCGCGCCACGCGCTACGAGCTGATTTCGGTCTTTGACGAGATTTCCCAGCGCGACGATGTCCGTTGTGCGGTACTGACCGGCGCGGGCAAGACCTTCTGTGCCGGCGCCGATCTCAAGGACCGCCCGAAGCAGGACGATCCGGGCGATTTCCTGGCGCACAACCGCGCCATCCGCGAAACGGGCAATTCCATCCGCGAATGCGACAAGCCGGTCATCGCTGCCGTCAACGGGGTGGCGCTGGGCGCGGGGCTCGGGCTGATGGCCGCTTGCGACATCTACTATGCCTCGGAAGAGGCGCTGTTCGGCATGCCCGAGATCAATGTCGGCCTGGCCGGCGGCGCGGCCATGGTTCATTCCCTGTTCGGGCGTTCGACGGCGCGTCGCATGTTCTTTACCGGTGTGCGCCTGACTGCCGCCGAACTGAAGGAACGCGCGATCATCGAGGCGGTGACCTCCGCCAGCGACCTGGTTCCCACCGCCATGGCCGTTGCGCAGGAAATTGCGCAGAAGGCGCCGCTTGCGATGAAATACGCCAAGCAGACCTCTAACATGGTCGAGGACATGCCCCAGCGCGACGCCTATCGCATGGAGCAGAATTTCACCATGGCGCTGTCGAAGACGGAGGATGCCCTTGAAGCGCGCATGGCGTTCCTCGAAAAGCGTCCGCCCGTTTTCAAGGGGCGCTGATATGGATGGCATCCTTGCTGGCCGGCAAGGGCTGGATGCGCTGTTCAGGCCGCGCTCCATTGCCGTTGTCGGCGCCTCGTCCGATCCGACCAAGACCGGTGGCCGCCCGGTCCACCTGTTGAGGAAGCACGGTTTTGCCGGCGCCATCCTGCCGGTCAATCCGAAGGCGGACACGATCCAGGGCCTGCCGGCCTTCGCCTCCGTCGATGCCTTGGCGGAAACGCCGGACCTCGTCCTGGTCGCCGTGCCTGGCGCAGGCGCGGTGGCGGCGCTCGAGGCCGCGGCCGCGCGCGGCGTTGGCGCTGCCGTCGTGCTGAGCGCAGGTTTCGCCGAAAGCGGTGCCGATGGCGCCGCCTTGCAGGACAGGGTGACCGCGCTGGCGCGGGAAACCGGCATGCGCATTGTCGGGCCGAATTGTCTCGGCACGGTCAGCGTGCGCAACCGCGCCATCGGCACGTTCTCGGTCGCGCTGGAAAATGAAATGCCGGCTGAGGGCGGTGTCTCCATCGTTTCGCAGAGCGGCAATGTCGGCAGCGCGGCACTGCGTCAATTGGGCGACAGCGGTGCCGGCGTGGCGCGTTTCATCGCCACCGGAAACGAGGCCGACATTCAGGCCAGCGATGCCATCGAATGGCTGGCCACCGACGACGAGACCGGGGTGATCCTGTGCTGTCTTGAGACCTGCCGCGACGGGCCGCGCCTCGTCCGCGCGCTGGAAAAGGCACGGGAAGCGGCAAAGCCGGTCGTCATTCTCAAGATCGGAACCTCCGAGGTCGGCCAGAAGGCCGCCCTGTCGCACACGGGCGGGCTTGCCGGCAGCGACCGGGTTTTCGATGCGGTTTTCGCCCGCAGCGGCGCCATCCGGGTCCGTTCCCTGGAAGAGCTCGTCCAGATTGGCGCGGCCATCGAGGCCATCGGCCCGCGCCGGATCGCGGGCGCGCCGTCGGTGGCGCTGATCGCCGCATCCGGCGGTTTCGGCGTCATGATGGCCGATGCGGCTTCGGCCAACGGCATCGCTGTCAATCCGCTCGGAGAGGCCGCACAGGCGCGCATCAAGGCCGCCATCCCGCTGGCATCGGCCATGAATCCCATCGATGCCACGGCACAAATGTCGGCCAATCCCGACATCATGGAGCAATTGCTTCAGGCAACGGTTGAGGATGATGCCAACAATGTCATCTGCCTCATGCTGGCGCTGGGGATGGAAATTCCGCGCATGCGCGATGTTTTCACCGCCGCCTTTGCCAAGGTGCTGGCGCAGCACCCGGAGACGCTGCTGGTTGCCTGCATTCCGGGCCCGGCAGACGCCATCGCGCAGTTGCGGGCCATGGGCATTGCCTGCTTCCCCGGCATCGATGCCGCCATGGCGGGGATCGCGGCCATCGGCCGGTTGCCGGCAGCCGGAGATGACGTGGATGCCACGCCAGGCGAAGCCATCGCGCCAGAACGCCTCGATCCGTCGGTTTTCCGCAACGAGGCCACGGCAAAGGCCGTGCTTGGCGCAGCCGGCGTGCCCTTCGTGAACGATGTGACGGTTCGCACGGCCGAAGAGGCCGGCGCTGCCGCCGCCCGGCTTGCCGTGCCCGTGGCGATGAAGATCCTGTCGCCCGACATCCAGCACAAGAGCGATATCGGCGGCGTGGAATTGAACGTCACGGGGGATGAGGCCGCGCGCGCCGCCTTCGGCCGCATCATGGCGGCGGCGGCAGAACACGCTCCCGGTGCGGCCGTCGATGGTGTTCTGGTCTCGCCCATGACCTCCGGCGGCGTCGAACTCATCCTTGGCACGACCACCGATCCGTCCTTTGGGCCGGCCATCATGGTGGGACTGGGCGGCGTCTTCGCCGAAATCTTCCAGGACACGGCGCTGCGCATGGCGCCTGTTACCGCCGCCGAGGCCCACGCCATGCTGCGTGAACTCAAGGCGTTTCCGCTGCTTGACGGTGCGCGCGGCCGGCCGCGCGCCGACACCGGGGCGCTGTGCGAGGCAATTGCCGCGCTTTCGCGCTTCGCCGTGCGCCACGCGCCCGATGTGGCGGAAATCGACATCAATCCCTTGCTGGTGCGCCCGGAGGGGCAGGGGGCCGTCGCGCTCGATGCCCTGCTCGTTCCCGGACAAACCCAAGATCGTGAGGCTGAGAAGACATGACAATGGCCGCAATGAAAGACACCGCTTCTGCCGCATACGCGCCGGGTGCCTACGCCGCCCGGGCGCGGACCTGGCTCAAGGAAAACCTGAACGACCGGCTGCGCACCGACCGCGCGCATGACACGCCGGCGACACTGGACGAGTTGAAGCAGTTCGAAGCCGCCCTCTACAAGGCCGGCCTGGCCGGGATCACCTGGCCGCAAGCCTATGGCGGCCACGGTCTGACATTGCGCGAGCACCTGGAGGCCAATCGCGAGATCGGCCTGGCGCCCGCGCCCAACGCGGTCAACTCCATCGGCAAGGAACTGGTCGGCCCGATCGTGCTGGCGGTCGGTGACGAGCGCCAGAAGAGCGAATTCCTTCCGGCGATCCTCGACATGGACACCGTCTGGTGCCAGGGTTTCTCCGAGCCTGGCGCGGGTTCGGACCTGGCGGGCCTGCGCACCCGCGTCGAACCCTGCGCCGACGGTTGGCGCGTGAATGGCCAGAAGATCTGGACCAGCGGCGCATCGAAATCGCAGCGCTGCCTGCTCCTGGCGCGCACTGGCGTGCCGGAGGACCGGCATCGCGGTCTCGTACTCTTTGCCGTGCCGATGGACCGGCCCGGTATCGATGTGCGTGAAATCCGCTCCATCGATGGCGACCGCTCCTTCTGCGAGGTGTTCTTCACCGATGTGATCGTCGATGAGGCCGACATGCTCGGCGCGCCGGATGAAGGCTGGCCGGCGGCGACCCGTGTCCTGTCCATCGAGCGGGCGACCAACCGGATGTATCGCGCCTGGCGCTTCGAGAGCGAACTCGATCACCTCATCACGGCCTGCCGCAGCGACGAACGCAGCCTGCGCATCCTTCGCGGCTATGCCCGCGACCTGGCGCAGGTGCGTGTCGAGATCGAGATGCTGAAGGGCCATGTCGAAACCCTTGTCGACAGCCTTCTGGCCGGTGAGGAAATTGGCCCGCGCGGCAGCTTTCCCAAGCTTTACTGGTCTGAATCGCACCAGCGTTTCGCCCAGATCGCCCATGAGGTGGTCTCGCGCTTCCCCGCCAATGCCGGCCAGCCCCTGCGCGACGTGAAGGCGCGCATGGAAAACCTCTACCTGCACAGCCGTGCCGAGACGATCTATGCCGGAACGACAGAAATCCAGCTGGACATCATCGGCAAACGCATTCTGAACCTTTCCAAGGCGGCCTGACCATGAGCGACGAACTGGATCCGAAGGACTTCGAGGACACCGCGAGAGCCGCGGTCGAGGCTTGCGCAACGTCTGGCGATTGCGCCGGGCGCGCCCGAGTGCTGGCCGATGCCGGCCTGCTGGGCGTCATCGCGCCCGAAGAGGCCGGCGGGCTTGGCCTGCCGCTGAAATATGCCGTTCCGGTCGCCGGTGCTGCCGGCGCCGGACTGCTGGCCTTTCCGCTCATCGAGAGCCTTTTACTGGCACGGGCGCTGGCCGGTATTGACGCGGGCGAGGCCGGACGCATCTGCGCTGGCGAAACCGTGGCGACGATCGCCTGGAGCGGCGTCGACACGGACGGGCTTGTGGCCAATGCCCCCATGGGCCGCGACGCCAGCCGCGTGCTGATTTTCCGCGCCGGTGGCGGTGCGGTTCTGGCCTCCATGAGCAATGTCGTGCGCCTTGAGGCGGCGGCGGATGAATGGAATGTGGACGCGCCTGCCGCGTCGCTGCGTTGCGACGGCCCGATCGAGGGGATCGAGTTCGATGCGGAAACGGTGCGCAAGCTGCATGCCGACGCCAACATCCTGCGCGCCGCCCATATCCATGGCTCGGCCGCCCGCTGCCTGTCCCTGGCCATGGGTCACGCGCAGGAACGCGTTCAGTTCGGCCGCCCGCTTTCCGCCTATCAGGTGCTGCGTCACAAGATGTCGCGTGATGCCCTTGCCATCGAAACCATGAAGAACGGCATTGCCCGTGCGCTGTCGGATCATGGCGAGGAGGCGGGTCTTGTCTGCGAGGCCGCCTGGCTGAACGCAGCCCGGCAGGGGCCGGCAGTCGCGGAAAACGCGATCCAGATCTTCGGCGGCATGGGTTTCACCTGGGAAGTTCCGCTGCACCGGCACCTGCGCCAGATGCGGGCGCTTGCCGCCTATGGTGCGGCCGCCGACGGACTGGAGGCCCTTGGCGACGCATTGATCGCGTCGTCGGTGAACGAATGGTACGGGGAGATCAATCATGGATGAGCGCAAATCCGTTCTCATAACCGGTGCGGGCCATGGCATCGGCCGCGCGACGGCCAGGCACATGGCGGCGCGCGGCTGGGTGGTCGGCATCAATGACCTGAAGGAGGAATTCGTCGCCGAGGCGGTGGAGGAAATTGCCTCCGCTGGCGGCACGGCGGTTCCCGTCGTCGAGAACGTGTCGACGCCGCAGGGCGTCGAGGCTGCGGTGGCGGCGCTTGTCGCAAGGACCGGTCGGCTGGACGGCATGGTCAACAATGCCGCCTGGGTTCGCTACCAGGCGATCCCCGACATAGCGCCGGAAACGGTGGACCGCATGCTGGCCGTCGGCTTCTCCGGCGTGATCTGGGGCATCAAGCACGCCGCCGCCGCCATGGACGAAACGCGCGGCGGAACCATCGTCAATGTCGCTTCCGCCGCCGGGTTCCGGTCTGCACCCAATTCGCTGGTGTACAGCGGTATCAAGGCGGGCATCATGGGCATGACCCGCGCCGCTGCGGTCGAACTCGGGTCGCGCAACATCCGTGTCAACGCCGTGGCGCCATCGGCCATTCCCACCGAGGGCACGGCGAAACACCGCAATGCCGAGCGCGATGCCAAACGCATCGCCAACACGCCGCTGGGCCGGCTTGGAACGGTGGACGACATCGCGCGCGCCATCGTCTACCTGCTGGAGGCCGAAAGCGATTTCGTGACCGGTCAGGTGCTGTCGGTGGACGGCGGCATCGGCATAGCGATCACGTGAGCGGTGGCACCAGGATGACCGGCGGAACGGACAGGCAGGACGGGCGGCTCGCGCTGGTGACGGGCGCGGCAAACGGCATCGGCTGGGCAACGTGCCGTCAGCTTGCCGCCGGCGGCTATCGCATTGCCCTGGCCGATATCGACGGCGAGGCCGCCCGGGCGCGGGCTGGCGAACTGGGTCCCGGCCATGTCGCCCTGCCGGTCGATCTGACCGACCGGGCCGCGGCATCCGCTTTGCCGGCGCGTGCCGTCGCCGCGCTTGGCCGGCTGGATGTCATCGTCAACAATGCCGGCGTCACCGATACCTCAGGCAAATCGATTGCCGATTTGCCCGAAGCGGCCTTTCAAAGACTGGTCGATCTCAACCTGCTGGCGGTGGAGGCCATTTGCGCCGCCGCTGCCGACATCCTTCAGGCCGGTTCGGCCATCGTCAATCTGGCCTCCGGCGCATCCTGGCGTCCACTGGCCCTGCGCGGACCCTACAGCGCCACGAAGGCCGGAATTGTCGCCCTGACGCAAGCCTGGGCGAACCGGCTCGCGCCGCGCGCAATCGCCGTTGCCGCGATTGCCCCCGGCTATACGCGCACGCCGCTTGTGGAGGAATTGCACCGGGCCGGGCGCGTGGATCTGGACAAGGTTGCGCTGACCATCCCGCTGGGGCGGCTGGCAATGCCCGAGGACATCGCCTCCGTCATTGTCTTCGCCGCAAGCCATGAGGGCAGGTCGATTTCAGGTGAAACCCTGCTGGTCGATGGTGGCGGGTCCGCGGGCCCGCCCACCCCGGGGACTGCACCGGAACCGGGCAGCAAACCGCAGGGGCGTATCGCCGTGATCGGCGGCGGACCCGCCTTTGCCGGCGAAACGTCGAACGAAATTGTCAGGCTGGCCGATCCGGCGCAGATCGGCGCTGCGGGTCCGCTGCGCGCCGTCATCGACATGCGCCTGCTCAATGAGCGCACCGGCGCGGCCGCCGCTCTCGGTGCTGTCCGGGAAACGGCACTGGCCTGCGCTGCCCACAAGGCGCGCACCCGCGATTTCGCGCTTCTGCATGTGCTGGGCGAGGGCGATCGCCCCGAAACGGCCGCTGCCATTGCCGCCAGCGAGATGCTGGCGCGCACGATCGCCCTGGAATGGGCGCCAGCCGGCATTCGGGTGAATGCGCTGCGCTGGCGCGGAGAAACGCCGGACGGGCTAGACCCCCTGTGCCGGTTCCTGGTTGGCGCGGGCGCCGGCATGATCGTTGGCCAGGCCATCGCGGCCGGCGCCGCGCAGGCCGCCATGAACCCGCGAATACAATGAACGCATCTGAACCGAAGGGAGGGGCAATGCGATACCTGGTTGAACGAATGGAAGACCTCATTGCCGGGCTTGTGACGGCATTGATCGGTGTGTTCATCATCTTTGAGGCCTCCGGCTACAAGCTGGGCACGCTCCGCAGCATGGGGCCGGGCTATTTCCCGATCATGCTCGGCGGCGCCATGGTCGTCCTGGCATTGCTGATGATCGTCACCGCGCGGCCCAACGACATGCCGCCGGTTGCCGGAAGGGACCAGGTGCGCGGAACCCTGTTCGTCGCGGCCGCCTTCATCGCTTTCGCCTTTACCGTGGAAACCGCCGGCCTGCTGGTTTCGGTCTTCCTCGTCGTCTTTCTTTCGGCGCTGGGCAACCGCAACACGACGATCAAGACCGCGCTCGTTCTCGCAGCCGCCGCTTCCATCCTGTCGACCCTGATCTTCCGTGTCGGGCTCGGCCTCCAGATCGAGGCCTTCTGACATGGACACGCTGCTTTCGGATCTTGCACTCGGTCTCTCGGTCGCCGCCTCTCCCGAGGGGCTTTTCTACTGTTTCCTGGGCGTCTTCCTGGGAACCATCGTCGGCGTGCTGCCCGGTGTCGGCATCATGGCCACCATGGCCATGCTGATGCCGATCACCTACCACATCGACCCGACCTACGGTCTCATCATGCTGGCCGGCATCTACTATGGCGCCGATTTCGGCGGCTCCACCGCCGCCATCCTGATGAACCTGCCAGGCACGGCGGTCAGCGCCGTGACCGGCATCGAAGGATACCCGATGGCCAGGAAGGGGCGGGCGGGGCCTGCGCTTTTCATGAAGGCCATCGCATCCTTCGTCGGTACCTCGTTCGGCGTCGTGCTGCTGGCGGGCTTCTCGGTGCCGTTGTCGCGCGTGGCGCTGAAGTTCGGACCGCAGGAATATGTGGCGCTGATGATGCTGGGCCTCGTTGCCGCTGCGGTCATCGGCACCGGCCGATCGATCCGCTCGCTGGCATCCGTGGCGCTCGGCCTTGCCATCGGCCTGATCGGCCTGGACCTCAACAGCGGCACCGCCCGCTTCACATTCGGCGTGACGGAATTCTATGACGGCTTGCCGCTGGTCGCTGTCGCCATCGGCCTGTTCGGCCTTCCGGAAATCATCGCCAATGCCGGGCGCATCGAATTGCCCAAGGTTCAGGAGGGCAGGATCCGCATGAAGGACATGACGCCGACACGCGAGGACTGGCGCCGTTCGGCCATGCCCATGGCGCGCGGCTCGGTCATCGGCGGCTTCTTCGGGGCGCTGCCCGGCACCGGCGGACTGGTTGCGACCTTCGTTGCCTATGCCGTTGAGCGGCGTGTCAGCAAGCATCCCGAAGAATTCGGCAAGGGCGCCATCGAGGGCGTCGCGGCGCCGGAATCGGCCAACAACGCATCCGTTCAGGCCGCCTTCATTCCAACGCTGAGCCTCGGCATTCCCGGCGATCCGGTCATGGCGATCATGCTCGGCGTCATGATGATCCACGGCATCCTGCCGGGTCCGGATGTGATCCAGTCCAAGCCGGACCTGTTCTGGGGCCTGGTGGTCAGCTTCATCATCGGCAATTTCATGCTTCTCGTCCTGAACCTGCCCTTGATCGGCATGTGGGTGAAACTGCTGAAGATCCCGTACAACCTGCTCTTCCCGGTGATTGTCGCCTTCACCTGCATCGGCATCTACAGCGTCAATTACCAGGTGCTCGACGTGTTCGTGCTGCTCGGCTTCGGCTTTCTGGGAGTCGGCATGCGTGCGCTCAATTTCGAGGTGGCGCCGCTGCTGCTGGGATTTGTTCTCGGACCCATGATCGAGGTCTATTTCCGCCGCGCGCTGGTCGTCTCGGGTGGCGATTTCAACACCTTCATCGATCGCCCGATTTCCGCTTCGATCGTCGCCGTGATCGCCGCCGTGATCCTCTGGGCCGTCGGCTCCGCGGCCTGGAAGGGCTATGCGCGCCGCCGCCGAAACGGGGAGACGGCCAATGCATGACGGGGAAACGCCGGACTCGGGCAGGAATGGCGACGACGCATCCGCCTTCGGTCCGCTTGCCGGCCTGAAGGTCCTCGACATCGCCACCATCATCGCGGGGCCCTTCGCGGCCTCGCTTCTGGCGGATTTCGGCGCGCAGGTCACCAAGTTCGAAATCCCGGGCCAGGGCGACGGCCTGCGCGGCTTTCCGCCCTTTCGCGAAGACAAGCCACTGTGGTGGAAGGTGACCAACCGGGGCAAGCGCTACGGCACGCTGGACCTGCGCCAGCCCGAAGGCCTGGAGATCATCAAGAAGCTGATCGCCACCCACGACGTGCTGATCGAGAATTTCCGCCCCGGAACGCTGGCGAAATGGGGCCTGGACCGCGACACGCTCTGGGCGATCAATCCGAAGCTTGTGATCCTGCGCGTTTCCGCCTTCGGACAGACCGGCCCGAAGGCAGGGCAGGGCGGCTTTGCCCGCATTTTCGAGGCCATGGGCGGCCTCACCTACATCACCGGCATGAAGGACAGCGCGCCGGTTCATCCCGGTTATCCGATCGGCGACAGCATCGGCGCGCTGTTCGGCGCCTTCTCCATCATGGCCGCGCTCTACGGCATCGATCGCGGCCGCAGCAAGGGCGAGGAAATCGACCTGGCCCTGACCGAGGCGACGTTCCGCATTCTCGACAACATCGCCATCGAGTACGACCAGCTCGGCCTGGTGCGCGAGCGCGACGGAAACAACAACCAGTACACCGCGCCGGCCAATGTGTTCCGCACCGGCGACGGCCGTTTCGTGACGGTGACAGGTTCCACCAACAGCATGGCCGCGGCCAACCTGCGCGCCATCGGGCGGGCCGACCTGATCGACGATCCGCGCTTCGCCACCAATCGCCAGCGTCTGGAATATCGCGACGAACTGGACGCTGTTTTCGCCGCCTATATGGAGACGCACACGCTGGAGGAGGTGCTTGAAGCCTTTGCCCGTGAGGGCGGCGCCATCGGACCGATCCATTCGGTAGAGCAGATTGCCGCCGATCCGCAGATGCAGGCGCGCGAAATGATCGCGCGGGTGGCGGATGAGGATTTCGGAACGGTCGGAATGCAGAATGTGGTCC
This sequence comes from Brucellaceae bacterium, assembly GCA_020637775.1. Taxonomy (GTDB): domain Bacteria; phylum Pseudomonadota; class Alphaproteobacteria; order Rhizobiales; family Rhizobiaceae; genus Zhengella. The sequence goes on along the minus strand of JACKJV010000005.1, from coordinate 169,193 downwards.
CGCAGCTGACCTGCAATCCGGGCCGGATCCGATGGGCTGCCAAGGGGCTTGGCGCCGATACCGACACCATCCTTGAAGAATTGGGCTATGCGCCGGACGAGATCGCCGCGCTGCGTGAACGCAAGATAGTCTGAAAGGACATGCCTATGAACGATCAGGCAATGAGCAGGACCGCCCTGCGCGTCGAAACGCCGGAAAACGGGATCCGCCTGCTGACCCTTGACGGACCGGCCACGCGCAATTCCATCGGCCGGGTCCAGTATGAGGCCCTTCGCGATGCGATTGTGGATGCCGGTGCCGATCCTCATGTGCGCGCGGTCGTTCTCGCCGGCGCCGGCGGCTTTTTCTGTTCCGGCGGCAATGTTGCCGCCTTGCAGGAAAGCCGCAAGCAGACATTGGCGCAGGTGTCGCGCAACACGGACGCGCTGGCCGCCATGATCCTTGCCATCCGCGCCTGTCCCAAGCCGGTCATCGCGGCTGTGGAGGGCGGTGCGGCCGGTCTGGGCGTCGCCTTGGCGCTGTCCTGCGACATGATCGTCGCGGCGGAACCGGCAGCGTTTACCGTCGCCTATGTGAAGATCGGCCTGACGCCCGACGGCGGAACGCTGCATTTCCTACGCGAGGCCCTGCCGCGTCAGCTCGTTTCGGAACTGTGCATGCTGGGCCGCCCGGTCACCGCGCAACGGCTGCATGCTGCCGGCGCGGTCAACCAGCTTGTGCCCGAAGGCGGGGCGCTGGAAGCGGCAATGGCGCTGGCTGCTGCCTGCGCATCCGGCGCGGCAGGTGCCATCGCCGTCATCAAGGCGCAACTGGAAGACGCCCCAACCAAGGGCCTTGCCGCCCAGATCGAGGTCGAAAGCCGGGGCATCAATGCCGCCCGCTATGGCGACGAGGCCGGCGAGGGCCTGGCTGCGTTCCTGGAAAGGCGGCTGCCGGATTTCGCGGTCCTGCCGGGCGATGGAGGCAAACGGTGATCCGCGACCAGGCCCGCCTCGATGCGCTGCTGGCCGATGTTCATGCCTGGGTGCGCGCGGTCGCGCATCCGGCCGAGGAGCAGGTGGCCGAGACTGGTGAAGTGCCGGACGGAATTGTGCAGGACATGGCCGCGCGCGGCTTTTTCGGCTGGTCGATCCCCGAGGAATATGGCGGCCTGGGGCTGACGACCGAGGAACTGGTGCTCGCCGCCATGGAACTGTCGCAATGCGCCGTCGCCTTCCGTGCCCGCGTCGGAACCAATACCGGCATCGGCTCCGAGGCGCTGGTGGCCGACGGCACGCCGGAGCAGAAGCAGGAATTCCTGCCGCGCCTGGCCAGCGGCGCGGTGACCGGCAGTTTCGCCCTGACCGAACCGGACGCGGGATCGGACGCGACGGCGCTAACGACATCGGCAAGGCGCGACGGGGACGACTACATCCTCGACGGACGGAAGTGCTACATCACGAACGCGCCCATTGCCGGCCTGTTCACCGTCATGGCGCGCACCGACCCCGGTTCTTCCGGCGCGCGCGGCGTCTCCGCCTTCATCGTCGAGCGCGGCAGTCCGGGCCTGACGACATCCGAGCCCTACAGGATGATGGGGCAGGCGGGATCACCGGTCGGCGAGGTGCGTTTCGAGGGCGTTCGCGTCCCGGCCCGGAATCTGATCGGCGGCGTCGAGGGGCAGGGCTTTCGCACAGCCATGAAGGTGCTCAACAAGCAGCGCATCCACCTGGCCGCCCTGTGCACGGGGCCGGCCATCCGCATGCTTGACCTGGCGATGGATCATGCCGAGCAGCGCCATCAATCCGGCCAGGCGATCATCGACTTCCAGCTTGTCGCCGCGCTTCTGGCCGACTGCCGGACGGAGATCGAGGCGGCGCGCGCCCTGATCCTGCAAACCGCCCGAGCCCGCGACGAGGGAACCGATATCGCGCTGGAAGCCTCGATATGCAAGTATTTCGCCTCCGAAGCCTGCGGGCGGGTGGCCGATCGCTGCGTTCAGGTGTTTGGCGGCGCCGGCTATGTTGCCGACCACAGCCCGATCGAGCGCTACTACCGGGATGTCCGCCTGTTCCGCCTCTACGAGGGCACGAGCCAGATCCATCAACTCAACATTGTCAGGCAGATGCGCAAGCGCAGGCAGGCCGGATGACGGCTGGTGCCGGAGCCGTGTCAGCGGCGCCGGTTTCACATTTCTGAAACTTTTCTTCGCCCGCCCGCGGGCGTTGACTTACCGGTCGGTTAGCCGGAAGCTTTTTGAGAAAACCCGGTCAACGGGCAACAGTGGGAGGGGAAGGGTTCGCATGCTAGGACTCATGCAAGACCGTCAATTGCTCATTTCATCGCTGATCGAGCATGCCGCGGCCTATCATCCGGACGTGGAGATTGTCAGCCGCACCTGCGAAGGCGTGGATGTGCGCACGAATTACCGGCAGATAAGGTCGCGCGCGGCGAAACTGGGCAAGGCGCTGCTGGCCATGGGCATCCGGCCGGGCGACCGGGTCGCGACGCTTGCCTGGAACACCCATCGCCACATGGAACTCTATTTCGCCGTGTCCGGAATCGGCGCGGTGCTGCATACGGTCAATCCGCGCCTGTTTCCCGAGCAGATCGACTATATCCTGAACCACGCGCAGAGCCGCGTCCTGTTCTTCGACATCACGTTCGACGGGCTGGTTGCCGACCTGGCGCCCAGGCTTGACAAGGTAGAGACCCTTGTCGCGATGACCGATGCCGGGCATCTGCCGGCCATGCCGGGCGAATGCCTTGCCTATGAAGACCTGCTTGCCGGCCAGACGGACGATTTCGACTGGCCGCAATTCGATGAGAAGACAGCGTCCTCGCTGTGCTACACCTCCGGCACGACGGGCAATCCCAAGGGCGTGCTCTATTCGCACCGGTCCACCGTGCTGCATTCCTTCGCTGCCTGTTCGGCCGACGGCCTGCGCCTGTCGAGCGCCGACACGGTTCTGCTTGCCGTGCCGCTCTTCCACGTCAATGCCTGGGGCATTCCCTATGCGGCGGCCATGTGCGGCGCCAGGCTGGTGCTACCCGGCCCGCAACTGGACGGCCGGAACCTGTTCGATCTCGCCGTCGCGGAACGCTGCAATTTCTCGCTGGGAGTGCCCACCGTCTGGCTGGGCCTGTTCCGGCATATCGACGAGACGCCGGGCATCGACACCTCGAAGCTCTGCCTTGAACGCGTGGTCATCGGCGGATCGGCGGCGCCGCGCGCCATCATAGAGCGCTTCCGTCGGGATTTCGGCGTCTTCGTCATCCATGCCTGGGGCATGAGCGAGACGAGCCCGCTGGCCTCCATCGGCAATCTTCTGCCGAAACATGCGGGTCTTTCGGACGATGAGCAGGTGGATGTGCAGGTGCTGCAGGGCCGCGCCATCTACGGCGTGGAACTGCGCATCGTGGACGAGGAGGGAACACCGCTGCCGCAGGACGGATCGGTGTCGGGCGATCTGAAAGTGCGCGGGCCGTGGGTCACGGCGGGCTATTTCAGGGGCGAGGGTGGCGTGGTCTTGGACGGGGAAGGGTGGTTTGCCACCGGCGACGTCGCGAAGATCACCGCCGATGGCTATGTCCAGATCACCGACCGGTCCAAGGACGTCATCAAGTCCGGCGGCGAGTGGATTTCCTCCATCGACCTGGAAAACGCCGCCATGGCGCACCCTGATGTGCAGGAAGCCGCGGTCATTGGCCTGCCGCATGAGCGCTGGCAGGAGCGGCCGTTCCTGATTGTCGTGGCCAAGGCTGGACGGCAGCCCTCGCGCGAGGCGCTGATGGCTTTCCTTGCAGACCGTGTCGCCAAATGGTGGCTGCCCGACGACATCGCCTTTGTCGACGAGTTGCCGCACACCGCAACGGGCAAGTTGCAGAAGACGAAGCTGCGCGAGCAGTTTCGTGAACATGCCTTGCCAGCGTGAAGGCCATGCCGGGCAGGGCGGGGAGGCCGCTGTCCGGTTTTCGTGAAATGGGCGGCCGGGCCGCTGGAGGAGATGTCCGTTGCAGAACAACCTGATCAAGACCGAAATCGCCGATCACATCGCGCTGTTGACGATGGACAATGCGCCCGTCAATGCCTTTTCGCGCGAGTTCGCCGAGGAACTGACCGACGTCTTTGATGAATTGATGGACACGCCGGAAGTCCGCGTGATCGTCATTACCGGCCGCGGCAGGATTTTCTCCGCCGGCGCCGACATCAAGTCGCGCGGCAATGTCGGCGCGGTGAAGGGCGAGACGTGGAAGCACCTGCGCCGCACCCGAGAAGTGGCCAACTGCATCCTGGAATCGAGCAAGCCGGTCATCGCGGCGGTGAACGGTCCCGCGCTCGGTGCGGGTATGGGGCCGATCGTCAATGCCGACATCATTCTTGCCTCCGAAAATGCCGTCTTCGGCCTGCCGGAGATCGACATCGGCCTCATGGGCGGCGCGCGTCACACCATGCGCATCTTCCCCCATTCGCTGGCTCGCAGGATGATCCTGACGGGCTATCGCGTGCCGGCGGCGGAAGCCTACCGCCGCGGTATCATCGAGGCGTGCGTGCCGCATGAAGACCTCATGGACGAGGCGATGAAGATCGCCCGCGAGATTGCGTCGAAGAGCCCGAAGGCGCTTGCCCTCGCCAAGCGCGCGATCAACACGGTGGAGAACATGCCGCTGCGCGACGGCTACCGCTTCGAACAGAATCTGACGGTGGAGATGACGAAGCACGAGGATTCGAAGGAGGCCATGCGGGCATTTCTGGAAAAGCGCAAGCCGGTGTTCAGGGACGACATCTGATGGCGATAGGCACACAGGCCGCCTCCGGTGGCGACAATGTCCTCATTGGACGCAACCTGAGCAAGGTCTTCGGCGGTTTCGCAGCCGTCAAGCATGTGAACCTGGAAGTGAAGCGCGGCTCCATCCATGCGCTGATCGGCCCGAACGGGGCGGGCAAGACCACCTGCTTCAATCTGCTGACCAAGACCCTGCAACCGACCGAGGGGCAGATCATCTTCGATGGCGAGGACATCTCCGGTCTGCGCACCGCCGAGGTGGCGAAACGCGGGCTCGTGCGCTCCTTCCAGATTTCCGCGACCTTTCCCAACCTGACGGCCCTGGAAAACGTGCGCGTCGCGCTGCAATCGCGGTTCGGCAAGGCCTATCACTTCTGGCGCTCGCTGGCGGCCGTGGCGCCGCTCAATGCGCGCGCCGGGGAACTGCTGGAACAGGTCGGGCTTGCCGGCAATCGCGACACGGTCGCCGCAGAGCTGTCCTATGGCAAGAAGCGGGCGCTCGAAATCGCCACGACATTGGCGCTCGAGCCGCGCGTCATGCTGCTGGACGAACCGACTGCGGGCATGGGGCACGAGGATATCGAGCCGATCACCGCTCTCATCCGGCGCGTTGCCGAGGGGCGGACCATCCTGCTGGTGGAGCACAATCTTTCGGTCGTCGCATCATTGTGTGACACGATTACCGTGCTGCAGCATGGCGAGATCCTGGCGGAAGGCACCTATGCCGAGGTTTCCGCCAATCCGGATGTCGTCACCGCCTATATGGGAGGCGTCGATGAATGAGCACGCGAGCAACCCCGTGCCCGCCCGGCCGCTGCTTTCGGTTGAAAACCTGAACGCATGGTACGCCGAATCCAAGGTCCTGCACGGCATGACCTTCGATGTCCGGGAAGGCGAATTGCTGACGCTGATCGGGCGTAACGGCGCCGGCAAGACCACGACGCTTCGCTCCATCATGGGCTTTCTGCAAAAGCGCACCGGTTCCATCCGGCTCGATGGCGAGGAACTGATCGGGCGGCGCACCTACGAGATCGCCCGCAAGGGCATTGCCTATTGCCCGGAGGAACGCGGCATCTTCTCCGGCCTGTCGGTCAGGGAGAACATGTTCCTGCCACCGGTCCTGCGCGAAGGCGGCATGTCGGATGCCGATCTCTACGCCACTTTCCCGAACCTGCGCGCAAGGGCGGCCAGCCGTGGCACCCTGCTTTCGGGCGGCGAACAGCAGATGCTGGCCATTGCACGCATCCTGCGCACCGGCTCGCGCCTGCTCCTGCTCGACGAGCCGAGCGAAGGGCTTGCTCCCGTCGTGGTGCAGGAGATCGGTGCCATCATCCAGAAGCTCAAGAAACAGGGTTTCACCATTCTGCTGGTCGAGCAGAACCTGCGTTTCGCGCGCAAGGTGGCCGATCGCCATGTCGTGGTCGAACATGGCAAGGTCGTCGATATCCTGACGCGTGACGAATTCGACACCGGCATGGACCGGGTCAAATCATATCTGGGGGTATGAGCGCCATGTTCGAGAACATATCCATCCAGTTGCTGATGGGGCAGGTGCTCCTCGGCCTCATCAACGGCTCGTTCTACGCCATGCTGTCCATGGGACTGGCCATCATTTTCGGCCTGATGAACGTCGTGAATTTCGCCCATGGCGCGCAATACATGCTGGGCGCCTTCGTGGCCTGGATTCTGCTGACAACGCTTGGCCTGCCCTATTGGGGCGCGTTGTTTGTCGCGCCCATCATCGTCGCTGTCTTCGGCATGGCGATGGAACGCCTGATCCTTCGCCCGCTGCAGAACCTCGACCACCTCTACGGCCTGCTGGCCACCTATGCCATGGTGCTGGTGCTGGAAGGCCTTGTGCGCCAGCAATTCGGTTCCACCGGCATACCCTATCAGAACCCCATTCCCGGCGGTGTGAATCTCGGCTTCATGTTCCTGCCCTATTACCGGCTCTGGGTGGTGGTCTTCTCGCTCGTCACCTGCATCGGAACCTGGCTGCTGATCGAGCATACCAAGCTGGGTGCCTATCTGCGCGCCGCCAACGAGAAACCGCATATCGTGGAATCCTTCGGCATCAACGTGCCGCGGATGATGACGCTCACCTATGCCTTCGGCGTCGGCCTGGCGGCCCTGTCGGGTGTGCTGGCCGCACCGATCTACCAGGTCTCGCCCTCCATGGGGTCGAATGTCATCATCGTGGTCTTCGCCGTCGTCGTCATCGGCGGCATGGGGTCGATCGCCGGCGCGGTGGTTGCCGGCTATGCGCTCGGTGTCGTGGAAGGGCTGACCAAGGTTTTCTATCCGGAAGCCGCGTCCGTGGTCATCTTCCTGTTCATGGCGGCAGCCCTCTTCTTCCGGCCCGCAGGCCTCTTTTCCGGCAAGGAGTCCATGTGATGAAACCGGTCCATCTGGCCCTGGCCCTGGGTCTCGCCGCTGCTTTGGCCGCGCCCTTTTTCCTCTATCCGGTCCTGCTGATGACGATCCTGTGTTTCGTCGTCTTCGCCTGTTCGTTCAACCTGCTGCTGGGCTATACCGGGCTGCTTTGCTTCGGCCATGCCATGTTTTTCGGCACCGCCGCCTATATGACAGGGCTTGCCCTCAAGACGACCGGCATTTCGGTGGAACTGGCCATCGCCTTTGGCGGCATCGTGGCAGGCATGCTGGGATTGGTTGTCGGCTATCTCGCCATCCGCCGGCAGGGCATCCAGTTTGCCATGATCACGCTGGCCTTCTCGCAGCTCGTCTTCTTCGTGCTGCTGCAAAGCGAGTTCACCGGCGGCGAGGACGGCATGCAGGCCATTCCGCGCAACCCGCTGTTCGGTTTCATCAACGTCGATGACAGCTTTACCTACTATTACGTGGTCCTCGCCATGGCGATCCTGGCGATTGCCGCTTACTACCGCATCGTCAATTCACCCTATGGCGAAGTGCTGAAGGCGGTGCGCGACAACCAGCAGCGCGTGGAATCGCTCGGCTTTTCACCCGAAAGGGTGAAGCTCGTCGCCTTCGTGCTGTCAGCCACAATGGCCGGTGTGGCCGGAGGCATGAAGGCGACCGTCTACCAGTTCGCCACCCTGACCGATGCCTCCTGGCAGGTGTCTGGCGAGGTCATCATCATGACCCTGCTCGGCGGGCTTGGAACGCTGACAGGACCGCTTTTCGGCGCCGGCATCATCATCTGGCTGAATGACGAACTGGCCGGCTTCGGCGAATGGGCGCTGATCCTCCAGGGTGTCATCCTGCTTGTGGTGATCATCTTCTTCCGCCGCGGATTTGTCGGCGAACTCTCCGCGCTTGCACGCTGGATCGCCCGGCGAAAGGAGGCTGGCGGGGTGTCGTCCACGCAGGCACCGGTGAGCGAAAGGGCGGCGGCCAGCAAGAATGGCTGAGGCCGGCGGCAATCAGATTTCGATATCGATCGGCATGTCGAACGGATCGGAATGCTGGATCGACTTCGCCGCCCGCTGCAGCGCGACGAGATAGCGTTCGCGGTTTGCCCGCACCCTGTCCACCACGCCGCCGAGCCCGAGCGCGACCGGCTGGTTGTGAATGGTGACCGGCAGCAGCACGCACAGCGTCGCGCCGCCGAGAAAGGGTATGTTCTCGGTATATCCGTAACCCTGCGCCCGGATCTGCTCGACCTCCGCCATGATGCTGGCGGTCTTGACGCGCTCTGCCGGTTTCTCGATGGCGATATTGGTCCGCCGTACGATATTGTCGATCTTCTCGTCCGGCAGCGTGGAGAGCAGCACCCAGCCCACCACCGAATGGGTGAGGAAGCGCAGCGTTCCCTCATCGACATGGAATCGCATGGCGTGGATCGACTGGATGATCTGCACATATTGCAGATAGATGTCGTTGCGGGCGTTGATCGAGACTGTCTCTCCGGTTGCAGCATGCACGTCATGCATGGCTTCCAGCACGCGTGTGCTGCCGAACAATGCGCGCGGGATCCAGTCGCCCAGCGCCGTTACCTTCGGTGTCGGAAAATACAATCGCTCGACACGGTCGAAATTCAGATAGCCGAGGTTCACCAGCGTCTTCAGGAGGACGGTCGTGCTCGACTGCGGATAACCCAGCGCCTGGGCGATGTCGGACATGCCGCAGGGTTCCTTGATACGCTTGAAAAAGTCAAGAATTTCAATGGCACGCGTGGCGGATTTGACCTGGGACGTCTGCATTGTCGGTCTCCCTTCGACGGGTCCATTTTCAGAAATGTGAAACTGGACCGCAAGGATGAAATGGTTCTGGTCACCCCCGGGTGCCCGTGACAAGCTGTTTCCGTCAAGCCGGAAACAAGGCTTCGAACAGGAATAATGAGACGGGAAGCCGGGTGGATTTTCCGTCAGGGGAGGTGGCTCGCCATGCAATGCAGGCGTTCGGACATCCGGTTTGGCATACAACCTGTGATATTTTTCGGCAGGGCGCGGCGAGTGCGGTTTCCTTCTGTGGGAGCGCGGACATGAGCGGCCGCCTTCAGGGCCGGGTCGCGCTCGTCACCGGTGGCGGTCGCGGCATCGGCCGTGCCATCGCAGAGGCTTTTGGCCGTGAGGGCGCGCGTGTGGCCGTGCTCGACCTCAAGGCGGACGTCGCAGGGCAGGCTGCCGCCGCCATTCGTGATGCCGGCGGCGAGGCAGTGGCCCTGTCCGGCAATGTCGCCAGCCGTGATGATGTCTTCAGGGCTGTGGCCGCGGCGAAAGAGGCTTTCGGTCCGGTCACGATCCTCGTCAACAACGCGATGTACAACCGCTATGGCCCGCTTGAGGAGCAGACCGAGGAACTGGTCGGGCGCATGGTCGATGTCGGTTTCAAGGGCGTGATCTGGGGCTATCAGGCGGTCATGGATGGCATGACGGATGCCGGTGGCGGCGCCATCGTCAATATCGCTTCGCCGGCCGCCGTGCTCGCGATGAAGAACGGCATCATGTATTCCGCCGTCAAGGCGGCGGTTGCGGCCTCGACGCGCTCGGCGGCCGCGGAGTTCGGTCCGCGCGGCATTCGCGTCAACGCCATTGCGCCGGGTCCGACGCCGACCGAAGGCGCCAATCGCGTCGTCACCGACGAGGCCTGGGAACGGCGCCGTCAGCGCATGCCGGTCGGCCGTCTCGGCACGCCGGAAGACGTGGCCAATGCGGCCGTCTTCCTGGCCAGCGACGAGGCAGGCTTCATCACCGGCGACATGCTCTTTGTCGACGGTGGCATCACCTACGCCTTTTCCTGACGGCGCGCGGGAGGGTCGCCGTCTCTACGTGCAGTGAGAAGACACAAACCCAGTGGAGGAATTGACATGAAGAACACACACAAGATCGGCGCCGCGGTCCTTCTGGCCGCTTCGACCGTTCTCACCCCTTTCGCCGTGTCGGCCGAGGGGATTTCGGACGATATCATCCGCATCGGCATCATGAATGACCAGTCCGGCCCCTATGCCGACAATTGCGGACCAGGCTCCGTCGTGGCTGCCCGTCTCGCGGTCGCCGACGCCGGCGGCGAGATCGACGGCAAGAAGATCGAGATCGTCGTCGCCGACGACCAGAACAAGCCGGATATCGGCATGGCTGCCGCGCTGAAATGGATCGACCAGGAGGGCGTCGACACCATTGTCGGCTGCTCGGCATCCTCGATCGCCGCGGCCATCAGCGACATGATGAAGGAAAAGAACAAGCCTTACCTTCTGGCCGGTTCGGCTGCCAGTTTCTTCACCAATGACAAGTGCAACGCCATGACCACGCAGTGGATGCAGGACACCTATGCGATGGCCAAGGCGACCACCAACGCGCTGCTTCAGGCCGGCAACAAGACCTTCTACTTCATTACGGTGGATTACACCTTCGGCAAGGTCTGGCAGGAGGATTCCACCGGCTTCATCGAGGCTGGCGGCGGCGAAGTCGTGGGGTCCGTGCTGCATCCGCTCAATTCCAACGATTTCTCGTCCTACCTGCTGCAGGCCCAGGCCAGCGGCGCCGATGTCATAGCCCTTGCCAATGCCGGCAACGACCTCGGCAATGCCATCAAGCAGGCGGCAGAGTTCGGCATCACCCAGAGCGGCCAGAACCTCGCGCCGCTGGGCATGTTCATCAACAATGCCCATTCCATCGGCCTCCAGGCCCTGCAAGGCGTACGCTTCACCACGCCGACCTACTGGGATCTGAACGAAGGCACGCGCGAATTCGCCAAGCGCTATCGCGAGGCGTTTGACGACCGCTTCCCCAACGAAGCCCAGATGACGACCTACAGCGCCGTGACGCACTACCTGAAATCGGTCAAGGCGGCAGGAACCGACGAGGGCACGGCGGTCATGTCGAAGATGCGCGAAACGCCCATCAACGACTTCCAGTTCGACAATGTCTCGATCCGTGCCGATGGCCAGGTCATGCGTCCGTCGCTTTCCGTCGAGGTCAAGTCGCCGGAAGAATCCAAGGGACCGTACGACTACTATAACGTCATCGCGACGCTCGATCCCGAGCAGGTCTGGCGCTCGCCGGAAAACAGCGCCTGTCCGCTGCTCAAGCAGTAAGGCCTCCCAAGGCTGCGGCGGAGGGCTCCGGCTCTCCGCCGTCCGTTTTCCTGTCCTGAAGGCTCCACCATGACGCCCGAGATCCGCATCGTTTGCGATACGCCCGACATGCTGGGCGAAAGCCCGGTCTGGGACCACAGGTCGGGCCGGCTCTACTGGGTCGACGGGGTGTCGCGGCTGATCCGCTGCCTCGATCCGGCAAGCGGGGAAATGCATCGGTGGCGGACCCCGTCCATGATCGGGTCTGTCGCGTTGGCCGAAGGCAACGGCCTTGTCTGCGGCCTTGCCGACGGCATCTGGCTGATGGACAGGGCGACAGGGGACTTCACGCCGCTCTTCCGCCCTGAACCGGCCGATCCGGCCATCCGGTTCAACGACGGCAAGACCGACCGGCAGGGCCGCTTTCTGTGCGGCTCGATGGGCGTGCATGCCGATCCGCTGGGCAGCCTCTGGCGCCTCGATGGTGCAGGCAGGACACGCGTCTTCGCAACGGGCATCCGTATTTCCAATGCGCTGAGCTTCAGCCCGGACGGGCGGATCATGTATTTTGCCGACAGCCTGGAACGGGTCATCCGCGCCTGGCCCTATGGCCCCGCCGACGCGGATATCGGCGCGCCGCGCGTCTTTGTCGATACCGCACTTTGGGGCTCGGGCCCCGATGGTGCCACGGTGGACAGCGAAGGCTGCCTCTGGACCTGCCTGATCCAGGTGGGCAAGATCGCCCGCTTCACGCCCGATGGCGAACTGGACCGCCTGCTGGACGCGCCCACGGACCTGCCGTCGAGCCTGGCATTTGGCGGACCGGACATGGCCACGCTCTATGTCACCTCGATCATGGATTCCGGTTCCGGCCGCGCCATCTCCAGACACCCGAAAGGCGGATGCCTTCATGCCATCGAAGGGCTTGGCGCCACGGGAATTCCCGAGACGCCCTTCAACCCGGCCCCGCCCGGAAGCGGCGGCTGAAGGATCCGTTCCCCTCGAAGAAAGGTTTGCCTTCCATGGATCAGGACAGACTCACCGAACTCATGGACCGCGAGGCCATCCGCGATTGCATCTTTCGCTATTGCCGCGGTATCGACCGTGCCGACGAAGCGGCGCTGCGCGGCGCCTACTGGCCCGATGCCCATGATTGCCATGGCGCCTATGACGGGTCAGCGGAAGGCTTCATCGCCCATGCGCTGAAGGTGTTTCAGGCCGGACCGCGCAACGTGCACCAGGTTGCCAACATCCTCATCGAGTTCGCCGGCCCGGATGTCGCCATCGTCGAGAGCTACTTCAACGCCCTGCAACGTGGCCCCGACCGCGAGGGAACGATCCGCCAATACCTTCTGGCCGGGCGCTATTGCGACCGCATGGAGAAGCGCAACGGCGAATGGCGTGTTGCCGACCGCACCGTCGTCTATGACTGGGTGGAGGAACAGACCCCGCCCGAAGAAAGCGAAACCGAGCGGTTCGGGCCGCGCCTGCCGATTGGCGCCACGGCGCCGTCCGATCCGATCTATGCCTTGCGCCGTGCTGCCGGCCTTCCATGAGGTCGCCATGAAGACCAGCGCCATACCCGGGACCGACGGCTCGCCGGCTGCCGATGCCGTGTCCGAGGCCGGGTTCAAGGCGGCCATTCGCCAGGTGGCGGCGTCGGTGGCCGTGGTCACAGCCTCCAGCGGCAGCGCCCGCAACGGCCTGACCGCGACGTCGGTCTGCCCTGTCGCGCTGGCGCCGCCAACGCTTCTGGTCTGCGTCAACGAGCATGAACCGGCGCTGCCGGCGATGATGGCCAGCGGCGCATTCGCGGTCAATTTCCTGTCCGAGAGCCAGCATGGAATCGCCCGCCTTTTCTCCACAGCCAAGCTTTCTGCCCGTGCGCGCTTCGCAAAGGGCAGGTGGACCATGCTGGAGACCGGTTCACCGGTGCTGGAGGGCACTGTCGCCAGTTTCGATTGCCGGCTGGAACGGTTCATCTCCCATGCCTCCCACAACCTGCTTCTGGGCCGGGTCGTGGCAACGACTGTTCTTGATGAAAGCGCGCTGCTTCATCGCGACGGATTGTTCCGCCGCCTGGCCCCCATGATTTGAAAGGCTGGCTCTGGTGTGGCAGCCGCCCTTGCGCAGCGGAAGGGACACCGGCGGCTTCCGCCAGGGACCGGTCCTCTATCCTTTTGCCCTGCCGGCGTGTCATTCCGCCGGATTGCGCGGCAACGGAAAAGGCAGCGCCGGTCTATTGGCCGGCCAGCCCGGTAATCCCGGCCACGGCGGCGTTCACGCCGCTGGTGATCGTGCCGGTATTCACCGCGCCCAGCGCCGTGGTGGCGATGTTGCCGAACGACCCGTTCACGGCGATCAGCATATTGTCCACGCTGCCCTGGACGGCCGAACTGTTGCTGGCGACGTTGAGGACGAGCGCGCCTGTATCGGCAGAACCACCGACAACGCCAAGCGTTGACCGAACGGCGCGGGTTTTCACTGTCGCCGCCTCGTCGACCACTGAGTTCACGCCCAGCGTGATCTCGCCGGTGTTCACCGCGCCCAGCGCCGTGGTGGCGATGTTGCCGAAATTGAGTGTGGGCAGGGTGTATTCGATCCCCGCTATTGCGTCGGTAGTGGCTTGCTCGGTGGCAGCCGTCACGCCTGAGATCGTGTTGGTGATGCTGCCGTCGATCAAGGACGAGTAGTAAGGCCCTTCCACGAGACGCGTTTGGTCGACATATACCTTGAATTCAGATGAGCAGCATAGGTCTATGTAACTCTCCGGCAATAAAACCACTTCCGGACCCAAATCATAAGCTACGGCATCGGCTCCTAATGTTCTTGTTATGCCGCCAATGGTATTTAACTCATACGCTTTATAAGGCGGAGAATATCTTGACACATCTATCAAAGTCGCAACAGAATTGCTGTCATCGTCTTTTATTGTTATAGATCCATCCAAACCGATTGAAATTTCTTCAATTCCAAGTGCGGTCAGTTCTGTTGAGTATAGCCCACTGCTAGCAGAGTATGTTTTGCCAATATCTGATCTGGTCAATATAATATTGATATCCGGACTGTCAGGAAAATCCCTGACGTACCATATCGTTGTATCATCCGGTGCATTCTCGAATGTTGCCGGAACGCTTTCGGTCACAGAAACGAGGCCAGGTTGTCCAATTGATTCAGCAATGTTCGCATAGACGCCGTTGACGGGAACCGCCTTGCTCACGCCGTCAATCTGGCTCAATACGCGTTCCAGAACCGACTGCGCCGCCGCCGGCGATGCATAAAGAACTGAACCGGCGAGCGCAGCTTTGGCAACCCGACCATAGTGTTTTCTCAAATGCATGCGCCCCACCGATCCGCGTCTTGCCTGCCCCATTCATACCGGTCTGATCTCTAACGCAGCCCCGCTTGCGGTGTAAATATCGTTTGCATACATTCAAATTTGCTTAAATTCATGCCGTCTCCACCGCTTGCCGTCGTGGAGCCGGAATCTGCGGCCAATGTCCACGCAATGGCGGGAAAAGACGGAATCATGCGGCTTGTCGGGCCACGTGCGCTTCCAGGGCATGAAACGACTATGCAGTCGAGGCGGTGTGGATAAACCGGCTGGCGAATGTTCGTGTAACGCTCACCCGGCGCGATATTGCCGGCCATGTCCCCATCAGGATCGATCGGCCATTGCGTCGGGCTTTTCCGTTTCGCCAGGCGCGTTGCAGACTGCATTGCCAAGATGACGCCACTTGGCTTTGGGCCGCTTTCGCATGCCTTGAAACTTCTAGCTAACTTTTTGAAAAGGTTGGCTCCCCGGGCCGGATTCGAACCAGCGACCAACCGGTTAACAGCCGGTTGCTCTACCACTGAGCTACCGGGGAAGGCCTGCTCGCGTTGGAGTGCGCTGCCTATAGCAAACCGGATTCGGTTTTGCCAAGGCGCAAAATCAAAAAAATGTTGAAAACCGTTTGAGCCGACCGGGAGGGCACCTACATCGTCTGCAGACCGGCCAGTTGCCCGCGCGAACCCTTCGCCGGACGCGCAGGCTGGAAACATGGGAAAGGCGAATGCGGCTGCTGATGGAAAGCGAAAGAAAACCGGCCCGGCCGCGCATGCATCTGTTCGGCCGGGCCTATCACCTGCCGCGTTCGGTGATTGTCCGCCGGTCCCTCGGCTTCGCCTTGGTGGCCTTCGGTTTCCTCGGCTTTTTGCCCGTTCTCGGATTCTGGATGATTCCGCTCGGGCTTCTGGTGTTGAGCCATGATTCGCCCTCCATCCGGCGCTGGCGGCGGCGAGCCGCGGTGAAATGGGGGCGGCGCAACGGCAATGGCGGCGGCAACGGGCGCGGCCAAACCCGCTGAATCGACCGAATTGCCAGGCGCCGGCTCCGCGCAGATGCCGTGCGCGTGCGAAGTGTCTGTCCTTTGCAACAGTGCGGCAGCAATTTGGGATAATCCGCATCGGTCGGCTGTTGAACGCGATTTCCCTCTTGCGGGTCCCCGCCCAACGGTCTATTCGGTTCGCGCTGTCGCAAGGGCGTTGCCGGGGCGCAGCGAAAAAGCGGTGCCCGCACTTGCGGGCGAGACGTGTGGCGGCCTCGTGGCGGAGTGGTTACGCAGAGGACTGCAAATCCTTGCACCCCGGTTCGATTCCGGGCGAGGCCTCCAGCGCGCTTTTTATTGTTCCGGACTTTCACAAGTGCCGGAATGTCGGGCTGATTTGTCCCGTGGTGCCCCGTCTGCACACCGGAAACCCCATCCGCTGGCGGGCAGGGACGGTGAAGCAGGAAGCCGGCCGGTCAAGTGCCGGAACGCAGATGGGCAGGTAACATGACTTCGGATTTCTCGCTCCTTCGCCGCCATATGGTGGACAGCCAGCTTCGCACGACAAGCATATCCGCGCTGGACGTGCTCGAAGCATTCCTGTCCGTCCCGCGGGAGGCTTTCGTGCCGGCGCGCAAGCGTGACCTCGCCTATATCGACGAGGACATCGAGGTCGCAGCCGGCCGCTACCTGATGGAGCCTTCGCCGCTGGGCAAGCTGGTGCAGCTTGCAGCGATCAAGCCGGACGATGTCGTTCTCGATGTCGGCTGCACGACGGGCTATTCGGCTGCGATCCTGTCCCGGCTGGCCTCCTCGGTTATCGCCATCGAGGCCGATGAGGATCTGGCGGCCAGGGCAACCGATGCGTTGTCCGAACTTGGTTATGACAATGTCGTCGTTCTCAACCGTCCGCTGCGCGATGGATGTGCGCAGGAAGCGCCCTACGACGTCATCCTGATCGACGGCGCGGTGGACGAAGTGCCGCAGGCGCTCAAGGACCAATTGCGTGACGGCGGGCGTCTCGTTGCTGTAGAAGGTGTGGGGAACGCAGGCGTTGCAAGCATATACGTCAGGGATGGCAACGTGGTTTCAGGGCGCAGGGCCTTCAACTGTTCTGTCCGCCTGTTGCCGGGTTTTGAGCCGAAGGTTCAATTTCAGTTTTGACTTCACTGTACAAATGCGCTTGCATTTGAAGGCGGAGCGCGGGCAGCGCTCTTGACCCGGTGGGGGCCGGGACCGGGAATGAGAGAGAAGCACCGACCAAAGTACTGAAAGGTGAAGTTGTGGCGCGTTTGTCCATCACACTGAAGGCGATTGTCGCTGTCATGCCGATGATTGCGTGGCCGGCGGGTTCCGTATCTGCCGAAACCATCATAGGCGCGTTGCAGAAAGCCTATGCCAACAATTCGCAGCTCAATTCGGACCGTGCGGGTGTCCGGATCCAGGATGAGGGCGTGGCGATCGCCAAGTCGGGCTACCGTCCCGTCATCAATGGCGTCGGCTCCATCAATTACAGCTATAGCGGCCTGAATGGCGGCGCCAGGCTCTCGACCGGCAGCTTCGGCATCTCGATTTCGCAGGCGCTTTTCGACGGTTTCCAGACGCGCAACTCGGTGAAGGCCGCAAAGGCCCGTGTCCTCGCCGCGCGCGAGAACCTTCGCAATTCCGGTCAGAACGTCTTTTTTGATGCTGCTTCGGCCTATATGGACGTCATCCGCGACCGTCAGATCGCCGTTCTGCGCCAGCGCAACCTCGAATTCCTGGAAGAGCAGGTCCGCGCGGCCCGCTCGCGTTTCGACGTCGGCGAGGGAACACGAACCGATGTCGCGCAGGCCGAGGCCAGCCGGTCGGCGGCCCGTGCCCAGCTTTCCGCCGCCCAGGCCCAGGCCCGTGCGAGCGAGGCGACCTATCGCCAGATCATCGGCAACGAGCCCGGCAAGCTCAGCCCGGCTTCCCCGCTCGACCGGCTCTTGCCGCCGTCGCTCGACAGCGTTCTGGCGCGCGCCGAGGCAAATCACCCGGCCATCCAGGCGAACAAGTATCTGGCGGATGCCGCAGCCTATGTGGTCAAGACCAATGAAGGGGCATTTCTGCCGCAGGTGTCGGCCGAAGCCAATCTGAGCCGCAACTACCGTAACCAGATCACGGCGCCAAACACCCACAATTACCAGGAATACGATTCCGGCAGCGTGGGTCTGACCGTCCGCGTGCCGATCTATCAGGGTGGCCGTGCCTCCGCGACGGTTCGCCAGTCCAAGGAGCAGCTCGGGCAGGCGCAGATCAATATCGATGTCGTGCGCGACCAGCTCCGGCAGAACGCGACGGCGGCCTGGCACCAGTACATGGCGGCCAAGACGGCGCTTGTCGCCAACAAGGACCTCGTGAGTGCGGCCCGTCTTGCCCTGAACGGCGTGATTGAAGAGCGCAATGTCGGTCAGCGCACCACATTGGACGTGTTGAACGCACAGGCCGACGTGATCACCGCGCAGCTCACCCTGCTTCAGGCCGAGCGCGATCTTGTCGTTGCCAGCTATGCCATCCTGTCGTCGACCGGCGACCTTTCGGTGCCCAAGCTCAACCTTCAGGTTGTCGAGTACAAGCCCGAAGAGCACTACGAGGCGGTCAAGGACAAGTGGTACGGCCTGCGCACGCCTGACGGCCGTTGAGACGGGAAAGACCAGCAACCACGACGAAAAGCCGCCGCCGGGCGGCTTTTTTCTTTGGCGCCGCTGTCTGCGAAAAGCTGTTGGCAAGTTGCAGGGGATCGGAAGCGGGGATTCTCATTTGCCGGAACCTCGTCTACGCTTGATGAATGATTCGACGCCGGGACGCGGTTTCGGCAGACAGGCAGCAGGTCAAAGGCGGCAGACAGGCGATGGCACAGGCAGGCGGCGCGCAACGCGAACCCTCGATGGAGGAAATACTCGCCTCCATTCGCAAGATCATTGAGGAAACCGAACACACGCGCGACGATGCGCCACCGGCAGCCGTTGCGCCCCAGAAGCCAGCCGAAGCCGCGGCCAGCGAGCCGGTTCAGGTGCGGCGTGAAGCCGACATCTCGGCCTTTCGCGACGCCATCGCCGATATGGGCAACGAGCCGGACGATGAGGCCGAGACCCAGGTCGCCGGACCGGGCATGGCATCGGCCGCCATCACGCTGGCCGAAGTCCAGCGCAGGTTGGCGCGCGAGGACCGGGAGGAAGAAGACCCGGATTCGTCCTTCGATGCCACCGCGCAGGATGTGGAACCCGGCACCGACATGACGCCGGCGCTGGAAGGCGATGACGAAATGGCTGCATCGACAACCGGTGAGCCGGCGGCGTTTCATGCCGAGGCGACGGCGCAGGCCGGGCCGGTGCAGCCGCAACAGGCTGCCCCGGAATTTCCGGATGAGCATGTCACGACCGGCCGGTCGGAGACCGTCGCGCTGAATGGCGCGCGGGCCGCGCTCATGTCACCGGATGCCGGCCGCCAGGTCGCTGGCTCTTTCGATGAACTGAAGGAAGCCTTCATGGCCTCGCGCCAGAAAAGCTTCGACGAGATGGCGCAGGAAATGCTGCGTCCCATGTTGCAGGACTGGCTGGACAACAATCTTCCGGTTCTCGTCGAACGGCTGGTTCGCGAGGAAATAGAGCGCATCGCGCGCGGCTGACGGCAACCGGCGGCCTGACCGGGCGTTCCGGTACGGCCGCCTTTTAGGGTTTGATCGTGCCCGCCGATCGGGAAAA
Organism: Brucellaceae bacterium; assembly: GCA_020637775.1. GTDB lineage: Bacteria > Pseudomonadota > Alphaproteobacteria > Rhizobiales > Rhizobiaceae > Zhengella. The sequence continues at coordinate 149,896 of JACKJV010000005.1, read as the reverse complement.
ATGTCGCATCCCTGCCGCTTGCCAAGCCGTCCATGGCGGGGGATCCTTCCGCCCGGGATGAACAAGCGGAGGAAAGACGACATGGTGCGAACCCTTTTCATGGCAATGGTGATGGCTGGCGTGACCTTCGCCTTGCCGGCCTCGGCCATGGGCCTGAGTTTTTCCTGGGGTCCGACGAAGAAATGCTTTGACGCGAAATCGCCGCCGATGAAGTTGTCGGCGGTTCCGAAAGGCACCGCAAGGTTGCGCTTTCGCATGGTCGACCTGGACAAGCCCGATTATCCCCATGGCGGCGGCACAGTGAAATGGAGCGGCGGAAGCAGCGCGACGCTGCCCTATGGCGCTTTCCGCTACAAGGGTCCGTGTCCGCCGAGCCCGCATACCTACCGGTTTTCGGTCGAGGCACTCGATTCCGGCGGCAAGACGCTCGCGACGGCAAAGGCCAGCCGCCGCTTCCCTTGATTCGACCGCGACGCGCGGCTGATTGCCACCGGCGTGCGGTTGACTTGGCGCGGGCGTTCGGATTTACCAGCCATCATCTTTATCCGATGCTCCAGCAGGTTATTCATGCTTGACAAGACCTATGACGCGGCGGCCATCGAGCCCCGGATCGCGAAGAAATGGGATGAGGCCGATGCGTTCCGCGCCGGCACCGGCGCCGAACCGGGCGCGGAGACCTTCTGTATCGTGATCCCGCCGCCCAATGTCACCGGATCGCTGCACATGGGTCATGCGTTGAACAATACGCTGCAGGATATCCTTGTCCGTTTCGAGCGCATGCGGGGCAAGGACGTGCTCTGGCAGCCGGGCATGGACCATGCGGGCATTGCCACGCAAATGGTGGTGGAACGTCAACTGGCCGAGCGCCAGGAGCCGCACCGCCGCGACCTGGGGCGCGAAGCCTTTGTCGAGCGCGTCTGGCAGTGGAAGGACGAGTCCGGCGGCATGATCTTCAACCAGCTCAAGAGGCTGGGCGCTTCCTGCGACTGGGCGCGCGAGCGCTTCACCATGGATGAAGGCCTCTCGAAAGCCGTTCTTGAAGTCTTTGTCACGCTTTACAAGGAAGGGCTGATTTACAAGGACAAGCGCCTTGTCAACTGGGATCCCAGGCTGCTGACGGCGATCTCTGACCTTGAGGTCGAGCAGATCGAGACCAAAGGCAACCTTTGGCATTTCCGTTATCCGCTGGCTGATGGCCTGACATACGAGCACCCCTACAATCTCGACGAGGAAGGCAACCGCATCGCGTGGAAGCCCTCCGACGGCGAGCCCGCCGGCTACGAGACGCGCGACTATCTCGTTGTCGCCACAACGCGGCCCGAGACCATGCTCGGCGACACCGGCGTGGCGGTCCATCCCGACGATCCGCGTTACCGCGATCTGGTCGGCAAGCACGTCATCCTGCCGCTGGTCGGACGGCGCATCCCCATCGTGGCCGACGAATATCCGGACCCGGAAGCGGGCACCGGAGCGGTGAAGATGACGCCGGCCCACGATTTCAACGATTTCGACGTCGGCAAGCGTCACGACCTGCCGGCCATCAACATCATGACCATTGATGGCCGGATCACGCTCAAGGAGAATGATGCGTTTCTGGAAGGCTTGCGGCAGGAAGGCAAGCTGCTCCAGACGCTGGAGGATCTTGACGGAAAGGACCGTTTCGAGGCGCGCAGGCTCGTGGTCGCCAAGATGGACGAACTGGGTCTGCTGGCAGCCGTCGAGCCGCATGTCCACATGGTCCCCCATGGCGACCGTGGCGGTGTGCCGATCGAGCCCTACCTGACCGACCAATGGTATGTGAACGCGGCCGAACTCGCCAGGCCGGCCATCGCCGCCGTGCGGGAAGGGCGCACGAACTTCGTGCCGAAGAACTGGGAGAAGACCTATTTCGACTGGATGGAGAACATCCAGCCCTGGTGCATTTCCCGCCAGCTCTGGTGGGGACACCAGATCCCGGCCTGGTACGGCCCGGACGGCCAGGTTTTCGTGGAAAAGGACGAGGAAACGGCGCTCGAAGCGGCCATTCAGCACTATATCTCGCATGAAGGGCCGTGGAAGGCCTGGGTCGAGGAGAAGCTGGAGAACTTCCGTCCGGGCGAGATCCTGGAACGCGACGAGGACGTGCTCGACACGTGGTTCTCGTCCGCCCTTTGGCCGTTCTCCACGCTCGGCTGGCCCGACAAGACGCCCGAACTGAAGAAATACTACCAGACGGACGTGCTGGTCACCGGTTTCGACATCATCTTCTTCTGGGTCGCCCGGATGATGATGATGGGTCTGCATTTCATGGACGAGGAGCCGTTCCACACGGTCTATGTCCATGCGCTGGTTCGCGACAAGAACGGCGCCAAGATGTCGAAGTCGAAGGGAAACGTCATCGATCCGCTGGAACTGATCGACGACTATGGCGCCGACGCGCTGCGGTTCACGCTGGCGATCATGGCGGCCCAGGGCCGCGACGTGAAGCTGGATCCGGCCCGCATCGCCGGCTACCGCAATTTCGGCACCAAGCTGTGGAACGCGACCCGCTTCGCCGAGATGAACGGCGTCAGCCGCGATCCCGGTTTCGCGCCCGAAACGGCAGCCGACCCGGTGAACCGCTGGATCCTCTCCGAACTGACCCGCACGTCGCGCACCGTCACCCAGGCGATTGAAGCCTACCGGTTCAACGACGCGGCGGGCGCGGTTTACCGCTTCGTCTGGAACCAGGTCTGCGACTGGTACCTGGAACTGCTGAAACCCGTCTTCAACGGCGAGGACGAGACCGCCAAGGCGGAAGCGCGCGCCTGCGCAGCCCATGTCCTGGAGGAGACGTACAAGCTTCTCCACCCCTTCATGCCCTTCATGACGGAGGAGTTGTGGGACCACACCGCCGCCCGCGACGGATTGCTGTGCCATGCCGCATGGCCGCAACCCGCCTTCGAGGATGGCGAGGCGGCCGCCGACATCAACTGGCTGGTCGACCTGGTATCGGGCGTGCGCTCGGTTCGTGCCGAGATGAACGTGCCGGCCGGCGCGATGGCGCCGCTGGTCATCACCGGCGCCAATGCAGCGACCCGGGCCCGGCTGGAGCGCCATGACGCGGCCATCAGGCGGCTGGCGCGCATCGAGAGCATTGCCACGGCCGACGAGGCGCCGCGCGGTGCCGCCCAGATCGTTGTCGGCGAGGCGACCGTTTGCCTCCCGCTCGGCGACCTGATCGACCTCAAGGCCGAGACCGCCCGGCTGGAAAAGGCTCATGCCAAGGCCGCCGACGAGGCCGCACGCATCGAGAAGAAGCTGGCGAACGAGAAATTCGTTGCCAATGCCAAGCCGGAGGTCGTGGATGCCGAACGTGAAAAACTGACCGAGGCGAAGGAAACCGCCGCGCGGCTGGAAACGGCGCTTCAGCGCCTGCGCGAAGCCGGATAGGCGAGGGACGGGCGCAAGCCGCCCGGCACCCCGCATGATGGCCGTGCTGGACAGGAAATGGCCGGGCGCAGTGCGCCCGGCCATTGCGTTTTCTCAAAGCAGAACCGTTCAGCCGGCGTTTGCCGCCGCGCCATTGGCTTTCCGCAGATCCGGATGCAGCATCTTGCCGAGAATATGGTCGTCCTGGCCGATCACGTGATGCGTCGAGCCCACGATCAGCGGATCGGGCGCATGCACGACATGGCGGTTCTTGTTGGGATAGGGCAGGGAATAAAGGAAGTGGCGCATCGTGTTGAGCCGCGCCCGCTTCTTGCAATTGGACTTGATGATGGTCCAGGGGGCATCTGCGGTATCGGTATAGAAGAACATCGCCTCCTTGGCCTCGGTATAGTCGTCCCACTTGTCGAGCGAGGCCTTGTCTACCGGTGAGAGCTTCCACTGTTTCAGCGGGTCGGTCTCGCGCGCCTTGAAGCGCCGGTATTGCTCTTCCTGGGTAACCGAAAACCAGTACTTGTAGAGACGGATGCCCGAACGTGCGAGCATCTTTTCCACTTCCGGCGCCTCGCGCATGAATTCGAGATATTCGCTCGGCGTGCAGAAGCCCATCACCCGCTCGACGCCTGCGCGATTGTACCAGGATCGGTCGAACAGCACCATTTCGCCGGCTCCCGGAAGGTGCTGGATATAGCGCTGGAAAAACCACTGCGTCTTCTCGCGTTCCGTCGGCTTCGGCAGCGCCACCACGGTTGCCGCGCGCGGATTGAGATGCTCCATGAAGCGCTTGATCGTGCCGCCCTTGCCGGCCGCATCGCGCCCCTCGAACAGCATGACCACCTTCTGCCCGGTTTCCTCGATCCAGCGCTGCGCCTTCAGCAATTCCACCTGGAGTGCCGCCTTTTCCTTTTCATAGGCAGCGCGCTTCATCTTGGACTTGTAGGGATAGACGCCCTGCTCGAACAGCTTGGCGATCGCCTGGGGATCGTGGCGCATCTGGGCAGCAGTTGGCGCGGTGGACGCGACGGGCGCCTGTTCGGCCACTACGGCTGCATCCTGGGCGGCTGCCTCGGCATTGCCGTCATTGGCGATGGTGCTTGGCGAGGCATCCGCCGGCGCCGATCCGTTCGTATCTTCCATCATGCTGGTCCCTCCTGCCATTGCTTAAATACTACTTATGGTCGATTTTTCTGCTATCGCTGTCCTTGATACGTGTCAAATCGCACCAAATAAATTCTGATCCGGCTTCGGTTTCACGGCCGCAGGCGCATTCCCGGTTCGCGGGGCTTCCAGCACCCCGCAAGGGGCAGGAGGGTTCTTCTTGTTGCCCATCGGCAACAGATAATAAACGAGCCATCGTGTAGGAAAGGGCCGACCCTTCGATTGCCCAAGTCCCGCCACAAACCGGGAGCACGCCGGGATCAATCGAAAAAGGCGTCCCGCCATCGCGGGTCCCGGGCGAGCGGCGGCAGACAGACTGGCGCTGCGGGCAAGAAGAAAAACAGGGCCGGAACGTGCAGCGCACAGAAACCAGTTTGAGCGGACGGGTGGCGAGCGGACTTCTGGGTCTGGCGTTCGCGCTTGTTCTCCCGGTGACGCAGGCAGCCGCCTTCGATCCCGGTGCGGGGCAGAAGAGCAAAGACCCGTGGGCGGCGTTCCGCTTTGGCTTCGATGCCTATCGCAGCGGCGACAAGAAGGAAGCGATTGAGGCCTATCGCTATGCCGCCGACAAGGGCCATGCCGGCGCCCAATGGAAGCTGGCCCGCATGTATGCCGATGGCGACGGCGTCAGCCGCAACGATTACGAGGCCTTCAAGATTTTCCGCAACATCGTGCAGATGGGCGCGGAACCGGGCAGCCCCAACGAGAGCTATGTATCCGACGCGCTGGTCGCGCTTGCCGGCTATGTGCGCCGGGGCATCCCGAAATCGCCGATCCGCCCGGACCCGCGCCTGGCCCGCGATCTTTATCTTCAGGCAGCCTCCATGTTCGGCAATCCCGACGCCCAATATGAAATGGGCAAGATGCTTCTGGAAGGCGACGGCGGGCGCACCAATCGGAAGCAGGCGGCGCGCTGGCTGCGGCTGTCGGCGCGCAAGGGGCACTACCGGGCCGAGGCATTGCTGGGTGACCTGCTGGTGCAGGACGGCAAGATGGTTCGCGGTCTCGCCATGCTGACTGCGGCCCTGGAACGCGCCCGCCCGGTAGACCAGGCCTGGATCCGCGTGCGGCAGGAAGAAGCTTTCGGACTGGCCGCCGAGAGCGACCGGCGCACCGCGATGGTACTGGCCGAGCAGTTCCTCAGGGATGGCTACAAGTAATTCGGGTAACTATCTGTTTTTCAAAAAAAGTATAGCCGGAACATGTTTCGCTGAGGGTGGCGCGTCCCGTTCGCTTGGCTGCCGCCTTGTTCAGGAATTCGGCCGGGGCGTGCCCTTGCCGGACCAGCGCGCCGGTTCGCACAGCGCATCGGGTGGCGGTGACAGCGCGGGCATCTGCTGCGATTGCGCCGCCGCTGTTGTGGCCCTGGAGGATGTGCCGTTGCCTGGCGCGCCTGCCTGGGTGCAATCGCCGAGCCGCTGCCACGACGTGTTGTTGAGCACCATCACGCAGCGAGCGAGAAAGGGCGTACCGCCGGAAAGGATGCAGACCTCCGAGTTCAGCGGGTATTCGGTCCCGTTTGCCCGGCACATGCAATTCGCATCGGCGGCCGCGGTGCTGATGCTCGCGAGCAGGGTCAGGCATGCGCTGGCGATCGGTCCTTTCACCATGCCGGGCAGCATAGCATGGCCGCCGCCCAGGCGCGACCTTGCATCACAGCGCCAGGTGAACCACCGCGGGCACGTGATCGGACGGCTTTTCCCAACTGCGCACATGCTTTTCGATATCCGCTGATTCCAGCCGGCCGGCAGCCTCCGGCGAAAGCATCAGGTGATCGATGCGGATGCCGTTGTTCTTCTGCCAGGCTCCGCCCTGATAGTCCCAGAACGTGTAGAGCCCCGGCGCGTCGCTGACGGCGCGGATGGCATCGGTGAACCCCAAATTCTCCAGCCGCCGGAAAGCCTGCCGGCTCTCGGGCCTGAACAGCGCATCGCCCTCCCAGGCCTGCGGATCATGGCAATCCTCCGGTTCGGGGATCACGTTATAGTCGCCCGCGAGCACATAGGGTTCCTCCAGCGCCAGCCGGCTGCGCGCATGGGCTTCAAGCCGCGCCATCCAGGCCAGTTTGTAGGAAAACTTGTCCGTGTCCACCGGATTGCCATTGGGAAGATAGAGCGAGGCGACCCGCAGCACGCCGGACGGCGTCGACCAGACGCCTTCGATGAAACGCGCCTGTTCGTCGCTGTCGTCTCCGGGCAGGCCGCGCGTTACCTCGTCCGGCGAGGTTCTGGATAGCAGCGCCACGCCATTGAAACCCTTCTGGCCATGGGTTTCGACGTGATAGCCGAGCGCCTCGATTTCGAGGCGTGGAAAGGTCTCGTCGACCGACTTGATTTCCTGCAGGCAGGCGATGTCGGGCGAACTGTCCTTCAGCCAGGTAAGCAGATTGTCGATGCGCGCCTTCACGCCGTTGATGTTCCAGGTGGCGATCTTCATGGGTGCTGACCCTGCGCAAAGCAAGTGTTTCAAGAAAAAATGGATGGTTCCATTAGCCGCTCTGCATGATCTTGTCGTGAGATGACGGCCGGTGGGGACCGGGCGCACTTAACAACAACAGAGGGGTCAATTCAATGAGCGACGCAGCTTCAATGCCGGGAGCGGCCGTATCCGACGACATGAAGGCAAGATTGCGCGATCCGGACTATACGCCGCCCATCGCGCAGGCCGTGCCCCTGGGCATCCAGCATGTCCTGGCCATGTTCGCCTCAAACGTAACGCCGGCGATCATCGTGGCCGGGGCAGCCGGCTTCGGCTTCGGGTCGAATTCGCCCGATTTCCCGAACCTGATCTACATGATCCAGATGTCGATGCTGTTTGCCGGCGTGGCGACGCTGTTCCAGACCATCGGCATGGGGCCGGTCGGCGCCCGCCTGCCCATCGTGCAGGGCACCAGCTTCGCGTTTCTGCCGATCATGATTCCCGCCGTCGCCGGACAGGGCGTGGCCGGCCTTGCCGGCCTGATGACCGGCGTGGTCATCGGCGGCATGTTCCATTTCTGCCTCGGCTTCGTCATCGGGCGCATCCGCTTTGCCTTGCCACCGCTGGTCACCGGCCTCATCGTGCTGATGATCGGCCTGGCCCTGGTGCGCGTAGGCATCCAGTATGCCGCCGGCGGTGTGCCGCTGATCGGCAAGCCGGCCTACGGCACCCTGGCATTCTGGGGGCCGGCGCTGGTCGTGGTTGTTGTCACGCTGGCCATCAAGTTCTTCACCAAGGGCTTCATGTCCATCGCCGCCGTGCTGCTCGGCCTGATCGCCGGCTATGTCGTGGCCCTGGTGATGGGGCAGGTCAGCTTTGACAATGTCGGCCGCGCCGCCGCATTCGCGCTGCCCGTGCCGTTCCAGTGGGGCATCGAGTTCAACTCCGCCATCATCATCGGCATGTGTTTCATGGCCGTTGTCTCGGCCATCGAGACAGTCGGCGACGTGTCGGGCATAACCAAGGGCGGCGCAGGCCGTGAGGCGACCGACAACGAAATCTCCGGTGCCACCTTTGCCGATGGTCTGGGAACGGCCGTGGCCGGCATATTCGGCGGCCTGCCGAACACCTCGTTCTCGCAGAATGTCGGCCTGATCTCGATTACCGGCGTCATGAGCCGTCATGTCGTCACCTTCGGCGCCATCTTCCTGATCATCTGCGGTTTCGTGCCGAAAGTGGGCGCCATCGTTCCACGGTACCGATTCACGTGCCGGTGGCGGCGCTCATCGTCATGCCGTCCTCATGGTCGATGCTGCCGGCATCAACATGCTGTCGGAGGTCAACTGGAACCGCCGCAACATGGTGATCTTCGCCGTCGCGCTTCGCAGTTGGCCTTGGCCTGCAACTGGAACCGGATGCCCTCCAGCATCTGCCGGCCACGCTGAAGATCCTGCTGACCTCGTCGCCTGCTGCCTGCGCGGCGCTGATCGCGATCGTGGCATCTGAACCCTGCGCTGCCGAGGAACTGGACTGACCTGTCCGCTTCTCGCGGTGCAGGCAAAAGGCCGCGGCGGTCATTCCGTCGCGCGGCCTTTCGCATTTCGACGGTATCCTGGCGCTCAGACCGAGAAGCGGTGCCGCAGCCGCAGCTTGCCACCGCGTTCGGCATCATCGATCCGGAAGGCCTGCCCCATCAGTTCATCGATGAAATCAACTTTCGATCCGCCCATGTAGACCAGCGAAAGCTCGTCGATGAAAACCCTGGCGCCAGCCTTCTCGAAGACGACGTCGTCGCCGTTCTGTGCGTCGGTCAGGTCGATCGTGTGGGAGAAGCCGGAACAGCCGCCGCCTTCGACCGCGATCCTAAGCCCGATCTTGCCGGGCTCCTTTCCAGCACCTTGAGGATGCGGCGCGCGGCCGCATCGGTAACGATCAACCCCTTCATCGTGCTTGCAGCGTCGTGACCCATCGTGTCCAGCCTTGCATTCGAACCTCTGCCATGGGTAAGTAGCCGCTGCGAACCGTCAACCGCGGCATCACAGGCGGCAGCGCTACGGTCACGGAAACGGACGGACAGGCATGACCCTTGGCGACATCGGATCTGGCTATCGCGAACGCGCATGCTGGGCCTGCGACCCGGCGAGGACGCGCGGCAGGCTGATTCCCGAACCCATGAAAGCCGCACCCCTGCACACCTTCCAGCGCGACCGCGACCGGATCATCCACTCCAACGCCTTCAGGCGTCTCAAGCCTAAGACGCAGGTGTTCGTGGCCCATGAGGGCGATCATTTCCGCACCCGCCTGACCCATACCATCGAGGTCTCCCCAGATCGCCCGCGCCATCGCGCGTTCGCTGAAGGTGGACGAGGATCTCGCCGAGGCCGTCGCGCTGGTGCATGATTTCGGCCACACGCCGTTCGGCCATACCGGCGAAGATGCGCTCAACGAAAAGATGGCCGGCTTCGGCGGTTTCGACCACAACGCCCAGTCGCTGCGCATCGTCACCTGGCTGGAACGGCGCTATGCGCAGTTCGACGGGCTGAACCTCTCCTGGGAAACGCTGGAAGGCCTCGTCAAGCACAACGGTCCGCTGACCGATGCCGATGGCAACGGACTGGACGGGCCGGTGCCGCGGGATATCCTCGATTTCGATGCCCGGTTTCCGCTCGGTCTCGCCCAGCACGCCTCTTCTTGAGGCGCAGGCTGCGCCATTGCCGACGACATCGCCTACAACACGCACGATATCGACGACGGCACGCGGCCGGCCTGTTCACGCTGGAGGAGCTGGAAGCGGAGGTGCCTTTCGTGGCCGAGACGCTGGCCACGGTGCGCGCGGCATGGCCCGGTCTGGACCCGGTGCGCACCGGGCATGAATTCATGCGGCGCCAGATCACGGCCATGGTGGAGGATGTGATCGCCACCGCGCTTGGCCGGCTGGCCGTGGTGCAGCCGCGAAATGCCGATGATGTTCGCGCCGCCGGCATCACCATCGCCGGCTTTTCCGATGCCATGCAGGAGACCGACCGGGCGCTCAAGCGCTTTCTGTTCCGGCGGATGTACCGCCATCCCGACGTGGTCCGCTGGCGTGTGGAAGCGGATCGTGTCGTGCGTGAACTCTTCGACTGCTACATGGCCGACCCGGATGCCATGGCTGGCCATTGGGCCGCCGAGATGCCTGCCGGTGAAACGGCGCGCGCCCGCCATGTCGCCGATTTCCTGTCCGGCATGACCGACACCTATGCGCTGAAGGAATACCACCGCCTGTTTGACCGCAAGGTGGAGATGGGATAGGCGGAACGCGGCCGCTCCGGGCCGGAGTCCGGCAGTCTCTTTTCCAGTGGACAGTACCCATGAACATTTTCGCCGATTTCACGCAGCGGATTCTCAGCATTGTCGAAAGTCTCGGCCTTCAGACGAAGGACGGCGGCACACCCGACCTGTCGCGCATCGCCGTGGAACCGCCGCGCGATGCCTCGCATGGCGATCTGGCCTGCAATGTGGCCATGGTGCTGGCCAGGCAGGTGGGGCGCAATCCGCGGGAACTGGCGCAGGCCATTGCCGATGCGCTGGCCGGCGACAGCGATGTCGGCACGGCCGAGGTGGCCGGCCCCGGCTTCATCAATATGCGGCTCTCCGACAGCTATTGGCAGGCGCTGCTGAAGGACATCCTGACCACCGGGCCGGATTACGGCCGCTCCGCCATGGGGAAGGGCCACAAGGTCAATGTCGAATATGTTTCGGCCAATCCGACCGGCCCGATGCATGTCGGCCATTGCCGCGGCGCCGTCGTGGGCGATGCGCTGGCCAACCTGCTTGGTTTTGCCGGTTACGATGTGACCAAGGAATACTACATCAACGATGCCGGCGTGCAGATCGACGTACTGGGCCGCTCCGCCCTGTTGCGCTACCGCGAGGCACTGGGCGAGGACATCGGCGAAATTCCGGCCGGTCTTTATCCGGGGGACTACCTGGTGCCGGTCGGCGAGGCCCTGAAGGCCGAGCATGGCGAAGCTCTCAAGGCCATGGATGAGGATGCGGCTCTGGCAATCGCCAAGGACAAGTCGGTCGCCATGATGATGGACATGATCCGCGCCGATCTGGCCGCGCTCAATGTCACCCATGAGGTATTCTTTTCCGAGCGTCAGCTCCATGCAGACAATGCAAGCCTGATCCGCTCGGCCATCAATGACCTGACCATGAAGGGCCATGTCTATCGCGGCAAGCTGCCCCCGCCGAAGGGGCAGAAGCCGGAAGACTGGGAGGACCGCGACCAGACCCTTTTCCGCTCCACCGACGTGGGCGACGATATCGACCGGCCGCTCGTCAAGTCGGATGGCGCCTATACCTATTTCGCCGCCGATGTCGCCTACATGCTCGACAAGTACCGCCGCGGCTACGAAAAGCTGATCTTCGTTCTGGGTGCGGACCATGGCGGCTATGTCAAGCGGATGGAGGCGCTGGCACGCGCCATATCGGGCGGCCGGATCGACCTGACCATCGTCCTGACCCAGCTCGTCAAGCTCTATCGTGACGGCGAGCCCGTTCGCATGTCGAAGCGGGCAGGGGAGTTTGTGACCCTGCGCGACGTGGTCGAGGAGGTCGGCCGCGATCCGGTCCGCTTCATGATGCTCTACCGCAAGGCCGATGCGCCGCTGGACTTCGATTTCGCCAAGGTGACCGAGCAGTCCAAGGACAATCCGGTTTTCTATGTCCAGTATGCGTCGGCCCGCTGTCATTCGGTCTTCCGGCAGGCGGCCGAGATGTTCGGCGCGGACATCGCGCAAAGGCAGGGGCTGGAGGACGGCGTGTCGATGCTGACCGACGAGGGCGAGATCGCGCTCGTGCGCAAGCTGGCCGAATGGCCGCGCCTTGTCGAGCAGGCCGCCTCCGCGCTCGAACCCCATCGCATCGCGTTTTACCTCCATGACCTGGCCAGCGCGCTGCACGCCCACTGGAACCGTGGGACAGACAATCCCGGCTTACGCTTTGTTAAGGTTAACGATCCACAATTGACGCGCGCCAGGCTAGGGCTGGTGCAGGCAGTTCTGGATGTCCTGGTCGCCGGTCTTGGGCTGGTCGGCGCGGATGCGCCAGAGGAAATGCGCTAATAAAGCTTTCGCCTGCCTGTCACCTTTTGCCCACAATGGGCTGGTAACGCCGGTAATTTGGCGCCCGGCGGCGCCCGTTTTGTAAGGTGTACGGGACAGGACATGGCAGACCCCAAATCCGCGAAGCGGGATCACGATTTCGGCCTTTCGCCTGACGATCCCTTGTCGAAACTGGCGAATCTCTTCGACTTGACGGCCGGTCCCTCCGCGCCGGAGGCGGCGCACGAGCCCTCCATCGACATGGAGCAGGAATTGCTGCCCACGCCGGAACCGGTCCCGCAAGCCCCGGTGTCTGCCTGGCAGCAGCCGGCCTGGCCGCAAGGCGGTCAGGTGCCGAACAGTCCGGAACCTGCCTGGCCGCAGGAAGAGGCGCCGCCCGGTGTCGCCGATGTCCGGACAGGGGAACCTGTGCCATTGCCGTTCGAGCCTCGGGACGACGGTGCCGTGCAGGTGCCGGAAGCCCACGTTCCCGGACCGGAAGCCGACGCGCAGCCATTCCCGCCTGCCGGTCAATGGCAGGATGACGGCGGTGCCCTTGCCGGACCCGACAACGGTCCTGTCTCCGGCGCGGACGCGTCCGACAACATGTCGCCTGTTGTTGAAATGCCCGGAACCGGGCTCTCGCCATCGGATGACCATGTCGAACTGGACGTGGAATTGGCGGACGAGACATCGTCCCTCCCGCTGGACTGGCATCCGGAGCCCGTGAGCATTGACGAGCCGCTGAGCACGGTTCAGGCCATGGAAACGGCGCATGATGACATGGCCGGCGACATCGTGCCCCCGGCGTGGAATGAGGGCGGCAGCCCTGCCGGGGAACCGGCGGCTTTTGCCGGGCACGTCGCACTGGATCAGGAGCCATCCGGCCTGGACGATCCGCTTTCCTCCGGCAGCGCGATGACAGCGTCGCCGGCATCGCCTGTGGCGCAGGAGCCTGTGGCGCTTCCCGACAATGTGCTGGACGAGATGATGACGGCGGACCTGGGCCGCGATGCGCCCGCCGCCACGGATGATGCTTCGCAGGACCATCCGGTCGCCTATGGCGGAGCGCAATGGCGCGAAGCGGCGGCCCAGTCTGCGCCCGCTGTGGAACCGCTGTCGGCATTCGATGGCGATGACCATGCAGAGCCGGATGAGACGGCGTTCTCCGATCCGGAATTTGAAAGCGAAGTCGCTGCATTTCTGGCAGGCGAAACGGACGGCGGTGAGGACACGGAGCGGAGCGAAGATTGGGTGACCGAACCCGGCGCGCCCTCCCATGTGTCGCAGGGCATGAACGCTGGCTTGGGCGATGAGCGCGCGGAAGCTGCGCCAAACTCCTACTCGCCCTATGAAGCCTCCTACCGTGAAAAGAATGCGCCGCAACTGGGCCGGCAGACGAATTTCGGATGGACGGCGCCAGTTGCGCCGGTGATGCCGCCGTCACAGAGCGCCTGGAGCGCGGAACTGGAGGCCAGCGAAGCGGCTGGACCGGCGCCCGCGCCCGAAGCGCCGGAGACGGCATACGTGTCCCATCATGCGCCGGGCGGCGACCACGAGCCTGCCGCACATGGCCAGCCGCATCGTCCGGAGATGGAGAATGCCAGCGATACGGCCGGTTTCCACGCAGCACGCGCGCATTTCGCCCATGGCGATGCGCCCGAAGCGGAAGCCCCTGTCACGCCGCCGGCTTTCGAGCCGGCCGCGATCCAGCCGGAGGAAACGCCGGCAAGCGTTGCCGGCGACGATGAACAAGAGTTGGAACTGCCCGATTTCGACGAGTCGGCCTTCCTCGACCAGACATTCGTGGACGACGAACTGCGCGTGGAAAGTCACGATGCGCCGGAACCGCAGGATGCTTCGCCTGCGTCCCGCCAGGCCGATGACGATGTCGCCTTCGATCTTGACCCGGAATTGCTGGCCGAGATCGAGTCCATCCAGATGGATGAGCCAGGCGGGTACCCGGACGAGGAGCCGTACCAGGCATATTCCGGTCCCGACGACGTCTCCGCCGACACGCCCGCGAAGCCCGCACCGGTCGCGATGACCGGTGCCGGACTGGCAGGCGCCGCGGCTGCCGTGGGCGGCATGGCGTCCCGTTTCGGACTGGGCCGCAAGCAGCCTGTGGCGGAGCCCGCTCCGCCGGAGATCGACACGGTGGCTGTACCCGAAGGCAAGGTTGAACTGGCCGACGACCTCGACCTGCCGGATGTGCGCTACCAGGACGAACGCGCGCCGCTGGACGCTGCGCCGGACGATCTGGAAGACCTGTTTGCAGGCGAAGGCCTTTCGGATCGCGGCGCCGGGCCATCGCAGCCGCGCGAGGGCATGGACTTCGAATCCTATTTCGAGCGTGAGCTGGAAGATGCGGGCATCTCGTTCGGAGAACGCCCCGGCGCGCCGCCGCAGTCTTCGGTGCCGCTCCGGCCGCATCCATCCGGTGCTGGCGAACCGCCAGCCGCCATATCGGCTGCCCGGCCGGCCATGCCGGCTTTCGACGACGCCGTTTCCCTGCATGACGATGACCTTGAGCGGGAATTGTCGTTTGACGAATTCGAAAGGGACGTCGAGGAAAAGCGGGGTTCGAACCGGGGCCTGCTGATCGCCGCTGTTGTCGCCGGCGTGGCCCTTGTGGGCGGCATCGGCGCTTTTGCCCTCTCAGGCGGCGGCGATTCTGCCGGCACCACGCAGATCGTGCGCGCCGATCCCGAGCCTGTGAAGGTGAAACCGGAGAATCCCGGCGGGTCGAAAGTGCCGAACCAGAACCGCGCGGTCTATGATGAAGCCGCCGGCGCGCCTGCCGATACACCGCCCAGCCAGGAAAAGCTGGTCAGCAATGCCGAGACGCCGGTGGATGTGAAACGGCCGGTGCGCGTGGTCGCGCCCGGCCCGGTCGATGCCGCGCCGGGCGGTGAGGGGCGAGCGGCCGGAAATGCCAGCGCTCCCGTGGCCGGTGCCGCAACGCCAGCCGGCAAGTCGGAAGACCGGATCGATCCCGCCGAAGCGGCCGAGGAGCCGGGTCCGTCCCGCGAACTGGCTGCGGTCGCGCCACGGCGCGTACGCACCTATGTGGTCCGGCCGGATGGCACATTGGTGGCCAAGGAACCGGCGGCCGAGGCGCAAGCAGCCGAACCGGCGGCCACCAGCCCGGCGGTAACCGCCGCCGCTGCGGACGCGACGGAACCTGCCGCAGGCGAAAGTGCCGAACCCGCCGAACCGGTGGCCGGAACGGTGGCGAACGTGCCCGTGCCGCAGCCGCGCCCCGAGTTTACCCCGCCTGCCGGGTCCGGCCGGCCAGGCGGCGATGCACCCGTCGCGGTGGCCGCCGCCCCGGAGCAGGCACAAACCGGCGGTGGCGCTGCTGACGCGGCACGGGAACCTGCCTTGCAGCCCCGCCAGGTGCGCACCACGACGATCCGCCGCGATTCGGTGGCGCCGCCGCCTGTCGTGCCGGGGCGCCCGGCGGATCAGCCGGTCAACATTGTCGGAACGACCCGCCAGGATGGCCAGCAGACGGCACGCGCGGTACCGGCTCCCGCAGCCGAAGCCCCGGCCGCGGCCAGCCCGGCGGCCTGGGTTCAGATCGCCTCCCATCCGTCCCGGGAACTGGCGCAAGCCTCCTACCGCAACCTGTCGCAGCGCTATGGCGGGATCATCGGCGGACGCGGCGTGAACATCGTGCCGGCCGATATCCCCGGTCGCGGAACCTTCTACCGCGTCAACATTCCGGCCGGCAGTTTCAACGAGGCCGCCAGTCTTTGCCGCCAGATTAAGGCGGCCGGCGGCGACTGCCTCGCCAAACGCTGAGCAAGGGGCGCAGAACGCCAGTTGACCGGATGGGGCCGCCGCGTGCGGCCCCTTTGCCTGTGGGCAAAGGGCGCGGTTGGGCCTTGCACCGTGTCTTCCGGGGCGATTCGTGCCAGAATCGATCCATGAGCGAATCACGTGCGATGATTGCCGGCATTGCCGGGCCCGAACTGAATGCGGAAGAGGAAAGCTTCTTTCGCGGCGAACAGCCGTGGGGCTACATCCTCTTTGCGCGCAACGTCGTGAACGCCGCGCAACTGGCCGGCCTGACAGCGGCGCTGCGTGACCTTTCCGGCCGCGATGTGCCGGTTTTCATCGATCAGGAAGGCGGCCGCGTGCAGCGTATCAAGGCGCCGCTTGCGCCGGATTATCCGCCCGGCGCCGCCCTGGGCGCCTTGTATCGCGCCGACCGCGAGGCCGGCCTGCGGGCAGCCTGGGTCATGTCGCGCCTGCATGCCTTCGACCTGAAGCGTTTCGGCATCAATGCCGATTGCCTGCCGGTGCTGGATGTTCCCGTCGAGGGCGCCCACGACGTGATCGGCAACCGCGCCTATGGCTCCGACCCGGTGACGGTGGCGCAAATGGGCCGTGCCGCGGCAGAAGGCCTGCTGGCCGGCGGTGTCCTGCCGGTCATCAAGCACATCCCCGGTCATGGCCGCGCCTTTGCCGACAGCCATCTGGAACTGCCGGTGGTCGATGCGCCGCTGGAGGACCTGCGTGCCCACGATTTCCCGCCTTTCCAAGCGCTGGCGGACATCCCGATGGCGATGACGGCCCACGTCGTCTATACCGCGCTCGATCGCGACAATCCGGCCACCACGTCGCCGCGCGTCATCGGCGGGATCATTCGCGGCGAGATGGGCTTTGACGGCCTGTTGATGAGCGACGACGTTTCGATGAAGGCGCTGGCCGGCTCGTTCGAGGAAAGGACGGAGGCCATCTTCGCGGCCGGTTGCGACATGGTTCTCCATTGCAATGGACGGATGGACGAGATGCGGGCCGTGGCCGCCCGGACGCCGCTGCTTTCCGGCAAGGCATTGCAGCGCGCGCAGAGGGCCGTGGCCGATCTGGCGCGAGACGACGCCGCGGACGAGCAGGCGCTGCGCGCGGAATTCGCCGGCTGGTTCGAGGCGGCGGCGTGAGGGAGTCCGGACAGCGATGATGCCTGCACAGGACAAGCACGCAAGGACACCGATGGACCAGCTCTGGGCGGAACGCGAGACGCGCCCGGCCGGTCCGGAACTGGTGATCGACGTGGACGGCTTCGAGGGCCCGCTCGATCTGCTGCTGCATCTGGCGCGCAACCAGAAGGTCGATCTTTCGCGGATTTCGGTCCTTGCGCTGGCAGAACAGTATCTTGTCTTCATCGAGAAGGCGCGTGCGCTGAAACTTGAACTGGCCGCCGATTACCTGGTGATGGCCGCTTGGCTCGCCTTTCTCAAGTCAAGGCTCCTGATCCCGAAGCCGCCGCGCGACGACGAGCAGTCGGGCGAGGAAATGGCCGCGATCCTGCAGTTCCGGCTCAAGCGGCTCGAGGCCATGCGCGATGCGGCCGCCCGCCTGATCAACCGCAACCGGCTCGGCCGCGACGTGTTCGCGCGCGGAAATCCGGAAGCGGTCATCGTTGACCGGAAGAGCGAATATGCCGCCTCCCTCTACGACCTTCTCACAGCCTACGCCTCGCAGCGCCAGCGTCAGGCCATTTCGCGGGTGCAGATCGCGCGACGCGCGGTCTGGTCGCTGAAGGACGCACGCGCCGTGCTGGAGAGGCTTGTCGGCGCCGTTTCCGACTGGACGGCACTCGACCGGTTCCTGATCGACTATCTGGCCTCGCCCGAAGAGCGCAAGACAGCCATTGCCAGCACCTTTGTCGCCAGCCTTGAAATGGTGCGGGAAGGCGCTCTGGACATCAGGCAGGACGAGGCCTATGCGCCGGTCTTTCTCAGGCCGCGGGCAATCCCGCGCATGCGCGGGGAGGCCACCCATGGATGACCACGGACGCCACCCGATGCCCGGCGACGAGGAGAGGGATCACAGGGACACGCGGCAGGCGGCAGGCGCAGCACCTCTCGATGCGCGTGCGCTCGCCGAGGTGGCGCGGATGGCGGAGGCGCTTGTCTTTGCCTCGGCGGAACCGGTCTCCGAGAAGCTGCTCGCCGAACGCCTGCCACGGGGCACGCCGGTTGGCGCAGTCATGGAGAAACTGCGCGCCGATTATGCCGCACGGGGCATCAATCTCGTTCGCGTGGAGAATGCCTGGGCCTTCCGGACTGCCGGCGACCTGTCCTTCCTGATGAGCCGCGAGGCCGTGGACCAGAAAAAGCTGTCGCGGGCCGCCTTGGAGGTACTGGCGATCATCGCCTATCACCAGCCGGTGACGCGCGCGGAAATGGAGGAGATACGCGGCGTCGAGACGTCGAAAGGCACGCTGGACACGCTCATGGAGACAGGTTGGGTGCGCCTGCGCGGGCGAAGGCGCACGCCGGGCCGGCCGGTGACCTATGGCACCACGGTCGCCTTTCTCGATCATTTCGGCCTGGAGGAATTGCGCGACCTGCCCGGAATGGATGAACTGAAGGGTGCCGGACTGCTGTCCGCGCGCATGCCGGCCAGTTTCGCCATGCCCACGCCGCTGGCCTCGCCCGACGACCTCACGGAAGATGAAGATCCCCTGACGGATATCGACCTGGAGGAACTGGGCTTGTTGACACCGCGCGTCGAGGATGATTGACCCTCATGGCCCGCGCGCCGCGCGTGGGCCCGATGCGGACAACGGCACACATGGCTTTGATACAGAGAAAGATGGGTCGCATTCCGGCAGGAGTTTCCTTCGCCGCCGAACTCGCATTCGAGAACATTCATCACGCCTATGGCAGCAAGCCGACGCTGCAGGGCCTGTCGCTGGTTGCCGAAGCGGGCAAGGTGACCTGCCTGCTCGGGCCATCGGGCTCCGGCAAGACCACCTTGTTGCGGATCGCCGCCGGCATCGAGAGCCAGTCTGCCGGCAGGATCGTGCTCAATGGCCGCGAAATTGCCGGGCCTGATGTCTTCCTGCCGCCCGAGGAGCGGTCGGTGGGGCTGGTCTTTCAGGATTTTGCGCTCTTCCCGCATCTGACGATCCTGCAGAACGTGATGTTCGGCCTGACCGCCCTTTCGGCCGGCGAGGCGAAGGCCGAGGCCATGATCGCCCTGTCGCGGGTCGGTCTCGACCATTATGCCGAAGCCTATCCGCATGTCTTGTCCGGCGGCGAGCAGCAGCGGGTGGCGCTGGCGCGCGCCATCGCGCCGCGCCCGGCTGTGCTGCTGATGGATGAACCGTTTTCCGGCCTCGACTCGCGCCTCAAGGACGCCATCCGTTCCGAGACGCTCGCGATCCTGCGCCAAAGCCGCACAACCGCCATCGTTGTCACCCATGATGCCGAGGAGGCCATGCGCATGGGCGACCGCATCGCGCTGCTCAAGGATGGGCGCCTTGTGCAGACCGGAACGGGCGACGAGCTCTACTATGACCCGGTGGACCTGTTTGCCGCCGGGTTCTTCTCCGAGCTCAACCTGTTCGAATCCGTGGTGGGCGCCGGCATGGTGGAAACGCCCGTCGGCCGCTTTCCGGCCGGCGCGCTGGCCGATGGCGACAGGGCAACCGTCGCGATCCGCCTGGCCGGAATCGAGGTCGATCCGGATGGGCATGTGGAAGCGCGCGTGCTTTCACGGCGTTTTCTGGGGATCGCGGAGATGCTGGAACTGGCCGTTCCGGGGGCCGATGGCACGGTTCGCGCCCGCATCCGGCACGGCTCCCTGGAACCCGGCCGGCGCGATATTCGCATATCAGTGAGAAAAAGCGACGTACTTGTATTTGAATCCGGCGCCGAAAGCGCTTAAGTCACTCTCGAGAACGCACACACGAGGTTTGTCATGGGTACCTTTTCAATCTGGCACTGGATCATCGTTCTGGTGGTCGTGCTTCTGCTCTTCGGCCGCGGCAAGATCCCCGAGCTGATGGGCGATGTCGCCAAGGGCATCAAGAGCTTCAAGAAGGGCATGCAGGACGACGAGTCGTCCGAGAATGCCAGGACCGTTGAGCACCGCAAGGAAGAAGTGGTGTCGGAAAACAAGGAAAAGTCCGCCAATTCCTGATGCCGTCCGGCATGGGAGAGGTCGCCGCGCCCCGTGCGGGTGCGGCGTCGAGGTGTGTCTGACAGGGCTCTGGTAATATGCTGGATATTGGCTGGCCGGAACTGCTCGTAGTCGCGATCGTGATGATCATCGTCGTGGGTCCGAAGGATCTGCCGAAGATGCTGCGCACGTTCGGGCGTACGACAAACAAGCTGCGGTCCATGGCCGGCGATTTCCGTCGCCAGTTCGATGACGCGCTGAAGGAAGCGGAACTGGAGGATCTCAAGTCGATCGCCGACACGGCGCGGTCGATGAATCCGGCCAACGAGATCAAGAAGAACCTCAATCCGCTCAACAAGATCGGCGACGAGATCAAGAAGGATCTGTCCGACGCCACGCGGGCCAAGCCCGCCGCGCCGGCCAAGGGCGATGCCAGGGCCGACGCCGAAAGCCATGCCGCTGAGCCGGCCAAGGCGGGCGCGGCCGCGCTTCCCGGCGAAGGTGAGACGGGCATGTCGTCGAAAGACGGGGCAGAGACAGGAAAAGGCGCGTGAGCAAGAAGCAGGACGAAGTGGATATCGACGCGTCGTCGGCACCATTGATCGAACATCTCATCGAATTGCGCCAGCGCCTGATGTGGGCGGTGGGCGGTTTCTTCATCGCTTTCCTGTTCTGCTTCTTCTGGGCCAAGGATCTTTTCAATTTCCTGGTCCAGCCCTTCAAGTGGGCTGTCGAGTGGGCAGGGCTCGATCACCGCAAGGTGGCGCTGATCTACACCGCGCCCCAGGAATTCTTCTTCACGCAGATCAAGATCGCCATGTTCGGCGGCCTTGTGCTCGCATTTCCGTTGATTGCGGCACAGATCTACAAGTTTATCGCGCCAGGCCTCTATCGCAACGAAAGAAAGGCCTTCGTGCCGTTTCTGGTTGCCTCGCCGCTGCTGTTCCTGCTGGGCGCGACGCTGGTCTACAGCTTCTTCATGCCCATGGTGATGTGGTTCTTCCTCGCCATGGAACAGACCGGTGGCGAAGGTCAGGTCGATATTTCGCTCCTGCCGAAGGTTTCGGAATATCTCGGCCTGATCATGACGCTGATCTTCGCCTTCGGACTCGTCTTCCAGCTTCCCGTCGTCACCACGCTGCTGGCGCGCGCCGGCCTGGCGACGTCGGAGGGACTGAAGGAAAAGCGCAAATACGCCATCGTCTTTGCCTTCATTGCCGCCGCAGTCCTCACGCCGCCCGATCCGGTCAGCCAGATCGGTCTTGCCCTGCCGACCATCATTCTCTACGAGATTTCCATCTATACGGCTCGCATGGTGGAGCGCGAACGCGCGCAGGCATCCGAAACCGACGAGGATGAAACCGGGGCTGAGGCCGATGCGCCAGCCGAGGACAAGCCGGCCGGCGGGTCTGGTGAAGCCGAACTGGAAGAACAGGGTCGCGGTTCCATGCCGTGATCCGCTTGCCCGGGGATGCGTTGGCCGCCTGCGTCAAGCCGGCTCTCGCATCGTCAGGGCGACTCGTCTAAGAAGCGCCAGACGCAACTGGCCAGGTCCGGGACATTCCCATGCTCGATATCAAGTGGATCCGCGAAAATCCTGAAGCTCTGGACGAGGCGCTTGCCATGCGGGGTGCCGCCCCCGAGGCTGCCGCGCTGATCGCGCTTGACGAACAGCGCCGCTCCCATATCGCCCGCCTGCAAGCGCTTCAGGAGCGCCGCAATGCCGCGTCGAAGGAAATCGGCAAGGCCATGGGCCAGAAGGACCATGAAACGGCCGGGAAGCTGAAGGCCGAAGTGGCATCCATCAAGGATGAATTGCAGGCCGGTGAAGCTGTCGAGCGCGACCTCAATGCGAAATTCACCGATGCTATGGCTCGTATTCCCAACATTCCGCTCGCCGATGTGCCGGTGGGCGAGGACGAAAGTGGCAATGTGGAAGTGCGCAAGGTCGGCCGTCGTCCGGAATTCGCCTTTGCGGCGAAGGAGCATTGGGAACTGGGCGAGGCGCTGGGCCTGATGGACTTCGAGGCTGCCGCCAGGCTGTCGGGCGCCCGGTTCACGGTTTTGAAGGGTCCGCTTGCCCGCCTGGAGCGTGCGCTCGGGCAATTCATGCTCGACGTCCATACCGGCGAGAACGGTTATGTGGAGGTCAATCCTCCGCTTCTCGTCAAGGATGATGCCTATTTCGGAACGGGGCAATTGCCGAAATTCTCGGAAGACCTGTTCTTCACGCCGCACGGCGCCGGGCGGCTCGGCCTGATCCCGACGGCTGAAGTGCCGATGACGAACCTGGTTGCCGGCGAGATCGTGGAGGCTGAAAGCCTGCCGCTGCGCTTCACCGCTCTGACTCCATGCTTCCGCTCCGAAGCCGGTTCGGCGGGCCGTGACACGCGCGGCATGCTGCGCCAGCACCAGTT
Organism: Brucellaceae bacterium; assembly: GCA_020637775.1. GTDB lineage: Bacteria > Pseudomonadota > Alphaproteobacteria > Rhizobiales > Rhizobiaceae > Zhengella. Next base: position 127,488 of record JACKJV010000005.1, on the reverse strand, counting down.
CAACAAGGTCGAACTGGTCTCCATAACCGACGCGGATACGTCCATCGATGAACATGAGCGCATGACCGCCTGTGCCGAGGACATTCTCAAGCGGCTGGGCCTGCCGTTCCGCACCGTCGTGCTGTGCACCGGCGACATGGGCTTTGGCGCACGCAAGACCTACGATATCGAGGTCTGGCTGCCGGGTCAGGATGCCTATCGCGAGATTTCGTCCTGTTCGGTCTGCGGCGATTTCCAGGCGCGGCGCATGAATGCCCGCTACCGTGCAGCGGGTGAGAAGCAGACGCGTTTCGTCCATACGCTGAACGGCTCGGGCATCGCGGTCGGCCGCGCGCTGATTGCGGTGATGGAGAACTATCAGAACGAGGACGGATCGATTGCCGTCCCTGAGGTTCTGCGCCCCTATATGGGCGGCTTGGAGATCATTGCACGCGCCTGACGGCGCGCCGGAACATGACGAGGAGAGAGCATGCGCATCCTGCTGACCAATGATGACGGCATTCATGACGAGGGGATCGCCGTTCTGGAGCGGATTGCGCGGCAATTGTCGGATGATGTCTGGGTGGTTGCGCCCGAGACGGACCAGTCGGGCCTGGCGCATTCGCTGACGCTGTCGCACCCCCTGCGTCTGCGCAAGCTCGATGACCGGCATTTCGCCGTTCGCGGCACACCGACCGATTGCGTCATCATGGCCGTGCGGCACATCATGCCGCAAGCGCCGGACCTCATCCTGTCCGGCGTCAATTCCGGCACCAACATCGCCGATGACGTCACCTATTCGGGAACCGTGGCCGGTGCCATGGAGGGCACCCTGGTCGGAATCCGGTCCATCGCGCTCAGCCAGGGTTACAATTTCTCCGACGAGGGCAGGGTGGTTCCCTACGAGGTGGCCGAGGCCCATGCCGTCGACGTGCTGAAGACCTGTATCGCCACCGACCTGCCGGAAGGTGTCCTGCTCAACGTCAACTTTCCCAATTGCCGGCCTGAAGAGGTCAAGGGCGTCGCTGTCACCACCCAGGGCCGGATCGTCCATGGCGTTGGCGTGGAAGAGCGCCGCGATGGCCGCAACTTCCCCTATTTCTGGATCCGGTTCGGCCGCAAGGAGTTCGACGCCGTGGAGGGAACGGATATCGCGGCTCTTCGTGACAACCGCATTTCCATCACGCCCTTGAAACTGAACCTGACGGCCCATGAAGCGCAGGATGCGCTGAGGGAAGCCTTCTGATGCCCGCCGCGCCGGCATCCGGAAACGAAGCGCTTGCCGCCTTCGTCTTGCGGATGCGGGCGCAGGGCATTGACGACAAGGGTCTGTTCGCGGCCATAGAGGCCACGCCGCGCCGCGCCTTCGTGCCTGCCGAATACCAGCTTGCCGCATATGGCGCGCGCTCCTGCCCCATTGCCTGCGGCGAAACCATCGAGGGACTGGACCTTCAGGCCCGCGTTCTTGCCGGGCTCGGTCTTCAGGCCAGTCACCGGGTGCTGGAAATCGGAACGGGCTCGGGCTACACCGCCGCGGTCATGGCCAGGCTGGCCGGCCGGGTGACGACGGTGGACCGCTTCAGGACGCTCATTGACCAGGCTGGCGAACGGTTCCGCACCCTTGGCCTGACCAACATCCTCCAGCGTCACGGCGATGCCGAACGCGCCATCGAGGGCGAGGGTCCCTTTGACAGGATCGTGGTCTGGGCGGCCTTTGACAGCCTTCCGCGTGCCTATGCCGATCTCCTTTCTTCCGGTGGCGTGATGTTCGCGGCCATCGGCGGCCCGGAAGATGTCCAGTCGCTCGCTCGCCTGACGAAGATCGGCAGCCGTTTCGAGCGCGACGATGTCGGCCAGGTGCGGTTTCAGGCCTTGGCGCGTGGAGTTGCTGCCGCGCTCTGAGCGCCCGGTTTTCCCTGCAATTCGGCCGTTCAGGGCACGCTCATGCGGTGACGCAAGGCACCTTTCAGCCCGTGCTTAACCCGTCAGTAACACTAACGCGCTTTAATGATCTTGTGCGAGTTAGCGAGTATGGCGGGTTTCAGAACATGCAGGTCACCATTTTCAAGGCATATGCACGACACCTCTCCAGAGGGGCGGCCATCGCCATGGTTGGTGGGCTCGCCGCCGGATGCAGTTCCGATGCCGTGCGCTTCACCGACAGTTTCTATACGGCTTCGGTGCCATCGCGGACATCGGCCGCCTCTGTGGACCAGCCCTATCCGGGTGACGTGGACACGACAGCAACCGGTTCCGTCGGCCGTGGCGCCGCCAACCTGATACCGGGCGGGCGCGTTGCGCCAAGCGCCGGTGTGGGCATGGCGGCAGCCGGCATGGCGCAGCCTGCGCCGCCGCCTGTTTCCTATCCTGCGCGCCCCCAGGCAGCCTATCGGGTCAACCCTTATCCCGGCAATGCGTCGCCTGCCGCTTTCCCGCCAGCACCTGCGCCGGTTCGCCAGGCTGTCACGGCGCCGTCCGTCGAGCGACAGACGCTGGCGGCACCGGCCGCAAGCCGTGTCGACACGATGGCCACCGGTTCCACGTCAGCGCGCAAGGTCGAGCCGGCGGCGGCGTCCAGGAATGCCGCCGCCGGGACCGCACCCGAAAGCAGGTCGGCCCAGGAACGCGGCGACGGACGCGGCTGGACGGCCTCGGGCGGCACGCAGATTACCTTGCGCGAAGGTGAAACGGTCTACAATCTGTCCAGACGTTTCGGCGTGCCTGCGCGTGAGATCATGCGCGTCAACGGCATTGCCGATCCCCGCGATGTCACGGCAGGCCAGCGCATCGTGATCCCGACCTATGTCTATTCGCAAAAGGCGCCGACTTCCGCGCCCGACGCCAACCCGCAGACCGCGGCGGCCAAATCGTCGCGCGGCACGAAATACGATGTGCCGGCAAACCGGGTTCCGGTGCCGCAGGATGCACCGCGCCGCGAGGTGGCGGTGGTCCGCGAAGCGCCGCGCCCGCCGGCGCCCCGCGCCGATGCCGTAACCACCGGAACGCCGAGCCGCGCGGAGCCGGGGCAGGCCAAGGCCACGCAGGCAGGCAATGTCCATACGGTCGTTGCAGGGGATTCGCTCTATGCCATCGCGCGCCGCAATGGTGTGACCGTCGCGGCGTTGAAGGCAGCCAACAACCTCCGCGACGGCACCATTCGTGTCGGTCAGAAACTCGTCATGCCGTCGGCCGGTCAACCGGTGCGGACGGCCAGCGCGAAGCCGGCGGTCGATCCGATCATCACGGGCGGCGCCGGGCCAAGCGTGAAATCCGGCAGTGATCTGCCGACCTACACGCCACCGCAGCGCAAGGACGAGAAGGTGATCCGCCAGGCAGAGAAGGTGGCGGCCGTCGCGCCGGCGACAACCGGCATCGGCAAGTTGCGCTGGCCGGTGCGCGGGCGCATCGTCTCATCGTTCGGCGCCAATTCAGGCGGCAAGGCCAATGATGGCATCGATATCGCGGTTCCGGCCGGCACGCCGGTCAAGGCCGCCGAAAATGGCGTCGTCATCTATGCCGGCAGCGGCCTGAAGGAGTTTGGCAACACCGTGCTGATCCGCCACGATGACGGTCTCGTCTCCGTCTATGGTCACAATTCCAGCCTCACCGTTTCGCGCGGCGACAAGGTGCGCCGCGGTCAGGAGATCGCGAAGGCCGGCAATTCAGGTTCCGCAAACCGGCCGAAACTGCATTTCGAGATCCGGAAGAATTCCAACCCGGTCAATCCGGTCGACTTCCTGGAGTAGGAATGGCGGAGGGCTGGTCTCCAGGGCAGCTCCGCTTCCAGGCAATACCCCGCCAGGCCCGGCGGGGTATTGTCTTTTGCGGCGGCGGCTCCGGCCTGCAAGCGCGCGCCGGCGTCTTGCTGCGTCAATCCAGCCTCTGGCCGAGCCGTCCCGCTAGGTCCTGGATGAATTGCCAGGCCACACGTCCGGACCGGCCGCCGCGCGTCACCGCCCATTCCAGCGCTTCCGCCTTCAGCGTTTCCGGCCCGGTCTTGAGGTTGAAGTGGCGGGCATAGCCGTTGACCATCTCCAGGTAGTCGTCCTGCGAGCACTTGTGGAACCCGAGCCAGAGACCGAACCTGTCCGACAGCGAGACCTTTTCTTCCACCGCTTCGCCCGGATTGATCGCCGTGGAGCGCTCGTTGTCGATCATGTCGCGCGGCAGCAGGTGCCGCCGGTTCGACGTTGCATAGAAGATGATGTTGTCCGGCCTGCCTTCCACGCCGCCCTCCAGCGCCGCCTTGAGCGACTTGTAGGATGTGTCGTCATGGTCGAAGGACAGATCGTCGCAAAACAGGATGAAGCGCGCATCGGCGGCTTTCAGGAGCGTCATCAGGCGGGGCAGGGTGTCGATGTCCTCGCGATGGATTTCGACAAGTTTCAGCGCGGCGCGGCCGGCCTGCGCAGCCGATCGTGCCGCGACCGCGTGTGCTGCCTTGACGAGCGAGGACTTGCCCATGCCGCGCGCGCCCCACAGCAGCACGTTGTTGGCCGGCAATCCGCCGGCGAAGCGGTCGGTATTGGCAACCAGGATGTCACGCACCCGGTCGACGCCCCTGATCAGCGATATGTCGATACGGTTGACCTTTTCCACCGCCATCAGCTTGGCAGCCTCCGCATCCCAGACGAAGCAGTCCGCGGCATTGAAATCGGGCGCGGGAACCGGTTGCGGCCGGAGGCTTTCCACGGCCTCGGCGAGCCTGTCCAGGCGGGCGGCAATGTCATCGAGCGATATGCGGTTCATGGGTCCTCCAGTCGGTCACGAGCCCGTAGCATGAGCCGGCGCGCCGGAAAAGCGCCCGCGCACTTTCGCTCACAGTTGCAAAGGCGACCTGAACCACTATATTCCGCGCCAGTCTGTCATGCGGGATTCGCCCCGCCTTCTCTCGTCTTTGCAGGAGTTCGCTGATGTTCGTCACCCCGGCATTCGCCCAGTCCGCCGCGCCCGCCGGTGGCGCCGACATTTTCATGAGCATCCTGCCGTTCATACTGATCTTCGTGATCATGTATTTCCTCATCATCCGGCCGCAGCGCCAGCAGATGAAGAAGCGCGATGAAATGCTCTCGGCCGTTCGTCGCGGCGATACCGTCATCACGAGCGGCGGCATCGTCGGCAAGGTCGTCAAGGCAGACGACACCGAACTCGACGTCGAGATCGCTCAGGGCGTGAAGGTGCGTGTGCTGCGCGCCATGATTGCCGACGTGCGCGTCAAGGGCGAGCCGATCGCCAATCAGAACGAAAAAGCCTGACCAGGCGTGGCCCGGCGCAACGGGCCGGCCGTCCACAGCCGGAAACGGACTGATCCATGCTCTATTTCACGCGTTGGAAAACGATTCTCATCTGGCTGTCGGTGATCGCCGGCCTTCTCTTCGCCGCGCCCAACCTCGTCAACCAGTCGGCGCTGGACGCGCTGCCCGACTGGATGCCGAAGCAGAAGATGACGCTTGGCCTCGACCTGCAGGGCGGCTCGCACATCCTGCTGCAGATCGAACGCGCGGACATCGTCAAGGACAGGCTGGAGGCCACCAGGGACGAGGTTCGCCGCCTTTTGCGTGAGGAAAGCATCGGCTATACCGGCCTCAGCGGATCCGGCCGCACGGTGCAGGTGCGCATTCGCGACGCACAGCAGGTGACCCTGGCGAAGGAAACGCTGGCCTCGCTTACCGAGCCGATTTCCTCCGGCCTCTTCGGTGGCGGCACGATTTCGGAAGTCACGCTTGAAGAACCTGAACCGGGCCTCCTGCGCTTTACGCTGACCGAGGAAGGGCTCGATTACCGCACCTCGGCTGCGCTGACCCAGTCGATCGAGGTGGTGAGCCGGCGTGTCAATGAACTGGGCACCACCGAACCGGTAATCCAGCGGCAAGGCGATGACCGCATTCTGGTCCAGGTGCCAGGGCTCGACGACCCGCAGCGTCTCAAGGACATTCTCGGCCAGACGGCCAAGCTCACCTTCCAGATGGTCGACCAGACGGTTCCCGTGCAGGAAGCCATCGAGGGGCGCCCGCCTGCCGGCACCACGGTCATGTATTCCAATGACGACCCGCCGGTTCCCTACGTGATCGAGGATCGCGTCATCGTTTCGGGCGAAAACCTGGTCGATGCGCAGCCGACCTTCGATCAGCGTACCTCCGAACCCGTCGTGTCCTTCCGTTTCGACACCAAGGGCGCACAGCGCTTCGGCCAGGCGACCCAGCAGAATGTCGGTCGCCTCTTCGCCATCATCCTGGATGGCCGGGTCATTTCCGCGCCCGTCATCCGCGAGCCGATTCTTGGCGGCTCGGGCCAGATTTCAGGCTCTTTCACTGCCCAGTCCGCCAATGATCTGGCCGTGCTGCTTCGCGCCGGTGCGCTGCCGGCCACGTTGACGATCATCGAGGAACGCACGGTCGGTCCGGGCCTTGGCGCGGATTCAGTCGCCGCCGGGCAGCTTGCCGCCCTGATCGGTGCCGTCCTCGTACTTGCCTTCATGGTACTCGCCTATGGCCTTCTCGGCGTCATCGCCAACATTGCCCTTGTGGCCAATATCGCGATGATCGTGGCGTTGCTCTCGGTCCTGGGAGCGACGCTGACCCTGCCGGGCATCGCCGGCATCGTGCTGACAGTCGGCATGGCGGTCGATTCCAACGTGCTGATCTACGAGCGCATACGGGAAGAGCGCCGCAACGGCCGTTCGGTCATCCAGGCCATAGACGCCGGCTTCTCGCGGGCCATGGCCACGATCATCGACGCCAACGTCACCACGCTGATCGCCGCCGTGATCCTGTTTTATCTGGGCACCGGCCCGGTGCGCGGCTTTGCCGTGACGCTGGCGATCGGCATCGTGACGACGGTCTTTACCGCCTTTACCTTCACCCGCTGGATGATCGCCGAATATGTCCGCCGCCAGCGGCCGAAGGAACTGCCGGGTGCGCCCATGCATCTCGTGCCCGCCGTCACGAAGATCCCGTTCATGTGGCTGCGCCGTGTGACCTTCAGCCTGTCGGCATTGGCCGCCATCGGCGCTCTCGCGCTGTTCGTCACCGTCAACATGAACTACGGCATCGACTTCAAGGGCGGATCGCTCATCGAGATCAAGGCCCGCCAGGGCGCTGCCGACGTGGCCGATATTCGCGACCGCCTTGGAAACCTCAATCTCGGCGACGTGCAGGTGCAGGAATTCGGCGATCCGTCCGAAGTGCTCATCCGCGTCGAGGCGCAGGGCGGCGGCGAGAATGCCGAGCAGAGCGTGATCGCCAAGGTGCGTGGCGAGCTGGAGGAAGCCTACGACTTCCGCCGCGTCGAGGTGGTCGGACCAACGGTCTCCGGCGAATTGGCCCGGGCAGGGACATTGGGCGTGCTGGCATCCCTTGCCGCTATCCTGCTTTACATCTGGGTGCGGTTCGAGTGGCAGTTCGCCGTCGGCGCGATCCTGGCGACCATGCACGATGTCATCATGACCATCGGCTTCTTTGTCATCACCGGCATCGAGTTCAACCTCTCATCCATCGCCGCCATCCTGACGATCGTCGGCTATTCGCTCAACGACACGGTGGTGGTCTACGACCGCGTGCGCGAGAACCTGCGGCGCTATCGCAAGATGCCATTGCCGCAATTGCTCGACATGAGCATGAACGACACGCTGTCGCGAACCGTCATGACGTCCGTGACCACGTTGCTGGCCCTGCTGGCCTTGTTCTTCTTCGGCGGCGAGGTGATCCAGTCCTTCACCGCGGCCATGATTTTCGGCGTGGTGATCGGCACCTATTCGTCCATCTTCATCGCTGCGCCGCTTCTCATCCTGTTCAATCTGCGTTCGAGCAAGGTTGCAGCGGAGGATGAGGAAAAGAGCGGTAGCGGCGTCGAGCCGGCAAAGGGCTGAGGCCATGGGCTCGGGCATCCAGATGCACCAGGCCCACTTTCCGGGCCGTGCGGCAATCGATGCCTATGGCAATGGTGGCTTTCGCTTTGCCGACATGTCGCATCGCGGCTCGCTGATGTGCCTGCCGTCAGGGATTTACGGCTGGCAGCCATCGGATCCGCAAAACCCGTCTGCCGATGATCTCCGGCGGGTTTTCGACGAAGCGGGCGAGATCGAAATCCTGCTCGCGGGCATGGGCGCCGATCTCAGGCGCCTTCGACCCGAGCTTGCCCGCAGCCTGCGCGAGGCGGGAATCGTCGCGGATGCCATGAGCACAGGCGCGGCGGTGCGCACCTACAATGTCCTCGTGGCCGAGGATCGGGCCGTCGCCGCGTTCTTCATCGCCGTCTGATGGCAAACGAAACGGCGCCATTGCTGGAAACGCTGCTTGCCGATCTGAAGGCCGCGGACCCGGACCGTTACCTGGCGACGCTCTACGCACCGGCCGGCAAGCGCGGCGATCTGGCGGTGCTCTATACCTTCAACCTGGAAGTGGCGCGAATCCGCGATGCCATCCGCGAACCTCTTGCCGGCGAAATCCGGCTGCAATGGTGGCGCGACGCCGTGGCGACGCCGGAGGCCGGAGCGGATTGCGGACATCCGGTTGCCGAGGCCTTCGCGCGGGTCGTCGACCGGCACCAGCTTCCGCCGGCTGCGCTGGAAGCCTATTTCGAGGCGCGGCTGTTCGATCTCTATGATGATCCGATGCCGTCCATGAACGACCTTGAAGGCTATTGTGGCGAGACGGCCGGCGCGATCCTGCAAATGGCCGCAACCATTCTGGATCGCGACGCCGCGCCAGGGACGGGCGAGGCGGCCGGTCATGCCGCCTGCGCCCAGGCGATGACGGGCCTCATCCGCTCCCTTCCGCTGCATCGCGCGCGCGGCCAGTGCTATGTTCCGGCCGAATTGCTGACAGCATGCGGACTGGATCGCGACAGCTACCTCGATACGCCGGATGACAGGAACGCCGCCGCTCTGGTATCGGCGCTTTGCGCGAAGGCCCGCGAGCATCTCGGCCTTGCGCGCAAGGCGTTGGAAGGATTGCCAAAAACGCTTCGGCCCGGCTATCTCGTGCTGGCCCCCGTGCCCGCCTATCTCGAACGCATCGAGCAAACAGGCGCGGCCTGCCTGGAGCGAACGCCGGAAATTTCGGCGCTGCGCCGTTCCTGGTCTTTCCTTCGCATGAGCCTGCGGTCCTGATTGCCTGCCTTACGCTGCGTGATGAATTGACCAAGGTGTTCCGCCTTGGCACAGTTGCCTCGCGGGCGCCATCGAACTGCGCCGGGGGAGGAACTGGCCATGAACCTGATGGTCCTTGTCGCCATCGTCGCGGTCGGTCTGGCCGCCGTCTTCCTGGCCTTGCGTCTTTCCGGGGCAGGGCAGGGCCGCAGCATTGACAGCGGTGCTGAAGCGCTTGCGGTCCTGCAAGACGAATACCCGCAGGCCGGCGAGGGGCCTGTCCTTGTGTCGGCAGACGGCTCGGCGGCCTTTGTCCTGCTGGAAGACGCCGCGATGGGCATTGTCCGGGTGACGGGGCGGCACATGGCAACCCGGCTGGTGCATCCGCGGGATCTGCGCCACATTCGCCATCAAGCGGACGGTGTCGTTTCGATAGGGTTTCGCGAACTTGGATGGAGCGCCATGACCATCCGCTTCGATGACAGCGAGACGGCCGCGAGGCTGGTCGCACACATGACGCCCTGAACAGTGAGGAACTGACAATGGATTCCTATGCTTTTCCCAAGGTCACGGAACTGGCCATTCCGCTGTTCATCGCGGCCATCCTGCTGGAAATGTTCCTCGTCTCCACCAGGCGGGCGAAGGGCAGTTTCAACACCGCCGACACGATGACAAGCCTTGCCATGGGGGTCGGCAACGTCGTTGCCGGTCTCCTTCTCGGCTTCATATCCTTCACCGTCCTCATGTGGGTCTGGCAATACCGCTTCTTCGATCAGGGGCTGGCGCTCTGGGTTTTCCTCGTGGCCTTCATCGTCGACGATCTGCGCTACTACTGGTACCACCGTATCGCCCACCGGGTGCGCTGGGTCTGGGCAGAGCATGTCAACCATCACTCCAGCCAGCATTACAACCTGTCCACCGCCCTGCGCCAGAGCTGGACCGGCCAGTTGACCGGCATGGTCATCCTGCAGGCGCCGCTGGTGCTGCTCGGTTTTCACCCGGCGCTCATCGCCTTCGTTTATGGCTTCAACCTGCTCTGGCAGTTCTGGATTCACACCGAGACCATTGGCAGGATGTGGCGGCCGGTCGAACTCGTCTTCAACACGCCCTCGCATCACCGCGTCCATCACGCCATCAACCCGCGCTATCTGGATTCCAACTATGCCGGCACGCTCATTGTCTGGGACAGGCTTTTCGGCACCTTTGTCGAGGAGGTGCCGGAAGACCCGCCGCGCTACGGCATCGTGAAGAACCTGGCCACATGGAACCCGGTTCGCGTGGCGTTCCACGAATGGGTCGCCATGTTCCGTGACGCCGTCCTGACACCGGGTCTGACGCTTCGCCAGCGGCTCGGCTATCTGTTCATGCCGCCGGGGTGGAGCCATGACGGCTCGCGCCAGGATTCCCATGCCATCAAGGCCGATTATGTGCGCCGCAATCCGCAGGAGGCGGGAAAGCCCGGCCTTCCCAGGACGCCCGAATTCGGTCCGGCCGAATGACGATTGTGGCAGCACTCCTGTTTGAATGCTGCTAACATATTGGTATTGTTGATTAAAGCAAGATTTGTCGCTTGACGCGCGTGCTTTTGCATGGCGCAATTGCCATGTCAACAACGGACGTGGAGGTTTCCCATGAAGGCCAGCGACGCATTCCGCAAGCAGATCGAGGGTTACGGGCTGACGACGGCAAAGATCGCCTATCGCATGCCGGACCACCATTCCCTCCTGCAGGAATACATCTGGCAGGACTATGACCTGTGGCCGGAGTTTCCGGTGCTCAAGAAGTTCCTGTCCTTCTGGGAAGAGAAGATCGAAGGCCCGCTCCATTCGGTCACGGTGGCCCATGCCCGGCTGATCCGCCCGGCCGAGGTGCGCGCTGTTGGGGAAGAGTTCCGGCTGCATTGAGCCGGAACAGTCTCAGGCCGGCTTGCCGAGGTCCTTGAAGACGGCGGCCCGCTTCTGTGCGCGTGCCTGAATGGCTTCCATCAGGTCCTCGGCCCGCAACATGCCGCCATTCCACGTGGCGATATAGTCCAGTCCGTCTGCCACGCTGTGATCGCGCGAATAGGCGAGATTGCGCTTGATCCCGGCAAGCGCCAGCGGCGACCGCGCTGCGAGCGATTGCGCCAGCAAACGCGCCTCGGCGAGCATGCTGTCGCGGTCCGGAAAGGTGCCGGTGACCAGCCCGATGCTGCGCGCTTCGGCGCTGTCGAACCGGCGGCCGGTCAGCGCAAGTTCGGCGGCTATGCCGGGCGCGATCAGTTTCGGCAGGCGCTGCAATGTGCCCACATCGGCTGCCATGCCGATATTGATCTCCTCGATGGCGAAAAAGGCATCCTGGCTGGCAAGGCGGATGTCGCAGGCCGTGATCATGTCGATCGCCCCGCCGATGCAGGCGCCGTGAATGGCGGCGATCACGGGGAAGGGCGCCCGTTCGATCGCGGTGAACGTGTCCTGAAGCTTCAGGATCAGCCCGCGCAGGCCATGGGCTGCCCGGCCGGGCTCCACCTTGAGCATGGCGGCGATGGAATCGAACGTCGCGAGGTCCATCCCTCCCGAGAAATGGCGGCCGGCGCCGCCAAGGATGGCGGCGCGCACCGTGCCCTGTTCGCTCAGGTCGCGGAGGATTCGCGGCAGGTCGTCCCAGAAATCCGGTGACATCGCATTCGCCGAATCAGGCCGGTTCATCGTGATTTCGGCGACCGGTCCGTTCTGTTCGACCGTGAAGAAAGGGCCTTCGGCCTTGCTCATCCATGCCTCCTGTCTGTCCAAGCGGGCGCAGTGTCGGGCGCGGGCGCGCACATGTAAAGCGTCCTTCAGCCTTCCGGATCGGGTACGCCCATGCCGGCAGGGGCAGGTTCATTGTCCTGTATGATCGTGTTGTGCGGACTGACCGTCTTGATGCGCCAGGGAAAACCGGTTTCCGCGTCGATCCAGTATTCGCCCTGCATCTCCATGCCCACGTTTTCCAGCACATAGTCCAGGCTGAAATGATGGACCTTTCGGCCCTCCAGTTCGGTATCGTAGGCACAGGTGATGTTTGTGGCCGCCGCAGCCCGGGCGCGCAATTGTTCCATCGCCTCGGCCTGCGCCTCTTCCGATGATTCGCTCATCAGTTTCCAGGTCTTGCCCTTGTCGGCCGTCGTGTAGAACCGGCCGCCAACCCACAGTGTCATCGGTGTTCCGTCCTCGCTCATCGACATGCCGCGATTGTCGGGCGTCGTCAGCGCCAGGCTGCGCATCGTGTTTTCGCCCATGATCGTGCTGACATGCTGGAGGATCGCAACGGGATGGCGCACGTCCACCATCGCGGCGCGGGCATCGGCCTCGCAATCGCGCGCCAGCGCCCCGGTGGAGACAAGAAGCGGCAGAAGGCAGGCGGAAACAAGGCTGGCAGGACGTCTGGGCATGGCATCTTCCCTCCGGGCATCACTGGATCCGGATCGAAGAATGGCATGAAAGAAACGTTTTTTCCTAGCCCCCGCGGCCTATTCCGCCGCCTGTGCGTCCTGCGGCAGGCCGAGCCATGCGCGGCAGTCCGCCAGCGCCCGCCCGGTCATGGCCCGCTTCCTGGCCACAGCCTTTTCCTTGCCCCGCAGCCGTTTCACCCCTTCCGGCTTGCGGATGGCGCCCGGTTCGAGCGGCGGAAACAGCCCGAAATTGATGTTCATCGGCTGGAATGAGCGCTTGCCGGGTTCCTCGTCCGATACGAGATGACCGCCGGTAATGTGGCCGAGCAGCGCGCCGAACGCGCTCGTGGCGGGCGGCGGTGCAAGCACTGCACCAAGGCGGCTGGCCGCAGCGAAGCGGCCGGCCAGAAGGCCCATGGCCGCAGATTCCACATAGCCCTCGCAGCCCGTCACCTGGCCTGCAAAGCGCAGGCCCGGCCGCGATTTCAGTTGCAGCGTGGCATCGAGCAGCAACGGCGAATTGATGTAGGTGTTGCGATGAAGGCCGCCGAGGCGGGCGAATTGCGCGTCCTCCAGCCCCGGTATCATGCGGAAGATGCGCACCTGTTCGGCATATTTCAGCTTGGTCTGGAAACCGACCATGTTGTAGAGCGTGCCCAGCGCATTGTCCTGGCGCAACTGCACCACCGCATAGGGCTTCACATCCGGATAGTGCCGGTTGGTCAGGCCCATGGGCTTCATTGGCCCGTGGCGAAGGGTCTCGCGCCCACGTTCGGCCATCACCTCGATGGGCAGGCAGCCGTCGAAATAGGGCACGCCCTCCCATTCGCGGAATTCGGTCTTCTCGCCGGCCAGGAGCGCATCGATGAAGGCATGATACCGGGCCTCGTCGAGCGGGCAGTTGATGTAATCCTTGCCTGTACCGCCGGGCCCGACCTTGTCATAGCGCGACTGGAACCAGGCCGTGTCGAGGTCAATCGATTCGAAATGGACGATGGGTGCGATGGCATCGAAGAAGGAGAGCGATTCCTCGCCCGTCTCCCGCGCGATCGCGGCCGCAAGGTCCGGCGCGGTCAGCGGACCGGTGGCGATGATCGCCTGGTCCCAGTCTTCCGGCGGCAGCCCCGTGATTTCCTCGCGCACGATGGAAATCAGCGGATGGGCTTCGAGCTTCGCGGTCACGGCTGCGGCAAAGCCGTCCCGGTCGACCGCCAGCGCCGATCCGGCAGGCACCTGGTGGGCATCGCCACACGCCATGATGAGTGAATTGGCAAGCCGCATTTCCGCGTGCAGCAGCCCGACCGCATTGGTCTGTGCATCGTCCGAACGGAACGAGTTGGAGCAGACGAGCTCGGCCAGATGATCTGTCTTGTGGGCGTCGGTGCCGCGCACCCCGCGCATTTCATGCAGGATGACGGGAACGCCGGCATTGGCGGCCTGCCATGCGGCTTCGGAACCGGCCAGACCGCCACCGATGATGTGAATGGGCTTCATGACGATCTCCGTTGAAAGCATTGGCGCGGGAAATAGGGCTTTTCGCTCTCCCGATCAATGGAGAGGCGCGGGATGTGGATGACAACCGAAAGTCGCCCCGGCACCATTGCCACGCGCCATTCCTTGGCAATAATGGCGCCATGCGTCAAATCCGTCTTCTCTCCCTGTCCCTGCTCTTGCCGCTTCTCGGTGCCTGCACTTCCGCGTCGAGCAACTACTCCGCCGCGCTCGAAAGCGTGGCTGCGTCACGGCTGACCGCTTGCCACGGCTACAATTGCTATTTCCGCACGCGTTTTGCACTCGATGACGGCGACATGGCGCGCATCCGCGCCATCATGGAAGGCGGCGCCGCATCGCCCGCGGCCGAGCGCGAGGCCGTCGGCCGCGCTGTCGCCTATTTCGAGGACAAGGCCGGCGATGCGATCGGCGTGCGCGACAGGGCCAAGTCTACACTGGATGAAGGTGGCACGAAGGGCCAGATGGACTGCATCGACGAATCCACGAACACGCGAACCTTCATGCTGTTGCTTCAGAAGAAGGGCCTGCTGAAACACCATGCGGTGCAGTCGAATGTTTCGCGCGGTTTTTTCCTCGATGCCCGTTATCCCCATTCCACCGCCGTTCTGAAGGAAAGGAAAAGCGGCAGGCTCTGGGCGGTCGACAGCTGGTATGAGCCCATGGGCGGGCGCCCGGACATCCTGGCATTGTCGGAGTGGAAGAAGCGCGGCGTCGGCGGCGAGCGCTGACCTTTCGCAGCCGGGCGGCAGACAAAAAAACACCCGCCGGGGGAGGAGGTCCGGCGGGTGTCTTTATGTCAGGTTCGCGATTGGGAGGAGGAGGTCGCGAACCCTCATCCGTCAGGGTTGGGAGGAGGTAACCCGGACGAAATCCGTGTATTTCTATTCAGCGGGCGCGCCGGGCGATGAACGGGATGTCAGCGCGGGCAATGCCCAGATCGGCCAGTTCGCGGTTTGAAAGGCGGTTCAGCTCGCTGATCGTCTCGCGTTCGCGGCGCCAGTTGCGGTAATTGCGGATGATGTTCATCTCTTCGGTCCTCGTCTCGGTTGGTCTTTCGTTTCCGTCCGACCGTTGAGTGGAAGATAGGCGCACCATGCCGCTTTGTGGAGTGCCAAATCTGCAAGACAGCCATGCATATTGTGCAATGCACAACATTTAACATATTGATAACGCGACGTAATGTCACAAAACTGTGCAATTGCAGCATGCTTTCGGCGTTTGGCGGCAGCGCCTTTGTCAAATCGGTTGAAGGAATTTCCGTCGGACCCCTGCGGCAAGACCGGTTCCCGCCGGGCCGGGACGTCGGCAGGGGCCGGGCGCGCGGCCATTTCCGGATCCGGGTGAAATGCCTCGAAAAAACCGGATTCTGCGCCATTTTTTCTTTGATCGCCTTGGGCGCGGTGATATAGAACGCGCGCTTCTGGCCGGTTCCCGCCGGCCGGGGCGGGTGTGGTGAAATTGGTAGACACGCCAGATTTAGGTTCTGGTGCCGCAAGGCGTGGGGGTTCAAGTCCCTCCACCCGCACCAGGCAGGCCAAACCGGGCTTGAGGACAGGATGGACGGACCGGGGGCCGGCGAGCGGCAACCCGGAGCGTCGACACGAAGAACAAAGGTTTTGTGATGCAGGTTACCGAAACGCTCAATGAAGGGCTCAAGCGCGAGATCAGGATCGTCGTGCCAGCCACCGACATGGAAGCGCGTCTCGCGGAGCGTCTCGAGGATGCCCGCTCGAAGGTGCGTATCAACGGTTTCCGTCCGGGCAAGGTTCCGGCCGCCCATCTGCGCAAGATGTATGGCAAGTCGCTGATGGCCGAGATCGTCAACGAGATCCTCGCCGATTCCTCCCGCAATGTCCTGCAGGAGCGCGGCGAGAAGGCCGCCATGCAGCCGCAAGTGGACATGACGGAAGACGAGGCCGAGGCCGGCAAGATCCTCGACGGCAAGGCCGACTTCGAATTCACGCTGTCCTACGAGATCATCCCGCCCATCGAGATCCAGGACCCGTCCTCGATCGCCGTGACCCGCCAGGTCGTCGACATTGCCGATGAGGAAGTCGAGGAGCAGGTCCGGCAGATCGCCGATTCCGCTCGCGAATACGAAACCAAGAAGGGCAAGGCTGCCGATGGCGATCGCGTCACCATCGATTATGTCGGCAAGCTCGACGGCGAGCCCTTCGATGGCGGTTCCGACACCGATGCAAATCTGGTGCTGGGCTCCAACCGCTTCATCCCCGGTTTCGAGGAGCAGCTGGTCGGCGTGAAGGCCGGTGACGAGAAGACCATCACCGTTACCTTCCCCGAAGATTACCAGGCCGCCCATCTGGCCGGCAAGGAAACCACCTTCGACATCACCGTCAAGGACGTGGCCGCGCCGGGCGAACTGGAGATCAATGACGAGCTTGCCCAGAAGCTGGGCCTGGAAAGCGCGGACAAGCTGCGCGAGATCGTCCGTCAGCAGATCGAGAGCCAGTATGGCCAGGCGACGCGCCAGAAGGTCAAGCGTCAGCTTCTCGATGCCCTCGACGAGGCCTACAAGTTCGAGGCGCCGTCGCGCCTGGTGGAAGCCGAATTCCGCAATATCTGGGGCGCGGTCGAAAACGACCTGCAGCGCGCCGGCAAGACCTTTGCCGATGAGGACACGACCGAGGAAGAGGCGCGCGAGGAATACATGCGCCTCGCCGAGCGCCGCGTGCGTCTAGGCCTGGTTCTCTCCGAGATCGGCGAGAAGGCCGGCGTCCAGGTGGCCGAGGAAGAGGTGCAGCGCGCCGTTTACGAGCAGGTGCGCCAGTATCCCGGCCAGGAACAGCAGGTCATCGACTATTTCCGCCAGAACCCGGAAGCCATCAATGCCATCCGCGCGCCCCTGTTCGAGGAGAAGGTCGTCGACCATCTTCTCACCCAGGTCAACGTGACCGACGAGACGGTCTCAAAGGAAGCGCTGCTGGCCGACGATGAGGACGAGCAGTCCGCAGCCGAGGCAAAGCCGGAAAAGAAGAAGGCCCCGGCCAAGAAGAAGGCCGCCGCCAAGAAGAAGGCGGACGACGCCGACGCCGAGTAAGGCGCGGGCTGTCCGCAAGGGAAAAGGAAAGGCCGCCGGCGATGCTCCGGCGGCCTTTTTTCTTCGCCGCTGTCAGAACAGGCGGTGCGCCTTCATGCTCAGATGCCCGTCCTTGCCGATGATGATGTGGTCATGCACGGTGATGCCGAGTGGCGCAGCGCTTTCCGCGATCGTGCGGGTCATGTCGATATCGGCCCGCGACGGCGTCGGATCGCCGGACGGATGGTTGTGAACCAGGATGATGGCGGTCGCACCCAGCGCCAGGGCTCGGTGAATGACCTCGCGGGTATAGACCGGGGTATGGTCCACCGTGCCCGTCTGTTGCACCTCGTCGGCGATCAGCACGTTCTTCTTGTCGAGAAACAGGATGCGGAACTGCTCGCGCGTCTCGTGGGCCATGGCCGCGGTGCAGTAGTTGATCACCGTGGACCATGATCCCATCACCTGCTTGTTGCGGATCTCCGACTTGAGCGATCGCTGGCCTACCGCGGCGACGAGTTTCAGTTCCGTGGCGACGATGGCACCGACCCCGCTGACCTCCCGCAGCAGATCCGCCGGTGCCCCGAGCACCCCCCCGATACTGCCGAAGCGGGCGATCAAGGCCTTGGCGATCGGTTTCGTATCCCGGCGGGGAATGAGCCGGTAGAGAAGCAGTTCCAGCAGTTCATAATCGGCAAGTGCACCTTCGCCCGCGCTCGCGAATTTCTCCCGGAGCCGGTCGCGATGTCCATGCCAGTGCGGCTTGGCTTCCATCGGGCGTGTCTTGGAGATGAAAGGAGAGGGAGCGTGCGCGGAATCAGCAAACATGCCGCGCTCGTCGGGTTCGTCAGCCATCGTGATTTCAGTCCGCCCCGTGCCGCCGCGAGGGAATCGCGAACCGGTACAAGCCCCACGCCTGCAAGACTAACCCAGCAACCGTTTCGTTGGAAGGCGGGCTGACACCACGACTGCTGCTATTGGAACCGCGGCACGAAGGCGGTATCAGCCGGTCGGCAGGCCGGGCTTGTCGAGCCCGCCAGGCGACAGCGTGAAGATCTCGCAGCCGTCGGCGGTGACTCCCACCGTATGCTCGTACTGGGCCGACAGCGAACGGTCACGGGTGACCGCTGTCCAGCCGTCCGACAGCACCTTCACATGCGGCCGCCCGAGATTGATCATCGGTTCGACGGTGAAGATCATGCCTTCCCGCATTTCCACGCCATCGGCCGGCGTCCCGTAGTGCAGGATATTGGGTGCGTCATGGAACAGCCGCCCGACGCCATGGCCGCAGAAATCGCGGACCACCGAGCAGCGCTCGGCCTCGGCATGGGCCTGGATGGCCGCGCCGATGGCGCCCGTTCTGATGCCCGGCCGGATGGCTGCAATGCCGCGCATCATCGATTCGTAGGTGACTTCCATCAGCCGCTCGGCCGCGCGCTTGATCTGGCCCACAGGATACATGCGGCTGGAATCGCCATGCCAGCCGTCCAGGATGTAGGTGACGTCGATATTCACGATGTCGCCTTCGCGCAGCGGCTTCTCGTTGGGAATGCCGTGGCAGACAACATGATTGACCGAGGTGCAACTGGATTTGGTATAGCCGCGGTAGTTCAGCGTCGCCGGTATGGCGCCGTGATCCGCGCCGAATTCATAGACGAAACGGTCTATTTCTTCCGTTTGCAAGCCGGGGCGAACCATGCCGGCCAGTTCGTCCAGGCAGCGGGCCGTCAACTGGCAGGCCTTGCGCATGCCTTCGAAATCCTCCGGCCCGTACAGGCGGATCTGGCCGGTGTTTTTCAGGGGCGCCGACGCCGCATCCACATATGTGACCATGGTTCAGTTCCCTTGTGCTGCCTGGAAATCGTACCTGATTGCCTTCCGCCCGCGCGTGGCTCTCAAATGGCATCATTCGCCGGGGCATTCAAGGCATGCCGGAACTGACGCCCTGTGGAACGGGATCGATGATCTCGATGAGCCGGTCGGCATTGATGCCCTCGGCCGTCAGCGTGCAGCCCAGCGCCCAGGCTTCCACGCCGGCATCCCGCGCCTCGCGGAAGGCTGCGGCATAGGTGGGGTCGAGGTCGCCGCACAGGCGAAACCGGTCGCAATCGCCACGCTGGACGAGATAGACCATCACCGCCTTGTGGCCCGCGCGTGCCATTGCCGCCAGTTCTCCCAGATGTTTGGCGCCGCGAGCTGTCACGGTATCGGGGAATTCCGCAAGGCCGCGCTCGCGCATCAGATGAACATTCTTCACCTCGACATAGGCACGGCCCTTTTCCGGATCTTCCAGAAGGATGTCGATGCGCGAATTCACCCCGTATCGCTGTTCGCGCCGCAAGTGTGCCCAGCCGCAGAGGCCGGGCAGCAGGCCACGTCCGATTGCCTCCTCGACCAGCCTGTTGGGCAGGCCGGTATTGATGCCCACAAGCGTTCCGTCCGCCTCGACCAGTTCCAGCGTATGGGCGTATTTGCGTTTCGGATTGTCCGATCGGGACAGCCATACGGCCATGCCGGGGTCGCTCAGGCCCAGCATCGATCCGGTATTGGGCACCGAAACCGTGATCTCCTGCCCGTCCGCGAGCGAAACATCGGCCAGGAAGCGCTTGTAGCGGCGGATCAGCGTGGCGGGCAGAAGCGGGGAGGGGTAGATCATGAAAACGTCCGGGCCGGTGCGGGGATTGGCGAGGCCGGGCAACCGGCTCCGTTCCCTCTTATGGGGTCATTCCGGAAGGGTTTCAATGGCTTGGGTGTGGCCTTTGCGCACTTGGCGGCAGCGCCGCTGCGCCTGTCCCAGCCGTCCGTTTCTCCTGCCGCATGCCATGTCCGTGTTGCCGCGTGGGGCGGCGGCGGGAACATTTTGCGCCTGAGCGGCTTCCTCATTGACAACAGGACGGGAGGATATGTTGGAAGCCCTGGCCGGAATGCTGGTTGTCGTCTTTCTTGCCGCAGTCTTTGCCGGCCTGCTCCAGCGTTCGTCCTCACTCCACGCGCCGTTCCCGATGACCGAACCGCAGAAGGTGCCTTGTCTCGGCGGCGCCACACCGCAGACCCACGCCTGGCAGCGCTACCATGTGCGCTATTATTCCATGACGCTTCTCTTCATCGCCTTCGAGATGGAGATGATGTTCATGTACCCTTGGGCTGTCGTCTTCATCGAGGAAGGCGCCAAGGCGATGGTCGAGATGGGCATGTTCCTGGCCATCCTCTCGGTCGGCATTCTCTATGGCTGGCGCGAGGGCATATTCCGATGGCAATGAACCTTCTTCACCGGCTTGGCCGTGCGGCGCCAGCGCCCGTCTATGCCGCGCTGGGAACCGGGGGAGCGGATCGCGCCGGGCCCTTGTCCGGCAGGCCCGGCCTTCGCCTTGTGCCATCGATCCGCCATGCGGCAATCCTGCTGGTTGCCGGTGCGATCCGTGACGGCGACCGGCAGCACCTGCGGCAGTTGCACGACCAGATGCCGCATCCGCGCAAGACCGTGTGGTGGGGCGCAAGGCCCTTCCATGAGATGACGGATCCGGTGATCGTCGAGCCGCAAGATGATCCGGCCGCTTGCATTGCCGGCCTCTGGCGCGGCCTCCTGTCCGGGGCTCTGGCGAGTGAAGCCGGCCTGCTGCCTGACAAGCCGGCACATGAGTGGCGCGGCAGGGGCGATCACGGCCAGGGCGGGGAGGGCATGATGGGCGGCACGCCCTATGGCCGTCCGATCGCCATGCCCGACGACGATCTGCGCGACGGGCTGGCGCTCGATTCGTTTACCTGTGCGTTCGGGCCGTTTCTCGCCATCCTGCCGCCAGGCATGCAGCTGGAAATCACCCTGCAGGGAGACGTGATCCAGTCGGCGAAGGTCCGGCGCCCGCCCTATGCCCCGGCCACCATCGACAGTAGCGCAAGCCTGCGTAAGGCCCTCATGCAACTCATGGGCGGCGCGAAGATGGGCGCCCGTCATGCCTTGCCGCCGGATCTGGGCCATATCTGCGGGACAAGCCTGCGCGACCGCTTCGACGGGCAGGTGCCAGGGCCCGCCAAGGGCGCATTGCCGAGGCTGGCCGATTTGCTTCCGGGCCTGGAATGGAACGAGGCAATCCTCTTGATCAACAGCATTCCGCACTCCCTCCTGCAACAGATGTGCCCGGTCGACGAAGACACTGACCACGCCGGCGGAAGCGGCAAGCGCGGCGCGCACGCGCAGGGGCAATCGAACAGGGGGGACGGTGGATGAAACAGGCGGTCGCCATCGTCTCGATTCCGCTGCTGCTCGTTGGTGGCGCCTGGGTCGCGGCGATCATCGACCGGCTCCATCGGGCAATGCGCGATGATGTACCCGCCGGCAATGTCCTCCTTGCGCCGCTGGCCGAGGGCGCCGCGCTCCTGTTGCGCCAGTCGGTGGTGACCGAACGGCCTGACCTGCTCAACTGGCGTCTGGCGCCGGTCTTCTATTTCGCACTGGCTGCCCTTGCCCTCAGCGTCGTGCCCCTTGCGCCTGGCCTGGTCGCGGCCGATTCCGATGCGGGGATCGTGCTGTGGGGGGCCTGCGAAGCGCTGACAGTCGTCGTGGTCTTCCTGCACGGCTGGTCATCCAATGCGCCGCTCGCGCTGATCGGCGCCTACCGCTATGTCGCGATCGCGTTGCCGGTCATGCTGGTCAGCATGTTCGTGCTGATCGCCGCGGCCCTGCCGGCCGAATCCCTGTCGGTTTCCGCGGTTGTCGCAGCGCAGAAGGATACGGTCTGGAACGTCGTGCGCCAGCCGCCGGGTTTTGTTCTGTTCATGCTCCTGGCGCTTTCCGTTTCGGTTCGCGGGCCGTTCGACTATGCCGATTCCCCCGATCTCGCCGGCGGCACGTCATCCGAGGCATCCGGGGCGCAATACGCGGCCTGGCAATTCGCACGGCTGGCCATGCTGGTGTCCGCTTCGGTCATGGCTGCCACGGTGTTTCTGGGCGGCTATCTTGGCCCCGTCCTTCCCGGGCCCGTGTGGCTTCTGCTCAAGTCGGTCGCGGTGCTCGCCGCCCTCGTCATGGCCGGCAACGCCTTCGCCCGGACAACGCCTGCGCGCATGCTGCACATCATCTGGACCGTGCTTCTGCCGCTGTCGTTTCTCGTTCTCGTCCTTGTCGGCCTTGAGGTGCTGCTATGGGCGTGAGCGACATCCTGTTCCTCGTCCTCTCGGCAATCGCGATCCTGTCCGGCTGGCGGGTCTTCGCCACCGATTCCATGGTGCGCGCATCCTTCCTTCTGATGGTTTCCTTCATCGCGACAGGCCTCGTCATGGTCATGCTCGCCGCGCCCTATATCGGCATCGCCACGATCTTCATGATGGCCGTGGAAATGATGGTGATGGCCGTGTTCATGGTCATGTTCATGATGAACCCGGCCGGCCTGAACCCGATGGCGATGGTGCATCAGCAGCGTTTTTCCCTCGCCGCCGGAGCCTTCGCGTTTGCCGGTCTCACCGCCGCGATCCTCACCACCGGACTTCCTGTCAACCGCGTCGCCGCCGCCCAGCCGGTCATCCGCGATCTCGGCATGGAATTGCTGGGCGATTCGATGCTGGTTTTCGAGACAGCCGGCGTGACGCTGCTGGCCACGATGATCGGCACCGTCGTCCTTTCAAGCCGCAGCGGCCGCTTCGGCCCTGCCGACCAGGGGGCCGTACCGCCGCCGCTTGAACCGGGCGGCAGCCCGGCAGGCCGCAGGCCGCAACGGGAAGGCGGTCATCACCATCACTGAAGCGAGACCACCATGACACTTGCCTCTGTTCTCATCATTGCCGCAGCACTTGTCGGGATCGGCCTCTATGGGGCGTTGTCGCAGCAGTCTTTCGTGATGCTGATGATGGGCCTCGAACTGATGCTGAACGGTGTCCTGCTCGCCACCATCGGCTTCTGGTCATACGCCCTGGGCGGTGCGCCGACCGGGCAATTGCTGGCAATCATCGTCATGGCCGTCATGGCCATCGACATGGCCGTCGGCTTCGCCCTGGTCACCGCTGTTTACAGGAAGCGGCAGGCTGACATGGTCGAAAGCCTGCAAACGTTGAAGAACTGATGATCTGGCTCTTGCCCATCGGCCCGGCCCTTGCCGGTCTCGCTTTGGCTGTCGCGGCACCGCGCCGGCGCGTGGCGACCGGGTTGGCAGGCTGCGCCGTTCTTCTTGCAACCGGCCTCTTCGCCGTCTTCGGCGCCGCCCGCGCATGGACCGGCACTGTCGCCTGGAGCGACACGCTCGTGCTCTCCGCCGCCTTTGTCCCTGCCGCCGCTGTGATGGCGGTTCTCGTGCCGCTGATCGCCTTGCCGGTCATGGCTTATGCCGCCGCGCATGAAGACGAACGGGGGCTGGCCAGGCTGGCGGCACTGCTTCTCCTCTTCGTCGCGGGCATGGAAGTGCTGGTGATCGCGGCCGATTTGCTGACACTCCTGATCGGCTGGGAAATCGTCGGCGCCTGCTCATGGGCGCTGATCGGACACACCTGGCGCGATGCGGGAAGCCCGGCGACAGGCCTCTACGCCTTCATCGCCACGCGCCTGGGCGATCTCGGGCTGTTTGCCGCCGCCATGGCTCTGTTTGCCGGCACCGGTTCGTTTGCCTTCGATGACATGGCCCGCCTGTCAGGAACGCCGCTCGCGGTCGCCGTATCCGGCATTCTTCTGTCTGCCGCGGCCAAATCCGGTCAGCTCCCCTTTTCGCCATGGCTGTTTCGGGCGATGGCTGGCCCGACCGCGGTTTCAGCATTGCTCCACGCCGCCACCATGGTCGCCGCCGGGGCTTTCCTGCTGATCCGGCTTCATTCCCATCTCGCTGCCGCGCCCGGCTTCGCCGCATCGGCCATGGCCATCGGAGCGGCTACCGCGCTGGCTGGCGGATTTGTCGCGATCGTGCAGCCCCATGCAAAGAAGCTGCTCGCGGCCTCCACTTCGGCTCATTTCGGCCTCATGTTCGTTGCTGCCGGCGCCGGCTTTCCCGGTGCGGCCCTTCTGCATCTTGCGGCTCATGCAGCCTTCAAGGCCCTGCTGTTCCTGGCCGCCGGAACGGCCGGCAGGCGCGGACGGTCCTTTCTCCTTCACCGGCTCGGTTTTGCCGGCACCATGCCGCTGGTTGCAGGCTGCGCGGTGCTTGGAGCAATCGCGCTTGCGGGCATTCCGCCATCAGGCGGCGGCTGGAGCAAGGAACTCGTCACGGCTGCGGCCAGCCATGCCAGCCCGTGGGCCGGCATCGCGGTCATGGTCGCGGGTGCATTCACCGGGGCCTATGCCGCGCGCTGGCAATTGCTGGTCTTCGGCCTTGGCGACCGGTCCACGGGCAGCGGAAAGCCAAACGCCGCGGAGACGGCGGCCATCGCGGTTCTGGCCGCCTTCGTGCTCGCCATGAGCGTTTTCTGGATTCCCGGATTTCATGCCGCCGCAGCCGGATTTCTTGCCATGGAACTGCCTGTATCGACGACGGCGGGCAAGGCAGCCTCGCTTGCTTTTCTGGCGGTCGGCCTGGCGGCCGGAACGGGCCTTGCGCGCCAATGGCCAACGCTTGGAACCAGTGGACCGGCGGAACGGATGGCTGCCTGGCTGGGTCTTCCGGCGGTGATCGATGCGCTGGTTGTGCGGCCTTTCACGGGGCTTTGCCGGATTGCCTGTCGGGTCGACGACGGGATTCTGGATGCCCTGCCGCGCAGCCTTGCCAGGGCCGCGCATGCCGTTTCGCCAGCCCTGTCGCGCGCCGACCGGACCATGATCGACGGCTGCATCAAAGGCTTGGCGGCGGCAACCACCAGGCTTGCCCGGATTGGAAGGCGTTTCTGCGAGGGTCTCGCCGATGGCATTCCCCAGGGCTCCGCCCGTCTCGTCGGCATCGGCGGTAGCGATGCCCGGCGTCTGCAGACCGGGATGTCCCACCACTACTACGCCGCCATGGCCGCCGGTGTGCTGGCCGCCGTCGTCGTTCTTGCATGGACCGGATGACATGCTGACACTCGCCATTCTTCTCCCCCTCCTTGCCTCGGCCTTCCTCGCGCTCGCACCGCGCATGGGCGAGAAGGCCGCCCGCAGGTTCGCGACCGTTGTGGCAATCCTGCCGCTGGTCTTGCTCGTGGCCGTGTGGACCCGCTTCGATGCATCCGGCGGGGCTCCGGTCTTCCAGTCCGTTGCCGGCGTCCCATGGATCCCCGCGCTCGGCGTGTCATGGCGGGTCGGCGTCGATGGCATCTCGCTTTCGATCGCTTTGATGAGCGCCCTGCTGTTCCTTGCCGCCATCGCCTGGCCGGCCGATACGCTGGTCCGTGCGCGCCGGTATTACGCCTGGTTCCTGTTTCTCGAGGGGGCGTCGCTGGGCCTGCTGCTGACGCTCGACCTTCTTGTCTTCTATGTCTTCTTCGATCTCAGCCTCGTGGGAATGTATTTCTTGGTCGGCCGGTGGGGCCATGGCGACGCGCAGGCGGCGGCGCTCAAGTTCTTCGTCTACACGCTGGCCGGTTCGCTGGCGCTGCTGCTGGCCATACTCGGCCTGGTCCTGGCGAGCGACCCGCTGACCTTCGACATGCGTGAATTGATCGCGCGCCGCCCGCGCGACGGTGCAGATCTTGCGGCCACGCTGGTCCTGGCCGGGTTCATGCTCGGTTTCGCCATCAAGACGCCGCTGGTTCCCTTCCATACATGGCTGCCGCCGGCCCATGTCGATGCGCCCGGTCCGGCATCGGCAATCCTGGCCGGCGTGCTGCTCAAGATGGGTACCTACGGCATGGTGCGGATTCCGCTGTCGATGATGCCCGAAACCTTTGCCCGCCATTCCCTTTTGATCGGCGTGATCGCGCTGGTCTCGATCCTCTGGGGTGCGCTCGTCGCCTTCGCCCAGCCAAACCTGAAACGGCGGATAGCCTACACGTCGGTCAACCACATGGGATACACCGTGCTGGGCATTGCGGCGGCCGGAGCGCTGGCAGCCGAAAGTGCCGGGTCTGCCCGACAGCTCGCGCTGACCGGAGCGGTGACCGAGATGATCGCCCACGGTCTCATCACCGGCTCTCTGTTCCTGATCGCCGGCGGGTTCTGGCGGCGCACGCAGGACTACGAGATCGGCCACTATGGCGGGCTTGCTGCAATTGCGCCACGCTTGACCGGCACGATGATCCTCGCATCCTTCGCCAGCCTCGGTCTGCCGGCGCTTGCCGGTTTCGTGGCCGAGTTCCAGATTTTTGCTGGCACCTTCTCCGTCTATCCATGGCTCGCGGCCATCGCCCTTTCGGGGATCCTGATCACTGCCGCGCTGTTTCTCTCGATGATCCAGCAGATTTTCTTCGGCGCCCTGCCGAAGCGGCGAGCCGCGTTTCCCGACCTTGACCGGAGCGAAACCGCGATCCTTGGCGCCTTGCTCGCCCTGGTGGTGCTGATCGGTCTCTATCCGCGATGGCTGCTCGACCTGGTCAATGCGGGGGCTTCCGCCATCGTCGGTGCGCGTTGATGCCCGTCGGCGACATTCTTCCGGAATTGGCCGTGCTGCTGACGGCTGTGGGAATTGTCCTGCTTGCGTCGTTCTTGCCGCATGCAAGGCAATGGGTCTGCGCGCCCGTTGCCATCGCCGGTCTCGTCGTGGCCATGGCGCTGTGCGCGGCGCAGGCGGGGCGTGAGACGCTGACCTTCAGCGGCGTCTGGGCGCTCGACGGAGCAAGCGTCTGGGGGCGGCTGATGGTTCTTGGCACAGCGGCGGCTGTCTGCGCGTTCTCGCCGGACTGGATGCGGAGCGACCGCCGGCATGGCGAGTATTACGCGATCCTGCTGTTCTCCTGCCTCGGTGCCATGGCGATGGCGGCTGCGGCCGACCTGCTGCAACTTGTCATGGGCGCGCTGCTGTCCTCGGTCACCGGCTATACGCTGGCTGCCTATCACCGCGACTGGGCCGTCTCCGTCGAGGCGGGAATGAAATACTTCCTCATGGGAGCGCTTGCCAACACGGCGCTCGCCATCGGGGTGGTTCTGGTGTTCGGCATGCTGGGGACCACGGATTACCATGGCCTGGAGGCAACACTGGCATCCACGGAAAACAGCGCCCTGCTTTCAGCCGGGGTGGGGCTCGTGGCGATCGGGCTTGCATTCAAGCTTGGTGCGGTTCCTGCCCATGCCTGGATGCCGGACGTGGCGGAGGGGGCACCCGCGCCAGCCGCCGCCTTCCTGACCGTTGCGCCCAAAATCGGCGGGGCCATCGCGCTCGCCCGGTTCGTATCGCTGTTTCCCCCCGATGTCTTGGCCCTGCGGCCGGTCGTCGCCGCTCTGGCGGTCATCACGATGACGCTGGGCAATCTTGCCGCGCTGTGGCAGGACGATCTGCGCCGTTTGCTCGGCTGGTCATCGGTCTCGCAGTCCGGCTATGCCCTGATGGCTGTGGCTGTCATCGGCCTCGCTCCGGACGCGCTGCCCGCGCTGCTGTATTTCCTGCTCGGCTATACGGTGGCGAACCTGGCAGCCTTCGGTGCCGTCATCCACCTGCGGGGGCGCACGGCCGCCCGTGACTATGCCGGCCTTGTTCGCGACAGGCCATGGACGGCATTCATCCTGGTGGCCGCGCTCCTTTCGCTCGTGGGAATTCCGCCCCTTGCCGGCTTCATCGGAAAGATGCTGCTGTTCCTCGCCACCATCGATGGCGGATATGCCTGGCTTGCCGCTGCGGCGATCGCCAATACGGTGGTTTCGCTGTTCTATTACGCCCGCGTGATTGCCCCGGTCTGTTTTGGCACGTCGGCAGGGCAATCAGCCATTCTTGGCACCTGGTCGGGCACCGCGATGCTTGCCGCCGGTGCCCTCCTGTTCGTGTTCGGCATCGGCTCAGGGCCGCTGCTCGACATCATGGGCGGGCCATTGCTGCAGCCATAGTCAAACCATGTGTGATCTGCGGCGGCGCAGGCACCGTTTCGAAAAGGCAGGAACCGGTCACAGTCCGCCGATGCGCCAGAGCGCCGGATCGGCCAGTTCGCCGCCTTGTAGCAGCACGCCGAACAGGGCAGCCATGAACCTGTGCGTGATGCCGACGTCCACTTCGCCCAGCCTGCGGCAGGAAAGTTTCAGGGGCGGCAGCGTGTAACCCAGACAGGATGACGAGGACGCGCACCGCCTTCACAGCGGCGGGGCCTGCACGAAGGGCGGCCGGTCGCCAATGCGGCAGAGATAGACTTCGCGTTCGGGATGGGCGATCACGCCGAAGCCCGCGCTTCGCAGCATGGCCTCCACGCCGGCGCGGTTGGGCACGAACCAGTTGGTCGGATCACCGGCATAGCGGTTCTCGACAAAGGAAAGGCGCGGGAAACCCGGCTCCTCGAAAACCGACCAGTCATCGAATGGATGGTTCTCGCGCGGCGAGAAAACCGTTTCATCGCCGCGCTGGAGGGACTGAAACAGCAACAGGTCGTTCGCCACATGCTCGCGGATCAGGTCCAGCGCCAGAAGCGGATGGCGCAGGTGGTAGAGAACGCCCATGAAGATCACCAGGTCGAAGCGTTCGCCCAGGCGGGCAAGATCGTAGACCGACATCTCGTGCAGTTCGATATCGACGCCGGCATGGCGGGCGGCAAAGCGCGCCTGGCGCAGATAGTGCGGATCGCTGTCGATGCCCACGACACGGCCGGCATTGCGCCGTTTCATCTCGATGGAATAGAAGCCGGCATTGCAGCCGATATCGAGAACGGTGCGCCCTTCCAGATCGTCCGGCAGGACATGGGCGAAACCGCGCCACTTGAAGGCGGGATAGTCGCCCAGAAAATGGTCCGGGGCCGTTTCCTGGCCGCCGATCCGCAGGTTCTGGAACCACGGACCGAGCGCCTCGATTTCAGCGCGCAGGCCCGTCCCGGCATTACTGGACAATCTGCTGCTCATCGCGTTCCTGCTCGTCGTCCATGGGGTATGGCGGTTGTGGATTTTCGCCAGGCTTGTCTCCATAAAAGGCCGAAAACCATGCAATGGTCCGCTCCAGGCCGTCCTCGAACGCGATGCGGGGCTGCCAGCCGAGCAATTGCCCGGCAAGCGAAATATCGGGGCAGCGGCGTTGCGGATCGTCCTGGGGCAGGGGGCGAAAGACCGGATCGCCGGCATGCGGCATGCGCGCGAGGATCATGTCGGCCACGTCATGCACGGTGATTTCACCGGGATTGCCAAGATTCACCGGCACCATCGGGTTCGGTTCCACCCGCATCAGCGCGAGCAGGCCGGCAATGAGATCATCGACATAGCAGAACGAACGTGTCTGGCTGCCCGAACCGTGGACCGTCAGCGGCTGGCCGGCGCAGGCCTGCATGATGAGGTTCGAGATCACGCGGCCGTCCTCCGGGTCCATGCGCGGCCCATAAGTGTTGAAGATGCGCGCGACGCGCACATCCGCCCGTCCGGAACGCAGGAAATCGAAGCACAGCGCCTCGGCCGCCCGCTTGCCCTCGTCATAACAGGCGCGCGGTCCCGTGCAGTTGACATGGCCGCGATAGCTCTCCGGCTGCGGATGCACCTCAGGGTCTCCGTAGACTTCGCTGGTCGATGCCTGCAGGAATGTCGCCCCCTTGGCCTGGGCCATCGCCAGCAGGTTTGCCGTGCCTGCCACATTCGTCATCAAGGTGTGAACCGGCCGCGCCTGATAGCGCGGCGGCGAGGCGGCGGATGCAAGATTGTAGATCTCCGTCACCGGTTCCTCGATGCGCAGCGCCTTCATCACGTCATGGCGGATGAAGCGGAACCGCGGATGCTCGTCCAGCGCGGCGACATTGGCCTGCTGTCCGGTCACCAGGTTGTCGACGCAGATCACGCTTGCGCCTTCGCCCAGAAGCGCCTCGCACAGATGCGACCCGAGAAAGCCGGCTCCGCCGGCCACCAGCGCCGTGCGCTGACGGGCAGGTTCAGTTTGCACGCCGCCGGTCATGCCGTCCTCCTTTGATCGTCCTCGAAAGCGTCGGGCCGCCGCGCTGGCAGGGCGGAAAGGGCATCAACCAGTTCGCGGGCGCGGGCCGTGCCGGTGTGGCGCAGCAAGGCGATGCGCCGGGCCTCCCGCGCCATCTCCCCGGCATCCGTCCGGCTCCTGCCGGTCAGCATGCGAACCACCTCGCGCGGGCCGTCGGCAATGGCGATGGCGCTGCCTTCCGGAAAGAAGTCGCCAATGCCCCGCCAGCGGTCGCTGATCACAGGGGTGGCGCAAGCCGCCGCCTCGAACAGGCGGACGCTGGGGGACCAGCCGGCGGCCACCATGTCGGCCCGCGTCACGTTCAGGGTGAAGCGCTGGCGGTTGTAGAACCGGGCATGCTCGCCGGGCGGCAGGTGGGGAATGTGTTCCACATTGGCGGGCCAGCCGGACGTATCGGGATAGCCCGGACCCGCGACGACGAAGCGCATGTGCCCCAGTTGGCGGGCCGGCTTCAGCAGAAGCTGGTCGAGCACCGGCTGCCGGTCGGGGCTGTAGGTGCCGAGATAGCCCAGATCCCAGCATGGCTCCTCGTCGGTCGGAAAGTAACGGGTCTCGTCGACGCTGCAATACAGGGGCAGGGCGCGCCTTGCGCCGAAGGCCCGGCTCAACCGGTCCAGGATCTGCCCGCCGGAGAACGAGAAATAGATGTCGAATTGCGGCACCTGCCGGCGGGCCAGGAAGTGCTCGTCCCCGCTTTGCAGGCGTGCCAGCGTCACCGGCGTGTCGATATCGTAGAAGCACAGGCGCCGGGGCGACATGGCCGCGATACGGTCGATCACCGCCGCGCCATCGGGAACATAGGATCCGACGATCACGGCATCGGCCTCCTCGATGCGCGGCCGGAAGGCGTCGAGGCCGGCGGGATCGTCATACAGTTCCAGGGAGCAGAAGTCCGGGGCCGGCATGTCGCGGTTTTCCGCGTACCAGGGAACATCCCGTTCTAGGAACAGCACGTCATGGTTCCGGGCGGCGAGGCCGCGCAGCAGCGACCGGTATGTGGTTGCATGGCCGTTTCCCCAGGACGAGGACAGGGAAAGGCCGAGGAAGACAAGGCGCAGGGGCGTGTTCATTCGGCAGCCTCCATTCTGCGCGCCTTCAACAGGCGGCTGAAAAGCGAATCGACCGTCGCGGCGCGCCGGTCATAGGTGTGTTCGGCCAGGATCCGGCGGCGCGCCCGCTCGCCGATCACCTGGGCGTCGAGCGGGTCGAGCCGGCAGAGGATGGCGGCCACGTCTTGTCCGTCCCGGGCAACGAGCACTTCCTCTTCCGGTTTCAGAAACAGGTCCAGGCCGGCCCAGTCGTCCGTGATCAGGCAGGCGCCGGCGCCGGCTGCCTCGAATACGCGGGTGGCCGGTGAAAACCCGTTGGCTGCCATGCTGTCCCGGCTGACATTGAGGACCGCCAGCGGCGAGGTGTTGAAGGCATTGTGGTCGCCCGTGCCGACATGGCCGATCCATCGCACATTCGCCGGCAGCGCCCTGTCGTCCCAGCCGGAGCCGCCCAGCAGGAACCGCCTTTCCGGAAGCGCGTTCGCGGGGCCGAAGAAGAAATCGTCGATTCGCGCTTCGCGATCCGGCAGCCGGTTTGCCAGAAGCGAGAGGTCCGACCCGAAACGGACTTCTTCCGGCACCGAAAAATGCGTGGCGGGATCAAGCGCGTTGTAAATGGGTATGCACGTTTCCACGCCAAGGCTGCGATAGCCGTAGACGATCGGGTCGCCGCCCCCGTAGGTCAGCACGAGGTCGGCCCGCTTGAGATGGTTGTGCAAGGGATGGTCGCCGTCGCCGCGCAATCCGGCCAGCGTGGCGGGCGCGTCGACGTCCCAGAAGACCGTGATCGCATCCGGGCGCGCCGCCCGCAGGACTGCTTCGAAAAGCGCGTCGTCCTCGAAGCCGACACCGCTCGCCTTGACCACGATGTCGGCATCGCCGGCACGCGCCGCGATACGCTTCAGGTCGTCGGCGCGGGGCTCATAGACAACCACGTCGCACCACGCGGGCGGATCGATGTCGCGGTGCTGTTGCCTTTCATAGACATCCGGTTCGAAGAATGTGGTCCGGTAACCAAGCGCGGCGAGCGCCCGGATCATGCCGCGGTAATAGGTGGCTGCGCCGTTCCACCGCGATGAAAGCAGGCTGGAGCCATAGAAGGCGATTTTCATCTTGCGGCCTCCATTGCCGGTTGGGCGTTGCGGGCGGCGCGGCTGCCGAGGCGCCGGAGCACACTGAAAAGCTGATCGACGCGATGCGCGCAGGTGTGGTGCTGCCGGATCGTCTCCAGGCCGGATTTTGCCAGCGCACCGGAAAGCTGCCGGTCATGCACCACATCGCGGACATAAGCTGACATCTGGCGGGGATCGGCGGCGGCGAGGTAGTCGCGGCCGGGACGGAACAGGCCCTCGGCATCCTCCCATGGCGCGCTGACCAGCGGAATGCCGCAGGCCATCGCCTCGAACATCCGGATCGTCGGAATGCCCGGCAGCGCCGTGGCATAGGGGCGCCTGGGCACATGCACCGCAACCTTGTGGCGGGCAAAGACCTGCGGAACCCTGGCATTGGCAACCCAGCCGCCGAAGGTCAGCCCGGCCTCCTTCACGCTAGCAAGCGCGTCCGGCGGATAGCGGACCCCGTGAACCGTGCCGTTCAGGCCGTTTTCCCGCACGGGATCGAGAAGATAATCCTCCAACTCCCGGCTTCGTTCGCCGTCACCCCAATTGCCGATCCACACCACGTCCCGGTTGCGTTCTTCCGTCCCGGAAGGATGGAACAGCCGTGTGTCTGCCGCCTCGTGCCAGGTTTCCACCCGGTTGCCCCAACCCCTTTCGAGGTAGTGCGCGCGCAGCGCCTCGCCGAATGCAAGCACGCAGTCGTAGCCGGAAAGATCAGCGCGGCGATGTCCTTTTCCGCCGAGACCGCGCGGTGATGGGTGTCATGGAACAGAAGCGTGAAGCGGCCGCCCCGGGCACGGCACCGGCCAAGGCGCGCCACGAGCGACGGGTCGGTCCATTCGTGCACAATGACGACATCGGCCTCGGCCACGACGTCTTCATGCGGGAAGCGCCGCCCATAGGTCATGGAGGTCAGCTCCGGAAAGTCGGATCTGAACCGCTCCAGCGCAATGGCGCCCTGTTCGGCCACCAGGTTGCCGCGGCTCCAGCCATCGGCCGGCTCCAGCGCCACCGCCTCATGTCCACGCGCAATCAGGTCGCGCATCACGCCACGCAGGAAGTGTGCATTGCCATGGTTCCAGTCGGACACCAGGGAATGGGTATAGAACAGGAAACGCATTCAGGCCTCCGTTTCAGACAATCCGGCAAAGGCCGGGCAAACACCGCCGTAAATGGCGAGCATGGCTTCCGCCTGGCGGCTGGGGGTGTATCGGCGCGAGGCGGCGAGGGCCCGGTCGCCCATGGCCTGCCGCAGTGCCGGATCGCCGGCAAGACGTGAAAGCGCCTCGCGAAGCGTTCTTGGATCGCGCGGATCGAAGTAGAGGACGGCATCGCGCCAGAGTTCGCGATAGGTGGGAATATTCGCCACCGCCACCGCCGCACCGGCCCGGGCCGCCTCCAGCACGGCAAGACCGAAGGGTTCATAGAGCGATGGCGAGACGACGACCGCGGCGCGGCGCATGAACTCCATCACCCGGTGATGAGGCATGTCGCCCAGGGTTTCGCCCGCATATCCGGCCGTCTCACCGGACGGCCCCACCTTGGCCCCGGCCAGGACCAGCGGCCAGCCCAGGGCATTGTCGATACCGTTGAAGATGCGGCCGTTCTTGCCCTCGTCCCACCAGCGCCCGGCCGCGAAGGCGAAGGATTCCTTTTCCTGCCCATGCAGGACCGCGCCGATCCCGTTGTGAACCACCTCAAGGCCGGCAATCCGTCCGTAGCATTCGGTGAGGATGTCGGCATGGGCCCCGCTGGGGACGATGGTCGCATTCGCGGCCTCGAAGCCCTGCCGATTCTCCCTTTGCCGCCATTCCCAGTCCTCGGGAAGCTGGCCGCCGCGCACGATGTACCACCAGCTTGGCATGCACGAATGGGAGACGACGATCCGGGGGAGATCCGTCTTGAGATGGGCCGCCTGCGCCGGTGCATTGAGATGCAGCAGGTCGATGTCATGTTCCTCGGTCACCCGGTCGATGCTTGCGCATGCCGCGACCGTCTCCGTCTTGTCCTGCGCCATCCAGTCGAGCCTGTGGTCGGAGCACAGCAGGGTGCCTGTCTCTTCGGCCTCGACGACCTGTAGGCGGGCGGGCTTCGGCCCAAGGCACAGAAAGATCACATCGACCCCGCGCGATGTCAGCGCGCGTGCAAGCTCCATGGCGTAACGCCAGACACCGCCGACGGCATCCACTGTCATCAGGAGACGCGGCCGGTAACCGGGCATGGCCCCCGGACGCGATAGCGTCATGCCGACATCCTGGATCGCCGTCATGCCAGCAACCTCCGGGCACCGGCATTGCTGTTTGCCTGCGGTATCCGATGGGTGCGCAGCCAGGCTTCCAGGTCGCGCAAGCCGGCCTGCCAGCCGGTGGCGGGCCTCCATCCTGTCTCGTCCTGAAGCTTGCGCGTATCGGCGACGAAATAGAGCTGGTCGCCGGCGCGCCACTCGGCGCTCCGGATGTCGGTTTCGCGGCCGGTCAGAAGCGATATCTCGGCCAGGACACGCCGCAGGCTCACTGCGTTGGAAGGCCCGCCGCCCAGGTTGAAGGCCCGGCCGGCAAGGGCATCGATCTTCTGCATGACGCGGCAATAGGCATCCACCGCATCCGCAACATGCAGAATGTCGCGCACCTGCCGTCCGTCGCCGTAGACGGTGATCGGCCGGCCGGCCAGCGCGCACAGCAGGAAATGGGCCACCCAGCCCTGGTCCTCGGTGCCGAACTGGCGCGGCCCGTAGATGCAACTCATGCGGATCGCGGCGGCCGGAATGCCGAACGACGCGCCGTAGTCCAGCACATACTGGTCCGCCACGCCCTTGGAACAGCCATAGGGCGTACGGAAATCCAGTGGAGCCCGCTCATCGATTCCTGCCTCGCGGATTTCCTTGACCGCCGGAACGTAGCGGTCCTCCAGCGCCACCATCTTGATATGGCCGAGATCGCCATAGACCTTGTTGGTGCTCGCAAGGACGACCGGCGCGCGACGACCGGCGCCGCGCACCGCCTCCAGCACATTGAGCGTACCGCGGGCATTCACCTCGAAGTCGTCGACGGGATCGTGAAGGCTCGTCGTCACGGCGGTCTGCGCCGCCAGGTGAAAGACCGCCTTGGCATCGGCAAACGCCGGCCGGATCGCCTGCGGATCCCGAACGTCGGCCAGGAACGGGTGCAGGCGGTCGGGATAGCGCTCCTTCAGCCAGGCAAGGTTCTGATCCACCCCGGCCCTGCACAGATTGTCCAGGATGATGACGTCCTCGCCGTCGGCCAGCAGCCGTTCGGCAAGATTTGAGCCGATGAATCCGCTCCCGCCAGTGATGACGACGGGGCGTGCCTTGCCGATGCGGGTAGGCGCCGCGATCTCCATGAGTTCGCGCACGCGGTTGACGCCGCCGTCCAGCAGGCAGCGCGCCAGCAGTTTCGGATTGCCGGAATCGTCGACTGCGCCCAGGTGATAATGGCGCGCATCGAACCAGAATCCTTCCTGCACGGCCACGTCATGTGGCACATCCCGCCACGAATACCAGTAGGTGCGCTCGGCCGGCACATCCAGTGCGGCAACGAAGCGGCGGGCCTGCTCGACCTCGTCCTTTCGCCAGGTGGAATAGCCGGTCTCGGTGATCCAGATCTCGGCATCGCTGTTGTAACGCTTCACGATGCTGCGCATTTCGCCCAGATGCAGGTCCCAACCGCCCCAATTGGCGGCTTCACTGTCCCATGTGCCGGGAAAGCCGTGGAAGCCGACGGCCGCGCACAGGTCCAGGAGGCCGCGTTGGCCCATCAGGTCCAGCCAGTAGGGATCGAACGGTGCGGGACCGCCGAGGACCACCTTCCAGCCACGTTCGTTGACCCAATGCGCGGCGTCGCCGATCATCTCGCAGAAAAGCTTGAAATCGACGTCTTCGCGCCAGTCCCAGTCCAGCAGGTTGTTCGGCTCGTTCCACAGTTCGACATGCGTGAAATGCTGGCCGTAGCGCGTCATCACCTGATCGACGAAATCGGCATAGTCACGCAATCGTCTGGGCGCGCCATTGGTGCGGCCCGTGCGTGACAGCGACGGCGGCGTGTAGAGAATGCAGGGCAGCAGGTCCAGCCTTCTGGCCAGCCTGGGCAGCAGCCAGTCGAACCATTCGGGCCCGCCGGGCGCAAGAAACTCGGCCCACGAGATATGCGTGCGCAACCAGGCGGCGCCGGAGGCTTCGATTTCCGGGAGCACGGCTTCGGTGCGTTCGTGCTCGCCCGGCCGGAACCATTCGACAAAACCGAAATCCTTGTCGCCGTGGGCCAGGGTGCTCATGCCACCAGCCCCCGCGCTTCCAGATGGCGTCGCATCTCGGCGTTCCGGTCGATGGCAGTGTTGCTGGCGACCCAGGTCACGAACGGTTCGAGCGCGTGTTCCAGGGTTTCGCGCGGTGCGTAGCCGAGCATGGCACGGGCTTTCGAAATGTCGGCGAAGCAGTGGCGGATGTCGCCTGAACGGGCCGTATCCAGAACCTCCGGTTCGAGATCGGGCCGGCCCATTGCATCTGCCAGCAGCCTTGCGATCTCCAGGATGCTGCGCGAAACGCCGCTGCCGATGTTGAAAACCTGCCCGGCTGCCCCGGGGCGTTCGAGCGCGAGACGAAAGGCGCGGGCCACATCGTCGACATGGACGAAATCGCGCCGCTGGTGGCCATCCTCGAAAATCGTCGGCGGCTGGCCGTTGGCGATGCGCGAGGCGAAATTGGCCAGTACGCCGGTATAGGGGTTGGAAAGCGACTGCCCGGCGCCATAGACATTGAACAGCCGCAGCGCGGCCGCCTCCATGCCGTAGGCTGCGGCGAAGATCAGCACGGCGCGCTCCTGCATGTACTTGTTGAGCGCATAGATCGAGGCGAGATCGACCGGCTTCTCCTCGTCGGTGGGTGCCGGTGTCAGGCGTTGTCCGTGCCCGTCGAGCGGGTCCCAATTGCCGGCTGTGCGGCGATGTCCCGGATCAGGCTGGCCGATTGCGCCGTCACGATCCCGGTAACGCCCTTCGCCATACACGCTCATGGAGGAGGCCACCACGATGCGCTGGATAGGCAGGCCGATCATGGCTTCCAGCAGCGTGGCCGTGCCAAATTCGTTCGCGCTCACATAGCGGGCGATCTCGTACATGGACTGGCCGACGCCGACTTCCGATGCCAGATGCACCACATCGTCAATGTCCTGCAACGCCGCTTTCATCGCCTCGCCGTCGCGAATGTCGGCGATGACATGGTCGGCGCGCGGGTCGCGTGGCGGTTGAGCCTCGCCATGCACCTGCTCCACAAGGCTGTCCAGAACCCTGACCCGATAGCCGTGTTCGAGCAATTCCCGGGTGACATGACGGCCGATGAAGCCACAGCCGCCGGTAATCAAGACGCTTCTTGCCACGATCCCTCCTGAAGATTTTCAAATTCCGGTTTCCGAACACGGCAGGGTTCACATTGTTCCGGCACCGCAAGACGATCCCTGCCTCCGGGCCATGCGGCCCGTCAGGCAGGGACCGGCCGGCGCCTATCCCGCTTTCCGCAGGGTTCGGGTCAGCAGTCGCGGAGCGCGCACGGCGGGACGGCCAATGCCGAAACAGTCCAGCCCGTGTGCGGCGACAGCCTCCGGGTCGAGCATGTTCCTCATGTCGAATACCGCGCGCCCGGTCATCGCGCTGGCGATGCGGCCGAAATCGACATCGAGGAATTCCTGCCAGTCAGTCAGGATCACCAGCGCATTGGCACCTTCGGCCGCGGTCACGGCATCGCGGCACCATTGAACATTGCCCAGGAGCGCGCCGGCAGTACCCATGGCGCGGGGATCATGGGCCCTGATCCTGCATCCGTAGGCTTGCAGCAGCGGGATGACGGTGAGCGCCGGAGATTCGCGCACATCGTCGGTCTCGCCCTTGAAGGCCACGCCGAGGATGGCGACCGTGTCGCCGGGCGCCAGTTCCCCTTGCGACAGGATGCGTCGGGCCATGGCCTCTTTCCTGCGGTCGTTGTTGCGGGCCACATCCTCCACCAGTGTCTGCCGCGCGCCGGTGCGGCGTCCTGCGGCAGCGAAGGCACGGGTGTCCTTGGGAAAGCAGGAGCCGCCAAAGCCCGGCCCCGCGCGCAGGAAATGCGGTCCGATCCGCTCGTCGAGACCGATGCCTTGCGCCACGGCGTCAATGTTCGCGCCTGTCCTTTCGCAAAGGTCGGCCACATCGTTGATGAAGGCGAGTTTCATGGCAAGGAAGGCATTCGCCCCGTGCTTGACCAGTTCCGCATCCTCCGGACCCGTCTCCAGCAGGCGCGTTTCGGATCGCTCCAGAAGCGGCTGGTAGAGCGCCTTCAGCGCGCGCAGGGCATCCGGGCAGTCGGAACCGATCACGATCCTGTCCGGATTGAGGAAGTCATCCACCGCTGAACCTTCACGCAGAAATTCCGGATTCACTGCCACCGCGATGTCGTCCCTGCCGCGCGCGCCACGGATGATCTGCGCGATCTGGCGGCTGGTGCCGACTGACACGGTCGACTTGATGACGACCTTGGTCAGCGGTTGCAGATGCGGGGCGAGCTGGCGCGCCGCTTCCTCCAGATGGCTCAGGTCGATGTCGCCATCCGCAAGCGACGGCGTGCCGACCGTCAGAAAGACGATCCGGGCATTCGAAACCGTCCCGGCCATGTCGTCGCTGAAGGCGAGGCGGCCCTGACCCATGCTCTGCGCCACGATATCGTCCAGCCGTGGTTCGTAGATGGGGATCCGGCCACGCTTCAATTGCCCGAGGCGGACGGGATCGGTGTCATGGCATGAGACATGATGCCCCAGAAGGGTCAGACACGCGCCGGTCGTCAAACCTACATATCCGGCTCCGACAATCGCTACTCGCATGTGTGGTTTCCCTGGTTTTGCGTTGAATCGGTCGCCTAACCAGCCGCTGCGGAAGTTGTTCCGGCAGAAGGCATTGATGTTGTTGAACAAGACGGGTCTGCTCCCGGAGCGGTGGTCTTGGGCGCACATGAGCGGGCAGGGGCGGCGGGCAGAGGGGGCAGGCCGGCGCGCGCGGGCGCGGTGCATGGCTTCCGGCAAGGCCTTCTTCTTTTGGAACATCAGCCGCCCTGACCTGTTCGGGTGCGCAGGCAAACGAGGGAGACAAGAATGGAAATGACGCTCCATGCGCCGCATCTTTCACGCAAGGCGGAAACCATGCAGGCTGCGGTCCTGACCGCGCCGCGGCAATTGCGGCTGGAAGAGGTGCCCCTGCCGCCGGTGCGCGACGGCCAGATCCGCGTGCGGCTGGAAGGATGCGGCGTATGCGCTTCGAACCTGACGCCGTGGCAGGGTGCCGACTGGATGCAATATCCCACCGGACCTGGCGCTTTGGGCCACGAGGGCTGGGGGATAGTGGAAAGCGTTGCGCCCGATGTGGCGCGCTTTTCGCCGGGTGACCGGGTGGCCACGCTGTTTGAAAACAGCTACGCCGAGTATGATGCCGGCGATGCGGACGCCGCCGTCCATCTGCCGCCGTCGCTCGACGGCATGCCTTTCCCCGGCGAACCCATCGGCTGCGCCATGAACATCTTCCGGCGCAGCGATATCCGGCCCGGTCAGTGGGTTGCCATCATCGGCGCCGGTTTCCTGGGCAATCTGCTGGCGCGTCTCGCCTCGCATGCGGGGGCTCAGGTCATCGCCATTTCAAGGCGTGGTTTCGCGCTGGAAACGGCGCGGCGATGCGGAGCCCATGCCACAATCGGCCTGGAGGACCGCGGGGCCATCGCCGGCCGCGTGGCCGAATTGACGGATGGCGCGCTGTGCGAGCGGGTAATCGAGGCGACAGGCAAGCCCGAACCGCTGGCCCTTGCAGGTGAGATCGTGTCCGAAGGCGGCCGCCTCGTCATCGCCGGTTATCATCAGGATGCACCGCGCCTCATCAACATGCAGCAATGGAACTGGAAGGGTATCGACGTCATCAACGCCCATGAACGGCAACTGGCCACCTGCCGGCAAGGCGTGATCGAAGGCATCCAGCGCGCCGAGACCGGCCTTCTTCCCATCGACGAGCTTCTGACCCACAGCTTTCCGCTGGCCCTTCTGGACAAGGCCCTGGACATCACGCACATGCGCCCCGAGGGCTTCATGAAGGCGCTGGTGACCTTTGACCAATGAGGAGCGCCCCCGTGATGCATGGCTGCAAGGCCGCAAGGCGTCCGGTTCTGGGCTTTGCAGGCCTTGGCTGGATCGGCCGCCAGCGCATGGAGGCACTGGCGCAGTCAGGCCTGGCCGGGATTGGCGCGATTTGCGACCCATCGCGCGAAGCCATGGACGAAGCCGTCAAGAGCGCAACCGGCGCCCAATGCGTCGCGGATTTCGAAGCCTTGCTGGACATGGAACTCGACGGCCTCGTTATCGCCACCCCGAGCGCCCTGCATGCGAAGCAATCCATTGCGGCGCTGGAAAGCGGCAAGGCGGTTTTTTGCCAGAAACCCTTGGGGCTCGACAGCGCGGAGGTTGCCGGCGTGGTGGATGCGGCATTGAGGGCAGATCGCCTGCTGGGCCTCGACATGTGCTACCGCAGGACGCAGGCCATGCAATCTGTCCGCAAGCAGCTTGAAAGCGGTGCCATCGGAAGGGTCTTTGCTGCGGATCTGGTGTTCCACAACGCATATGGTCCGGACAAGCCATGGTTCTACCAGCCGGAACTGTCGGGAGGCGGCTGTGTGACCGACCTCGGCGTCCATCTGGTCGATCTTCTGCTTTGGTGCCTCGATTTTCCGCGGGTCGAAGAGGTGCGTTCCCGGCTTTTTGCCCAGGGGCTCCCGCTTCGCGCGCGCCGCGAGACAGTCGAGGACTATGCGGTGGCCGGGATCGAACTGGAGACCGGTGTCTCCGCCCGCCTGGCCTGTTCATGGAACCTGAACGCGGGCCGCGATGCCGTCATTTCGGCTGTCTTTCACGGAACGGCAGGCGCACTGGCGATGGAAAACGTCGACGGATCATTCTACGACTTTCTCGTCGAATTGCGCCGCGGCACATCGGCTGAGGTCCTGGTGTCGCCCCCCCGACGACTGGGGCGGTCGCGCACTGGTCCACTGGGCCGGTCAACTGGCGCAGGGTTCCCGCTTCGATACACGGGCCTGTGCCTTCGTACAGGTCGCCGATACGATTGATCGGATCTATGCGGACGCAGAGAGGAAGAGCTTGGCGCACCCGGAGACGGCAACCCGCCATGGCGCTGGTCTGGCACGCATCTGACTGCGCCTTGGCGTGTCCAACCTCGGAAAAAGGGTGGACATTCTTTCGCGCAACCCACTGAAAGAAAAGGGGAAATAAATGTCGATGGTACGCCCTACGGGACTCGAACCCGTGTTTCCGCCGTGAAAGGGCGGCGTCCTAGACCGCTAGACGAAGGGCGCGCTCAAGACGAGATGGCGTATAGAAAGATTCCCGGAGGTGGGCAACCCCCCTTGATGCGGTTTGTGAAAAAAAGTTTGCCGCATCCATCCGCGTTGGGAAAGGTGCGGTCCGGAATGACGCATGAAATGGCAAGCTTGTGCGCGGCAAGACCCGATCACGGGCCGCTTTCAGGCATTTGCCCGGCTTTGTTCAAGCAGATTCGAGTGTCGGAAAGCGCAGCCATCGTGCGGCCGCGCATGGCAATCCCGCAAGCCTGTGATTTCGGGAACAGGTCTACTTGCGCTTGCGTGAGGAACGGCGGCAGCGCCAGTTCCAGTCGCGCTCCGGTCCGATGTCGATATGAACGGATTTCGTGTGGCAATAGGTTCCGACGCCGCCACGACCAGGCATCGTCCGCAGGAACTTGGCCAGATCCCATTTGGAAACACCGGAAACCTGGATATCGGCGGCAGCACAATACATGTGAAGCGAGTTCTTGGCGCCGCGGGCACGGCGATTTCGTTTCGGGCTGCGATAGCCTGACGTGACCACGACCTTCTGTCCGTAATGCCGTTCCACCGTCTTGAGAACGCGGACAAGCTGTGGCTTGAGGCAAGCCACGTCGACGCTTGCGGTCTGCACGGCCAAGCCGTTTGGTGCCAGACGGGCAAGTCCCGTTACCGATGCCACCCGCACCGGCGCGTCATCCGCTTCGTTGATGTCAACGTCGCTGTCATCATAACCGCCGGATTTGCGCGTGATCTCGAACAGCGATTCGGCGCGAACGCCGGGCAGGGCAGTCAGGCTGCCGGTCGCGCCGGGCGGCAAATCAGACGACAGCGAGGCTGTCCGGACAGCCTTTCGGGCGGCGGGATTCGCCTTCGGCGCTGCCGCGGGGCTGCGCGTCCGCTCCGCCTTCTGCAAGGCCTGTGTCGGCCGTGGCGGCTGGGTGGAAAACAGCGATGACAGGAATCCGCGCTTTTCAAGCTGCGGTGTCGCCGAGGCCACCTGGACACGGCCGGTTTCCGGGCTGTTGCCCGCGCTGGCAGGCTGCCCGGCGCCATCCGGGCCCTGGCGTGGCGCTGCGCTGGGAACAGGAAGCGGACCGGCTGCCTGCGCCACGCGGGCCGTGGCGAGCGCGCTTTCAGCCGTTTGCGTTTCGTCGTTCACGGTTTCCATGGCGCCATTGCCCGGTGTCGCCGTGTCCGCCGCCGGTGTGACGTCGCCTTCTGCGGTTGCCGCCACGGCCGTGCCATCGGCAACTTGCGCGGAAAGATCGGCATCGCCCTGCGAGGCAGCCGATGGCGCAAAGCCGTCAGCGCTGCCTTCGTCGCCGGTCTCCATCGAAGCCTGTGAAGCCACGTCGGCCAGGGCTATTTCCATGGGTGGCACAGCCGATGTCGTGCAGCCGGCCAAGGCGAGAGAAATGGACGCGACGGCTACACAGCCTGCCAACGCGCTCCATCCGGGCAATCGCGCCTGTTTCAACAATCGTCCCCCTTGGCCGCCGTCCCGTAAGAGTGCCGGATCGGCCGGGCTTGCGGAAAAAAGATCACAGCGTCACACGAATCAAGTCCCCTGACGCGCGTTTGTGACTATAACACGGCGGTTAATCGTCAATTGAGGCGACAAGATGAACAAGTGATGGCAAACCGGTTGCGGCAACGCGACGCATCCGGCCCTGGCGGTCTCAGACACGTGCCAGCACATATTCGCCGGGCGCATTGCAGATCGGCGAGCTTGCGCCCGCCGACCTTGCGCGCCTTCACCCGCTCTCCCGTCTCCATGGATTCGATCCACGCATGCCAATGCGGCCACCACGAGCCGGGCGTCTCCGTGGCCGAGGCAACCCAGTCCTCGAAATCACCCTCGGGCTTGCCTCCCGTCCAGAACTGGTACTTGACCTTGTTCGGCGGATTGACCACCCGGCAATATGGCCGGAGCCGGCCATGACGAACTGGACATCGCCGCCAAAAGAACCGGCAGCCATGGAAAACCGACTTGGCCGGCGCGATATGGTCTTCGCGCGTCGCGAGGTTGTAGACCGGAACGGTGATGTCTTCCAGGTGGACCGGGGCGCCGCCAAGCGCCATCTGCCCCTGGACAGATTGTTCTCCAGGTAGCAATTGCGCAGATAGAAGGAATGGTTCGCCGCTGTCATGCGCGTGGAATCGGAATTCCAGTACAACAGGTCGAAGGCCATGGGCGTCTTGCCGCGCATGTAGTTGTTCACGGCATAGTTCCAGATCAGTTCGCGCGACCGCAGCATGTTGAACGCCGTCGCCATCTTGCCGCCGTCAAGATAGCCCTTGGCTTCCATCTGGCGTTCGACGCCGCGCACCTGCTCCTCGTCAACGAAGACCTGAAGGTCCCCTGCATAGGTGAAATCGACCTGGGTGGTGAAGAATGTGGCGGAGCGGATCCGCGCCTCGCCGTCCCTTGCGAACATGGCGAGCGCGGCTGCCAGCAGCGTCCCGCCAACGCAATAGCCGATCGCATTGACCTCCCGCTCACCGGTGGCCGCTTCGATCGTGTCGAGTCCCAGCACGATGCCTTCCTCGATATAGGCTTCCCACGTCTTCTTGCGGTGGCGTTCGTCGGGATTGACCCAGGAGATCACGAAGACCGTGTGTCCCTGTTCCGTCAGCCAGCGGATGTAGGACTTCTCCTTGTTGAGATCGAGAATGTAGAACTTGTTGATCCATGGCGGAACGATGAGGAGAGGGCGCTTCAGAACGGTTTCCGTGGCCGGTTCGTACTGTATGATTTCCGCCGTCTCGGAGCGGGCGACCACCTTGCCCGGTGTGTTGGCCATGTTCTCGCCGACCTTGAAGGGGCTGGCGTCGACCTGCCGGATTTTCAGGTCACCCTGTCCTGCCTTGATGTCCTCGGC
The DNA here is from genome assembly GCA_020637775.1 of Brucellaceae bacterium. Taxonomy (GTDB): domain Bacteria; phylum Pseudomonadota; class Alphaproteobacteria; order Rhizobiales; family Rhizobiaceae; genus Zhengella. The sequence goes on along the minus strand of JACKJV010000005.1, from coordinate 83,115 downwards.
CAGCATCTGCATGCCGCGAACGATGTTCTCGCCATTGGAGGCAATGGTCTCGCGGTAGAGTTCCGGGTTGGTCAGAAGGAAATTGGATGGCGAGATCGCATTCGAAATCTGGTCGACATAGAATTCCGCCTTGTGGCGCGTCTTCGGATCGAGCCCGTCAGCCTCGGTCACCAGTTCCTGCGCCCAGCGGCTGGTCACCAGGTAGGCCTGCTTGAGGAAATCGAAGAAGGCGTTGTTTTCCCATTCGATCGGCGAAGCGCTTGTCGCCCTTGTCCGGCTGGACGGCATGGTCTTCCGCGTCCCCGGTCGCCCGGCGCACCGAATTCGTCCAGACCGTCATGCGTAGTTGGAAAACAGGCGGGTCTGCGCGTCCAGCGCGCGCGCTGGATCGGAAAGCCAGTATTCGCCGACGCGCGAAAAGGTCTTGACCATGTCCGCCATGGGTTCGGCGACCGGGTCCACCTTGCCTTCCTCGCGCGGAGCAATCCAGTTCGAGGCTGCCTGACCCGCCGCCTCGATGGCGCGGGCCATGTTCCGGGCAAAGGCTTCCGGATCCTTCACGACATAGGAATCCAGCTGCTCGGCTGACGGTCCTTGCGGCTTCTTGTCCTTGTCGTCCTTCGACATTGGTCTTGTTCCTCCCGAAAGCTCGTGTACCGGCTTGTTCCTGACACAATAGGCTGCAATCGAGCCCCGGTACAAGCGCGACAAAGGTCGGTCCATCCACCCGCCGGCTCCGTCGCCTGATCTTGCAGCCTGCTGCTCACGGGATGAATCGATGAGGCTTTTCCTGCTCCAAGGTGTCAGCATGATGACGGCGATGCGCGCGCTTCTTGCCGCCTGCGTCCTGGCGGCGGCGGGATGCACGTCGGCAAGCCTGGAGGATGCCGCACCGCGCTCTCTCCTCCCGCCGCCTGCCGCGCCCGGGCCGGCTTCCGTGGCGGTTGCCGAACCGCCGGCCGCGGCGATGGATGGCGTGCAGGAAACGGCGGCGCCCGTGGCGCCGTCTGCCGGCAGGCCCCGCGACACCAGGCAATTCCCGAATATCAATGTCGTGCCGAAGGGCGAGACGGCGCAGATAAGCCCGGCCCAGAGGGCCGCGGCCGTGGCCGAACTGAATGCCGCCCGCCAGGTCCAGAAGGCAGCCGGCGCCACTGCCGGTGCCGGCAGCGCGGCGGAATTGAGGCAGCTTGGCCGGGACCATGCGCGCCGGGCGCTGAACGACATCGAAAGCGAGTGACGCTATCGACCGCGGCCCGGTGAGGGTGTATAGCGGTCGCTTGAAAAGGTGCCGGCCGGATCCGGCGCCCGGCGCCATCAGGGATTTCGACGGTCACGAACATGGAAGAATTTCACAAGGTCCGCAGGCTTCCGCCTTACGTCTTCGAGCAGGTCAACCCGTCTCAAGGCCAGCGCCCGGGCCGCCGGGGCCGACATCATCGATCTCGGCATGGGCAATCCCGACCTGCCGACGCCCAAGTCCATCGTCGACAAGCTGGTCGATGTCGTGCGCGATCCGCGCACCCACCGTTATTCCTCCTCGCGGGGCATTCCAGGCCTGCGCAAGGCCCAGGCCAATTACTATGCCCGCCGCTTCGGCGTGAAGCTGAATCCCGACACCCAGGTCGTCGCGACGCTCGGTTCGAAGGAAGGCTTTGCCAACATGGCCCAGGCCATCACCGCGCCCGGTGACGTCATCCTGTGCCCGAATCCCACCTATCCCATCCATGCGTTCGGCTTCATCATGTCCGGTGGCGTCATCCGCGCGGTCCCGGTCGAGCCGAACGATGCGTTCATGCAGGCGCTGGACCGTGGCGTCCGCCATTCCATTCCCAAGCCGCTGGCGCTCATCCTGAATTACCCGTCGAACCCGACCGCCCATGTCGCTTCGCTCGACTTCTACAAGGAAGTCGTGGCCTATGCGCGCAAGCACGACATCATCCTGCTGTCGGACCTTGCCTATTCGGAAATCTATTTCGACGGCAATCCGCCGCCCTCCATTCTGGAGGTGCCGGGCGCGATGGATATCGCGGTGGAATTCACCTCCATGTCCAAGACGTTTTCCATGCCCGGCTGGCGCATGGGCTTTGCCGTCGGCAACGAGCGGCTGATCGCTGCCCTTGCGCGGGTGAAATCCTATCTCGATTACGGCGCCTTCACGCCGATCCAGGTGGCGGCCACCGCCGCACTCAATGGCGACGGCTCCGAGATCGAGGAAGTGCGCCAGATCTACAAGGCGCGCCGCGACGTGATGGTGGACAGCTTTGGCCGTGCCGGCTGGGACATTCCGCCGCCGCCCGCCACCATGTTTGCCTGGGCGCCGATCCCGGAGCCGTTCAAGGCTCTTGGCTCGCTGGAATTCTCCAAGCTTCTGGTGGAAAAGGCCCATGTCGCCGTGGCGCCGGGAATAGGCTTCGGCGAACATGGCGACGATTATGTGCGCCTTGCGCTGGTCGAGAACGAGCATCGCATCCGGCAGGCGGCGCGCAACATCAAGAAATTCCTGTCCTCGGCCGCGCCGGTGGACAATGGCAACGTCGTGTCGTTGACGGCGCGTCGCTGACATATCACCGGCCGGCGTCCTGCCGGCCCGGTTTTCTTGCGATACGGGATAGAGATTGGGGGACAAGGCGGCCATGGCTGAGGCGCTGCGGGTTGGAATTGCCGGATTGGGTACGGTTGGCGCATCGGTCATGCGCATTCTTGATGAGCACGCGGGCGTGCTGACACGCCAATGCGGGCGCACGATCGAGGTTGCGGCCGTCAGTGCGCGGGATCGCGGCAAGGATCGCGGCGTCGATCTGTCCGGTGTTGCCTGGTTCGACGATCCTGCGGAACTTGCCGCCTCGCCCGGCATTGATGTGTTCGTCGAGCTGATTGGCGGCGATTCCGGTCCTGCTCACGTATCGGTGCTCGCCGCGCTCGACGCCGGCCGCCATGTGGTGACGGCCAACAAGGCGCTGCTTGCCCGCCATGGCGTGGAACTGGCAAGGAAGGCCGAGGAAAAAGGCGTTCTCTTGAACTTCGAGGCGGCGGTCGCCGGCGGCATCCCGGTCATCAAGACCATGCGCGAGGCCCTGGCCGGCAATACCGTCAGCCGCGTTTTCGGCATCATGAACGGTACCTGCAATTACATCCTGACGCGGATGGAGGAAGAGGAAATTCCGTTTGCCGATGTCCTGGCCGATGCCCAGCGACTGGGCTATGCCGAAGCTGATCCCACCTTCGACATCGAGGGCAACGACACCGCCCACAAGCTTTCCATCCTCACCGCGATCGCCTTCGGATCGCAGATCGCGGCCGACGACATCTACCTGGAAGGCATCTCGAACATCTCGCTGGCCGACATCCGAGCGGCCGGCGAACTTGGCTATCGCATCAAGCTTCTGGGCGTGGCGCAGCAGACCGACAGCGGTATCGAGCAACGCGTCCACCCGACCATGGTGCCGAAAAGCTCCGTCATTGCACAGGTGCATGGCGTGACGAACGCGGTCGCCATCGAGACCGACCTGCTCGGCGAATTGCTGCTGTCTGGGCCCGGTGCCGGCGGAAATGCCACGGCTGGCCGTCATCGGCGACATCGCCGACATCGCCAAGAGCCGCCCGGGTTTCCAGCATGGCCCGGCGCTCGGCTGGCCTGCTGCCGAGTTGAAACCCTATGAGCGCGCGCGCATGCGCAGCCATGAGGGCGGCTATTTCATTCGCCTGACCGTTCAGGACCGCGCCGGCGTCTTTGCCGGCATGCGCGCCGCATGGCCGACAACGGCATCTCGCTGGAATCCATCGTCCAGCGCCCGACCCGGCCGAGAACGGCGGCGAGGAAGCCAAGACCGTCATCCTCGTCACCCACGAGACGACCGAGGCCGCGGTGCGCGAGGCAGTGGAGGAATCACCGAGGACGGTTACCTGACGGACCGTCCCCAGGTTATCCGCATAGAACGGGCTGGCTGAGCTGGCCCGTTCCCTTCCGCTTGGCAAGTGGTTGACTTTCAATCGGTTTGAAATTTACCCAGCGCCAGAGGCCCTGGCGGGCCTTGCAGCCCGCCCGTTGCTCTGACAAAAGATCGCGCCAGAGAGGGTGTGCCAGGGGGCCGCCCGGGGCTTCTATTCGGATCTTTCCAGTCAGGACGCCATGGCCAAGAACGCTTCTTCCGGTCTCGACCGTATCCTCACCTCGAACTGGTGCGCGTCACCGAGGCTGCGGCTGTCGCGGCTGCGCGGTTGCGCGGGCGTGGCGATGAAAGCCGCCGACCAGGTGGCCGTCGATGCCATGCGCAACGAACTGAACCGCCTGCCGATCTCGGGTACGGTCGTCATCGGCGAGGGCAGCGGCGACGAGGCGCCGATGCTCTATATCGGCGAGGAAGTCGGCATGGTGGCTCCGAGGTCGACATTGCCCTCGACCCGCTGGAAGGCACGACGATCTGCGCCAAGAACCTGCCGAACTGCTGGCGGTCATCGCCATTGCCGAGAAGGGCAGCCTGCTTTACGCGCCGGACGTCTACATGGACAAGATCGCGGTCGGCCCCGGTTATCCCAAGGGCGTGGTCAGCCTGGAAGCCAGCGCGAGGGACAACATCAATGCACTAGCTAAGGCAAAGGGCGTTCCGGTCAACGAGATCACCGCATGCATTCTCGACCGCCCGCGTCATGCCCGCCTCATCGAGGATGTGCGCGAGACCGGGGCCGCGATCCGCCTGATCGGCGACGGCGACGTGGCCGGTGTCATCCACACGACCGACCCGGACGAGACCGGCATCGACATCTATCTGGGCATCGGTGGCGCTCCGGAAGGCGTGCTGGTGCGGCCGCCCTGCGTTGCATCGGCGGGCAGATGGAAGGCCGGCTGCTGCTCAACTCCGACGAAAAGGTCGCCCGCGCCCGCTCGATGGGCATTCAGGATCCCGACAAGATCTATACCATGGAGGAAATGGCGCGCGGTGATGTCCTGTTCGCGGCAACCGGCGCGACCGACGGCAACCTGCTCGCTGGCGTCAAGTTCGCGCGTGACTATATCGGCACGCACACGATCGTCATGCGCTCCTCGTCCCAGACCGTGCGCGAGATCAAGGCCAAGCATCAGGACCAGAGCAAGTTCTGACCCTGTCCTGTCCGGCCGGGAAACAGGATCCCGGTCCCGGCGGCTTTGCCCGGTCGTGTCGTCACCGTTTCGCCATCATGCGCGCCGAGGGTCGTCAATGCGACAGTCAGGACACGCAACGTGCGGCACGAAAAGGAAGAAGACGCTCAGGCACCGAATCTGCGCCATCGCGTCATGGCGGGGTTCATCGGCAATGTGGTGGAGTGGTATGACTTCGCCCTCTACGGCTATCTCGCCGGCATCATCGCGCCGGTCTTCTTTCCGCCCGGCAACCCGACCGCAGGCCTGATCGCGACCTACGGCATTTTCGCCGCCGGCTTCATCATGCGGCCGCTCGGCGCGGCCGCCTTCGGCTGGTTCGGTGACCGCTACGGCCGCGCGCGGACCATGCAGATTTCGGTGGTCATGATGGCCATGCCGACCTTGTTGCTCGGCCTGCTTCCATCCTATCAGACAGTGGGCCTGCTGGCCCCGGCACTTCTGGTCCTGGTGCGCCTCGTGCAGGGCCTCTCCGTGGGCGGCGAGTTCTCGTCCTCGGTGACCTATCTCGTTGAAACCGCGCCTGAGGGCAAGCGCGGCCTGACGGGAAGCTGGGCCAATATAGGCTCCATGACCGGCTCGCTGCTCGGCGTGGGTGCCGCCGCGCTGGTAACCAGCATTTTCAGTCAGCAGGCGCTGGGCGACTGGGCCTGGCGGCTACCGTTCCCGGCGGTGCGCTCCTGGGAACGGCCGCCATATGGCTGCGGCGCAACCTGCATGAATCCGACCATTTCCGGACCACCACGCGGCACGTGCGGAAACGTCGCCCTTGCTTCAGGCCTTCACCACCAACCGGCGCGAGACGCTGCTGGCGCTGGCCTTCGCTGCGTCTTACGGAACCAGCTACTATATCGCGTTTGTCTATCTTCCCGAATGGCTTTCGGCGCAGGGGCTGATGGACCGTGCAAATGCCTTGACCGTGAATACGCTGATGACGCTGCTGATCATTCCGGCAATGCCCCTGCTCGCCATCGTCGGAGATCGCCTGCTGGCGCGCCGCACCTGGATTGCGATCGCCATGCTTGCACTGCTTTGGCTGCATGGCCGCTTCACGCCTGGATGCTCGCCGCCGGCGGCTCGTGGCTGTCGGTGATAAGCGCCCACGCCATGACATTTCTGCTGCTCGCGGTCCCGCTGGGCTCCGGTCCCGCCCTTTCGCGGAACTGTTTCGAATCCGATCGCCTTTCCGGCTATTCGGTTGCCTTCAACATCGGCCTCGGTGTCTTTGGCGGTCTGACGCCGATGATCGCGACCAGCCTGATCGCCGCGACCGGTCTGGCACGGCGCCGGCATTCTCATGGCGCTGGCCGCAGCAATCGCCGTCGTGGCCCTTTTCCTGATGCCCGACCGCAGCCGCGCGCCACTGCGATGAGAGACGGAGCGGTGCCTTCCGCTTGCCATCGCGCCCTTGCGGCGGGCATCCTCGCGCCCTGAAGCGAATCACGGTCAGGCGTGGGTGATGGAAACGAATTACTCTCAATGTCCGGAAATCGGCATCGGGCATGGCGTGGCGTTCGCGTCTCGGACCGGTGGAGGAAAACGCGGCTCTCGCCATGGCGCAGACGCATGGCATGACCGATCTGGTGGCCCGCGTTCTGGCCGGCCGGGGCGTGACACTGGACGAGGCCGAACGAGTTTCTGCAGCCGACAATCCGCGACCTGATGCCCGATCCTCCAGCCTGACCGCCATGGACGAGGCGGCAGCCCGCATTGCCGCTGGTATCCTGGAAGGGAACGGATCGCGGTTTTCGGCGATTATGACGTCGACGGCGCCGCATCGTCGGCCCTGATGAGCCGTTACCTGCGCCATTATGGCGTGCCGCATGAGATCTACATTCCTGACCGCATCTTCGAGGGTTACGGCCCCAATCCCGCGGCCATGCGTGATCTTTGCGCCCGCGGCGCCACGCTGATCGTCACCGTGGATTGCGGGTCCAACAGTGCCGAGGCCATTGCCGCGGCCCGCGATGCAGGCGCCGATGTCGTGGTGCTCGACCATCACCAGATTGTCGGCGACCTGCCGGAGGCAGCGCTCGCGGTCGTCAATCCCAACCGCGACGACGACCTGTCAGGCCAGGGCTATCTCTGTGCTGCCGGCGTCGGTTCCTGGCGCTGGTCCGTGTGTCGGCCCTTTACGCGCCAGGGAGGGTGTGAAGCGCCCGCCGGACCTGCTGTCAATGCTCGATCTGGCTGCTATGGCCACGGTTTGCGACGTTGTGCCGCTGAAAGGCATCAACGGGCCTTTGTCGGCCGTGGCGTGCAGGTCGCAAGGCGCCTGGAGACACCTGGCCTGGCCGCGCTTGCCGAGGTTGCACGCATAGGTGAACCCGTCGCGCCGTGGCATTTCGGCTTTGCGCTTGGGCCGCGCATCAATGCGGGAGGGCGCATCGGCGACGCGGCGCTCGGCAGCCGGCTGCTGGCCGGTGACGACCTCCGAGGCACGCGAGATCGCGGCACGGCTCGATCAGTTGAACCGCGAGCGCCAGGCCATGGAACAGGCGATGCTGGAGGAGGCCCGCGCCCAGGTCGATGCCGAGCTCATGCACGGCAATGGCCCTGCGGTTCTGGTGACCGAGAGCAGCCACTGGCATCCGGGGATCGTCGGGCTGATCGCCTCGCGCCTGAAGGATTCAGCCCGCCGTCCGGCTTTCGCCATAGCCTTCGATGCCAATGGCAGGGGAACGGGGTCCGGCCGCTCCATTCCAGGGCTCGATCTTGGCCGCCTTGTCGGCGAAGCGGTGCGCGAGGGACTGCTCATCAAGGGCGGCGGCCACGCCATGGCGGCAGGCATTACCGTCGAGCGGGCGCGCCTGGGTGAATTGCGGGCCTTTTTCGAGGAACGCAGCCGGCAAGCCGTCGATGCGCTCATGGCCGGACAGTCGATCAAGGTCGATGCAGCCCTTTCCGCCGATGGCGCGAACCTGGCGCTGATGGATCAGCTTGAGCAGGCCGGCCCCTTCGGCGCGGGGCATCCCCAGCCGGTCTTCGCGATGCCGCGCCATACGGTCTCCGGTGTTCAGCCGGTGGGCAATGGCGGTGCGCATCTGCGCGTCACGCTGCAATCCCAGACCGGCCGGCGGATCGAGGCGATGGCCTTCCGCACCGCCGACACGCCGCTTGGCCGGTTCCTGATGCAAAATCGCGGCCGCATGATTCACACCGCCGGCACGCTCGGGCTCAACCACTGGAATGGCCAGGTGCGGGTGCAATATCGCCTGCTGGATGCAGCGGAGATCGTCTGAAGTTCAGCCGTGGACCGCTTGCAGGCGCTTGATGTCGGCCATGCGGTGCATGGTTTCCGCGTAGCCGAGTTCGATGGCCTCGGCAGCCCGGTGGAATTCGGTCAGGCCGATCTGGGACAGGGCCGGAAACAACGACAGGTCCGGCGGATCGCCGGCCAGGCGTGCCCGCGAAATGCGGTCCTGGATGATGTTGAAGGCCTCGACCATCACACCGGTAATGCCAAGCCGCATCGGGCGGGTTTCCGGCCGTTCGACGGGCTCTTCATCATTGTCGGCAGACTGGTCCATGGCCGAGTGCTTGACCACGGCGGCACGCCCGAAAAGATCGTAGTGAAGGTTCACGGCGATGACGAGCCGCTGTTCATAGGCCCGGCAGACCGAAACCGGCACCGGGTTCACCAGCGCGCCATCGACCAGCGTGCGGCCGTTCGACACCACCGGTTCGAACACCCCCGGCAGCGCATAGGATGCGCGCATGGCCGTGATCAGCGAGCCGCTGTGCAGCCATATCTCGTGACCGGTCATGATCTCGGTGGCCACGCAGACGAAGGGCGCCGGCAGATCCTTGAAGGTCAGGCCTTCCAGATGGTCGCGCAGGCGCGCATCCAGCCGCATGCCGCCCAGCAGGCCGTTGCCGCCGAAATTGAGATCGAGCAGGCCGAGCAGGCGCCGCCGGGTGAGGCTGCGGGCGAACTCTTCCAGTTCGTCAAGTTTTCCGGCCAGATAACAGCCGCCGACCAGAGCACCAATCGAGGTTCCGGCAATCATGCCCACCGGAACGTCGGCTTCTTCCAGCGCCCGGAGAACGCCGATATGCGCCCAGCCACGCGCCGCGCCGCCGCCAAGTGCGAGCGCGATGCCCTTTTTCCGGATCCGGGTTTCGGGAGGCGGGGCTTCGTCGGCCAAAACCGGAGGCGGCGCATTCATTTGCGCCTCGACCGTTTCCTTCCGGGTTATGGCCCAAAGCTGCATGGCAGCCTCCTTTCAGATCTTCACTATCGCTGATTTTATTCAACGATGCGTAAATTCGAAATAAAAGGCGACCGATTTGCGGCCCGAAGTCAGGTTCCGGGCTTGTAGACCGCATCTGCGTCAAAACGCGCCGGGCTGCCATCGTCGGCCAGCGCCGGTTCACCACCCTTGAGCGAGGCGATGCGATAGAAGCAGGAGCGCTTGCCGGTATGGCAGGTGGCATCGTGTCCGCCCACGCGCACCTTCAGCCAGACGGCATCCTGGTCGCAATCGGTGCGAAGCTCGACCACGCGCTGCATGTTTCCGGAGGTTTCGCCCTTCTTCCAGAGCCGGTTGCGCGAGCGCGACCAGTAATGGGCAAGGCCTGTCTCCAGCGTCAGGGCGAGTGCCTCGGCGTTCATGAATGCGACCATCAGCAATTCGCCGTCATCGGCATCGGTAACGACAGCGGTCACCAGTCCGTTGGCATCGAAACGGGGCGTGAAATCCGCGCCCGTTTCCAGCATCGTCTTGTCGGGGGAAGGGGCCTTGAAGGCGATATCGGTCATGTCCGGTTCCGGAACAACTTGGCCGGCCGGGACCGGAAGGGCCGTCAGCGGCGGCCCATGTCCCGTGCCAGGGTGAAGAAACGCACCTGCTCTTCCGGATTGTCCCGGAAGGCGCCGGTGAAGGTGGAGGTCGTGGTCGTCGATCCCTGCTGGCGAATGCCGCGCATGGCCATGCACATGTGCTCGGCCTCGATCATCACCGCGACACCGCGCGGATTTAGCACGTCCTGGATGGAGGTCGCAATCTGCGCGGTCATTGCCTCCTGCGTCTGCAGGCGGCGGGCGAAGACATGCACGAGACGCGCGATCTTCGACAGGCCCAGCACCTTTCCGTCAGGCAGGTAGGCGACATGCGCGCGGCCGATGATCGGCACCATGTGATGCTCGCAATGGGAATGGAAATGGATGTCGCGCACCAGGACGAGATCGTCATAGCCGGCAACCTCCTCGAAGGTGCGGCCCAGTTCCTCGGAAGGATCGGCGCCGTAGCCCGAGAACATCTCCTCATAGGCCTTGACCACGCGCGCCGGCGTGTCGACCAGGCCCTCGCGATCCGGATTGTCGCCAACCCAGCGCAACAGCGTCCGCACGGCCGCTTCGGCTTCATCGCGGCTCGGCCGCTCGATTGCAGGGCTTTCCATGGTGTTTTCGGTGAGCGAAGTAATATTGGTAGCGATGGCATCCATGACGAGGCGTCTCCCGTAGTTCCACGCTTCTTACGGAGGAACGAGTTGAACGGACCACTGCCTGCAACGGTTTTCCGGAAATTTCCGAAACCTGCCGACCTGCGGCGTTTCCAGCCAGCCAAAAGCGGACCTGTGCGATAGCACAGCTTGCCGCATGGCCTTGCCCGACCTTATATATGCACACGAGTGTGAAATCAAAGATGCGGCCGGCGGCATTTGCCGTTCCGGTTGCGCCACGGGGCGAGACGGCCATGATCGACGACGTCTACAATGCGAAAATCCTGAATTTTGCCGGCAATATCCCGCGCATGCCGCGGCTTGAAAACCCGGATGCCACGGCGACTGCTCATTCCAAGCTCTGCGGTTCCACCGTGACGGTGGATCTGAAGGTGGAAAACGGCGTGGTGACGGATTTCGCCCATGACGTGAAGGCCTGCGCGCTCGGTCAGGCGTCCGCCTCCATCATGGCGCAAAACATTGTCGGCGCGTCCGCCGGGGAGTTGCGCGCCGTGCGAGAAACCATGCGGCGCATGCTGAAGGAGAACGGGCCTGCGCCGGAAGGCCGTTTCTCGGATCTGAAGTATCTGGAGCCGGTGCGTGACTACAAGGCGCGCCATGCCTCCACCCTGCTGACCTTCGATGCAGTGGTCGATTGCCTCGACCAGATCGACCGGAAGGCGGCGGCCGCCTGACCATGGTTTCCGCCGGGCCCGGGGGGCGCAATTGGGCCGGCCCGTGGCCGAAGACGCCAGGACGCCTGTTCGGCACCGGCATCATTCGGCTTTACCAGCTCACCTTGTCCGGCTTTGTCGGCAATTCATGCCGCCACATGCCGACCTGTTCGGAATATGGCTATGAGGCCATTGCCCGCCACGGCTTGTGGAAAGGCGGCTGGCTGACCCTGTTTCGCGTCGGCCGTTGCGGTCCGGGCGGCACATGCGGCATCGACAACGTGCCGCAGACCCTGGCACACGACCAGCACTGGTGGACGCCCTGGCGCTTCTGGCGCAATGGCCGCCATGCCCACGGCCATTGACAGCGGCTTTTGCTGCCCGGCCGTCAGAATGCGCGCGGAATGCGCAGCACCTGACCGGCAGCCAGGGTATCCGGACTCGCAATGAGATGCTGGTTGGCCAGTTGAATGGCGCTGTGCATCGTTTCATCACCATCGAAATAGTGGCGCGCCAGCGAGAAAAGCGTGTCGCCGCGTTTCACCCTGTGTTCCCAATAACAGGAATAGCCCTCCAGGATCAGCGGCCCGTAAAGCACGGGTATCGTGACTGTCGGCGGCCTTGTCTCGCCGCCACGCGCCGAATCGTCCGAAACCGATAGCGAAAGGCGGCTGAGCCTGAAGCCAGAACCGGCTGGAATTGCAAGCGACGCCTGGAAAGGGCGGATGGCGGTTGAACCGGCGCGTGCAGCACCGGTGATCTCCGTGTGTCCATCCGAAACGCGGATCGACAGGTGCCCTTCGAAGCCGGCCGCATTGCCGCCGATCAGGATCGTTGAACCGACGAGGTCCCAGGGCTGTGGCTGGAGGATTTCGATATTCATCGCCTTGTCTCCCGTTCACCTGCCCGCATGCACATATAAGGGACAAATGGTCGCCGTCAGGGGGGCGTGCTTGTCTGCCCCTTTACGGCAGCGGTGGCGGAGTCTAGATAGGCCGCGAAATTCCGGCCCTTCGGGCCTTCAACCACCCGCGATCGTAGGCGGGACTGGACAACAGGAGACAGACCCATGGCTGACGCCGTTTCCCTGATATTTCCCGATGGCTCCAAACGCGAATATCCCGCCGGCGCGACCGGTCGCGATGTTGCCGAGAGCATTTCCAAATCCCTGGCCAAGAAGGCGGTCGCGATCGCCATCGACGGCGAATTGCGCGACCTCGCCGACCCAGTTGCCGGCGGCACGATCGAGATCGTGACCCGTGACGACGCGCGCGCGCTCGAACTGATCCGCCACGATGCCGCCCACGTGATGGCCGAAGCCGTGCAGGAATTGTGGCCCGGCACGCAGGTGACCATCGGCCCGGTGATCGAGAACGGCTTTTATTACGACTTCGCCCGCAACGAGCCCTTCACGCCGGACGATCTTCCGAAGATCGAGAAGAAGATGAAGGAGATCATTGCCCGCAACCGGCCCTTCACCAAGGAGGTCTGGTCGCGTGACAAGGCCAAGGATGTGTTTGCCGAAAAGGGCGAGCACTTCAAGGTGGAACTGGTCGATGCCATTCCGGAAGACCAGGACGTCAAGATCTATCATCAGGGCGACTGGTTCGACCTGTGCCGCGGGCCGCACATGGTCTCGACGGGCCAGATCGGCAATGCCTTCAAGTTGATGAAGGTGGCCGGCGCCTATTGGCGCGGTGATTCCAGCAATCCCATGCTGACGCGCATTTATGGCACCGCCTGGGCTGACCAGCAGCAGCTTGAGGATTATATCCACATGCTGGAGGAGGCGGAAAAGCGCGATCACCGCAAGCTCGGCCGTGAAATGGATCTGTTCCACTTCCAGGATGAGGGTCCGGGCGTCGTCTTCTGGCATGCCAAGGGCTGGCGCATGTTCCAGAACCTTGTTTCCTACATGCGCCGCCGCCTCAACGAGCAGGGCTATGACGAGGTCAACGCGCCGCAGATCCTCGACAAGAGCCTGTGGGAGACCTCCGGCCACTGGGGCTGGTACCAGGAAAACATGTTCGCCGTGAAATCGGCCCATGCCTTCACCAACCCGGATGACGAGGAGGCCGATCACCGCGTCTTCGCCATCAAGCCGATGAACTGTCCGGGCCACGTCCAGATCTTCAAGCATGGCCTCAAGTCCTACAAGGAACTGCCGATCAAGCTGGCCGAATTCGGCAATGTCCATCGCTACGAGCCTTCCGGCGCGCTGCACGGGCTGATGCGCGTGCGCGGCTTCACGCAGGACGATGCCCACATCTTCTGCACCGAGGAGCAGCTCGCATCCGAGTGCATGCGCATCAACGACCTGATCCTCTCCACCTATGCCGATTTCGGCTTCGAGGAAATCACGGTGCTTCTGTCCACGCGGCCGGAAAAGCGCGTCGGACCGGATGAGAACTGGGATCATGCCGAAGAGGTCATGACGGCGGTCCTCAAGCAGATCGAGGAGAAGTCGGGCGGGCGCATCAAGACCGGCATCAATCCGGGCGAGGGCGCTTTTTACGGTCCGAAATTCGAATATGTGCTGAAGGATGCCATCGGCCGGCAATGGCAATGCGGCACCACGCAGGTGGACTTCAACCTGCCGGAGCGTTTCGGCGCCTTCTACATCGACGACAAGTCGGAGAAGAAGCAGCCGGTGATGATCCACCGCGCCATCTGTGGCTCGATGGAGCGTTTCCTCGGCATCCTGCTGGAAAACTATGCCGGGCACATGCCGCTCTGGTTCGCGCCGATGCAGGTCGTGGTGGCGACCATCACGTCGGACGCCGACGACTATGCCCGCGAGGTCGCGGCGAAGCTGAAGGACGCCGGTCTCGTCGTTGAGTCGGATCTGCGCAACGAGAAGATCAATTACAAGGTGCGCGAGCACAGTCTGGCCAAGGTGCCCGTCATTCTCGTCTGCGGCAAGCGCGAGGCCGAAGAGGGCACGGTGAACCTGCGCCGTCTCGGCTCGCGTGACCAGGAATCCATGACTGTGGAACAGGCGCTGCATCGCCTTCTGGAAGAAGCAACGCCGCCCGACCGGCGGCGCCGGCAGCAGGCGCGCATCGCCAACGTCAACTGACGCACCCGCTCAGGCTGCGCAATGCACCGGCACGGGCGCTGTCCGTGCCGGTTTTTCTTTGCCCGCATACAAACCCGCTTCATGGTTAATGTTTCGTGAAGGGCTTGTTTTCGGTGGCAAGAAGAACCTGTGACATGGATCACGCAACAAAAGGAATTCCGCGCGGGACGACAGTATCCGCCCTGTGCATTGCTTGCCGGTTCCGTCGCGCCGGCATAAGGTGAACGCCTCCCGAAAACCGCGGCGGCAGAGTCCAGCGCCGCCTGACGCAACCGAGTCCGCCATGAAGCCGATCCGCACCGCCCTTGCCTTTGTCGCCGCCTTTGCCGCCCTTGCGCTGTCGCCCGCCTCCGCGGAGACCGATCTGCGCGTTTTCCAGCGCGACCAGGCCATGTCATCGAACCTGAACAGGAACCCGCAGGCCAGCCTGCGTTCCGGAAAGGAGCGGGCGAAAGCCGGGCAGCCGGTCCGCAAGACCATCGCGAGCGTGACCACGAAAAAGGCCAAGGCTTCGCCCGATGCCAGATACGCCGCGAAATTCGCGCCTGAATCTGTCCCGTTCAAGGGTTACAAGCCTGGCACCATCGTCATCAACTCCGCGACCAGGGAACTTTTCTACGTCGAGAGCTGGTTCCGGGCGACGCGCTATCGCGTGGCGGTGGGCAAGGAGGGGCTCGGCTTTACCGGCCGCGCCAAGGTGGGTGACATGCAGGAATGGCCGCGCTGGATTCCCACACCCGACATGATCAAGCGCGACCCGAAAAAATACGGCAGGTACAAGGATGGCATGGACGGTGGACCGGGCAATCCGCTGGGCGCGCGCGCCATCTATCTCTATCAGGGCAAGAACGACACGCGGATCCGGATCCACGGCACCAATGCGCCCCAGACGATCGGCACCGCGTCGTCAAACGGCTGTTTCCGCATGATCAACGATCATGTCATCGAGCTTTTCGACAAGGTCAGGATGGGCGCCGAAGTGGTCGTGCTCTGATCGTTTTCCGTCTGGCGCGGGCAGGGGCCGGCAAGGCAAGCCTGCCCTTTTTACCGCCGCAAGCATGCCGGCGGCGGTGGAAAAAATCGCCATGCGGGATTTTTGGACTGGCGGAATCGGCTCGGGCGCGATAACCCTCCAATCCCATGGCGCGATATGTTTTCATCACTGGCGGCGTGGTTTCCTCCCTCGGCAAAGGCATCGCTGCGGCAGCGCTTGGCGCTCTGCTTCAGGCGCGTGGCTACCGTGTTCGGATCAGGAAACTCGACCCCTATCTCAACGTTGATCCGGGCACGATGTCGCCCTATCAGCATGGCGAAGTCTTTGTGACCGACGACGGGGCGGAAACCGACCTCGATCTCGGCCACTACGAGCGGTTCACCGGCCGGTCTGCGAACCAGCAGGACAACATCACCACCGGCCGCATCTACAAGAATATCATCGACAAGGAACGGCGCGGCGACTACCTCGGCGCAACCGTTCAGGTCATTCCCCATGTCACCAATGAAATCAAGGATTTCGTCCTTGAGGGCAATGACGACTACGATTTCGTCCTGTGCGAGATCGGCGGTACGGTGGGCGACATCGAGGCCATGCCGTTCCTTGAGGCCATCCGCCAGCTTGGCAACGACCTGCCGCGCGGCCAGGCCATCTACATTCACCTCACCCTCATGCCCTATATCCCGGCGGCTGGCGAGCTGAAGACCAAGCCGACGCAGCATTCGGTCAAGGAATTGCGCTCCATCGGCATTGCGCCGGACATCCTTCTGGTGCGGGCCGACCGTACGATCCCGTCGGAGGAGCGGCGCAAGCTGTCGCTGTTCTGCAACGTTCGAGAAAGTGCGGTCATCCAGGCGCTGGATGTCGCCAACATCTATGACGTGCCGATCGCCTATCATGCCGAAGGTCTGGATGGCGAAGTGCTTTCCGCCTTTGGCATTGATCCGGCGCCCAAGCCGCGCATGGAGCGCTGGCAGGAGGTCTCCGACCGGATCCACAATCCGGAAGGCGAAGTCACCATTGCCGTGGTGGGCAAATATACCGGGCTCAAGGACGCCTACAAGTCGCTGATCGAGGCCCTGACCCATGGCGGCATGGCCAACCGGGTCCGGGTCAGGCTGGAATGGATCGAGGCGGAAATCTTCGAGAAGGAAGACCCGGCCCCATGGCTCGAAAAGGTTCATGGCATCCTCGTTCCCGGCGGCTTTGGCGAACGCGGCGCGGAGGGCAAGATCCTCGCGGCCAAGTTCGCCCGTGAGCGCAAGGTGCCCTATTTCGGTATCTGTTTCGGCATGCAGATGGCGTGCCTGGAAGCGGCGCGGTCGCTGGCCGGCATTGCCAATGCGTCATCCACGGAATTCGGCGAGACGGCGGAACCCGTCGTCGGCCTGATGACCGAATGGCTGAAAGGCAACATGCTGGAAAAGCGCAAGGCCTCGGGCGACCTTGGCGGTACGATGCGCCTTGGCGCCTATCCGTCCCAGTTGAAGGAAGGCACGCGAATCGCGGGAATTTATGGATCGACCGCCATTTCGGAGCGCCATCGCCACCGTTTCGAGGTCAATATCGATTACATGGACAGGCTCGAATCCTGCGGCCTTGTCTTTTCTGGCCTGTCGCCCGATGGCGTCCTGCCCGAAACCGTGGAATATGCCGATCATCCCTGGTTCATAGGCGTCCAGTACCACCCGGAGCTGAAATCGCGTCCATTCGAGCCGCATCCGCTTTTCGCCAGCTTCATTGCCGCAGCCGTGGAGCAAAGCCGGCTGGTGTGACGAAGGCCACGCGACATTGCCGCACTACGGTGTTACCGTCTCCCGTACGAATCTGAGCAAGGGGGACGGGCATGGATATCATCGGCATCGTCATTCTCGCGGCGCTCGCGCTCTACGCGATCGTCACCTATAACGGCCTGGTCAAGGCGCGCCAGATGGTGCGCGAGGCCTGGTCGGGCATCGACGTGCAGCTCAAGCGGCGCGCCGACCTCATTCCCAACATCGTCAACACGGTGAAGGGCTATGCCGACCATGAGCAGGAAACCCTGCAAAAGGTCACCGAAATGCGCACCCGCGCCCAGTCCGTTCCGGCCGACGACGTCGCGGGGCGTGCGGCGGTGGAAGGCATGCTGTCCCAGGCGCTTGGCCGGCTCATGGCTGTCGCCGAGGCCTATCCCGATCTCAAGGCCAACGAGAATTTCCGCGATCTTCAGGGCACGCTGGACAAGATCGAGGGCGAATTGCAGATGGCGCGCCGCTACTACAACGGCGCGGCCCGCGATCTGAACGTGCGTGTCGAGAGCTTCCCCTCCAATCTAGTCGCCAGCACGTTCAAGTTCTCGCAGGCCGACTATTTCGAGATCGAGAACGCATCGGATCGTGCCGTCCCGGAAGTCAGCTTCGGACAGTGACCATGCGCCGGGTTTTTCGTGAACCGCTGCGGGGTTTGCGCCGTGCCGCTGCCCTGCTTGCCATATTCGTCTTTCTTGGCACCTCCGCCTTGGCGCAGGAACGTATCCTCGCCTTCGATTCGCAAGTGGACATGGCGGACGACGGTAGCCTGGCGGTCACCGAGACCATCCGTGTCCGGGCAGAAGGGCGCGATATCCGGCGCGGTATCTATCGCGATTTTCCCCTGCAATTCGAGGATGCCGCGGGGCGGATGAGAACGGTCGGCTTCGACGTCCGGTCGGTGACCCGCGACGGCAAGCCGGAACCGTTCCGCGTTGAACGCAACAGGAAGGTTGCCCGTGTCTATGTCGGCGATGCCGGCGTCTTTCTCGCGCCCGGCGTCTATGAATACCGCATCGCCTACAGCACCGACCGGCAGGTCCGTTTCTTCGAGGATCATGACGAACTTTTCTGGAATGTCACGGGCAATGCGTGGATGTTCCCCATCGACCGCGCGACCGCCACGATCACCCTGCCGCAGGGCGGGCGCATCGGGGACACGGTATCCTTCACCGGCGCCTATGGATCGCGCGACAACAACGCGGTCTCTTCCATTTCCGATGACCGCAGGTCGGCCACGTTCGCCACGACCGGGCCGCTCGGCCCGCGCGAGGGACTGACCGTTGGTGTCAGGTTTGCCAAGGGGCTGATTGCCGAGCCGGACCAGGCCGACGAGATGCGCTACTGGCTGCGCGAAAACCGGGATCTGGTGGTGCTTGGCGCCGGCCTTCTGCTGGTTCTGGCCTATTACCTGTTTGCCTGGTCAAGGGTTGGGCGTGATCTTCCCGCTGGCGTGATTGTGCCGCGCTGGGATCCGCCGGAGGGCATATCGCCTGCGCTGACCAGCTATATCGACCGCAAGGGGCTTTCCGGTGGCGGCTGGGGTGCCATCGCCTCCGCCATCCTGAGCCTGGCGGTCAAGGGCCATGTGCGGCTTGAGGATGTGGGCAAGAAGACAGTCATCGTCATGGAAAAGGGCGCGCCGCCGCCACTTCGCCTGCCTGTCGGCGAGGCAGCGCTGGTCAAGGCCATAGGTCGCAACGGTGGGCGGCTTGAGCTTTCCAGGGCGGACGGACCGAAGGTGAAGGCCATGCAGGCTTCGTTCTCCCATGCGATGGAACGCGAGCACCGCAACGCCTTCTACATTCGCAATCTCGGCTGGGTGATTGGCGGCCTGGTACTCTCCATCCTGGTGCTCGTGGCAACGGTCGTGTTCGGAAATCTGGCCGAGGAAGAAATCGCGCTCATGGTGTTTCTGGGCATTGCCTGCGTCGTCGCAACGGTGGTGATCGGCAATGCGGCCCGCAATTTCAGTGCCGGCCTTGCCGGCAAGATCAACGCGGTGCTTGCCTCTGGCCTCATTCTCCTGATGTTGACTTCCATGGGGGGCGGAATCCTCTCGACCATCCTGGAAGACCGGCTACCGCTTCTCGGCGGCGGCTTGCTGGCGCTCGCCGTGCTCAATGGCGTCTTCTATGTGCTGATGGGCGCACCCACACCACTCGGGCGCCGGATGATGGACGGCATCGAAGGGCTGAAGACCTATATCCGCCTCGCCGAGGCCGATCGCATGAACCTCAAGGGTGCGCCGTCCATGTCGCCCGAGCACTACGAGGGCTTGCTCCCCTATGCGGTCGCCTTGCGGCTGGAGAAACCCTGGACGAGCGCCTTTCAGGCCTGGCTCATGTCGGCTGCGGCCGCCGGTACGGCTGCCGCCGTGGGATACCACGGTCCGAACTGGTACGGCGGCCACGCGTTCAGCGCTGATCGCTTTTCCGAATCCATTGGCGGCGTCACGTCCGGTCTGGAGAGCAGCCTTGCCGCCTCGATGCCCGCCCCGAAATCCTCCGGTTCGGGTTTTTCAGGCGGTGGCGGTTTTTCAGGTGGCGGCGGCGGTGGCGGCGGTGGCGGCGGCTGGTAGATGCCTTGAAGCGCAGGCGGACTGCAGATAGGGTTTTGAAAGGCTCCGGGGGCTGGAGCGGACAGTCGAACCGGGTACCTTTGGGGGAGCCCTTGCAGAACATGCTGAACAGTGCGCGGCGCGTGCCGGTAGTCCTGGCCCTGCTGATGACAATGGTGTTGTCGGCCTGCCAGAGCGTTGACGTGGTGGAACTCGCACCGCTGTCGGGGCGATATTCCGCGCTCGTTGTCGATGCCGACACCGGCGCTGAAATTCATGCGGAAAACGCCGATGCGGCGCGTTTTCCCGCTTCGCTGACAAAGATGATGACGCTTTTCATGCTTTTCGAAGCCATCGAGCAGGGCAGGATCGCCCGCGACGGCACGATACCGGTATCCGCCACTGCCGCCCGGCGTCCGCCCTCCAAGCTCGGCGTGCGTGCCGGCGAGCAATTGCCGGTGGACACGGCGATCCGCGCCCTGGCGGTCAAGTCGGCCAATGATGTCGCTGCGGCGGTCGGGGAACTGATTGCCGGGTCGGAAAGCCGGTTCGGCGACCTGATGACGCAAAGGGCCCGGTCGCTCGGGCTCAGCCGCACCCGTTTCCGCAATGCCTCGGGACTGCCAGACCAGGCACAGATGACAACGGCGCGCGACATGGCGCGCCTCGGCATCCTGCTGCGCAAGCGGTTTCCGCAATATTTCCATTATTTCGACCTGAAGGAATTCACCTATAACGGCCGCACCATACGTGGTCACAATCGCCTTCTGGGTGATCCCGGCGTGGACGGGATCAAGACAGGCTATATCCGCGCCTCCGGATTCAACATCGTCACATCGGTCACACGGCGGGGCAAGCACTTCATCGTGGTCGTGATGGGTGGCGATAGCGCACGTGAACGCGATGCGCGGGTCCGTCAGCTCATCGCGGCCTATGCGAAATAGACCGGCAATGAAAATGGCGGAAGAAAGGCCTGATTCCCGGGCAAAAACGGGATTTTGGTGTTGACCGGTCGGCAGGCCCTGAATATGGTCCGCCCACTTTCGCGGCGCCGCTTTGGCCGTCCGGCGGGAGCGCGTAGCTCAGCTGGTAGAGCAACTGACTTTTAATCAGTAGGTCCAGGGTTCGAACCCCTGCGCGCTCACCAAAAACAATCGGACAATCTGAACTTTTCCGGCTGGAAAATTCCCTTTTGATACGCCTGGAATATCGAAATGCGCGGGACGGGCAGCCGCTTTGCGGTTGCTTCAACTGGCCATTTCGCTGATCAAGTCGCGGTGAACACCAGCCGGCATCCAGGCCGGAAGCTTCACGAGGCAACAGAGCTGCAAACGCCTCTTGCGTTCAGCCTCCACGGTTCCGTGGTTCCGCTTTTTCGCGACCGTTTTCATGGAAGCGGAAAGCTGCCCCCAGGACAGGATGCAATCGCTGTCCTCGCATCAATTCGCAGCCCCGATTGACGACAGTCAATGCCGGCCGGCCGCGAAATGCCTCTCCTTTCAACAGCGCCATTGCGCGCCGGCCGATTGCCGGCGTCGCGGAGAGACACCGGACCGGGGGCGTGAGGCCGTTCGGAAAATCCCGCTGCTGGCTGCGTTGGGAGGATGAAGAAATGGCCGCCAGGAATTTGGTCGATCCGCCGTCAGGTGATGTGTTTCCGAGGGAAGGAACCCGGGATGCGCTGGGCGACGGGCAGGCGCCCGATTCTCCGTGGTGGCATGTCGATACGCAAAGCCCCGCGGATCGCGAGACGAAGAAGGCGCTCAAGACCATCGTCGATTCGATCCAGAAGATCGGCAACAATGCCAAGGAATCCTTTGGAAACTATGCCTATTGGGACAATGCCAGGAAAGCTGCCGTGGAAGCGGCGGTCGGCAAGGCGGTGCAGGAGACATCCAAGGCGATCGGCCTCAATTTCGTGCCGCCCAAGGACCCGCTTGAGGCCATCGACATCCTCATTTCAACGATGACGGCCTCTGCCCAGAAGCAGATGAAGAAATTCGATCCGCTCGTCTTTCGCCTCGATGGACAGGATCTGGCGCTGGGGCCATTCGCATATACCGACATCACCAATACGGGCCCCACCGATACCTATGTCTGGCTCGGTCCCGGCGACCATGCCCTGGCGGTCGACCTGGATCATGACGGGCAGATCGAGGGGTTGCAGGAACTGCTTTCACCGGCCTTTGCCGGGCGTGACTTCCGCTCCTCGCTCGATGCGCTAGCCAGCCTCGATGCCAACGGGGATGGCGTCTTCGACCAGGATGACCCGGCATTTGCCGATGTCGTCGCCGTCACGCTTGTCCCCGATGCCAATGGTGTGCCGGCGCAACATTTGAAATCGCTTGCCGAAATCGACCTCGTGTCGATCGACCTGACCATGCCCGTGATGGAGTCCGATCCGCCCATCGACACCTATGGCACGGACATCCGCGCATGGGTTCAGTTCATGCTGGGCAGCGGCGAAAGCGGGCGTCTCGGCCTCGTCGATATCGGCACCCCCGATTTGCGGTTCGATACGAAGGCGATAACGCTCGCGCCGGGCGAAACGCTGAACGGAACGGAAGGCCGCGACATCCTGATGGGGGTCTACGAGGGAGCGGCCCTGTATGCCCTTGGCGGCGACGACATACTGCTCAGCGTGGATGATTCCGCGCCCATGGATGGCGGGCCAGGTTCCGACGTCCTGTGGTTTGTCACCAGCGAGGATGTTCAGGCCGATGCGGCCGCGCTGAATGTCGAAGCGGTGATCGGCGGCCTGGGCAATGATACGCTGACAGCCGGCGATGGCGGACCGGTTGCGCTGGATGGCGGTCCGGGAAATGACAGTTTGACAGGCGGGCGGGAGCCCGATGTGCTGACCGGTGGCCCCGGCGACGACTCGATTGAAGGCGGCGAGGGGATCGACTTCGCGTTTTACGCGGGACAGTCCACGGATTTCCGGGTGACGCCGGCCGGCGACAATTTCGTGATCGAGGATCTTCAGGCCGGCGACGGTGATCTGGGAACCGATACGCTTCACGCGGTGGAGCGTGTTGTCTTCGACGACATGGTCTTGCATCTCGATGGCACGAATGGTGCGCCCTGGGCCATCGATGACCGCTTCGAATCGCGTGATCAGTCGTTCGTGATCGATATTGACCAGTTGCTGCAGAACGACCGGGATCCCGATCTCGACCCGCTCGGCATCGTCTCGGTGACGGCCCTGGCGGGAGCGGATGTCGGTTTCGACGGCCAGACGATTACCGTGAACGCGTCCGGCGCGCCGCTCGATACGGCCCTGTTTGCCTATGCCGTCGACGATGGTCACGGCGGACAGGATACGGCGCTGGCCCGCATCGATTTCAATATCCTGCCGGACGACAGCCTCTTCGATACGCAATGGCAGCTCGAATCGGTCAATGTCGCGTCCGTCTGGCCCGACTATACCGGGGCCGGCATCCATATCGCCATCAACGAAGTGAACGCCTTTCCCACCGACCATCCCGACATTTCGGCGGCACGCATTGCCAATGCCGGCACCACGGCCGGCACCGACGCCCACGGCGTCGCCGTGACGGCGCTTGCGCTTGGCGCGCGCGCCAACGGAGGCATTGTCGGCACCGCCTACGACGCCCGCTACAGCGTCTGGTACCAGGGTGACATCTTTCTGGACCCGGGCCACGATTTCTTCACCAACTGGCGCACCGACCCGGCGGCGGCCGACGTCCGGATCGTCAACAACAGCTGGTCCCTTCCCGAACTGTTCTATGGCGGGCTGTTCGGCGATGAGCGGATCCGCCTGGCCGGCATGATCGACTTCGCCGAGAATGCCCGCGATGGCCTGGGCGGAATCGTGGTCTTCGCTGCCGGCAATGCCAGCGACGAGGAGCGGCGGGCCGATCACAAGCTGATGACGAACGATCGCCACGCCATCGCGGTCGGCGCGGTGGATTATTCCGGACAGGCCGAGGGCAGCGTGCCGGGAACATGCGTGCTCGTTGTCGCGCCGGGCGAAGATGTCACGACGGCGGATGCGCTGGGTGACGCGGGTTATTTCGATGCGGCCGATGTGCTCGGTTCAGATTACGGCACGCTGACGGGCACATCCCTTGCCGCGCCTGTCGTCTCGGGCGTGATCGCGCTGATGCTTCAAGCCAATCCCGGTCTTGGCGCGCGCGATGTGCAGCAGATCCTCGCCTACAGCGCCTCATGGAACGACCGCCTCGACGAGCGCTGGCAGTGGAATGGAGCGGGCGACTGGAATGGCGGGGCGCTGCACACAAGCGACCAGTATGGCTTTGGCCTTGTCGATGCCCGGGCTGCTGTCCGTTTGGCCGAGACCTGGGACCGGCAATCGACCTATGCCAATCTGTCGACCCAGGACCTTGGCAAGCCCGCAGCCCCCGTGTCGATCGCCGGCGGCGAAGCGGTGGCTTCCACGATTGTCGCGCCGGCCGGCGGCCTTGTGATCGAGCATGTCGAACTGACGTTCGACAGTTCGTTTCTTGCCCTGACGAGCCAGGTGACCATTTCGCTGACATCCCCGTCGGGCACGACAGCGCTGATCAATCCGCTCGCCCCGATCCAGCAGACACGCGACTACCCCGCCGGATGGACATTTTCCTCCAACGAGTTCTGGGGTGAGGACGGGGAGGGCACTTGGACGCTTTCGGTCGAGCACTTTGGTTCGCAGTGGGACAGCGCGACGATCGACTGGTCGCTCGAACTGTTCGGGCGACCAGAAAACGGCGACGATATCTATATCTACACGGATGAATTCGGCCTGTTCGATCCGCTTGCCGAGACCGGCCGGTTCACGCTTTCCGACAGCGGCGGCACCGATACGATCAACGCCGCCGCGGTGACGACGGATACCGGGATCGACCTGGTTGCCGGTTCAGGCAGTTTCATCGCCGGCCAGGTGCTGACCATCGATCCGGGCACTGCGATTGAAAATGCCTGGGGCGGCGATGGCGATGATGTGATTGCCGGAAACGCGCTCGGCAACCGGTTGGGCGGCGGGCGCGGCAACGATCTTCTCGCCGGCCGCGAGGGGCGTGACGTCTTCGTCTTCAGGCCGGGCGACGGTGCTGACCTGATCGCCGATTTCGAGATCGGCCAGGACCTGCTCGATCTGACTGCCTTCGACGCGTCGCATGCGGCAAGCGCCATTGCCAACGCGCGTGCCGGCAGCGTGATCATCGACTTCGGTGCCGGCGATGTCCTCGTGCTCGACGGGCTTGATCCGTCCGGTTTTGGCTTGGAGGACGTCCTGCTGGCGCCCGGGCCTCCGTCAGACATCGTGAACGTGCTGCCGCTGACCATCGAGGAGAATGCCGCCGCCGGCACCCTTCTGACGACGTTTCTTGCCGTGGATCCGAACATCGCCGATACCCATGTCTTCTCTCTTGTCGATGACGCCGGCGGCCGGTTCGTGATCGATGGCAACGCGTTGAAGGTCGCCCCCGGTGCAAGCATCGACTACGAGGCAGCAACGGTTCACATGATCCGCGTTGCCGCCGTGGACAATACCGGGCTGCGGTTCGAAAAGGACTTCGGCGTTGCGGTGACGGATCTTTCCGGACTGGTGATCATGGGAACGCCGGAACCCGACAATCTGCAGGGCACGCCGGAAGATGACACGATCTATGCCCTGGGGTCGGACGATCTGGTTTTCGAAACCACGGGGCCTGACGTGATCGATGGGGCGGACGGGCATGACACGGTCGTTTATGGCGGTTCACGGGCCGATTACGCGCAGGATCTGCAGGCTGACGGCTCGATCCTCGTCGACAAGCCGGACGGCTCCACCGACACGCTGATTTCCATCGAGCGCATCGACCTGCTGGATGGCGACTATGTCTACGATATCGGTTCGGACAATCTCGGTTTCGGCTATCGCATCTATCAGGCCTCATTCGGGCGCACGCCGGACGAGGGCGGGGTACGGTTCTGGATAGACGTTCTGGATATCCTCGATTCGTGGGGCTACAGCACATATGCGAAGCAGCAATATGTGGCCTCTGAGTTCATCGGCTCGGACGAGTTTCAGGCGCTTTACGGCGCCAATCCCAGCAATTACGACTACATCGACGCGATGTATCAGAATGTGCTGTACCGCCTGCCCGACCAGGAGGGCTACGACTTCTGGGTCGGCGGCATGGAGGCCGGCCGCACCCGCGAGGACATCCTGATCGCTTTCACCGAATGCGACGAGAACTTCAACAACAACATCGCGAATATCGACGACGGCGTGTGGGTACTGTGACCGGGAAGGTCCGGTCGTTCCTCCATCGCATCGTGCCCGGACGCGTGCCGCCGCTATTGGGTCAGGCGGAGGCGCGTCAGGTTGCTGGCGATCTCCTGGAACACCTCGTCGAGCTTGGCAGTGCTGGCCGCGTCGAAGAAGTTCGCCGGGCCGCTGGCGCAGCGTTTCATCAGGTTCTTCGCTGAAATCGGCACCTGGGTTCCGTAGGTGACCGTGAACACCTCCACGCCCTGTTTGCGGCTGTAGTTGCAAGCCTGCTGGGTCCAGCTGTCTGCTCGCGACTGGCTGGTGCCATTGTGATTTGGCGAATGGGGGAAATTCGGCGCACGCGTGTTCTCGCCATCGGTCATCACGACCATGATCTTGCGAACGACGGCCTCGGTGCTTGCCGGGTCCACGGCTTCGGTCAGCGGCGCCTGTGGCGAGAGCATGCGAAGGCCCCACATGACGCCATCGGCAATATAGGTCATGCCGCTTGCCTTCATGTTGTCGACCTTGTCCAGCACATCGATCCGGCTGCTGGAAAGCGGCATGATCGGTTCGGGACAGGCGGCATTCATGATGCCGGGAAACGGGACGGAGGGATTGTCATCGGTCAGTGCCAGCTTGTCCGATGCATCGCCCCGCGAGCCCACGCAACCGTACCAGCGCTCGCTTTTCGTGTCGGCGGGGACGTTCATCCAGGACGCATTGCGATTGCCCATGCCGACATTGACATATTGCGCGAAGGGAACCACGCCGATGCGCACGTCAACGGTCGGTTTCACAGCGTCAAAAAGCGTGTTGGTGAAATTGGCAGCAGCCACCTTCAGGCCGCCGATCTTTCCATGGGCAGCCATCGAACCGGTATTGTCCAGCACGAGCGCGACCTCGACCCTCGTGTCGGGCGAAACGAATGCCGCCGATTGCACCGACAGCGTGTAATCCTGTGTCGCCACCGCGCCCATGATCAAAGGATTGTAGGAAATCCGGGTGTTCAGCTTCACCTCGTTGTTCTCGTAGGCATAGCCGGTCACCGTCAGGCCCTGGTAATCGCCATTGGCCGCCAGAAAGGCATTGATGTCCGAAACGGCGGGCAGGCTCTTGTGCAACTCGTAATACCGTGCCGCATAGAGGGTGGCAGCATCGGTCGAGTTCTGCAAACCGTTGCGCATGCGCAGCATGTTGTTGTAGTCGACCGAAAATGCCACCGCCGCGAGCAGGGGCAGGACCAGGACGGCGAAGATTATCGAGAAATTGCCCCTCTCGCAGTCGCGGAACATTTGGGCGAGGTTTCCTGGAAACGCGGACATGGCGGGTCTTTCTTTCGATAAAGCGAAGCGCATTCTGAAAAACTAAATTCCAAATATCTAAATCTTACTAATGCCGGTGGTTTAGCGCCCATTGAGCGCACATGTCTAAATTAAGAAGAATTGGAAATAACAGGTGGAGACGCCGCCAGGCGGGCGCGCAGGCGGGCGATGAGAGGCGCCACAGGCAGGCGCGAATCGCGGCTTTCGGGCGCTCCTGTGGACGGCGCTCCTTTGGACGGCGCTTCTGCGGATTGAACGGCATCCGGAGAATGGCAATTAAATCCGCCGCAGCCGCAGCCGCAGCATCATTCCGCCGTCATCACCTCGACATCCCGGTTCTGGCCGGCCACCACCGTGAAATCGCGCTGATAGATCCGGTCGCGGTTTTTCGCCACGATGACATACTTGCCTTCCGCCAGCACCATGGAGGCAAATGCGCCGACATTTTCGCGAACGATGTCGCCGGCCTCGGTCATGACCACCCAGGATGTATCGGCAATGGCCTCTCCGCCGCGCTCGCGCACCAGCTTCAGGGTCAATTGCGCGGCACGGTGCTCCACCACGGCCTCGGTCAGCTTGCCCGCCTCGACCCGGATATCGGACCGGATGACGGCATTGACCGCCCCATAGGTCGAGACGACATGATAGGTGCCCGCGTTGAGCCGCACGACCGTTCCCGGCTTGACGTCGGGGATGATCAGCGCGCGCTCGCCATTGGCGTCTTCCTTGACGTCATAGATGGAGAATTTCAGCTTCTGTGCCGGTATGCGGACCCCGCCCGACAGCAATGCGTTGAGCTTCAGCCCGCCGGCATCGAGCACCATCGTCTCGGCGCGCGTCTCGCCGGCATTGATTGTCACGCGTTTCGTCACGCCGGCGCGCCCGAATGCGGCATGAACGAGATAGGAGCCGGGCCCCAGGTCGAAACGCGCCGTGCCGCCCTCGGCACTGGCCAGCAGCGGCAATTGGCCGTCATCGCCGGGCGTGGGAAGAAACACGCGCCAGACGATGCCGCGCGGAATCGGGTCCGAGCCTTCGATCAGCGTGGCCACCAGCGTCAGCCGGCCGTCGCGCTGAGCCTGCGGTCCGTTGTCCTGCGCCGGTGCATAGGCCCGGATGCCGGGCAGGTTGATCGGCGGCAAATCCGTGGCGGCGGCATCCTGCGCCATGCCCGCGTCGAGGGGCCATGCCACGGCCAGCACGGCCGCAAGGCCGGCGCGAATCCATGTCAGACGGTGTGTCCATGCGCTCATGGCTTGCCATGAAGCCCAAGGCAGTGGCAATTTCAAGGCCGAAATCCTTCCGCGCAGTCGCGGCCACCGCCGTCTCGGCGGCTTGTGCCGGCGACCCGTCATCCGAACAAGGGACCGACCGACTTGAATGCTCTCGCAGACTACCTTCTGACGCGCCAGTCTCCGGCCATCCCGATGCTCAAGGAGCCGGGCCCGGACGGAAACGAAATCGAAACGATGATCCGCATCGCCGCGCGGGTTCCTGATCACGGCAAGCTGCAGCCGTGGCGGTTCATTCTCTATCGCGGCGACATGCGCCACCGGGTCGGTGAACTGCTTGCCGGGCGGCTGGAAGAGCGCGACGGGCCGCTGACGCCGGGCGCGCGCGAAAAGGAACTGGAGCGGTTCACGCGCGCGCCGCTGGTCATCGGCGTCATTTCCTGTCCGCGCGAGAGCGACAAGATCCCGCAATGGGAAATGTTCCTTTCGGCGGGCGCTGCCTGCATGAACCTCGTGCACGCCGCCCATGCGCTTGGCTTTGGCGCCAACTGGATCACCAACTGGTATTCGGAGGATGCCGAGGCGCGCCGCCTGCTGGGCCTGAAACCGGAGGAACGGGTTGCAGGCTTCGTTCATGTCGGCACGGTGGAGGGCACCCGGCCCGACCGGCCACGGCCCGAGCCGGCAGACGTGATGAGCGATTATTCCGGTCCGGAGGAAGCGTGATGTTCTACCAGCCGGCAAAAGGGCACGGCCTGCCGCATGATCCCTTCAAGGCCATCGTCGCGCCCCGGCCGATCGGATGGATCTCGACCCGGTCGAAGGATGGCAGCCTCAACCTGGCGCCCTATTCCTTCTTCAATGCCATCTCCACTCACCCGCATATGCTTTTCTTCTCGTCGGAAGGCGAAAAGGACAGCGTGCGCAATGCGCGCGAAACCGGCGAGTTCGTTTGCAATCTGGTGTCCGCGGACCTGTTCGAACAGATGAACAAGAGCTCGGTGGATGCGCCCCGCGGCACGTCGGAATTCGATTATGCCGGGTTGACGCCCACCGATTGCCGCCTCGTGCGCACGCCCCGCGTGGCCGAAGCCCATGCCGCGCTCGAATGCCGCGTCACGGACATCCAGGAGCCGCGCGGACTGGAGGGCCGGGTGGCCGGCGTCTTCCTGGTTTTCGGCGAGGTGGTCGGCGTCCATATCGACGAGGCGATCATGACCGGCGGCCTGGTCGATGTCGTCAAGGCAGGCTCCCTGTCACGGCTCGGCTACATGGATTACGCGAAGGTGACCGGAACTTTTTCGGCCCGCCGTCCGCGCTGGGAGTGAGGGCCGGGGCCAGACCGGCGCCGCCGGGCTTGCGTTCCGCGCTGCAATGCAGTAAGGCGCGGTCATTCCACACACGGGCTTCGGGCCTGACCGGGAGAAATCCGGTCCGGTCCTCCGGTGCCGGCATCCGCCGTCATTGCCCGTGGAGGTTCAACCGGAAAGGATAGATGCAGATGTCTCTGCCTGATTTCTCCATGCGCCAGCTCCTCGAAGCCGGTGTTCATTTTGGTCACCAGACCCACCGCTGGAACCCGAAGATGTCGAGCTACATCTTTGGCGCCCGCAACAACATCCACATCATTGACCTGTCGCAGACCGTTCCGCTGCTGCATCAGGCGCTGAAGGCCGTGTCCGACACCGTGGCCGGTGGTGGCCGCGTGCTGTTTGTTGGCACCAAGCGCCAGGCATCCGATCTGGTTGCCGACGCGGCGCGCCGCTCCGCCCAGTATTATGTCAATTCCCGCTGGCTCGGCGGCATGCTGACCAACTGGAAGACCATCTCCAATTCGATCCAGCGCCTGCGCAAGCTCGAGGAGCTGATGGCTGGCGAGGCCCAGGGCTTCACCAAGAAGGAGCGCCTGAATCTGGAGCGTGAGCGCGACAAGCTCGACCGCGCGCTCGGCGGCATCAAGGACATGGGCTCCACCCCGGACCTGATGTTCGTGATCGACACCAACAAGGAAGCGATCGCGATCCAGGAAGCCAAGCGTCTTGGCATTCCGGTTGTCGCCATCCTCGACTCCAACTGCGACCCGGACCTCGTCGACTACCCGATCCCCGGCAATGACGACGCTGCCCGCGCCATCTCGCTGTATTGCGACCTGGTGGCCCGTGCCGCCATCGACGGCATTGCCCGCCAGCAGGGCTCCATGGGCGTCGATCTGGGCGAATCCGCCGAGGCCCCGGCCGAGCCGGCCCTTGACGAAACGGCTGCCGAGGCTGCTCCGGGCGCCGAAGGCGAAGCCTGAGTGGCGGGCGTGTGACGGGCGGCTGTCATGCCGCTGTCACGCGCCGCACCGTATTCCAGCCGGACGCGGATCCTGTCCGTGTCCATTTACCGGCGCATCGCGGCGGCTTTCCGGCCGGTGTGATGCGCCCTCGCATTTCGACATGACGAGGCGACTTATGACGATTACCGCTGCAATGGTGAAGGAACTGCGCGAGAAGACCGGCGCAGGCATGATGGACTGCAAGAACGCGCTCAACGAGACCTCCGGCGACATGGAAGCCGCCGTGGACTGGCTGCGCGCCAAGGGCATTGCCAAGGCTGACAAGAAGGCCGGCCGTACCGCTGCCGAGGGCCTTGTTGCCGTCGCGGCTGAAGGACCGGCGGCAGTCGTCGTCGAGCTGAATTCCGAGACCGACTTCGTCGCCCGCAACGATGCGTTCCAGGAGCTTGTTGCCGGCATCGCGAAGACCGCTCTTGCGACCGACGGCTCGCTCGATGCCGTTGCCGCCGCGACCTATCCGGCCACCGGCAAGTCGGTTGCCGATACGGTCAAGGATGCCGTCGGCACGATTGGTGAGAACCTCACGCTGCGCCGTTCCGCGAAGCTCTCCGTCGGCAAGGGTGCGGTCGCCACCTATGTGCACAATTCCGTGGCTGACGGCCTTGGCAAGCTCGGCGTGCTGGTCGGCATCGAGACCGATGGCGACGTCGAGAAGGCCGTGGCATTTGCCCGCCAGGTGGCCATGCACGTTGCCGCCACCAACCCGCTCGCCCTGACCGATGCGGAAGTGGACGCCGATGTGGCCGCCCGTGAAAAGGCGATCTTCATCGAGCAGGCCCGCGAATCGGGCAAGCCGGAGAACATCATCGAGAAGATGGTCGAAGGCCGCATGCGCAAGTTCTATGAAGAAGTCGTGCTGCTCAAGCAGGCCTTCGTTATGAACCCCGATGTGACGGTGGAAAAGGCCCTGGAAGAGGCCGCAAAGGACATCGGCGCGGCCGCGAAGCTGACCGGCTTCGTGCGTTTTGCCGTGGGCGAGGGCGTCGAGAAGGAAGAATCCGATTTCGCCGCCGAAGTGGCCGCCGCAGCCAAGGGCTGATCCTTCATCGGCCGCAAGGCCCTGAAAATTGCGTTGGGGCGCCGCGTGACAATGCGGCGCCCTTCGTGTATCCGCATGCCCGATCCGCCTGTGCCTGATAAAGGAGAACCCATGACGTCCGCGCCCATCTATCGCCGTGTTCTTCTCAAGGCTTCTGGCGAAGCGCTGATGGGCGGGCAGGGATTTGGAATCGACGTCTCGGTCGCCGACCGGATTGCCGCGGATATCGCGGAGGCCCGTGCCATGGGCGTCGAGGTCGGCGTGGTGATCGGCGGCGGCAATATCTTCCGCGGCGTGGCCGTGGCCTCGAAGGGTGGCGACCGTGTCACCGGCGACCACATGGGCATGCTCGCCACCGTGATCAATTCGCTGGCTCTCAGGACATCCCTGGTCAAGCTTGGCATCGATGCCGTTGTCCTTTCGGCCATTGCCATGCCTGAACTGTGTGAAAGCTTCTCGCAACGCCAGGCAACCGCCTACATGAACGCCGGCAAGGTCGTGATCTTCGCCGGCGGAACAGGCAACCCGTTCTTTACAACCGATTCCGCCGCAGCCCTGCGCGCCGCCGAGATCGGCGCCGACGCGCTTTTCAAGGGCACCCAGGTCGACGGCATCTATTCCGCCGATCCGAAAAAGGTGCCTGATGCCGAGCGCTTCGACAACATCACCCATGACGAGGTGATTTCGCGTGGCCTGAATGTGATGGATACGGCCGCGATTGCGCTTGCGCGCGAAAACAACATTCCGATAATCGTCTATTCAATTCACGAAAAAGGCGGATTCGGCGAAATTCTGCGTGGAAATGGCCGTTGTACGGTCGTTCGCGATTCTTGAAGCGGGCGCTTGGCCCCTGGCCGGACTGGAGGAACTGACAGCATGAGCAACGGCATCGACATGAAAGATCTTGAGCGCCGGATGGACGGCGCCATCAACGCCTTCAAGAACGATCTGGCCTCGATCCGCACGGGCCGGGCCTCGGCAAACCTGCTCGACGCCATCAACGTGGAAGCCTACGGATCGCCCATGCCGATCAACCAGGTTGCCACCGTGTCCGTGCCCGAACCGCGCATGATTTCGGTTTCGGTCTGGGACAAGTCCATGGTCGGCGCCGTGGACAAGGCCATCCGCGAATCGAACCTCGGGTTCAATCCGATCATGGATGGCGCTACCTTGCGCATTCCGATTCCCGAACTCAACGAGGAGCGCCGCAAGGAACTGGTAAAGATTTCGCATCAATATGCCGAGCAGGCGCGTATCGCCGCCAGGCATGTCCGCCGCGATGGCATGGACCATCTCAAGAAGGCGGAAAAGGACGGCGACATCAGCCAGGATGAACATCGCGCATTGTCTGAACGGGTTCAGAAACTCACCGACGACACGATTGCGCGCATCGACAAGCTCGGCCAGGAAAAGGAAGCCGAGATCATGCAGGTTTGAGCCGCGCCATCATGCGCGGCCCCAGATCGCGAGGACCGGGGCACGACATGTCACAACCCGCCCATGTGGCGATCATCATGGATGGCAATGGCCGCTGGGCCAAACAGCGGCACCTGCCGCGCAGCGCCGGCCACAAGGCCGGCGTCGATGCGCTTCGCCAGACCGTTCGCGCGGCCGGGAACCTCGGTCTGGACTACCTGACGGTTTACGCCTTCTCTTCGGAAAACTGGTCGCGGCCTGCTGGCGAAGTCTCTGATCTGCTGGGCTTGTTCCGGCTTTTCGTGCGCCGCGACCTGGCCGAACTTCATGCCAGCAATGTGCGTGTGCGGATGATCGGCGACCGTGACGGCCTTGCACGCGATATTGCCGGGCTGGTCGATGAGGCGGAAGCCCTGACGCGGGCGAATACCGGCCTGACCTTCATCATCGCCTTCAATTACGGCTCCCGCGACGAGATCACCCGGGCCGTGCAGCGCATAGCCGCCCGGGTTGAGCGCGGTGAGATCGCCGCAGCGGATGTCTGTGCGCAAATGGTTTCTGACAATCTCGATACGGCCGGCATTCCGGACCCGGACCTGATCATCCGCACGAGCGGGGAGTTGCGCCTGTCCAATTTCCTGCTCTGGCAGGCCGCCTATGCTGAATTCCTTTTCCCCGACTGCTACTGGCCCGATTTCTCCGAGCGCCATCTTCGCGAAGCCGTCGAGGCGTTCGCCACGCGCGATCGCCGCTTTGGCGGCATAGGTCAGCAGGATATCGCCTTGTGAGCAATCTGCGCCAGCGAATCCTCTCCGCCCTTGTCCTGGCCGCCGTTGTCCTGACGCTGACCTGGCTGGGCGGCGTGTGGTTTCGCCTCGTCGCGGCGGTCATCGGCCTGGCGGTGATGCACGAATGGCTGGCCATGCATCGCAGCCGGATTTTGCCGTCCGTGCGCCTGGTCGCCTGGGCCGCCATGGCCGGTGTTGCCGCTGCCGTCATGGCGGATGTGCCGGCGGCTTGGTCGGGTCTCTTCATCGGTGTGGCGGGCGTGCTGCTTCTCGCGCTGGGTATTCTGCGCGGGCAGGGCGGTCTGGCGGCCCTCGGCTTCGTCTATGCGGCGATCCCGGCCCTTGTCCTGGCAAAGCTGCGCGGTGATGATGCGGCCGGCCTCACCGCGATGGTCTTCCTGTTCGCCGTCGTATGGGGCACGGACATCGCCGCCTATTTCTGCGGGCGTGCGCTGGGCGGGCCGAAACTGGCGCCGTCCATATCGCCGGGAAAGACGGTCTCCGGTGCGATTGGCGGACTTGCCGGCGGTGTTGCCGCGGGCATTGGCGTGATCGCCGCCGCATCCGGTGCCGCAACCGGCAGCGCCACCTGGCTCTTCCCGCTGCTGGCCTTTGCCATGTCGGTCGTCTCCCAGGCCGGCGATCTGTTCGAATCGGCAGTCAAGCGAAAGGCCGGCGTCAAGGACAGTTCGCACCTCATCCCGGGGCATGGCGGCGTGATGGACCGCGTTGACGCCCTTGTGATCGCGGCTATCCTTCTCTACCTGTTTGGTGCCGTGTCCGGTGGCGCGGATTCTCCGGCGGCAGCGCTTTTCCCCGCCTTTGGCTGGCGATAGCACCGTCGCCATCCTGTCGCCTCGCTTTCGGTCGAGCCTGCATGATCCGAAACTGTCCAGCTTGAGGAATACAACGTGCCGGACTTTCTGACTTCACTTGCCGGGACGGATGGCATTCTGCTCGGCGTGATCCTGCCCTTCCTTTTCGTGCTCATCATCGTCGTGTTCGTTCACGAGATGGGCCATTATCTTGTCGGGCGCTGGTGCGGCATAGCCGCCCAGTCCTTCTCCATCGGTTTCGGGCCGGAAATCGTCGGCTTCGACGATCGCCATGGAACGCGCTGGAAGCTCTCCCTCATTCCGTTGGGGGGCTATGTGAAATTCCTGGGTGACATGACGGTGACCAGCAGCACCTCGGACGCGGAGCAATTGGCAACCCTGTCCGCCTTCGATCGCAGCCGGGCGTTTCATGTCCAGCCCGTCTGGAAGCGGTTTCTGACCGTATTGGCCGGGCCTGTCTTCAATTTCATCCTCACGATCATTGTTTTCGCGGTCATGTTCGCCACAAACGGGCGCTATGAAATGGATCCGCTGGTCGGCGAGGTGATGCCCGGCGGCGCGGCCATGGAGGCCGGCTTCCAGCCCGGCGACAAGTTCGTCTCAATGAATGGCGTGCCGATATCCGAATTCGCCGATGTGCAGCGTTTCGTGGCAACACAGGGCGGCGATCCGATTCGCTTTGTCGTGCAGCGCAACGGCCAGGACGTGCCGTTGACGGTGACCCCGCAGCGCGTGGAGACGACCGATCCGCTGGGCAGCAAGGTGACCCGCTACCAGATCGGGATCAGGGCCGACATTTCGCAGGATTCGGCCCGGCGCATCGAGCTCGGTCCGGTCGAATCGCTCGGCCTCGCGGTCAGCGAAACGGGCTACATGATCGCCGCAACCGGTCAATTCATGAAACGTCTTGTCATGGGCCGTGAAGACCGCTGCCAGCTTGGCGGGCCGGTCAAGATCGCCGACATGGCCGGCAAGGCGGCCGCCAAGGGCTTTGTCTGGGTTGTTCAACTTGTCGCGATGTTGTCGGTCGGGATCGGGATTCTGAACCTGTTGCCCATTCCGCCCCTTGATGGCGGGCACCTGATGTTCTACGCAATCGAGGCGGTCAAGGGGCGGCCGGTCTCGGAAGCTGCCTTGGAGTCTGTCTACAAGGCCGGTTTTCTGGTCGTGCTTTTGTTCATGGGGTTCGTTTTCTGGAACGACCTCGTCGCGTGCAGGATGTAAGAGGGGAGTTTCCGGTCGGGGGGCGATTAATGGCGCGTTTACCATGGTTGCAGCCGAACGTGGCGTTAAAGCCACGGTGGCGGACTTAGTAAACGGAAATTAACCGCCAGCCTTGCTTGTGTGGAAAATCCGGGTATTACGGTGTGGATCAAGCACCGGTAATTGCCCGGTATTCTCGCCCGGGGACTACGAGAAACAAGGTAATTGAACCTGATGAAGGCATCATCCAAATTCATGAGCGCCGTTTCCGCGGTTGCGCTGTCCGCTGGTCTCGCAGCGACCGGTTCTGTCGCGCTGCAGCTTGCCACGGTTGCCGAGGTTCATGCCGCGGTTGTTCGTTCGGTCGATGTGCGTGGAAACACCCGCGTCGATGACGACACGATTCGCTCCTATATCGACATCAAGCCCGGCCGCAGTTTCAATGCCGCCGATATCGACGCGGCGGTGAAGCGGCTCTTCTCCACCGGCCTGTTTTCCGACGTTCGCATCAATCAGGTGGGTTCCACCCTTGTTGTCGAGGTGGCGGAATACCAGGTGGTCAACCAGGTGCTTTTCCAGGGCAACAAGAAGATCAAGGACGAGCAGCTCGCTGCCCGTGTGC
Organism: Brucellaceae bacterium; assembly: GCA_020637775.1. Lineage (GTDB taxonomy): Bacteria > Pseudomonadota > Alphaproteobacteria > Rhizobiales > Rhizobiaceae > Zhengella. The sequence continues at coordinate 46,420 of JACKJV010000005.1, read as the reverse complement.
AGACCCAGCCGCGCAGCGGCTTCTCGCCGTCGGCGCTGGAGATCGACGCCGACACCGTGCGCGAAGCCTACAACCGCATTGGCCGCTCCGACGCGATCGTCACCACCGAGGTGATTGATGTCGGCCAGAACCGCGTGAACGTCGTCTTCAACATCCAGGAAGGCGGCCGCACGAAGATCGCCAATATCGATTTCGTCGGCAACAATGCCTATTCGGACCGCCGTCTGCGCGATGTGATTTCCATCAAGCGTTCGACATTCCTGTCCTTCCTCATGCGCGATGACGTCTATGACGAGAACAAGTTGCGCGCCGACGAGGAAGCGCTGCGCCGGTTCTACTACAATCGCGGCTATGCCGATTTCCGCGTGGTTTCGGCCGATGCGACGCTGGACGAAACGGAAAACGAGTACACGATCACCTTCACCATTGACGAGGGCGAGCGCTATACGTTTGGCGATGTCGAGGTCGAGAGCACGATCCCCGGCGTCAATGCCGAGCAGCTCAAGCGTGCCGTCGAAACGGATCAGGGTGATGTCTACAGCGCCAAGGATGTCGAGGACAGCATTGTCGGCCTGACCGAAAGCGTGGCCGGCGAGGGCTATGCCTTCGCGCAGGTCACGCCGCGTGGCGACCGCGACTTCACCAACCGCACCATTTCGGTCGTCTATACCATCGACCAGGGGCCGCGGACCTATGTCGAGCGTATCGAGATCCGTGGCAATGACCGCACCCGCGACTATGTGATCCGCCGCGAATTCGATATTGCGGAAGGCGATGCCTTCAACCAGGTTCTGCTGCAGCGCGCCAAGCGCCGCCTGGAGGATCTGGATTTCTTTGAGACGGTCAACATCTCGACCCAGCAGGGTTCGGAAGGCGACCAGGTCGTCATCATCGTCGACGTCAAGGAGAAGTCCACGGGCGAATTCTCCGTCGGTGGCGGCTATGTTACCGGCGGTGAAAATCCCGGTCCGAAGGTCGAATTGTCCATTGCCGAGCGCAACTTCCTTGGACGCGGCCAGTTCATCCGTTTCTCCGCTGGTGGCGGGCAGGATTCACGCGATTATTCGGTCTCCTTCACGGAGCCCTATTTCCTTGGCCGCCGTATCGCTGCCGGTTTCGATTTTGCCCGGGAGACCACGGACGGCACCTATTACGATACCGAGGTGAACAAGGGCACGGTGCGTTTCGGTCTGCCAATTACCAACGCGCTGACCACGCAGCTCGCCTATAATCTGTCAAGCGAGAAGTACTCGCTCGACAAGCGGGCAAGGACCGCCAGCCTTCCTGCCGGAGATCCGCTGGCCGGTTTCAACCAGTACAACAACATGCCAACGGATTGTGACACGGCTGCATTGAACTGCCCGCTTCCGTCGGCCACGCTTGATGCCATCGACAACAGCCCCTGGGTCAAGTCGTCCGTCAGTGCCGCGCTGCTCTACAACACCATCGACGACATGAAGAACCCGCGCAACGGCATCTATGCCAAGTTCACTGCGGAATATGCCGGTCTCGGTGGCGACGCCCATTACCTGCAGTTCACCGGCCGGGGCCAGTATTACAAGCAGTTGAACGAGGAGCTGGACCTCGTCGGCCTGTTGACCGCCGGCGGTGGCCATACCGTTCAGATCAGCAACGAACCATTGCGCCAGTTCGATCTGTTCAAGAACTCCGACCGCATGATCCGTGGTTTCGCCTATAATGGCTTCGGGCCCTATCAGGGCATCGGTGGTGGCCTGATCGACCATATCGGCGGCACCACCTATTTCCACGGCTCCGCGGAACTCCAGTTCCCGATGCCGATCCTGCCGGAATCGCTTGGCATTCGCGGTGCCGTCTTCGCAGACGCGGCAACGCTCTATGGTGTCCCGTCCAACTTCACGGGCGTGAACGGCTCCAGCATGGAATGGCGTGCGTCTGCCGGTGCCTCGCTCATCTGGCAGTCGCCTTTCGGGCCGCTGCGCGTCGATTACGCGGTGCCCTTGAAAAAGGAAGCCACCGACGAGATCGAGAATTTCAACTTCGGCATTTCGGGCCGCTTCTGACGCGGCCCGGCCTGTCGGTTCCTGCCTGAATCCGGCGCGGGTGCCATTGGCATGACAGATCTGGCCTTTTTCCATATGGCCCGCAGGCTGACCGTCGCGGACATTGCTTCGCTCTGCGGTGCGGAAGTTCATGCCAATGAAGGCGACGAATCGGCGCTGATTGGCGCGCTTTCGCCAGCCGGCCGCAGCACCGCCGGTCACCTAGCCTTTGTGGAAGGCAAGCGTAATCGCCAGCTTCTGGACGGGATTTCGGCCACCGCCGTCCTCGTGACAGCGGACCTGCTTGCCCACGTGCCCGCCGGCGTCGTTGCTCTTGTCGTGAAGCGCCCGCAGGCGGCATTTGCAAAATGCGCGCGCGCCCTCTATCCCGCCGCCATGCGTCCGGCGCCCGTAACGGGTGAGAACGGCATTTCAGAAAAGGCATTCGTCCACGCCCAGGCTGTGCTTGAGCCGGGCGTCGTCGTGGAGGCTGGCGCTGTCGTCGGAGCGGGTGCGCAAATCGGGTCCGGATCGGTCATCGGTCCCGGTGCCGTGGTTGGCCCCGGCTGCCGCATCGGGCGCGATTGCCACATCGCCGCGCATGTTTCGCTGATCGCCACGCTGGCCGGCAACCGGGTTGTCATTCATCCGGGCGCACGCATCGGCCAGGATGGCTTCGGCTATGTGCCCGGTGCCGCCGGTCTGGAAAAGGTTCCGCAGCTTGGCCGCGTCGTGCTGCAGGATGACGTGGAGATCGGCGCCAATACGACCATTGACCGCGGCGCACTGGGCGACACGGTCATCGGCGAGGGCACGAAGATCGACAATCTCGTCCAGGTGGGGCACAACGTGACGATCGGCCGGCACTGCGCCATTGCTGCGCAATGCGGCATCTCCGGTTCCGTCACCATTGGCAACTTTGTCATGCTCGGCGGCAATGCCGGGATTGCAGACCACCTGACGGTTGGTGACGGCGCGCAACTGGGCGCGGCCTCCGGCCTGATGCATGATTTGCCCGCTGGCGAGAAATGGGTCGGGGCACCGGCCATGCCGGTCAGGAAATTCTTCCGGCAGACCGCCGCCTTGAGGGCGCTGTCGGAGGGAACGCGCAAGAAGGATGGCGACAATGACTGAAAAGACGACGCTTGAGACGCTGGACATCATGCGCGTGATGGAATTGCTGCCGCACCGCTACCCGTTCCTGCTCATCGACCGCGTCATCGAGGTCGATGGCGACCGTTCCGCTATCGGCATCAAGAACGTGACCGCCAACGAGCCGCACTTCCAGGGCCATTTCCCGGCCGCGCCCGTCATGCCCGGCGTGCTGATCATCGAGGCCATGGCGCAGACCGCCGGCGCGATCTGCATCAACTCGGCCACCGGTGAGGATGGCGATGCACCGAGCGTCGTCTACTTCCTGACGATCGACAATGCCAAGTTCCGCAAACCGGTCGTTCCCGGTGACCGCCTGGAAATTCACGTTCTCAAGCAGAAGCAGCGCGGTTCGATCTGGAAATTCGCATGCGAGGCCAAGGTCGATGGCGCCAAGGTGGCTGAAGCCGTCATATCTGCCATGATGACCGTGCCGGAACGGGCTTGAGTTCCTGTCGTGGGTGAAACGTCAATCCATCCCTCCGCGGTCGTCGAGAAAGGCGCGCGTCTTGGTGCCGGGGTTAGCATCGGGCCCTTCTGTCATGTCGGGCCGGATGTGACGCTGGGCGATGGCGTTGAACTCATTGGCAGCGTCACCATCCTCGGGCAGACGTCACTGGGGCAGGGCGGCAGGGTCTTTCCCGGTGCCGTGCTGGGATGCGAGCCGCAGAATCATGCCCACAAGGGCGGCCCGACCACGCTGGAAATCGGGAAGAACGCCTCGATCCGCGAAGGCGTGACCATGCATACGGGCACGGATACGGCCCGTGGCCGCACCACGATCGGTGATGACTGCCATTTCCTCGCCTTTTCGCATGTCGCCCATGATTGCGACATCGGCAACCGGGTCACGCTCACCCAGGGCGCGGTGCTTGGGGGACATTGCGTGGTCGGCGATGCCGCCATTCTCGGCGGGCTCGCGGCCGTGCACCAGTTCGTCCGGATCGGCCATCACGCCTTTGTCGGCGGCATGACCGGCGTCGAGCGCGATCTGATCCCCTACGGCATGGTGACAGGCAATCGCGCCCGCCTGCGCGGGCTCAATCTTGTCGGCATGCGCCGCGCTGGCATGGCGCGCCAGGACATCCATGCGGTTCGCGCGGCCTACAAGCTCATTTTCGAAACCGCCGGGCCGCTACCGGACAGAATCGAGCGTGCTCGCGAGGCTTTTGGCAATTGCGATCCTGTCATGGATATCATCGCGTTCATGACGAGCGATGCCCGCCGCAAATTCGTCATGCCGCCGGTTGCCGGGCGCAACCGTCCGGATGACGGCGATGACGAGGCCTGACCGGCAAGCGCCAGTGGCCGGACATCCGGTTGCCATCGTCGCCGGAAGCGGCGCCTTGCCGGAGGCCTTGGCCGATGAACTCGAACGTGAAGGCCAGAGCCCTGTCATCATCGCCATCAGGGGCGAGGCGGACCGCTCCATTCCGGCCCGCGCCCGTGCCACTCTGGATATCGAGGCGCTTGGCAAGCTTCCCGGCCTTCTCAAGGCGCATGGAGTTCGCCACGTGGTTTTTGCGGGCGGCGTTTCCCGCCGGCCGAGGTGGCACCGGTTCCGCCTGACATTCGGCATCGTTCGCATGCTTCCGCGCGGCATCCGTGCGCTTGGCGCGGGCGATGATGCGCTGCTGCGTGTCGTCGCCGCCTTCATGGAACAGGAAGGGATCGTTGTTCTCGGCGCCCATGAAATCATGCCCCGGCTCCTGGCGCCCGAAGGGGTGATCGGTGCGCTTTCGCCAACGCGCGACGACTGGCCCGCCATCAGGGCCGGATACGAGGCGGCACGCGCCATCGGTGCGCTCGACATCGGCCAGGCGGCTGTCGCCTTCGGCCGCCGGGCCATTGCGCTCGAAGGGATCGAGGGCACGGAAGGGCTGTTGGCGCGCACCCGCGACATGCGCCATCACGGGCGCCTCACGTCCACCCGGCGCGGCGTCCTGGTCAAATGCGCCAAGCCGGGGCAGGATGAGCGCGCCGACCTGCCCACCATCGGGCCGCAAACGGTGATCAGTGCCCATGCCGCCGGCCTGTCCGGCATCGCGGTCGAGGCCGGCCGGTCGATCCTGCTCGAAGCCGATAGCATCCGCGCGCAAGCGGACAGGCTCGGGTTGTTCGTCATCGGCTTGCGGGAGGACATGCTGTGAGCCCGCCGATCAGGCTTGGCGTCGTCGCGGGCGAGGAATCGGGCGATCTGCTCGCCGCGGACCTTGTCGATGCCTTGCAGCGCAAAACTGGCCGGCCGGTCGAACTGACCGGCGTCGGCGGAGAGCATCTTGCCGCGCGCGGCCTCAAGAGCCTGTTCGATCCGGGCGAAATTGCCCTCATGGGCATTTCTGCCGTGCTTGCCCGCCTGCCCATGCTCCTGAAGCGTATCCGGCAGACATCCGCGCATATCGCTGCCGAACGGCCGGACCTCCTGCTCATCGTCGACAGCCCCGATTTTACCCATCGCGTGGCGCGCAAGGTGCGTGCCGCCTGTCCCGGTCTTGCCATCGTGGATTATGTCTGCCCGTCGGTCTGGGCATGGCGTCCGGGCCGGGCAAGGGCAATGACAGCCTATGTCGACCATGTCCTCTGCCTTCTGCCCTTCGAGCCTGAAGCACTGGAAAGGCTGGGCGGGCCGGCAGCGACCTATGTCGGCCACAAGCTGGTCCGCGAGCCGGCGCTGGAAGCGGCCTGGCAGACGCAAATGGAACGCGGGATTGATCCGCGCAGCCCTGTCCTATGCCTGTTGCCGGGCTCGCGCCGCTCCGAGGTGGCGTCTCTGCTGCCCTTCTTCGGCGCCACGATCCGCGAACTGGCAAGACTCGGACCTGCACCCGATCTGCTCCTGCCAACGGTTCCCCATGTTGAACCCTTGGTCCGGAAGCTGACCGAAACATGGGAAATCCGCCCGCAGATCGCGACGGGCGAAGACGCGCGCCGCGCGATGTTTGCCCGCTCCGATGCCGCCCTGGCCGCCTCGGGAACGGTGACGCTGGAACTGGCGCTGGCCGGTGTCCCACTCGTTTCGTGCTACCGAACGGACATGATCGCCCGTCTCCTGCGCCATCTGATCACGGCCTGGTCGGCATCCCTGCCAAACCTCATCGCCGGATACCCGGTTGTACCGGAACTATACGACTTCATGCTCCGGCCCAATTACACGGCCCGTCACCTGAAGGCGTTGATGGCCGAAACGCCTTCGCGCAATGCGCAGATCGCCGGGTTCGAGACAATCCGCGACCGCATGGCAACGGAGCGGCCTGCCGGAGACATGGCAGCCGAAGCGGTGGTCGCGCTGTTGGGCGCGTGAGGCTTTCCCGGCAGTCCGGCCTATGAAAAAAGCGCCCCGGAAGGCGCTTTTTCGTTTGGTGTCGCAGAGCGAAAGCTCAGCGGTCGCCTACCGGAATATAGTCCCGCTGCGCCGCACCCGTGTAGAGCTGGCGCGGACGGCCGATCTTCTGGCGCGGATCCTCGATCATTTCCTTCCACTGGGCAATCCAGCCGACAGTGCGGGCGAGGGCGAACAGCACGGTGAACATGTTGGTCGGGAAGCCGAGCGCCTTCAGCGTGATGCCGGAATAGAAGTCGATGTTCGGATACAGCTTCTTCTCGATGAAATATTCGTCCGTCAGCGCAATGCGCTCCAGTTCCATCGCCACGTCGAGCAGCGGGTCGTCCGTGATGCCGAGCGTCTGAAGCACCTCGTGGCAGGTCTTCTGCATGATCTTGGCGCGCGGATCGTAGTTCTTGTAGACGCGGTGGCCGAAGCCCATGAGGCGGAACGGATCGTTCTTGTCCTTCGCGCGCGCAATGAACTCGGGAATGCGGTCCACGGAACCGATTTCCGAAAGCATGTTGAGCGCGGCTTCATTGGCGCCGCCATGTGCCGGACCCCACAGGCAGGCAATGCCGGCGGCGATGCAGGCGAAGGGATTGGCGCCCGACGAGCCGGCGAGGCGGACAGTCGAGGTGGAGGCGTTCTGCTCATGGTCGGCATGGAGGATGAAAATCCGGTCCATGGCGCGCGCGAGAACAGGATCGACCTTGTATTCCTCGCATGGCACCGCAAAGCACATGTGCAGGAAGTTGGAGGCGTAATCCAGGTCGTTGCGCGGATACACGAAGGGCTGGCCGATGTGGTACTTGTAGGCCATGGCCGCGATCGTCGGCATTTTCGCGATCATGCGCATGGAGGCGACCATGCGCTGGTGCGGATCGGAAATGTCGGTGGAGTCGTGGTAGAAAGCCGACATTGCGCCAATGACACCGCACATGATGGCCATCGGATGGGCATCGCGGCGGAAACCGGTGAAGAAGCGGCTCATCTGCTCATGCACCATGGTGTGGCGCGTGATGCGGTAGTGGAAATCGTCGTTCTGCTCCTTGGTCGGCAGTTCGCCGTAGAGAAGCAGGTAGCAGGTTTCCATGAAGTCGCCATGCTCGGCGAGTTGCTCGATCGGATAGCCGCGATGCAGCAGGATGCCCTCGTCACCGTCGATATAGGTGATCTTGGATTCGCAGCTTCCCGTCGACGTGTAGCCCGGATCGTAGGTGAAATTGCCGGTCTTCGCATAGAGCGCGGTAATGTCGATGACATCCGGACCGATTGTACCTGAATGGACCGGCAATTCGATCGTTTCGCCGCCCACTTCGAGTTTTGCGGTTTTCTCGTTCATTCAGGTCTCCTTTCGTGACGATTGACGCCAACGGTCGATTTTGCATTGCAAAAATGATGGCTGAGTAGCTAGCCTATTTAAGCCCTTCTGCCAAGCGCATGCCCCGGCTTTCCAGCCCTCCCGGCGTAAGCCTTTTGTCTTGCGGCCTGACCGCTTGAACTGCGTCAAACCGCTGAAAAAAGGGAATTTCAGCGCGTTTGGTCGGCGATTCGTGCCAGGCTCTCCTCCCGTCCCAGAACCGCGAGCACATCGAAAACGCCGGGAGATGTGGCCCGCCCCGTCAGCGCGGCGCGCAGCGGCTGGGCGACCTTGCCAAGCTTGAGTTCCTTTTCCTCTGCAAAGCCGCGTACGGCCGCCTCTGTGGTCTCCGCCGACCAGTCCCCTGCCTGCTCCAGCCGCGGAAGGATGTCCGCGAGCAGCGCCCGCGCCGCGTCATCGAGGATCCCTGCCGCCTTTTCATCCAGCGGCAGCGGGCGTTCGTCGAAAATGAAGCCGGCGCCCTCGGCCAGTTCATTGAGGGTGCGCGCGCGTTCCTTCAGGCCGGGCATGGCGGCCAGCAATTGCGCCTTGCGCGCCTCGCTCATCTTCTCCAGCAGGGCAGGGCCGGCGGGCAGATACGGCAGCGTCTCCAGGAACACCGCCGTGAGATCGCCCGCGTCCATGTTGCGCATGTGCACGCCGTTGAGTGCTTCCAGTTTCTTGAAGTCGAAGCGGGCCGCGCCCTTGTTGATATCCTCGATCTCGAACCATGCGATCATGTCTTCAAGGCTCATCACCTCGTCGTCCCCATGGCTCCAGCCCAGCCGGACGAGATAATTGCGCATGGCCGATGGCAGGTAGCCCATCTCGCGATAGGCCTCCACGCCCAGTGCGCCGTGGCGCTTGGAGAGTTTCGCCCCGTCCGGGCCGTGGATGAGCGGGATATGCGCCATCACCGGAACGTCCCAGCCCATCGCCTCGTAGATGATGGTCTGCCGCGCGGCATTGGTCAGGTGGTCGTCGCCACGGATGATATGCGTGACGCCCATGTCGTGATCGTCCACCACCACGGCCAGCATGTAGGTCGGCGTGCCGTCGGAACGCAGGATAATGAAATCATCGAGGTCCTTGTTGGGAAAGCGCACGTCGCCCTGGACCTTGTCGGCGACCAGCGTCTCGCCGGACAGCGGCGCCTTGATGCGCACGACCGGTGCGATGCCCTCCGGCGCTTGCGATGCATCGCGGTCGCGCCATGTGCCGTCATAGCGCGGTGGGCGGCCTTCCGCCTTTGCCTTCTCGCGCATCTCCGTCAGTTCGGCCTGGGAGCAATAGCAGTAATAGGCCTTGCCCGCCTTCACCAGGGCGTGCGCCACTTCGGCGTGGCGGTCGGCGCGTGCGGCCTGCGAATAGGGCTCGCCGTCCCAGCCGAGGCCCAGCCAGTCGAGGCCTTCGAGAATGGCGGCCGTGGCGGCCTCGGTCGAGCGTTCGCGATCTGTGTCTTCGATGCGAAGCAGCATTTTTCCGCCGGTATGGCGCGCATAGAGCCAGTTGAACAGCGCGGTACGGGCGCCGCCGATATGCAGGTAGCCGGTGGGCGAGGGTGCAAAGCGGGTGACGACGGCTTTTGTCATGACGAATCGGTCCGTTGGAATGGGTGAGCCCGGACGTGGGGGAACATGCGGGCTGGAAAAAGCGTGCGCCCCATGTAGCATAGGAACCGTGGGGTGCAAGTGCTGGCCGGAAGGCGCTGGCTTTGGCCACGGGGGCGGAAAAGGGGGTGAGTGACGAGCGGGCCATGTTTGCGGCCCGAACGGCTCACCGTGAGCCGGCCGGACCGGAAATCCGCCATGCCGACGACATTCGATCCGTGCCCATGCCTGCCCCGGTACACTTGCCCGTGCGGCCGCCGCCCGGCCGCGACCGGCTGCAGCGGATAGCCGCCGCGCTCTCGCCATCGGCCGTCATGCGCGGCCTTCGCCGCGATCTGGCGTTGGAAATGGAGCGCGGTCTGCTTTTCCTGATGCTGCCCTTGATGATCGGTGCCGGCGCGGCGGGCTATTTCGCCCTTTCCACCGAGCCGGACCTTTCGGCCCTCCTGGCCGGCTCCTTTGCGTTCGCCGGCCTGCTTTGGCTGGCGCGCCGCAGGCATGGCACCAGTCTGCTTCTGGCAGGCTGCCTTTGCATCCTTTGCGGCATGGTGGCGGCAAGACTGGAAACCGGTCGGGGCGCCGCGGTCACGACGGGCAGTGCGGTCACGACCACGCTCACGGGAAGGATTGCGGCCGCCGAGCTTCTGGAAGGCGGGCGCATGCGTCTCATCGTGGAGACGAGCGGCTCTGCCCGTCCGGCCTTGCGCTATCTGCCGGAAAGGGTCCGCATCACCACGCGGATGCAGGCGCGGCTGCCCCGCGCAGGCGATGGCTTCACGGGCCGCGTCCGGCTGATGCCCCCGCCCGGTCCGGTCCGCCCCGGAGGATACGATTTCTCGTTTGAGAGCCATTTCGACGGAACGGGCGCGATCGGTTTCGTCTTCGGCACGCCGCGGATAGAGGCGTCGCCAAACCCTGACGGGCTGTCGGCTGCCATAGAGCGCATCCGCCATGCCCTGGCAGAACGCATCCGCGCCCGCATCCAGGGGCAGAATGGTGAGATCGCGGCTGCGCTCGTGACAGGCTACAAGGGCAGCATCAGCGACAGCAATGCCGAGGCGCTGCGAACCAGCGGGCTGGCTCATATCCTGGCCATTTCCGGGCTGCACATGGCGCTTGTGGCCGGAACCGTGGCCGGGGGGCTGCGCGCCATCTTCGCCGCCTTTCCGGCATTTGCCGCCCGCCATCCCGTGAGGAAGCATGCCGCGCTGGCCGCCCTGCTGGCCGTCAGCGCCTATCTCATGTTGTCCGGCGGCGCCATCGCCACACAACGCAGCTACATCATGCTCGCCGTGATGCTGCTGGCGCTTCACGCCGACCGGATGGCGCTGACCATGCGCAACATTGCGATTGCCGCCGTGCTGATCCTGCTCTGGAGTCCGCACGAGATCACAGGGCCGGGGTTCCAGATGTCCTTTGCCGCCACGGCCGCGCTCGTCGCCGCTTATGCGGCAGTGCAGCAGCATCGCATGGCAAAAGGGAAGGGCATGGCCGGTGGGTGGGCCGGCTCCGTGCTGCGCCCCGTTGCGGCGCTGCTCTTCACCTCCATCATTGCCGGTGCCGCGACCGGCATATATGGCGCGTTCCACTTCCAGCGCTATGCCCCGCTCGGGCCCGTGGCAAACCTCGCCGCAATGCCGATCGTGTCGCTGGTCGTCATGCCCGCGGCCCTTGTCGCGCATCTGATGATCCTGTTCGACCTTGATGCACCCTTCTTCTGGCTCATGGGGCAGGGCATCGGACTGGTGCTGCGGATCGCCCACGAAACCGCGAGCCGGTCCGGCCATGACCAGACCGGGCTCGTGCCGCTGCCGGCGATGATGCTGGCCACGATCGCGCTCATTGCGGCAACGGTCCTGACGACCCGCCTGCGCCTGCTCGCCTTGCCGTTCATACTGGCCGCCGGCCTGGCCTGGCGCGGTGCCGACATTCCCGATGGCTGGATATCCGATGACGGAAAGACGCTGGCCATCCGCATCGCTGAGGGCAGCCTTGCCTTCAATCGCACCCGGATTTCCAGCTTCACACGCCAGAACTGGACACGGGCAGCGGGAACCGGCGAGGTCAGACGCGCCGCCGCATTGAAACGCGGCAGCCTGGCGGCCTTGCTGGCCCGGGAAGCGACAGGCAAGGCGGCAAGACCCCTGGCCGGGGGATTTGCCTGCGACGATCAACTCTGCCTGGCAAAGGCCCCGCGCGGCTGGATCGTCCAGACGGACGATCCGGAAACAGTCCGTGCCGCATGCCGGACCGCCATCCTCATTCTCTACAGCAAGCCTTCCGAAGCGCCCCGCTGCGGTGGACGGCACATGGCCGTCATCGTCACAGCCCGGCAATTGGCGCTCGAAGGATCGGCTGCCTTTCGCCTGAACCCGCACGGCAAGGGCGTTTCGATCCGCCATGCCATCAACCGGCCATACCGCCCGTGGCACAGGCATCGGAAATGGTCGCGCGCCGCCCGCGGCCTGGAAGAGTGGAAGCCGGAGGCCAGGGATTGACACTTGGCCGTGCCGCCAGCGTCCCACCTGCAGGCATCCAGTTTGGAAACGTTACAAACTGGGCAAAGGCTGCTTGCGGCCGCCGGGCACATCTGGCTTCCTGCGGACGATCTTGAACAATGAGAGAAAACGAGATGCCAATTCTGTCGGCGGCTCTTGAGTCCGGACTTGTCCTTTTTCGCGAGGGCCTTGAGGCCCTTCTGGTCATATCGGCTCTTGCCGCGTTCCTCCATCGCGCCGGCATGGGCGAGCGCACGCGTTACCTCTATATCGGCGTGGCCATGGCGGTTCTTGCTAGCGTGGCCGCCGCGCTTGCCTTCGAGGTGTTCCTCGGTGGCGCCCATGACGACCGACTTGAAGCAGTTGTCATGATGGTTGCGGCCGGCCTGATGTTCTACATGTCCGGTTGGCTCTTTCTGAAGCAGGATCCGAAGGCATGGCAGGCGACCTTGCGTGCCGTGGCAGACCGCGCAGTCAGCGCGGGAACGACATTGTCGCTCGCCCTGATTGCCTTTCTCGCAGTCTTTCGCGAAGGCGCTGAAACAATCCTGTTTCTCCATGCGAGCGCTGCGGCGAGTGGTGGATGGCATGTCGGCTTCTGGATCGGCATTGCTGCCGCCACCGGCGTGCTGGCCGTTGTCTGGTTTGCGGTCAATGCTTTCGCCGCGCGGTTGCCCCTGCGTTTCATCTTTCTGGCAACCTCGGCCTTCCTCTTTGTCATGGGCCTGAAATTCGTTGGCGGTGCGGTTCAGGAACTGCAGGAACTGCAACTGTTGGCCTACGATCCGATGGACTTGCCGTCATCGCTCGTCGATGCCGGGTTGAACCCGACCTGGGAAGCCATCGTCCCGCAAGCCGCGATCGTCATCCTCGCGGTGATCGGCGCCGCCCTGGCATCGACGCGCCGGCGCAAGCAGCCTGCCGGTATTGCCGCTGAGTGAATGGCGGCGCCGGCCTCCACGAAGGCCGGGGATACGGAGTGAACGAAAAAAAAGGCGCCGAGCCAGTCCGGCGCCCCCTTTTCATGATCGATCGATCCAAATCCTGTTTCAGGCTTCAATACCGCCGGATCAGCCCGACCAGACGCCCTTGCACCTTCACGCGGTGGGGCGGGAAAATGCGCGTCTCGAAGGCCGGATTGGCCGCTTCCAGCGCAATGGAAGCCCCCTTGCGCCGGAAGCGCTTCAACGTCGCTTCCTCGTCATCGACCAGCGCGACGACGATGTCGCCGGGATTGGCCGTCTGGCCGTCGCGGATGATCACGGTGTCGCCGTCGAAAATACCGGCCTCGATCATCGAATCCCCGCGAACCTCCAGCGCGTAATGCTCGCCACCGCCCAGCATGTCCGGCGGCACGGCGATCGTGTGGGTCTGATGCTGGATGGCATCGATCGGCACGCCGGCGGCGATTCGCCCCATGACCGGAATGGCAATGGACTGTCCGGATTCCTTCTCGGCCGGCGGCGCCTTCGTGCCGCCTGGCTGCCCGCGTCCGCCCTCGATCACGCTGGGTGAAAACTTGCGCGCCTGAGGTGCGCCCGCAACCCCCTCGGGCATGCGGATCACCTCCAGCGCCCGTGCCCGGTTTGGCAGGCGGCGAATGAACCCGCGTTCCTCAAGTGCCGTGATCAGCCTGTGAATGCCGGACTTGGACGCCAGTTCCAGCGCATCCTTCATCTCGTCGAAGGAAGGCGGTATCCCGGTTTCTTTCAGCCGCTCATGAATGAAAAGCAGAAGTTCATGCTGTTTGCGGGTGAGCACGGGCCACCTCCTGACGAGTCGCAATACAAAACCGGAACAAACATATCTGTTCCCGTCCTGTTCCGCAAGTGGCATCGCAATGGTGCCGCACGCACGGCACGCCTGCGGGTCGGTCAGTCGCCGAGGCTGCGCAGGATCAGGCAGGGCACGTTGTCGCCTTCGTTGACGGCCGGTGCGTGCGCGGGCCGGATCACCAGGCAATTGGCCTCGGCCAGCGTGGACAGCATGGACGAATCCTGGCGCTTGAAAGGCGTCACCTGCAGGCCGCCCGTGCCATCGCTTGTGCAAACCGCACGCACGTGGTCCTGGCGGTCGCCATTTGCTTTCATCGGCGTGGTCAGCCGGGCCGTGCGGATGTCATGCACATGGCGTGCCCCGCAAAGCGCCTTGATGAGCGGCTTCAGGAACAGATGGGCACAGACGAGGCTCGATACGGGATTGCCCGGCAGGCCCAGCACACGCGTTTCGCCAAAGCGCCCGACCATGAGCGGCTTGCCCGGCCGCATCGCGATCTTCCAGAAGTCGAGTTCCATCCCGGCATCGGCAAGGACCGACTGGACGAGATCATGATCGCCGACGGACGCGCCGCCCAGCGTGACGATGATATCGGCGCCTGCATCCCGAGCCCGCCCGACAGCGGCGCCGATGATGCCGTGATCGTCGCGGGCAATGCCCAGATCGATGACGGTGGCGCCGCATTCGGTCGCCAGTGCCGCAACGCCGAACGAATTGGAGGCGATGATCTGGTCCGGGCCGGGCAGGGCGCCAGGCGGAACCAGTTCGTCGCCGGTGGCGAGAATGGCGACGAGTGGCTTGCGTGCCACCGTGAGGCGGTCGTGATTGGCGGCGGCGGCGAGCGACAGCGCCGCGGCATCGAGTTGCCGGCCGGCCTTCAGGATGGTGCTGCCCTGGCGAAAGTCCAGCCCTTCGACGCGGATATTGCGGCCTTTCGGCTCGCCTTCGTTCACCTGGACGCGACCGTCGCCGAGCACGCCGACATTTTCCTGGATGATCACGGTATCGGCGCCGGAGGGGACGGGCGCGCCGGTGAAGATGCGCACGCATTCTCCGCCCTCCACCTTGCCCGAAAAGCGGTGGCCCGCTGCCGATTCGCCGATCACCGTCAGCGCGGCAGGCACGTTGGCGATGTCATCGGCCCGCACGGCATAGCCATCCATGGCGGCGGCCGGGAAGGGAGGTTGCGTGCGCCGGGCCGCCAGGTCGCTGGCCAGGAAGCGGCCTGCCGCATCCGCGATGTGAACCTCTTGCGCGCCCAGCAGGCCCGCATCGTCCAGCAGTCTGGAGAGCGCCTCGTCAACGGGAAGCAATGCCATTTCTTCAGTCCTCTGCGCGCCAGTGGCCGGATTTCCCGCCTTCCTTTTCGACAAGGCGGATATCGGTCAGCACCATGCCCCGGTCCACGGCCTTGGCCATGTCATAGATCGTGAGGCAGGTGACGGACACGGCCGACAGCGCTTCCATCTCCACACCGGTCTGGCCGTTCACCCGTGCCAGTGCGCGCACACGCAGGCCGGGCAGGGTTTCGTCGGGCGTGATGTCCACGGTCACCTTGGTGAGCAGCAGCGGGTGACAGAGCGGAACCAGCTCATGGGTCTTCTTGGCGGCCATGATGCCCGCAATCCGCGCCGTGGCGATGACATCGCCCTTCTTGGCATTGCCCGCCAGGATCATCGCCAGCGTTTCGGCCCGCATGCGCACCGCGCCCTCGGCAATGGCCGTGCGGCTCGTGGCGGCCTTGTCGCCGACATCCACCATGTGGGCCTCGCCGTTTTCCGCGATATGGGTCAGATGCTCAGCCATGGTCAGCCTGCCGCAAGCCGCGCGCCATCGCCTTCGAGCAGGGTCCGTGTGGCGGCTGTCACGTCATCCTGGCGCATCAGGCTTTCCCCGACCAGGAAGGAAGTCACGCCGTGGCCTGCAAGCCGTTGGCAATCGGCATGGGTGAAAATGCCGCTCTCGCCAACCAGAAGGCGGTCGCCAGGTGCCATGGCGGCAAGGCGTTCGGTCGTTTCCAGGCTGACGTCGAACGTGCGCAGGTTGCGGTTGTTGACGCCCAGCAGGCGTGAGGACAGCATGAGAGCCCGTTCCATCTCGGCCTCGTCATGCACCTCGATGAGCGCGTCCATGCCGGCCTCGAAGGCGCATTCTTCCAGCGCACGGGCTTCGTCGTCCGAGAGGCTCGCCATGATGATGAGGATGCAATCGGCGCCCCAGGCCCTGGCTTCCCAGACCTGGTAGGGCTCGAACATGAAATCCTTGCGCAGGGCCGGCAGCCCGGCCGCCTGGCGCGCAGCCGTCAGGAATTCCGGTGCGCCCTGGAAGCTCGGTCCATCCGTCAGCACCGAAAGACAGGCCGCGCCGCCGGTCTCATAGGCGCGCGCCAGCGCCGGCGGGTCGAAATCGGCCCGGATCAGCCCCTTGGAGGGGCTGGCCTTCTTGATTTCGGCGATCAGTCCGAACCGGCCTTCGGCCTTGCGGTCTTCCAGCGCCCTCAGGAAGCCGCGCGGCGCATCGCCATCCAAAGCGCGGGCGCGCACTTCGGCCAGCGGAAGTGCTGCTTTCGCCGCGGCAATCTCGTCACGCTTGTAGGCCTCGATCTTCTTGAGGATATCGGCCATCGCTCAGGCGACCTTTCCGCTGTTGGAGACCGCGATCAGCCGCTCCAGCGCCGCGAAGGCGCGCCCTTCGTCAATGGCGTCGGCCGCCATGGCCACGCCTTCGGCGACCGTATCGGCCTTGCCCGCCACCACCAGCGAAGCGCCGGCATTCAGCAGCGCTATGTCGCGATAGGCGTTCTTCTCACCCTGAAGCACAGCACGCAGCGCCCGTGCATTGTGCGCACCGTCGCCGCCTTTCAGATCTTCAAGCCGTGCGCGCGGCAGGCCGGCCTCTTCCGGCGTCAGCTCGAAGCCGCGGATCGTGCCGTCCTTCAGTTCCACGACCTGCGTCGTGCCGGTGGTGGTCATTTCATCCAGTCCGTCGCCATGCACCAGCCAGACGTGCTCTGACCCCAGGTCCTTGAGGACATGGGCCAGCGGCTCCAGCCATTGCGGCGCGAACACGCCGACAAGCTGCTTGCGTACACCGGCCGGATTGGAAAGCGGCCCGAGCAGGTTGAAGATCGTCCGTGTTCCCAGTTCCACGCGGGTCGGGCCGACAAACCGCATCGCCGAATGGTGCGCCGGCGCGAACATGAAGCCGAGCCCGGCCTCCCGGATGCAGCGGGCGATGGCGTCGGGAGCGAGTTCCAGGTTGATGCCAAGAGCCGAAAGCGCGTCCGCCGCGCCGGATTTGGAGGAAAGGGCGCGATTGCCGTGTTTGGCGACAGGCACACCGCAGCCGGCCACGATGAAGGCGGCACAGGTGGACACGTTGTATGTGCCGGATGCATCCCCGCCGGTGCCCACGATGTCGATGGCATCCTCTGGCGCGGCAACCGGGATCATCTTCGCCCGCATGGTCGACACCGCGCCGGAAATCTCGTCCACGGTTTCGCCGCGCACGCGCAGCGCCATCAGGAAGGCACCCATCTGGCTGGGTGTCGCATTGCCCGACATCATGATGTCAAACGCATTGCGTGCTTCCTCGAAGCTGAGCGGGGTCCCGTCCGCCACCTTCGCAATCGCGCTCTTCAGTTCACTCATCGCCCCCTCCGCGAATTGGGTTTGCGCCGGTTGGCCGGATCAGAAGGAAAGCGCCCGGCCAATGGCGTTGCGGTCCATCGTCACGGCGTATTTGTCGCGAAGATCGGCCACGAGTTGCTCCAGGAGATCGTCCGAGAACGCACCGGTCAACTGCCGACGCTCTGCCTCCGGAATCGACTGCGCTGAGGCGCCTGCCGGCTCGAAAACCTCTGTCACCCGGAACAGGATCTGCTCCTGGCCCGAGGGCCCTGGCACAAGCCCGGTCTCACCCTGCTTCACCGAGAACGCGGCGTTGACCCCGGCCTTGCCGATATCGGCATCGTCGGCACCACGCTTCAGACCGCGCTTGACCTGCTTTTCGAGTTCCAGTTCCCGGGCAATTTCATCCAGCGTGGTGCCGGATTCCAGCCGCTTCTCCAGTTCGCCGGCCTTCTGCGCCAGCCGGTCGGTGCGTTCCCGCGTTGTCCAGGCAGCCACCACGGCGTCACGCACTTCATCGAGCGTGCGGTCGCGCGCTGGAGTCACGCCTTCGACCTCGTACCAGACGAATCCGGAGCGGCCATGGTTGAGCGGCGGGTTTTCCACGCCCGCTTCCGTCTCGAAG
This sequence comes from Brucellaceae bacterium, assembly GCA_020637775.1. Taxonomy (GTDB): domain Bacteria; phylum Pseudomonadota; class Alphaproteobacteria; order Rhizobiales; family Rhizobiaceae; genus Zhengella. The sequence goes on along the minus strand of JACKJV010000005.1, from coordinate 28,424 downwards.
GCCGCGGCAAGCAGTTCGGCCTGTTCCGGAATGCCCGGAACCTGCTGGCCATCAGGGCCGAGCCCGGCGCGGTCGACGGCATCGACAGTGGTCATCGGCAGACCGAGCTGGCGCGCGGCCTCCGCCATCGTGGAACCGCCGGCGCGGGCATCCTCGTAGGAATCGTGGACATCGAGCAGGATACGATCGGCCTCGGCCAGGGCCAGTTCCCGGCGGATTTCACCGGCAACCGCATCCAGCGGCCTTGTCTCGGACGGATTGATTTCCCGCACCCGGAGCAGGACAGGGCCGAAGGCGCCGTCGATGACGTCGGAAACCTGGTTCTGGCCAAGGGAAAACGCGGCCTCGGCGATGGTCGCGTCGGGTATGGCCGAGCGCTCCACCGTTCCAAGACTGGTGTCCTCCGGCGTCTTGCCTTCCGAAGCGGCCACCTCGTCGAAGGTGGCGCCACCGGTGATGCGCTTGCGCGCGGCCTCCGCCTCGTCCCGGCTCTTGAAGACAAGCTGGTCGATCAGCCGGGTTTCGGCGGATGTATACCGCTCCTTGCGCGCTTCGTAATCGGCCCGGACCTGTTCGTCGGAGATGGCATCCGGATCGGCGATCGACTCGGGTTCCAGAACGACAAGGTTGATCTTGCGATATTCCGGCGCCCGCCAATCGGCCTTGTTGTCTTCGAAATAGGCTTGCAGCGCGGTATCGTCCGGCGGTTCGATCGGCTCTACAAGACGGCCCGGAAGCTTGATGAACTCCACCGTCCGGTCCTCGCCGCGATAGAGCGCGGCCGCCTTGAGGAAGGTGTCGGGCACGCTCAGTCCGTCGGACACGGCTTCCACGATCTGCTGGCGCACGGCCACCTGCTGGCGGTTGCGAAGGTAGTCCTCCGGCCGCATGCCCACTTCACGCAGCACATAATCGAAGGCGCGGCGGTCGAATCGGCCGTCCGGCCCCCTGAAAGCCGGGTCTTCGCCCGTCAGGGCGGCAAGGCGGTCCTTCGACAGGCCCAGGTCCATTTCGCGCGCCTGTTCGTCGAGCACGGCGCCCGCGACCAATTGCGACAGCACCTGCTGGTCCAGCCCCAGCGCCTGCGCCTGCTCGCGGGTGATCCGCTGGCCGAAACGCTGCGAAAGCAGCCGCAACTCCCGATCATAGGCCAGGCGGTATTCGGTTACCGAAACCTCTGTGTCTCCGGCCTGGACGACGGCATTGGAGTTGAATCCATTGGTGATCTGCCCGGAAATGCCCCAGACCGCGAAGCTGAGCACGAGAAGCACGAGCAGAGCCTTTGCGACCCATGTGCCGGCGGCGTTGCGAAGGGAGTCGAGCATGTCCTGGTCCGTATTCCTTGGTTGCGGTTCGCGCGCATTGGTTTTAGGTGAGGCTGATAGCCCTGATCAAGGGCGCTGTATAGGGCGAATGCGGCTGTTGCCGGAATTCCGGCGCCCCTGGCCGCATGATGAGGAGGATATCGGAACCATGACCCCGGGGATCAAGCCGCTCGTTGCGGGCAACTGGAAAATGAATGGCACCAGCGGCGACCTGCCCGAGATTTCAGCGATAGCGGCGGGGTTCGCGTCGTCGCTGGATTCCGAATGCGACGGCCTGCTCTGCGTTCCGGCCACCCTGCTTTCGCGCGCCGCCGCATGCCTTTCCTCCTCCTCCGTGAGGGCCGGGGCAGAGGATTGCCACCCCAGGGCATCGGGTGCCCATACCGGCGACATCTCGGCGGAAATGGTCAGGGATGCCGGCGGCAGCTTCGTGATTGTCGGCCATTCCGAGCGGCGCACGGACCATGGCGAAAGCGACCAGCTTGTCGCCGCCAAGGCACTTGCCGCCTGGCGCGCCGGCCTGACCGCGATCATCTGCATCGGCGAGACCGAGGAGCAGCGACGGTCCGGCGAGACGCTCGCGGTGCTGACGCGCCAGATCGAGGGATCGGTACCTGCTGCCGCGACGGCGGCCAACACCGTCATTGCCTACGAACCGGTCTGGGCGATCGGCACCGGCCTGACGCCCACGGTACAGGATGTGGAAGACGCCCACGCCCATATTCGCGAACGTCTCCGCGTTCTCCTCGGTGACGGTGCGGCGGCGATGCGCATCCTGTATGGCGGTTCGGTGAAGCCCGCCAATGCGCGCGAATTGCTGGCAGTCGCCAATGTGGATGGTGCCCTTGTCGGCGGTGCCAGCCTGAAGTCGTCCGATTTCCTCGGCATCGCGGACGCCTACCGGTCGATCTGAAAGACCTTGCAAACGGCACTTGCGGTGCCGATATGGCATTTGAACCGGCCTGACCCTTTCCTTGCGGCGCAATCCCGTGTATTGAGCCGCAAAATTTCAATGCAGAACCATGAAGAGCCCGCTGTGATGCGGGCCGGAAATCCCCGATGGAAACCGTCCTCATCGTCATTCATCTCATCATCGTGCTCGCGCTTGTCGGCGTCGTGCTGCTTCAGCGTTCCGAAGGCGGTGGCCTCGGCATCGGCGGGGGCTCCGGCTTCATGACCGCCCGCGGGGCAGCCAATGCGCTGACCCGGACCACGGCCATTCTCGCAGCCGCCTTTTTCGCTACCTCGCTTGGGCTTTCGCTTCTGGCGCGCTACGGCGAGCGCCCGACCGACATTCTCGACCGCGTTCCGCAGCAGACGCAGCAGGGCGAGCAGGGCGAAGGCAACGGGATCCTGGATCAACTGGGCGGCGCGCTCGACTCCGCGCCTGCCGGCCAGCAGCCGGAAGCCGGCGGCCAGGCCGAAGGTGGCGCTGCACCCGAGCCTTCGCAGGTTCCCACCGGCCAGTAGCCGCGCGGCATGAATCAACGGGCAGGCGGTTCCGCAAGGGCCGCCTGTTTCATTTTGTCTCGCGTTTTGGTCATTGGCGCGTGAAGGCCCGCGGGTCTATAGAGGCCGCAACGGGTAACGAACGGGGCAAAGCCAGATGGACTATGGTTATATCAGTGCCTTGGGCGCGGGCGCGCTGTCATTTCTCTCGCCCTGTGTCCTGCCGCTGGTGCCGCCTTATCTTTGCTACATGGCCGGCGTCTCGGTGGATGATTTCCGGGCCGATGGGGCAGCCGCGGCCCGTCCGCGCCGGGCGCTGATCGCCGCCTCGCTGGCCTTCGTGGCCGGTTTCTCCACCGTCTTCATCGCGCTTGGCGCCTCCGCCTATGCCATCGGACGCCTGCTCAGGCTCTGGCAGGAACCGCTGGCGATTGCCGCGGGCGTGTTGATCATCATCATGGGGCTGAATTTCCTTGGCCTGATCCGCATTCCCTTCCTGTCGCGCGAAGCACGCTTCCAGGCCGAGGGCAAGCCTGCCAGCTTGGCGGCGGCCTATGTGATGGGTTTGGCTTTCGCATTCGGATGGACGCCCTGCATCGGTCCGGTGCTGGGATCGATCCTCACGCTTGCCGGCGCGCGGGACACGGCGGGCGAGGGCGCTGTCATGCTGGCGGTCTATTCTGCCGGCCTGGGTATCCCCTTCCTGCTGGCCGCGGTCTTTTCCGGCGCCTTCATGCGTTTCCTGTCGCGGTTCCGCGTGCATCTCGGCAAGGTGGAGAAGGCCATGGGTGCTCTCCTGGTTGCCGCTGGCCTCCTGTTCATGACAGGCGGCATGCAGGCCATGAGCTTCTGGCTGCTCGAAACCTTCCCTGTCTTCCAGCAGATCGGCTAGCTTGCCGGGCGTCTTGTCCGGCTGGAAACCTTTCCCGCAAGCCAGCGTGCCGGAAACGTTGCGAGAATGATTCCGCCCATCACCAGCACGATCCCGGCTGCGTGGAAGGACTGGAAGCTCTCGCCCAGCAACAGCACAGCCAGCGTCACCCCGTAGGGCGGCAGCAGATACATGAACACGGCGGCAACCGAGGGACCGAGCACCCGGACGCCGAACTGGAAGCCGCCAAAGGCGATCAGTGACGAAAACAGCACGATGCCGGCAATGCTGCCCCAGGCCGTCTGCGTGACCGGCATCACCGCGCCGGACAGGAATTCGGCCAGCGCAAAGGGCGCCAGGCAGAGCGCACCGAAGGCCGCGACAATCCCCAGCGAGGCGATATTGCCGATGGTCTTGAATTCCGCCCGGCGCATCAGCACCGAATAGATGGCCCAGGCAATCGCCGCCAGGATGAACAGGATGTCGCCGGGATTGAAGGTCAGCGTGGCCAGCGTCGCCGGGTCGCCCTTCAGCACGATGACGGCAACGCCGGCGAATGCGGTCAGGCTGCCCAGCGCTTCGCGCCAGCCGATGGCCCGGCCGAAGAAGATCGCTTCAAGGATGATGATGATGACCGGCGAGGTGGTGTAGATCAGCGTGCCATTGGTCGCCGTGGTCATGGTCAGCGCCACATAGACGATGGCACCGCAAATCCACATGCCGAGAAAGCCTTCGACGAGAAGCAGCGGTGAATGCGACCGCAGCATGGCCCGCACCGCGCGGCTCTGGGCGAAAAGCACCGGCAGCAATGCCATCGCCACGAACAGCCAGCGCAGGAAGGCAAGCGTGAACGGCGCGACCTCACCGATCACGCCGCGCCCGAAAATCAGGTTGGACGAAAAGAACAGCGGCGTGACGATCATCACGGCAAAGGCGATGGCCGTGCGGGCGGGAGAGGGGGCATCCAAGGCTGGGCATTCCTGTTTGGACCGCCGGGATGGCGGCCATGTTGCTGGTGCGTCTTGTCTGAACGGATTGTTGACCGTCGGCGTATAACCTTGCAGGTATCCGTTTTCTGATCGGTGCGGATCACTTAAAACCACGCGCGGGCGAACCATGCAACGGGGCATGCGCCGGCTTTGTGAAGGGGCGGCCCAATGAGGAATGAGACATGAGCAATCGAACCTGCCTTTCGGTGATCCTTGCCGCAGGCGAAGGCACGCGCATGAAGAGCAGCCGTTCCAAGGTGCTGCACGAGATCGCCGGCCTCCCCATGGCCGCCCATGTGGTGCGGGCCGCCGCCGAATCGGGGTCTGATGACGTGGCGCTGGTGGTCGGGCGCGACGCTGAAACCGTTCGCGAAGCCGTCGCGCCTTTCGCGCCGCAGGCCGCGACGTTTGAACAGACGGAGCGGCTCGGCACCGCCCATGCCGTTCTGGCCGCGCGTCCGGCGCTGGCGAAGGGCCATGACGACATCCTCGTCATGTTCGGCGACACACCCCTCATCGATCCGGCGGATCTGACCGCCGCGCGCGGGAAACTGGCCGATGGCGCGCATGTGGTCGTCATGGGTTTCCGCGCCACCGATCCCACGGGGTATGGCCGGCTGATCGTGGAGGGCGGAGACCTGGTGGCCATTCGCGAGCACCGCGACGCCAGCGAGGCGGAACGCGCCATCGATTTCTGCAATGGCGGACTCATGGCGATTTCCGGCGCGCATGCGCTCGACCTGCTCGATGCGGTCGGAAACGACAATGCCAAGGGCGAATATTACCTCACCGACATCGTCGCCATCGCGCGCGGGCGCGGCCTCTCGGTCGTGGCGAGCGAAGTGGCCTTCGAATCGGTGCTCGGCATCAACAACCGCGTTGAACTGGCGCAGGCCGAGGCAATCTGGCAGCGCCGCCGCCGCCGTCAGGCCATGCTCGATGGCGTTACCCTTCAGGCGCCCGAAACCGTGTTCTTTTCCTGGGATACGAAGGTCGCCGCCGAAACGGTAATCGAGCCGAACGTGGTCTTCGGACCGGGCGTCGTCATTGCGGAACCGGCCGTGATCCATGCCTTCAGCCATCTGGAAGGTGCCCATGTCGGTGCGGGAGCGTCTGTCGGGCCCTTCGCGCGGCTACGTCCCGGTGCGCAACTTCAGGCCAGGTCCAGGGTCGGCAATTTCTGCGAGGTGAAAAAGGCCGTCGTGGGCGAGGGCGCCAAGGTCAATCACCTGACCTATGTCGGCGATGCGGAGATCGGCGCGAACGCCAATATCGGCGCGGGCACGATCACATGCAATTACGATGGCTTCAACAAGCATCTTACCCGTATCGGCCCTGGCGCCTTCATCGGCTCGAATTCGGCGCTCGTTGCTCCGGTCAGTATCGGCCGCAATGCCTATGTGGCGTCGGGTTCGGTAGTCACCGACGAAGTGCCCGACGACGCCGTCGCCTTTGGCCGCGCGCGCCAGCAGAACAAGCCGGCCATGGCGACAATGCTGCGCGAACGCTTCGCGGCCGAGAAGGCGGCAAGAAAGAAAACGTGATTCCTGCCCCTCGGGCATCCGCGTGCTGGCAGGGCACAGGCCGGCGCGTTGTCCATTTGGTAATGGGAATCGTGTTCAACTGCGGTGATTACCGGCGTCTCGGCGGCTGACACCTGTTGAAACGCATTGTGATTTTGGTTGTGGAGATGCGTCCTGCTATCGCTTGCGCGGATTTGGCGGGTCAATCTTCCGGAAAAGGCGTGGAATCGGCATGTGCGGAATCGTGGGCATTGTGGGCAGGGAACCGGTGGCGCCGCTTCTGGTGGATGCGCTCAAGCGGCTGGAATATCGCGGCTATGACTCCGCCGGGGTCGCCACGCTGGAGCACGGGCTGCTTCAGCGCCGCCGTGCCGAAGGCAAACTGGTCAATCTGGAAAAGCGGCTGAAGTCGCAACCGCTGACTGGCCATATCGGCATCGGGCATACGCGCTGGGCCACCCATGGAGCGCCGAACGAGACGAATGCCCATCCCCATGCCACCGCGCGCGTTGCCGTGGTTCACAACGGCATCATCGAGAATTTCTGGGAGCTGCGCAACGAACTGGAAGCCGACGGCTACCGTTTCGAGACCGAAACCGACACGGAGGCGGTTGCGCAGATCATCACCCGGGCACTGGATCGCGGCCTGGCGCCGGTCGATGCGGTGCGTGAATGCCTGCCGCGGCTGCGCGGCGCCTTCGCCCTGGCCATCATGTTCAATGGCGAGAACGATCTGCTCGTCGCGGCCCGCCGCGGCTCGCCTCTGGCCATCGGCTTTGGCGACGGCGACATGTTCATTGGTTCGGACGCCATCGCTCTGGCGCCGTTCACCGACGTGATCACATATCTGGAGGACGGCGACTGGGCGGTGCTCACCTCGCGTACGCTGGAGATTTTCGATGAAAGCGGCGCGAAGGTCGAGCGCTCGCGGCAGAAATCCGTCGGAACGGCCTTTCTGGTCGACAAGGGCAATCACCGCCATTTCATGCAGAAGGAGATCTACGAACAGCCGGAAGTGGTGGCGCATACGCTTTCCAATTACATCGATTTCTCAACAAATTCTGCCAAGCCATTGAATTCCGCCATTGATTTTGCCAAGATTGATCGGCTGACGATTTCGGCTTGCGGCACCGCCTTCTATGCCGGCCTGATCGCCAAATACTGGTTCGAGCGCCATGCCCGCCTGCCGGTGGACATCGATATCGCCTCGGAATTCCGCTATCGTGAAATGCCGCTTGCAGCCGGTGACGCTGCGCTTTTCGTCTCGCAATCTGGCGAGACAGCCGATACCCTGGCATCGTTGCGTTATTGCAGGGCCCAGGGCATGACCATCGGCTCGGTGGTCAATGTTCGCGAATCGACGATCGCGCGCGAATCCGACGCGATTTTCCCCACCTTTGCCGGACCGGAAATCGGCGTCGCATCCACCAAGGCCTTCACCTGCCAGCTTTCGGTGCTCGCGGCCCTGGTTGTCCGCGCGGCCGCCAAGCGCGGCGCGATCACCGCCGAGCGCGAAGCGGCTTTGGTGCGCGAACTGGCCGAGGCGCCCCGGCTGGCCTCCCAGGTGCTGCATCTGGAAAGCCAGATCGAGGCCGTGGCGCGCGATCTGGCCGGCTACAAGCACGTCCTCTATCTTGGCCGGGACACGAACTTCCCCCTTGCCATGGAAGGCGCGCTCAAGCTCAAGGAAATTTCCTATATTCATGCCGAAGGCTATGCCGCCGGCGAGTTGAAGCACGGCCCCATCGCGTTGATCGACGAGGACATGCCCGTCATCGTCATTGCGCCGCATGACCGCATATTCGAGAAAACCGTCTCCAACATGCAGGAGGTCGCCGCGCGCGGCGGCAAGATCATCCTGATCACCGACAGGAAAGGCGCGGCCGCTTCCACCGTCCGCACGATGGACACGATCGTCCTTCCCGACGTGCCGGAATTCATCGAGCCGATCATCTATGCGCTGCCCATCCAGATGCTGGCCTATCACACCGCCGTCTTCATGGGCACGGATGTGGACCAGCCGCGCAACCTGGCCAAATCCGTCACGGTGGAGTAGCCGAAAGCGGCAGGAGCGGCGCGGTTCGCTCTTTCAATCGATGTTGCGGCGCACTAGATTAGTCGCGTCGTTTGCATCCATCGAGCGGAAACACGAATGAGCGAAACACCGCACAAGCGGTCGGCCATGATGCGGCTGAGAAACTATTTCCTGACCGGCTTCGTGGTGCTTGCCCCGCTTGCGGTGACGGCGTGGCTGGCCTGGACATTCATCGGTTGGGTGGATGGCTGGGTGAAGCCTTATATTCCCGCCCGCTACAATCCGGATTTCTACCTGCCCTTTCCGGTGCCAGGCTTTGGCCTGATCGTTGCCCTGGTCTCGATCACGCTGATCGGCTTCCTGACCGCGAATTTCATCGGCCGCTCCATTGTCGGCTTCGGCGAACGCCTGCTGGGCCAGATGCCACTGGTGCGCTCCATCTACCGCGGTCTCAAGCAGATCATCGAGACCGTTCTGTCGGACAAGTCGAACACGTTCAAGCAGGTGGCACTGGTCGAATATCCCCGCAAGGGTTTGTGGGCGCTCGTCTTCATCGCCACCGAAGCGCAAGGCGAGGTCAAGCAGATCCTGGAGCGTGAGAGCGGCGACACGGTGGCCGTCTTCCTGCCGACCACGCCTAACCCGACCTCGGGCTTCCTGCTGTTTGTTCCCCGCAAGGATGTGCATGTGCTGGACATGACGGTGGAAGAGGCTGCCAAGCTGATCATCTCGGCCGGTCTTGTCTCTCCCGAATACCAGGCGAAGACGCAACAGATCGCCGAGGACGAAGGGCTTGTGACGCCATCGGGAACCCCCTCGGAACAGACGGCCGAAAGGCGCAAGCCCGCGGCGGAATAGCCTGGCCTAACCCGCGCGCAACAGCCGGATCGCTTCGTCCCGCCCGAACAGGTAGAGCAGGATGCGCAACGCTTGGCCCCGTTCCGATTGCAGGTCGGGATCGGTCGTAAGGATCAGCCTAGCATCGTCGCGCGCGATGGCGAGAAGGTCGCCATGCGCATCGATGCGCGCCACACGGAAGCCGGGTGTCCCCGATTGGCGCGTTCCCAGCAATTCGCCTTCTCCGCGCAGTTTGAGATCTTCTTCCGCGATCACGAACCCGTCTTCGGTCTCGCGCATCACCTCCAGGCGGCGATGCGCCGTTTCGCCGAGCGGCCCCTTGTAGACCAGCACACAGGAGGAATCGGCCGACCCGCGCCCGACACGCCCGCGCAACTGGTGCAATTGCGCCAGTCCGAACCGTTCTGCATGTTCGATCACCATGATCGTCGCATCCGGAACGTCAACACCCACCTCGATGACCGTCGTCCCGACCAGGAGGCGCGTGCGCCCCTCCTTGAAGGCGCTCATGGCGGCGTCCTTCTCCGAGCCGGTCATGCGCCCGTGCACGAGCCCCACGCGCTCTCCGAAAACCGGCTGCAAGGAGCGGAACCGGTCCTCCGCGGCGGTCAGTTCCACCTCTTCCGATTCTTCCACGAGAGGGCAGATCCAGTAGACCTTCTGACCCTCGGCCACCGCCGCGCGCATCCGCTCGACAAGCGCGTCGAGCCGTTCGGCGGGGAGGGTCACGGTACGGATCGGCTTGCGTCCGGCCGGCTTCTCGTCGAGGCGCGACACATCCATGTCGCCAAAGGCCGAGAGCACGAGCGTGCGCGGAATGGGCGTTGCTGTCATCACCAGCATGTCCGGCGCCTTGCCCTTGGCGGTCAGCGCGAGGCGTTGGTGGACGCCGAAGCGGTGTTGCTCGTCGACAATGGCCAGACCGAGATCATGGAAGACCACGCCCTCCTGGAAAAGTGCATGGGTGCCGACGGCCAGATGGATGGAACCATCCGCCAGCCCGGCCAGAATGGCCGCGCGGTCGCGCCCTTTCTCCCGGCCGGTGAGGATGGCGGCTTTCAGACCGACCGCCTCGGCCAGTGGCGAAATGGTCTCAAAATGCTGGCGCGCGAGAATCTCGGTCGGCGCCAGCAAGGCCGATTGCGCCCCCGATTCGGCTGCCTGCATCATGGCCATCAGGCCGACCACCGTCTTGCCGGCGCCCACGTCGCCCTGCAACAGGCGAAGCATCCTGTCGGGTGCGGCCAGATCGGCGGAAATGTCGGCGATGGCACGTTCCTGCGCGCCTGTCAGCGCATAGGGCAGGGCCGCGCGCAATTGCGCCATCAATGCGCCCGTGCCGGGCAGCGGCCGGCCGGAAAGCCGCTTCATCTTCGCGCGCACCATGGCCAGCGACAATTGTCCGGCAAGGAATTCGTCATAGGCGAGCCGCCTGCGTGCAACCGATTCGGCGGCGATGTCGAGTGCATCGCGCGGATCGTGAAGCCGGCCTAGTGCGTCGGCGAAGGATGGAAAGGTTTGCCGGCGCATGATCTCGCCATCGAGCCATTCCGGCAGATCGGGAATGCGGGCGAGCGCACCGAGCACGGCCTTGCGCAGCACCCGTGCGGACAGGCCGGCGGTCAGCGGATAGACCGGCTCGATTTCGGGCAAGGTTTCGCCTGGCCGTGCGATATGGTCGGGATGGACCATGGAAGGCCGTCCGTTGAACCATTCGATCTTGCCGGACACCGTCACCTGTTCGCCTTCGGGCAGCAGCTTTTCCAGCCAGGCAGCCTTGGCATGGAAGAAGGTGAGCGCAATCTCGCCCGTCGCGTCGTGGGCGAAGACCCGGTAGGGCAGGTTGGAGCGCCCGCGCGCAGGCGGCTGGTGCTGGTCCACCGTCAGGTCCAGCGTCACGATGGTCGCCTCCGGCGCATTGGCGACACCGGGCCGGTAGCGACGGTCGATCACCGAATGGGGCAGGGTGAAGATCAGGTCGCCGATCCGCGCCTCGCGCTCGGCAAGGTCGCCGGGCACGATCCTGGCGATCAGCGTGGCCAGTTTCGGGCCGACGCCGTCGATCGACGTGACGGGAGCGAACAGGGGATCGAGCAGGGATGGTCTCATGGGGCAAGATTACGTGGAGGCTTGCGCGCGCGAAAGGCTGACAGGAACGCTTTTCACCTCTATATGCATCCCCAGACAATCGGAAACCATGGCAAGGCGATGACCGGAACCACCCACACCTCCGCTGACCTCGACACGCGCCGGCGCAAGATCATGTTTCGTGCGTGGCATCGCGGCATGCGGGAGATGGATCTGGTCTTCGGCGGATTCTGCGATGCCATGATTCGCGACCTTGATGATGAGGAGCTCGATCAGCTTGAAACGCTGATGGCCGAGAACGATCAGGATCTGTTCAAGTGGATCATGGGCGAGAAGCCGGTGCCGCCGGAGCATGATACGGCAATCTATCGAAAGATCCTGTCCCATCGGGACCGGATGACGTTCTGATCCCGAGCAATTCCAGCGAAAGTGTGAAGCGGTTTCGCGTCCGGGATTGCGGTGAGAGGAAAAGCAATTCCAGCGAAAGTGTGAAGCGGTTTCGCGTCCGGGATTGCGGTGAAAGGAAGAGCAATTCCAGCGAAAGTGTGAAGCGGTTTCGCGTCCGGGATTGCGTGAAGACAACGAGACAAGGCATTGCAGCGACTCATTGAAAAGCGGACATACTCTTTCCGGACGGACCTGCCATGACCTTGCTTGCACCGATCGGCGTGAGGCCCGATCTCCATCGTGCCGTCATCGTCGATGGCGTGGCCGACGGATACGAGGCCTTTACCCTGGCCCGTCTCTCGCAGGAGGCGGCGGCAAGCCGCCCGCTTGTCTTCGTGGCTAGGGACGGCGCGCGCATTCCGCAACTGGCCCAGGCACTCGCCTATGCCGCGCCGGGCGTGCCCGTGCTGGAATTGCCGGCCTGGGATTGCCTTCCCTATGATCGCGTTTCGCCGGGCGCGGATGCCGCGGCACGGCGCCTCGATGCACTGGCCGGCTTGATTGCGCTGGCGGAAAGGCCGCATCGGGCGATCGTTCTGATGTCGGCCAACGCGCTTTTGCAGCGCATGCCCCCGCGCGATGTCATCGCGGCCCAGAGCCTGACCCTGAAGCCCGGTAACCAGATTGCCATGGAAATGCTGATCCGGCGTCTGGAAACCAGCGGTTTCGAGCGCACCGGCACCGTGCGCGATGTCGGCGAATATGCCGTGCGCGGTGGTATTCTCGACCTGTTCGTGCCCGGTTCCGAAGAGCCGCTGCGCCTCGATTTCTTCGGTGACACGCTGGAATCGATTCGCGCCTTCGATCCCGCCACCCAGCGCACCACAGGCCAGCACAGGCAGATGCGGCTGGAAGCGATGAGCGAGGTTGCGCTGACACCGGAGACGATCAGCCGCTTCCGCCGCGCCTATATCGAAACCTTCGGTGCCCCCCAGCGCGATGACGCGCTGTACCAGTCGGTGACGGAAGGCCGGCGCTTCGCCGGCATGGAGCACTGGCTGCCGCTGTTCTACGACGGGCTCGAAACCGTTTTCGATCTTCTCCCGCATGCACCCTTTGTTTTCGATCACCTCGCCCATGAAGCCCTGGACGGGCGTGTGGCGCAGATTCGCGAGCATTACGAGGCGCGCCGCAACCAGGGCGACTTCGCCGGCGGCGTGCCCTATCGCCCCGTCCTGCCCGAAAGCCTTTACCTGACGCGCGAGGAAGCGGAGCGCCGGGCCGGCGAGCGGCTGAACATCACGCTCACACCGTTTGACCAGCCCTTCACCGAAGGGCGCTACATCCTGCATGCCGGTGCGCAGCAGGGGCGCAATTTCGCCGAGGAACGCGCCGACCCGAATGCCAATGTGTTCGACCACGTTGTCAGGCATGTTTCCGGCTTGAGGACGGCGGGAAACCGGGTCGTCATCGCCGGCTGGACGGAAGGATCGCTGGACCGCCTGTCGCAGATCCTGACCGAACACGGTCTCGGCGGCATGGAGCCTGCGGCCACGCTGGACGATGCGGCCCGGCTGAAGGGGCAGGCGATCGCGCTGTCGGTCCTGCCCGTCGAGCACGGTTTCACCGCGCCGGGTCTGGCGGTGATCGCCGAGCAGGACATGCTGGGCGACCGTCTCGTCCGGCGCTCGAAACGGCGCGGCAAGGGCGCCGACTTCATTTCCGAAGTGTCCTCGCTCGCCGCCGGCGATGTGGTCGTCCACGCCGAACACGGCATTGGCCGTTTCATGGGGCTGCGTACCATCGAGGCTGCCGGCGCACCGCATGACTGCCTCGAATTGCATTATGCCAGCGACGGCAAGCTCTTCCTGCCGGTCGAGAATATCGATCTTCTGTCGCGCTACGGCTCGGATGCCTCCGAGGCGGTGCTGGACCGGCTTGGCGGCGTGGCCTGGCAGGCGCGCAAGGCCAAGCTGAAGAAGAAGCTGCTGGAAATGGCCGGCCAGCTAATCCGGATCGCCGCAGAGCGTGAAATGCGCGGCGCGCCGAAGCTGGCGCCAGCCGATGGGCTGTATGGCGAATTCGCTGCCCGCTTCCCTAAGGAGGGAAACTGAGGACCGCAGGCCGCCACCGATGCCATCATCGAGGATCTGGGCGGCGCCGGATGGACCGGCTGGTCTTGCGCGATGTCGGCTTCGGCAAGACGGAAGTGATGTTCCTTCTCGCCGCCTTCGTGGCGGCTATGGAAGGCTTGCAGGTTGCCGTCGTCGCCCACCACGCTGCTTGCCCGCCAGCATTTCAAGACCTTCGCAGAAACAGGCTGCCGGCCTGCCGGTCACCGTGTGCGCCAGGCATCGCGTTTCGTCGGTGCCAAAGATCTGGCTGAAACCAAGAAGGCATTTCAGACGGTGCTGGTCGATATCGTTGTCGTGGAAACCGTATAATCTGCTCGGCACGAGCGTGTTTGAAAGGCTTCTGGCCTTCTCATCTATCAGACAGAGGAGCAGCATTTCGGCGTCAAGCACAAGGAGCGCTGAAGGAACTGAAAAAGCGATGCATGTGCTCTCACGCTCGCCACGCCCATCCCGCGAACGCTGCAACTGTCATTGTCGGGCGTGAATTGTCCTCATCACTAATCTGCTCGGTCGACCGCATGGCCGTGCGCACCTTCATTTTCGCCGTTCGACCTGACAGGATCCGGCGAGACGTTGCTGCGCGCTATCGCGGCGGACAGAGCTTCTGGCGTCGTGCCGCGCATTGCCGACCTGGACGAGGTCAAGTCCTTCTGGCCGAACATGCCGGAACTAAAGGCGGCTGTCGCCCATGGCCAGATTGCCGCCGGCGAGAGCCTGGATGACATCATGAACGCTTCATGACGGCCAGTATGATGTGCTCTGTCGACCACCATTGTCAGAATCCAGCCTCGACATTCCCACCGCCAACCACGATGATCGTGCATCGCGCAGACACGTTCGGCCCGGCTTCCAGCTCTACCAGCGTCACGGGCCGCGTGCTGTCGAAACTGCGCGCCCAGCCCACGCTGCCCGCCTGCAATGCCGATAGCGACTGCCAGCGCCGCGCCTCAGTGCTGTAATCGCTCGATACCGCTGGCGGGTCAGGCCACAGCCATGACCTCGAGATATTCCGGCGCCGGCAACCTGTTGGGCGAGAGCACCGGCCAGCGACCATGAGGTGGATATGAACTCTACTGGCAGATGCTGGAGAAATGGTGCAGGAGAACTATGGCGAGGGAGATCGCCAGCGATGTCGATGGTCGCCGCAGATTTCGGTCGGCACGTCGGTCATGATTCCGGAAAGCGCGCCGACCTGCAATTGCGCATTACGGGCTTCTATCGCCGTCTGGCCGACCTCGCGACACCGCAGGAGATCGACGGCTCAGCGCTCGAACTCATCGACTGAAGTCTGGTCCGTTGCCCGGACGAGGTGCGGCACCTGCTCAAGATCGTCTATATCAAGGCGCTGTGCCGCAAGGCCACCGTGGAAAAAGCTCGGACGCGGGACCGAAAGGCGTCGTCGTCCAGTTCCGCGACCGGCAGTTCCCCAACCGCCGCTTCAGCATTATATCGCGGGCAGGGGCTGCTGGCCAAGATCCGGCCGGATCAGAGCGTGTTCCCTGCGCGACCTGCCGAACCAGGAAAGCGTCGCCGGTGCGGCCAGGTCATGACGCACTGGCCAGGCTGGCTGAGGCAGCGGCTGGCTTGGCGCCGCGCCGCCAGCCGGCATAGTATGAGAAAGCCTAAACTGCCCACCATTCAGGACATCGTATGGTTCGACGACGAAATCGCCTGCCATCGTGGCAACCCACCTGACCGATTGGCGGCGCGCCCTGCATGCCCATCCTGAACTGCTTTATGACGTTCACCGCACTGCTGGTTTCTGTGGCCGACCGGCTGCGCGATTTCGGCTGCGACGAGGTGGTGACTGGATCAAGGCGCACCGGCGTCGTCGGCGTGGTGAAGGGGCGGAGCGACACGAAGGGCCAGCAGGTCTGCGCGCCGACATGGACGCCTTGCCCATCGTCGAGATCACCGGCAAGGCTCTGGCCCACGACGTCTGGCAGGCATGCCTGCGGCCATGACGGGCATACGACCATGCTGCTGGGCGCGGCCGAATGGCTTGCCAGACGCGGCAGTTCGACGGCACGGTTGTTCTATCTTCAGCTGGCCGAGGGAAGGCGGCGGGCGGCAAGGCCATGGTGGACGATGGCCTGATGGAGCGGTTCGCCATTCAGCGGGTCTTCGGCATGCATAACCTGCCGGGTCTTCCTGTCGGCCAGTTCGCCATGCGGGTCGGCCCCATCATGGCGGCAGCCGATCACTTCTCGATTCAACTGGAAGGGAAGGGTGGCCACGCGGCCCTGCCGCACACCACGGTGGACACCACGCTTGTCGCCGCCCACCTCATCACCAGCCTGCAATCCATCGTGTCGCGCACGGTCGATCCGGTGGAAAGCGCCGTCCTGTCGGTAACCTCCATGCGCACCGACACCGATGCACACAATGTCATCCCGCAGAATGTTGCCCTCAAGGGCACGGTGCGCACCCTGTCCGAGACGGTGCGTGATGAAGTGCGCGCCCGGATGGCCGCGATGATCGAGACCGTACCGGCCGCCTTCGGCGCAAAGGCGGCGCTGTCCTATCGCACCGGCTATCCGGTCACGGTCAACCACGCCCAGGAAACCGGGCTGGCCCTTGAAGCCGCTCGCGAGATCGCGGGGTTCGACAAGGTCGTGCCCGACTGCGCGCCGATGATGGGGGCGGAAGATTTCTCCTTCATGCTCAACGCCCGGCCCGGCGCCTTCATCTTCCTGGGCAATGGCGACAGCGCATCGCTTCACCATCCGGCCTATGATTTCGACGATGCCGCCATTCCCCATGGCGTCAGCTACTGGGTACGCCTGACCGAACGGCTTTTGCCCCTGACCAATTGAATCGTCTTGATACCTGTCACCCGCGCCGGGCGAAAACCCCGGCGGCGGTGACTGCCAGCCAACCACCAATCATCATCAGGCCGCCTGTTGGCGCCGCCATCGGGAACAGGCGGGTGCCGGTGAACGCGCGCGCCAGCAGGTCGCCCGCAAACAGCATGAGCCCGGCGGCGAGAAGTGCGATTGCAAGGCCGCGCAGCCATCCGGCCGGGAACAGGCCCAGCGCCAGGAAGGCGGGCGCATGGAAAAGCATCATCTGCGCGGCGGTGCCGATGTGTTCGCCGCCCGCATGGGCCGCATAGGCCGACAGCGCGACGCCGCCCGCGCCGCAAAGTCCGCCGATCAGGAATGCCGGACGCATGATCGGCCCCTCTCCCTATTCGGCCTTTTGCAAGATGAGCGCCACATTGTGACCGCCAAAGGCAAACGAGTTGGAAAGCGCGAATTCTGCGGAAACTGGCCGGCTGGCATTGGGCACCACGTCGAGCGGGCACTCCGGATCCGGCTCCTCGAAATTCATTGTCGGCGGCGCGAACTGGCCTTCGAGCGCCAGCAGCGTGGCGATGCCCTCGATGGCACCGGCTGCGGCGATCGTGTGGCCATGGATCGATTTGGTGCTGGAGACCGGCGGCGGATTTGCGCCAAAGATCGCGCGGATCGTCGCTGCCTCGACAATGTCATTCTGTCGCGTACCGGTGCCATGCGCGTTGACATAGCCGATGTCTTGCGGGCCGATGCCGGCCCGCTTCAGCGCCCTGCGGATCGCCTCGACCTGCCCTTCCTGGCTGGGCTTGACCAGGTCGGCGGCATCCGAACTGGCACCGGTTCCGGCAACATAGCCCAGAATCCGTGCGCCTCGGGCGCGGGCATGGCCTTCGCTCTCCAGGATGACCACCGCCGCACCTTCACCCAGAACCATGCCCTTGCGGGTGGCGCTGAACGGGCGGCACGTGTCGGAACTGACCACCTTGAGCTGATCCCAGCCCAGGAGGATGGTTTCTGTCAGCGCCGATTCCGTGCCCCCGGATACGACCACTTCGGCCTCACCCGAAAGGATGGCGCTGCAGCCCGCCGCAATGGCGGCCGACGAAGATGAGCAGGCACTGGAGACCGTGCTGGACGGACCCTTGATGCCCCAGGCAATCGACAGCGCGGCCGCCGGCGCGCTTGGCATGATCTTCGGGACCGAGAAGGGGTGCGGCTTGCGCCCGTCGCGGAAATAGCGGCGATAGCCTTCCTCTAGCGTATTGCCGCCGCCAAGCGCTGTGCCGAACAGGATGGTTGCGTCCGCCAGTTCGGCTGAACCCTTTTCAAGGCCCGCCATTTCCATGGCTTCCCTGGCGGCGACAAGCGCCAGATGCGACAGCCGGTCAAACCGCGAAGACAGGTCCACGCCACTGGCCGCCAGCACATTGTCATCGATTCGCGCCAGCGGCATGTCGCGCGCCACGAGGCCGCCGATCGGACAGGGCGCGATTGCGACGCGACCCTGCACCAGGGTGTCGCGGAACTCGGCAATGGTCGAGGCATTCGCCGTGAGTACGCCGAGGCCGGTGACTGCTACGCGCTTCATGGTTACGGATGTTCTTTGATCAGGGTGTAGATCTGGCCGATGGTGACGTCGTCATCGATGTTCAATTCGTTGATATCGAGACTGTATTCGGCGCCGAACTTGTCCTCCATCTTGAAGACGATGTCGGCAAGATCGAGCGAATCGATCCCCGTTTCGGCAACTTTCGTGTCTGCATGGATGCCCTTGTCGGGAAATTCCTCGTTCAGGAGCTGCAGGAAACTGTCGAGACTGACCTTCATGCGAAATCGATCCACCCTGATGACTGCTGTATTTGACCCGGATTTTGAACTCCCATATATCAGCGCCCGTAATTTTGATAGCCCACCGGCTCGAATCGGTTCTTCGGGACATGCCTTTCCGGCCGGGCCGGCCTTCGCCATACCTTTGCGGGATTGCTGAAAACCGGATGTCCAAGCTTCGCAGTTTCAAGAAGCGCGTGCTCAGGTCGCGCCCTGTCACGGCCATTCTTGTCGCGCTGGCGCATGCCTGGCTCGCCTTCGTCTTCCGGACGAACCGTCTTGTCCCGTCGTCCGACCGGCTCGAAACGCCGGACGGAATCGATTTCCCCGTGATCGTGGCGCTGTGGCATGGCCAGCACTTCATGGTGCCCTTCCTGCGCCCCAGTGGCATGCCTTTCGCGACCATGCTTTCCACCAGCGCCGATGCCGAACTGAACGCGATGCTGGTCGAACGCATGGGCATGCATGTGATACGCGGTTCGGGCGGGCGCGATGGTGATGGCATCCGGCTTGAAAAGCGCGGGGCCCAGGCGCTGATCGACCTCGTCCGCTGCCTCCGCAAGGGCATGAACGTTGCGACCATCGCCGATATTTCCAAAGGGCAAGCGAGGGAAGCGGGCGAAGGCATCGTCCGGCTGGCAATGGCATCCGGCCGCCCTGTCGTGCCGCTCGCCTATGCCACCAGCCGCCATGTCCGCTTCGAAAAGGCCTGGGACAAGGCGGTCATGAACCTGCCTTTCGGCCGGGCCTGTATCAGGATCGGCGAACCGGTATTCGTCGACAGGAAGGCTGATGCCGCTGCGATCGAGGCGGCGCGCCGCCACATTACCGGCGAATTGAACCGCGTCACCGACGCGGCCTATGCAGCCGTTGGCTGAATCCGGTTCCTGCCGCAATACCTGCAAGCGCGCCGCCCATCCGGCCGGTGCTGTCCCATTGACAGCCGTCAATGAACTACGGCCCGCCACGGCCTCAGATACAAGAAATTGTATGTGTTGTCCGGCAGGAAAGGCGACAGCGTCATGGCGATCGATGGCACACTTGGAAACGACATCCTCCTTGGAACACCGCTCCCGGACGAAATCCTGGCAGATGCGGGAGACGATATCGTAAAAGGCGGCGCAGGCGCGGACATCATTTTCGGCCATGATGGCGACGACATCATCGATGGTGAGGATGGCGACGACGAGCTGCATGGTGACGGATCGGCTTGCGAGGATGGCAGCGACGACGTTGACCGGACGCCGGTCACCACGTTCAACATAGGCACCATTCCCTCCACCGGCCAGAGCCTGTCGATCAGCCTGACCGCGCCGGACGAAAGCTGCCAGACATCCGAGAACGTTTACGGTTTCGTGAGCCAGACCGGTTTGCAGCAGGTCGTGAACATCGCCTTCGTGCTGGACATATCAGAAAGCACGGTGCCAGACGCAATTGGTGGCGCATTCCCCCTGCCGGACGTGAATGGCGACGGCTTCGCCGATACGATCCTGGATGCCGAGATCGCGGCGTTTGAGGCGCTTGTCAATTCGATGATCGCGACGCCGGAACTGTCCAACGCAAATGTGGCGCTGATCCCGTTTCAGACGACAGCGACAACCGCGCTCCAGACGACGGCGAGCGCCGACATTGACAATGACGGAATTCCGGACCTGACGGAGGCGGCACGGGCCCTGCGGGCTTCGGGCGGAACCGATTTCGAATCCGGCTTGCAGCAGGCGGAGACATTCTTCCTCGGCGCGCCGGCCGGCACCGACATCCTGTTCTTCATCTCCGATGGGCAGGATTTCAGCCCGACCTTCAACGACGAGGTGCAGCGCCTTCTGGCTGCCGGCGTCGACATCCGCGCCTTCGGCGTCGGCCAGAATGCCAACGCGCCGCAGCTCGACCTTGTCGACGACGGACTCCTCAACAGTTCCCAGACCATCGTGCTCGATCCCAGCCAACTGTCCGATGCGCTGATCGACATCGCACTCGATCCGGCCGACATTGCCCGCGTCGAGCTTCTGGTCGATGGCGCCGTCGTCGCCACGCTTCTGCCGGGCCAATTGACCGCCACGCCCTTCGGCCTGCGCTACGATGCCACGCTGACCGGCCTGTCCGTCGGTGCCGACGAGACGGTCACGGCCCGCGTGATCGCCACCGACGGCGCGTCCACCACCGTTTCGACGACGCAGGTTCTGGAAGGTGATTGCGGTGACGATTGCTGCGGCGAGCCGGGCGATGACATGATCCGCGGCGGGGCGGGTAACGACACCATCTACGGCAATGGCGGCGACGACATCATCGACGGCGAGGATGGCGACGATGTCATCTATGGCGATGACGACTGGCGCGCCGTGACCGACAATGCGGATCGGACACCGATCACCACCTTCAATGTGGGCACGATTCCCTCGACCGGCCAGGGCCTGTCAATCAGCCTGACCGCGCCCGATGAGTCTTGCCAGACCAGCGAGGACGTCCATGGCTTCGTCAGCCGTGGCCCGGTCGGCTCGGTTCAGGACATCCTGTTCGTCATCGACACCTCCGGCAGCACCAACGCCACCTTTGTCGGCCAGTCGACCGTCGGTGATCTCAATGGCGATGGACTGTCCAACACCATCCTCGATGCCGAGATCGCCGGCTTCGAGGCGCTCCTGGACGAGATCATCAGCGCTGGTGAGAGCAATGCCCGCATCGGTGTGGCGGAATTCTACGATATCGGCCGCATGGTGATCGACACGACGGCAACCGCCGATGTGGACAGCAATGGCGTCTACGATGTCGTCGATGCACTTCGCAGCCTGCTTTATGGCGGAAACACGAACTTCGAAGCCGGCCTCCAGCAGGCGGAGACCTTCTTCGCCGGGACGGCCGCCGGGGCGGGCACGCTGTTCTTCCTGTCGGACGGCCAGCACAACACGCCGACCACCGACCCGGCCGATTATGCCGACGAGGTGCAGCGGCTTCTGGCCGCCGGCATCGACATCCGCGCCTTCGGCGTCGGCCAGAATGCCAGCGCACCGCAGCTCGACCTCGTCGATGACGGGCTGTCGAACAATTCCCAGACCATCGTGCTCGATCCCAGCCAGTTGTCGACCGCACTGATCGACACCGGCATCGATCCGGCCGACATTGCCCGCGTCGAGCTTCTGGTCGATGGTGCCGTCGTCGCCACGCTTCTGCCGGGGCAATTGACCGCCACGCCCTTCGGCCTGCGCTACGATGCCACGCTGACCGGCCTGTCGGTGGGTGCCGACGAGACGGTCACGGCCCGCGTGATCGCCACCGACGGCGCGTCCACCACCGTATCGACGACGCAGGTTCTGGAAGACGATTGCGGCGACGATTGCTGCGGCGAGCCGGGCGATGACATGATCCGCGGCGGGGCGGGCAACGACACCATTTATGGCAATGGCGGCGACGACATCATCGACGGCGAGGATGGCGACGACATCATCTACGGCGACGACGAGTGCTGCGACGACGCCACGGGCGGCACGGACAATGCCGACCGCACGCCGGTGACGACCTATTCGGTCGGCACCATTCCCTCGACCGGCCAGGACCTGTCGATCAGCCTGACCGCGCCCGATGAAAGCTGCCAGACCAGCGAAGACGTCTATGGCTTCGTCAGCCGCGGCCCGGTCGGCTCGGTTCAGGACATCCTGTTCGTCATCGACACCTCCGGCAGCACCAATTCGACCTTTGTCGGCCAGTCGACGGTGGGTGACCTGAACAATGACGGCGTTTCCAACACCATCCTGGATGCCGAGATCGCTGGCTTCGAGGCCCTGTACAACGCCATTGTCGGCAGCGCCGGCCTGACGGGCAGCCGCATCGGCATTGTCGAGTTCAACACCGGCGCCAGCATCGTGCTCGACACCACCGCCACTGCCGATCTGGATGCCAACGGCATTGCCGATGTGCTGGATGCGCTGCGCGGGCTCAACGATACCGGCGTGACCAATTTCGAAGCCGCTTTGCAGCAGGCGGAGACCTTCTTCGCCGGCACGGCCGCCGGGGCGGGCACGCTGTTCTTCCTGTCGGACGGCCAGCACAACACGCCGACTACCGACCCGGCCGATTATGCCGACGAGGTGCAGCGGCTTCTGGCCGCCGGCATCGACATCCGCGCCTTCGGCGTCGGCCAGAATGCCAGCGCGCCGCAGCTCGACCTCGTCGATGACGGGCTGTCGAACAATTCCCAGACCATCGTGCTCGATCCCAGCCAGTTGTCGACCGCACTGATCGACACCGGCATCGATCCGGCCGACATTGCCCGCGTCGAGCTTCTGGTCGATGGCGCCGTCGTCGCCACGCTTCTGCCGGGGCAATTGACCGCCACGCCCTTCGGCCTGCGCTACGATGCCACGCTGACCGGCCTGTCCGTCGGTGCTGACGAGACGGTCACGGCCCGCGTGATCGCCACCGACGGCGCGTCCACCACCGTATCGACGACGCAGGTTCTGGAAGGCGATTGCGGTGACGATTGCTGCGGCGAGCCGGGCGATGACATGATCCGCGGCGGGGCGGGCAACGACACCATCTACGGCAATGGCGGCGACGACATCATCGACGGCGAGGATGGCGACGATGTCATCTACGGCGACGACGAGTGCTGCGACGACACCACGGGCGGCACGGACAATGCCGACCGCACGCCGGTGACGACCTATTCGGTCGGCACCATTCCTTCGACCGGCCAGGACCTGTCGATCAGCCTGACCGCGCCCGATGAAAGCTGCCAGACCAGCGAGGACGTCTATGGCTTCGTCAGCCGTGGCCCGGTCGGCTCGGTTCAGGACATCCTGTTCGTCATCGACACCTCCGGCAGCACCAATTCGACCTTTGTCGGCCAGTCGACGGTGGGTGACCTGAACAATGACGGCGTTTCCAACACCATCCTGGATGCCGAGATCGCCGGCTTCGAGGCCCTGTACAACGCCATTGTCGGCAGCGCCGGCCTGACAGGCAGCCGCATCGGCATTGTCGAGTTCAACACCGGCGCCAGCATCGTGCTGGACACCACCGCCACTGCCGATCTGGATGCCAACGGCATTGCCGATGTGCTGGATGCGCTGCGCGGGCTCAACGATACCGGCGTGACCAATTTCGAAGCCGCTTTGCAGCAGGCGGAGACCTTCTTCGCCGGCACGGCCGCCGGGGCGGGCACGCTGTTCTTCCTGTCGGACGGCCAGCACAACACGCCGACCACCGACCCGGCCGATTATGCCGACGAGGTGCAGCGGCTTCTGGCCGCCGGCATCGACATCCGCGCCTTCGGCGTCGGCCAGAATGCCAGCGCGCCGCAGCTCGACCTCGTCGATGACGGGCTGTCGAACAATTCCCAGACCATCGTGCTCGATCCCAGCCAGTTGTCGACCGCACTGATCGACACCGGCATCGATCCGGCCGACATTGCCCGCGTCGAGCTTCTGGTCGATGGCGCCGTCGTCGCCACGCTCCTGCCGGGGCAATTGACGGCCACGCCCTTCGGCCTGCGCTACGATGCCACGCTGACCGGCCTGTCCGCCGGTGCTGACGAGACGGTCACGGCCCGCGTGATCGCCACCGACGGCGCGTCCACCACCGTATCGACGACGCAGGTTCTGGAAGACGATTGCGGCGACGATTGCTGCGGCGAGCCGGGCGATGACATGATCCGCGGCGGGGCGGGCAACGACACCATCTATGGCAATGGCGGCGACGACATCATCGACGGCGAGGATGGCGACGATGTCATCTACGGCGACGACGAGTGCTGCGACGACGCCACGGGCGGCACGGACAATGCCGACCGCACGCCGGTGACGACCTATTCGGTCGGCACCATTCCCTCGACCGGCCAGGACCTGTCGATCAGCCTGACCGCGCCCGATGAAAGCTGCCAGACCAGCGAGGACGTCTATGGCTTCGTCAGCCGCGGCCCGGTCGGCTCGGTTCAGGACATCCTGTTCGTCATCGACACCTCCGGCAGCACCAATTCGACCTTTGTCGGCCAGTCGACGGTGGGCGACCTGAACAATGACGGCGTTTCCAACACCATCCTGGATGCCGAGATCGCCGGCTTCGAGGCCCTGTACAACGCCATCGTCGGCAGCGCCGGCCTGACGGGCAGCCGCATCGGCATTGTCGAGTTCAACACCGGCGCCAGCATCGTGCTGGACACCACCGCCACTGCCGATCTGGATGCCAACGGCATTGCCGATGTGCTGGATGCGCTGCGCGGGCTCAACGATACCGGCGTGACCAATTTCGAGGCCGCTTTGCAGCAGGCGGAGACCTTCTTCGCCGGCACGGCCGCCGGGGCGGGCACGCTGTTCTTCCTGTCGGACGGCCAGCACAACACGCCGACCACCGACCCGGCCGATTATGCCGACGAGGTGCAGCGGCTTCTGGCCGCCGGCATCGACATCCGCGCCTTCGGCGTCGGCCAGAATGCCAGCGCGCCGCAGCTCGACCTCGTCGATGACGGGCTGTCGAACAATTCCCAGACCATCGTGCTCGATCCCAGCCAGTTGTCGACCGCACTGATCGACACCGGCATCGATCCGGCCGACATTGCCCGCGTCGAGCTTCTGGTCGATGGCGCCGTCGTCGCCACGCTTCTGCCGGGGCAATTGACCGCCACGCCCTTCGGCCTGCGCTACGATGCCACGCTGACCGGCCTGTCCGTCGGTGCCGACGAGACGGTCACGGCCCGCGTGATCGCCACCGACGGCGCGTCGACCACCGTATCGACGACGCAGGTTCTGGAAGGCGATTGCGGGGACGATTGCTGCGGCGAGCCTGGCGATGACATGATCCGCGGCGGGGCGGGCAACGACACCATCTACGGCAATGGCGGCGACGACATCATCGACGGCGAGGATGGCGACGACATCATCTACGGCGACGACGAGTGCTGCGACGACGCCACGGGCGGCACGGACAATGCCGACCGCACGCCGGTGACGACCTATTCGGTCGGCACGATTCCCTCGACCGGCCAGGACCTGTCGATCAGCCTGACCGCGCCCGATGAAAGCTGCCAGACCAGCGAAGACGTCTATGGCTTCGTCAGCCGGACAGGTTTGCAGCAGGTCGTCAACATTGCGTTTGTCATCGATATTTCGGAAAGCACGATTCCCAACCCGATCGGCGGTTTCCAGACCGTGCCGGACGTCAATGGCGACGGCTTTGCCGACACCATCCTCGATGCGGAGATTGCCGCCTTCGAGGCCCTGGTCAATGCCATGGCCAATGATCCGGCTTGCAAATGCGCAAGTCGCGCTCATTCCGTTCGAGGACAATGCTCCATCGTGTTGCAGGCGCCGGCCAATGCCGACACCGATAATGATGGCGTTTTCGACCTTGTCGAAGCCGTGCGGGCGCTGCGAGCCTCAGGCGGCACCGATTTCGAGGCCGGTTTGCAGCAGGCCGAAACCTTTTCCAGACCCGGCCGGCGGAACCGATATCCTGTTCTTCCTGTCGGATGGACGGGATCCTCAGCCCGACCTTCGATGATGAGGTCCAGCGCCTGCTTTCCGATGGTACGTCGATATTCGTGCCTTCGGCGTCGGCAACAGCGTGGACTCGGCACAGCTCGACCTGCTGGACGACCGGATCGCCAACAATTCCCAGACGGTTGTCAGTGACCCGAGCCAGCTTGCCGATGCGGTCATCGACATCTCCCTCAACCCGGCCGAGATCGCACGTGTCGAGATCCTGGTCGATGGCTTGATTGTCGCGACATTGCAGCCGGCCCAGCTGACCGCCACGCCCTTCGGCCTGCGCTACGATGCCACGCTGACCGGCCTGTCGGTGGGTGCCGACGAGACGGTCACGGCGCGGGTGATCGCCACCGACGGGTCTGCGACCATGGTTTCCACCACGCAGGTCCTGGAAGGCAATTGCGAGACACCTTGCGCCGAAACGCAGGGCAATGACGTGATCTACGGCGGCGCAGGCAACGACACCATCTTCGGCAATGGCGGCGAGGACTTCATCGCTCCCGGCACGGGCACCAACGTGGTGGATGGCGGGCTCGGCGTGGACACCGTCATGTTCGACGAAAGGTCGGGCGATTACGCCATTTCCTATGCCGGGGGCGTGGTCACGGTCCGGCATCTCGTGACCGGCGAGACCAACACGTTGAGAAACGTGGAGCGCCTGCAGTTCACCGAGCGCGACGGGCTGATGCACACCGCCCCGAGCTTCGCGAACGCCGCGCCACTGTCGGTTCACGAAAACCGGGCGGCCGGCGAAAGCGTCGGGGTCGTCTCGGCCTTCGATCCCGATCCGGGTGATTCCGTTATCTACCGGATCGCCGCGGACAGCGCCGGTGCATTCGCCATCGATCCGCTCACCGGAGAACTGACGATTACCCGCAGCCTGTCCTACGCCTCGTCCAGCGAACTGGATGTGGTGGTCGAGGCGCAGGACGTGTTCGGCAACCGCGCTTATGCGGACCTGTCGGTTTCTGTGGTCCAGAACCCGGTCATACCGGTCAACGGTACGAACGATGCCGATATCGTGTATTCCACGAATGCCGACGAGCAATTTTTCCTGCAGGGTGGAAACGACACCGCTTATGCGGGCGGCGGTTCCGACAAGTATGACGGCGGCGAGGGGACAGACCAGGTCAAGTACCAGTTCTATCGCTCCCAGGTGATTGTCGACAAGATGGGCGATGGTTCCGTCACCGTCGACAAGTACCTGCTAAAGGGTCAGGATGAGCTCACGTCCATCGAGCGCATCGATCTGCTGGATGGCGATTACGTCTTCGACATCGACTCCGACAACCTCGGATTCGGCTACCGTATCTATCAAGCCTCCTTCGGCCGCACGCCGGACGAGGGCGGCGTACGGTTCTGGATCGGTGTGCTCGATACGCTGGACGATCAGGGCTTTTCGGAATTGGGCAAGCAGCAATATGTGGCCAATGCCTTCATCAACTCCCTGGAATTCCAGAGCCTTTATGGGACCAACCCGTCGAACTTCGAATATATCGATGCGATGTACCAGAACGTGCTGTTCCGGCTCCCCGATCAGGAAGGGTATGATTTCTGGGTCGGCGGCATGGAAGCCGGCCTGAGCCGCGAGGATATCCTGATTGCCTTCACCCAGAGCCAGGAAAACATAAACAACAACATCGCCAACCTCGATGACGGGGTCTGGGTGGTCTGAACCGGTCAAAAGGAAAAGTGCGGCTGCATCTTCGCTGAACCATTGTGCGGTTGCCGCGCAGGTGCAGCCGGCGCGAAAGGTTTACAATTCGGAGCATGTAAGGAATAGTATAAAATTAGACACATCTTAAATAGATGACCCGAGGGAGGGTGCCATGGCCTATGTTCATGTGCCGGATAATCTGGTTCAGACGACGGCGACTGGCGATCCCAAAATGGACGGCCTGCTGTGGGGCTGGCACTGGGGTGAGACATTCTGGGGCTATTCGTTTCCGACGAGCCCGGCTGAGTACCTCAATCCCAATCCGTTCAACTATAATGGCTATCTCGGCTATGCTTATGAATCGATTGGCGGTTTCCAGCCATTCAACAGCCTTCAGCAGCAGCAGATCGTGTCGGCTGTCTCCAATATCGAGACTTTTCTGCCGGTCGAGTTTGTCTCCAATGCGGTCCTCGGACAAAGCGCACCGGTGGTCTTCCGGTTCGCCATAGCCGACAGCATCGACTACGGTTACGGTTTCAACGGGATCGGGCAACCCTATGATCCGCATGGTCCTGGCGGTGGACGATCAGCCGAGGCCGCGGTCCCGGATCCGTTCCAGATGAATTGGCGGGCGACTGGGGACACCTGGTATATCGCAAATGCCTATGATGCTCCGGTGCCCGGCGGATTCTCCAATGCAGCCGGGCTTTTGCACGAGTTCGGCCATGCCCTGGGTCTGAAGCATGGCCATGGCGAGCAGCCGGTCTTCAACATGACGAACGTCATCACCGATCAGTTCGGAAATGTCTTTGCCGAACCTGCCTTCGTCGGGACGGCGCCGAAACTGCCCGACCCGTTCGATACCCAGGAATATTCGATCATGACCTACCGGGTCTATGAAGGCGATGATCCGTTCGATTTCGTGTCGCCGGATCTTCCGTCCAACATGGTCGATTATCCGTGGACGTTCATGATGCTGGATATTGCGGCCCTGCAATATCTTT